>CAZAQV010000017.1:78996-115064 GCA_964487255.1 uncultured Polyangiales bacterium | reverse complement strand
CTCTTCACGGCTGCGCGTCGAAACCAGCGATGTGCTCCTAGCACATCGGGTTTCTTTGGCTGCGCACGCTCATCGCGTTTAATGACTCTTCACTAACTGCAGGCTGTCTTGAGGTTGGAGCATTCGGTGAAGGTCAGCAATCGATCGCAGTCCGCGCCAGTGCAGCCGCTGCAACCCCTGACCAAAACGCAGTCGCTGCCGTTAAACTTGTGCCCAAGAGGACAGGCCGTGTCCCCCGTACCCACGGCATCCATGGCGCCGCACATGGGTTCGCAGCAGACGGGATCCCGCCCGCCACAAAGCCCCGTACGCCACTGAAAGCCGTCTGGACACGTATAGGCCGGCGAGCAGCTATCGGGGCTTGCCTTGCTGCACTGGCACGTCCCGCCGTTACCACAAGCGTCGCCAATATACTTGTTGTCGGGGTAGCACTCGCCCTCGCTCCCCGTCCAGCTACCCCATTTACAACTGGATGAGCACGTTCGGGTCTGCTGGTACTCACGGCACGAGCCCTGCTGTGTGCGCGTGTCTTTGCTATTTGCCTCACACTCTTTGGCAGAGCCATCGAATGACGTGGTCGCCGTCCATGTGTAGCCGCTGCCGTCGTCGTTGCAGACTTCTTGTTCCATGCGTTTACCGGCAGCGCAGCCGGTGCCACCCTCGACCTCGCGCGTCTCACCCGTACTACCGGGTTCGCACGCACACGCCGGTGGCGTCCCTTGCCACGCACCCCAGGTGCAACCATTGCACGCACGTTTCTCTTCGTAGTTCCCACACGTACTTGAGCGCTGGCGCGTCTCTTCGGCACTCGCCATCGTGCAGTCACACGCGACCGACGCATCGGGCACTTTGCTGGTGGCGTCAGGTGTCAGACGTGCTGCGTCCTCCTCAATCACCTGGGAGTCTTCCTCAAAGGAAGAGTCGGTTCCAAAGCGCCTGGTCTCTCCTGGCGCCGGCGCGCAGGCACCCAAGAAGAGAAATAAGGTTAAGAAACGCAACATCGGTCAATTGTGTGCAGGGAAACCCACGAGGTCAAACAAGCCATCCGGAGCGCTGCATCGCATGTCCAAACCGTGCGCATCCTAGGCACCTATCTCGGTCATTGCGGTCCTTCCGATACGCTCAGCATGCTGTTTGATTTCCGTCATTTTCGGACCCTCGACCATCACTCGCAGCTTCGGCTCCGTGCCGCTCCAGCGAACCAAAACACGGCCCTTGTCCCGCAACTTTCCTTCAACAGAGGAGATTACCTGCTTGGTCTTAGGAAGTTGGTGGATCGGTCTTCTCTTTGAGGCTTGGAAGTTCAATAGGATTTGCGGCACGCGCGTCATCGCCTCTTGCGCGAGCTCAGAAATCGGGCGCTTCTCCTCGCCCATGATGCCCAAGAGTTGCATGCCAGCGATCAATCCGTCACCCGTCGTAGCGTGATCACGGAAAATAAGGTGCCCCGACTGCTCGCCTCCAAAGTTGAGAGACTTCTTGCGCATCGCTTCGACCACGTAACGGTCGCCGACTGCCGTACGAAGCAACTTGCCCCCAGCCTTCTCAACCGCCTTTTCAAGCCCGAGGTTGCTCATCACCGTCGCAACGAGCGTCTTCTTGCGTAGCGACTTATTGGCGAGCATGCGGCGCGCGCACAAAGCCATCACGGTATCCCCATCGATGATTTCGCCCCGCTCATCGACGACGATCAGTCTGTCCGCGTCACCATCGAGGGCGATACCCAGCTGGGCACCGTGCTTTCGCACCTCTCTTGCGCAAGCTTCAGGGTGTAGCGCGCCCACACGCCGATTGATGTTGCGACCGTTGGGTTTGACACCGATGGAGTGCACTGTGGCGCCTAGTTCACGAAATACGGCGGGCGCCACTTTGTATGCCGCTCCGTGCGCAGCATCCACCACCACCTTTACACCATCGAGCGTCTGGTTGCTGGGAAAGGATGCCTTGACGAAGGCAATGTACCGACCCTGCGCGTCGTCGAGCCGGAGCGCACTGCCGATGCGAGTCCCCTGCGCGCGCTTCTTGTCAAGCTCTGTGCCTAAGATAAGCTCTTCAAGACGCTCCTCGATTGCGTCGTCGAGCTTATAGCCATCCGGGCCAAAGATCTTGATGCCGTTGTCTTCGTAGGGATTGTGTGATGCCGAAACGACGATGCCAGCATCCGCACGCATGCTCTGCGTGATGTGTGCGATACCCGGCGTAGGAAGTGGCCCCGAGAGCATCACATTGCCACCCATCGCGCAAATACCCGAAGAGAGCGCCGTCTCGAACATATACCCGGATACGCGCGTGTCCTTTCCGATCACGATACGCGGGGTGTGGTTTGCACCATTCTGAGCAAAAACTGCCACAGCTGCGCCAATACGAAACGCCACCTCGGGCGTCATGTCGCCGTGATTGGCTTTGCCTCGAATGCCATCCGTACCAAAAAGCTTGCGCCCCATAACGGGCGCAACCTAGCCCGAACCCCATTGCTACGCCAACTAGGCGCCCCGGCGCAGAGCATTTGTGAGCGAGTTCAGGTTGTGTCGACTCCGAGCGCCCCTGCACGGAAGGAGCGAAGGGCTATTAAACATAGCTCGAGCGACTGGAGGAAGCGGTAAGCCGGAGTTCGGCGCAAGATGGACCGCTCGATGAACGTGCGAAGCCCGAGAAACCTGATGTGCTACCTGCACATCATTGGTTTCGAAGCGAAGCCGTGAAGAGCCAGGAACTCTAGGGCTCCCAGATGAAGTCGATGCGGGCGTTGTTCGGCACCATATACATGATCTGTGTAATGAAACTGTTCGGGTGCTGTAGCTCGAGCATGAACTTGACACCGAGTCCACCCGACTGCGCGCTCGACGAGGTGGACGTGTTTTGGCTGTTTCCATCCGTCGACTTGAAGTGCCCTTCGAAGTACGCACCGGTCACGAAGCTGCTAAAGGCCTCGGGAATAAGCGAGTCTGCGTCCCATCCCGCGCGCACGCCGAACCCACGATCGTAATCAAAGGCAAACATCGGAATGTAGTCGCCAAACTCGTCACGAAGCGTAAGTGTCAACATACCCGCTGCGATGCCGCCTAGGAAGTTCGCAGCATCACCTTCGGCCGAATTGGTTGCGTTTGCGCGAGAACGCCCACCACCGAGCAGAAGGCCGATGATCTCCCCCTGGTTTGCGCTTTCGGTCGAGCTGAACGTCACCTCCGGGCGCCGCAAAGTCCCGGACACGACGACGGTCACGGTCCCACCCCCGCTAAGCTCGTGGGTGGCTTCGAGGTTGACTCCGGGGTCCATGGAAGATGTTCCATCAAAGTTCATCGTTCCCCACTCCAGTTCGAAGCGCTTGCCAAACACCTCGAAAAACCCACGCCGGATTTCGATATAGCCAGATAAATAGAGTTCCTCCTGTTTATAGATTGCCTCAATTTCGGCGGCGATCTGCGCCGCGAAGTCCGTCCGTCGAACCCAAAATGGCTCCGTTGCGTCCACCGTGACACGCAACGGGTACTCGTTTAGAGCCTCGGGTTCAACGTAGCGCCTTCCGAGCACATGAATATCAGGATGTTCCTGCAGTGGCTGTGTTGTACGTGTGGTCGCTTCTGGCAGCTGGACGTTTGCGTCCTTCACCTTCACGTCAAGCTCAGCAGCGTCGATGCCAAATTGCCCCTGGAGCCCAAACTCCGTCGTTGCACGTGCCAAGACGATGCCTTCGGAGCGAACGGGAAAACTGTCCGTCTCAACATTAAGTTTGATTCGACTCGGTGTCCAGCCATCGAAGTAGAGCGCGCCGTTGAGCGAAGCGCTCCCATCGTCGTAGCCCGTAATTTGGTCGAGTTCGATCCAGTCGGAATGCAAGATTAAGCGACCGTTCATTCGACTGAGGTGCTGTCCCAAACTCCCAATTTTCATAAAACCGTCGTCGAGTACGAGCTCCCCCGACATATCGAGGTTACCGTCTTTGCTGCGCACCTGAACAACACCATCAACGTGTCCACCCGCGCTCTCGACTTGAGGAACCCACGCAAGGAGCGGTGCCAAGCTCGCATTTCGAACGTCAAGATTGAACGCTGCGCGGTCGGGGTCAAGCACGGGCATGAAAGGGTTCTCAAAACGCAACGGAAAGTAACCATCGAGCTCGATACGTCCGCCGTCTTCGGCGTTCATCTCGGCTTTGGCGGTGATCTCAGAGGGGTCGACCTCGATACGCATCGCCAAGTCGCCTGGCGACGCATTGAAAAACGCGATGTTCTCACCATCAATTTCGATGGTGCCGCGCGGCGAGGTCGTGAAAAGACCAGATAGTTCTGCCTTTCCGCCGATTTCGCCCGTTGCGAAGAGGCACAGCTCCGGTACCGAAGCAACCGGAAGACGCGGAACTTCGAGCACCAGATTCGCGGGCTGGTTCATCGCGATGACCTCACCGGCAAGCCAATCGTCGATCGGTGTGGCGACCGAAAACAACCCTCGAAGTGCCGGTCGGCCCGCCACAAACCCAAGAACGTCGACGCGAGTCTTTCCATCGACCAGGTTGGCGCGAACCTGAAGGTGTGGGCTCTGCTCGCCGCCACCGCAGCCAAAAATGGAAACCTCTTCGTCGGCCCACTCTAAGATCACATCCGCATAGCCGTTGGTGCTCGAGGTGCCGCCGGAGAAACCGGCGACAAAACCCATCGACACGTCGCGGACCGTCGTGGGTACATAGTCCGAAAGCCAGGCAGGCCACTGCTCCAACGTTCGATGCTCGCTCCGAAGACTGAGGCGCCAGGGCGTGGTTGAAATTGCTTCGAGCGCCTCTCGCGGATGGCCGATCGCGTATGCAAGGTCAAGCAGCAGATTTCCCTCGACCTCCAAAAGCGGACCGTGCTCGTCAGTGATGGTAACTCGTGAGATCATGTACCCCTGCTGGTAGTCCAAGTCGCCTTCGAGATCGACAGGCGCATAGTCGCGATAACGAAGCTCGACGACTTCAAAATCGCCGGACAACTCAGGTGCGATCACAGGACCACTTAGCGTACCACTCGCCGTCAACTTGCCCGAAATGGGGTGCTCATCAGGCAAGAAGCGCTGCAACAAGCTCAACTCAAAGTTCTTGGTCTCAAAACGAACATCGAAGATCCCGCTGGAAAGCGTCTCAATCGGATCTGCAATGCTGCCCTCGAGATAGATGTCTCCTTCGACACTCAGCGCGCCGTGCTCCTCGACCTTGGCGTCTAGGTCGAGCTTGAGCACGTCCTTGTGATAATCGGCCTTGCCCTGAAGAGAGACCCCGGTGAGTTGGCCGACCGCTCCGTCTCGCACTGTCCCTACAAAAGTGAAAGTTGGGTCCGATAGCTTACCTTGAAGCGCGACCCTTCCATTGAGAATGCCCTCCACGTCGGTGACGGGTAGACCCAAGATGGCCCCAAATTCCTTGGCGCTATAATCGCGCAACTCCGCCACAAAATCGGACTCGCCTTTTGGAGAAATCACGCCATCGACGTGGAGGTGACTGTCTGCGTCTCCCAATCGGAGTTTGTCAATGCGGAGATTACCATTCTTCGAAACCCGAAGCGCGTCCATGCTCCCCTCCCAAACTTGGTCCCCCGACCGGATTCGCGCTTCATCGACAGTGACCTCGACATCTTCGTCTCCTTGGTAGTTCACACGGCCACGAGCAGCCAACTCTCGTCCGTCCTTAGTTTGCGCTTCGGCGTCGAACGTCAGGCGGCCCATTTGGTTTTGTTTGAGATCAGCGTCCACGCGTCCGAAGTCGTAACCAGCTGTTGTGACTTTCTCGCCATGTACACGCAGATCGAGAAGCGGGCCTTCAGGCGCAAGAACGACGCGCCCACGCGCGGTGGCCGCCCCCGTCCTTACATCACCGTAACTGAGATTCTGCGCGACAACTTTCGTTTCGACCTCAATCGGTCCTTCCGCATCGGAAACAATATGCGCATCGACCTTCGCCGAACCACGCACTTCCGGTGCCAGGCGTCGGATGTTGGGCTCGCGGGCCAGGTTCGCGACACGCCCTTGCGCCTTGAGGTCGAGCGCGCCTTCAAACGAGACCGAGCCGTGTAAACTCACGTTTCCCCCACCCAGCTTGAGGTCTGCGCGCTCGATCTGCACCTGGTCCTCCAAGATGCGACCTTCAAGATCCGCATGCGGAATCACGAGGTCGTCAAAGTTCCCACCTTTCACATGGGCCCAAAAAGTCGGTGGGTCCTCGCCACGAAACTCGAGTGCAAGGTTCCCATCGAACGAGACATTCGGGGCGTTCTCCAAGACGGGTGGTAAGCTCACCGTCCCGTCCGTCTCACCGAACACCTTCACCAACCCCGGACGAATCTCACCACGCACACGGGCCGCCCCGCCTTCGGTCGATGGATGCGCGTAGAAGCGCAGATCGTCGGGCGGTCCATAGAGGTGAAAATAAGTGCGAACCTTGCCCTTGAGGATTTCGGTTCCGGGCACGCCGACCTGGTGCGCAAGCGAGGCGTGGATGGGATCCGCGTGTACGAGCAGGTCGATCTCCTCATTCTGCAATCGGAAACGAACATCGGCACGTTCCTCAAAGCCAAGCCGGTTCGTGCGCAAGACCGTGTCGAAGCGAATGCCTTTGTCCGGTTCACTATGAATGGCGCCCGTCAGCGGTTCGATCGAAGTCTCAAACGCATACGGCTCAACCCACTTCGCGCTGCCAGAGAGAAAGCGCAGCACAAATTCGTCTTTAACTCGAAGTTGGAGCTCAGCGTCGACATTCGCGAGTGCCAAGCCGTCGATCAGCGGAACATTGCCCACCACCTTCGCGTTGTGAACACGGATCGAACCAAGACTCGCGCCGATCGGCGGTGGCGTACCATCGTCAGGACTGGGAACCTTCGGCGAAAAAGCGTCGGCGATCGTGGGCAGGTCGTCTTCGTTCTTGAACAGCCCCACTTCGACGCCGAAACCGTCGACTTGAACAAAGTGGATCCAACCCGAGAAGAGCGCTGCAAGGTTGGGGACAGCGACGAGCCTTTCCACGAACAGTACGCGCTGACCGTTTTCATCGTAGACGGCGCCCTTGCGAGCCACGACTTTCCACGGCAGGAGCGTTTCGATCTCGCCGATCTCGATGCGCCCCGAAATCTCACCGTTGGCAAAGTCGACCAAGGTATTGCGGACAACGCCGCGCGTAGAGTCCGTGTTCAGGTGTACGGCGAGGCTCACGAAAAGGGCCAGGGTCGTGAGTGCAACCCAGAACAAGAACCTTCCAAAGCCCTTGAACAGACGCTTCATCAGAATGCCTCACCAAACGAAAAGTGCCACGCCATCGGGACGTCGGGACCGAACAGACCAAAGAAAAGTGGTGCGTACGGTCGCCCCACGAGGCAATCCACTTTGGCTTCAATATTATCTGGCTCGTTCAACTCAGCGAGCTCATTCTCACGCTCCGACAGCTCTTGCGCTGTTGGGGCATCACTGAGTTCACCGGGGCAGGCATTGCCACGTCCGGGGTATTGCGCGAATGGTAACTGCACCCCCACGTCGAGTCGGAACGGACCAATCGGCGTGTTAAGACGAATGCCAAGCCCAGCAGAGGCGTGCATATGTTCCCACCGCCAGGTGGCACCGGAACTCCCACTGTCGGCTTTGAACTCGGGGTTGAGGTCGGCGTATCGCCTCCCACGGTGGTAGCCGCTGAGGACGCAATCGATGAGAAAACCGTCGTCCTGACTCGTCTGCGTGCACCCGTCATCCACATCACTCATGTCCAGAAAGGCTACGACACCCCAGCTCGTGTTTAGCTGCCAGCGGAGTTCGAGCGAGCTTTCCCACTCGCGAAGGCCACCGTTGCCAGCGTGTCGGCTCGCGCCTACCGTATTTGCGGGGTAACCGCGGTTACTGTTGGCGCCACCCGAACGAAAGCGCAAGATGCGCGGCCCCAGCCGTTCGTCAAAGACAGCCAGGTCACCATCCGGACCGCGTATCTCATCACTCTTCGCTTCGACGTCCATCCAGCCGAGAGAAAAACGCCCTGCGAGCACGAGGTCGTCGCTCAGTGGTACATATCCGCGGATCTCCGGTACCACGCGATAGAAGGTCCAGGAGGAAAGTAGCGCGCTTTGACTCTGCTCGAAGTTTGAGCCGATATACAATCCCGACCGCGGCTGCGCAGGGTTATCGCGAAAATCGAGCCCGATGTGCTCTTCGAGAAAGAGCGAGTAGTAGCTCGAAGGTGAGATCGACCCTGCGTCAGGCAGAAACACCGTCGAGCGAAGTGCAAGCTGCAAAAAGAGCTTGCCATCGAAAAAGCTCCGTTCAGGGCCTAGACGGCCGCCGATCTCGTGACGAAAGGGTCGCTGCGTTTGCCCCGCGGGCACGTTGGGGTCGGGGCCATAGTCCCATTCGCCCGACGCGACCAGGGTCGTCCGTGCTTCAATGAAGTCGGGTTGGCGGAACTCGAGTTTGAATTCGTTACCAGGTTTCGGCGTGTCGATCCCTCCAGGAAATGATGCGGGAAAAATCAGCCGTGGACGCTCTTCGACACGGAACTTCCGAAATCCACCCAAGAAATTTCGATCTTCTAAGAAAGAAAGCAGGTGGATGTCCCACTCCGAGTTCGCGTTCTGTTGATCCCCAAACTCCATGGTTCCATTTTGGACGCCGATACCAATACCCAAGGTAAATAGTTTACCAGGGGTGACCTTGATGACGATGTCGATCACGGAGGCGTCGTCATCCTCCGACGGAATCTGTGGCTCAACCGAAACCGCAGAAAACGCACCTAGGGTTGCGATAGCACGGTTCGCCTCTTCCAACTCCTCGGTATTGTAAGGGTCCCCGGTCCGTAAATAGGACGCAGACAAAATCACGTCAGCCGGTAGTTCATTATTTCCAGCCACGCTAATCTTCCCGAGCGTACAAGTGGGACCAGGTGTGATCTTGAAGGTGATCGTCGCTCGATTGGTCGCGGGATTGATCTCGACACGACCTTCGAGTTCCGCTCGCGCATACGATGCCGTGCCAAGCGTGCGTTTTATCTGTCGCTTGCTTTCATCGTAAAGCATCTCGTCAAAACGTTCGCCGGAAACGAGCACAACCGCATCGCGTAGAGCCAACTGTTCGTCAGATGAAAGACTATCGACACCCTCAAAATGGATGTCATCGACTAAAACGGGCTCGCCCTCCTCGATGACAAAGCGCGCACGAACGAGGCACCCTTCGTCCTCTTCAATGCGCTCGCAGGGGATTTCTGTATGTTTGTCGACCTCACGTGGAAGCGGAATCCGATCGGACTGAAGCGCAGAGCGCGGCTCGACCTCGGCCTCGGTGACCTTGGCGTGGTAGTAGCCACGAGCTTTGTACCAGCGCTCGATGCGCGCAACGTCACGCTCGAAGACCGTGTTGTCGAAAAGTTCCCAGTCCGTCCAGGGCCAGACCCAGAACAAAAATTCGTCACGCTCAGCCGTCGCGATTGCGTCGCGCAGCGCGGCCTCATCCATCTCGTCGACCCCGTCGAAGGCGACATCATCAACACCATAGCGTGAAGGAGGCAATGATGCGCAGCCCGCAATCGTGAATACGATCAAGGCTAGCGGGGGAACGACGCTCGCGCTACGGGCGTTTGACACCACGCGCGGTACGGATAGTGGAAAGATAAGCGAGTAGATCCTTCATCTGCGCACTGGAGATCTTTGAGGGTGGCATCGGCTTCATTTTTCCTTTGCCCTTGCGCACAATCGAGACGATCTTTCCGGTCGGCCAACGGATGCCACGCAGCTTCGGACCCGTGTCTTCATCGCCATCTGGGTGGCAGAAGTCGCAGCGTTTGATGAAGACCTGCTTGCCCCGCGCAACACGCCGACGCCACGCAACTTTGGGGTCGACTCCCTTCTCTGCATCAGGACCATCGCCTTCTTCATCGGTGTTGAGTGCGTCACCCTCGGCATCTTTGCACGCGGCATCGCCCTCTTCGCATGCCTCTTCAACCACGTCCTCAAGCCCCTCCGCGTCGGTCATTTCATCGACGCTCTCTCCGGCTGGCTCATCGGGCACGTCGAACTCGCCACCTTCGGTTTCCTCAACCTCTGGTTCTTCGGCTTCCTCTGCCCCACCTCCGCACGCGAAGCTCAGTCCGAGCACAGCCGCAATTGCTGCCAATTGTATTCCTTCTTCGACGTATTTCATGCGTAAGCCCCTTATACCTTAGCGCTCTTCGATATCTCGGCGAGCTGAGCAGACATTAGGTGTTTTCAGAGCGATGATGATAGGGTTTTGACGCTCGAAACGGGAATTACTTCAGGAGTACGTCGTGGAGACAGAAGAACGGGCCGACAAAAACCCTCGCCGCCGATTTATGACTGTATTGGGAGGCGTTTCCGCCGCCGTGATCGCGGGCGTGAGCGCGCTGCCCGGCCTCGGCCCCTTGCTCGACCCGCTGCTTCGCAAGTCCAAGTCAACAGGCGGCTGGATGAAGGTGGGGGAGGTTCGAGCACTCGGAAAGAAGCCAGTCGCTTTACCCGTGATCGGCGAACAGGTCGATGCATGGACCCGCACCAAGAACA
This sequence comes from uncultured Polyangiales bacterium, assembly GCA_964487255.1. Classification (GTDB taxonomy): domain Bacteria; phylum Myxococcota_A; class Polyangia; order Polyangiales; family CAZAQV01; genus CAZAQV01. The sequence continues at coordinate 104,553 of CAZAQV010000017.1, read as the reverse complement.
AACGGCTCGGTACTGTATGGGTCTCCGAGGGTACGAGCGGGAAGCCCGTTGCTCTGACTGCAGAATGCCCGCACTTGGGTTGCCGCATTGGTTACGACGCGAGCAGAGATCTCTTCCTGTGTCCGTGTCACGACTCGGGCTTCAAGCGCGACGGTACAGTGAGCTGGGGGCCTTCCCCTCGCGGGATGGATTCACTCGAAGCACGCGTCGTCGATGGCAAGGTCGAGGTACAGTTCAAGCGTTTTCAAACGCAGGTCAGCGACAAGATCGAAATCGGATAGCGCTCCATGCTCAGCAAGATTCTGCGTTTCATTGAGGACCGGACCGGGCTGCAAACCGCGTTCTCTCAATTAACCGATGTCGCGCTCGAAGGGGGGCCTCATTGGCGCCACGTCTTTGGTTCCGCGCTTGGGGCGCTCTTCTTGGTGCAGTGCCTGACGGGTACCGCGCTTATGCTCCACTACGCGCCGACTGTTGACGCCGCTTGGGCGAGTGTCTTTTTCATACAACACCAGGTCGCAGGGGGTTGGTTCGTGCGCGGACTTCACGCCTACGCGGCCAACGCCATGCTCATCATCGTGGGCGTCCACATGCTGCACGTTGTGCTCGCTGCTGCGTACAAAAAGCCGCGAGAGGTAACGTGGTGGCTCGGACTCGCTCTGATGGGTCTATTGCTTGGCCTCATTATCACGGGCTACCGACTGCCGTGGGACCAACGTACGTACTGGGCTCTCAAGGTTGAGGCCAACATCACCGGCGCCATGCCCGTCGTGGGCGATGCGCTAAACCGACTGATTGCCGGCGGTGCCGAGCTTGGACAAGCAACCATCACACGCCTCTACACACTTCACGTCGTCGCCTTACCGGCTCTGTTCATCGCGATTTTAGCTTTCAAGGCACGCCAGATCCGCCGTCATGGACTGAGCGCACCGACGCCGGAGCATGCGGGACGTGACCTGCCCGGAGGATTCGCGCGTCAGTTGGTCATCAATCTTTCGATCGTTGCGCTGCTTCTGGTCGCCCTATCGATGCTCACCGTGGTCACGGGTGGTGAAACGCTCGATGCACCTGCCGAACCCGACCGCTTTTACCCGGCCCGCCCAGAATGGTTCTTGCTGCCACTCTACAAGTTCCGAATGTTGCTCCCGCCGTCCATGGAGCTCGTTGCGACCGCGGTCGTCCCGGCACTTGGTGGTTTGTTCTTATTTGCGCTTCCGCTCATCGATCGCGGCCCACACAAGTTGACGCGCAAGCGCTTTGTCTTCGTAGGCCCGGTCGTGCTCGGGCTCATCGGGATGGTCGCGCTGATCGGACTCTCACTGCAGGTCGATGCTAGCGATGCAGAGCATCAAGCTCAGCTTGCCGAAGCAGCGCTTCGCGCAGAGCGAAGCATCGAGCTCGCCAAGGACGGCATCCCTCCACAGGGCCCGATCTACATGCTCGATCACGACCCGCTCACGCGCGGCCGTGACGTGTATCGTCAGTACTGCAACGGTTGCCACGTCATGGACGACGAAGGCGAGCGCAAGTCACCCGACCACGACGGATTCGGTTCCCGAGCGTGGATCATGAGTATCCTTCGCGAGCCACAAGGTGAACACAACTTTGGCAACGTCGAGCACAGCACGGACATGCCTTCGCAATCGAAGCTCGGAGCAGACAAGCTGAACGCGATCACCGAGTTTGTGTTCTCCCTGGGCGTGGCAACGATCGAGAGCGGCCCGAACAAAGGCAAACCGGAGCTGCCTTTCGACGCATCCCTCGCCAAAAAAGGCGAAGAGTTGTTTCGCAAGGAATGCATGGATTGCCATCTCTACGAGGGTGACGGGGCTTTCATCGACGACGGACCCAACCTGACAGCCTATGGCTCACTCGCCTGGGTTCGCGGGCAAATCGAACACGCACAGCGCGAAGCCTTCTACGGCGAGATGGCAAAAATGCCGCGCTTTGACGACCAACTCTCAGCGCACGACATCGACATGGTGGCCAAGTTTCTGCGGCTCCAACGCACCGACGATGACGCAGTGGGCACATCCACTCCGCCACCTGCCCCGAGACGAAGCGGGAAACCTAACCAAACGTCGTCGCCCTAGTTGATGACGGTCTTGGCGCGCGCCCAATAGATTCGGCGCTCTTCGGCGCCGTTATAACCACCGTTGATGCGATAGGTGATCGCCTCGAAGTCACCCATGTCCGCGTGCTCGTTGAGACCCCGCACCTTCCAATACCAAGCGGCGATACGAAAACCTACCTCTGGCTCGGAGGCTTGCGTCGGGTTGCCTTCGAGGTCGAGCCCCAACGCAGCGCCCGCGCTTCGATAGTTCCCGCGACCAGTCAGCTGAATCGGTCCGCGACCTTTGTATCGTACGCCATCGCCAGCATGTACATTTCCCAGAATAGTGCGCCATTCGTAAGCCGCGCCGCTCGCATGCTCTTCAAATGCTGTCAGCCCGATACTCTCCTGCGCAAGCTGCGCGACGAACGCCGCCTGACGGGCGGGCGTATTGATCTCGAACTCCTCCATCGCCTCGTTGAGCAGAGGCTCATACTCCCTCGCCTTCGAAAGCGGCAGATTGGGCATAACGGCGACCAAGTCATCCGCCGTCACACTCACGGGCTTTTTGAGGTACGTTCGCACCGCCTCCTCATTTGCGACCTCCGGTCCAACCGACTTAAGCTTCAACTTGAGCTTGGGAAGAATCACCTCAACGCCGAACTCAAGTTGGCTTTCGAACCTTCGCGCATCGCGCTCTAGAACGTTCTTGATTTTCGCGTCCAGCGCGCTCAACTGCGATTGTAGCTCACGGTATCTTTCGAGCGATGCTCCGCTCTCTTTGAGCGCTGTGATGTCATTGACGAGCCTTTCACGTTCACGCCGAAGACGCGAAAGCCGCGCTCGATCTGCAAAACGCCGGTCATGAAGGCTGGAACTGTCCTTGGTGTTCAAATACTCGGAGAAGTAAACGCCCAACACCGTGACGATGGAGACATCGGATCCGAAGCTATCGCGTTGCGACTGCTCCTCCTCTAGCTGCTGATCACGCTGTTGAAGCGCGCTTAGCGCGTCTTGAAGCTCGATGAGCTGAAGTTTTCGCGACCGCGGGTCCAGATCTTCATCGTCGTAAAGCCGCGCGAACTTCTTCAGCTGGCTTTCCATCTGCAGATATAACTTTCCACGACGTTCCGCCAACTCCCTATCGCTGAGCTTGCCCAGACTTTGGGCTACCCCTGCATCTGGACTTTCGGTCCGCTTCTTCGAAGGACCTAAGACCTCCCCTTCAACCTCCGACGTAGCGGCACGATTGGTAGAAGCCGCCAAACTCGGGACGAGTGAAAACCCTTCACTTGGATCGATCAGAGCCTGTGCGCCCGAAAGGAAGCTCGTGAGCGGATCGCTGATCGAAGAGTCCGTCACTGACTCAGCGCGTGAGCTAGCGCCACTGCCAGACGAACGTGCGTCACTACCAGACAGTCTTGCGTCACTGCCAGACGAACGTGCGTCACTACCAGACAAACGTGCGTCACTACCAGACAGTCTTGCGTCACTGCCAGAGGCGTTCACGAGCTGCAGATCAGAATCTCCCGTCGATGAGGTGCTATCGACTCCGGCATAGCTGCGGCCGCCAAGCGCCGCACCAGAACCTGGAAGCGCCGTCGAAGTGCCGTGACTCTTGCCCGCAATCGCCCCGTCAAACGAGGTTCCCAGGGAGCTGAATGTTCCCACGCTTCCAACCACCACGGTCGAGACGATCAACATCGATTGAACACTGCTCATCCCTGCTTGGGCGGAATATCGTGTAGTCACAGTGTCTTGACTGTGCAAAGCTTGGGCCGACAACTTTTCCCTGTAATAACGAGATGCAAGGCACGATTGCTGGGTTCTGTGTGCCCCATCTCACGGCCCTGTCGTAACCTCGAGACCCCTTCTCACCGACGAAAGTTGACACAACCGGCACTGGACATTCCGATGACCGTCGCAAGCCACCGCACTTCGATGAGGCCTCCATTGCGCCGCAGGCAAGGCTTGAGCGCTCAGGAAATCCGCGCTAGGCGTGCCGCATGAATCGGTACATGCTGGTCACGGGGGTCGTCCTAAACTTGTTTTTCGTGCTCGCGTGCATCTCCAGTGCCGAAGTTGCGGTTGTCGAACGCACGCCACAGGGCGGAACACTCGCGCTGACGGGCGACTACGACGATGCAAGCGCCGACGCACAAGAAATGATGCAACTTCATTGCAAGCCCCAGCCGTACACCGTGCTTCACGAAGAGCGCGTTGTGATCGGGACACGAACAACGCACAGCGGCCAAGAGCAGACCCAGGTCGATTCCCGCGGCGGCGTCGTCGGCAATCATCACGCTGCGGTGGGCCACGATCGAACCAAGGCCAACACGCGTCACCAATCGGTCTCTGTCGAGAGCGATGAGTACGAGCTACAGGTCACGTATGTATGCGGCGTCGCCGCAGTGGTCCCCGCGCCCGCTCCACCTGCTGCTCCCACTACGCCTGCCGAAGCAGAACCCAGCGACGAGTGGAGCGAGACGCCCGAGGACGGTTCAACGGAACAGACTCCGTAACCAAGATGGGCGATTCCCGGGCTGACACGCGCGCACGCATCGGGCTCTGGCTTGCTCCGGCTGTTGGGGTGACACTCTGGTTCGTACCGCTTGAGCTGGAGCCAGCGCAACAGCGGCTGCTCGCAATTTTCGTGACGACGATCGTGCTCTGGGTCTGTGAAACCCTGCCCTTGGCCGCGACGGCACTCTTGATTGGCCCAGCGATGACCATGGCTGGAGTCACCGATGCAAAGTCTGCATTTGCGCCTTATGCGGCGCCGCTACTCTTTGTGTTCGTGGGTGGGTTCATGATCGCCCGAGCCATGACGCGCCACGGCCTCGACCGGCGCATCGCGCTAAACATCGTCTCTGCGCGGATGGTGCAAGGCTCTGCGGGACGCGTGCGCGCGGCGTTCGTCGTTGCAGGTGCGCTACTCTCCATGTGGATCAGCAACACCGCGACCGCCGCGATTCTCACGCCGATTCTCATGGGGCTGTTCGACAGCGCGAAAGGTGACGCAGTTGATGACAAGCCGGTCGTGGGTGGCCTCTTGTGCGTCGCCTATACGTGCAGTATCGGCGGCCTGGGGACACCCGTCGGCAGTCCCCCCAATCTCATCGCGATGAACTTCCTCCGTGAGGCGGGCGTGCGCATTGCGTTCTTTGACTGGGTTGCCATTTCCATCCCTTTGGTCGCCGTAATGCTTGTTGGCACCCTGCTGTGGATGAACCGCTTGTATCCACTGAAGAATGTTCCGGCGATCACGGTCAGCCGTGACCCGAGGCCCTGGACCAAAGGCGAGTTCATCACCGCCGTCGCATTCGCGACCGCCATCATCGGCTGGATGACGCCAGGCTTGTTCAAGCTCCTCGACTTGCCGGGCGCCGACGCGCTGTCGAAGCACTTGCACAGCGGTGCAGTGGCCATGGTTGCCGCCACGCTCTTGTTTCTCTTCCGTGACGATAAAGGCGAGCGTGTTCTCGACTGGCCTGAGGCGACGAAGATCGATTGGGGCATCATCATGCTCTTCGGCGGCGGCATCTCGCTTGGAAAACAAATGTTCGATACTGGACTCGCTGAGGTGTTGAGCAAGAAGTTCGTCGAGCTGACGGGCGTGACGGACTTGTGGGTTCTAACCGGGTTGGTTGCCCTTTTCACGATTTTCTTCACCGAGACGTGTTCCAACACGGCCACATCCAACATGCTTTCGCCCTTGGTGATCGCGATCGCAGCCGAGCTTGGTGTCTCCCCCATCCCACCCGTGCTAGCCGTCGGCCTCGCCGCAAGTTGCGCCTTCATGCTCCCAATCGCAACCGGTCCCAATGCCGTCGTTTACGGTAGCGGTCGCGTCACCATGCCCGACATGATCGGGGCGGGCTTCGGGCTCAACCTCTTTTGCGTCGTCGTTATCGTCGTCGGCCTACGCCTGCTCTGCCCCCTCTTCGGCTGGACCTAGGCATCGTTTTTATTCCAACTACGTTGCGGAATGCGGGGCAGTCGCGATGCGTGTTAGAAGAACGGAGTGTACAGGAGAACCAGGTAGTTGCACAACAAGCACAGAGAGCTCAAATGGCGACAAGTTCGGACACGATGGCGTGAAGAGCACAAAGTTGGGTTGAGTGTTGCTGCTGTCTTCGTATCTCTCGGGATTGCGGCGCTCTTTGCAAGTCTCCCCCAACCCGCAGTTCGATGGTTTGACAACGCCTTCTTCAACGAGATTGTCGGTGTCCTAATCGCGGGCGTAGGCTTTAACCTCTTTCTTCGCTGGATCAACCGTACCTCTGACGATCTAGACCGTGACGCCTCTCTGAAATTGGGAGCGGATGGGTTTGTTCTTAACGGAGTCTTCGTTTCCTGGTCGAACTTTGAAAGCGTGGAAATCACCTCTGGATCGTTGTTCATACAATGTCGGGATGGGCGTTCATTTACCGTGGCGAAACCTCCGAAAAAGCTACGCATCGCGGAGCGGATCACAAATGCTTACAAGGAGTACGCTGAGCGACCAGCGATAGCGACGGGGAATAACGATATCGCACAAACAGCGAGCGCGAATCATTATCGAGCGAGTAGACGGCAGATGCTAGTGCGGGTAGCGACGAGTCCGAAGGCAAGCGTCGAAGTGCGCGGGCGGGCAATCACAGCGCTTGCGGATGACCCCGCGGCGCTGCGCCAAACCGAAGAGTCTCTTGAGTCGCTCGTCGATGAGAGCACGATTGAAGCGTTGCGCGAGACGCTCAACAATGTGAAGACGTCATGATGGGTGTCGGTGTAGGGGAACTTGTCATCATCTTGGCGATCTTTGCGCTGATCTTGTTGAGCTACGTTCCGCCGTTTTGGTTGGCGTACGATGCGTATGGCTCGGGCCTTTTGCCTGCGCCCTTTGCTGCGGAGCGCTGGTCCTCGTCGCGCTGGCCATCTATCTCTTGCAGGTGCGCCCGAGCGTTCTACGGGTGTAGATTTGTTGGCTGATTTCGGGTCCGAGGGGACAATGGATGAATCGATCCCGGTCTGTCGAACGTCTGATAGATTATGGGACAAGCCGCAAGACCACTTCCCCCTCGCCCCCTACCCCGCAACACGCCCATGGCCATGAACGTTCCACCGGAAAAACGCACGATTCTCGGCATCGCAGCCGAGTCGATCGTCAGGCAGACCGAGGAGTCTGGTCGACCGCAAACCGTGGTGGACGTCGTGCACGGGCGCGCGATGACGCATTATGCGGAAGGCCTTCGCCAGTATTTGGCGATTTCTCTCGGAGACGTCGCACTTGCCAACCAAGCCGTGCTCGACCTTCGTGCCATGGCCACGGTCAAAGGCCCCGAAGAAATGGCAAAGCACCCTGGGGTGCGCGCGCGACTCTACAAGCTCGCGCGTGACCTCAGCGGTGGTCACAAGGACCGTACCCAGAGCGCCGAGCAACTGGCCCGCCTGCCCTGGCGAAAGCCCCCGCTCGGCGCATCTGAAACACATGTCGCTGCCATCGACGACATTCGTCGCAACATCGCTGCCGAGGGACGAGAGATTCTCGACCTTCACTATGCACGAGAACTCTCCATCGAAGAACTTGCCTTTGTGCTCGACCTCGAAGAGGACGACGTTCGCGAGCGACTCAAGGCTGCCGAAGATGAAGCGCGCTTAGCAATCGGCGCTTTCGAGGGCGGTGACGACGCGCTCTCGCGAGCGATTCTGGAGGCGTTCGCGCTACAAAAAGATGATGATTCGGTACCCGTCGAAGTCGATGAGGACGAAGACTCCACAACGCTAGAATCCGGGACGGTCATCGGAGAGCGCTACAAGATCGAGAAGAAGGTTGGCGTAGGCGCGTTTGCGCAAGTCTATTTGGCGAGCGATACCGACGTTCCCGGGCACCACGTTGCGCTCAAGCTGTTGCACAACGCATCACTAAGCCAATACGACAAGGACCGCGCCTTGCGAGAGCTTCGCTTGATCGCGTCTGTTTTCCATCCGTCCATCGTGCAGTTCAAAGACCACGGTTGGTATGAGTCGCGGCTTTGGTTCGTCATGCCATGGTACGAGGGCGAGTCACTCGAAGACCGTATTCGCCGCGAGCCGCTGACACGCCAAGAAGCACGCCAGATCTTTGAACCACTCGCTCGGGCACTGGCCACCATGCACGCGTCAAGTCTGCGTCACCAGGACGTCAAACCAGACAACATTTTTCTCGCCAGAATCAAGCGTTACGGTGTGGACGCACAAGAAGAAGAGATCCTTCCGGTGTTGCTCGACCTCGGCGTGGCCGCCACTGACGCCGAGATGGTGGTCGCAGGAACACCCGACTACTTTGCTCCTGAAGTTGCCGCGCAGTTCGCGTCGAAAGCCTCCGGCTTCACCATCAGCAACAAGGCGGATATTTTCTCACTTGCACTTTGTCTGCGCAATGCCCTTGAGCCGGAGTCTGAACAAGACATCCCGGCTGGCGCGGTGGAAACGTTCATCGAGAGTCGCGCAGCAGAACCTCCTGGGCCGCCCGTCGGAAAAGAGCTGCGCTATCTGGACAGCCACTTCGAGCGTTGGCTCAACATCGACCCAGACGTTCGCCCCACGGCCGAAGAGTTCGCGCAGGAACTTCAAGTTTTGACCCAACCGGAAGAGCGGCGTGCAAAGCGTGTGGCACTACTCAAATGGGTGATCCCGATCACCCTCGGGGTCGCCACTGCGGTGGGAGCAGCGCTCTTCGTACTCAATAAACAAAAGCAGTTCGAAGCAGCACGCGCAGACCAGGCCGAACTCGAAGCACTAGAGGTCCGCGAAGACCTCGGACAAGCTGAACAGCGCGGTCAGGCGCTCGAGGAAAAACTTCGCCTCGAATACGAGCAAAGCAAGATGACAAAAAAGGAGCTCGGCGACAAACTCGCGTATGCCGAGGGTCGTCTACAAACCGTTCGTTCCGCTTTGGGAAGCGCTCGCGCCCGCATCAACAAGCTAGACGGCGAACTCGGAAGTACCAAGAAAGAAGTTTCTCGTCTCAGCGGTTCGCTCGCATCGACGATTCGATCACTGGACGACACCAAGGCAGATCTCAGTCGCGTACAAGCAGAGTTGACCGACGCACGCAACGACTACCAACGTGCCAGCGCCAGCTTGGCGTCTGTGACCCAAGAGCTCAGCTCTGTGCGCAGTCGCGCGAGCGCACTTGAAAACACCAATGCAGAGCTTGAGGCCAGGCTGGCACGCTCCGAACGCGCGCGTCAGGACGCCGAGACATCCCTTTCCGATGCACAGCGCGAGAACCGCCGCCTTGAGGCAGAAGTCGCGAGACTTTCGGCAATGGTGGCGCAGCTTCAACGCAACAGCAGAACTGTAGCTCCGCCGACGTCAACCGATTTTCCTGTTGCCCCCCCCAGTCCGGATCCTACGCCTCCGTCGGGTTCAAACAGCCCACGCCCACGCCGCCGCCGCTAACCCGGCCCACTCGTCAAAGGCGGCGCTGTTTTCCAAGCACTTCTTGGCTAGGGGATCAAAATATCGGAGTCGATGGTATTGCCTTCACCGCTCTCGCCATCCCCCGCATCGGCGTCACGTTGATCAGGCTTGTTCTGCGACACCTTCTCATCGACATCGACGGCCTCGGCATTCGTTTCCGCCGGCGGTTGCTCCGTAGGCTCTTCGTCTCCACCCATCACGGACGAGCCCGCCAGAAAGATCGTAAGCGACCACTCTGTCGCATCCGATAGCGTTATCATGTTGGTGTCGAGGTTCGTTCCACCTGCCTGACCGCTACCGTATTGACCCACCACACCAACGCTCAGGGTCGAGTCCTCATCGTACTTGTGCAGGGCAAGGCTCGCCCCGTAGCGGTTAATAAGCGGAGTATCTCCCTCTTCACCAGTTGGCACGGACGAGAGATCGGTGAACACCCCACCCATCGCAGCCCACCCTGGAACGATTGTCACGGTGGACCCGAGGGCGGCATTGACCACCGTCACGGAGCCTGGACTGCGAATCGTCGTATCAAAAGTTCGTGGCGTTTCACCTGGCAAGATCTCACCCGGGGCCTCGTCGGGCTCCGTCGGCGCACCTTCGATGCGGGGGTGTGCATCGAGGGGAAAGAACATTTGGACGTCTGCGGCGATCTGCACCCGCTCCTTGCGCCCCCAAGACGCACCAAGAATCAGCGCCGTCGGATTCTTGTAGTTGACCTCTCCTTCTTGGTTCCGAAAAACGTCCTGGTAGAGCAACGTGGCAGCGCCGGTATCCTGCTCTACCACCGAGCTGTTGATTGCCGTGAAATACTTCGCACTGCCCAGGATGCGGAAGGTAGGCGTACGAAGCGCGAGCGCAAAGCGTAGCTCATCGAGCGGCTCCCACATGACACCGAGATTGGCGCCAAGACCCAGATAGTTCCCAGAAGCCTTGACGACCTGCATGCTGCGGATCACTTCGTTGTCGACCACATCGGTATACGCGATGGACTGGAAGGTCGCAGCGTCGACGTAACGACCAAGCACGGTCAGTCCGAGTGAGAAACGCCCAAAGGCTGCACCGTATGCAAGCCCGAAGCCATACGTGGTCTCGCTGGAAGTGTCTGCAAAGTCGATATCAACGAACAGTTCTTTGAAAGACAGGTCCAGCACACCGTCGAACGTTTCGTGATGCAAGACGAAGACGCCCGCCGCTAACGTGTGGCTGAACGCGTCATCGCTACCGAGCGGAAGCACGTAGGCGGTAGAACCGGGATAGACCACCAATCCGTCTTGTTTGAGACTCACCTCTTCACCCTCGGCTGCGTAGATCGAATCGATCGAAAGTGAGCGGTACGCATACGCGCTCACCGAACCCGAGAGGCCCTGCTTCTTGATTCGCCCCAAGCCCGCCGGGTTGTACCAAATCGCGGAGGAGTCATCGGCGACCGCAGTATAGGCACCGCCCATACCCGCTGCGCGCTCACCGATGGGCGTTCCGTTGTAGTTACGCAGCTGCGCTGTAGCTGTGGTCGAAACAGCAAACGCCAGACACCCCAAGCTCAGAACCTGCAATATCTTCACCGCCAGTGCGTACCACTGGTCGCCTCTGGAAACCACTTGGCAGGCGGCTCTTTTCGTAGTCGCTCAAACGTTCTACAAAGGGGCGTGCGCGCGTACCTCGACCTGCTCGAACACATCCTCGAACACGGTAAACCACGTCAAGATCGAACCGGAACGGGCACGATCGGTGTGTTTGGTTACCAGATGCGCTTCGATCTGGATCACGGCTTCCCCCTGCTTACGACGAAGAAGCTGCACCTCAAATCGATCATCCACGAGCTTCTCTGGTTCCTTCGGGGAGAAACCCGCGTCGAACCGCTGCAAGAAGCGGGCGTGCGCATTTGGAACGAGTGGGCGACGGCTGAACAGACGGCGCGTTTTGGACGACAAGCAGGCGACCTCGGTCCCGTATATGGTCACCAATGGCGTAATTACGGAGCTACGCTTCGACCCGACGGCAGCTACAACAACGATGGGATCGACCAAATTCAGCATCTCATCGACGGCATCAAGAACAATCCTTTCAGTCGTCGGCATCTGGTGACGGGCTGGAATCCCAAGGAGGCCAACCAAGTTGCACTTCCGCCATGCCACACATTGTTTCAGTTCTATGTCGAGGGTGAACGTCTGAGCTGTCAACTCTATCAACGTAGCGCTGACGTCTTTTTGGGTGTGCCCTTCAACATTGCGAGCTATTCACTGTTACTCATGATGGTGGCGCAGGTATGTGAGCTCCGCCCCGGAGAGTTCGTCCACACATTCGGCGACGTACACTTATATTCAAACCACATCGAGCAAGCACGACTGCAACTCACGCGAACGCCTCATCCGCGACCAAGGATGAAACTCAACCCCGGGGTTACGTCGATTTTTGAATTTAGGTACGAAGACTTTCAGCTCGAAGGTTACCAGGCTCACCCCCACATCAAAGCAGCAGTGTCGGTATGAGCGAACCCGAACTCGCGATGATTTGGGCGATGGATCGCTCCCGATGCATCGGAAAGGGTGGGACTCTTCCCTGGCATTATCCCGAGGATCTTAAGTTCTTTAAGCAAGAAACGCTGAATCACGTCATCATCATGGGGCGCCGCACCTGGGAGACCTTCAAAAAGCCGCTCCCTGGTCGCACGCATGTCGTACTCACACGAGACGAGGGCTACCAGGCGCACGGTGCTGAAGTATTTACTCAGCTCGAAGAGGCACTGGAGTATGCGTGGCTGCGCGACAGCGCACCTTTCGTCATTGGCGGTGCGGCCATCTACGCACTTGCCATGCCGCGCGCGACTGAACTCGTCGTAACGCATATCGATGAGCACTACGACGGTGACACGTACTTCCCCGAGTACGACGAAAGAGAATGGGAAGAAGTCTCTTCTGTACATGGCGAGACACCTGCTCTACGCTTCGCGCGCTACCTCCGAAAGAGCTGACCAATGCCCATCGCCAACGTTCACCTCGCAGCCGAGCGTACGCTCGATGCCGACGCGCTGATTGCGCGCTGGTGTACTTTTTCCGAAATCTCCGCGGATGAAATGACCGTAAACATCGTCGAAGTTCGCGCGCAGGCAGGTCGTCGGTACGATGCGATGGCCTGGCTCTACCTGCCATCACGGTGGACCAAGCTCGAGCGCGAAGACCTCGGCTTGGCGCTTGGTCGTGCGCTCGCCGAGGGAATTGGCGTGCCAACGGGGCGCATTTTTGTCGCGTTGACGATTCTTGACCCGGGCCACGTATTCGAATCCGGGCAGGTTATGTCTTGGTAATTACTAAAGTTTATTTTTTTGAAATAATCTGAACCTGGCGACCGTAGTATAGGCATGGACAAAGCAGGTAACGCAGCTGTGCTGTCGTTTATCGTTCCTGGTGTCGGACAAATCTACAACGGCAAATGGTTGCGCGGGATTTTCTGGCTCGTCATCACACCGGGCTTCTGGCTCGGTACCGGGGGGCTCTTAGGTTGGGTTGCCCACCTTTTGTCGGCCTACACGGCCCACAAGTGGCGCAAAGAAAACCCGTAGTACGTCGCGTGTCACCAGCCGAGCATCTGGGCGTCCTGCTCCGACGGATCTGGGTCACTTTCGTTTTGATCGTTCTCCCAGATCATGTCTTCGGTCGCAATCGGTGAAGCAAACGCCCCGCCGGCCATGTATGGTAGGGATGCGGCTGCACCTACGAAAGTCCGGGGTCCCGGTGCGCTATCAGCATCCGGGCTTTGGAAGCTAAAGCGATCGACCTCCGCCAACCCGTGCTCGACCGCAACCGCATCGATGCGCGCTTTACGTCCCATGTGGCGAATCAGAAAGCGCATCTTGTTCGCGACCCCCGGGCTTAGCGACCCACGCGCATAGCTTGCGTGATACTTCTTCGGATTGGGTAAGATGGTCGCGAGAAATGCTCCTTCTGCAAGCGAAAGCTCTGCCGGGTCACGGCCGAAGTAGTACTCGGAAGCAGCGGTGATGCCGTAGATGCCCGGGCCGTATTCGATGACGTTGAGATACATCTCGAGAATGGTCCGCTTGTCCCAACGATTCTCGAGCCACCAAGTGAGAATCACTTCTTGTGCCTTGCGCGCCAGGGTCTTCTCGCGGTGCAGGAAAAGATTTTTCGTCAACTGCATGCTGATCGTACTTGCACCAACGACGTAGCGGCCTGCTTTGAGATTTCGACGAAACGCACCGCTAATCGCCCACGGCGCAAAGCCTGAATGACTAAAAAAGCTCGCGTCCTCATGTGCCAAAACCGCATGGACAAAGAAAGGACTCATGCCCCAAATCGAGGTCCAGTTGCTCGAACCAGGTCCTGCGGACATTTCGAACCAGTCCTCACGACCCTGCTCGTCGACATCTTCGAGCACGCGGTGCGTGAATGGTTCCCGATAACGCTCAAGCTCCGCGATGGCAGGCGCGCTCTCAAACTTGCACCCATCATTGACCTCGATGCGTAGCTTCGCTTCGTCCAGTTTCTCCGAATCTGCAACGGCGTGCACGGAACCAGCAAGCTGACCCTGCCACGAGAAACCGGACACTTCGGCGAGCAGGTCGGTCGGAATCGCGCCCACCGCGTCACCGCAGCGCGTGGGCGGCATGGTCGCTTTGATGTCAAAGCCCCAATGCCCTTCCCGCTCGAACGCATTGCCCGCGAACTCTGCCCTCGCACGTTCGACCTGCACGGCACCCTTGCGAATGGTCAGTCGGCGTGCATCGGTCTGCCAATCGCCCTCGGCCTTCACGACGAATGATATCCCCGAGACCGGTGCTGACGCGACGCGCTCGGAATCAAGCCCGAGGTCTCGGACCTCAAGTCGTGCCTCGAAGCTTGCCTCGGCAGCACTCGCCTCGTTGACTTTAAGGTCACCGGAAAGTTGTGTTGATTCTGGCTGGTACCATGGGATGGTGGGTAGAAAGGGCGTAATCACCGAGAGAGGAAGGCGCTCGAAATGAACGTTGCCTTTTACCGTCAGCGTGTCTCGGTCGACATCCAGATTCCAGCTGAGCTGCCCATCACCACGGGGTCGCCCTTCGCCCTGAAGGTGCCAAGGTTTCGTACCCTTTCGCTCGGCAAGGACCGACAGGTCGCTAAGGACGGGATCATCTGAGTCGGCCGCAGGTAGCACCGTGAGGTCTTGCAAGGAGAGTCGACTGGTTCTTACGACAGACGAGTCGCTTTCTGGGCCGGGTGACGTGCCGCTGAGGAGCTGGTCTCGAACGTCCAGAACTCGCGAGGCAATGCGCTCACGCGACGTATCCGACCCCGGCCTAAGCTTGCCACTTCCGACCGAAAGTTCACGGAGTTCACGACTCAGCGAGACCGTTACATCATGAAGCTCAAGACGGTCGCCAGGCTCTTCGCCTGCGACAACCTGCTTTGCATTTAGGCGCTTGTCACCTGCTTCGAGTGCCACAGCGACATCGTGGGCTACGAGTAATTTCCCGTGCGCGTCACGCAACTCCACATCGAGTTGGTGAAGGGCTAGCTCAGGAAGCACTGACGACGACATTGTATTCGCTTCCGCATCGTCCGGGGTCTTCGCGGCCTTTCGTTTGGCGAAGCGTTCGAGAAGTTTGAGCGCGTTTGGTTTGACGAGATCAACGCGAACGTTGGCTTGGTTCATTTCGACGCGGTCGATTGAACTGGCTCCACCGAACGCGATCCGAATCGGCGATGTCGGTACCACGATCTCTTCGATCTCAACCGAGACACCTTGGTCATCACCAATGACCACTTCGTGCAACGATACGGAGAACAAACCCGCTGAAGCCTCCCCGATTTTTGCAGGCAAGCCGAATCGACGCTCGATGGTGGACACAAAGCGCTCTTCTATTTTTCCGGGTAGGTAGAGCGTCCAGACAAGGACGAGTATCACGCTGATCGCTGCCGCAAGCGCAATGCCCCAACGTAGCCGCCAGCCTTCTCGAAGTCTCACGATTCCCTTCTCCAGCCATGGTCGGAGCGCGCGCACGGGGGAATGATGCCGCCTCAACGACGGGATCGCCAGGGTGTTTTCGGTGCTTTAGCGGCGTCTACGCCAAACGAGAGCGCCGACCAACAAACCCGCAAACCAGAGTGTCGGTGCGGATTGGGTCCGCACCGAGCAGCCGCCCTCAAGCTCGCCGCTGTACTCACCGTCAAACTCGAGCTCAACCCCAGCGTCGACCGATCCGCCGCCCGAATCGATGAGCACATAAACCCCCCGGTGATCGTATGCCCCGCCGATGCCGGTGAACCAAGTGCGCTTGCTGCCGTTGTCATAAACCGGCGAGACATACAAATCGTGTAATCCCTCTTCCGCCGGCACCGTGACGTCGAAGTCGAAAATGCCAACTGCGCCAGGTTCTGTACGCTGCGCGACTGTGGCCAAGCGCGATGCGGCAAGCCACGTCGGTGCCTTGAACTCCGGCGCCTCGGCGTCACGCGTCGGCGAAACGACCGCAAGCTGTACCTCTCCGGGGACCCATGCCTCACTGCCCGTATTCTTGAACGCGAGTGAAACCGTCACCACATCACCCGCATTTCCAGCAACCTTCGCGCCGAGCGAATCACTGCCTTCCACTTCCGTGAACTGAGCCGAAAACGGAACATTGTAGGGAAGCTCGTTGAGACCACCGTCCTTGAACCACTGACTCGTTTCGGAAGCTGCCTGCTCGCTGAGTTCAACATGAAGGTGGTTTTTGTGTGGATAGCCTGGGTTGCTGTAGAGCGCCGTGTTGTAGTGGTCGCGGTGCGGACCCCAGCTCGCTTGGTCCCAGACGATGAGGTGAATACCAAGCCGTTCGGCATTGATGACAAGCCAGTTGGCGATTGGGTCTCCAACCTCGTTGTTCGCGCCTCCATCAGAGAGCACCGGAATCATGATGTCGATAGCGCGCCCGGTGCCATGCACGGACATCGAAGTACTGTTGCGAATCTGTCGGCAGTTGTATCCACCGATGTAGTCGACACCCACGAAGTGCTGCTGAATATATCCCGATACGGTGCGCGAACCTTGTCGCATGCCGCCGCTGCAGTTGGCACCACCATCCCAGGCAGGCGCCCCGACGTACTCCATGCTCATGGTCGCCGCGATATCGGCGACATCCTTGGGCATGTGCCAACCGTCAGGTGGCGCAGGTTCACGCAGCGCTTGCTGCGTCCCCTCGATGACGTCGTGACAGTCGTGACCGCAACCAATGAGCGGAATGACGACCACAAATGCTGCCAAAACCTTCCCCACCCTGACACGACACCGCATTGCGCAACTTTCGTCCATCGTATGCCTGAGAGCTACCACGACTTGTGTGGAGGCGCACACAATATGCGCAACTTTAGTTCAAAAGCTGGAATTACTTGGGTTTTACCCGTTCATTCGCTGCCGAACGACACGGGCGACGAAGCGTGGGTTTCCGAGCACATAGCGACGCCACATGCGCTTGGGCTCAAGTCCCAGACGCCATAGCCACTCCATGCCATATTTACGCATAATTCCTGGTGCCCGAGGGAAGATCTCCGCGATATGAGAGGTCAGGGCGCCCACCGGCCAGATGAGGGGAACTTCGGCCAGCTGCTCACGATAGGTCAGGATGAATTTTTCCTGTTTGGGCGTGCCGAAACCGACGGTGAGCAAGTCCGGCTTTTTCTCCTGAATGTCCCGCAATGCAGCTTGCCGCTCTTCTTCGGTGATCAGGTGTCCTCGGTGACAGCCCACGATCCGTACGTTCGGGTATTGGCTGTGGATCATGTCTCGCGCCTGTTCGTTGACGCCCGGGGGGCCGCCAAGAAAGTAGATGGAGTATTTGCCATCGTTCCATCGGCGGCACAGCTGCCAAAGCAGATAGATCGAAGTAACACGCGGCGGGATGGGATCACCGAGAATCTTCGAACCGAGCACAGCCCCCGCACCGTCGGCATGCACGAGGTCGGCTTGGTTCAAAAACTCGTGAAGCTCCGGTGTCTCCACGGCGCGATTGAGAACCTCCGCGTTAACCGGCGCCAAGATGCGCGAACCGTCAGCCTCGATGAGCCGCTCGACTAGCACCGGAAGCTCCTCTTTTGAAACGGCATTGACCGGGACGCCGAGAATTCTGACGCGTCGCAAGCCTTCAAGTCCGTGTGCAGTTGTCATCGTGGTGACCATAACGAAATCAAGCAACCAACTCTACCCCTCGGAGTGTGAAGCAGGACTGCGGGGAAAATAGAGCGCAAAAGTCGTCCCTTTGTCGCGACTCGAATGCAGTTTGATCTCTCCATTGTGGCGCTGCATCGCTTCGCGGCACAGGGCCAGACCCAGACCGCTCCCAGAGGTATCGCGGTCACGACGTTCAAACATCTCAAAGACAGCTTCGTGGTCCTCCTCAGCAATTCCATTGCCGTTATCTCTGAAATAAACGACCTCGAAACCCTCGGTCTCTTCCGACCAAATCCATACCTGAGGCGACTTCGAGCGATTGTACTTGAGCGCATTAACGATCAAGTTTTGAAACACTTGGCGGAGCAACACATCTTGCCCGCGGATGACGGGTAGAATATCGACGTTGACCCGCGCCCCACGTCGCTCGATTTCATATTGAAGATGTTCAATGACGCGTTTCACAACTTGGACCAGCGGGATGGGCTCAAGCGAGTCCCCATCGTACGAGTCGTCCGACAATCGCACATAAGCCATGAGCTCCTCGATCATCTGTTCGATCGCGAGGGTGCTCCTCTTTGCTCTGGCGATCACTCGGCCAAGTTTCGGAGCCTCCGCCCCGCCCTGCTCAAGCAACTCAAGCGTCATCGCGATGCTCTGAAGCGGCGTACGCAAGTCATGTGCCATGCTTCTGGTGAGGTGCTCAAGCCTCTGGCTACGGTTGGTCGCGCTTCGATCGGCCTCAGCCAGTGCCTCGAGCGTGTCCCGTGTTTGGTATTGACGGCAACGCGTACGAAGTGCTTCATCGACAGCGGCACCCAGGTCTTTGCGTAAAAGAGGGCGCTCTCTTATTCGAACGCCAGGTAACGCGACGAGCTGTGCCCCGGGCTTACTCCTTAAACCCTCTAGGTCGGAGCAGTAGAGCAACACCGGAAGGGCAGACCACTGCGGTTGCTTCTTGATGACATCCACAAACTGCCTGTGGTCGCTCGCACTCTGAATGTCCTCAGGGATCAGGATGACGGTCCCGCATCCCTCTTTGATGACCTTCACCAGCTCGGTCATGGAAGCGCAAATCCGGACGCTATGGTCGCGAGACTTCAGCTCACTCTCGATAACTTGCGCGGTTCGTCCGATGGACGTCAGCACCGCCACGCGCTCATCAACCGAAGGCTTCGTCTTCTCAGCCGTCATCTCGAGCGATCACCTCGAGCGATCAACTCCTCTTGACGCCCCATAAACCGAGCGTGGCCATCCAGCATGCCTTCAAACTCGGACAGGGGTTCGCCAATACGAATCGCGCCTGTTTCAAGATGGAGTTCGCGTATCGTTCTCTCGTGCTCCCCACAGCGTTTTTTATAAACCGTCAAAGCGTGACGAATACGTCCACAATGCTCAAAGACGCGAAACATCACGACGGTGTCGGCCAAGAAGCTCACGTTGACCTCTTCGACGAGGCCCGCTGCCCCACGGCGCTGCTGCGCGAGTAAAATGAAGGTATAGATGCCATGATCGCTCAAAAAGTGCATCAGTTGCTGCAAGCGAGCGATCAACTCCTTTTGCTCGGCCATGGCAGAAAGGTAGCCGCTGAGCGAATCCACAAATAGGGCGCGAATGTCGTGCTCGACGACTTCGTCGCGAACGAAGGTCATCAGCCGTCCCAGACCGAGGCTCGCTGGGCGAATCGCGTGGAGGCGTATCGTCCCCGACTCGACGTGCTTGCGTACCGGCAGGCCCAAGCCGTCACAGCGACGCAAATAGGTCCACGGCGTTTCATCGAAAAGCAGCACCGAACTGCGCTTTCTTTCTTTGGCGAGGGCAAGCGCATAAAGCGCGGCGATGCTCGATTTGCCTGAGCCGGCAGGACCCAAAAACAACGTGGATGTGCCGGCGGGCGGCCCGTGCCCAAGCAGCTCGTCAAGCTCCGGATTACCCGACTTGAGCATCGGACGATCGTCGGACGGTTTGGTTTTCGCCTTCGCCCGCCGAGGAAAAACTTGCATTCCGCCGGTACGAATGACGAGGTCGTGTCGGCCTTCGATAATCGGCGAGTTGCGAAGCTTTCGCACTTCGAGCGTACGACTCGCTTCGCCGTATTTGCCCACCTCCAGCTCCAAGAGAAACACTCCGTGTGCAAGCGCTTGGAGTTCACCGTCGCCAGGTGCCAGCATCTGGTTGTCGGTGAGCAAAACCGTGGCCGAGTGTTTTGCGAAGTAGTCGCGGATGGCTACCAACTGCGCTCTATAGCGACGTTCAGTCGTAGCGATGAGCCGAAAGTGCGAAATCCCGTCGAACACAACGCGCTCGGGGCGGTGCTTCTCCAGCGCTTCGAGTAGCTCTGAACGTTTTTCAGCGAGTTCCAGGTCGTGGGACGAGAAGATGAGTTGATCGTCCGAGTCTTCGTCGAGCGCTGGCCCCGACGCCATCTCGTGAATGACCAAGCCCTCGAGCTTGAGACCATGCGATGTGAGCATCGCGCGGATACTGGGCTCGCGCTGGGAAAAGGTAACGAGCATGCAGCGCTCACCAGCATCTATGCCCGCCTTGAGAAACTGAAGCGCGCACAGCGTCTTTCCGGAACCTGGCGGCCCTTGAACCACATAGAGTTCGCCTGCAAGAAGTCCCCCGTGCGTGATGTGATCGAGGCCTGGAACACCCGAAGAGACGCGTGCTGCAACCGAACTTGCAAAGCTATTTTTGTTGGACATTTCTCTCCATCTTCCTGGACAAGGAAACGAAACCGATGCCTATCGTGGATCGCTTTCCTGCGAAAGAGCCGGGGCAGCTTGCCCGCAACCCCCCAGGATCGCAAGTCAATGCGAGCAGCTCAGAGCAAGCAGTTCGTTGAGCTCGGGAGACGCGCGTAGCGACAGAGAAGGTACGCGCCTAGAACTCGGGGCGGTCCTGGTGTTGACCGAAGACCGAACGAAGCACGTCGCAGATCTCCTGCTCGGTGCAATAGGCTTTTGCCGCCTCGATCATCGAAGGCATGAGGTTCTTGTCGGAACGCGCGGCCGCTTCGACGTCAGCGAGCCTGCGCTTGACCAGGTCATTGTCGCGTTCGGATTTGACCTTTGCAAGCGCGGCCATTTGGTCTTTCTGCACTTGCTCGTCAATCTTAAGGAGCGGAATGCGCTGTTCTTCTTGTGACTCATATTTGTTGACGCCAACGATGACCTTCTCGTCCGCTTCGATCTGCCGTTGGTAGCGGTATGCACTCGCGGCGATTTCACGCTGCGGATAGCCATGCTCGACCGCGTCGACCATGCCGCCCATGTCGTCAATTTTCGCGATGTAGTCCATCGCCTCCGCTTCGATCTTGTCGGTCAGCCATTCTACAAAGTAGCTGCCACCCAGTGGGTCGATGGTGTTGGTAACGCCCGTTTCTTCAGCGATGATCTGTTGCGTTCGAAGCGCAATCGTCACTGAGTTTTCCGTTGGCAATGCGTAGGTCTCGTCGAGAGAGTTGGTGTGGAGCGACTGGGTTCCACCGAGCACTGCGGCGAGCGCCTGCGTCGCTACGCGCGCCACGTTGTTATAAGGCTGCTGCGCTGTCAGAGACACGCCCGCGGTTTGCGCATGCGTGCGAAGCATCATGGCCTTGGGATTGGTAGCGCCAAAGCGCTCCTTCATGAGGCGCGCCCACATTCGGCGAGCTGCGCGAAACTTGGCGATCTCCTCGAAAAAGTCGCTGTGCACGTCAAAGAAGAATGAAAGACGCGGTCCGAACTCATCGACGGACAGTCCGCGATCGATGGACCATTTGACGTACTCAAGACCGTCCGCGATGGTGAAGGCGAGCTCCTGGGCTGCCGTCGCACCCGCTTCGCGAATGTGATAGCCGCTGATGCTTACGGTGTTCCAGCGTGGCACCTCATGCGTACAGAACTCGATGGTGTCGGTCACAATTCGCATCGCCGGACGCGGAGGCACGACCCATGCGTGCTGCGCGATAAACTCTTTGAGGCAATCGTTCTGCACCGTGCCACCGATCTTGTCGCGTGGGATACCTCGCGTGTCCGCAAGCGCGATGTAAAAAGCGAGGAGCACGGCGGCGGGCCCATTGATGGTCATCGACGTGGTGACCTTGTCGAGCGGGATCTGATCGAAGAGCACCTCCATATCCCGCAAGGTATCGACCGCAACGCCACACATACCGACTTCGCCCAATGCTCGTCGGTCGTCGCTGTCGTAACCCATCAAGGTTGGGAAATCGAAGGCAGTCGAAAGACCGGTCTGGCCATGGGCAAGCAAGTAACGAAAGCGCTCGTTCGTCTGTTCGGGCGTGCCAAAGCCGGCAAACATGCGCATCGTCCACAGCCGACCGCGATACATGGTGGGCTGAACGCCACGCGTGTACGGGTACTCACCGGGAAATCCGAGATCTCGCATGTAGTCGAGGTCGACGTCAGCCGGTGTCACGAGGTCTGGGAGCTCAACGTCGCTGAGCGTTGAGAAACGCTCTTTGCGCGGTGCCACACGTGCCGAGGCCTGTTTGACCGCGCCCTGCTGCCAGTCTGCGCGGGCTTTGCGGATTGCTGCAAGAGTTGAGTCGCCGGCCGCCCCGTCGATTGCGCCATGGCTTTCGACAGCTGCAGAAGGTTTTGAGATTTGGTCTTTGGCCATGGTGTTCCTTTTCTACCGAGGCTTCATTGGTTAATTTAGCGCTTTATCGTCGGGATCCAAGCGGGCGATGCGACCTTCAATCATCTCCAACATCCCCTGCACTTCGAGCAAGGTTTCGGCCTCGGGTCGAGTCGCTAAGAAAGCCTCAAGGTATTTCTTGGCGGCAGCCTCTTCGCCCCGCTGGAAGTGCACCAACCCCATGAGATAAAGCGCGTCTGCGTCGTCGGACTTGTGGTCTAGAATCTGTCGGCCCAACCGAAGCGCCTCGCGGTGCTTGCCCATCATCCGAAGGCAATGGCCCGCTCCAACCATGGCGCCCAAGTAGTCCGGCGAAAGCTCGATCGCCGACAGGTAGGCCTTGAGTGCATGCTGCCAGCGCTCCTGCTCAAAGTGCGCCGAGCCAAGAAAATAAAAGGCGTAGGGATTGGTCGGGTCCTCGCTGATCGCGCGCTTGAGCGCGGCGATTGCGTCGTCAGTCCTCCCTTCGCGCAAAAGCTCGGCGCCCTCCTCGGCAGCCTCCCAGTGCGCTTCGCGATCTTCGGGTACGTCCTGCACTGCGAGCTAGCGCTTCTTGTCCTTGGAGCTCGTACCGTAGTTGATGTTGCCGGCCTGCAGTCGGTCACGCGGGCGAACCGTCGAACCGACAACACCTGTTGCGACCAGGAGCCAGACGATGGCTCCAACGAGGATAGCAAACCCTGTCAGGCGCCGTTCTTCGAGCCCCCAATAGAGACCTCCCGCAACCGCAGCTGTGAGCAAGGGAACGAGTGTGACGATCACACGGCGGCGCCTCATCAACCGATCGAGCTCTTGCTGCTGCGCCTCATCCTCCGCCTTGCGTTGCGCGCGAAGCTCCTTTTTACTCTGCTTCTTGTCTTTTCCGCGTTTGCCCATCGACCACGCGATGTACCGCGCTTTTGTCACCAACGCCAGACCGGCGCCGGAAAGTGCGAGAAAAGGCCCGATTCACTTTGACCGAAACAGGCCGAGTTTGGCGCAAAGCAAAGCGCTGAAAGAAGGAGCCTTTCCAGCGCGAGCAGAATCTCCAGCCACAGGGACAGATCGGAATGAGATGCGACAACCTTACTGCGCCGAGGCGCCCACTAGCGCTTGGCGGGCGCCGGTGAACGAGGAGTTGGTTTCAACGTTTCTTTGAGCGTCACAATCTCAGAGGTCAAAGCCGAGATTTCGAACCTCCGTCCTGCGATTTCGATAGTCTCTCCTTTGCGCACCTTTTGACTTCGATTCTGTTCCGGCTTCCCACGCACGAAAAACCAGAGCTTGGCAATTTGCTCGCCCTCCACAACGCGAAAGTTTCCCGCGCCAATCTTCAAATCACCCGTCGTAGCCTGCGTGTTCGTCTTGATCACGATCTCGCTCTTGTTGCCGTTGGTTTTCACAGCAAGCGGTTGCGCGCTGGAACCCGACGGGCGTATCGCTGGCGTCGACGCTACTTCCTGTGAGTGATCAAACGCTTTGGTTTGTGGTGTCGACTCACCATTTCCGCAGCTCATCAACAAGACCGTTCCAACGAGGAGCCAATGTCTCGGCGCAATCATTTCAAGTCGGAGGCTCAACATGCCTTTATTCGCCCTCTTGCACAAGACTTGCTCCTGCAGCGACCTGGGGGAAGATGCGCACAAAGTCTTCGCGAGGGATCTCGATCGCACCGCAATGGTCTCCACAACTGTCAAATCGCTCACCACCACCACTATCTTCTGGCCAACCCCACGGATTGTATACAGTTACCATATCGCCGGAGACCTCCGCTGAGTATGCATGGTTTTGCAGCAAGTTGTATTGGTCGATGAGCTCCTCTTGCTCCTCGCTGTAGCTCAGTGCACGGCTTAACCCGGAGACCTTGGCTCCCACGACCGATGCCACCATAGGCCGTCCCTCGCTTTGCCACTCGATCATTTTTTGGTAGCTGGCGTCTGCCCCCCTTGTCGCCCGATCGACACGCAGAGTTCTTCGAAGCCATCGGCCAACACAGTTCAAGCCGCCGCAGTCGTTGGCAGGGTAAACGACTTCTGATTCTCCGGTAAGCTCGTAAAGCGAGTCAGAAGGATCCCCTCCATTGTCGATAGCATCATAGCCCCCCTTCCACTCGGCATAGGCCTGCTCATAAATCTGAACCCAAATCTCATCGGAAGGCACGACCAAACGCTCGGCGAGCCAAGCGGGTCCATCGGTGAATCGCAGTTCGGCCGTGCCTTGGTCACCAACAGCCGCAAATTCTTTTTCATCAGGCGTGACGGTGACAGGCTCAAGCCCGCCTGTTTCTTTGTTGAAAAAGCTGACGGTGTAGGTCCCGTCTTGGTTGTCCACCAGCCGTCGCTCAAGCATTGCGGGCGAAGCCAACGTCATCGAGCCTAGGCTTGCCAGATAAAAACAGTCACCCAACGGCCCTTGGCTAATGTCGCTGCCCGCAAACGCATGGGCATCGCCAGCTCCCCTAACGCCCAGTTCCGTGGCTTTTAGAAGTTCAGCGACAAACGTGTCGCAGCTATCCGCCAAACCAGCTAGCTCGCAGCTTCGCTCGTCCAGTGGTCTCATTTCTGGGCGCCTGCTGCAAACCTCATAGGGATTCGATTGCCTGCATGCTCTGCTCGACAACCGGAGTAGCGCGGCCAGCCGCACCTCAGCGTCTATCGCGGTAAAGTCAAAGGCGTACTCGGCCAGCATCGAGTTATCAACTGGCGCTGAATAACCCCAAGTTTCCTCGAAATACCGGCCCAAAATGCGGTCGACATCCTCCATATTTGAAATGTCGTAATCGGGGAGCGTGACGCTGGCATCCCTCGCGCCGCTCGCTACGCTCGGGCCGTTCGAAGCTGCAACTCCCATCCCCAAAACCAGGCTTGTCGGCCGCGCATCGGCCGCCCCACCGAAGGAAAAAAGTGTCCCGATGCCGTCCGCGACGATCGAAAGCATTGTCGAAAACCAGCCGCCTGATTCCGTATCGGTTTCTCCGCCGTCGTTCGAAGCGTAGCTAGCAACACTCAGCTCAAAACGATCGCTTCCGGTTGGAGTCGCACTGCCAACGCGCGGTGCCGCACTGCCAACGCGCGGTGCCGCACTGCCAACGCGCGGTGCCGCAGGGCCAACGTTGGAATCGAGGCCAACGCCACTAGGATCGATCTGGGCTGCACCAGGCTCTGTGGGACCTCCAGGCTCGGTTGCCGCCTGACCATTCGAAGCTAAGGCGTGCTGGTTCCCCGCCGTTGTGCCGACAGTCGAAAACCAGCCGCCTGATTCCGTATCGGTTTCTCCGCCGTCGTTCGAAGCGT
>CAZAQV010000017.1:34025-78896 GCA_964487255.1 uncultured Polyangiales bacterium | reverse complement strand
TGCCGCCTGACCATTCGAAGCTAAGGCGTGCTGGTTCCCCGCCGTTGTGCCGACAATCGACTCGCTCGCAGCATCACCGAAACCGTCAAATGCCCAAAACCCCGCGAGGCCCACCGCCGCACCAACCGCAACATACGAAGGGGCGACAGACCCCCCCACATCCGTGAAAACACGGCTCCAACCCATTTTTCCCACACACGTTCACAGTGCACGAACTGTGCACAAAACACACGCAGAAAAACTCGTGTGATTTCAGGGATCGACGGTTGAACTATGTCGACTCGGCGCGACAGATGCGGGATCACGAGGAGCAATATGGGCTCCGACCTTGTCCCACATATTCGGCGCTAGCGCAGAATCGAGCGGGAGATGACGATGCGCTGGACTTCGGAGGTGCCCTCATAGATTTGCGCCACGCGCACGTCGCGGAGCAGTCGTTCGACTGCAAACTCGCGCGTGTAGCCGTAGCCACCGTGGATCTGCACGGCGCGATTGCAAACGTCCCAAGCTTTTTCGGTAGAGAAGACTTTGGCCATCGACGCCTCGAGCGAAAACGGCTCGCCCCGCTCCTTGAGCTGTGCCGCGCGTAAAACGAGAACGCGCGCTGCGTCGAGCTCGGTCCGGCTATCGGCGATCATCCACTGGATGGCTTGAAACTTGGCGATCGGCTTGCCGAACTGCTCGCGCTCGTTGGCGTACTCAACTGAAAGTCTCAGCGCCGCTTCGCCCACGCCCAGTGCCTGCGAAGAGATGCCAATGCGCCCACCATCGAGGGCAGTCATCGCGATGCGAAAGCCGCTTCCCTCTGCGCCGAGAAGCGCGTCCTCGGGCACGCGAGCGTTCTCAAAGACGAGCGCCGCGGTGTGCGAACCGCGAAGACCCATCTTGTCTTCGAGCTTGGTAGTCGTTACGCCTCGAGCGTCCTTGTCGACAATGAAGCAGCTGAGCCCACGTGGTCCAGCCTCGCCTGTGCGCGCCCAAACGATCATCACATCCGAAATGTTGCCGTGGCTAATCCATTGCTTACTTCCGTTGAGCACCCACCCGTCGCCAACGCGCGTTGCCGAGGTCAGCATCGCGCCCGGATCACTGCCCGCGCCGACCTCGGAAAGCGCAAAGGCCCCGA
The DNA here is from genome assembly GCA_964487255.1 of uncultured Polyangiales bacterium. Classification (GTDB taxonomy): domain Bacteria; phylum Myxococcota_A; class Polyangia; order Polyangiales; family CAZAQV01; genus CAZAQV01. Next base: position 77,770 of record CAZAQV010000017.1, on the reverse strand, counting down.
GTGATTGTCCACTCGTGAGCATCGGGATGTACTTCTGCTGCTGCGCGTCGGTGCCGTAGGCGCGAAGGACCTCGCCGACCATGTTGGTGACGGCCACCGCGACGGTGGTTGCCGAGCTCGCGCCGGCTAGCTCACTGATGACCAGGCTGTAGGCGACGGTTCCCGCTTCGGCACCGCCGAGCGAATCGGGCAGGGTCACTCCCATCAGGCCAAGTTCAGCGATTTGCTTGTAAACCGACATCGGGATCTGCCCCGTCCGGTCGAACTCGGCCGCCTGCGGAGCCAATACCTCTTGCGCGAACTTACGCGCAGTCTGCTGGACGAGCTGCTGCTCTTCTGTGAGATCGAAGTCCATCTACTGAATGGAAAAGACACCTTTGGCGGCATATGAGCCGGGCTTGGGCATCTTCCACTGCGCAATCTGCTCAACAACACAAGCGCGACGGTCCAGGTCCTCAGCTGCGCTTACCGCGCCACCCGCTGCGATCACCTGACCCTGCTTGTCGATGTAAACCGTGACGTTCATCGGCATGCTGCCGCACTCTTGAAGCGTGTCGATCTGTTCGCTGACCGCCGCTTCGAGTTGGACGTCGTCCCAAGGGATGGGCGGTCGGATATCTTCGGGCGGGTCGACTTCGAACGACCATGCGAACTCTGCTTCTCCACCGGTCGGCTTTGCAAACTTGGTATCACGCGCCACTTGAAGCAAGCAGTCCTCGGTGACGAGATCGCCCACCGTCGAACCCTTCGGGTATACCCACAATACATTGCCCTCCGTATTGATTCGGAAAGCCATCTCGAAGTTGCCACCGAGGTAGCGAACGCGTGAGTAACCGTCTTGGAAGCACGCCAAAAAACGTGGGAAGCGCCCTTCGAGTGCACTGTTCACTTTCTCGCGCGGAATCGAGCCCATCAGACCCTCGAACGCTGCGCCATCATCCTGGGTTTGCTCACTCCGCCCTTCACTTTTTTGCTCGTTAGCAGTGGTTGTCTGTTGGACCTCGGCGTCTCCACCGCACGCGCCAAGCAGAGTCGCGATGAGAAAACCAAGCTGCACTTTCGTTTCGATCTTCATGTCTTTGCTATTCCTTATCCTCACTTAGCCACGCAGCGCTTGCCCTGCGATAACAAGACGCATGATTTCGCTCGTGCCTTCGTAGATCTCTGTGATGCGCGCGTCGCGATAGTGACGCTCCATGTCGTATTCTTTGGAGTACCCATAGCCTCCATAAACCTGCATGGCCTGATGGGTGACGCGGGTGGCCATCTCACTCGCGAAGAGCTTCGCCACCGCAGACTCGCTCGAGTGCCGAACGTTCCCCTTGTCCTTGAGGAAGGCCGCTCGATGGGCGAGTAGCCTCGCCGCATCAAGCTCGGTGGCCATATCGGCCAGCTTGAAAGCAATCGCTTGTAGCTGGTTGATGGGCTTACCAAAAGCTTTACGTTCTTTGGAATAGTCGAGTGCTTTTTCGTACGCGGCGCGCGCGATGCCGATGGCCTGGCACGCGATGCCGATACGTCCGCCGTCCAGCGTTTGCATCGCGATCTTGAAGCCTTGCCCGACGTCACCCAAGCGCTGCGCATCAGAAACGCGGCAGTTCTCGAAAAAGATCGTGCATGAGTGCGCAGCGTGGATGCCGAGCTTCTCGTCGGGCTCCTGCGGTTTGAACCCGGGCGTTTCCTTCGGGACGATGAAGGCGGTTGTGCCCCTGGCACCTTGTGAGCGGTCCGTACAACAGAATACGATCATCGTATCGGCGTGCGGGCCGTTGGTGATCCAGTTCTTCGAACCGTTGATCACCCAGTCGCCGCCATCTTTTTCAGCCACGGTCTGCATGTCCGAAGCATCGGAACCGCTCGAAGGCTCGGTGAGTCCAAAGCAGCCAAGCTTTTTTCCGGACGCAAGAGGCTCGAGAAACTCTTTCTTCTGGTCTTCCGTCGCGTTCTTGAGCAGTGGGTCACAGACCAACGAATTGTTCACACTCATGATCACGCCGACCGAAGCACAGGCCCTGCTGACCTCTTCCATGGCAAGGGCGTAAGCCACGTTGTCCATACCGGCACCGCCGTACTCGCTCGGCACCGCAACCCCCAAAAGGCCCAATTCTCCCATTTGTGTCACGAGGTTGGTCGGCCACGTGCCCGCACTGTCCAGTTCGCGAGCTTGGGGCGCCACTTGCTTGTCGGCAAAGTCGCGCGCCATCTTCTGCACCATCTTTTGCTCTTCGCTCAGACGTAAATCCATGGACCGTGGACGTTACCGTGGATTCACATGTGGGTCTAGAGTTGGAACGTGTGAGCTGCTAAGCAACGTCTGGCTGGGCCGACATCCAAAGCCACATCAAGTAGGCCACAAACACCGCAATCAGCGGAACGCCCCCCGGCCAACGCAGGCGCCCTGGAGACTTGGCCCCTTTTTTACGCCCAAGCAACGCCAATGCGACCATCAAAACCGTGACGCAGAACATCACCGGATAGTCGCGGCTCATAATCTTGCCCTCGATCTCACCCGGGTCGATAAGCGCAGCGATCCCCAAGACGCCGAGCAGGTTGAAAATGTTTGACCCAACAATGTTGCCAACGAGCAAGTCGGATTCGCGCTTGAGCGCAGCGGCGACGCTCGCAGCGAGCTCCGGCAATGACGTTCCAAACGCGACGACGGTCAGCCCGACGACCAGGTCATCGACGCCCAAGGCATGGGCGACGCGAGTGCCGCCCCACACCACCGCCTGCGCAGCGCCTGGAAGGGCGAGCAAACCCACGAATATCCACAGCAATGCACGGGACGTACCCATTGTGGCCTCGCCAAGCCCCTCACCGATTTCATCGAGGGTTTCAGTCTCATCCTTACGAAGCCCCTCATAAATCATCCAACCGACAACGGAGAAAAGCGCCGCGATCATCATTGCGCCGTCCAAACGGCTGAGCAACTTGTCGCCAAACAGCGCCCACACAGCGACCATCACGCCCATCAACATCGGAATGTCTTTGAAGATCACATGACGACGAACGATGATCGGTGCGACGAGTGCGGAAACGCCAATCACCAGCGCGGTATTGGTGATGTTGGAACCAACGGCGTTGCCTATCGAAAGCCCAGCGCGCCCTTGGTAGGATGCCACAGCGCTCACGACCATCTCCGGCGCCGAGGTGCCAAAACCGACGATCGTCAGCCCCACCAACAAACGGGAGACGCCCGCGTTATAGGCAAGAGATGCTGCGCCCTCCACGAAGCGATCCGCGGACCACGCCAAAAGCGCGAATCCGCCGACAATGGCCGCTGTCACGTAAACCCACTCCATACCTCGCCTGACGCGCACCATAGACCGAAACGCCGGTTGTCGCGGCAATTTCCGCAAATCGAGTATTCACGGTGTCGCTTCGCCCTCACGCCGCAACCAATCGGCGAGACGAGCGCATGCCGCCACTACGCGGGGAGCAACCCTTTGAACGAACTCTGCGCCTTGTCTTAGCTTAGATCACCGACGACAGCGCGCACGGAGTTCTCGATCGTGCCTGCGTCGATCAGGCTCTCGACCGCGGACATGTCACGATAGAGTGGGCGATCTCCCTCGAGTTTCGAGACTCTTTGCCGGATGGCGTGCTTGGCCGCTTCCACACCACGGCCAGCGCTTAGTCCCCGCAGATCGAGACCTTGCGCTGCAACCAACGCTTCGATCGCGAGCACACTACGCACGTGCTCGACCACCTGCGCAAATTTGCGCGCCGAGATGCTTCCCATTGACACATGGTCCTCTTTCCCAGCTGAAGACGGGATCGAATCAACGCTCGAGGGGTGCGCGAGAACCTTGTTTTCACTGACCAACGCCGCGGCCGTCACCTGCGCCATCATGAATCCTGAATCGAGTCCGGTATGTGGCGCCAAAAACGGTGGCAGCCCGCTCGACATTGCGGGGTTTACGAGTTGTTCGATTCTTCGTTCGCTGGCATTGGCGATTTCGCTAATGGCGATCGTAGCGGCATCAAAGGCAATCGCCAGGGGCTGTCCGTGAAAGTTTCCACCACTGATGACTTCGGGCTCGCCTTCGCCATCCGGCACGAAGATGAGCGGGTTGTCGGTCGCCGAAACGGTCTCGCGCTCACAGACCTGGCGCACAAAAGCCAGCGTATCACGCGTAGCGCCGTGAATCTGCGGCATACAGCGCAATGAATATGGATCCTGCACCTTGCCGCAGTCCGCGTGACTCTTCATGATCTCGCTCTCCGCGAGAAGCATCCGAAGGTTCTTCGCACTGGCCGCGTGGCCAGGATGGGGTCGCACCGCGGCAATACGTTCGTCGAACGGACGTCCCGTGCCTTGCAGCGCATCGAGAGACATGGCGCCAACGATGTCCGCCATGCGGCACAGGGCCTCTGCACGGTGTAACGCAATACCGCCCACAGCCAACATCATCTGAGTACCGTTGATCAGTGCGAGGCCCTCTTTGGCCTGCAGCGTGATTGGCTCAAGCCCCGCGCGTCCAAGCGCCTCGGCACCAGATAGAAGTTCGCCTTCGAACCATGCTTCGCCTTCTCCGATGAGAACCGAAGCAAGGTGGGCGAGCGGTGCCAAATCTCCAGATGCGCCCACCGAGCCTTTTTGGGGAATGCGGGGAACTACACCACCGTGAAGCATCTGCATAAGTCGCTCGATCACAACGGGGCGAACGCCGGAATATCCGAGTGCAAGGGTTTGCGCGCGAAGTGCAATCATAGTGCGTACGACGGGCGCGCCAAAAGGCTCGCCAACTCCGCACGAGTGACTGAGTACCAAGTTGCGTTGAAGGGCGCGCATCTGCTCAGCCTTGACGCGTGTCTCGGCCAGCGCGCCAAATCCTGTGTTGATGCCATAAACATTCGGTGCGTCGTCCCCGGCCTGCGACCAAGACTCGACCCACTGCCGGGAACGTTCCACTCGCGAACGCGCTCCTGCTCCAAATACCAACCGTGCGCCACCCTCTGAGATCGCCACCAAATCCTCGAGTGACCACCGCGCCCCGAGCTCAACTTCAAGCGTCATCCATGCGCACCGTGACATACGCCCCACGCAAAGCAAGCGGCAGCATTGCGCGCCGGAATACGATACGCTGACGACGCATGCTGACTCGCCCTGTCTACCCGAGGATCCGTCTTGCGCGCTGAGCGGCAAAATATGGGCCGCGTGACGCTGGGCGAGGCGAGCGACCGGCTCAAAGAGTTGCAGCGTGAGCGCGCCGCAACGGACGGAGCCGCCGCAGGCGCCGTACTCGACTTCGAGATCGGATGGCTGTGCGAAGAACTGGGACAAGTTCGCGACGCGGCCGAGGCCTACTTGCGTGGTCTCACCACGATGGGCTCCTTTCGTCCCAACCTGAGTGCACTGGTACGGCTTGCGGAACAAACCGGCGCCAACCCGCGAGGGCTTTACGAAGCAGGACTCAAGCAAAGCCAAGACACGGAACTGCAGCTGTCTTCGAGGATCGACCTGGCCTACCTTGGGCTTGCGAGCGACAACCTCGATCACGGCCTGCTGCGCGCACTCGTACTCGCGTCACAAGAATTCGACGACGCAGACACGAAAAACGGCGACCTCGGCCTCGCGCTGGAGCTCGTTGCTCTACGACTCGGGGAAGACGCCCTTTCGCGAATCGGTCGTGACTTACAGATCCGGTCCGAGGACCTCTCGAGCTTGCGTCCCTTCCTTCTTGAAGAGCGGCTTTGGGAAGCGCTGCGCGACCATAACGTCGAACGCTCACATTTCGAACGAACGACCGAAGATGTCCGTGCCGCACTGGCGTCACTCAACCACGACAATGAAGGACGTCGGGCTCCATTGCTGGAGTTGGCGGCTCAGTCGGGCCGACAAGCTGGGCAACACGGACTCGAAGCGAGCTGGCTTGCGGAACTGGCCGCTTTCCTTCTGCGTCTCGGCAAGTCCGACCCCAAGGACTTAGACCTCTATTCGCTCATCACTCGGGAGCGGACCGAGTCTTCCGAAGCACTCGCGTCGGCAGTGTATTTTGAAGCTGGCGACGCAAAGCAGCGCGCGGGAGACCATGAAGCCGCCCTCGGCCTACTTCGCGAAGCTCATGCGTTAGGGGCGCATAGCTCAGAGCTGGATCGAATGATTGTGTCGGAGTCGCTCATGCTGGCCGCAGAGCGCGCTGGCGAACTCGCCGAAGCAGGAGCCGTTGCACGAGGCTTGCTTGAGTTGGAAGTCCCTTCCGGGCGTGAGCAAATCTTGTGGCTTCGGCTCTCCGCACTCGAACGTGCGCGCGGTGAGACGGAGGCGGCAATCATTGCGACTGGACACGCACTCGAAACGCATAGCGAATCGATCGCAGCGCGAGCCATCTTGCTCGGCCATCTGACCCACGCGCAACGTGATGCTGACAAAGCCGAAGCACTTGAGAGCTGGGCACGACACCAGTCCGGTGAAACACGCGCCCTGCTCTTTTGGCAGGCGGCACACTTGGCCGCTCGATCGACCAAATCACGCAGCGACGGCTCGGTGTCTGCTCTTTACGATGCAGCGATCGCAGCCTCCGAACACCCCGACGAGATCCTCCGTGAGTACGCTGATTGGTCGAGCAACCGCCACGATCACGTCGAAGCGTTGTTGCGCTTGTCAAACGACCCGACCGAACGCTCAGCACTCAAACGACAGCGCTGGGTCGAGGATCGCAAACGCTTGGAGCATGATGCGGAAACTGCGCTTGAGGAGCTTCTTTCGGATGAAGATTGCCGCAGCTGGGCGCCGGCCGTCGTGCGCTATCACGCCGCGCAGCGACAACACTTTGATCTACTTGCCCGCGCGCATGCCGTCTCTGCGGAGGACGGCACCACAGAAGTCAAGATCGCGCACTTGTTAGCCGCTGCGCGCGCCCATATTCGAGATGGCAAGACAAAACTCGCTGAGCCGCACCTAAGTGAAGTTCTGCGACTCGACGAGCGCAACCCGTACGGCATCGCCATGTTGGCAGCCGTGCTGCAGAGCGACGGGCAAGGTGCAGAGCGCGTAGCCTTGCTCGCGCGAGTAGCCTCAAAGGAGGACGAGCGCACTGCCGCTCAACGAAAAACGCATTCAGCAGCAAGCGAAGCCGAGGAGCACGGCTTGTCTGAGTCAGCGGCACGGAGCTATCAAACGTTCCTCCAACGTTATCCCGGCACGCCGACGATCGCCTGGTGCTTTCTGAGGCTGGCCGACCGTTGTCGCAATCTCGTGTGGCGTGAGCAGGCGCTCGAACACCTGGCGTCTTACGAACGGCAACTGGGTCATGCCGGATTCGGCACGCTGCGCTGGATCGAGCACTTGGCGCTGCTTCCCCACCGTACGACGGCACAGCAAGGGGCACTACTCTCGGCTCTTGCTTTCGCCGACGAGCAACCCGCGATCGGGCCTACAGCGCAAGTGTGGCGGAAGGTCTTGCTGCCCAGGCTCCCTAAGCCGGCCGACCTGCAAAGTCTCCAGTCAGAACTGCTCGCGCTATCAGCGGCAGAGAGCGATTGGCGACGTGCTGAGCTTCAGTCTGGCGCTTTGCGGTTAATGCTTCTTTCGGAAGAAACTCAGGACGACGCTTTCTTGCAGGCGCAAGCGCAATACGAGGAGCAGCCAACAACCCAAACGGCATTAAGCAGCCTTGAGGCCGTCCCTTGGACCGCGCCCGCAACGTTGGGTATGCGCTGGGAAGAGGTCGTAAGTCATTGGGGTGCTGGGCTTGCCACGTTGCAGGACCAGGCCCCCGATTTCGTCGACGCTTCACTGATGGCGCGCTGGTACCTGCACTGCGATCGCAAAGAGCAGGCGCTGGAGTTCGCCGAGCGGGCCGTATCGGAGGACCCAGGTGACCTGGCGAGTTGGATGGTCCTGCGCAATGCGTCTCTTGCCCTACAGAACTGGGAGACCTTCGTGCAAGCCAACGAGATTGTCGCCGAGCCTCTCAAAGCCGAGGCCCGTGCCGAGCTCAAGAGCCTCTCCGGCTTCGCGTGCGCCTTTGGCTTGGGCGATTCGGCGCGTGCATCGAGCTACTTTCTCGAGGCGTTGGAACTAGACCCCCTCAATGAAGATGCTTTTGGATGGGTCCAGCAACAGCTTCGTGGTCGCCAACGAAATCGGCTGGTCGTCCCTTTGAGCGCACGCATCGACAACACGGACGACCCGCGCGAACTACTTGATCTGCACCTCGACCTTGCGATGGCTCATCAAGCAGGCTCCGAGTTTCGCGAGGCCGCGATGGTCCTTGAGCGTGCGCTTCTTCTCGACGAAAGCAACGAGCACCTTCTGGCAGGCGTGGCAGAAACTTGGATTCATCTTCAGGAATGGGAGCGCGCACAAGCCGCACTGCTTTCGCTTGCGAATGTAGCTCAACAGACGGACACCTTCGACACGTGTATCTTGAGCGCAGCTGACATACTGCACACCCGGCTACACGACAGCGACCGAGCTGTCGCACTTCTAGAGTCCTCGTACAATGCCATCGCAGCAAAAATGCCGACTCTTGAGCTACTGACCACCATTCTGGAGAAGCAAGGCAAGTTTCGCGAAGCCTCAGCATACGCACAGCAGGCCATCGCGCGCACGACTCGCTCAGAGCGACGCCCTTGGCTCCTTCGCCTGGGCAGCCTTCAAGAGCGCGCGGGAGACCACGACACCGCACGCGAAAGCTACCGTGAAGCGCTCGACGCTGAACCAAGCGATTCGGAGGCGTTCGAAGCGTTGCTTCGGTGCGGCATGCAGGCGGAAGAGCGGCGCATTCGCGCACGCCAGCTCGTTTCGGGGCTACGCGAACATCTTCAGGAAAGTCACTCGACCCAGTTGCTTCGTATCAGCGAAGACCTCGAGCGGGCAGCACATTGGAACGAGAACGTGTTCCTCGCACGCTGCGCTCATCAAGTCATCGAGAACGTCTCGGAGATGTCTAGCGATACGCCGGCCCCGCGATTGGTCTGGCGCAACACAACGCCGGGGTCGTACCTCTCGATCGTTCCGCATATTCGTCTGCGCGCAGAAAACGAACACGATCGAGCGGCTCACCGGCTCCAAGATCTACTGCTCAGCATTCTCGAACACGCACTTGAAGCATACGGGTTGGTTCAGCTGCTCGACGTCGATGATCCGGTAGCCCACGCTCTTGCTCGGGCGAGCTCGGCGTTTGGTTTCGAGAGCACGTCTGTCTTTCGTTCGTCCCAGGGCGATGACGCCTTGGGACTCGTGCTTGGTGCGGACCGCAGGCCTGCGTGGGTGGTGGGACCTAATTTCGCACTTGCCAACGGAGCACTCGCCCCTTCAAAGTCGTTCATCGTTGGCCAACTTGCCAGCGCCTACGCATTGGGTGTTCTGCCTTTCGTTGTTCGCGAACACAACAATTCGGTCAACATTTGGAAGAGCCTGCGCACGGCGATGGGGAGAAGCAACCTCCGACATCCAGACCAACGCTTTGAAGAAACTCTTCGCACGCGCGTACCCAAACAGCTTCAAGCTGAGCTTGAACCGCTGCTACGCCGCACGACGAACAAGCAGTTTCGACAATGGTGTGAACAGGCCTACGAGTTTGTACTGCGAGCCGGCGCGTGCTTCTGCGGCGAAATCCGAACGCCGCTTCGCGCCGTGGACCGGGAAGGCGCATCGACAGCCGCACGGGAGCGGTTGCTGCGCTACTGGCTTTCGGCGGATGCCGAGGCCGCCCTACGCTTTTTCTGGAGCGCGCCATGACAAAGCGTCGCTCTTCGCACCCCAATCAACCTCGCACAGAAGCCCCGGCCACGCCGCAGACACGCGTTCCTTTTCGAGCAAGCCTTGCGCCAGGTCCCCGCCCGCCTGAAGCCGAAGACGACTCCGGTCTACACGAACTCTTCCCCGTGTTCGCCGAAGCCTCTGATCTGTCGCGCGGGGAGAACAAGACCGACCTCGCCGAGGTTTCCCGACGACTCCGTAAGCTCGCTGAGCGCGCGAGGCACTTCCGTTCAGCCGAACGGATCACGCAAAGTAAGCGCACGACCAAAAGCGCACCCTCCGCGCTGCAATACGAGAACCTGCTCGCCCAAGAACCCGCATTGCTGGCTCAGCTGGCCGAGCAATCGAGTGGACGCACGGCTTCGCGATTGCATGCCTTCCAAGCCGAACGAGCCAGTGCAGAGCACGTGAGCGAGCGCGTCGTCAAACACCTTGAGTTCGCTCGAGATGCCGACGACACCGATCCCTGGGTGCAATTCTCGCTGCGCATCCATGCACTTCACTCGCAGCACTGGGACCGGGCGCGTGACCGGCTCAACGACGAAATCGAGGTAACCCAAGGTCTAGTACATCAACATGCATTGCTTTGGCGGGCAACGCTTGGACTTGCAGGACACGAGGATTTTCACAGAGCGCATGCAGCCGCTGAGGAAGCGAGCGAGCGTCCGCAGGCGGGACCTCTCGCAAGTATCCTCAGCGCAGAGTTTCACAAGCGTGCCGGCAACACCGAACTCGAGCATGCCATGCTCGAAGCTTCTATCGCGCGAAGCCGAGAGAGCAAGGCCCTCCTGAGGGAGCGGCTCGCGGGTGCTCTTGAAACAAGTGACGGCGTTCGCGCGCTCCGGCTCTATCTCCAGTTGATTGACGATCATCCTCGGCCCCAGGACGTGCATTGCGCCGCAGCACGTGTCGCCCTTCACTGTTCGGACCTCGTGCAGGCGAAGCGCCAGCTCGCGCTCGCTGGCGAGACGAGTGAGGACTCGGAGTTGCGTGAGGCGTTCGTGCGCGCCGCGGTTATCACCGGACTGCTCGTGGATGACAAACAGCCCCCAGCGCTTGCAAACCTAGAGTCGTCACGGGAGACGATTCATAGGGCAACACGCGCTTGTGCGCTGCTCGACGCCGAGGAGCCCACAAAAGCAGCGCTCGCAGCTGAAACGTTCGCGCAGCGTGCGACCGGCACCGACCTCATTTATTCGACCGCGCTACTTCTAGAAGCTGCAATTGCATCACAAGACCGGCCAGCCTTGGTACGCGCTGCACGCAAAGCCATCGCACTAGCCGAACTCACGCCCTGGGTGCAAGCACTCTCGACCAAGTACGAAGCATTGGCATGGGCCCAAGAGGGTGGGGCGATTGTCGGCCCGGACGCACTTGCCGACGCATTGTTCTCACCGGACGGCAACGGTACAGCAGAGAGTGAGCTGTCGCTGCTGCAAGCGCCCACGACGTTGGTCGAGCACGTTCTCGCCCTCGATGTTTGTGCGGAGTTGCAATCCGAGCACCTGCTAGAAGCGATGACCGCGCTGCGCAACGCCCTCCACGCGGGTTCGAGGCTGGGTAGCTCACTCGTTTTGGCGGGACTTCTCACGCAGAACGGTCAAACAGACCGTGCTGTCATAATCTTGAAGGAAACGTTTCGCGAAACCAAACACCACCCATTGGTGGGCTATCAGCTGGCGCGACTTCAGCGTACGAGCGATCCCATGGCATGCGCGGACACGTTGTTGGCCACGCTTGATCACGCTCGCGACGCCTGGGCGTCAAGCATCGCCATGCGAGCAGGCCAGATCATCGCGGAAGCCGGCGGAAACCCAACGCAGGCTTACCGCTTGGCGCTCGACGAACACCCCGCCCACTTCCCGGCGATTTGGGAGCTTGAGCGTATCGCCCGCGAGGCCGAGGATGTTTCGACCTGCGCACAGCTTCACCGGCATGCCGCGCGACAGACCTCATCGCCCGTTATCGCCGGACTGCACCTCGTACAAGCGGCACTGCTCCTGCATGAGCTGGACACGGTCAGCGCCTCCCAATGTATCGAAGAGGCGGCCGTCCTGTTCCCGGAAGACGCCGCGATCGCCGAGATGTTGCTGCGGCTCTCAAGTCAAAGCTCCGGTGCTGCGCGCGCGCTCGCTTTGGAGGCACTGGCGTCAGTATCCGAAGGCAGTTGGGCAGCAAGTGCCACGTTTCGCGCAGGGCTTGAGTGGGAGCACGCCAAGCACGCGAAGAATGCGCTGGCGATGTTTGAAGAGCTGCCAGCAGACCATAGCTCGATCATCGTTCGTCGCGCGCACGATCGCATCGAGACAGCCTTGGGATTGCCGCAAGGTGTAGCCGAGCGTCTGTTCGAAGATGCCAAGCGCGCGCATCAGCCCAACGCTAGAATCTCGATGCTCGAACGACTGGCGCACACCGATGCTTGGCTGTGCGAGGACGAAGGTAGCGCCGCGATGTCTATGCAAGCCATCTTAGAGGTTGCGGGCTGGCACGTACCAGCCCTGCGCTTCTTGCAGCGCTACTACGCTCGCCATGGGCGCGTGCAGGAGCTCTCGGAAATCACGGAGATGCTACAAGCCGTATCCGAATCGAACAGTCACGCCCGACTTCACGCAAGCCTTCAAACGCACTCTGGTCGACCCGTTCGAAAGGCCGCCGACGGCGCACAAACTCGCTGGCAGGCCGAGCGTCAGCGAAGTGGAGAAGCCTTAGAGCGACTGGTGCAACTGAGCAGTGATCCGACGGAAACAGCGGCTCTTCAACACATCATCGTCAGCCTACGCCTAAACAGCACACCGATGGGTGAACTTCTTCACCGTTTGAGCGAAGCCGAGAAAGCTTGGCCAGCGCACCCGCTCGTGCCCGAAACCCGGGCCCGCATCCACGAGGCGGCTGGAGAGTATGTGGAAGCAGCTCGCGCATTCGAACGAGCCGCCGAACGAGCAGCTTCCGAAAGTCGGCGCGTGTCACTTCGTTCGCGTGCAGGGCAGATCTGGCTCGAAGATGCGGCGGATCCGATACGCGCGCAGCGATGCTTCGAGGCTGTCCTCAATGAGCGAATGCGACCCGAAGCGCTGCGAGGCCTCATCAATGCGCTCAGCATGAGCCGCCAAGATGGCGAGCTGCTTGCTCGGCTTGAGCTCGAAGCCAGCTTGCCACACGACCCGAGCGACTTAGCATGGATACTCGAGCGTCTCGCCGATCGTTACCGAGCCACCGAAAACGCGCGTCGCGAACTCGCCACGCTTGAGCGACTTTGCTGGGTCGACTCAGAAAGCGCTGATGCGTGGCTCAAGTGGGCCCGCGCCTTGGCAAAAAGCGGCCAGACCCAAGAGGCCCGCGAGCCTTACGAGCACGCCATTTCGCTGATTGAGGACGAGCAAGCTGAGGGAGCTGCTGACCGGCGGGTCGATGCGTTGCTCGAGTACGCGACCTTCCTCTTTCGCGGTGCGAAAAACCGCGCTGCGGCCCGCGAGACGCTCAAGGAAGCCATGCAGCTTGAGCCCGACAACGAGCGCGCAGCACTGCTCGCGAGCGAACTGGGATCGTCGCCGGGACTGATCTCCCTTCTCCCTCCCGCCAGCCTCGAACCTGGTGCAGAGCCATTGCCCGAAGCGGTGGAGGAGTTTCTCACAAGCGGCTCCACGGATGCACTTTCAAAGTTCTCAAAGTGGCTACAGACGCGACACGAGTGGGAACTCGCGCGCAATGCCGAGGCCGTACTTGGTCTCGCCACAGGCAAGTCGCTGCGTATGCGAGTGCGGGCGGCCGGACCCGCTGCGCTTCAACACGCTGACCGACTGTTCGATTCTGATTTTCAACGAGAACCTCTCGTCCGGTTCGTCCAAATGCTAGGACCAGTCTTTGACGCTACACTGAAGCGATCACACACCGCACGCAAAGCTCACCGCTTGCTTCCGGACGCTGACAGAAAAGTGGCACACCAGCGTGTAAGCAGTGCGTTCGGGGAGCCGATCGGCGTGCGGGGGCACAGCCGTCGTGACACGTTTTGTGTGCCGATGAGTAGCTCTCCACCGTTCTTGGTTGTGAGCGATTCGCTACTGGCATACTACGACGCCGATAGCTGGGAGCACGCGCTAACCTGGGGCGCCGTGATTCTTAGGCTTCGACTTCACCCCTTGTCGCATACCGATACCGCGCACCTGTGCGCTGAGCTTCGAACTTGGGCACAAGCCCTCGTGCAGCCCGAGCGAGGCGGCTCTCAGAAGAAAGAGCGGCGTGCCCTTGAGGCACTCGTAAGCAGGCAGCAAATTGAGGACCTCAGAGCAACCGTGCAAACGTTGGGGTCGATCGACGAGGCTCAACTTGGTCGGCTTCGGCGAAAGTTGGTCGAAACGACGCACCGCGTGGCGCTCCTAACGACCGGTTGTATCGGTGCGGCTGTCGACGTTGCGGCTTTTGACGGTCTGCGAGGCCCCGATCGACGAACCGAGCTTTGGGTCGAGCAGCCCCTCGTCCGTTCCTTGTTGCGCTTTATTCTTTCACGCGACTTCCACGCTCAACGACAAACCTTGCTTTGACACACAGAGTGTTAAATCCGCCTTCGCAAGGCAAACTAACTTCGGTATAACGGTACTTGTGTCGACCTTGAGCACCGTCCTGATCGGTCCCTGTTTGGGCGATGTCTCCAAACTCGAATCGGTGCTCCGTTCACTTTTTTTCGATGTGCGTTGCGGACGCATCTTCTACTTTGGGGAGCAAGAGGAAGCCGAAGTTTGCCTAGAACACATCCTTCGCGACGTACGGCCACCCGACTCGCTGGTTCAGACCGCGGTTTCCCTTGCACTCATGGAAGACGCGCAGCATTCGGCCGGTCAGATCGGGGAGCTCCTCGATCGCGTACGACATGCTCGTCGCTTGCAGGCATTGCGTGTCGTCCCGGATGCCCCCAAAAAGCACGTAGAGATGATTCGCAACCGTCTCATGATCATGACACGCGACCATAAGCATCTCGCTGAAGACGACATCGCAAACGCAACATTGATCGTGTACGTGAACAAGAAACAGTCCATCTTCAAACGCTTTGGCAAACGAGCGTTTTTTGCACCACCCCCCCTTTCACAAGATGCCCTCGGCATGGTCCACACCAAAGGCCCGCAGGTTGACTTGTCGATCACGACATTGGAGGGGGAAGTCACATGGACGGAACCCATCCTCGCGCCGAAAACAAAGATGACGGTGAGTACGTGACGCCGCCAACGGTGGTCGTCTATGGAGGCAGCTTCGACCCGCCCCACATGGCACACGCCATGGCTGTGCTCTACGCACTGTCGACGCTACCTAAAGCCCGCATCTTGATCGTACCGACCTTTCAGCACGCGCTCGGTAAGGAGTTGTGCGCGAGCTTCGACGACCGGCTTCAGATGGCCAAGCTCGCGATGGTCGACTTACCGCGGACTGAGGTTTCTGACATCGAGCGGACACTCGGGGGGACCAGCCGAACGCTCGATACCTTGCAAGCACTTCAGCAGCGTCATCCCAACACGAGTTGGCGCCTGCTGATCGGAGCAGACATCTTGGCTGAACGCGACAGTTGGTTTCGCTTCGACGAAGTCCAGCGCCTCGCTCCTCCGCTCGTGATCGGCCGACCCGGTTTCGTTTCGGACGCACCGTTTACGCTTCCGGATATTACATCGCGCTCGTTGCGAGACGAGCTGGCAGAAGGAAGTAGACCCGTAGGCCGCGTTGCTACACGTGTGCTGGACTGGATCGACCAACACCAGCTCTATCGGAGAGGAGAACGCGAACATGGATAGCGAAATTCGTCGTGAGGTGGCCGCTCGTCTGCAAGCTCTCGACATTCCGTTCAACCGAGACGGTGTGGACCCCTTCGGTGTTGACCGCACGCACCTTCAGTACTTCTACTCGATGCTTGGCTGGTTTCAGCGCCGGTATTTTCGTGTCGAGACCGTGGGTAAGGAAAATATCCCAAGTTCGGGGGCGGTCATGTTGGTCGGCAACCACTCGGGCGGGTATGCGGTCGATGCCGGCATGGTTCTGGCGAGTTGCTTTTTCGATCTCGACCCGCCGAGACTGGCTCACGCGATGGCAGAAAAGTTCATCAATCGACTTCCCTTCGCATCCCCTTGGCTTGCGAAAACGGGGCAGTTGACGGGACACCCTCGGCACGGCGAACGCCTGCTACGGCAAGGTCGTGTGCTCCTGGTCTTCCCAGAGGGTGCGAGAGGAACCGAAAAACTCTACAGCGAGAGAAACACGCTCGTGAAGTTTGGCACCGGGTTCGTCCGACTGGCGATGAGAACCTCAACCCCGATTGTGCCTTTCGGTTTTGTCGGTGCGGGCGATGCGGTTCCGACAGTCACGAATCTCAAGCGTCTCGGAAAAATTTTCGGTCTACCTTACATCCCTATCACCCCGTACGGACTACCATTGCCAGTCCCCGGTACGAAAATGACCGTGCGCTACGGTGAGCGCATCACACTCGACGGCAGCGGCAACGAAGACGACGCCGAGATCTTGGTGATCGTCAATCGCATCAAAGACAAGATTCTTTCGCTCATGCACGAATCTCTCTAACGCCTGTCCCGAGGAAAACCTATGAGCCAAGCACGGAAAGTATTGATTACGGGTATCGCGGGAAAGCTCGGAATACTCCTCGCTGAGCGCCTGCTCGCCGAAGGACACCAAGTCATTGGAATCGACCGACGCACCTGGCCGAACGCGCCCAAAGAGGTTCACGTCACGCAAGCCGATATCCGCAAACGAAGCGCGGAAGACGTCTTTCGCACCGAGCGGCCCGACACGGTTATCCATATGGCGACGGTGGCGCATTTTAAATCGCGGGGTAGCGACATCAGTCGCGACGAACGGCACCGGATCAACCTCGATGGCACTCGCGCCGTGTTCGAGTACGTGCAACGTTACGGCCTTGAGCAACTGATTTTTATCGGCCGACACACCTTCTACGGCGCTGCGGCGGACTCGCCGCTCTATCACACGGAAGACGAGCCGCCCATGGGACTGGAAACGTTCCCCGAGCTTGCGGACCTTGTGGCCGCCGACCTCTTTGCAGCCTCCGCATTGTGGAGAATGCCTTCGGTCGACACCTGTGTGCTGCGCTTTTGCTACAACCTTGGTCAACACCACCACGGTACGCTTGCGGGATACCTACGTGGGCCTCGTGTTCCGACCATTCTTGGTTTCGATCCATTGTTTCAGTTCATGCACGAAGAGGATTTCACGGAGGCTATCCATGCTGCGCTCGACACCAGGCTGCGCGGCGTCTACAACGTGTCAGGTCCCGCGCCCTTGCCTTTGTCCATCCTCATCCGTGAAGCGGGACGAACTCCCATCCCCTTGCCCGAGCCGCTCTTTCACGGAGCGCTCGGTCGCTTTGGACTACCGCGACTCCCTCATGGTGCGATCGCCCATCTCAAGTACCCGATCATCATGGACAGCCAACCGTTTCGAGAAGCGACTGGATTTTCGCACCAGTTCGACGAGTACAGAGCGATTCGCGACTTTCGCGAGACTCCCGTCGACCGTTGACGACCTCACCGATGGCCCCCGCCTTCGATATCCAAAACGAACTCGAATAACCGCGATCTAGACCCACGCGAGGGAGTTGAAGTACAGTCGCTCCGCGTGAATCCGTCGCAGCCACCCCCCCCCCCTCCGATCGTCTCCGCGCCGCCACCGCCGCCGGTCGTCTCCGCGCCGCCGCCACCGCCGCCCGTCCATGCAGGCGAACCCACAGGCGAATCGGCATGGGGTATAGCCTTGAAGGTTCTCCTCGTGGGCATCGGGACCTCGCTGTTGGTCGGTGGGCTTCTGTTCGGCTTTATGCTTGCAATGGCAGGCGCAGGCCCCGCACCCGGTGGTCCGCAACCGCAAGCACCGGCGGGGCAACCATGAGTGCCCAATTTCAGCATCGCATCTTGCTGACTTTTGCCATCTTCGCCTCGCTTGGCATGACTTGTTGCGTCGCGTTCAGCTGGTCGGTGGTCGGCTCATCCGCTGAACAACTCAAAGTCGAGCAACTCTCTGACGTTGCACAGGGTACCCGAGTCGAGTTTCAGGCCAGCATCGATGCCGCTGCTGTGGCACAACTTGAGGGGCGTCTCGGGGGAATGCTCGACTCGTATCTCGCGGGTGTCGCAGAAGACCGAAAGGTCGCCTTGTTCTGCGACGACAACTGCCAAAACATCGAAATCTTTCGCAGTGCGTTTGTCCTTGAGGGCAACAACCCCATCCTGCCGAATGCGACATTTGTTGGCGAGGTCAAACATCTCGACGAGCAGGGGCTAGGGTTCGCCGACCTTCCACCACAGCTTGCGCACGAGTTTGCACGGAAGTTGATGGGCCTCGATGTGTCGGACATGACCGTCGTACGCATTCGCTCTGATCGCGACCGTCTTGGTGAGTTCGCCGTCGTTGCCGCAACAGTCGTATCCGCGATCGCAGCGCTCGTCTTATGGCTGCTTTTCGTGCTTCACCCTAAGCTCGTAAGCCGTCCCCTCGAAGCGCCCACGGAAGCCGACTTCAAAATGCGCTCGCCCTATCTGATCATGCTCTTTTCACTGCTCACCGTGGGCATCTACGCTCTCTATCTGAGGCTACGCTTCACGGGTGCGCTGAGGCGCATGTCGCAGGAGGCCCATCTCGTTCCGTGGATGGACGTCGTACTCTCCGTGCTGACACTTGGGCTTTGGGGCGTTTACGCGGACGCACGCAATGGCAAGATTCTCGACAAGCTGCCAATCGACTCCCACGGATATTTTGCGGTGGCCATGACCTTCGGCATTTTGGGAATTTTCTGTAACTCACTCGGCATCTGGTGGGTCGGACTGGCCACCAACCAGTACGGGCTCAATCAGCTCATCGAGCGAAAGAGAAGGTAACCCATTCGCCTCGATCGGCAGGTCCTCGACAGGCCCACAAGGTTCGCGTCGAGGGATCGGCGATCAGTACGGCATTGGTCGCTGTCCCCTGCTCGTCCTCGGGATAGCGGTTGATGCTATCTAGGCCATCGTGACGGTCCGAGAAGAGTGACTGTAACGACTCGACCGTAACGTTACCTTTATCCAGAAGTTCGCCGATGCGCGTTAGTCGCCTGGTGCTGCTACTGCTCGGCGTCTCGCCCTCGATCTGAATATGCGGCGCACTCAGGCAGTGGTTTGTTCGAGCGACAGGCTTCTCGGTCGCGCGACGCATGTACTGCCCGTTCGGCGACGCCTCCCACTCTGCCTGCTCGTCAGCATCCGCAATCCAATAACTGTGCGCACCGGCGTGGGGCGCCGTGCGTACGAGCTCGGAGGCTTCGGACGCGCTTTGGGAGCGAATCGCGCGGTGTAAGATTCCAAGATAGCCCACACCAGGTTCCGCCCCGTAGGTTTTGATATTCGTCGTTCCAACCGCGACGCCCGCTTCGTTGAGACCGGTGATGGTCAAGCAGCCCGTACAGGTAATGGCCCACGTTTGCGGCTGATCGTTCGGTCGGCGATGCACGGCAATGACGAAGTCGAGGTCTTGGGGGTTCAGATCCCAAGTTTGTCCCACGAGCGCTTTTCCGCTTTGCGTCCAGCTTCGCGGTACCAGCACCGACGAGCACCCTTCATCATCGAGCTTTGCGAGTGGAGGCCCGCTCGACGCATGAAGCAAAACGATGTCGCGCATGTCGGTCATGTTCGTAGCCGCATACAGGCGCAGAGCGTCAACGTCCGCACCTTCCGCGATGCCTTGCTGCTCCTCAAGCCCCACTGGATCCCAATGGCGATAGACCTCAAAGCATTTTTGGGCGACCGCAATAACTTCGTCGCGGCGCGCAGGTGAACCACGCTCCGCTAGGTACTGGTCAACTGCGTCGAAACGCATCTCGACGAAATCTTGGATGCGCGAACGCACCGCCTCTCCCTGCTGCCGACCCAGGTCGATGGGTTCGCCTGATACTTCGATCACCTCAAGCTTCAACATGCCCAGACACCTTAACACAACTACGAAGCAACGGCTTCGGGCGTCAGCACCATCATGTGCGCGGGAGCAAATGCATCCTCGACGATCTTGGCGATACCTGGAGGGCCGGCTACGCCGACACACAACTGTGAGTCAGGTAGCCGTCTTTGTAGAACCACCTTGATCTGGTCGTTGCTGATAGCCTGAATTCTCGACTGCTCCGCGTCATACCACCCTCTTGGTAGACCATAGAGCGCTTCGTCGAGGCGTGGGTCGAGGCGCTTGCAAGCTGTCTCGCGCTCGAAGTGCTGACTGTTCTCCATGTAACGCTTGGTGTCCCGAAGCTCCTCAGCGCCGAGTCCAAACTCTCGCAATGCGGCTATCATTTCCAACTGAACACGTATGCAATCGCCCAAGTTGTCCTTGGACGGAAAGCTAAAGGTACGCCACAAGTTGCGCTGTCTGGCCATGTAAAGCCGCGCATTGGCTTCGTAACTATATCCGTGTCGCTCACGTATCTGTTGTGTCAATCGCGAAGAAAAGACCCCACCAAAAGCGATCGTTGAGACTTGCCAGGGGTCGAAGTCGAGCTCTCCCGCGATGGCGCCCGTCGTTCCGACATACAGCTGAGCTTGCGCTTGCTCAGGCATCTCGATGACAACGGCTGTACGCTTTGGGGCCTCAACGGATGGGGTGTCATCACGGACACTGCCATCCGGAACCCAGGAGAACTGCTCCTGCACCAAAGCTTCTGCTTCATCCTGACCGACATCGCCAGAGCACCCGATCACCAGGTTGCTTCGGACCAAGTGTTGGCGCAGGTGGTCACGGATGTCATCGACGGTGACCCGCGCCAGCCCCAACTCGCTCCCCTGGGTACCCCGTGCATAGGTATGCGTCCCAAACACGCCGATCGAAAGAGCCCGTGCAGCGAGGGCTTGGGGATCTTCGCGACTGGCCAGCCGCGCCTGCTGCAAGTCGCGCTGGTAAAATGCCAGGTCTTCCTTGCGAAGTGCCGGCGCGCTGAGCAGCGAGGAGAGCAGGCGCACACCCGACCCAAAGTGGTCTCGCAGGCTGGTCAGGTGAAAGTACCTGTAACTGAGTGACGTCGCCGTCGACAATCGAGCACCGAGCGAATCCCACATCGCAGGGACCTCAACTCGACTGAGCGATTCCGTACCCGAGCGCACTAAATATGAACTCAAACGCCCCAACCCGGGCAGGTGCTCAGGATCGAGCGCTGCGCCCGTCTTTACATAGAGCTGCAGGTCAACCAGCGGGACGCGGTGGTCGGGTTCGTACAGAACGTCAGGGCTGGACGAGTTCACGAGACCTCTACCCGAACAACCGTCGCTGCTTCGCGCGTGAGATAGCGTCGACAGGCAGCCTGCACATCGATTGCTGTGCAGTCTTCGAACCACTGCGTGCGTTGCAAGAAGAAGTCCGGTTTCCCGCCGAGAACAGCGCTAAAGCCGATTTCTTCGGCAAGGCCGGCATTGGTTTCTATCGCAGACCATCGCGACAAGAGCAGGCGATTCTTTGCGCGCACGAGTTCGTCGTCACTCGGACCTTCGTGGACGAAGCTCTCAAGTTGCGACCAAAACTCCTCTTCGGCGCGCTCGATCGGCACGCTGTCGTGCCCTTCGAGAGTCGCCTCGATCAGTGAGGGAAGCTGTAGTGGATAAGTGTCCAACGAAAAATCGTAAAGCAGCTCCTTCTCAAACGCGAGGCTGCGCGTAAGCCGCGAAGCGGCACCCGAACCGAGGATGGTCGCCGCGAGTGAAAGCGCGACGTGATCTTTGTCGTGGTACGCCGGAGCCCCGAACGCGATCAGCGTCTTGGGTGTGACAACAGAAAGTGCGATGGAATGTTCGCCCCCCGACGGAGGCGTGACCCACTCAGCGACAGCTTCGGGGCCGAGCCCCGTAGCGATGCTTCCATAGCTCGCTCGCAAACGTTCGAATACGTGGTCTGGATCAAAATCGCCAACGACCAATACAACAGCATTATTGGGTACGTAGTGTCGTCGGTAAAACGCCCGACAGTCCTCGGCTGTGTACGACTCAATGTCCTCCTGCCAGCCGATCGTCGGATGGGCGTAGGGGTGGCCAGACAGCGCAAGGTTCCACAAGAGCTCATTCGCCTTACCGATGGGGTCGTCTTCAATGACATCGCGTCGTTCGCTTAGCACGACGAGCTTCTCGTCGGCCACGATGCGGTCATTGATCGAGAGGTTCTGCATGCGGTCGGCTTCGAGGTCGATGGCGAGGTCGAGGGCGCTTGAGGGAATGTCGACGTGATACTCGGTCCAATCAAACCAAGTGGACGCGCCCGCATCACCACCCTGCTCTTCGATCAGCCTGTCGTACTGACCGAGCGCGATGCGCTCCGTGCCTTTGTACGAAAGGTGCTCGAAGAAGTGCGCCAAGCCCGTCTTTCCTGGCTCTTCATGCGCCGACCCGGTTCGCAGCCAGGTTTGAAAGCTCACAACAGGCGCATGGTTCTGCGGCAAAAGCAAGACCTCCAACCCGTTGTCGAGTTTGAGCCGCTCAAGCCTCGCCAAGACCGCACCAATGTCATGCACGGGCCCTATCTAGCACCTGGGCCCCTCATCCACCTAACCAAGCTGACACGCCTCGAAAGGTGACCAAATTGTCTTATGATTACAGAGTCTTGTTCACTGGCACCGCCATATCGGCGGCGCTCTGCCTGCACGCGTGCAATTTATGGCGCGCTTTTTTGACGGCCGGGTACGAGAGCCCTCGGCCAAGTGGCTTTAGAATGAATTTCCCGGATTCGAATCGTCGGTCTGAACGCAGGGTCAGATGGGCGCGCTGTTCCGGACCGGGCAGGATGGCTAGCTCTACGGCCTTCCGCGCACGCTGCGCGAAGATACCATACGCATCGCGGAGCGCTAAGGTACCCGCGCCAGCCAGGAGGTCACTTTCTTGTTCG
This sequence comes from uncultured Polyangiales bacterium, assembly GCA_964487255.1. GTDB lineage: Bacteria > Myxococcota_A > Polyangia > Polyangiales > CAZAQV01 > CAZAQV01. Next base: position 55,173 of record CAZAQV010000017.1, on the reverse strand, counting down.
ATCTCCCCGAAAACGGTAGCCATGAAGCATGGTGCGAATTGCTCTTCTCTGCTTGTTGCTGTGCGCATGTGACGAAAGAAGAGACCTTACGACCGCGGCGGCCGCAGCATCGACAACGACGTCACGATCGAAGGCTACAGACGCTCCGATCTCTCCGACACACGAACCCGTCGCAAACAAGACCACAGGCTCACCCCATGCAACGAAAGAACCGTCAGCAAACCTCAACTCGGTGTTTCTCGGTGAACCTGACGACACTGCACGCGCTTCGCTGCGCGAGCAGGAGATCAAAGAAATTGAGAAGGGTCGTGGCGGGCGGTCGCTCGCCTTTAAGCTCACCCTAGCCGATGGCACGCAAGGTTATTACAAGCCTGAGCAGACCTTTTCGGGCGCGCACTGGTACGCGGAGCTGATGGCATACTACCTAGACCGCGAACTGGGCTTCGGGCGAGTGCCACCCGTCGTCGGACGACGCGTCGAGTGGTCGCGCCTCGCACCCTACGCGAAGGGGGACCCACGGCTTGACGAAATCATCATTCAGGACGACGGAACGGTGCGCGGTGCACTGATCTGGTGGCTGCCCAAGAAACCCACGCGTCTCGTCACCGGACGCAATTGGGAGCGCTGGGTTCGCGTGGATGGACCGCTACACATCTCGCCTTACCAAGCGCCCATCGATTGGCGCAAAGATCGCAAATCGGGGGATGCCTCGGAGCAGCACTGGCCACTGGCCAAGAGCCCAGACATTGCGAATCGGCCGACCGAACTCTCCGACATGATCATCTTCGACTACCTATGTACCAACGTCGATCGCTGGGGCGGTGACAACGAGAATGTGCGCACCCACGGCGAAGGTGGGCCGCTTCTCTTCTTCGACAATGGCGCTGGGTTCTCACCAGGACGGGCACGCATTCCGCTCATGGACTCGAGGCTTCACGCGCTCCAGCGCTACGCTCCCAACACGCGAGAGCGACTCGACAAACTCGACCTCGAACGACTGCAATCACGCATGAAGCGCGATCCGCTCTATCCTTTCTTGCCCGAGCGCTCCTGGCAAGGCCTCGGGGAGCGCCTTGCGCATGCTCGGCAGTACCTGCAGCGACTCGACGACGACTATCAGTCTCGTGCTCACTTGCCTGAGATCGAGCGGTGAGGGGCTTTGGTGGGCGTGGTCTGCGAAGTCCGATCGGCTAACCCGCTGGCAGCGTGTCTGGCACGGCGTCATCAGGTCCGGCCAACTCGGCGGTGCCACAAGTCGGGGGTCGCAGCGAGGCTGCTAGCTTCTTGGCCCGCGTCGGTCGAAAAGCTGCCGAGATCCTTAACCAAACGCAGCTCGCGTTTGAACCCAAGGCCCGTGTCGCCACCACTACCCTAAGCGACGTGACCGCCTCGCGCTGGCCTCTCAGGGGAAAGCGTTCGCGGCTTGACGATGTCGGATCCGTCGATTCGCGCCGGCTTCGTCGAAGCTTCCGAGTTCAATCCAGAGCTTGCTGGCAAGCCCCTCGACGCGACCCACCAGTGGGAGCTCGACAAGGGCCTTGACTTGGCGTCTCCAGGCAAGCCATACCGCTTTACGTTTGATGGCGTCAACACCTTCGACCTCTAGTTCGAGCGCTTTGATTCACTGTCAGCCAGAATGGGCGCCGCACGCTTGCTGCTGGATGGCCTGGCCCAAGCTCGAAGCCGAGTGGCCACACGGTCTAGAAGCGGTCCGCAACGAGGTCGCGCAGCTGATCCGTCAGATTTCGCAGGGCGAGGAGCTTCGTCTACTCGTCGATCCAGACGAAGAACTTCCCACTGATGTCGAAGCCAAAGTCGTGCGGGTCGATCTCCACTACGGTGATATCTGGACGCGGGACTCGGTGCCAATACGACTCTCGGACGGGACGCTCGTCAAACATCGATTCAACGGCTGGGGCGAGAAATACCTGTTCGACGGTGACGATCGCCTGGTAGGCGCCATCGCCGAACACGAAGGTGGGGACTCAAGAGAACTCCCGCTCACGCTCGAAGGCGGCGGACTCGAATTCGACGGCGCAGGACGCTGTTTGGTCACGCGTTCATCGCTGCTCAACGACAACAGAAACCCGGGTGTTACAGAAAGTGATGCAAGCGCCCTTCTCAAAGAGGCTTACGGAACACAGCAAATTCTGTGGCTCGACGGTGCGCTTGAGAACGACCATACCGACGGGCACATCGACACGCTGGCGCGATTCGTCGCACCAGGCGTCGTGGTGTGCGCCGAACCAAACGCTGCAAAACCGAACCACGAGGCGCTCAAGTCCATTCTATCGGGGCTTGAACAACTTCGGGGTCAAGGGCTGCTTGAGGCCGTGCACACCTTGCCCGCTCCCGAGGCCATCGAAGGCGCAGAGGGCGAACTGCTAGCGACATCGCATCTGAACTTCTACATCGCCAACCACGCTGTCATCATGCCTGCGTATGGCATTCCAAGCGATGCGTTAGCAGAGCGCGTACTCTCTTCGCTGTTCACAGATCGCCCTGTTGTTACATCACCGGCGCGGGAGATTCTAGAAGGTGGCGGCGCGCTTCATTGCATCACGCGCGACTGGCCGGTGCCCGCGGCCCGCGCTACAAAGATCGCATGAAGGTTGCGTGTTCATGAAAATAGGCATCATTCAATGCACACTCGCGGGAAGCCGCGACCAGAACGTCAACAAGGTTGAAGCCCTTTGTAGGAAGGCAGCGGAAGCAGGCGCACAGATCGTGCTTCCGCCCGAGCTTTTCGAATCACCCTACTTTCCACAAGTGGAAGATGAAGATGCATTCGGTCTTGCGAGGCCACTCGCTGGGCACCCCACCGTCGAGCGCTTCGCCGCGCTCGCACGTGACCTGCAAATCGTGCTCCCGGTGTCCTACTTTGAGCGCGCCGGACAAGCGTACTTTAACTCTGTAGCCGTGGTTGACGCCGATGGAAAAGTGCTCGGCAACTACCGAAAGTCTCACATTCCGGACGGGCCGGGTTACGAAGAAAAATACTACTTTCGGCCGGGTGACACCGGGTTTCGCGTTTGGCAGACCCAATATGGGTCCATCGGCGTCGGCATCTGTTGGGACCAATGGTTTCCAGAATGCGCTCGCGCCATGACGCTCGCCGGGGCGGAAGTATTGCTCTACCCGACCGCGATCGGCAGTGAACCCGCAGAGCCCGAGAACGACACAGCGGCGCCCTGGCGTCGCGCGATGGTGGGTCACGCGGTGTGTAATGCCATCCCCGTTGCAGCCGCCAATCGCATCGGCACCGAAGTCGATCAAACCTTCTACGGCACGTCGTTCATCTGCGATCACCGAGGCGAGGTTTTGTGTGAACTCGACCGCGAAGAGGAAGGTTTCGTAGTCGCTGACCTCGACTTCGCTGGCGTGCGAAAATATCGCGACGCCTGGGGCTTCTTCCGAGACCGTCGCCCCGAACACTACCGCTCACTCACCGAGTAGCAGGGTCTCGGCGCTGTGATAGGTTTGTCACAATGGTGGGTTCGGACGAGATAAAAGCTATCATGTTCGCGGCGGACCAGTACATTGACGAAACTGTACTGAAAGACGTCGCCGCTTTTCTCGAGCTCGAATGGTCCACTCTAACAGTTGAGGAGCGTGAGCAACTTCGATGCTTCTCGATACTTCAGAAGAGAATCTTAGCAAGTGCAGGGCACGCAAAGAAAAACCGTAAACTGGAATCCGACTTACGCCCTGCCGAAGAGGTTTGGTCAGTATTGAGTGTCATCAGAGAGTCCGACTGCGAGATTGTTGACTACAGAATCCACCTACAGAGCGGCTCTCATTCCCTCAGGCCTCTTGGCGGAGAGGAGTCCATCACGGTGGGAACTATCTATGTCATCGATAGCGGCTTGAAGTGTGTAGAAGACGCCGAATACTGCTGCGAGCAGTGCGATGGAAAGAGAACTCCGACAAACCTTGAGCGGCAAGTCGGCGGATTTTATGGCGGGTGGACCTCCCTAGCCGAGAACCCGAGTATGGTGGCCCGCCAGGCTCAAACACAACATCCGTTCGATAGAAGGAGCGACGGTTTCTATCCCGGCGTATTTATCGCAATGTCACGCGCTTCAGAGACATTGTCTGAACGAGCAGCGCACCATAGCGACTGGGCCCCTGGAAACACAGCCGAAGACCGCTTCCGGAGTTTTCTCTATCCATGGGGCTACTCATAATCTGTCGCGACGGGAACGCAGACGGAGACGGGATCGATCTTCTCGGGGCGAACACCGCTTTGACGAACGGCACCGATGCACACACCCGTGTCAGCGATTCCAGCTCGCTCATCGTCCGAAAGTGAGTGAGCGCTACGCAGAATATCGCCTGCGCGGAGTTGAGCCGGATTGAGGAGGCCGTCGAAAAGCAAGTCGACACGCTCGGGTCGATACGTATCACCGAGCCGAATTGCCAGATCCTTGTCGCAGGGACCGTCAGCTCGCAAGCGAAGGCTTATGCTACCTCCCTCAAGCTCAGCATCAAGCAAACGAATACATGCGGTAAGCCGTTGTCCCTCAAGCTTCCGATCACCGGATCCTGGGCGCTCTGCATGCGATACGAGGACGTAGCCGTGCGCTCGAGCCCAATCTCTGGCCGAGACTCCACGTTGCACCAATGCATACGGCGCCTCGTACGCAACGATGCCGTAATCGTCGCGGCCGAGCCACGCGCGCAAGGTTGGTTCCTCATCGGTTCGCAGGACGGTGTCATTGCCTTGATAGGCATTACGGGCGGACAGGTTGAGCACAACGAAATCGAAGTCGCGGTCGGGGGGTGGCGCGGCCGCGATCCACTCTCGACGCAGGAGGTGCGGCATGAGCGCGTAAGGAGCTTGCACAGAAGCCTCTGCCGGGATGCTCTGCGCGATCTTGCGCGCACTTTGGCTTCGATCGTCCATCACAAAGGCCGAAGATTCAAAGTCGCTGGAAATAGGGCTTCCACCCCAAAACACATGAGACGACACTGCCGAAGCAAGCACCAGAAGCGCTGCTGCATGCGCCAACCATGTTGCTCGTTCACGGAGCCACGCTATCCCGTCGATCAACGCAAGAAACAAGAACGGCAGAATCAGCGTTTGATAGTGAGAGTCGAGCTGCGTCGCGCTCGGCCAGGCCGAGATGAGGTTCATCCCCAAAAAAGGGAGCGCCGGGAGGAGCCACCGGGGTCCGAACAATGGTACGAACGCCAGGCAGCCTAGTAATTGCAGCACGTAGCGCAGACGCTGCTCGGAGAAAAGGTAGGCGAGGAGTTCACCAGGGTGTCCGAGCAGATAACCGGCAACCTCTGGCACAGTCTGCCCCCAGCGCCCGAAGTGAAGCACAACCGAGTTTTTCGCTGGTCCGAGCAGCGGTACGGCCACGAGCGAAAAAAGCGCGAAGTAGACAACACATGAAGAAGCTACGATCAGGTGCGTACGTGCGCGTGATCGGAGCAGCACCATGACCGCGACTGCCAGCGCAATGTCTTCGCGGCAAAAGATCGCCAACAAAAGCAGAGTCCACCAAGCGAGACTCGGTTTCCTCGCTGACGGTTCGCCATCCACTGCACACGCCCAAGCCAAAAACAACACTCCCAGGTTTCCAGGGTGAAACTCAAAAGTCGCAACATGAAAGATGTGTGGATAGACCCACCAAAGAAGTGCAACCGTCAGCGCAAGAGCCGAACCGAGGCGTCGACGCGCAAGCACGAAAAGAGGAACCGCTGTGCCAGCCAACGCCAACGCTTGCAGACCCAACATGGTGCGAACACTGCCTAGCAGCTCAGCGAGCAGGCCAACTGGGATGAGGATCGGCATGACATGCACCCCAAACGTGTTTGCGTTGGTTACGGGGTCCCAAAACTGTCCGCGCACCATTCCCCAAGCCATCCGGCCATACAGCGCGAGGTCGAAGGTCTCGTTGTGAAACGTTGCAAAACGCAGCCACGCCAATTCGTAGAGCGCGGTCGCTACGAGCGCCGCCCCGACCACGACAACCCAAAGCGAGCAACGTCTGGCTTGCGATCCAAAACACGATACTGCGTTGTCACCTGTGGTGCCTGCGCACCTATTCAACATAGGCTTACGCGGGCTCCTCGGCTCCGCCTTGTCTCGCGTATGCCTCACACCCCATACTGCTTTCCCTTAACCTCGTCGTTGCGAGTCGAGGAACTGAATCGAACTCTCGACGGCAGCACCGAGCGCCTCGGTCACCATCTGCGAGGTCGCGTCTGCCGAAGTCTTCAGGACTTCGTAGTACCGTTGCCGTTCAGTCGCGTGGATAATTGCTGGCGGATAACCGTTGTGCAGCAAGATAAGGTTCATGACCAGCCTCGCCACCTTTCCGCTGTGCCGAGGGAACGGGTAAACTTGAAGCAGCTCGAAGTGCGCACGCGCCGCGAGGCGAACCGTATGCATCGAGCGCTTGGTATCGGCGGAGTTCATCCACTGCACGGTTGTCCGTAGCCGGTAGGAAATTTTCTCTGGCGGAGCAATGTCATGGAAATACAGGCGGTGCAGGGGGATCTCCTTGCGATAGTTGGGACCGCCCTTGCCTTCCGCAGACTCTGGGTCGAGCACGCCGTAGATCTTTTTGATCATGTCGAGGTTGATCGTCAGCCGCTTCCGTTCCGCCAGCTCGTAGATCAAATCTATCGCAGCCTTGTGATTTCTTATGTCATCGTAATCACTACGAAAAGCGTCTTCCGGCTCCTCGCCCGCGAGCGCACCCCGCAGCTCGTGCTCGCTGTAGACCTCACCCTCGAGCACGCTGTGATGGTAGATCCACGCGATGAGCTGCTGCTGGCGATAGATGTCGAGTGTGTCTTCTCGAGCGGTACTCAGAAGTTCTTGAAGGCGCGCCACACGCTCTTCGAGACTTCCGCCTTTCAGTCCTTTAACCATTGTCAGTCCAATCGCACGCGGCCCCCTTGTGGGTTCACCCGTCGTGAAAAGCAAGGGCTGGACGCTACCAGTCGGCACCTACGAGATCAAGTTTTTCGCTCCTAACACATTGTGATCACAATAAAAATCGATGCCTCCCCCCAAAGCGCCCGTCGCGGCCAAGTTTCAGCGCGCTAGACCGAGGTCAGCTAAGAATGGTCGAACGCACATTCGAGCTTGAGCGACGAACGGATCCGGCTCGCTGGGCGGTCAGGCTCGGTCAGTTTTAGCTGACCTCGGTCTAGAGCGGCGTATCGAGCAGTGAACGTAGGTGCTGGGCCAGGGCGTTGCCGTCGACTACGCCAGCGTGTCGGTAGGTGACCCGTCCTCGATAGACGACCAACAAGGTGGGTAGATGCTCGATCGAAAACTCACTCTGAATCGATGAGGCGGCTTTTCCCACCGCGAAACGATACCCAAAATCGCTTGCCCGCTCCCGTACCTCGTCGGCGGACAGGTGCCCCTCAACATTAATGGCCACCCAATCGACGTCATCCGAGAACTCGTCAGCACCGGCATTGAGGGCCGGAACGGACTTTTTGCAGGGCGCGCACCAAGATGCCCAGAACTCCATCACAACGGGTTGGTCGGTTCCGAGCAGGCTCTGAACGTCAGCTCCTAGAACGTCGATTTCGGCGCCGTCTGGAACACTGTCCCCGACTTGCATTCCCGTTGGCTCGGAGGGGAGAAAAAGAGCGCCCAAAACCAGCGCTGGAAACAGGAGAACGAGGCCATTGCGACGCGTCCATAAAAGACTGCGGCGTATCCAGGAAACACTGCGGCGTATCCAGGAGAGACTGGGGCGTGGTGTGTCGTTCACGAAGTTAGCCCTCCTTTCTTACCACCAGCCCGTGCCGAAGGTCCATGAAGGGGGAGCTCAATGCGGAAAGTCGCGCCACCACGTTCACCTGCCACGTAGGAGATCGAGCCTTCGTGCTCGAGCACAATCTTTTTTACGATCGCGAGTCCCAACCCCGTACCGTCACTCTTGCGTGTGAAGTACGGTGTAAAGAGTTGAGGCCGGTCCTCGGGGCGAACACCTGGTCCGTCATCTGAAACATCGATGCGGACAACATCATCGACAATATATGCGGACACGACAATCGTGCCCTCGCGCCCTCGTAGCGCTTGAACGGCGTTTCGCACCAGGTTGTCAACGCAGCGACGAAACATCATCGCATCAACCCGGGCGGGTAGAGATACAGCTACATCCCACTCGAAATGAACCCGCGCGGGCTCATCCGTCGCCGCTTCGTCATCCTGAATCAGCGCATCGGTGTTGCGTCGCAAGTCCTCGAAGATCGACGACAAGTTTTCCTGCTCAAGCGTCGCCGTCGGAAGCCGCGCAAAGTTGCTAAACTCGGACACCAACCGGCGCAACGTGTTGACTTCTTCGACGATAATCTCACGCGACTGTTCGAGCTGTCGACGGTAGACGGCATTCTCGCCACGATAACCCTTTTCGACCTCTTGGATGGCGAGTTGAATCGGCGTGAGTGGGTTCTTGATCTCATGCGCCAGGCGTCGCGCAAACTGCTGCCATGCACCGATGCGCTGAAGGTCCTCGATGCGGGATCGAGAGTTTCGTAGGTCCTCAACCATCTTGTTGAAAGCCCGGGTTAGCTCAGCGATCTCGTCACTCGCTTCGACGGGCAGCGACACATCGAGTGAGCCCGAACCGACCTGCTCGGTCGCCTCTGCCAAGAGTGCAACGCGACGTGTGACGCGACGCGAAAGAATAATGCCCACCGCAACAACAACGCAAATGACGCTGAGTAGGAGGGCCATATACACACCGAGGTACGTCATCGTGACACTCGACTGCCCCTCGTAAAGGGTCTCGAAGGTCTTGACGGTCTGGGCCGAAGCTTGATGCTCTCGAAAGGGTCGCCACGGAGCGCGCACGATGGCGTGTAGCGTGTGCGTGTCGCCCACGGAGCGCTCGAGCTCGAGATAACGAAACTCTGGGTCGTGCTCACTTGCTCGTGGACGGTTGCAGCTCCCTTCCCCGCAGATGACGGCACTGACGAGGTCGGGTTGCTCCGCAACCGCCTGGTCCAGGTAGGAGCGAATGTGTTGAGAGTCCGCGCTATCGATCAACCTTTGAAGTTTCGGGTCAAAAGCCAAGTTCTCCACGCGCAACTTGGCCATTTCCCGCAAGCTGGCGATGTACTTCTTCTGAACGTCTAATCCGTAGCGAAGCTGATCGGTCACGCGCTTATTGACACCGACAGAATAGGCCTCTCGGAGCGCACCAAGGCCGAGTAAGAGTGCAGCGACAAGCGGCAGGAAACCGACAGCCAAGAGCGCAGCCAATATCTTCTTCTCGAAGCGGGTCAGACGTACGACCCGACGACGGCCCGACTGAGGCGAAACGTTCACGGTGGCACCGTCATACGCTGCGAACGAAATCGCAAAACGTGTTCAGCAGTCCCAATGCGGTTGTTGACAAACAAGCTGACGAACGAACCGAAGAACGCATCATTGCCCGCCGATGTACCGGCCGGACGCGACAGCCAGCGACGGATGCGCTTGACGGTCGCATCGGATACCGGGTTGAACTCGACCAGGACAGCGAAGTAGACATCGCGCCCCTTGGTACGAACGTAATCACGCACCCTACCCACTGGTATGCCGCGCACGACGACGCATCGTGAAAGCGCCTGCGCAAGCGAGCGCACCGCGATGCTTCGCGGCTTACCCGACTCTTCGAGGTGGATGCGATAGGCCTCTTCCCACAGGTCGAACACGATGCGGCAGGTGCGCGCGTACGCAGCGACGGGTTTCTTCTTTCCGGCCTCAAATGCGTAAATCTGGGTGCTAATCGTCTGCGGCAACCCGCTTTGAAGCTTCTCTTTGACGGAGCGCGTGGCGACGTCTCGCGCGGAGAAATAGAGGTGTGGGACCTGGCTTCGCCATCGAATTCCCAGGGTTCGGTTGGACACAGACTGCGCCGATCCGGTAGGCGTGCAAACAACTACAGCGAGGACCGCAAGGATGACAGTCAAGGCAGTCCTCGCACACGACCGTCGCTCGAGTTCAGGCAAGACCTTGATCACAGCACAAAAAACCCAAGTAGCGTCGAGAGGCCTAACTGGAACACGCCAACTGACGTGTCGGCACGGAGCCCCAAGTCAAAAGTTAAGTCTGCCGGAATGGCTGCGGCCCCCTCATACCCGGGCGTCGAGATGCGTAGGTGCTCTTTGCTGGAAATCCAATATAGACCGGCACCCACATACCCATGGAGCGATCGCAAGAAGCCATCGGTACGAAGGACGGGTACGCCATACTCAAGATCGACGCGTCCGGCGATATCGCCACTTCGAAACTCCGAGATTGCATTGCCTAAGAGGTTGGGCGCGCGACGCCGGTCGATATTCATTTCCAGCAAGCGGCTAGGAATCAGGTCGCTCAGATCCGAGAGAAAGAAGCGTTGAAAGAAGGGCGCATCGCCGGAAATGAAGCCACCGAAAACACCAAAGCGGAGGTACTGCTGACCGCCCAGCGGCAACCAGTAGCGTGCCAGTGCCTGAGCCTTCAGGTAATCGTAGTCGCCGCCTAAGAACGAAGTGCCAAGGCTTCCCTCGAAACGAATCAGCACGCCTTCAGAAGTCAGCGCCGGATCATTGCGTTTGTCCCAATCAAGACCAATTCGCAGTGCCGAGTGAAAACTGGTTCCGCGTTGAACGTAGACCTCGACGGGGTCGACGCCGGTTCCCAAAGACTCGCTAATGGTATTGGGTACGACGCTGGGTTCGATCACGTCGATGTGCCAGTCGAGATAGTACTGCGTAAAAGAAGTAAGGTCATGGCCGATGCCGATCCCTGCGCCAAAGCGCTCGTACAACACAACCGCGTCCCGTGCTGCGACTTCAGGTGGACATTCGTCTTCGGGGTCCTCAAGCGGCGGGCAGGTTATCGACACAAGAGGATCATTGCCGAAGAACTCAAGTCCGTTGCGGTAGCTCAGGTCCGCCCGCAAAGAGAACTTGCTGCCGAGAAAAACGGGATCCGCATACTGAAGAAGAACTCCTTGTTGCCTTTCCGACGCCAACGCACTAACGGAAAGGAGCTTGCCGAGCCCCAAAAAGTTCGTCTCGGCGACTGAAAGCCCCAAGTAGGGCTGCACCTCGGCGGATGAATCGGATGTTCTGTCGACCGCTTGGGACAACCCGAATGCGAGTTGCTGAATCAAGATGGTATTGCGCTCTTCGACTTGCACCACAAGCACAACCCAACCCGGCTGCGAGCCCTTCTCAAGACGCAAACGCACCTTCGCAAACCACCCTGTCCCCAACAAACGCCAGCGAACTTCCTCGAGGGCCGGGTCTTCCACGTCGAGCACATCACCGGGTTCGAGTGGGACAAAGCGCCGGACAACGTGGTCCGCGGTGCCGGTGTTTCCTTCGATACGTACTCGCTCAAGCGAATAGCGCAACGTTGCGGCCACGGTCGGCATCGGTGCGATCGGCGCGTCCGTTGCTTCCCGCGGCTCGTCGACTGACTCGTCTGCGACATGGACATCTTCACCTAGCGGCACCGACTCCGCATCCGTCACCACGTCAGCGTCCGGTTCAACCAACACGCCCGCGTCGCCATCGACAGCTTGGGCACTCGCAACAGCAGGTACGAGCATCGACAGCAAAGTCGCTAGGCAAAGCCGCATCGTGCCCGAACCTTGCGCGCATTCCCCCCAAGGAGCAAGCCACTCTGCCTTCGGTTCTTCGGCTATCGCTCCATTCAAAGCGCCGTGTTTATAACACAATGCTTCTCAGCCTCAGAAGCGAGGCGAAGTCTACCTTCGTCAGACGTATTCCGATGCCGAGTGATGAGGCGTGCCGAGATCTCTCGTTCGAGATGCAAGCGAGACGAGGCGGAGGCGAGCAGCCCGCGTAAGCCTACTAAAGGTAGGTGCGCAGGCAGCGGAGACGACAACGACGTATCGCGTAGCAGATCGGACGAGAGACTAGGGGAAGATGCCGCGTTCGAGGTAGGCGCCCTTGATCTTCTCGAGTGCCAGCGCGTACGAGGCAAGCCTCGGTGAACAGTGGCGCTCGCGCGCGAAATGCATCACTGCGTGGTAACCACGTTTCATTTTCCGCTCGAGCTTGAGTTCGACTTCCTCTTTGTCCCAATGCTCACTTCGCTTATTCTGCACCCATTCGTAGTAGCTGACGGTCACACCACCCGAGTTGGCGAGCACATCGGGAATGATCGGGATCCCACGGTCATGCAGAATCGCTTCGCCTTGCGGATTGATAGGCCCGTTGGCGCCTTCAATAATCACACGGACGTCCAGCAAACGAGCTTCCTCTTCACCAACCTGGTTCTCTAGAGCAGCTGGAATAAAGATATCGGCCTTTGTTGCAAAAAATTCTTCGCGTGTGATCTCGTCGCCATTTGCATAACCCGCAATCGAGCCATTTTGCACCACGTGTGCGGCGAGTTTATGAGGAGAAAACCCCTCGGTATGCTTGCGGTAGCCTGAGTAATCACCCGTCGCGATCGTGCGCACGCCGAGCTTGTTGAGAAGCAGCGCTGCGTTCGCGCCAACGTTTCCAAAACCTTGGATAATGGCCGTCTTGCCTTCGAGGTTAAAGCGATTTTCTGCGGCCCATTCAGTCAAGCAATGCAAGCAGCCAAGTGATGTCGCTTGCTCGCGCCCTGGAGAACCTCCTGAGGTCAAACTCTTGCCGGTCACAACGTGTCGCAACGCGTTCTTACTGCCGTGACCCACGGAGTTCATGTACGTGTCCATCATCCACACCATGACCTGCGCATTGGTGCCCATGTCTGGTGCTGGGATGTCGTACTCAGGCCCGATGTTGCTGCCCAGCGCGTGCGTGAAGCGACGCGTAATACGCTCGAGTTCAGAGCGAGACAACGTGCGCGGATTGACTTTGATACCTCCCTTGGCGCCTCCGAAGGGAATACCCATCAGTGAACTCTTCCAGGTCATCATCGTGCCCAGTGCCTTCAGATCGTCGAGCGATACCGTCTCGTGGTAGCGCATCCCACCTTTGTACGGACCCAAGAGGTTGTTGTGTTGGATGCGGTACCCCTTGAACAAGCGGTGCGATCCATCGTCCATCCTCACTGGGAAATGAACGATGAGCTCGTTCTTGGGCTGGGCCAGAATCGAACGTACATGGTGCGGCAATTCGATCAGATCCGCAGCGTCATCGAGGTAACCTTGGATGACATCAAAGAAGTGGTAGGGGGCTGGAAGGGCTTCAGTATCAGCGCGGGCCATCGACGAGAGTCTGGCACCAATTGGAATGCGTGTTCAACCTTTCAACATCTCTTGCAGAGGACTGCACTATGACGCGGAGCGGCGAAAAAACCACCAACCGTACTGAACCTGAGGCCACTGATATTGAGCCCGCCCGTTGGACGTGACGAGCGGTGTTGACGAGAAACCCGATGTGCTACCTGCACATCGCTGGTTTGGAGGAAACCCTAGAAGAACCATCAATAGAGCACGAACTCGACGTAGAGCCAGGTGGTTGCCGACGTGAACAGGAAGGCGTCGACCCGATCGAGCACGCCACCATGCCCCGGCAAGATGCCCCCTGAGTCCTTGATGCCGGTGCTGCGCTTCATGAGCGAGACGATCAGATCACCAAGCTGGCCGACCACACCAGCAGCAAGGGCCAACGCAACTCCAGAAAGCAATGGCAACTGTGGCAAAAAGGTGAGCGATGCGAGGACGCTTCCGAGCACAGCACCCGCCAAGCCGCCGTAGGCCCCCGCCCAGGTCTTTTTGGGTGAAACAGCCGGAAAAAGCTTCCGTCCGTAATACCGACCGATGAAGCGGCCTGAGAAGTAGGCCAACGTATCACTGAAAAACGCGAAGAACATCGCAAGTAGCACCCACTCTCCTCCGGATGGGCGCAAGAACAGCAAAAGCAGCACCCCAAGCAAGATACCGAGATAGGCGGGTGCAGCTATCAACCATGCCATCTGCCAGCCAGCGCGTTCACTCGGCTCGGGTTCGAAGAGAGCCAAAGCGAACGAGCCAAACACGAGCAGGACCATGACGGGAAGCAGCGGCAGTGGCGGCAAGTCGGCGAGTTCCACCAGCGAAAATCCTCGTGAGCCGACCGAGTAGGCGAGCACAAAAGACATTGTCCCCACCCAGGCGCGGTAAGGCGTGGCGCTAAGCGCGACAACGCGCGAAAGCTCAAGCGACGCGGCCACAGCCCCGACCCCGACAAGAGCGACGAAACCAAGCGGTTGGTCCCAGACCAGAAGCAGAAAGATGACCAGGAGGGCCAAGGGAACACCACTGACAACGCGAAGCGCGAGGTTCGACATACGCGGAGGTTTGACGTCCGCGGAGGGTACGATCTTAGACACGCGCGGACTCTCCCGCAACGCTATACTCCACGTCAACGGGGCGATCGACCGCTTTTCCGAAACGCCGGTCCCGACTCTGAAAGGCGGCGATGGCTTCGTAGAGCTCATCGGGCCCAAAGTTGGGCCAGAGCACAGGGGCAAATAAGAACTCTGCATACGCGCAGGCCCAAAGCAGAAAGTTGCTGATGCGTTGCTCACCGCCCGTGCGGATGAGGAGGTCGACGGGACCAAACTCCATCGATGGCAAGATCCGATCGAGGCTGCCCTCGTCAATGTGCTGCGGATCCACTTCGCCGCGCTTGGCCGCCAACGCCAGAGCGCGTGCAGCGTCGGCAAGCTCCTCGCGACCGCCGTAGGACAGGGCAAGCGTGAGGACCATCCCCTGCTGACACTTCGTTTCTTCAACGAGCGGATCGAGGACTTCTCGGACGTTCGCGGGCAAACGCTCGATGCGGCCGACCGTTCGAAGTCGAATTTGGTTGCTCAGGATTTCCTCGCGCTCACGAATTAAGAACTCTCGTAACAGCGCCATCAGAGCAGCCACCTCGGTCGGCGAGCGATCCCAATTTTGTTCGCTAAAGGCGTAGAGCGTCAGCGCTGAAACACCCAAGCGCCTACAAGCTCGGGTGATCTCGCGCACCGAATCACTACCCGCACGATGACCCTTTGGGCGAGACATGCCCGCTTGGTTGGCCCAGCGACCATTGCCATCCATGATGATCGCGATATGCGCGGGGACGTTCTGAACAGAGACCAGCATTGAAATTCAGCGACCTGACCGGTCGGTACCACAAAATCGAGGGGTAGGCAGGCGGCCAAGGCGTGGTTATGCTGTAATTGTGGAGGATTTCTACAGCACGCTGGGGGTCGCCCGCGGCGCGTCTGGGCCTGAGATCAAAAAGGCTTACCGCAAACTCGCCCGCGAGCTGCACCCGGACCGCAACCCTGACGATACCGCAGCCGAAGAGCGTTTTAAGCGCGTTTCGCGCGCCTATGAAGCCCTGCGCGATCCGAAGAAGCGGAAGCTCTACGACGAGTTCGGTGAAGAGGGATTGCGTGAGGGCTTCGATGCGAAGCGGGCCCGGGCCTACAAGCAATGGAGTTCGGACCAAGGCAGCGGTGGTGGCCCCAACTGGGGATCTCAGTTCGAAGACCTGTTCCGAGGACGCCAGGCGGGTGCAGGTGGTGCGGTCAACCTTGAGGACATTCTCGGCGGCATGGGAGGAGGCTTCTCCGACATCTTTGGGGGACGACAGAGCGCGAGGGGTGCACAAGCGCAAGCGCCCGAGACGGAGGCGTCGATGGAGCTCTCGTTCAAAGAGGCCCTTGAGGGGGGCGAGCGAACCCTGCAAATCGCCGATGGTAGTGGCGGCACGCGGTCCATTCGCGCACGATTTCCGCCCGGCGTACGTGACGGGAGCAAGCTTCGGCTTCGCGGTCAGGGCCGCTCGTTCCGCGGCGAGCCGGGAGACCTCGTCCTCACCATCGAGGTCGCACCTCACCCACATTTTTCGCGCGAAGGAGACGACCTTCATGTCACCGTTCCCCTCACTCTCTCCGAGGCTTGCCTCGGCTCCAAGATCGAGGTCCCCACACCGACGGGCAACGTGTCACTTACCATTCCTGCGGGTACGCAAGGGGGAAGCAAGATGAGGCTCAAGGGCCGCGGCGCTCCCATTCCATCCAAGAACGCGAAGGGAAAAAGAGGCGACCTTTACGTTCACCTGCAGATTAGAGTGCCGAAGGAGCTTCGTGAAGAAGACCGCAAGGCGATCGAAAAAATCGAGTACGACGAAGATCCACGAGGCAACCTGGCGTTCTAGTCGCTTGCCTCACCAAGCACTGCACACTCGATCAACTCAACAAGTTCGTTCAGAGTGAAGGGTTTGGTAAGTAAGCTTGCCTCACCGCGTTCGAGTTCGAAGGTGATCGCCGTCATGTTTCTCGCTGCGGTCATAAAGATGGTCGGCGCAATCACTCCGCGCTCGCGTAGCTCGTGCAAAACCTCGGTTCCCAACTTCTTGGGCATTCGGTAATCGAGGAGCATCACATCTGGTTGTGACTGAACGGCACTGTCAAACGCTTGCTGGCCATCTGCCGCGGGCAATGTCCCGTACCCGTGTTGTTGCAGGATCTCAACGATAGCTTCGCGCAAGTCGTCGTCGTCATCGGCAACCATGATGAGCGCCTGTCTGTTTGTGGCATCCGTCGACATGCGGTGAAGAGCATGCGTGGAGCGGCGCCAAAGGGAAAGCACTTGATGATCGGATTGCGCTGAAATCCGTGTAGCGCACGCCAGATTTTACGATGCGGTAACAAGTCAATTACAAAACGGTAGCACTTGTGCCCGCTACCACCTGCACGCTTCGATCGCGACGGCCTCCGCTTCACGTGGGGAGAGTTCGCACAGCCCCTCTGGTTTTTCGATGGGGCATGGAGGTTCGCCACCGTCGGGACAAGTGGGCTCACTGTTGACGGCACAGGCACAGCTCGTCGGGCTCAAGCACGCCATGCGGTAACCGTCGTCGCCGCACAAGTGATTGATCGTGCATTTCACCCGTGCATCGTCGACATACTCAATGTGGGCAATGCAGTGGTCCTGCGTCCCGTCGCTCGGCGCATCGAAAGCAACGTCGGGGACGGTTCGCGGATAGGGAGCATCCGTCATCGAAACCCAAGGCACCGTCGGGTCGCTCTTGTAACTTCCGAACGTACTCATGTCTTGCCAAGCATAACCATCGAGTGGAACCGCTTCGGGCGTGGTCGTCGAGCGGTAAGCGACCTGTTCTATGTCATCCCCCACCCGGCAAGCAACCGGACAGGCAAACCCACCGGCGCCGCGGGGCTGTTCGATCGCGACAAAAAGCACCTCGCCCTGCTCCAGCGTAATGGCCGGCTCGACCGTATGACGAACGAGCGTACGCAACGTGCCTGCCTCGACTTCGGTCATGAAAGTCTGTTCGATAGAGGGTTGGTTCGACGGCACACGCGACGAACCAACAAACACCTGAACTTGGTGAGGGACGGCGGCGGCGCATGGCGGTTCCGCAGCGCTCCCCAGCTCGTACTGAATCTCGCGCACCGTGTACGGGTAGCTTTCTGGGACGAGCGGCATCGCAAGATAATGCCCGACCACATAATAGAACGTGTCTGGGTCGTTCTCGTCTGGCTCCGCTTCGGGTTTGGTGAGCGACACCCAACTTGCCGTTCGCGGTTGGCCAGGAACGTAGTCGGACTGCTGACAAGTCTGCGCGACCTCATTGGCATTGACGGCGGGGCCACCGCCACCATCGCCAGAGCAGGAAAAGGTGAGCAGGGCCAGACTCAGAGGCGCCGCATGACGCACAAGACAAGAAAACATTGCCGCAGTTTAGCGGAGAGTGACCAGCGCGCCACGAGCCCCAAGAACCTACACAGAAAAGTAGTGTATCCCCGGGCCCGAGATGGAAGGAGGAGGGCCCGGAGATACGGTCGTCGTTTTCGATTTGTGCCTTTGGAGCACTGGAAGGATACGCAGAGAATCTGCAACCCCCGTGCCAGAGGTGCTGGGTGAGATTGATTGAGTTTTTTGCCCGCCTGTGGACTGGCAAAGGCGCCAGACTTCAGGATTTGGAGCATATGCGGCTCCGATCGTTCGCAGATGGGCTAGGCCGACTTCTTGAGCGCAAACTTCTCGCGCAGGGATGGCAGGCGCGCGTCGAGGTCCGCGTCCAGCGCCTCCAGTGAACTCAACACATCTTGCACCAGCCCCCGCGGCAACTCATCGGTATTACGCAAAAGGTTAAGCAGACGGCGGGCGCCATTTCCGATTTTTTCGAGGCGTTCGAAATCCTCGTAGCCGGGCGGTTTGGGGAAGACGACCGGATTGAACTCTTTTCGAATCGCGGCAACTGGCCGGACTTCATCGAAGACGGCCGAGCGGAGCTCTTTGACGACGTCTTGACTCGCCTGGCTCTCGTCGCCGATGGCCTTGCTAAAGTAGTCGACAGCGTCGAGCGCGGGAATCTGTTGCTCGACTCCGTCACGATCCAAGACTTTGGGGGCGTGTTCTGAAATGGTCGAGTAGCTACCGGTCAGTTTATCCACGGTCACTTTGCGCATCCGAAGCTCATCTGCACAGTACGCGTAGAGGTCCTTGTAACCCCAGCGCGCATAAGCCTTCGTTCTGCGAACGATCAGAAGCGCCTCTGCCATTTCGATCCACGAACGCTTGAACCGTCGCGCCCGCTGTACCAATTCCAACCGTTGGTCGTCGTCACCCCGCGATGCGAGTTCTTCGGCGAGTTGATCGAGGCGTGCTAAAGTAGAGGACATGGCGCCCGTTTACGCCAGCGCAATGCGCACCGCCATGGTTTTTTTTGTCCTCGCCGCCACAGCAGGAACGAGTGAGGCTCAAGACGCCAAAAAGCCGTTGCGTGTCCTGTTTATTGGAAACAGCTACACCCAATTTCACAATCTACCCCGCATGGTGCAGAAGATCGCAGAAAGCGCACCCGAGGGGCCGCAGCTCTGGGTGAAGAAGGTCACCCACAACGGCGCAACACTTCGCCACCAATGGAATCGCGGCTTCGCACGCGAGGCGATCGAGCGCGGCAACTGGGACGCGGTCATCCTTCAAGCCCATAGCCTCGACCCTTTCGATCGACCCGAGCAGGCCAGGGATTACGCCGAACGCTTCGTACGACTCATTCGCAGCCACGGAGCCAAACCGCTGTTGTTCATGCCCTGGCCGCGCCGGTCGGGCGACGCCCTGTACCGGAGGATCGGCGCAAAGCGCTTTGACGGGCCGTCCGATATGCTCGACAAGACGCGTCAATACTACACCGCGCTGGGACAAGAGCTGGAAGTACCCGTCGTGCCTGTCGGGGAAGCGTGGTTCAACGCACTTCAACAAACACGTAAGCCCAACTTGTACATGAAGGACGGAACGCACCCAACGCAGGTCGGGACGTTCTTGAGTGCCAGCCTCTTCTACCGAGCACTTACGAGTAGCGAACTGAGCGACACGAACTATCGACCGTGGCCGATGCGCAAAGCGCTCGCACGCCGCCTGCGCCAAGTCGCAACCGCCACACCCACACGTCTCTCAATTGTGGACAGTCCAGAATTGAGAAATCAACTAAGTCCGGTAGGGCAAGGAACGCCGGTTCCGCCAATGCCACAATAGCCATCTGGATTTTTGTCGAGGTACTGCTGGTGGTCGTCCTCGGCATAATAGAACTCGGCGGCGTGTTTGATCTCGGTCGTAATCTTGCCATGTCCCGCCTCGGCGAGTCGCCCTTCGTAGGCGGCCTGCGAAAGTTCTGCCGCAACGTATTGCTCAGAGGTCGTCGCATAAACCCCCGACCGATATTGGGTTCCACTGTCCGCGCCTTGGCGCATGCCCTGCGTCGGATCGTGGTTCTCCCAGAACGTCTTGAGTAGCGTTTCGTACGAGATCTTGTTCGGGTCGTAAGCCACGAGCACAACCTCGGTATGGCCGGTGCCACCCGAACACACCTCTTCATACGTCGGGTTGGGCGTGTACCCCGCAGAGTAGCCAACCGCCGTGCTGTACACCCCGTCGAGCTTCCAGAACAACCGCTCCGCACCCCAGAAGCACCCCATCCCAAAGATGGCAGTCTCGATCCCGTCCGGAAACGGAGGTTTGATCGGATTGCCAAGCACCGTGTGCTTGTTCGTAACCTGCATCGGCTCGGACCGTCCCGGTAAAGCCTTCTCCGCGCTCGGAACCTCTTGTTTTGAAAACGCCAGCATGGGCAAAGCCTAGTGCGTGGCAGCTTGTACGACAACAGGACGGCCCCAAGATCTACCGCGCCCTAGGGCTTTGGGATGCGCAGGGTTTCGCTGACCATGGCCGCGCCTGTTGCAGCGTAGACCAACACGATCGGGTGGAAGGTAGCGCCCGCAACCTGCACCGCGCCACCCGGCAGGTCCGGACCGACCCGCTCGGTCCAAAACAAGAACGCCAAGAGCCCCGCGATCCAAAGGCTGCCGGGGATCGGCAGCCCTTCGTAGTACTTGACCTTACCGGTTCCTTCGGAGAGCGCCTCGGAGGTGACGTTGTAACGCGCGAGACGCCCGATCCCGCAGCTTACGAAGAAAACGAGCACGGCCATGTCGAGGCCTCCGCGCATCCCCAAGGTGTAGCCGAGCACGGCCGGCGCGACACCGAACGAAATCACATCTGCGAGCGAGTCGAGGTCGCCGCCGAAAGGGGACTTTTTGTGCCGCCAACGCGCGACGGTGCCATCGGCCATGTCGAGCACCAGCGCAACCGGCAGCAAGGCAAGCGCAATCCACAGCGTCTGGCGCGCGCCCTCAGCGAGGTGGTTGAGGCACAGGAAGATCGCAACCGTACCGCACGCGGCATTGCCAAGCGTAATGAAGTCCGCCAACGCAAACGAGCGCAGGAGGTTAAAGTGCACACCCTGAATGAGCTTTTTTCGCTTTTCCGTCGCTCCTTCTTGAGCAGTGTTGTCCGCTGTGGGTCCTGGGGCCACCCCGAGAGGCTAACGTTGACGCCAAACCATCACAACCGAATCAATCACTCGACACAACACCAGGTGCCAGTCCAGTGCTGACCGACTCCGTTACAGCTGGAGCTCGTACCTTCTGTGCACTGTACGGCGTCCTCAACACAGCACTCGCTGCCCGTCCAATGCTCTTTGGTGTCTGTGCAGCTCGTCGATGTGCCATCGGCACAAACCGTGACCTCTTCGACGCAACACCACGCCCCGGTCCAGTGCTCTTTGGTGTCTGTGCAGCTCGTCGATGTGCCCGCCGCGCACTTGCCAACGTTTTCCACACAGCACTCGCTGCCCGTCCAATGCTCTTTGGTGTCTGTGCAGCTCGTCGATG
>CAZAQV010000017.1:0-33925 GCA_964487255.1 uncultured Polyangiales bacterium | reverse complement strand
TGTGCCCGCCGCGCACTTGCCAACGTTTTCCACACAGCACTCGCTGCCCGTCCAACGTTCTTTGGTGTCCGTACAGCTTGTAGAAGTACCTTCCGTACAGATTGTCTCTCCAGTCGGATTTGGATCCCCTTGCACGCATTGAAAGTCGATACACGATTGATTCGTCTCACATTGACCGCACGAAACCCCGCAAGCTCGATCGAGTCCACACTCACGCTCGCCACAATCAGGGGTGGAGCCACCCGCCATGCACTGCCCTTCGACGCACGCCTCGTTTCCTGTGCAGCTTCCACACGAAACCCCGCAGACAAGGTCTGTTCCGCACTCGCGCACCCCGCATTGAGGAACACAAGTTCCGCCATCACTGTCGCCTATTCCACCAGACCACCCGCCAGCGTTCTCACATGCGGCAGTACACGCGACTGCCGCTGACCCACAACTGCCATCGATGCACAAACGCACCGGCCACCGTCGTCGTATCGTTGCATGCACAGCTCGTCGAAACACACTCCGACGCCGATTGACATGCCCCCTCCTGGGTCTTGATGGGCCCTTCCGACCTTCCGCGCCCGCAACCCATAAAGATAACCGCAAGAGCGGCAAACACCCCTAGACGCGTCCAAATCCGTGCCTGCAACATAGAGTTTGGCCTAGCCGCGGGCAGCGATGACCGCAACTCGCAACTCCTCCCTTGGCACCTGCTCATTTGTTCCGTATAAAGCCGATCCGGCCGCTCGGCCCTAAGCACCCTGATCCATGCGTCCGACCAAACTCAAGAATGCGCGAACGAACAACCTCAAGGGCGTAGACCTTGAAATCCCAAGTGGGCAGCTGATCGGCATCGCGGGTCCGTCCGGCGCGGGCAAGTCGTCGCTCGCCTTCGGCACGCTCTACTCCGAGGGGCAGCGTCGCTACGTCGAGAGTTTCAGCGCCTACGCCCGTCAGTTCCTGGAACGACTGCCTCGACCGCCGGTCGACGAGCTTGAGCCGGTACCGGCTGCCATCGCGGTCGACCGACAGGGCACGGTTCGCACCAGTCGCTCGACCGTTGGGACCATGACTGAGATCGCCGACTACGCGAAGAGCCTTTGGGCGCGCGAGGCTGTATTTTTCTGTCCAACCACCGGCGATCCTTTGCGCGACGACCAGCCCGAAGCTGTCGCGGATGCATTGCTGGCGGAGCACGATGGCGCGAAGGCGCTGGTTAGCTTTCGCGAACTCGTCAGCAGTGAAGAAGCCTTTGTCGGCGTGCGCGAAAGCTTGGTTCGCGACGGCTATCGACGAGTTGCCTTTGGAGAAACCGTACTCGATCTAGACCAGGTCCGACCAAGTGATGTCGTTGCAGGTCCAAACTCGACGGCTGCAAAAACAAAGGCAACGAAGAAGAAGCGGAACTCGCCCTCGGTGGAACCGCAGATCGACGGCAAGCGCTCGCTCTGCCAGGCACCCGCGGGAGCACAGGTCTCTGTCCTCGTCGACCGTGTGGTCATTCGACAAAAAGACCGAGGCCGCCTCGTTGAAGCGCTGGAGTCTGCGTTCGCAAGAGGCAGCGGTGTTGCCGAAGTGACCATCGTGGGGGACAGAAAGTATGCGTATTCCAAAGGTCGAAGCTGTACGCGTTGTCTGCAAACGTATCGCGACCCGAGCCCGGGCCTGTTCTCCTTCAACAACCCGATCGGAGCGTGCGAAACCTGCCGCGGCTTTGGGCGCGTCATCGCCATCGACTGGGACAAGGTCATCGGCGAACCGAAAGCCAGCCTGGCGGGGGGCGCCATCACCGCCTGGAAAGGCAAAGCGGCACAATGGGAGCGCAAGGAACTCAAAAAATGGGCCAAAAAGGCAGGCGTGCCCATGGACGTGCCGTTCGATGAGCTGAGCGATGCGCACAAAGCGTGGCTCATTGAGGGCGATGAACTGGGTTACCCCGACGGCTGGTGGGGCCTGGAGGGGTGGTTCCGCTGGATGGAATCGCGGCAGCACAAGATGCAAGTTCGTGTGTTCCTCGCACGACACCGCAAGTATGTGTGTTGCGAAGACTGCGGCGGCGCTCGGCTCAAGCCCGACGCCCTGCAGTGGCGCGTACTGGGCCACCGCATCAGCGACTTCTTCGAACTCACGGTGACCGACGCCCTGGCTTTCTGTGAGCAGGCGGAGGCCGAGTTCGGCGCAGACGCAGCGACGACACTCTTGGTCCGCGAATGCAAGAACCGTCTGCAAGCACTGGCAGACGTCGGCCTCGGTTACCTCACACTCGACCGACAATCGCGAACACTAAGCGGCGGAGAGACGCAACGCGTCGCCCTGACAAGCGCGCTGGGCGCATCGCTCACCGAATCGATGTTCGTGCTCGATGAACCGACGGTGGGCTTGCACCCGTCAGACATTCATCGCCTCCGCGACGTCGTGCGCAGCCTGGCTGGTGGCGGAAATACGGTGCTGATGGTTGAGCACGAAGCCACCATGCTCAAGAGCAGCGACCGCATCATCGAGCTCGGCCCGGGCGCCGGCGAGCAGGGGGGTCAGGTCGTCTTCGACGGCACGCCCCAAGCGCTGGCCAAAGGGGACTCCACAACCGCTCATGCTTGGAAAAGCGGCGCGAAAACAGCTCGGACCCAGCGAAAAGCACAAGACGTAGCGCTGCGCATCGAAGGCGCGACGGGCAACAATCTTAAACACGTTTCTGTGGAGGTGCCTCGCGGCGTACTCACCTGTGTCACGGGCGTCAGCGGCTCTGGCAAGAGTTCACTCTTCTTGGACACCATCGTTCCCACGGTGCGCTACCGGCTCGGCGCTGCGCGTAGCGACGGCCTGCCCTACAAGAAACTCACCATGTCCAAGGGCATCCGCGATGTGGTGCACGTCGACCAAGCGCCACTCGGTCGAACGTCGCGCGGCAACCCGGCCACGTACATTGGCGTTTGGGAAACGCTTCGCAAGCGACTCGCGGCGAGCGAACTCGGTCGCTCTCGCGACCTCTCTCCGGGCTACTTCTCCGCCAACGTGTCAGGCGGTCGATGCGAAGCGTGCAAAGGGCAGGGCTTCGAAACGGTGGAAATGCAGTTTCTCGCCGACGTGAGTTTTTCGTGCCCGAGTTGCCGTGGCACACGCTTCAAGGACGAAGCACTCGACGTCCGCCACAAGGGCCTGAACGCAGCACAAATTCTTGATCTTACTGTCGATGAAGCCATCGCCCTCTTTCGCGAAGACAGAAAGGTCCAAGCACAACTCGCAACGCTTGCGCAAGTCGGTCTTGGCTACATTCGACTCGGCCAACCGCTCAACACGCTGAGCGGCGGCGAATCGCAGCGCCTGAAGCTGGCTGAAGCGCTGGTTGGGGCAAACGCCCGTTCATTGGTGGTACTCGACGAGCCGACGGCAGGACTTCACCCGTCAGACATCGACAAGTTGATCGAGGCCTTCGATACCCTCGTCGAAGCGGGCAGTACGGTGATTGTGATCGAACACAACATGACGGTGGCTGCGGCGGCGGACCATATCATCGACATGGGGCCAGGCGCTGGCCCCGAGGGCGGCAGCATCGTCGCAAGCGGGTCACCCACCAAGGTCGCTCACTCCAAGTCGTCGAAGACAGCAGAGTTTCTCAACGGGAGAAGCCGACACGTCGCAAAGGAAAAGTCCCGAGCGGTCGTACACGCACCAAAGGGCATCAAGATCCAAGGCGCACGCGAGCACAATCTCAAGAACGTTTCGCTAGAAATTCCGCGCGGCAAAATGGTTGCGGTGACCGGTCCCAGCGGCAGCGGAAAAAGCTCGCTCGTGTTCAGCGTCCTTTTTGCCGAAGGCCAGCGACGCTTTCTCGAAACGCTCTCTCCCTACGCACGCCAGTACATGCCGCAATTGCCACGACCCGACGTGGAACGCGTCAGCGGCATCCCCCCCACCATCGCACTTGAGCAACGCATCACCCGCGGTGGTGGCAACTCCACAGTCGCCACGGTGACTGAAATCGCCCATTTCGTGCGCCTGCTTTTCGCACGCATCGGACATGTACACACCGACGCCCAAAGCGCCTTCGTGGTTGACCCGATGACTCCCGCCGAGATGGCGAGCGACCTGCGCAAGAGCTTCAAGGGGCGCGCACGTTTCGAAATCATGGCTCCGGTCGTGCAAGGCCGAAAAGGACACTACCGCGAGCTCTTTGAAAAGGCGCTCAAAGAAGGCATCACCGACGCCTACATCGACGGCGAGCGTACGAAGCTCAAACCCAAAATGCGGCTCGACCGCTACAAAGAGCACGACATCGACTTCATCATCGATCGAGTCAAACACGACGGTGGGCGCACAAAGATCATTTCTGCGATCAAGGTCGCGGCAAAGCGCGCCGATGGTGAAGTCAGCGTGCGCCGCGGGAACAAGACGCGGCGCTACGTGGTGCGCGACAGCCCCGCTCAGAACAGCAGCCAGAGTCTGGACCCGCGGCTGTTCTCGTTCAACACACGGCAAGGCGCATGCCCGCGTTGTGAGGGTCGCGGCGAGCTCGTCGTCGAAGAGGGTCGCGGAAAAAGCCGGCGCGAGGTGAGTATCGAATGCCCTGATTGCGAGGGCACGCGCCTGAGCGACTTCGCACGAAGCGTGACGGTGGCCGGCAAGGATATTTCCCATTACCTCGGGCTCAGCATCGACGAAGCGCGCGAGACGTTTGCCGCATTGCAGTTCAAGGGTCGCGACAACATCATCGCCAAAGACATTCTCAAAGAGCTGGAGCGTCGCTTCGCGTTTTTACACGAGGTGGGTGTGGGTTACCTCGGACTCGACCGTTCGGCCAAAACGCTCAGCGGTGGTGAAACGCAACGCGTTCGGCTGGCCGCGCAACTCGGGAGCAGTCTCACGGGTGTCTTGTTTGTGCTCGACGAACCCACCATCGGCCTCCACCCACAGGACACCTGGCGGCTCATCCAAGCGCTGCGATCGCTCGTGCAAAGCGGCAACTCTGTGCTCGTCGTCGAGCACGACCTTGAGCTGATCGGCGCTTCGGATTGGGTGATCGACATCGGCCCAGGCGGCGGGGTGCATGGCGGCACCGTGGTAGACAGCGCCGGCCCAAAAAAACTGATGAAGAACACGGAGTCTGCGACCGGACGCGCGCTCGCTATGTCTGCGCCCGAGCCGCGCGCCATGAAGAAGAGTGACGCCGAGTCGTGGCTTGAACTCAAGGGCGCCGCATTGCACAATCTGCGCGGCGTCGACCTATCGATTCCGCTCGGTAAGCTGAGCGTGGTCACCGGTGTAAGCGGCTCAGGAAAAAGCACCTTGGTTCGCAGCGTGCTCTTACCCGCCGTACGCGAAGCGCTGGGCTTGGTCACCGACCCTCCGGGTACATTTTCTTCGCTTACGGGCGCTGAGGCGCTCAGGCGCGCGGTCGAAGTCGACCAATCTCCCATTGGGCGCACGCCGCGCTCAACACCCGCAACCTACGTCGGCATTTGGAACCATATCCGCACTTTGTTGGCAGGTACCCCGGAGGCACGACGACGGGGGTACACCGCATCCCGCTTCTCCTTCAACACCGATGTCGGCCGTTGTCCGGAGTGTAAGGGTAACGGCTCCATCAAGGCAGAGATGGCCTTTCTACCCGATGTGCATCTGCCCTGTGAGCTGTGCATGGGCAAACGCTTTACACGCGAGACCCTCGAGGTGCAGCTGCACGGTTTGAACACCGGACAAATTCTCGACTTGGCGATCGAAGAGGCGGCGGACGTCTTCTCGTCCGTACCGCGTGTGGCCAAGCCGCTAGCGCTGCTCAACGATCTGGGCCTTGGATACCTGCGACTCGGACAAGCCTCGAACACGCTTTCGGGTGGCGAAGCGCAGCGATTGAAACTGGTGTCTGAGCTGGGCACCGGCGCCGCGGGCACCACGCTCTACGTGCTCGACGAACCGACCACGGGCCTGCACCGCACGGACGTGATGAAACTGCTCACGCTTCTGCATCGTTTTGTCGAACGCGGTGACACGGTGGTCGTGATCGAACACAACACGGACCTCATTTTGGAGAGCGACTGGATCGTCGATCTGGGACCGGGCGGCGGCCGACACGGCGGTAAAATCGTTGCCTCCGGCGCACCCGCGCGTTTCGTCACCCGCAAGAAGAACGCCACCGCCGACGCCCTCCGCCAAGCAATTGGCTGTTGAGCTCGCGCAACACTCGGCTTAGCGTTTCGGGCATGAAGTCGATTGCCTACGCGATCATCTTTTTGTCGGCGGTTGGAGCCTGTGGTCACAGTACAAAGCGTGTCGAGAAGAACCGTCAACTCGGCAACACGAAAGCGACGGGAACCCCGATGGTTACGCGAGATTTAGGCATGGCAAGAACTACGCTCGAGGAACTGGATCGCCACGACTTGTCCGAAAGCGTGGTCTTTCTTTTCGGGGGAAATGCGCACGCACGTAAAGATTCCGAACGTTGGATGGCATGGCATGTCGCAAAAGCTTTGCCGCGACTGCGAAGTCTGGACTTGGAGTTTTCGGGTGGAACCGCATGGAACTGCAGCGCTGAGGGATGCGGCAATCATGAGTTAGATGGAGAAGACCTTGGTAAAGAGCCGTTCGTCAGCTTCGCAACATCCTCCCGCATCGACCAGTTTCGCGGAAGCGGTTCCCACGATGGCATCTACTACGTGGGTGAGATTCATGCCTCGCCGCCACAACGGTCGGTTACGCCGTAGACTCGAGCAGCGTTAATCCCTGTGGCGCAAAGCGTTCGAAATCTTTCGGGTTCGTCGTAGCGATCGGCGCGCCCATCTCAATGGCGGCGGCAGCGATCATGCAGTCAAGCAGAGAGCCACGGCGTCGTCCGGTGGCGTTGAAGAGCGAGGCGCTCAGCGCGGCTTGAGACTCGGTGAAATCTGGGCGTGCGTGCACCAACACCTCAGCCAAGCGTTTCTGCTCCAACGAAAGTGGTCCACACAGAAACTCCGCCCATGCGACTGTGCTCATCATGAATGTCTCGCCTTGCGACAGCCAGGTGCGGAGCTCCTGGTCTTCGGTCGAACCTGCGACGAGCGCGCGAATCAGAAAACTCGTGTCGAGAAAAATCACGGGTCTCGATCTGGTGGAAATTGATCTCGCTCGGCTTCAATTTGTTCGATCCAGCGCGAGGCCCCTTCGTCGTCGAGAGCAAGCCCATCTTGAAGGCGTTGAAGAGCATCAAGAGGATCGGGGAGCGATTTGTGCAGATACTTGGCCGCATAGTCATGAACTGCGCGACGAAGGATGTCTGATTTGGACGTGCCCATCGCGCGGGCAGTCTCTGCGATGAGCTCAACAGTCTCGACATCAAGCGAGTAAGTACCCTTCACCTTGGGTATGGCCATACTCTTATTCTATATGGCCATAGACATACCATCCACTGGAAACTAGGTACCAAATATCTCGACTGGCACACTGGTCAATCCATGACTTGGGATGCCGGATGATCCGAGGGGCGATAAGGCGGTCGCTCAAGGCGCTGGTGGAGCTCTATTATCTCGACATTCGGGTGATCGGAGCAGAGCGCCTGCCGCGGCGGGGTCCAGCGATCATCGTGGCCAACCACCCCAACTCCATCATGGATCCGCTGCTCATCAGCACTCGTTTGTCGACGAAGTTGTCTTTTCTTGCGCGTTCGGGTCTCTTTACCAACCCTGTCATCGGGGCTGTGTTGCGATGGCTAGGGGCCATCCCAGTCTACCGACGCCAAGACGGCCCAGCTCCCCCTGGCTCCAATGAAAGCGCTTTCGCAGCAGCGTATGCTCTCTTGCGACAAGCCGGAGTCCTTGGCGTGTTCCCAGAAGGCAAGAATGCGCCCGAGCGCCACCTTGGCGAGCTCAAGACCGGTGCGGCGCGCATTGCCTTGGGCGCAGTTCGCGAAGGGTTTGTCAAACAGGTTTCGATCATTCCGATTGGCCTCAACTACGAAGACCGCGACCGCTACCTGACCGACGTGCTCGTGCGCGTAGGCGAGCCAATTGAAGTTGATCAAGACATGCTCGCTGACGATGCCGTAGAAAAACTCAACGCACAGATCCGCGCAGGTATCGAGGGGCAAATCACACACCTTGATGACATTCGCCATACCGACTTGCTGCACCAGGTCGCGACGTTGATTCGCTCCGAGCGAATTTCGATCGTCGGCGGTCCGAGCGACAGCGAACTGCCGGGCGATAACCAAGCGCACGCAGCAGCCGCCACCACCCCCGATTTCGCAACCTATGGCGCCATCGCCCAAGCTCTCAACCACTACGCTGCCAGCGATCCAGAAGTCATCGAACAGGTCGGTCGTCAGCTCACCCGCTACAAGCGAAACGTGAAACGTCTTCAGCTCAAGTTCGACTTCATTCACCGCACCCCGCAAGCGCTAAGTCGTCGCCGTGAAGCCATCAAGTTCTCGCTGACGGCGTTGTCGCTCTACCCGATCGGCGCCTGGGGCTGGTTTCACCACGCGCCCGCGTTCTTCGTGACGCGGTGGTTTGCACTCCGTGCACCGGAAGACGCAATGCGAGCGGTGCGAGCCCTGGGGGCTGCATCAATGCTGTTTCCGTTGAGCTACCTCATCATTGGAGCCGGGCTCTTCGCCTTCGGTCTTGCACCACTATGGACGCTCTTTTACTTAAGCATACTGCCTTATGGTTTTCTGATTTGGCTTCGCGCGCGCACTCGGATGGAGAAGCTCGCAGACCGCTTCCTGCTCCGAGACCTGTTCATCCATCGCCGAAAACGTTACCGACAACTCCTCCTCGAACGCGAAGCGTTGCTTGCCCGGCTCGACGGTCTCCGCCGCGCACTTCCAGAAGACTTGCTCAACCGACGGGGTTGAAACCCCTGCAGGCGATCAGGTTTCTTGCGAAAGGCGTGCTTTGAATGCCTCATGCCGTGGTAGATGTTTGGTGTGGCGGCGGATCACTTCGGGCAGAAACGCGCCAAAGTAGCGGTCGAACAATTCGTCGGCAACGTCTGGATACACCTTCGATAAGTCCGCCAGCACCCAACCGAGCGCAGTTTGAACGAAGCGGCGCTCGTCGGTCACCAGTTTCGCGGTGAGTCGCCGAAGTGACGGGTGGTAGCGCTCGTCATCGACGACGGCCCGAAACGGGACGATCGAAGCACGGCGCCGCCAGACATCTTCTTCGCTCGCCCACCACTCCAATCGGCGTCGCACGGCCAACCCGTGCCGAACAAAGGCTGGTTGCATCACACGCACACTGAACCAATCGTTCGTCGACCAGTCTGACAACCAGCCACTCTCCAACCACAGCTGTGCTTCGCCGAGCAAATCGTCGATAGCGAGTTCGTCGATCAGGCGCGTCTGGATCCAGATAAACGCCGCGAACTTATCCTCGCAATACTCGCTCTGCACAAGCTTCCGACATAGATTTAACTGCCGTCCCGCCGGTAGCGACGACGCGCCGGATTGCACGAGCCAGGCTTTGAGTTCCCTTGTTACGGTGGGCGTTCTCACCCCCCTGTAAGTCGCCATTCCCTTGAGATAGCTCTCAAACCAGGCCTTGGTTCTTTCGTCTGAGAGTTCGGCAAGCCGTGCTTGAAACTGCGCCAATCGCTGCGCCACGCCTGGACATAGCGCCGCCTGGGTCATCAGGCTAGTCTGCGCGCCATGGCGAGCTACCAACCACGGACGGCGCCCGATCAGCAAGACACGGGCTGGCCCAAGGGCATTCCCTATATCATCGGCAACGAAGGCTGCGAGCGCTTCAGCTACTACGGCATGCGGGCCATCCTCACCGTCTACCTGACTTACCTGTTCAAAGAGTCTGGGATGGCCGCCGACTTGGCAGAGAAAGAAGCACAGATTCTCTATCACACGTTTGCGGCAGGCGTGTACGCGCTGCCCATGATCGGTGCGATGATCGCGGACCGCCTGTTCGGGAAGTACCAGACAATTCTTTGGCTCTCGATCGTCTATGTGCTCGGCCACGCATGCCTGGCCCTGTTCGAGTCGAACCTGACCGGGTTCAAAGTCGGGCTCTTGCTCATCGCTGTCGGCTCGGGCGGCATTAAGCCCTGCGTCTCAGCCCACGTTGGCGATCAGTTCGGACCCGCCAACTGGTTCCGCCTCGAACGCGTCTATCAGCTATTCTACTTCATCATTAACTTCGGGTCGTTCTTCTCGACGATCATCTGCCCTTGGGTTCTTAATGCAGAGTGGGGCGGCCCGACTCTCGCGTTCGGTTTACCGGGAATCCTGATGGCCATCGCCACCGTCTTTTTCTGGATGGGTCGTAAGGTGTTCATTCACGTTCCCCCAGACCCCGGCGGTAAGCTCGGGTGGCTCGACGCGATCGCGGGTTCGCTCCTCTTCTTGAGTGTTGGCTCACTGATGTTTTTCGACGGTCTCGACATTGGTTACGAGACGCTCGGCTGGGGCGAAAAGATCGGCGTTTCGCTCATCTTCATCGTCGCTGGATATCTCGTCGTCGCCATTCGGCAGCGCATGGAGGAAGACGATGGCTTTGTCGCGGTACTGCTCTACAACGTTCGCGCCTGGGTACTGCACAAGGAGTCAACGGTTGTACAAACAAGTGCTGGGGCGAGTGCTGAGGTTGCAGGCCCTCGCTTTGCGGACGCACAAACTCGGGGCTTTTGGGCGCCCGCAGCGCGCCATTATGGCGATGAAGTGGTCGAGGGACCACGCGCAGTGGTTCGTATCAGCTCCGTGTTCTTCTTGGTCAGCGTGTTCTGGGCTCTCTTCGACCAACATGGCAGCAGCTGGGTCATCCAGGGCACAAAGATGGACCAAGAGTTTATGGGTATGACCATTTTGCCCTCGCAGATGGCAGCGTGGAATCCACTGATGGTCATGGGCCTGATTCCCTTGTTTACCTTCGGCGTGTATCCATTCTTCGAAAAGGTGTTTAAGATCAAGATGACCCCACTTCGAAGAATGGCGGCGGGCATGATGTTGGCGGGCTTTTCCTTCATCCCGATTGCACACCTTCAACGCGGCATCGACGCCGGCGAAACGCCCAACATCATGTGGCAGTTTTTTCCGTACCTCATCATTACATCCGCTGAGGTGATGGTGTCGATCACAGGTCTTGAGTTCGCGTACTCACAGGCCCCCAAACGGATGAAGTCCGTCATCATGGGCCTTTGGCTCTTTTGCGTCTCGCTCGGAAACGTCCTCGTGGTGTTTCTAACGGGCCTCAAGAACCTCTCGACCGAGAACTTCTTCTGGGCATGCGCCGGGCTCATGTTTGCGGCGAGCATCATCTTCAGCATCCGCGCCGCCTTCTACCAGTACCGCGACTACACGCAGTAGGCATAGGCAGTCATGCGGACAAGAAAAAGCGCGACGACTCTCGCCTGTCCCGTTATCGCTTCTATCATTGCGCTTGCGTTGGGCTCTGCGTGCGGGTCAGAGCCCGAAGAGCTTTACGTCACGCTTGATGGAAAACCGCTCGAATCGGGTCAAACGATTGAACTGTTCGAAACCGGCCATGCAGCGCTGTCGATCAGCGGCGGCGTCCTTCCGCATTCCTACCTCTTTGGTATCGGTGGCTCGGTAGACCGCCGGCAAGTCGATAGCGATAGCGTCACCATTGAGATGACGCGAGAAGGCCCTGTGCGAGTCACAGATGAGAGTGCAGGCAGCTTCAGAATAGACGCGCAAGAGGCGGGTGCTACATCGGTGGAAATTCACGGCATCATCAATGGCGAGAAGTTCAGCGTACCGCTAAAAATTCGTGTACTCTCCCCGGAGTTCACGTTTTCCTATTCGTTAGGAGCAATACCGAGTTTCTTGGTTCATGGTGTTCCGGTCGAGCTGACGGTTATCGTGTCCGCCAGAGCGTCGGGCAAGCCCGATGATGATGTGGTCCGAGTTTCTCGAACGGAGCTTGACGGCACGGACCTCAGTCACTTGTTGCCTGGGACGGCTCCATTGCGAGAAAGCCCCGGGCGCAGGTGGGTGCTTTGGACCCCGAAACTGGAACAGCAAGACTCGCTTCCCTCAGCGTTGGACTTGAAGATTGTTCCGCAGATCGACGGCGCGGACGTGAGATGCGGTCCGGGCGGTGACTGCCGTGTCCTCCTTCGGGTTGAAGATGAACTGTATTCTCCCGACGGCTACGACCTTTCGTTTTCGACCGTAGAGCTGGCAAAGAGCAGCCTCACAACCTGCACATTTGCGACGTCCTTATTGGATGGCTCGAATCCGCGACGCTTGGAGCCGTTCTCGACCCGCTTTCGGCTCAGACCTTTGGAGGGGAAAAAAGAAGGTTCGTGCAGACTTCATCTCGAGGTTCGTGTCGGAGGCAATGTCCACTCCGTGACGAAGTCGATTCCATTGAAGGTGCTAGTCCGGAAAGATGAATCTAATCCGCACTGAACGAGCCATTGCATTCGTTCCTAACGATCTTTGTTCAAGTACGCGCTGAGGGACTCGTAGGCGTGGTTGAGTGACTTGGTGAGTTCTTTTGCGGCTGAGTACTTCTCAGGGTCGCCTTCGTGTTGCTCGGGACGAAACTGGTGGCTCAGGCGCTCGTAAGCCTCGCGCACCTTGCTAAGG
The DNA here is from genome assembly GCA_964487255.1 of uncultured Polyangiales bacterium. Lineage (GTDB taxonomy): Bacteria > Myxococcota_A > Polyangia > Polyangiales > CAZAQV01 > CAZAQV01. The sequence goes on along the minus strand of CAZAQV010000017.1, from coordinate 21,402 downwards.
GGAGCTCCGGGCTCGAGTTCGAGGTTGGCATACCACTGCGCGACCGATTGCTTGGTCCGGCGTCCAAGAGACGGTCTCGCACTCGACCGCACACAGGAGTCTTCGCGTTCTTCCGCGCTGACAGCCTGGCCACGTGCCCGCCGCCGACGACGCACTTCATCCCAAAGTTCCTGATCGCTGAGCTCACATGCCCTCAATCCATCTTTGCCAAACCTCAACCGTCCGTGCGTACTGGGCACGACCGCTAGCTCTTCTTTGTAAGCAGCTGACTGAGGAGATGCTGAGAATACTGACTGAGTTCCGTGAACACGACGCCCATGCCTGGCGGGTCGTGTTCGACTCGCACAACCTCTCCGATGCCCTCGATCGTCTCAATGTCGTCGAGGATCACCGTGAACTTGAGGTCGACACGCGTGCCGATCGGAAGCGGCTCCGCAGTACGAACGAACGCGCCCGACTGAGAAAGGTTCGTCACGTACTCGCTAATAAACGCGTCAAAGGACTCGAACTCTTTATTGATTGTAACGCGCTTGTCGCTGCGCTTGTTCGGGTCTTCACTCACCTAGTCGTCATACCAAACTTCGAATCCGCTGAATAGCCTGTCAAACTTACGTGATAAGGTGGCCGAAGCGCGGCGAGAGCAAGGCAGCGCGAGAACCGGAGCGGAACGTACGTTTGGGTTACGTTTGGGTACGTGAGCACCGGAAGCGGAGCGGAACGCAGCTATCGTCGATGCAGCGGCCGCCGAGGCTACAGAGTAAACGGGAATTGGACCGCGAACTTGTCTTTCTTGAAGCGCGGAAACTGTGCCCCGCGCACCGCATGTACCATGCACTCGTAGCCAGGAATGACATCACCGTTTTCCCGAGACTTGAGTTCGCTGACTCGTCCGGTTTCGCCCGAAACCGTAATGTCGAACGTCACCCGACCGTGACGGCCGCCGGCACAATACGAGAGTCGCTTGCGCAAAGGACGAAGCGCCGCAAGCACATCGGTGCGCGACGGCGTCTCCGGAAGCTCTGCCGCCGCAACACCCGTCTCGACGTCAGGTTCTGGCGTCGGATCGGAGTCGCCTCCTCCTTCAGAGCCGCCCTCGGCGGTGTCTTCCCCTGGCAAAGTCGGCATTTCATCGGTAAGACCGCGCCGGCTGTTCTTCTCGTTGAGTGGATCGTCGAGCAGTGCCTCCGCAAGCTCGTCTGACGGGCCAGGCTTTGCGTCGGCTTTGCTGTCCTTCGGCTGCAACGCAGCAAGCCTCGACTTGATCATTTTGTTACGCGGCTCGATCGCGAGTGCCTTTTCATAGACAGCGCTCGCTTTCTTGAAGTCGCCTAGCTTCTGGTAGGCGAGGCCCAGTTGTGCCCAGTGAGCCGCATGCTGCGGCGCAAGCTTGGTCGCGCGCTGGTAGGCCTTGACCGCGGCCGCGATTTCACCGAGCGCGAGGCGCGACGCCCCCAACCCAGCGAGAGCGCGGGGATCGCTGGGATTCGTCTTCGCCGCTTTCTCGTAGGCATTGGCAGCGATGCGGAATTGGTTTGCCAAGAAGTGCTTCTTGGCCTTGGCCCGCCACGCATCCGCCGCTCGCCGTTGAAGCAAGGGTTGGACGTCCTTCACACCTGCCCGCGCACGCTTGTTCTTCGGATGCAGTGCAAGCGCTTGCTTGTACGCCCCTAGCGCTTCTTCGGGCTCACCCGCACTCGCATGCGCGTCTCCCACTCGCGCGTGCAGTTCGGCGTCGTCGGGGCGAATCCGCAGTGCAGAGTTAAGCGCCTGGATAGCCTGCGCGGTCTTGCCCAGTTCCATCAACGCAATGCCGCGCCCCATCCAGGCGTCGCCATTAGACGGATCGATCTGCGTCGCCTCGTCGAACGCGGCTGCCGCTTTATCCCAGTCATGGGCGGAGAGAAAACGCTTGCCATTTGCGATTGCGACTTCACCGGGGTCTTCGCCACCACCGGTGGCCCACTGCACCAAGGCGCGTGCTTCCGAACGACGAAGGGCGAAAAGATTTTTCGCGAGCGTGGAGGGGTCTCCGCTGGTGCGGGCTACTTGGATGCCAATGCATCGAACCATGCCTTCGGTCGGGCCTAGGTTCCAGGCACGGACCTGTGCAGGCCAGCTGGGGAGCGCACCGGGGCAACCACGGAGCAAGGACGCAAATTGTTGATGGCGAACACCCTGTCCCAAGCTCGCTGGCGCATTGACCATGACTTTTTCGATCGCGCCCACGATCCGCTTGGCGTAACGTGGCTTAACACCGGACGCACGCATGGATGCCAGGGCGGCGTCGCCGTTATCGGCGGGTACGTATGGAACCAGCACTTTTCGTTTGGAGGCAGCAGCGACAAGAATGTCGCAGTCCGTGAGTGAAAGCCCGAGCTCCGCGGTGCATTGTCGCGCAGGGTTGCGGCCCGGCACGATCAAGACCTCGAGCATCGGCTCATCAAGACCGGCGTGTAGTCGACGACGTACTTGGTCGAGTCGATAGTTGTATTCCGCCCGCGAACTGCCTGGGCCTCCGAACAAGCGTTGACCCACTCGTTTTCTGATGCTGTCGTAGCCCTTGCCCGTGGCAGCGTTGCGTTGGAGGGCTAGCGTGACACGAGCACGAAGATCTTGGGCGTGACTTGTTTGCATCTGCCCGAAGTGCGCGAGACGGGCAACAATTCTGTCATTTTGAGCGCTTGCCGTCCCCGTCCAAGCCCCCCCGACCATGACACACACAGACAGCACGACTGCGCTCTGCAAACCCACTGCGCCCAGAAAACTCACAGACCTCTGCAAAGAAACAACCATCTCTCACCTTCCTTGCGCAAAGAACGTTCACTCAACCCTTCGCGCGACGCAGAGCTAGCACATTTTGGGTGTGTCGTCTAACAACGCAAGCGCTTGAAATCGTGATGAAAACAAGCAACTACACCCACCCACATCCACGTTGTGTGGAATTGTTGCACAATTAGCTAGATCAGAGCTTTGCAGCGTCGCCCCCGTCTGGGGCGTCACTGCCGGTGGGCAGCAGAAACTTCACTTCGTATGGATCGCCTGGCTCCGCATCGACGGTCACAGAGGCGACAGTCTCCCCCCCACTCTTAGCCTCGAGGTGCCGTGAGCCTTCCATTACCTGAATGGATGTGGACTCGCCAGCCTTGAGCGCATAGCGGAACTCTCCGTCAACGTAGATCTCACCATCGAAATCGGTGTCAACGATGATTTCGATCAGCTCAGGATCGGGCTCGACGGTGGGTTCAGGTTTGGGTGCGGGTTGAGTCACCCAATAGAGCGCAAATGCTCCGACGACTGCGAGCAAGAAAACCACCAGCCATGGCACCCACGAGCCTTTTTGCGTTTGCCCTGCACCAATGGGCGTGTGCGAGGCGCGGGTTGGGGGCACAGGAGTGGGCGGAGGAGGTCGTGGCGGCAACTCAATCGCTTCGCCCTCGTCGCTCGGTGGCAACGGGTACTGCTGGTAGAAAACACCCGCATCCCCGTTGTCTTCGCGCAGCCCGTCTCCAAAAAAGTCGGCACACAAGCAGGTAATATTGTCGTGCCCACCCCCCTCACGTGCCATTTCAATCAACTTCGCGGCACACTCTGCAAGGTCTTCGGTGTCGCGTAGCACATCTTGCATCAAGTCCTGATGGACCAAGCCGGACAGCCCGTCCGAGCAAAGCATCAAACGGTCGCCACGTCGTAGCTCCAAGAAAGTAAGGTCGACCACGACATCTTCAGTCGTGCCCAGGGCCTGAAGAATGATGTTCGAGTGCTCGAAGGCTTCGGCTTCCTCTTCGGTGAGTTGGCCGGCTTCAATCAGCTGGTTGACAAGTGATTGGTCCTTCGTGATCAGCGTGAGCTCGTTGTCGCGCAATAGATACGCACGACTGTCACCAACCTGTCCCACGAAAAGGACTTGATCCATAAGTGCGGCAACCGTTGCCGTTGTTCCCATACCACGTTGCGACCGGTCATGATTGGCGCGTTCGAAAATGCGCTGACCGGCTTCTTCGATGGCACAAATAAGACGGCGCGCAAAGGTGTCCCGATTGTCGGTGATGTCCTTGAACGACGCCATCACCTCATAGAGCGTGTCCACGGCCATCTGGCTTGCAACTTCACCCGCCGCAGCACCACCCATGCCGTCGCACACACCAAGCATGACGCCCCGCCCAGCAACCTCGACCTCTTTGGGCTCATCGGCACCCTGCTCTTCGGTATGCAGATCCGCGACGATGAAATTGTCTTCGTTGTGATCGCGCACCAACCCGACGTCGGTTTGCCCGTAGTAACGAACACGAATTACCTCGCTTGGTTTTTTGGGCTCTTCTTCGTTCACAAGGTCATCGGACTCGACCGAGACGTCCCCCGCCGACTCGTCTTGCTCTTTGGAATTGACCTCATCGGCTTTCGCATCTTGGGGCGGGTTGGCCGCCGCCCGCAATGCAGATTCGACATCCTTTCCGGAAGGCATTTTATCTTGATCGCCCATTGCGCCTAGTTACCCGCCCCCGCCGACGTCGAACCGAAACAGGTGTCGACCAACGCGAAGGTAATCTCCTGCTTGCAGGACGCGCTCACCCCGGAATCGTATCGCAGTACCATTCGAAGAACCAAGATCTCTGAGGATATGTTGCTTCGCCCCTCGATCCACCGTGATCGAAGCGTGTTTGCGGGATAGAAAGGGGTCTTCGGTGAAGACGATATCGCCCACCTCGCGGCCCAGAACCGTTTCGTCCCGGTGTAGGTAATAGGTATTTCGCGCAACGCCTTCGGTCGTGTACTGAATCAGGCGCCCATACCGCGGTGTTTCCGGGGTACCAAATATCCAAACGCCCCCGGTGCTCGCCGGCCCGAGCGGGACCTCCGTCTCCGGCAACACCTCGAAGCGAAGCACTTGCTGGCCAAGCAGCATCATATCACCGTCGACCAGCTTATGAGGCGCCCGCAAACGAACATACAAGCCGTTGTGGGAGTCGAGGTCGCGAACTACAAAATCGCCACCCCGCCGCTCGATGCGCGCGTGACGGTTGCTCATATACCGGTCGTCGCCGAAAACCAGGTCGCCCTCCGTGCGTCCAATGTCGAGCGCACCGGCGTCAAGGGGATAGGCTTGTCCGTCAGTGCCATCTTTTTCGACCGTCACCAAAGCTGCGGGTTGAGCGGCAGCTTCCGCCGCAGCATCGAACGATTGGCCGCAGGCGGTGCAGAAGCGGGTGTGTGCTGCATTTTGCGCACCACACCGCGTGCAAACCTTAGCGTCGGATAACTGCTCGCCCAAGCGGTTGCCACATTCCTGGCAAAAGCGGCTTCCATCCGCGTTATCCGTGCCGCAAGCGGAGCAGTTCATCGAGCCACTAGTGGACCCCAGTAGAGACCTGCACGTCAAGCTTTTGCCAGGAATTTCGACGTATCACTGCATGGAAGGGACCTGCGTAAAGCGAATCCCGAGTGCCAGCGCGACAACCACATCGACGCCACCCTGGGCGCGCGCGACGTCGTCGGCGGCGCTTTGAAATTCGGACATGATGATGAGGGAGGTCGGTACTGAACAAGTGAGCGAGGTCGTCGGGCTGAGTTCAATCTCAATGCCGGGGCCGAGTTCGCCGATCAGCCCGACCGTGGAAACACCGAAGGAATCTCCAAACAACACCCCTCCAATGCCCACGAAAAAATAGGGCTGAAGTGCATCGCCGCTGACGAATGCGTAGCGACCATAGGCCTGAAGAGCTTGCAAGACGCCAAGCTCGTACACAGTCGCGGCGTCGACGAACCATGCATCATAGCGAAAGCCGACGGAGGGCCCCGAAGCCCAGCGCCGCTCCAGCGAGACGCCAAAACCGAAACCCTGCCCCAGGACGCACTCCGTGTCGGGCGGGCAGAGTGAATCGTTCGCGATCGGCGACAGAACGCGCGTGCTCACCCCTGTGGCGATGGTCGGCTCCAAGTCACCGGGAGCCGGCGGCGGCTGGAGCACGGTCTCCGAGGGTGCTTCTACACCTACGTTTTGAGCGTGTACGGGCTGCGCACAAAGCGCGCCGAGAAAAACCACTGCGCCCATTCGCAACATCTTCCAGAGAATACCCTAGATCCCGTTGACAGCGACAACCTGCTTCGCTAGTTCTCGCGCCGATCCCTTTCTCCGGAGTCGACTACGCCATGGACATTTTTCTCAAGAAATCAGTCGTGAGGCAGCTGCGCATCTCAGCGACTGACGCGATCGAAGATGAGAGCACAGAAACTCTGCGAGAGGATATTCTCGAGCTGTTCACTGAAGACCAGATCGAGGAGATCGAAAATCGCATCGATAGCGCGGATTTTTACGCCTTTGTCGACGAAATTCTCGACGAGTGGTCCTGCGAGGACGTCGAAGAACTGTTCGAGCTCTTTGAGGCTCAGTTGTCCGACGCGGGCATTGACCTCAAATACACAGCCCAAGACCTAGATGACACCGAGGACGCTGAAGAAGACGACGACGACGAAACCTTCGTCGAGAGCGACGACTTCGTCGACGACGAGTTCTAAGAACTCGCCTGACCCGCAGATCAGCCCCATAGTTCGGGTGTGGAAGGGCCGATCCTCTTTTTCGATGGAGTTTGCAACCTGTGCAACGCATCGGTCGATTTCGTGGTGCAACACGAATCGTGTTCCACGCTGCGTTTCGCAAGCTTGCAGGGCGAGACCGCGAAGAAGCTGCTTGGCGAAGAGAAGGCCAAAGCGCTGTCTAGCCTCGTGCTATGGCACGCTGATGCCACTTACGAGCGCTCAACAGCTGCGCTTAAGGTTGCTCGATACTTGCGCGCGCCCTGGAGGTGGCTCCGAGTCCTCGGGCTGGTACCACGTCCACTGCGCGACCTCGTGTACGACTGGATCGCGCGCAACCGCTATCGCTGGTTCGGCAAAAAAGACACCTGCCGTGTCCCCACCCCCTACGAGCGCGAACGCTTTTTACCCTAGCCCACCAGTCGAAATCGTGTAAGCTCCGCGGACAACGCGATGAGGCCAGTGAGACTGAGAAGCGGTGTGCTATCAGCGCAGCGTCTTCGAATCGAACGAACGCCGAAGAGCAAAAAAATATTGTGATGAACGCTCTTTGCGAGAAGCTGATGTGCTATGTGCACATCACTGCTTTGTAGCAAAGGCTAGTGAAGAACCTTAAATAGAGCGCCACTGTAGCTCAGTTGGTAGAGCAACTGTTTCGTAAATAGTAGGTCGCCAGTTCAAGTCTGGCCAGTGGCTCCGAAACAATTTGCGGTGATACCACAAATGTTTTGTTCGCAACTTCCATACCCAAGCTCTTCCGCTGACGCGGCATCGGTGGCTCCTCATCCCCTTATCGTTGCACGGAGCACCGAAAGCTGCGCGCGGGGCCCCAACCCCGCTTGCCATGCGCTCATCTCGCTCGGTACGGTCGGGAGCTCGTCTACGTTGTCGGCGCCTTCAACGGGTGGATCAAGCGACTTCGGAGATATCGAAATCAGGAAAGAGAAGCACTGCTGGGTGGACACGGAGTACCTTGGCGAGCACAAGCGCGCGTTCGCGTCCAATGTTGCGCGCGCCCGTTTCGAGCGCAGAGATGTTCGACTGCGAAAGCCCTGTCTGCGCGGCGAGCTCACTTTGCGACATCTCCTGCAGCTCGCGCAGCGTCCGAAGCATTTCACCGGGCGTGACGGATTCCTGAACCTGTGCACGAACAAAACCCTTTTTTGTCTTCCTAATAGTCATGCGGATTCACCTCAAGCACGTAAACATTAAGCTCCCCAGATTCAATTTCGTAGATGACTCGCCACTGGCGACCCAAACGAGACGACCGATAGCCTCGCCATGTCCCTTTCAGAACTTCGTCGTGAAAGCCCTTGATAAACCGAAGGCCTTTTGGCCCTTCAAGTTCCACAATTCTCTTCCAGGCCTCATACCGAACTCGAATCTCCCGTGGCGCCTTCTTTAGCGCCTTTGCAACAGATTTCTTTTCGAAAACCTGCCACATATCCTTTTGAGTATATTCAGGTTCATGCCATTGTCAATCGGCAAGCTCAGTGGCTCTTCGCTGGGGTTTGTCCCGAACGATCGATGCGCTCCTAGCACATCGCGTTCTCCTTCAAACACCGCTCATCGTGTTTTGTTCGCCACTTCCATTTGCGGACTCTTCGGCCAAAGGCCTCATCGTGTGGCTCAAGCGCGCGATGGGTACGACCCGGAGAGACAGGTAACGGATCGTACCTAAGACATCGGTGACACCCCGCTGCCAACGGAGGTGTTGTATCGTTCACGGATGACCGAAGTAGACCTGCTGCGAGCCCTGCAGGCCAACATTCAAGGGCTTGAGACACTTCTCAAGAAAGCAACGAGCCACTGGACGTACGAGGATGGCATCTACCGCTTCTATCACCAGAGCTTCAAGGTCTACGGGCTTCAAGAAATCACAGGTGAGATTGTCTCTGCTCTGCAAGCACTTGCACCAGAGTGCGAGCTCAACCCTTGGTTTGCCGAGATCATCTCAGAGGGAACGGGAAGGAAGTTCGAGCGCGATCACAACCAACGCTGGCTAGGAGAAACCAGGCCCATCCTCGAAGGCTTCTTGCATGCAAAGTTCTTTCTCGAGATGGCCTGCAAGTACGGGCGCGAGCTCGATGAACCCCCTAAACTGCTTCCGAGTGGCTGGGCTGCGTTCCTCTACCTCTACAATCTACGTTAGTCGCGACTTCGACGCGCGAAGGTTACGTTCTGGGCCCCTCACTCGTCTCCGATTCTCGCGAGCACTCGCTCCTTGAGGCCGCGAAACGCCTCCAACCGTTCCGGATCCTCCAAGGCCTCCGCGAACTCGCTGAGCACGTTTTCTACTCTCTCAAAGTCGATGTCCGGCGCATGCAGTTCTATGAGTTGTTCGATATCACCCTTGTCTCGTTCACGCCAAGCCACTGCTTTGTAGATCACGAGGTCCTCTGCCGTTGCAATGCGAGCAAGAGTTCCCCCTAATCGAATGGTTTCTGCACGAGCGATTGCCTCGTGTTCAAAGGGAAGCCATGCGAGACTTAGTTCGATCTCCGTACCTGACGGTTCGTGCTCAAGCAATAGAACCTGATATTGGCGAGCAAAAGTCGTCACGTCATCAATTCTGGGACGGATATCGAAGCGCGCAAGCGTAGCAACCAGTTCATCTAGGTCCACGTTTGATGCGGCTACCGTGCCGTCAACGTCGTCGGTGTGTCGCGGCACACCACGCGCAATAACGGCAATGCCGCCGATGAGCATCGATGGCTCACCGTATTCGGCAAGTGCGTCACTCAATGCACGGACGGTGTCCCCAAGACTCGAGCTAGTCATCTTGCGGTGAGAGTAACTTCTTTCGCAGCCGAACCCACGTTTTGTGGACCCGCTTTGCATCAGCGACAGAGTCACCTGTCGGCCCCCGCTTAGCCTGCAGAACAAAGCTTGATAACGCCTGCGCCTTCGCCAGCGAGTCGCTAGGCGAGAGTGCACGTCTCTCAGAGCGCACGTGTGCGTTCACTGCTCTTTGATTGGCGACCCAACGCCGAAGATCAGCCCGGTGGCTCATAGTTGTATTCTAACACGGTCGAGGTCTCGGGAGACGATCTTCGTCTTTTCGGTGCAGGAAGGCCTTGCTCGCATGCCTTGCGACGAAAGTAGAAGATCTGCTGGCCAATCAGAAATCGATCTTCAAGAAATGCCAGCCCGATGGGCCGCGTCGTGCTTCCCCAGCCCCAACCGGACACCCCGCCACTTGTCCCATCATGGAAGGTTACTTTCTTTGAACCTCCCGCGGGAAACGCGCGGCCGAAAAGCGGCTGCAAGTTGCGGTACGATTGCGTCAGCTGCGTCAACTTTTCGGAGTCACGAATCGTCCAAGAGAACATGAAGTTTGGGCTGCCGCTCCATCCTCCACGTTCTCGCTCCCGATGGGTCTTCACCAAAACACATCGGCTTCCATCACCCACGCGTATGTACAACCTCTGGTCTCCCGAAAGGACTTGTTCAAACCTGCGCATACCTCTTCGCACCGATTCGTGCTCGGCAAGCTCAAACGGTTGCACCACCGTTAGCATTCTCTGCACCTCAGGCTTACAGCTCCCAACTTCAAAGGGAATCGCACTCTCATCTGCAAACTCGCACTGAAGGGGCGCGATGCATTGCTCTCGAATGGGCGCTCGATTTGACTCACACGCCTCCCGTGTTGCAAAGAGGGCAGGATGCGAACCGCCTTTGCCTTCGACATCGAAACGAAGATCGGAGTTGCACTCCCCGGCCAAGCTGACCTGTTGTTCACCATACGTCGATGCTGTGGATCGATACACCGGTTAACTCACGCTTATATGCAAGCACGGCGGGGTGGATAACCAACTGTTTCGTAAATAGTAGGTCGCCAGTTCAAGTCTGGCCAGTGGCTCCGAGATTCGTAGGCTCAACTGCTTTTCAGTTGGGCTTTTTGTTTGCCACTTTACCGTTTGGTATTGATGGCTCTTGCTGAAAAGCAATGTTCGCGTCGTGCCTTGGCCATTCGAAGGCTGTATCATCACGGAATGATCTGGCATTGGAGTGTGCACCTCAGTCCGCTGCTAGCGTTGATCGGTGCCTGCGGGGCGACCGCGGAAACCATTCCAAATACCATCGAGTTGTCGGAGGGCGAGATCGAACACGCCCAGCCGCAAAACGCGCTTCAGTCAGGGTCAAGAGCGGACTTCCTCCGAATCGACACCAGGTATCATTTCCGTGAGGGAGATGAGTTTGAGCCCAAAACATTGTCGTGCTCGGTAGACGGGATTCAGACAGAAGCGAAACGAGGTCCTTGGGGCGTATACTGGTCTGACATCGACGTCGAAACGGCAATGAAGCTCAAAGAAGGCGAACGCAACGTTCGCTGCACCTTTGTCGGAAAGAAGCGAAGCGGCGTGCTCATCGGCAAAGTCTACCTCCACGGCCCACCGATCCTTCCTCTTTTTCAGGTACCAACACCTGATCCCTACGATTGCGAAACTGGCAATGTTCCGCGCGCAGGTCGGCCACTTTGTGTTTCTTTTCCTCTCGGGAACAACGCGCACACCCATGGGCTTGACCAGGATTTGAAGATCCCCGTCGTCTGCGCGATTGCAGGCAGGTCAGTGACACATTCTGTTTCCTTGGGCCATCTCGAAGCTCCAGAGACATTCCGTTTCGAAGGTCTGCCGACGGGCCACCATCAAGTCGAATGCACCGCGAATACCAGGAAGGAACTCCCCGTACCTCCCATGACCACTTCGTCGAAATTTGATGTTGTGGAACCCGGGCATGTTGGTCGATATGATATTTCGCTTGAAAAGATAGAAGGTCCGCTCCGGATTGCTCGCTCGAAACCGCACCAGCACGGACATGAGCCAGGTACGTTTCACAATGCACTCACAACGGCCACAATCAAGCTTTCTATCCGCAACACGGGCACCGCAACGCTTCAGAACATGCACGTCAAGTGCAAAGCCGGTCCCGACCTCCGATTCGAGACAAGCGCTGTGTATGACCGCACCAAGTCTCGCTTCAAAGCAGGCGAGATGCGAACGGTTGAACTGCGCACCGTGGTCGGCGCAACGAGACCCTCGGCTGACCAAGCGAAGATAGAATGCGTAGCTTCAACCCATGTCGACAACACAGGCCCGACCTCTTCCGAGCGAAGCCGAACGGTCTCTGTAGAGGAAACTCGATATCTATTGCGCGCATTGAAACTGGATCAATGAAGGCTAGTCCTCTGAAACGGTCAACTTGGGCAAATGAGTATTTCAGTCAAAGCAGTCTCCGCAAAACTCGAAGGGCTCATGGTTTTTCACGTGCGGCGAAGTATCGGCTCCATCTTCTTTCTTGAGCTTGGAACGCCAAGCCTCGACGTTCGCGAACCCCAACCAGAGCTGGCGCGGAAAGCACGATCGCAGAAGCTACGAGACAACTGGAAGAGGCGATGCGTAACGATCAAGGGCACACACACGATCTGGCTGGACTACGGCTACTGGCGATGCGAACAGCGTGGGAAGCAGCTCTTTGACTGCGACTCCGAAGCCACCAAGATCGACACGGGTTTTCACCAGCACATCGTCGGACAGAAGGTCGAGCACGTACGCTACTCACCGCGCACAGACGAAACCACGTTCGCCTTCGACCTCGGCTCACGCATCATATTACGGCCCTATTTTGTCGAGGAGTGGGACGATGACCCGGAACCTCTCTCGCTTTGGAGCTTCTGCCACAACGATGCGAGGAACCGCATCGCTACGCTCTACGAAGGTGAAAGTGAACTGCACTACACCTGAACATCGTTGCCATACCTATTCCAGAATGCCGGTTCGACGATCGCGACTTCGCGCATCTATGTAAGCGTGGTGGGGTTGATAACCGACATGCGATGAGCGTGCGTAGCCAAAGCAACGAGATTTGCTACCTGCAAATCGATCGTTGCGACGCGTAGCCGTGAAGAGCAATAGATGGAGCGTAAATAGTAGGTCGGAGGTTAACTAGGATTGCTCCGCAATCCGTTGCGCCCACAAACCGTACGGCCTCTCGGGTTATCGTCCGTTCCGCTTCGTACGCTTTGAGCGCCCGAGCAAATCCTCTCAGTGGTTCCGCTCCTTCTCTGATTCTTCGCTAGGGTTTGTCCCGAACGATCGATGCGCTGATAGCACATCGCGTTCTCCTTCAAACACCGCTCATCGCGTGGCTCCGTCCCAGGCGCCGACTGCGTGGTGCTAATCCTTGCAGCGAGGACGCACCTCCCAGATCCAAGTGTCGAAGCTACCGCGCGACGGTCTGAAGAGGATTTCCCGTCCTTCCTTCAAGACCTTAGCGTGTGTTTCGGTATCACCGGGCACATATTGCAGGCCTTCGAGCTTGTCTCCGACTGTAATACCCACTCGTTGCGCAGCCCCTCCTTTGTCAACGTGGGCTACGACTCCGTTCTCATCGTAGGAGAAGCCAAGGGAGAATCTCTCGGCCCTGACCCGCCGGCCTCGATAACAGGGTCCGAGGCTCGGTAGCACACCGCTGGCCTGGGGTTTGAGCTCCCGGCCGAGCTTCTGCTCGAGACGCGTCAAGAGGTGGGTGTCGCCCGAACGCAACGATTCGGAGATGACTTCCCGTAAAGGGTCTCTCCCGTCACCGAGCCGCTCGGCGTAGCGCTGAAGCAGAAGCGTACCCTTGGCTGATTCGCGAACCGCGTCTGAATAGCCAGCGTCAGGATGCGCAGCGCGCGCGGTCGTCGACCAGGCGCGTGCGAAGTCGTCCTGCGTGAGCAAGTCTGCAGTTCGCATCGCGTGCAGGGCAACGTATCGACTTAAGCTCGCATTCCAAAAGTGACGTACGCCCGTATCAGGGTGACTCGAGCTTCCGAGCCAGCGTGTCACCAGCACCTGCGCCAAATCGATCCGCGCATGCGCAGACCATGTCGCACCCAACTGGACTTCGATCGCCAATCCTCTTTTCCCAGCATGAAATCGAAACGTTGGTTGATAAGGATCGCTAGGAACGGCGACGACAAGGAAACGAAATGGCGCCATGTCCCGGGCTCCGAAATAGTCGCCGACGACGGTTCGAAGGATCGCCACGTCCGAACCGAGCCATCTGGAATCGATCGGTACCCCAGCTCCCACGAAAACCAAGTCCTCTCCAGCAAAAGCCGAAAACTCCAACCGGTCAGCGGGTCCGACCCATACCCACTCGCGACTCATCTCGGTGGGTTTCAGGAGCACCGGATCTGCGTAGGTCGTCACAGGTTGCACTGAGGCATCACCCGGAAACCTCCATCGAACCTGCGCCGCATCACTTCGCAAAGCAGGAAAGAGCTCTGTCCAACGGAAGTGACACCCGGGGCCTCGATGACACGCGACTTCGTACGAAACTCGGCAATCACTCTCATCTGCACACGATCTTCTGGAGTCCGCGTCTGCGGGAAGCGAAAGCTGGTCGAGTAGATTCTTGGACGCGGTGAGTTGAACCCCTACCCTTCCCTTATTTGCAGACGGAACAATCGTGAACGTTACCTCGGACACCTCCTCGGGTGCCGCCTTTGCCTGCGGGGTCGCCCCTCCTTCGACAGATCGGGCCTGACCTGATCCACACGCGAGGAGAACGACCGCCGCCAAAGAGCCCACGACGGTTGTTGTCCAAGATTCCATCGTTGCTCTTAATAACACCGATCGCTTCTATGCTCGTTACCAGAGCTATTCCAGAAGTCCGGTTCAGCGAAGGCGGTTTTGCGCTTCTATACAAGCGTGGCAGGGTTGATAACCGACATGCGATGAGCGTGCGTAGCCAAAGCAACGAGATTTGCTACCTGCAAATCGATCGTTGCGACGCGTAGCCGTGAAGAGCTGGTGCTCCCCACCTGGCTGCTGCACGAGCTGCTTCGGCGTTGTCGGCGACCTTGTGCCAAAGGCGGCGGTTGCTGTCCCACTGCGCGTGTAAGGCGATCAACTACTGCGAGAGGAACTCGATGGCGCGGTTTCGCTCTTCGACGGTGAGTTCGATGCTGCGAATCGGAGGCATCGACCTTGGGTCGGTCGCGGGGCGCGCGAGTCGCTCGATAGCCGCGTTCTTTTGCTCACGCGAAAGTGCATCGAGGTTTGAAGCGTTGAAACGGCTGCGGGATAGGTCGCTGCTGACGCCGTCGTGGTGACAGCGCGTGCATGCCTGTTCCAAGATTTCACGTCCAGACGCGTCGGGCATGGGTCGAATGCCCATGTCGTGCGTCGCTTCATCGAGGAATACCCCTGCGAGGTCCGGAATCGTGCCTTGGCCAGACATCATGGCGGCGTATTGATTCGCAAAATCACGAAGACGAGAGACGTCTGCGACCTGCGAGTCGTGGTACGCCGGCCGGTTGCCCGACTCCCGAAGGCTGTACTCGAGCAAAGCCTCCCACGTCTCGCTCTCTCCAGGCGGCGTGTTGACATACGGTTGCTGATTGTTGGATGCGAACACTTCGGCCTCGATCACCGAACCCGGATACTCGATCGGTTGGTCCATGAACCCGTTGTTCTCAAGTAACCCCTGCAGCGCCTCGGGATCAGAGCTTTCGATGATGGCGCCTGGAATCCCGGCGTAGTTCTCGTCTTTGCCGTGGGCTCGACGGTAGTCTTCGAGCAACATCGGGCCACCCACACCAAAACCTGACATGAAGTGTGTCCACGGCGGCTGCAGTTGTTGCATCAAAAGAAACTTCGGTCCGTCGTCGCCACCTGTCTGGTGACACTGCGTGCAGTCGACCGCAGTGTTCCGCAGGTCCACATCTTCGTACAGCGAGTAGCTGCGAAAACCGCTCTCCACCTCGGGCGAATACAGGTCCTCAGGTTGGCAGCCCCTGTCATTGCAGTCTTGCTCGAACTTGAACAGGTAGAACCGAAGTTGCTTGTCTGTCCGGGCGTCAAACGCAGCGAGCTCAATAAACTGTTCGCCGCGGGTGAACGCAAGCGCCACGTAGGACTCGTTTGGGATGGGCGCGCCTTCACGAGGCCGTCCCAGAGGGTCGGGCGGCGTGAAGATGATGGCACGCGGGTTGATCGCGGAGGCCAGCCGTGCGTTCAGAGAGGGCGAGTGCGCCACCAATGTAAAGGCAGGGTTTCCGTCCTTGGCACTCGGGCTCGTTGGTGACGCAAACGATAGACCGAGAAGCTCCAACAACTCTTCGATACTTGTGAGCTGTGGCATGTTTCCCGAACAGAAGGCTTGGGCCACCGGATCTTGGTTACCCCGGGCGCACAACTTCTGATGTTGCGCATCACCCTTTTCCAGTTGATCGAGAACCTCGACGGGCGGCAGTGTCCAGCGCCCGAACTCCCCTTGCACAACGTCCTTGGCAGTTCCTGGTCCTTGATCCACCGGCTGCATCACCGAAGTGCCAGCGTCCGCATCGCCCTGCGGGTCCGAGTAAGGACCGGTAGGCCCCGCCATCGTGATCTCAGACGTGCATCCGAACGTGCTGAAAACAAGAACGCAACCGTGCCAAGATAGCCAAACTTTATGTGAAAACGCGCCCATACTCATCCCCTCTACGAAAGCTTGCACTCGGGGCTGGCGCACGACCGTAACGCGCTTGGCGCGTGTCGCGGTTGGTGCGAGCGTGAGCCCGTAGGGAACGCTACCTTTAGGAACATGGGCGGAACAACAAGAGGACGCGTACGGTCGAAACAATCGAAGCATGCACTTTGGCGATGCATTCTATGGATGGGAATACTGACGGCGGCGGGATGTACGGAAGACGCGGCAATGCCGACCGGCACGTCCATCACGCCGGACCCAAGCCAGTCCGACACGAGCGCCGATCCGAACGACCCGGATGCAGGACCCAACAGCAACGAGTCGCGCGACGGAGAAACTATTCCTGCGCCTGTCGTGCCCATTGAAGGAACCGCGCTAGACGGCCCCAACACCTGGCTCGACCTTTTTGATTACGGCCCGGGCGCTCTACCCGGCGTAGGCCCAGGCTACAAAGTGTACGAAGGCGTCGACTGGGTGGGTGGCAGCGTGACGTCCCGCGTCGACAACCACTGGATTGTAGACGTCGACCCTCTGGCCAATCCCAACGAACCGACCTGGAACTACAAGGGAGGCGGCATGATCAGTCCCGATCGAGCATTTCGCTTCGAAGACGGCGTGTTTGTGATCGAAGCAGAAGTTTCTGCTGGCTACAATCAGAGCGACTTCTGGCCAGAGTTGGTCGTCAGCACCGCGCCAGCGCCGACCTCGGAAAATGCGGGGCTCTACGCCTTCACGAACTTTCTAGGGGGATATTGGACATTCGGATGCCGTATCCAGACCACGCGCTACCCTGTTTGTGCACTCTACACGCCAAGCGACGCTCGCGTTTGGGAAGTGCCCCAGTCCGCGCATGAGGTCAGCAGTGGCGAAAACAACGAATACTTCTATGCCTCACCCGCGAAGGACGCGTGGCGTCTGTGCGACAATCGCGACGAGTACCTTCCATGTCGCGATCGTTTTCGCATCGAGATACGACGAGAAAGCTTCCGACTCTTCGTCAACGGAGTCCTGTACTACGCGTACGAAGGGCTGGAAGGTTCCGAACAGTTTCCTGAAGCGTTCGTGGGAGGCGGCGATGTCTACGCCTACTTCGCGTCATGGATCGGCGGGCAAGGCACCATGGGCGTCCAACGCTTCGAGTGGGACCGCATCGCCATCAACCCGCCGTTCTAACTTGCCTTTCCGAGTGTCGCGCCGCGATAGCATTGCTACACTGCGCCGATGCATCGCTCTTTCCATCTTTGCGCGGATGACTTTGCCATGTCGTCGGGTATTAGCGAGGGCATCTGTAGACTGGCGGAACTTGGTCGCATCTCCGCTGCAAGTGCGATCGTCCTATCGCGCACTTGGCCCGACGATTGTCGCCGCTTCTCAGATACTGGGAGCGACACGGGCCTTGGGCTTCATTTTACGCTTACGCAATGGAACAGCATCACGAGCATGCCTAGTCTAAGTGCCGGAGGAGCACTTCCGAGCATTCAAGATTTCGTCATTCGAACGCTCCGCGGACAAACGAACCTCAACGAAGTGGAGGCCGAGCTCCACGCCCAGCTCGACGCATTCGAGCAGAGTGCGGTGCCCCTCCCTCTCATCTTGATGGGCACTATCATGTCCACCTCTATCCTGGGATTCGTCGGGTCGTAACCAAGGTCTTAGCATCTCGATACAATCGCTCCGTTCCCATACGAAGCTGCCGCACAGGGCTTCGAGGCCTCGCCGTGCGTCCCGGCCGTGTGCAAGCTGCCTACTTGACAACGTTATCAATAGGCATGCAGCAGCTGGGGAATCGCTCGTTCGCTGGAGTCTACGAGAAGGGCCGCGTATATGCCGAGGCCTTCCCCCACTTTTTGAGCGGAGCGTCCGATACGCACCTAATCCTTTGTCACCCCGCTGTGTCTGAGCCGATTCGGTCGCCATTCGATGACATGGGTGCGCAGCGACTTGAGCAATACGACTATCTAATGAGTGTTCAGTTCGAGGAGGACATGCAGCGCCTAGGCTTTCGGCTCGCACGTTTCAGCGATAGCCCGGCCATGCCACATCACATGGCGAGATAGGCGAGCCTTGATCCACGTCAGCGGAAGCAGGGCCTCTCGCAATAAGCTCGCCGAAACGCTGACAGGCAGTCCGCAGCGAGAACAAACGATCCATTCGGGCACCAACCAGAGCGCATAATGACCCAATAAGGCCGCGACCCAGGACAGCTCGAACCAGCGCGCAAGCAGCAGCAGGGGAACGACCATCACCAGAGAATGTGTCAGCGGCTCCAAAGCGCTGAACAACGGGAATTCGACCTTTCGAAAGAAGGCCCAGCGCGCATGCCTCGCCGTGACATCGCCAAGAGTGCGGTCTCCAATGATCTGCACAGCGGTGCGAGAGGAAAGATGCACGCGCAACCCGAGCCGTCGAACGATCTTTGTTGCCGCAATGTCATCGATCACGAACTGATCCATCGCTGCGATGCCACCCGCGCCGTCGAGCATGGCTTTGTTCACCAGCATTGTGATGCCCATTGCCATGCTCTGACCGAGCAATTCGCTCGCAAGAAGGCCTGGCGTGGCGTAGCCGTTCAGGAACGCACATTCGACCCGTCCACCCAACGAAGCGGGCTCAATCCCATGCACCGCTGTTGAAACAATACCAATGCCCTCACCAAGTTCCGAAACGAGAGTCTTTAGGTGGTCGCGTTCAACGAGGTTGTTTACATCAGAGAACAAGACAAGTTGTCCTTCCGCTACCTCATAGCCTTTACGCAGGTTGCTCAGCTTTGGGTTGAGTTCTCCTCGCCCTTGCCCCGTCATCACTCGAGCATGGGTCGCGCTTCGTAAAAGGCGTTTAAGGTGAGGGATTGCCGGATCGCTCGCATCTGCAACACAGAATATGATCTCCCAATCGGGATACTCCATGCAAAGCGCACTCTGCACATTGCGCGTCAGCACCTCGACCCCGTCGGCAACGCCGTGAACTGGCACAAGAACCGTAACGCTCGGCCACTCGACGCGCGGAGCGCCCAATGTCCTTTGCCCGGTCGACCGGGCTGCAACACAAGCCCAACCCAGCATCCGAAACACTATCGCGGTGACCCAAGCAAGACCGGCAAGTAGCGTAAACATCATGGCGCAATCGATAGTTCTGTCACGCTGCTCCAGTGCTCCGCAATCACGTCCTTGATAATATCGTCCAGCTTCGCCACGGGCGACCAACCGAGAACTCTCTCAATCGCATCGATATCGGGCGCTCGCTGAAATACTTCCTCGAAACCTGGGCTCGGGTGGCTGGTCATGGAAATCTGCGACTCCGAACCCGTGAGTTGCAGAACCCTCTTCGCGAGCTGCAGAATAGAAACTTCTTCTGTGCTGCCTAAGTTCAGAATGTGACCGAAGCCTTCGTCCCGGCTCACAAGCTGTGACAGTGCCCGGACAGCGTCCTGCACGTGGCAGAAACAACGTGTTTGTGTACCTGTTCCATATATGGGCAGCGGCTGACCCCGTAGAGCGCGCATCACAAACCGAGGAACCACCATGCCATAACGGTGACTCTGGCGTGGCCCCACAACATTGAAGAACCGTAGGACGCATACTCGATGGCCGTATTGCTCGGCGTAAGCAAAAGCCAAACACTCATCCACCGTCTTGGCTGCGGCGTAGCCCCAGCGCGTGATCTGCGTACTTCCCAACAAGCGTGGACTGCTCTCGTGCAGCCGAGGCGCTCCACTGTGGCCGTAAATCTCGCTCGATGAAGCAAGTACAACGGGTTTATCGTAACAACGAGTCAAGTTCAGAACGTTGCGTGTAGCTTCCAAGTTATTCTCTATCGCTTGCACGGGAGAGTTCAGCACAAGGTCCACTCCGACCGACGCTGCCAAATGGACGACCCGGTCCGCGCGCTGGAAAAATTCCGCGATCGAAGGATCGCGCACGTCATGCTCAGCAAGAACGAAGCGCCGATGCCCCAGTACTCTTCCAAGATTCGCGCGGCGACCGGTGCTTAGGTTATCGATGACAACAACTCGATGCCCCTGCTCGATGAGCGCTTCGACGAGGTGTGAGCCGATAAAGCCTGCTCCGCCTGTAACCAGGATGGTCTTCATACGTCGCGGTGAATTCGACGCGCCGCATCCGTCACCAAACGAATCCAGCATTGCCATGTTTCTGTTGGGCATAGGCCTCCCGATTGGATGATGTCTCTGGCAGCAAGTCTCCTTTATCACAGTATTTCCTTGTGTCGTCCGGCGGAAACATTGTTCTGTCGCGACTTGCACTGTCAGAAAGTTGGAGCACCGGCTTCTACCCTCTGAATACCATCGACGTCGGGTCGCCGAAATATGAGGGACTCAGTTCATATGTTGTGGTTGGCAATCGCCGGCGCGGCGCGGTCGTCATCATGCTGCGCAGGTCAGGGTGTGGACGCCCCCATTTGGCGGGCAGCCAAGAGCCTTGGGCAAAGACGTTCCGTATTGACAGCGGCGAATTGACTACGACCCGGGTCGCGGCGGAAGGTTACGCCACATTCGAGGTGTCCGTGCTGAACAGTTGGGACGGCTTGCTGACCCGATCGCGCAGGATTATGACCTTGTGTCATGCAGCATCCGGCCGAGTCCAAAGCGGCTCTGTTCCTCACTTTCTTCGCACTCATCATCGTGATCGGTTGTCGCTACGATCCCCTGAATCGAGAAACAGGCCCCGCGGACAGCGGAACACGTGATGCAGAGCAGCTGAGCGATGCACCCTTGCCGGCGGATGCGACCGATGATTTCCCAGATGTTACCTACGCTTCCCCTGACGCGGACGAACCGGACGTGTTGGTGGCTCGACCTGATGCATTCGTGGATGCATCCGCCGACGCATCGTTGTGCGAGCCCAATCCCGTTCCCATGACGTCCATAGATTGCACCGATGAGGAGTGGAATGGCTTCGTCGGCTGTATCGAGAAATGCGCGGACTCAACCTGCCGTGAGCAATGTTATTGGGATCACTTCTCGTCTACGTGCAAGCGTTGCCTTTCCGCGACGATGGTATATTGCGGCGCCCGAAGTGGCGGTTGCGACGCTGAGTGGGCGGCGCTGTCGTGCTGCATGCAGGACAATGGTTGCTCAGGTACAAACACCTACTGTGCTGGCGCATGCGAAGCAGAAGACACCGCGGCGTACAATTGCGCACCTGAGGAGTGTGCCTTGCACGAGTGCTTTCCAAGCTAGTGTCCGATCCACCCAAGTTGTCACAGTTTTCTTGTGAGCTTCGCCCGACTCGGCGTTACTCAAACTCGAATGTACGCTGCACGTCCTTCGTTTTCGCGCCTTGATTCGAACAAACCTCTCTTCGCCTCCTGCGACAACCTGAGTGGATCGGACACTAGTTCCCTGGCAGAAGAGATTTGATCCTATTGCGCCGTGGATCGGGTTGTGAT
>CAZAQV010000016.1:81852-139392 GCA_964487255.1 uncultured Polyangiales bacterium | reverse complement strand
AGCAAATTCCGCTACTCAATCCGAAGGGGCAAAATCAACCTGTCGAGGAACTAGTTGTGGGCGGTAAGGAAATCGAGTGACCGACCTACGCACTGCGCTTTTCAGCAGAGCAGCACGCCCAGTCGCAGCTCGTTCCCTGGACCCCAGCCTGGTGTGCACCGATGTCCTCGTTGCCGAACGAAAACCGAATGTCCATCCCGCCCTCGGTTTCCGTGTGCGCCGGAGTCGATTTCAAAGTCGTTGTTACAGCGCTTTGGGTTTCCCACCCCGGCTGCGCGGAAACAAACCTTCTGCAACATCAGCATTGGCGTGCTCGCGCACCTTGCCTTCGTAGAACGCCTCGAATAAAGCGCAGTGCCCCAGTCGTCCCATTCGGCGATGATGGTAACGAGTCGATCATCCTTGTACTGCTTAATGGCCGCTTGTTGTCCATTGTCATGCCAACTGGACCATACCCCTTGACGGAGTCCCGCCCGATACGAACCTGACGCGCGTTTCGTACCGTTTGACCACCAGAACGTCCATTCGCCATCACGTCGACCCTCGTGAAAGGTACCAACGCTTTGTTTCATCCCGTTTGCGGCCCACTCTTCAGCAGGTCCCTCGAGTCGACCGCCTACCACGGAATATCGCCAGCGAAGCTTTTCGTTTCCCCAAAAAGTCTCCCATGTGCCGTGCGGAACACCGCGAACATAGTCACCATGAGTCGAAAGCGCAGCACCGCTCGGAAGCCGAAAAATCCAACGGCCGGAACGCAGTCCCTCAACCACCTTCCCCTCTCCTTCACCGAGAACCACAAGTTCGCCGATGGCTTCTTGCTTTTTGTCGTCCATCTCGCGCTCGAATAAATTATCTAGCACGTCCGTCGGATCGGTCTCTGGCCCTCTCACGTCCAAGCAAGTGCGGCGACCTCTTGCCCACGCGTTAACTTAGCAGTTCTGCCTTGAGACTGGCCGAATTGTCGCTTCAGCAGAATGTGTAACTTTGCATGTGCGAGAATATCCGCAATTGGTGCCCATAAGCCGAGTGATTTGTGGATGGTGAACCGTGTTACAGAAACGTAAGACATCGACGCACGGGTCGGGTCGCGACACCGACGAATGTTATGCGAGACTAAACGTCGATACGAAGACAGCGCCTCGCGCTCGCCACGGTGAAACGCATGAACCTCGATGACGAAATTGCAGCAGATGTACCTGCCGCAACCGACCCTTACTTGGGGAGCGAGTTCGGCGGACGCTATCGCGTCGAGGAACGGGTATCCGCCGGCGGCATGGGCACGGTTTATCGGGGCACGCACATCGAACTGGGCACCACGGTCGCGATCAAAGTCTTGCATCGACACCTTGCGACGGCAAAAGGCTCGATGCTCTACCAACGGTTTCGAAACGAAGCGCGGATCGCAGCCCAGCTGAAGCACCCCAATATTGCGCAGGCCACCGATTTTGGCCGCACGGGCGACAACGTCCCGTACCTGGTGATGGAGTTTTTGGAGGGCGAACCTCTTTCGTCGTACCTCGAGTCCCACGCTCCGCTTGCACCGGCGCAGGCTGCAGATATCGCATGCGGGGTGCTCGAAGCCCTTCACGCGGCGCACTCGGTCGGCATCGTGCACCGAGACATCAAGCCCGACAACGTCTTCATCGTTGCTTGGGAAGACGGCCGTCCGCACGTCAAGGTGCTCGATTTTGGCATTGCAAAACTTGGTGACGCCACCGTTCAAACGCAAGCGGGTCACGTGCTTGGCACCATGGCGTACATGTCGCCGGAGCAACTGCAAGACACCAGCCAGGTCGACGTTCGAACGGATGTGTACGCCGTCGGGGTGACGCTCTACCAGATGCTTTCGGGCATTCTTCCGTTTCAAAGTGCATCACTGACCGACTTGGCGCTTCTGATCATGAAAGGCGAGCCACCGCGGCTGCAATCGCAGTGCCCGGATGTGCCAAGCGAGCTGGCCACTCTCGTTCACCGAGCTATCGCAGCCAGTCCGACTACGCGCCCCCCGTCCGCCCTGGCATTTCTGGACGAGCTCACACCGTACGCTTCGCCGCTCAGCGAGTCCGCAGCACACGGACCTGTCGCACCGGCAGTGGTCGCTGGTGACCTCGCCAGTGCCGACCCTCGACAAACGGGCTCGCAACTTGCCGAACGGGACGTCAAAAGCCCTGCGCTTTTCAAGGCCTTCGCGGCGGGTGCAATGTTCTTGCTGGCACTCGGGTTGCTCGCTTGGTTTTTCGCTTCACCCCACGACGACCTGGCTGCAATCGACAACTCGGCCAGCCCTGCGAACGAGGGGACGGCAACTGGGGAAACTTCGGGAACCAGGTTGGGTCCTCAGAAAAGAGCAGCACCGCCGTCCGCAAACCTGGCTCTAGGCGCTGCATCCGACGATGCGAGTGTCCACTCGCTCGGAGCGCGAGACGCATCCCTGGCGGCGCACGAGAACGATGCCACGTCTGAAGAAGAGGAGTGGGTAGACGCGGGAGAAGACGATCTCGACGACGAGGACCTGGACACCGAAGACCTGGACACCGAAGACCTGGACACCGAAGACCTGGACACCGAGGGCCTGGACACCGAGGGCCTGGATGACGAAGACCTGGAGACCGAAGACCTGGACGCCACAGATGAACAAATGGGAGACCAACGAAAGCTCACGCCAAGTTCATCGCGGGGTCGGCACGCTCGAAGAGCTCGAGCTGCCAAGAAGCGAGCCTCGCGAAAACGCGTCGTTCGAAGACGCATACTCAAACGCAAACGCAAGGCACGAAAGAGAAAGAAACGCCGCCACCGTAAACGTCGACGACGTTAGCCGGCTCACCCTCAACGATGACGAGCACCAAACGCAGCTGCCGTGAGCACGAGTGTCGCACTCTCTGGTCGGGCTACCTCGTCCCGCGGCACACACACGCGCTAACACGCGCACCATCGGTTACATCGATTTGTAACGAGGTCACAGCCAATGTTAACATCGTCCGTTCGACAGAAGACCGAAAGACGAAAGGAATCCGTATGCGCTACTTCAGACTCACGGCAATGCTCGCTCTTTTCTCATCCATGCTCGTCGCTGGAAGTGCACTCGCCCAAAACTCCAAAGCGCACAAGATCGACGGTGTGCGCCCCGAAGTGCACGGCACAATTGGCTGGGGGTTTGGCGTGGGTGGTCGCATCGACATCCCGATTGTGCCGAAGGGTTTTCTAAACAGTCATCAGGACGAGTTGGCCATTAGTCCGGGTGTCGACTTTTTTTTCTACGACTTCGCGCATGACGACTGCCACGTTCATGGTCGCGACTACCATTGCCATGGCGGTGGAGCCGGTTTTGTATTTGGCACGCTTGCGGTTGCACAGTGGAATATCTATTTCGACAACTGGTCGTTTTTCCCTGAAGCGGGCATCACGGTCGCCTTCGGCGACAACTACCTCTACCACCATCACCATCACGACCCCGGATTCGACGATCACATCCATGTCAACGTCGACTTCGCCGGCGGCGTCGGTGCTCGCTGGCACTTCAACCGCCGCATGGCACTCGTGATGCGGGCGCTCTGGCCCTACGGCCTCCAGGTCGGACTAACTTTCTAGAGCTACTCAAAGAAGGCGATGCGCAGTTCGCGGATGCGATGCTTGCCGTCGAGAAGGAAGAACACGAGCACGCTATGCTCGTGTTCAGTACCGATAACGCCTGGATCGGTGATGTCGAGCGTGTAGAGCCGGTATCGACCACCCGGCTGCACAGATTCGCGGTCAATACGCAGAGGGCGGCCAAAAAACGCACGCGGGTTTCGCAACGTCGCGTGCACGTCTTTGCTTGCACGATTCATGGTATCCAAAGAGGTTGCACTGGACACGCCATCGATCGCATCCATGGCAACCATTTGGTACGACTCGTAGTCTAGTAGTCGAGGCGGCAACGCTGACGTGCCTTGGAAATATTCAGCAAGCCAACTCCGGATGGCACGGTCGTGGTCGACTCGAACTTGCCTCGGCAAAGATCCTCTACACAAGATCTTCCCAGAATTGGTCACCCCCGTCGGTTCGGGGCAGCGCATGACCGAAAGGGTGCTGAGTTCTTGCCCACCACGGTACGCGCGGTGCGCGTGACCCCCACAGCTCCCCGGTGGTCCGCTCGCGTCACACGCGTCGGTGCGCACAACGACCTTGCCGTCTGCAGAAATCCAGTGGTTTGCTGACGCAACGCGTGGAACCATGGGCAAGCCGACCAGCCCAAGCACGATCAGCATTCGTGATATCAAACCTCGGTTTTCCATCGTTATGCCTAGACGTACGCAAGCTTCGTGCCCACTTATCGGGCGCAGAAATATCGAACAAAACCGTCGGCAAACCGTGTCAATGCATCGACGAAATGTGTCAGCACGGAAACGAACGCATCACAGGATAGACGCTGCCCAGTCTCGCACTTCGGGCGAACGTCCTCGCCAATCCGCGGACTACCGAGGACGTGCCGCGATCCTAGCGACGCTCGCGCGGAGGCACTTGATTCGCTGACGAGCCCATCATCCGTTGTGCACGGACAAGATCGGCTACGCGGACGTATCGCTTGCGTGGCATGATCGGCGACCAACCATCATGTTCCATCTCGCTGACAGCCGTGGATTCTGACCCATGGACTCGCTCTTCGATCTCATCGAATTCGGCCTCGGCCCACTTCCTGGCTTGTCCGCGTAGTGAAGCAAAACGCATGACGTCACGCATAGCTACCCCCATGGTTGATCGTGTATTCGAACAGTTTCTCTCTCATGTTCTCGAGAGAAAAGCCGGACGGCTCCGTCTCACGGAGCATCGCACCCGCGATTCCGCAGCGTGGACACACCTCTTGGCGCGACGCCGCGCGATAGACCCGATCGCACTCTACACATCGCCAGCGCATGACTACACCTCCGTTTTGACTTGGATGACTCGCTTTCTTGCTTGCGCATGCTTCGGCATGGTGATGGTCAAGACGCCGTGCTGACAGCTCGCGACGACACCATCGGCGTCGACAGGTTTGGGAAGCTTGACCCTGCGCGCTACAGCGCTCGCAAAACGCTCCCGCACCAAGACGTTCACGTTCTCCGCCTGCTCGCTGGGCTGCTGTGCCCGTATGTGAAGATGGCCATCCTCGATCTCAACGTCGATGGCCTCTGGCGCATAGCCCGGCATGTCGACCCGAACGATGAGCGCTTCGTCCGTCTCAAGCACATCGAGCGGCGCTGCGATTCGCGTGGCCCGCACCAGCTCCGGCACGACAAAGCCTGTCCTCAATCGAGGCGGGCTACTCAACACATCTACGCCGTTTGAAGGCGTCCACGAAGTGATTTCCATGATTGACCTCCTTAGGTTGAATGCGCTCAGGGCGCTGTTTTTATTCGACTAATTGTATCTTTAAGCATCTCTCCACGTCCGTCAACACCGTACCCAAATTCTCGTTGGGTTTCGTCGCAATGCGTCACCAGATGCGCCAAGCAAAAAGCAGAGGTGTTTCTATTGGCTTGAGCTTGTTCCCTTCAAAAGCTGAACAGACCGTCGGGGGACGAACGCATCCAGAGGCCAACCACCAGCGGCATCGCGAATGCCCGGCAGATTTCGGAGC
The DNA here is from genome assembly GCA_964487255.1 of uncultured Polyangiales bacterium. Taxonomy (GTDB): domain Bacteria; phylum Myxococcota_A; class Polyangia; order Polyangiales; family CAZAQV01; genus CAZAQV01. The sequence goes on along the minus strand of CAZAQV010000016.1, from coordinate 133,796 downwards.
GCCACCCACGCGCTACCGCGTTTGTGCCACACCTGTACCGTTAGCTTCTCCTTGACGGTCGCCCACAGTCCGCGCCCCGGTTCGGCGAAAACTTGGGTGCCCGCCTCGATCACGGCCTCGCCGATGTAGAGATCTTCTGGCGGGCTACCTTGTCCCCATCCGTGTCCGCCCATGGCAAAAGCATCGTGGTCTCCAGTGCACCCTCCGCCATAAATGAGTCCCTCTGGATCCTCTTTTAACCAGCCGATGGGGAGCCAGCCTTTGATCCAAACGGCTGGCCCACCGGCCGATACCTCAAGCCAGCGACCGCGACGCGCGTGCCCGACGAACTGCAAACAGTTATTGCAGTGCGGGCTTTGAACAACGCGCGCTCGAGAGGAAAAGCTCGGCCGCTCCCGCAGAGGAACGCGAAACCTTTCGTGACGCAGTAGATAGACGCGTTCGCCTTCTTCGGATGCCTGCTCATCCTCTTTCAGGTTTTCAAGTACCGCTTCTTCTTCCTTGAGCGACAGAAACGGTGGTGTGAGTGAGAGCTTGGCACACGGGACCGAGATGCCGCGCACGAAAATATCAGGGTGTTTGTACTCACCCTCGAGCACGTCGCCAGCTTCGATCACCGCGGTTCCCACAACCGACTCGCCTCGCGAATGGCTCGGGATGAAACGCGCGCCCTTGCGCAGCGTGACTTCGCCATTCTCACTTGTGTGCTCAACGATCACCGAAGCCCAAACATTGGTGGCAGTACCCTTGAAGAGCACAGGCTTGCGGGTCGATAGCTTGATCGCCCTACCAGGAGCGTGAGGCACCTCGGCTTCAACGGCGACTTGCTCAACCGAAACCATAAAGGGCGTGGCTCCTCTTGGACGCACCTTCACTCTTTGATGGGAAAACTCATCGGCAGAAAGCGCGCATTGCGCGTGCGCAGATGTTGCGGACGCCAAGAAGATGAAAAAAGCCACCGTAGTGAGCATCTTGAGCTCGCAAAGCATGGGGCTTGGACACAACCTACAACGCGAAGTTCCCAAACGTCAAAAGGCTCAGCAAAAACTGCTACGGTCACAGCCGTGCACAATCCAGAAGACCTCGCCGCAACGGGCTACTTCGACCGCGGACACCCGCGTGTCCAAGCGTTTGTCGAGGAGACGCTCGCGGGTGTGGAGAACGGTGATGTCCCGCGGATTCGCGCGCTCTACCTCGCGGTGCGCGACGAGATTCCGTACAACCCCTACGTCTTCAATACGGACGGCGGCTCGATGCGGGCCAGCGATGTATTGCTGCACGGAATATCGTACTGCATCCCGAAGGCAGTCTTGTTTGGTGCGGTTGCCCGCGCGGTCGGAATTCCGTCGCGCTTAGCCTTAGCCAACGTGAAGAACCACCTCTCGACACCGAAGATGATCGAATGGCTGCGAACGGACACCTTTGCCATGCATGGCTACACCGAACTGTACATCGAAGGCGCATGGCGTAAGGCGACGCCCGCTTTTGACGCTGGACTTTGTGAGCGGTTGGGCGTCCCGCCGCTTGAGTTCGACGGCCTTGAGGACTCGATGTTTCAGCAGTTCAGCGCTGATGGTAGCCAGTTCATGGAGTACCTCGCGATGCACGGCACGTTCTCCGACGTACCCATCAAGCTCATCTTGGATGGTCTACGAGAACACTACCCGCACCTCGCCAGCGACGGCGTCACCAAACGTTTCATGGATTGGGACGCCAGCTATCGCGCAACCTAAGCATCATCTAAACGACGGCTCGCGACTTGGCTTTCGCAGGTTTCTCGTGACGGAGCGCAAGGATCAGGCTCACGATGACAGCGAGCATCACGACACAAAAAGGAAGCGCGATGCTCACAACGGCTGCTTGGAGCGCAGCGAGCGCGGCTTGACCACCGACAAAAAGCAACACGGCTGCGCACGATCCTTCGACCGTGCCCCAAAAGATGCGTTGCCAGACCGGAGGGTCCGGTACGCCCCCCGACGTCAGCATGTCTACCACGAGCGACGCCGAGTCGGACGAGGTGACAAAAAACAGGATAATGACTAAGCAGGCCACACCTGACGTCAGCTCATAAAGCGGAAGCTGCTCAAGCAAGGCGTAGATCGCGGTCGAAACATCCTTGGACACCGCTTCGGCGATGGGCGCGCCGGCCGCATCAAGCTGCAGCGCGGTTCCACCGAACACGACCATCCACATTGCGGTCACGATCGTCGGCACCAAGAGAACCGCTAAAACAAACTCACGAATCGTTCTCCCGCGCGAGATACGCGCGACGAACATGCCCACAAATGGAGCCCACGAGATCCACCAACCCCAGTAGAACACGGTCCAATTCTTGGTCCACTCGGTCATCTCAGTATTCAGGCCCGGGAGCCGCGTCGACCGTGGAATGAAGTTTGCGGCGTAACCATAGAGCGCCGTGAAGAAGCGCTCCACAATCGTCTCGGTCGGCCCTGCGAATAGTACGAAGAGCATCAAAGACGCTGCCAGCAGCATATTGATCTCACTGAGCCGGCGGATACCTTTGTTCACACCGGTTACCAAGGAGATGATGGCGCACGCGGTAATGATCGCGATCAGGATGAGCTGAAAGTTGGTCGTGTGCGGTGTTGAAAAGAGTCTCGATAGCCCCGCACTGACCTGCATCACGCCGAGCCCGAGCGCCGTGGCAAGCCCAAACAGCGTGCCAAGTACGGCGATGGTGTCGATCGTATGTCCGAAGAAACCATGAATGCGCGCTCCAAGCAGTGGGTGCAAACATGAACGAATGGTGAGCGGAAGCCCCTTGCGATAGCCAAAGTAGGCAATGCCAAGCCCCATCACGACATAGATAGCCCACGCATGAAGTCCCCAGTGATAAATGGTCACCGGAAGCGCAGCTGCGCGCGCTTCAGGCGTGCCCCCCTCGAGCACACGCGGATCCTGGTAATGCAACATCGGCTCAGCGACACCGTAAAAGACGAGGCCGGCCCCGATGCCTGCACTGAAGAGCATCGAAAACCAGGTCAGCCGCCCGAACTCTGGACGGGAGTCGTTAGGCCCCAACCGCAACTTCCCGTAACGACTGAAAAGCAACCACAACGCAAAGACCAGGAAAACCAGAATCGAAACGATGTACAGCCAGCCAAAATGAGTCGAGACCGTGTTGAGCAGCGCAGCAAACGCTGTGGCAGCTCGCTTGGGAAGGACAACACAGACCCCGAGAATCAAGAAGACGAAAAATGCGGACAAACCGAAGACCGGCGTAAGATGCAGACGAGAGAGCTTGATAACAACTCTCTATACACAAAGCGCCACCTTGCGCAACGCCCACGCACGAACACTCAGAATCGTCGGTGCGCAGGCACCGCGGGCAACAGCGATGTCTCGTCGACCGAATCGCAAGTCACTCAATTGCGTCGCGTATCAGCGGACAGGTCATGCAATGTCCGCCGCCACGACCGCGACCGAGCTCCGAGCCGTCAATCTCAAGCACCTCGATACCCGCGTTGCGCAGAAGTCGGTTGGTATCCTCGTTCTTCGCGTAGGCAATGACCACGCCAGGGCGAAGCGCGACGACATTGTTGCCGTCGTCCCATTGCTCTCTCGCAGCCTGAAACTCGTCACCGCCGGTCGGAACGACGCGGAGTTTCTTGGCGTTGAGTGCACAGCGAAGTGCTTCGAGAAAGTCGGGTTCTTCGCGGACATCGAGTGCGCCGGCCGCGCCTGGTCGGATGCTGAAAGCGCGAATCTTGTCGACCACTGAGGGATAAACGGTCACCGCATCCCGGTCGAGCATCGTCATCACGGTGTCGAGATGCATGTGGGAGCGACTCCGTCCGAGCACGCACGCGATCACCTGTTGGGCCGCTTCGGCCGCGAAAAGCCGCTCAGCAAGCAGCTCGATCATCGGCGCGGTCGTTCGCTCACTGATCCCAGCGAGCACAACACCGCCTCCGATCGGCATGATGTCTCCCCCTTCAAGACTGGCTTGGCCGAAGTTCTCGGGCTGAACGTCGTCGACGTCTCCCGATCGTGGATACCAAAACTCGAAGTCGGCTTCGCGGAACATCCGATGGCGGCGGTAGATGGTCGCAACATTGAGGGCTTCACGTTCGCGTGCGAGGTAGTACATCGGGTTGAGGCACACGCCTCCGTATATCCAGCAGGACGAGTCCCGCGTAAAAATGGAGTTCGGCAGAGGCGGCAGAATAAAGGCACCGCTTTTGGGCACGGCGGCGACGAGAGAGCGGCTCGCAAGATCAAGATCTTGCATCTCGTTTGCAGTCAGTCCACCAATGAGATGGGTGGCAAGCCAATCCGGCGATTGCTCGAGCAAGTGCGCGCGAATATCACCGACCGCACCCGGACCCACGGTCAAATCGGTGACGGCCTGATCGAGCACGAGGCGCCGTGTCTCTTCGTCCTCAAGTGTTTCCGCGAGCAGGTCGTGCAGGTAGAGCACGTCGACGTCGTGCGCGCGCATCTGCGCCACGAAGTGATCATGCTGCTGTTGGGCGCGCTTGACCCAAATCACGTCGTCGAACAGCAAATCTGCGCAGTTGCTGGGCGTAAGCCGCTGCAAGCTCAAGTCCGGACGATGCACCAAGACCGTGCGTAGCCGCCCCACCTCCGAGTGCACTCCGAATTTCTTCGCAACTCGCTCAGCCACCCCTTGCGCCTACCACAAAAGCAGTCGGTACACGAGGCGGACCTTCTTCAACGATCAGGTTGCATCGGGTCGGCAGTTCGTGATTGCGAAATCGGCGCAGGTGTTCTCGTTCTCTCGACTGCGACCGCAGACGTTGTAGCTCTCCGCCAATGCTCTACATTCGTTCGTCACCGCGGCCTCGAGACAACGCATGTCGTCCTCTGGACAGTAGTGAATCAGGCAGCCCAAGAAGCAGAAGCGCTCTTGCTGACACGGGCCCGGGTCGGCGATCGTGCCCACCAAGCGGTCATTGAAACGATCCGCGATGCACTGATCGCACGCAGGATACTCTTCGAAACACGTATCGAAATCGATTTCGCCACCATCGGCGGCGATCAGACAAGCCCAAGCCTCCTCACGACATGGACCGGCAGCTGGAGGCGGGTCGAAGGGGACGCATTGCGGGCCCGCATCAGACCCGGTGTCGCTCGTTACGAGCGAGGCATCCCCTTTAACCGATCGCCCACCGTCTTCACTCAAGCTCGCGTCGAGATCGGTCTTGGACCCGGCATCGAGAAAGTCCTCGATACTCAGTTCGCCGCCGGGCCCACGGCCTCGCGAGCGCTCGGTCGTGCAGGCAGCCAGAAATAGCAGGGTGGTGATGGCAAAAATCCGCATCATGTTCTCCTTTTCCCTTCCGTACAGGCGACGAAGGCGCTGGCTTTAACTTTTTTTTGCCGCTCGCTAAAGACGAGCTCTCGCTCTGTGTAAAGAAGGGCATGAGAGCCATTCCTTTCGTCGTTTTCACCATTGTTTCGGCGCTTTCGCCAAGCATTGAGGCACAAGGCCTGTCGCGAAAGGCCATGAGCCGCGCGATCGAGGCCACGGTGTTGGTGGTCTCCGAGAGCGACACAGAACGCAGCGAAGGCTCGGGCACGATCATCGACGCCCAGGGCTATGTGTTGACGAACTTTCATGTGGTCGGCCATGTGCATTCGTTCTCGGGTGGCGTGCCGGGCACGCTCTACCGCGACGACGGCTGGGTCACGCTGTGGCATACCCAAAGCGCCCGCGAAGAAGCCCGACCACGTTGGAAAGGGCGCGTCGTTCGCGCAATACCTTCACTCGACCTTGCGCTCATTCGCATCGAATCCCGCGTTGGCGGCGAACCGCTCGCAACCAAAGAGTTTGCCACCGTTCCGGTTCGACAACGAGCGGGAGAACTTTCCGATCGCGTGTACGCCGTCGGCTACCCGCTTGGAATGCGGACGCCCAGCGTGACAGGCGGGCAGATCTCGGGCTTCGACATCGACGGCGAAGGGCGAACTTCGTTCATCCGCGTAGACGCCGAGTTCAACCCGGGCAACAGCGGCGGCGGCCTGCTGAACAGCCGCGGGGAGCTGATCGGCATTCCCACCCTTGCTAGTCGAAGCAAGGACGAAATCGCGCCGATCAAAAAAGCACGCCCGGTGAGCGCGGTGCCGGTGCGGTGGCTCTCCGAAATGCGCACAGGCATCCGCGATATCGACATTCCGATCGCACCGATGTTGAGTGGACGCACACTGAAGATCCAATCCGTCGGCGCAGGCCTCGTCTACAAAGACGTCGAACTCTTTTTCTTTCGCGTGGCCAAGGACTTTGCCGGTCACGTGCGTCTGGCGTGCAAAGCGGATGAGTGCCCGGTGGAAGCACGTCTCTTCTCGCTCGACAAGCCGCGCGAGACGATCGCCGAAGCGAAGAACGGCGCCATGTCTGTCCAGGCCGCAACGGGTCGCGCGCGCGTGCTCGTGGTCGCCATCCATCGACGCGGAAAAGAAGGTCAGGCCGCGAAGCGCATCGACGTACGCCTCGAACCTCACGACGCTCCGCTCGGTGGCTGGGGCATGCGCGGCCAAACAGCAGCGAACACCAACCTTCAACACGCCCCCGAAAAGTTCGAGGCACGCCCGGAGGAAAACGAGGACGACACGTTTCGTCGCGTCTGGTCGCACATCGCACTCGGCGTTGGCGCCGTGATCGATCCCGTCGAAGGGCAGTCCTCGCCCGGCGGTTTTCTGGCGCGACTTTCCTACGACTTCACCACCTTCTCCACCTCGCCCGACGCCGTGGTCGGCATTCGCGGCGAGTTCGGTCCGCGCCTGCTGATCGGCACCTGGCGAGGCGAAGGTGTCTATGCAGCCAGCATCCAGGCGGGCGCACGTCTGCGCATCGGAAAACCCAGCTTCGCCCTTGAAGTACCCCTGTCGTACACGCTCAGCTTCGTGCTGGCGGAGAGCGCACCCTCCCTTTCGCTGCTCGGCTACGAGGTCGGCGTCTCGCTCCGCTTCCACGGATTGGCTTTTGGCCTCTCGTGGTTCGAGATGGAACGCGGTGAGTACTCGGTGCTGCGCGCACTCAATGCCAACGCCCACTTCTACTTTTGAGCGTTCCCGAGGAACTGCTCAAGCCAGCAAGGCTTATCAACACGAAAGGAAAGAGACACCATGACCCTACCCTCAACAAAACAGGCTCTCATCATCGCACTCGCGCTCACCTGCAATGCTTGTGGTGCACGCGTCATCGGACAGCTCTCGCCTCAACCGACCGCGGTAGTACCCGACGGCAAGTACGCGCTGGTCCTCGATCAGAACGTCAAAGACGTTCATAAGTTCCCGCGCACGGCTGTCGTCAAAGACTTTCGCGCCACGATGAGCAGCGCTTTTCACAACATGATGGGCGCGCGGGCCACGACCAACCCCAGCGACGAACCCCTGACTTTGGTGATTGAACACTGCGAGCTTCGCCTCGAACAGGCGGGCGTGACGAGTTACTTGGTGGCGAGTGTGCGTGGTCGCTGGCTCAATGCTGCTCAGCAAGAGATCATCCAGTTCGCCGGCAAAGTACAGGCGCCGAACCCGATGTCGAATGGACCGGCGCAGGTCACGGGTATCGTGGAGTCCATCTACGAGTCGATCATGAAAGAGTTCAACGACGAGCTCAACGATCGCCATCGAAGCCATCAAGAGCAGAGCGCCGAGAACAACACTGCGCTTCGGTATTACTGATGCGCCCGCTGTTGCTCACGCGACCCCTGTGCCGCTGGCTTGCGGTTGTTCCGCTGCTCACCGGATGTCTTCTGAGTGAAACCCCGGGTCTGTGCCGAGACGACGAAAAGACGCATGCGTGTCGCCTCGCCGCAGTCGACCCGGACGCCGGTAGCAAAGAGCCCACCCAAGAGCAAAACGTGCCGCCCGGCTATCAGATGCCGGGCGAGGCGTGCGGCTGCGATGACGAATGCGAGAGTGCGAATGGTCGCAAGGGCATCTGCGTTCTCGGCGTGTGCATGACCCGCGCGCTCAAGGCCTGTGAATTGGGCGCCTGTCCCTACGCCGACTATTGCGTCGACTTCCAAGAAATCGGCCCCACATGCGTACCCGCATGCCGCGACCGCTGTGAAGGCTTCTGCAACGAGGCCGGCTATTGCGTCCCCGGCGCTGACACTACCTGTGACGCCACATGCAGCGCATATTGCGGTTAAGCGACGATGGAGACGGGGGCGAATCATGGTCGGCTCAAAACATGAAATCAACTGGGAATTGCGGAGCGGGAAGCTGAACGCGTGCGATGTTGCGGTCGTTAGCCTCCAACACAACCCCGTCGCTTAGGCGGCGCACGTCGTAGTCGTCCTGCTCGATATTAATACCGATGGGCTGACTGGAAATACGTCCGTTTTTCATGTCAACACTGGAGTCTGACAGAACACGCACACCACAGAGCGCGTTGGCGTCGATGTCAAAAGCGTCCACGGTAACCGTGCTGCCCGTAAGGGCCACCAAACCGGAGCCGTACTGAGCTTTTTCGCAGCGCTGTTCGCCGCATAGGCGCTCTTGTGTGTTGGCGATCGTCAAATCAGTCGTCTGCAACGAGGCTTCTTCAACCGCAACGCCATTGACGCGCGCCGCATCAACTTGCAGGCGAGATGCCACCACATCCGACTGGGCGACGATGAGTCCGACCCCATAGAGATCGACTTCGTCACTGACCTGCCCCGTGTTTTGAACGCTCACATCCATGAGCGTCGCGTGACTCTGCAAAACAGCGATGCCCGACGTTGCGTCGCGAACCGCAAGCCGCTCTATACCGATGCTGTTCTGCTGCAACAAGAGGACAGCGAAGCCGATTACGCCAGACGCTTCATCCACATACGTGCCGCGAATATCAATATCGCTCCACTGCGCCTCTATCACGCCCGTGTGAAGCATCCCGACGTCTGGCCCCCCGTCGATACGGACACGCGCTAAGGAGACGGAGGCCGCGTCCGCTGCAGAGAGCACAACATCGGGGGCGTTTTCGCTGACCATCGTTTCGTCGATGTGGACATCTTCGACTGAGAGCGAACTCCCCTCCTCTGCCAGAATGGCAGGCGATGGTCCCTTCGAAATGTGCACTCGTTGCAGCTCCAGCGAAGCTTGATCCGCGACAAAAAGCCCCGGCGTGCCCTCACTTGCGACCTGGAGCGTACGACCGAGCTGTGCATCGTGAATGGTCAAAGACGTTCCTTCATTTACGGCCTGCACCGCACCTTCTACCCAGGCCCCCGAGAGTTCGAGTACGCCCGCATAAGAAGCCCGCACGGCGGCGCGAGCCTCGAGAAGTTCAGTGCTGTTTTCGCGAAGTATTGCACCTTCAACAATGGCACTGGCTTCGGCCACCCACAGCCCGAGCGATGCGGTCTGCTCAACCCGGAGTGCTTCAATTTGCGCTTGCGCACCGATACCGATCACAACGCCGCGCCCGTCCTCCGATGCGCCGCGTTTCGTATCGCGAACTTCAATCCGCGAGCCCAACAAACGGCTTTGGTCGCCCGCGATCAGCAACCCGTGACCGGCCGTTTCGCGAACCGACACACCTTGGAGCGTCAACGTTCCCGAATCAACACGAATGCCATTGCTGCCGCCAACGATGCTCACATCACCCACCGTGGCATGGGTGCCGATAAACGTTAGCGCAGCCCGCGCGGGATCCGTTTGGATCACCGTTTGTGCAGCACACGCACCAAGCATCGTAATCCCAGAAGGCAGCTGCGCACCGCCCGAATGCACGCCTTTGCTTAGCAATACAGCATCGCCGTCAGCGACCTTCGCGAAAGCCTCACCGATCGTTGCGAAAGGCTTGGCTGCGCTTCCATCACCGCCCGCTCCGACATCGGCGCTCACGTAGTGCACGCGTTTCGCGTCGTCTGGAGCGGCGGCAAACGCCTCGGACGGACACGCGGAGCCTATCGGTCTGCAATCATCATCTCTGGCAAACCGCACCTCGCCATCTGCGCAGCTTTGCGAACCCTCAAGTGCGGCGGGTTCACAGCGCGTCAGGTCCTCGACTTGAAGCTCCGTCCAACCCGTCGGACACGGTAAAAAAATAGGCGGCCGAGGTGGTTCCGGAAGCGCCGCGCCGGATCTCGTTCCCGCTTCGGTTCCACCATCCACACCCTCGCCTCCTCGGCCATCGCTGGAGCAACCCAAGACGAGAAGGCAAAACGTGACAGCGACATGGACGACACAGCTCATCGATTGCGGGATATCACTCATGGGGGCTCGATCAACCAACTCGAAGTCTTCGAGCGCAAACGCAGAAAAACGGTCATACTGCCGTCGTTTTGAAGATCCCATCGCAGATCGGCACCTACTCCATCGTGGGCAAGCTTGGTGAGGGCGGGATGGGCGTGGTCTACCAGGGCCGCGGCGCTGCAGGCGAGACTGTCGCAATCAAAGTGCTCCACGGAACGGACCACGCGAATGCCGACGTGCAGGACGCGCTGCGCGTCCGTTTCGAGCGCGAGGCCTCGGTGCGCATCGATCACCCCAATGTCATTCGCATCCTCGACGCGGGCCTCACCGATGATGGCGCACCTTATCTGGTGATGGAGCGCCTCTGGGGTCGGGCGCTCAGTGAGGTGCTTGCAGATGCGCGCGAACCGATCGCCATCAGCGGGGCCATCGCGTGGGTGACCGAAGCGTCCGAAGCCCTCCACGCCATCCACGCGGCAGGCGTGATTCACCGCGACATCAAACCCTCGAACTTGTTTCTTTGTGACGACGGAACGATCAAAGTCGTCGACTTCGGGATTGCGCACCTGCAGAACGCGACAACGTTGACGCAAACGGGCCACATGATCGGCACCTTGGACTACCTCTCGCCCGAGCAGGCCGAGGGGAGCAAGACGCTCAGCGTGACGACCGACGTGTGGGCGCTCGGCGTCGTGCTCTATGAGCTGCTGACCGGGCAGCGTCCGTTCTCGCGTGACTCACCGATGGCCACGTTGGTCGCCATTTTGATGAGTGATCCACCCTCGATCGCGGCGGTTCGCCCAGGGGTCCCCTCGTCGCTCGAGTCACTCGTCAGCAAGGCCCTATGCAAGTCGCCCGCCGACCGTTGGAAGGACCCACTGGCGTTCGCAGAAGCCCTTCGCACATTTCAAGCCCGAACTCGCGACGCACCTTCGAGCGTGTCTCAGAGCGCGGCACCGCTCATGCGCTCCGGAGAACAGCGCGTTGTCGCCATCGTGATGGCCCACGGCGTACGGGATTCCGTGCAGTTCTCACAGTGCATGCACGACTTTGGAGGACGCCCAACCCAGTGCTTGGCCGGATCGGCGATGGGTCTATTCGGTGCGCAGCGGAGCAGCGGGGACGAACTCGGCCGAGCATGCGAAGCCGCCCTGGCTGCGGCGCCCTTCGCAACGTACATCGCGGTCAGCGCTGGGCGTGCGCTGGCCGAAGAAGACGGTCTGACCGGCGTCGCCATCAACGATGTCGAAGCGGCCCTCCATCGGGCACGCGAGGCCGACCGCTCGGGTGTCGTGGTGACCGGAAGTGTCGCCGAGTTCGTTCCAGCACGTTTTGAGCGAACCGCCGTCGGCGGTGACTTGTGGCAGCTGCTCAAAGCGCGAAAGGCTGTCCTCCAAACACCGCAACCTGTGCGACTCTTCGGTCGAGAGGACGAACTTGCCCTCCTTGAACGAACCATCGCGCGCGCGCATGACGAGCAAACAGCGCAGAGCGTTCTGTTTACGGCAGAGATGGGCGGCGGAAAATCTGCCTTGGTGAATCAGCTCACGACTCGGAGCGATGTCGACGTTTTGCTTTGCCAGAGTCCCAGCGCGATACATCGACGGGCCTTTGGACTGTGGGAAAACCTGCTTCGCTCCCTGCCCGACGCCGTCTTAGAACCGGTGCTCCAAGCGTGGCTTCATCCTCCGCAAGGAGGGGACCTCTCAACACTGTCGCAGACCGACTTTCGCGCGGTACGTGGCCAGCTGCGGGGAGCGCTTCGAAGTTGGGTTATTGCGCGTGCCGAGCAAGCGCCTACTGCGTTTGTGCTCGAAGACCTTCACCGCGCAGATGGCGAATCGCTCGAACTCCTTGAAGACTTGCTCGAGACGATCCAACACACTCCGAGCGTCTTTGTTCTCACTGCTCGCGGCGAATCTCACGAATCGCTTGCCAGCTTGAGAGAACGCGTAACCCGAAGCTATCCGCTCGTGCCGCTCTCGAAGCGGGCTGCACAGCAAATGACTCAAAGTCTACTTCCCCGCGCGGGCAGCGCGTGGGTTTCCGCCATCGTTGAACGCGCAGGAGGAAACCCATTTTTTGTCGAGCAGCTCTGCTTGCACGGGACCGAAGCCTTGCCCCTGACGATCGAAGCCGCTGTCCAATCCCGCCTCGACCAACTCCCCGAAGATGCACAAAAGCTTTGCCAAGCGCTGGCGGTTCTGGGCACACCCGTGTCGGTTGCCGAGTTGCGCTTGATGGGCATCGCCGATCCGCGCAGCCTCTTGGACACACTCATCGGGGAAGGAACGGTACGACGGGATCGCGATCGAATGAGCGGCACCCACGACGCGCGACGGCGGCATTACACCTTTAGCGCCGACCTTTTTACCGATGTGGCTTATGAGAGCATCCCACCGAGCGGCCGCGCCTTGCTCCATCGCCGAGCCGCCAGAACGCTCAGCGAACGGCTACGGGGGAACCACACGAGCGCGCTTCTTGCCGCGGTCGCACGACACCATGAGCTGGGCGACGAAGCGCAGCAGGCGGCAGAACACTACCTGTTGGCCACGGCGCAGGCGGCGCGAACCGGGGACGCGCGTGCGGTCACCGCGCACGCTGAGCGAGCCCTTCGCTTCGAGGTATCCCAAGCGAATGCGTATGCCCTACACATGGCGCGGGTGGAGGGCTATCGCTTTTTCTCGGCAACAGATCCGATGCAAGAGGTCTTGGACCAGGCGCTTGAGGTAGCCGCAAGTGACGCCCAACGAGCGCGCGTTCACGGCGAGCTGGCGCTGCTCAGTGCCCGCAGTCGAGCCTTCGCAGACGCCAAAGGTCACGCCGAGCGGGCCATCGCATTGGCTGATCGCTCAGGTCTTGTTGACGAACGCGTCGTGGCCCGAGGCCGAGCATCGCTGACCAAAAGCCAACAAGGCCTGCTCGAGGAGGCGAGCAAGCTGCTCGAAGAGGCGCAGTCGCTCGCGCAAGACGTCGGCCTGGAAACAGAAACGCTCCTGGTGGGTTGGAAAGCGCATTTGGCCGCGAAAAAGGGCTCGCTCAAAGGTCGCATCGAAGGTTTCTTGGAGCTCCACCGACGCTACAAGGACGCCGGCAACTTGGGTCGAGCCGCAGGCGCCGCAAGCAACCTGGCTGACGCCTACAACCGCGTGGGTCGCTACACCCAAGCTGAGCAAGCGCTTGAACAGGCGCGCGAGGCTTGTCAGCAGATCGGGCATCGCGTGATGCTCGGTTATTGCCTGCTGAACCTTGGCTACGCGCGCACGCGCCTCGGACTGCTCGAAGAGGCGCGGACGGTCATCGAGGCGGCGCGTCAAATCAGTCGTCAAACCGAGGACGACCAGCTACACGACGCGGCGACGCTGTACCTGGCTCGCATCGAAGCACGCACGGAGAACCCCTCGGCCGCCGCCCAGCTCGCAAGCTCGCTCGACGAGCCTGGCGTGAGCCGCACAGTACGTGCGCTCGCACTCGCATTGCTAGGACGCCTGGCCGTTGAACAAGACGATATCGACGCAGCGCTCACCATCACGAAGCGGGCCTTCGACTTATGCGAACTCGATCCAATCGAAGAGGATGCGGCGATCGTCTATTTGGCGCGGCTCGAAGCATTGTCCGCCGCCGGCGAATCGACGGAAGCGACACAACGTCTGGCCCAGACGCGAATACAAGCCAGTCTCGACGACATTGACGACCCCGAGCTGCGCGCCTCGTTTGCGAATATTCCCGAACACCGCGCCCTGTTAGGGCCCGACCAGGGCGTCTAACCCCATCCCATCGAGGTCGCCGGGACTCGGTAAGCAGACCGGTCCAACAATATCGGCGACGGCGAGCGTGCCCGCGAAGGCCACATCATTGCTCATTGTCGTGCCCTGACGCGTGACTTGAGCGTCCCACGTCGCAGCAATCTGGCCGTTTTGCGCGATCGCGCCGAGGGCATCACCAGATCCATCGACTGTCACATCCAAGAGCGAAACCGCGTTGCTCGATCCGTCGCCGCCAAAATCGAGAAGCAGTGCCACGCGTTCGTTGTTCGTCAACAGCAGGTTTTCGAGCATGCCCGCGCTTCGCACGACGTGGACACCATCGCCTACGGTGACCGATCCGGTTTGACCCACCAAGGAGAGCTTGCTTTCCGTCGCTTCCACCGTCGCCCCGCTTACTTCGACACCACTCGAGTCAAAGGCCGCAACGCCAGCAAAGCCATTGCGCACAAACTCACTGGTACCGGTAATCGACAGCGACGAGACCGACTGTGCCCACACGCCGCCATAACCGTTGTCCTGCGCGACGAGGTCACGGTGCTCGGCGCTCACGTTGTCATGAAACAGCCCAAACACGTCGCTCTCGCACACAGTAATCGCTGAAGTCGAAACACTCGCACCGCTGGCGAAGATGCCGTTGCTCGCCTCCACCGGTAACGTTCGCTGTTCGGCCCCGCACAGCCGAAGCCCTCGTAAGTCCACGTCTCCACCCCAGACGCCAACCCCCGTGCCGACATTGTTCTCACTGCCGCCACCATCCCAAGCAACAACACTGCGCAAGAAGAGTGCCCCAAACGCCGCAAACCCTTCCACGCGCACTTGGTTGAGCGAAGCATCTTCGACGTCGATAAGAACAAGCCCATGGGTCGCCGGTTGCCCCGTACTGCAAGCATACGGAGGAAGTGGAATCGTCGCATCGTCCGTCTGTGCATCGACGGGCCCTTGGATCTCGACCTCTGTAAGCTGCAGCTCCGCGAGAGCTTGAGCGCCGATAGCGAGCCCGCTCAAAGCATCAACCTGCAGGCTCGCAAGCCCCACGCTTCCCGATCCGGTTATCGTAATAGCGGCGCAGGCTTCGGAGCGAACCCGAACGTTCGAAAGGCTCGAGGCCAGACCCGACGAATCGATCGCGATGGGCGAGTCGCTCGGACCAAGTTTAAAAATGGTTTCGTCCGTACCCGCACCGCGCAACCCGACCCCCGCAGGGATGCGGACAGGGCCATCGAACGTGCAAACGCCTGCGGAGACCACCTGCCCAGGTTGCGCAGTGTCGAGTTCGGCTTGCAGGGAGTCGACCGAACACAAACTGTTGTCAGCGCCACAGGCCGACCACGAGAGCGCAATCGCCATCCACAAGGCCGGTCGTACAAGCTGCCTCACCCCGACGCTCGACCTGAGAGTCATGCTCACGCGCACAGCTCCCGCGCAACTTCGGGAGACACGCCGAGCACCAACGTCGCTTCTTCTCGGAGTTCTTCCTCTGTCGAAGTCAGCGCACGTAGCGAGGCGATCACGGCTTTGCGCAAACGACGACGCGCCGAGGCAAGGTAGTTCGTGACGTCGGTCGTGCGAATCGAAAAGGTTTGCGCCAGCTCTGCGTAAGTGGGCTGCTGTGCATCGGACTCGAACATTGGGTCCAGTTCGTAACGCTTGAAGACCTCGTACACCGTGCTCTTGCCTTCGCCAAGCAGCTCGCTGCGAAGTGCTTCGGTCGCCGTACGAAAAATACCTTGTGCCCACGCAGTCTCGAAGATCGCGTCGGGATCGCCAATCGCTTTTTGGGTCAGTTGCAGCTCGTGTTCGACCAAGTCGAGATCAAAAGGCACGCCTACCGCATCGCCGCCTCGCTTCTTGGCGTTCGAGAAAGAGTTCGCGTTCGAAAGGTAGCTCTCCAGACACATGCGCACATAGGTGCGAAACTTGGCCCGCGAAGCATCGTAACGACTGAAAAGATCGCGCTCAAGCGCGTTCGCGAAAAAGCCCTGCGTCAGGTCTTTGGCGTCTTCGTTCGACCGCCGCCAACGCAAACGCGTGTGCATGTACACCGGTTTCCAGTACGCGCGCGAGATCGTCGCAAAGGCCCGCGCCTTATCGGCCGGACTTCCCGCTTGGACAGCCAGGATTGCGGACACCGGCGTCTGTGGGAACGCACGCCCCGGCCCACCGATTCCCGTGTCGTCTGCCGCTCCGGCCACAGCGCAAGACTGACACGAATAGCCGCCCCTTCAAGTGCATGTGCCGACACGGCGGAAGCAAGCAAAATCAAGCCGAAGCCGTGCGCTACTGCCCGCCGCAATGCGCTACTGCCCGCCGCAAAAGGTGTCGAGAGGGCAGGCATAGTCGGCCAAAGCTGGACAGCAATCTCGATCATTGCAATCGATCCACGATTCCATGTCTCCGTCGTTGTTGCAGCCATCCGTACAGGCCGCGAAGGTGTCTTCGGTCCCTTCGGTACATCGGCAGTGGACCTCGCAATCGAAATCCGCGCAGTCGACCCTTCCGTCACCATCATTATCTTGACCGTCCCGGCAAGCCGCGTAGCTATCTTCGTAGCGACTGGCGTTGCGCCCGCAGTAACTTTCAGCGGGACAGCCCAACGCCCAAGCGCAACAATCTCGATCGTCGCAGTCGACAAACCCGTCCCCATCGTTATCACAGCCATCTTCGCAAGCCGCTGCGGTGCCCTCGATTCCGCCAGCGCACTGAACAGATTCAACGATTGGCGCTTCGCTGCGACCGCCAGGGTATGTAAATACAACCTTATGTTCCTTGAGAGAACGCAGTGGACTCAACCGCCCAAAACTTCACCGCACACTCTGTACTCGCGCCGCGAACGATCGTGACGCGACAACTATCCTCGTAATACGTTGCATCCCCAGGAAGAACCTCACCATTCTCTAACCACAAGGAAACCTTGCTTTGATCGACTCGTAGCTCCGCGCTCGTAGCGTTAGTCACGCGTACTCGAACCTTCTGTTCGTTTGGCGCGTAGGACAAAACGGTGAGAGTCACCTCAGAGCCACTAGTGCTCTGACCGGGAGATTGTGAGCCTGGATCGCACAGCAGCGGAGTGAAATCGTAGGAGAGAAAACGATGGACGTGCAGAGTACATTCGAGTTTGAACGACAACCGAGTTCGCTTTGCTGCGAAGCGACACGGATCAGAACCTCCTGGTCAGAGCCACTAGGTACACCGCCATCGTCGGTATTGACGGAGACATCGAGCGAACCTGGAGTGTCTGCACAAAAACCGGTCGCGCGTGTCGATTCCAAGGCTGCCTGACACTGTCGTTCGGCCCCATCGGCGTCTCGATAGTGATGGTAGGCGTCTTCACATTGGGATTTCGCGTCCGGCGAAAGCTCTGCGCAACACGCCAACAACGCCTCACAAGAACCGGCGAAAAGCGACGCCCCGCGCCCATCGCCGCAGGCCGTCAATGCGAGCAATACTAAGAAAATGCACGGAAGGAGTACGCACGAAGGTCTCATCGTACTTCCTTACAAGTACGGTGAGCGGTTCCTTTAATGAAAAGGCCGCGAAAGTCCCAGAACCTTCTCAGTTGCCGTCAAACTTGAGTTTAAGCCCGAGCTTGTCCGCCAAAAACGCTGCATCATCATGCAGCGTAGGGCTGGCGATCGTCAGCGCGTGGAGTACGGAATACGCGAGGCGCTTGCCGCCCGGACTGTCCATGTGCTCGGCCAGCGCGGTGCTCACCTGCGCCGCGTGGAATACGCGCTGCCGGACGGAGTCAGCAGTTCGGCGGGCATCGATTTTGACGACAGCACCGGTACGCTTTGGGTCGCCGCTACGAGCGGCACCATCACCTGTCTGACCGGTCTCTTCTGCTCGCCGATATAAAGACTACGAGGCGTTGCGCAGGGCTTCTACGCCGACCAGGAGCGAAAGCAGTTCACGAACGGTGTGGTCCGCCTCAAGCGGATGACGCAACTGACGATCGGGATGAACGTGGTACTCCGTGCGTCGGCCTTGTCGTTCGCGAGAAATAACCCCGGCTTCTTCGAGTTCGCCCAAGATTCGCATCACCGCGCGCTCGGTGATCCCAACCCCCGACGCGATCTCGCGCACCCGAACGTGGGGGTCACGGGCCACCATGACAAGCACATGCGCGTGGTTGCTCAAGAAGGTCCAACCCCTGCTTTCGAGCTGTGATGCGTCGCTCGGCGTCATTTTATTAATGTATCTCATTTTCATGCATTGACAACCATGCATTTTGTTTCATGTTATATAAATCCTGACTTCAGAGGCATAGACCACAAGAAAGCAAATGATTTCTCACGATACAATCCGTAGCACCGAGGTCCTATCGGGCCGAGCAACAGCCAGCGAAATCCTGGCCCTTGGCGAACGTCACCTCCCTGTTGAGGTGAGTGGCACGGAGGTGGATAGGCGCGCACTGCGGATCGACCGCACGCTCGGCCCCTGGGTGTGCTGGTCACGCGACGGCAAGCGCCGCTGGACCACGAAAAGGACGTTGTACAGTGAACTCGGCATCGAAACGCGCGACTTTTCGGTCGCCGTGCCGGCTAGAGGCGCGACGCTTCTGCGCAGTCCCTCTGCGGCGCAACGCCTCAAACCAACGACCCGCGTACTCAGACTCCTGCGACTTGAAAGCCAAGATGTCTGGGTGGTACTCGTGTACGGCGTTGCATTGGGACTGCTCTCGCTTGCCGTTCCCATCGCCGTTCAGTCCCTGGTCAACACGGTCGCTTTCGGCTCTCTCATTCAACCGCTGGTGGTGATCAGCGTTCTGCTTTTGCTTGCTCTTTGCGCGAGCGCTTACCTCCGCGCGCTTCAGGTTCGCGTCGTCGAGATGCTCCAGCGACGCATCTTCGTGCGCGTCGTAGCTGAACTCGGCCTCACACTGCCCCGAGTCAACAGCGAGGCGTTTCGCACCTCCGCTGGACCCGAACTGCTCAATCGTTTCTTCGACATCTTCACAACGCAGAAGAGTTTGGCCTCCCTGCTTCTCGGCGGACTTGATGCCGTTCTCATCGCTCTCGTCGGCATGCTCGTACTGGCCTTTTATCACCCGATTCTGCTGCTCTTCGACATGGTTCTCATCGCGATTGCCGTGATGGTTTTCGTCCTGCTTGGGCGTCGCGGTGGCTCGACCAGCATCGCAGAATCGAAAGCAAAGTACGCCGTCGCAGGGTGGCTCGAAGACCTCGCACGGCACCCGCTCACGTTCAAGCTCGGAGGAGGCGAGAACTTCGCGCGCTTCCAAACCGACGCGTTGTCGCGCAAGTACCTCGCGAGACGCGACGAACATTTTCGAATCGTCTTTCGTCAGCTCAAGGGAGCTCTAGGAATGCAAGTCGTTGCAAGTGTCGCGCTGCTATCCATCGGCGGCTACCTGGTGATTTCGAGACAGCTTTCGATCGGGCAGTTGGTCGCGGCCGAACTCATCGTAACAGCCGTCGTCGCTTCGATCGCCAAGCTGGGTAACAAAGTAGAGGTTTGGTTCGATCTGCTCGCGGCCATCGACAAGGTGGGCGAGATTCTCGACCTCGATCTGGAAGTTTCGCGGGGGCACGATTTGCTGGGCGAAGCCGAACAGTCGTGGTCGCTACGTGTGAATGCACTACCCCTCAGCCTTGCAGACGAACCCGATCCGGAACGTGGACACGTACACGTCTCGTTCGAAGTAAAGCCTCGACAAACTCTCATCGTCTCCGGCCTTCACGTGCGAGAAGCCTATGCCGTCTCCAGTCAGCTCTTTGGGATGGTGCCTGTCGCGCCAGGCAAGCTCTTCTTTGGCGAACACGATATGAGCGATATTGAGCTACAAGACTGGCGGAAGCATGTGGCGCTGATTCGACATGAAGAGGTCCTGCCAACGTCTATTCGCGAAAACATCACGGTCGCCAACCCCAGCCTGAGCGGTGCGGAGATCTGGGCACTTCTAGAACGGGTTCGTATCGCCCATCGCGTGCGCCTCGACCCCGAGGGCCTCCACGCCAATGCCGAACGACTCGCGGGCATCTACGGACGACGTTTTGCCATCAGCCTGACCCTGGCCCGCGTGTTGGCTTCAGAACCAGACTTCGTGGTGCTCGATGGCGCGATTGACGTATTGAATGGCGAACAGTGCGACGACCTACTTCGCAGTTGGTCGGACGACCCTCCCGCTGGTCTATTGGTGCTCTCTGACGATGCATCGCTCATTTCAGAAGCGTGCGACCACCTTCACCGCCCGGTCGACGAGGAGGTGGCACGTGCCTAACGCCAAAACGTTGCCTCTTCGCCTGTCTTCCGTCGATTCGCTCGCAAACGACGGCCTGCTCGACCCTGCACTGTGGGTTCCTGCACCCAAGAATGCTTCCAGAACGGCGAAGTTGATCGTAACTGGTTTCGTGCTGCTCGTCGCCGCAGCGGCTCTCGCGCCCTGGCAGCAGACGGTCTTCGGAACCGGTCGTGTGATCGCGTTCACACCTGATGAGCGCCAGCAGGCGGTCGAGGCTCCCGTCAACGGTGTCGTGGAAAAATGGTTCGTCCACGAAGGAAGCCAAGTCGAAAAGGGCGATCCCATTGTCCACATGGGAGACAACGATGCGCTGCTCCTTTCGAGGCTCGGTGATGAGCGCGCAGCCGTCGACAGTCGATTCGAAGCTGAACAAGCAAGAGTCCAATCGCTTCGAGATCGACTTCAATCCATCAAACGCTCGCAAACTGCCCAGGTGATGAGCGCAGAGGCCGAAGTTGACGTAGCCCGTCAAGAAGTGGCGAGCGCTGCCGAGTCATTGGCGGCGGCGGAAGCCGAACAAGAGACCAATGACCTTAACCTAAGACGGCAGCAAGACCTCCAGAACAGAGGCTTAGCCTCGCGACGCGACCTTGAACTCGCGGAACTCGCGGCGCGAAGAAGCCAAGCTTCGTACGTGTCTGCGCAGGCGCAGTATCGCGCGGCGAAGAGCAAACTCGACGCAAGAAAGGCCGCCTATGAGCGAATCAAGGCCGCAGCGGACGCCGAGGTACAGAACGCTGATGCAAGTATCTCCAGCGCGGAAAAGGAACTCGCTTCCACGAAAGCAGCGCTCGCGAAACTCGACGTCGGCATCGCGCGTCAGAAGGCCCAAACCGTGTACGCGTCCCAAGCGGGCACCATCATGCGCATCCTCAAACGACGGGGAGGAGAACAGGTTAAGCAGGGCGAGCAGTTGGCCATCTTCGTACCCAAGACAGGCGATCGCGCGGTTGAGCTCTATGTCGACGGCAACGATGCTGCGCTGATCCAACCCGGTGCTCACGTTCGACTTCAGTTTGAAGGTTGGCCAGCCGTACAGTTTTCAGGTTGGCCATCGGTCGCGGTCGGAACCTTCGGAGGCGAGGTCGCCTTCGTCGACGCCGCAGACGACGGCCAAGGCAACTTCCGGGTGCTCGTCGTGCCCGATCGCGAGGACGAGGCCTGGCCGGAACCCGTCTACCTTCGCCAAGGCGTGCGCGCAAAGGGCTGGTTCCTGCTGCGGGAAGTGAGCTTGGGCATGGAGCTTTGGCGTCGCTTCAACGGTTTTCCACCGGCCACCGACCCGCCGGGCGAGACTGCAGTCGCCAGCAAGAAGTTCAAGGCTGCTGCAAAGCTGGCGGGGGAATAGCAGGTGCCCCTACGACGACGCGTCTGCAACCTCGCCATCATGACGACGGCCATCCTCGTCTCGTCGGCGGGCGTTGGTCAGACGCAAGAGGATGCTTCGCAGGGAAACCGGCCGCTCTCGGTCGAAGAGGAGGTCATCGACCAACGGCTTCTAGAGAAAATCGAAGGCGGGCAACCGGACGCAGGTGCCCTCTCCTTGCGCGCGGTTCTACGCTCTGTTCGCAACCATCATCCCAAAGTCGAATCGACCCGTGCAAAGCTTCAAGCACTCGAATCGCAACGCTTCGCGGCAGAGGGTGTCTACGACCCTCTTTTTTCCGGTAAGGGAAGCATCGTGCGAGGAGGCTACTACGAGACGAACGTAGCCGACGCGGAACTACGCCAATACCTTGGCGTGTGGGGCACTGAGATTTATGGAGGCTACCGCGTCGGTGTCCCGATCCAAGGCGATCGCTATCCGACGTACGAGAGCAGCGAAACGCTGAACCGTGGCGAAGTGCGCGGTGGAGTCAGCGTTCCATTGTGGCGTGATGGCCCGATCGACCCACGACGAACCGCGCTTGAGGTCACGCAGAGCTTAGAAAAAGCGGGGGGCTTTGAACTGCGCGACGCGGAACTCAACATCCGACTGGAGGCTATCGCCGCATACTTCGATTGGCTTGCAGCCGGACATCAGCTCGACATTGCAGAGAGACTCTTGGCGCTGGCGGAGACGCGAAGGCAGCAAGTTTCGGCACAACGCGACGCCGGCTCCGCGTCCGACTTTGAAGTCACGGACAGCCGACAGATGGAGCTAAACCGAAGAGCCGCAGTAATCACAGCCGAGCAAAAGCTGAGAAGTGCATCGATCCAGCTCTCGCTCTATCTGCGGACTGACACGGGGCAGCCGATGGCACCTGCGCGTGCTGCACTACCTCCCTTTCGCGCTGCGCCCCAAGAGGTTTTGTCGCTCGATGTGGCGAATCTCGCCGAATGTCACCCCCAAGTTCGTGCGCTCTCTCAACGAATCGAAGCGGCGCGCTCGCAAGCAGAGCTCGCGGATAACCGTGTCGCACCAGAAGCGCGCGCCAAGTTCGAAGTGTCGCGCGACCTGGGCAATGTTGGGGGCAACGCTGATCTAGCTGGCACGAACGTCAAGCTCGGGGTTGGGTTTCAGATCCCTCTTCTGTTGCGAAAGGGACGAGGCCAAAGCGACGCTGCCGAAGCAGAGCTGCGAAGCCTTCGCCACGAGATCAGTTGGCTCCGCGATAGGATGCGTGCTTCCGCACAGAAAGTTGCAATCAACCAACGCGCAGCCCTCAATCAGACTCAGGTCGAGCGTGACCTTGTCGCTGCGACTGAAACGCTCGCAGAGGGCGAGCGCTATCGCCTCAACGCCGGCGATTCCACCATGCTCGTGGTCAACCTACGTGAGATGGCCGTCGCACAGGCCGCCACGAAGCTGGTCTATGCTTTAGCCGAACTGCACACCATGCAGGCCACCATCGAAGAGCTCAACCGTTTGAGGTGCGACTAGGACGCAGACGACGCCCTTGGGTGGAGGGTGCTCTAGCCAACTGGCGACCAACAATGGAAGATCGTGGCGCTTTTTCTTCATGTAGAGTGGCACACTGCTTGCTACGTTTTGAACCATGCCCTTCACGATCTACCGTTGCACAGCGGGTTCGGCATTTTCCCAAGCCTTGATCTTGAGTTCTGTCGCCGCAGCCGCCGTAGTGGGTTCCTTCGACACACTGGGTGCTTCATTCCAGCGGTCGATCTCCGAGCAGACACAGTCATCATCCGACGTGAACTTCTTCGCCATGGATGCGCCCGCCACCGTAACAGTGGGTTCGAGCCAACAGGCCGCAGGCTGGACACCCTTTGCGAGAGTGCGAAAAGTCTTGGGACATTACTCGCCTTTGGAGGTCGAACGCAGTGTGTTGCGAAATGTGCTCGAAAGAGGCAGAGCAGCGGTAGAGCTGCGCGACTTGGGAAGCTATGACGCGGGCGATTTCTTGAGCGATCTGACCAAAGGGAGCCTCAAGCCGAGCCCACATGCGTTTCTCGAGCAGGATGTCGCCACGTTCTTGCATGGTCAGCTAAGCGCAGTCGATGTTTTGGTGGACAAGCCTGCGATCAAGGCCGCTAACCGCATCGAACTGGAGCGATCCAACGCGAAGCTTACGTCTGGATACGTGGCGCACGTGCTCCCGGACATTCTTGCAGGCCGCGTCAAACGAACAAAGCTACGACTCGACGAGCTGCGAGACACCTACTTGGAGCGCTACCCGGACCTCGATCATCAGCAACGCTTCGCTACGTTCGAAGACGCCACGATCGAAGCTGCACGCTGGTTCGATGCTTCGGAGGCAGACCCTGGACCTTCGCCTCGCCAACTTCCGTCTCTTGAAGAAGGCCAGAGCGGTCGAAGCTTAGACGGAAGTCGCTACGACCACGCTTTCGCGCGCTTCGATGACCCCTTATATATGGACTTCAGTTCATCGCCCATGTTCTTCGACCGGCTGCGAAAGGGATCCGGTCTCAGTCCGGAAGCATCCGATTTTCTTCAAGAAACGTTGCAGCCCGCGGTGGAACAGGCAGCCGTCTTTCGAGGTGATAACGGTACGATTGTCGGCTACGGATACATCGGTTACGGAGTTTTGGATACTGTGATGCCTGCTGTTGTACGAGGCATGCCTGAGCTCGCAATCAAACGTATGGACCTCTACTCAATTCTTTCGTCCGGACTCGCCGATGCACCCGCACGCCTCGCGAAACTTCATCAGGCGATCCGTGACGCCGCAGCGAGATTTCGACTTCCCGATGCGCCGGTCGAGCCCATCGCGGATGAGTTGCTGCAACCCGGTATGGTCGCGGCGCTTCGCAACAACAAAATTACACTTCCACCAGAGTTGGCGCTGATCATCGGCGAACACTACATGTTCAATCCCCAAAAGACGCCGTCATTCCCTTGGACCGCACGCGAGAAACTTATCGAAAACATCGCGATTGCGGGTGGCAAGGGGGATGTGTCCGCAACGGACGAGCTCTCCAAGCTTCTTCTTGATGTGAGCATGGATGAGGGCGACGTGTTTCCGTTTATTCAGGGAATGCGCCGATACGCGCGCCGCGTTGCCAACCGCGATTAGGTCCGAATCTCCCTGAAGAAACGTGGCTACGTGCCGCAGAAGGTTTGGTACGGATAAAAACTTTCGGGCGCAGGTTCAGCGAACGCTTCGGCACCCGCACGCTCCTCAAAGGGTTGCTTGAGAAGCTCCAGCAAGCGTTCAAACACGCCGAGATCACCACGACGCGCGGACTCGAGCGCTTCTTCGACTTTGTGGTTGCGGGGAATGTAGATGGGGTTGACCGCATCCATGTTGACCGCAATTTGCTCGCGATGCGCGTCGCCGAGACGCTCGAGATAGCGCGGCCACCAGGCCTCTAGGTCGAGCGGCGCCTGGTCACCGCCATTGCGCAGCACAACCGCAAGCGCGCGAAACGACATTGTATAATCGAGTTTGCGAGCTTCAAGGTGCGAGAGGTAGTCCTCGATCAGCGAAGCGTCATTGGTCTCTTCGCCCTCAAGGCCAAGCTTTTGGCGCATGATGCGCAGATGAGCGCTTTCGTAGAGTCCAGGGAATGCCGAGAGAATGGGTTCGACTTGCGCTTGCAGCGCCTCGTTGTCGTCGGCCAAAAGCGGCGCGAGCGCGACCGCAAGCCGGAGCAGGTTCCACTGTGCAATGCCGGGTTGGTTGCCGTAGGCGTAGCGCCCACGGCGATCGATTGAGCTAAACACAGTCTTCGGGTCGTACGTATCCATGAACGCGCACGGACCGTAGTCGATCGTTTCACCCGAAATCGTCATGTTGTCGGTATTCATCACGCCATGGATGAACCCAACGGACATCCACTTCGCGATCAGCTCGGCCTGAACGCAAACCACGTGCCGCAGCAGAGCTAGCGCTTTTTCGTCGTCGCTCGCTTCGCACAGCTTCCTTGCGTCAGGCAGATGTCGAGCAATCGCATACCCAACCAATTGGCAGAGCTTGTCGCGCTCACCGGTCGCCGCAAAGTACTCGAAAGTTCCTACGCGCAAGTGACTCGATGCGACGCGCGCGAGCACGGCGCCATCGAGTGGCTCGTCACGCAGCACCATCTCGCCTGTCGCAACGGCGGCCAACGCGCGCGTGGTCGGGACACCAAGCGCATGCATCGCTTCGCCCATCAAATATTCTCGCAGGACCGGACCGACGACCGCCTTGCCATCCCCACCGCGCGAAAACGGGGTCGCCCCCGAACCCTTTAAGTGAATGTCGCGCCGCCTGCCGTCACGATCGATCACCTCGCCGAGAAGCAGCGCGCGCCCGTCTCCGAGTCGTCCCGAAAAATGCCCAAACTGGTGACCGGCATACACTTGCGCGATGGGCTGCGCGCCCTCCGGCACTTCCTTACCACCAACGATGCGCGCGATTCTCTCTCGCAGCCCCTCTTCTGCCCCGAGTTCTTCAGCGAGCTCCTGGTTGAACTCAAGCACTTCGGGCGAGGGGGCGCTGTCCGGCGTGACCTCGGCATAGAACCCCGGAAGGTCGCGAACGTACGTGTTGTCGAACTCAAACACAACCCGACTCTAGGGAAGTCGACCCTCCGCGTCGATAGCTACTCGGTCAAACGCCGTCACGTTTGACACCGTCGCACATGTACAAGAGTACTCTACGGCCGCCAGAAACGTCGCGACAACAACGCGAGCAGCGTAAAGAACTCGAGGCGACCGAGCAGCATTGCCCCGGCCGCGACCATTTTTCCCATGTCGGAAAAGCGAGCGAAGTTGTCCGCAACGGCGCTCGGGTCGAGGTTGTAAAATGGTGCCGGACCCATGTTGGAGAGCGCAGTGACAATCATGCCAAAAGCGGTCGCCACCGGCACGTCATCGGTCCACGTAAAAAGGAGAACCCCTGTTGCCGCGGCAAAGCAGTAGACAAGCAAGAAGCCCGAAATGTCCTCGACCACCGCGCGCTCGACACTGTGCTTGCCAACACGAATCACGCGCACCACGTGTGGGTCGAAAAAGGCGCGCACGCGGCCGTGGGTAAGCTTCATGAGCACCAGGAAACGTTGAATCTTGATGCCTCCGGCGGTTGAACCCGCGCAGCCGCCGACGAGCATGATGGCGACGATCATTGCAACGGCGAATGGCGGGTAGCCGTTGAAATCGCTCACACCGTAGCCGGTTGACGATCCAGTTGTCGCAGTTACAAAGAGCGCATGACGTAGCCCCTTTGCAAGAGAATGGTCACCCGATCTCACCAATACGAATGACAACGCCACGATGGCAACGATAGTGAGCACCGCAAACGCCCGGAACTCACCGTTCTTTCCAAAGTGTTCCAACGAGCGACGCACGATTAAACGATAGTAGAGCGTATAGTTGACGGTTGCGATGAGCATGAAGACTGACGCCGCAATTTCGATGGCTGCACTGTCGAAGCCTCCGATGGATGCATCGCGCGTCGAAAAACCACCTGTGCTGAGCGTCGTCAGTGAATGACAGAGAGCTTCAAAAAACGTCATGCCACACGCCCAGTAGGCAAGCAGCGCAGCAATGGTTAACCCCAGATAGAGACGCCATAGCGCCATCGCGGTCTGCTCCAACCGAGGCGTTAGCAAGCCCGGCTTGGCTCCCGGAACCTCACTTCGAAAAAGATGACGAGCGCCCACGCCCAGGGTTGGAAAAACCGCAAGAAAGAGCACAACAATTCCCATGCCCCCGAGCCACTGGAGCACGGAGCGCCAAAGCAGTAGCGGCGCGTCGAGGCGGCGTTCGATGTCCGAAATGACCGTGGATCCTGTTGTCGTCAACCCGCTTATCGCCTCGAAGAGGGAGTCGACCAATGTCATGTCGCCACCCAAATAAAACGGTATCGCACCGACGAGCGAAGCTCCGAGCCAAACCACCGCAACGGACAACGTCCCTTCGCGACGATTCAGTGTAGTCTGGTCGGCTTTGCCCAATACGCGGTACATGACAACCCCGAGTGCAAAAGAAAAGATCGCTGGCAGCAGCAATGCCTCGTGTGCATTGAGGATCGCCGCACGGAGCCGAACGTGCGGCACCTCCACCTGCTCGAAGACGCGGAGCAACACGACGATGCCCGATGAGAGGGCAAGCGCAAACGCCAAGATGATGAATGTGAGTCCCACGGGCTTCCAGATGCCCCGAAAATCGTGCAACGGTGATGGCAACTCTTTGAGTCTCACTCGGCCGGTGCGACCGGCTCTTTTTCGTTTTGCCGAACTCACTTCACACCGAATAGCTCGTCCAGCGCGCCTTTCGAATCCCGCAAGACCAACATCATGACTACATCGTAGGCCCGAATCACGGCTGCACCCGTCGGCACCGCCGCTAAATCGTCTCGAAGCAAGCCCACTACAAGAGTACCGCGTGGAAACTCGATCTCGGAAAGCGACTTGTTGACCAATGGGCAGTCTTGACGGACGCGTATATTGACGATCTCTGCGCGACCTTCAGCGAGTTGCGTCAAGTTCTGCGTCGCGTCCGAGCGACAGAATCGAAGAATTTGGTCCGAGGCAACCAGTCGCGGCGAGAGAACAATGTCGATACCTAAGTGCTGGTAGATACTCACATGCGCGCCTTCGTGCACCGTGCATCCCGTCGTCTGAACCCCAAGGTCTTTGGCCAGAAGCGTCACCATGAGATTAACCTCGTCCTTAGACGTAAGCGCCAAAAGCAAGTCGTAACGCTTAATATCTTCGTCGCGCAGCAAAGAAACATCCGTGCCGCTACCTTCTAGAATCCTTGCTTCACCAAACTCTGCGGCCAGCTGCTCGGCGCGTTCCCTGTTTTTTTCGATGAGTGCCACGCTCATGCCACGTCGCAATAGCTGACCGGTCAGACGACGCGCAATCTCACTTCCTCCCACGATACACACCCGTCGTGCTTCACGGCGTGTGGAAAACATGTCTTCGGCTTCGAGCACACCCGCTGGCTCGCCAACGAAGTACACGCGATCACCGGCCAATAAACGGTTATCACCGCGCGGGACAACGACCTCGTCTTCTCGGACGATTGCCGCGGCGAGCACATCGGCAGGCATTCGGAGTTCGGCAAACGCCTTGTCGAGATAGGGCGACCGGTCGTTAACCTC
The DNA here is from genome assembly GCA_964487255.1 of uncultured Polyangiales bacterium. Classification (GTDB taxonomy): domain Bacteria; phylum Myxococcota_A; class Polyangia; order Polyangiales; family CAZAQV01; genus CAZAQV01. The sequence continues at coordinate 105,099 of CAZAQV010000016.1, read as the reverse complement.
TACGAGTGCCAACTCAAGTTGTCCGTCCGCCAACGAGAACACGTCGGAAGCACCATGCGAAAGAGTGATGTCGAGCAGTTCTTGGGCCACAAAGGCAACTGGATTGATGATCACATCAACACCAAGATAATCGGTCTGGACGCTGTCGGTTTCCGCGGCCCAGTTGGCGCCTTGCACGCGCGCCACGACACGCTTCGCGCCTAGCTGTTTGCCCACCAGCGCTGCCAGCAGATTGACTTCGTCGTCGTCGGTAACCGCCGCCACCAAGTCGGCGCGAGCAACACCAGCTTCCTCCAACACCCCCTGGTTGGCACCGTAACCCAGCAAGGTGCCAACGTTGAATCGCTCATCGGTTTGGTTCAGTTTCTCTGGGTCGTGGTCGATGACCACAATGTCGTGGTCTTCGAGAGCCAAACGATTGAGCACATGCTCCCCCACCGAGCCCAAACCGATCACGACGATATACACGTCGATGTTCTAACGCGTAACACGACAGTCGACCATAAAAGGTGACAAGCTCAAGTCGTGTAGTCGGCGTTGATACGGATGTACTCCGCGCTGAGATCACAAGTCCAAACGGTCGAGGCGGCCTCTCCTTGTTTGAAGTCCACCTCGAGGGTGATCTCGGGCTCTCTAAGCGCAGCCTGCGCCGCAACAGCGCTCTCTCCGGTCGCAATTGCGCCCGCGGAGGCCACGACGTGCTGTCCGATTTTGATCTCCACGCGGTTGGGGTCCATACCTGTCCTTGCTTTACCAATCGCCATCGCAATCCGCCCAAAGTTGAGGTCTTCGCCGTGAAACGCGGTCTTTACGAGCGGCGAATTCGCGATAGAAAGTGCGACCGTATGCGCCGCCGCCCGAGTCGTTGCACCGCGGATCCGCACCTCGATGAACTTGGTCGCGCCCTCGCCATCGCGGACGATTTCCTGCGCAAGGAAGATCAAGTGCGCCGTAAGTCCCTGGACAAACGACTGATACGCTGCGCTACCCGCTTTGATCGCTGCGCCCCCACTCGCGCCATTGGCCAGCGCGAAAACGGAATCGTTGGTACTGGTGTCACCATCGACCGTAATGCAGTTGAAACTTGCCGCGTTGGCCTGCTGCAACGCCGACTGGAGCGTGGGCCCGTCGATCGATGCGTCGGTGACGACCACAGCCAACATTGTCGCCATGTTCGGCATGATCATTCCGGCGCCCTTTGAACAGCCTGCAAAACGCACCGTCTGTTTCCCCACTTGCACGACACTCCCGTGGAATTTCGGACGCGTATCGGTTGTCATGATCGCGCTCGCAAAATCGGCGAGCCCGTCTTCGTGCGCGCCTTCGATCAGCGAAGGCAAGGCTTTCTCGATGAGGTCAACGGGTGGTCGAGCACCGATCACACCTGTCGACGCGATAAAAATTTCGTCTGGCCGCGCATCGATGCACTGAGCAAGAGCGCGACAAGTTTGACGTGCGTCATCGAGGCCAGGCTGCCCCGTGTAGGCATTGGCTTGTCCCGCGTTGATAATGAGCGCGCGCTTGCTGGCGTTGGAGCCATGCTCGCGACTGACCACAACGGGCGCCGCCACGACATCGCTGGTGGTGTACACCCCTGCTCCGATGGTCGGCCTATCTGTGACCAACACACCCACATTCTTGCGACCGCGCTGCCCCAGGTCGGCAGCGCCCCATCGAAAACCTTCTACCCGCAAGCGAACTACTTCTTGGTGGCGGCGAGTATGTCCTCTTCGGTGACCGAAGCAACACGCGTCGCGTCATCGAAGTCATCGAGCATGTCCGAGGCGTCCATCAGGTCGCTGTCCGTCCCGTCGGGAGCGGGTGGACGAAGAGGAGTCGGCGTGTTTTGCGGCATGCCGAGCTCTTCTTCGAGCTGCGCGGCATGGGCCTTGAGCTTCTGAGCGCGAAGCCAGAAGTATGCAGCCGCCACCAGGCACCCACCAAAAATCAATGCTGCTAGAACAATCTCCACAATTGGCCGTCCTTACTACGAGTTTCTCGCGTATGGCAAGCGAGGTCAACCCCGCCAAACCTCCGGGAGTGTAACGCTCCTGGATCGCGTTTGTCAGATTCCCTGGAGATTGACAGCGATCCTAGCCCTTTAGGGCTTCAGCGCCGCCAATAATCTCCATCAGCTCCTTGGTGATAGCCGCTTGGCGGGCCCGGTTGTACTCGAGCGTGAGTCTCCCGATCATATCTTTGGCGTTCCCTGTCGCAGCATCCATCGCGGTCATCCGGGCACCGTGCTCCGACGCGACGCTCTCCAACAGGGCTCGGTAGACCTCGACCTCCATATACATGGGAAGCAAGCGGTCGAGCAGCGCCCGCTTATCGGGCTCGTAAATAAAGTCGCCGCTTAGGTCCGCGGGGACCTCCATTGGCGTGATCGGCAAAATGGGTTCGACCACGACTTCCTGGGCAATGGCGCTCTTGAACTCGTTGTAAACCAGGTAGGCGGCGTCGAGGTTGTCACTCGTGTAGCGATCCACAACATAACGGCCGATTTCGCCAGCTTTTTCGATGGACAGGTTCTCGAAAACCTCCATGAACTCGCGGTCGATGTGCGCCCCGCGTCGGCGGAAGTAGTCGCGTCCTTTTCGGCCGATGAGCGCAAACGTCACTTGCTTACCGTCCGCCTCGTCTTCCTTCCAGGCCTTGTAGGCCGCCTTGTTGATGTTGGCGTTGAAAGCACCAGCGAGGCCACGGTCGCTCGTGAGCACAACGTAGAGCACCTCTTTGGGGTCCCGGCGGGCGAGCAATGGGTGCACTTCCTCGTCATCGCCCGCGCGTGCTGCCACGGCGCTGAGCGCGTCCATCGTCTTGACCGCATAGGGACGCATCTCGGTGATGGCCTGCTGCGCACGTCGCAAACGGGCAGCCGCCACCATCTTCATGGCGCGCGTGATTTTCTGCGTGTTCTTAACCGAACCGATGCGCTTTTTGATCGCCTTTAGATTTGCCATTGACTCGCCTAGTTGGCTTTGGGGTTCGGCTCAAACACTTTTGCAAACGCGTCGAGCGCGGTCTTGATCTCACCTTCGATGGCTTTGATCTTGCTGCTGAAGTCAAGCTCGAAGACATTCGGATGCTGCGCTTTGACGAACGAGATCAGCTCGCGCTCGTAGCGCGCCAACGAGTTCACGGGGTACTTGTCGATGTAGCCTTTGGTGGCCGCATAGATGATGATGACCTGCTCCTCGACCGGTTTGGGCACGTATTGCCCCTGCTTGAGGATCTCGACGAGCCGCTCACCACGCGCAAGCTGACGCTGCGTGGCGGGGTCGAGGTCGGACGCGAACTGCGCAAACGCTGCCATCTCGCGGTACTGCGCAAGGTCGAGACGGAGCGTACCGGAGATATCTTTCATCGCACGCACCTGCGCGTTACCACCGACACGCGAGACCGAGATACCGACGTTAATAGCGGGACGAACACCACTGAAGAACAGGTCGGACTCGAGGAAGATCTGGCCATCCGTAATCGAAATGACGTTCGTCGGAATGTAGGCCGAGACGTCACCCGCTTGGGTCTCGATAATCGGCAAGGCCGTAAGCGAACCACCCGAGTCGGGCAGCTTCTTGACGGTGTAGTCAGAACCCTTTTCCTCTGCCACCTTTTCGGCCTTCTCGTGTCCGAGGTCGGCGATGTAAATCTGGTCGGCTTTGGCGCGCTCTGGCTCCTCGTCCTTTTTGACGACAACCCACTCGTTGGCCATCTTCGCGGCGCGCTCAAGCAAGCGACTATGAACGTAGAAAACGTCGCCGGGGTACGCCTCTCGGCCAGGCGGACGACGAAGCAGAAGCGAAAGCTGACGGTAGGCGACCGCTTGCTTTGAAAGGTCGTCATACACGCAAAGCGCATGCTGCCCACTGTCGCGGAAATATTCGCCCATCGTGACGCCGGTGTACGGCGCGATGAACTGAAGCGGTGCCATCTCAGAGGCGCCCGCGACAACGACGATGGTGTAGTCCATGGCACCGGTATCGCGAAGTCGCTGCACGACCTGCGAGACGGTCGACTGCTTCTGGCCGATGGCCACGTACACGCAGTACACGCCCTTGCCTTTCTGGTTGATGATGGCGTCGATCGCAACCGCGGTCTTACCGGTCTGGCGGTCGCCAATGATAAGTTCGCGTTGGCCTCGACCGATCGGAACCATGGAATCGATTGCCTTGAGGCCCGTTTGCATCGGCTCGGTGACAGGCTGACGCGCCATGATGCCCGGCGCCTTAACCTCGACGCGACCTTTAAGGTCGGTTTCGATCGGCCCTTTTCCGTCGACGGGTTGACCTAGCGCATTGACGACGCGGCCGACAAGCGCAGGGCCGATGGGCACCTCCACAATGCGCCCAGTACGTTTGACGGTGTCTCCCTCACGAACCTCGCGGTCGTTACCGAAAATAGCGACACCGACGTTGTCCTCTTCGAGGTTGAGCACCATGCCCATCAGGTTGCCTGGGAACTCGACCAGCTCACCGGCCATGGCTCGCTCGAGTCCGTGCACGCGCGAAATGCCGTCACCGACGGTGAGCACCGTACCGGTCTCGACGACGTTGACCGCCTTCTCGTAGTTGGCGATCTGCTGCTTGATGATCTGGGAAATTTCTTCTGCTCGGATTTGCATATCTTTTTTTCTGTACTGGTTTTGTGTACTGCGGTTCTAAGGATGTATCGCGGGGTTATTCGGTGATGAGCTTCTCGTGGAGTTCAGATAGTCGGGAACGAAGGCTGCCGTCGAACACGCGACCGCCAATACGGGCGATCACGCCACCAAGAATTTCCGGGTCGACGTCACGCTCGAGCGTGACGGTCTTTCCGGTGAGCGATTCGAGCGTTCCCTGCAGCCGCCGATAGTAGTCGTCATCAAGCTGCACCGCGGTCGTCACCTGCGCGCGCACTTGGTTGGTCTCTGCTTCAGCCAACGCGACGAACTCGCCCACGATGTCGGGCAGCGACTCCATGCGCCGGCGGTCGGCAAGCAAGCGAAGAAAGTTCGTCACGTGCGTCGAAGCCCCCGCCTTACTGGACATGGCATCGACCAACGCTTTACGAGCATCGGTACCAAGTTCGGGGGTTTCGAAAGCTTCACGAAGATCGGGACTCTCCGACCACATCGCACCCAGCTTCTCAAGCTCGGATTGAACAGACCGAAGGCCACCCGACTCACGGGCGAGTTCGATCATCGCTTGGGCATAACGTCGTGCAACAGCAGCCATGACTAGACAACCCCTCGCGGCGGCTGTGCACCCGGCACAGCACTCTTCGATTGTGAACTCGGCTCCCCGGCTAGCTCTTTGAGAAACTCTTCGGCCAAACGCCGGTGATCGTCTGCACTGAGGCGCTCTTTAAGTGACTGACGTGCTGATTCGATGGTGGACTCGGCGGCCTCACGACGCAGGTCGAGGCGCAACTGCTTGCCGCGCTGATCAATGATGAACTGGTTGTCTCTACGGAGGCGCGCGGCCTTGCCCTCGGCCTCCTCGACAATGCGATCGCGCTCGACCTCACCCGCTTTGATGACGTCAGCTCGCAGCGTCGCCAGCTCCTGGTCGAGTTCCGCGAGCTTTGCCTCGTACTCCGCAAACGTCTGCTCGGCCTCTTTTTTGAGGCGCGTCGCCTCGTCGAGATCGGCCGCGATATTCTTGCGGCGCTCGGCAAAGTACTTGTCCAGAGCGGGTTTGCCGAACTTGAAGAAGAGAAAAAGGAGTAGACAGAAGTTGATCAGCTGTCCCCAAAAGAACGCATTCGCATGAAAGCCGTGATGGCCTTCCTCGGCGAAAGCCGGACTGGAAATACTCCAAACCAACGCTGCGACGGTGGCGATTCGTATGCGGTTCGCCAGGCGTTTTGTGAGGGTCATCAGTTTAGCTCCCTACCCAAGAGTCGAGTGGCGACGGCCTGTCCCATCGCCGGAACATCTTGTTTCAGCGAGGTGCGGATGCGCTCCGCTTCGCGGCGCATCTGCTCGTCGGCCACAGTAAGCGCCTGCTGCGTCTCTTCACGAACGCGGTCGAGGATTTGGCGCTCGAGGCGCTGACCTTCTTGGCGAAGCCGGTCGCGCTCTGCGCCGGCTTCGACCCTGACCTTGCGAAGCTCCTCGTCGAACTTCTTGCTCTTCTCGCGGGCCTCTTTTTGCATCTGTTTGGCCTCGACGCGTGCACCCTCAATGGCTTGCTCGCGGGCCTCGACCAACTTCAAAAAAGGCTTGAAGAGCGTCGAGCGCAGGATGAGAAAAAGTGCCCCGAAAATCACGAGGACGAAGAAAAGTGTGCCATCGAGGTCGATGAGCGCGCCGGCCAGTATCGTCATTGCCATGGTCCGTGGTCTCTCAAAAGGTTCAACTGCTCCCTAGGGTCAATTTCGAATAGAAAAACCCCTCAGGTGGCGCCTATCTAGCAGCGGCCCTGAACAGCGTCAACGCTATGTTTTCTGCGGAAAATGCCGAGACCACGGCCCCCGGCGTGCGATAACTGCGCAGTGCTACCGGGGCAGCACGCCGAGCTTCTTGCGCAGGGCCTTGATGGCGTGTGAAGCGGCCTTCATGTTCTGCTCATCGATCAGGCTGTGAGGCACCGGCAAATCTGGGTCCACGATCAGCCGAAACTGCACGAGTGTCCGGCCAGTGTCGATCGGGGTGACCTCCCAGCGCGCCGCAAACTGGCCCATGTTGCCCTTGCCTCGGATCATTTTGGCCTCAACGATACGGGTCTTGCCCTGGGGCCGGAGCTCGTAGACCTTCGCGTTGGTCCAGAGGGTCTTCGCGCCCTTGAGAATGGAAACCTCCAGGTACAAAATCGCTTTGTTTCCGCGGCGAGACAGCTCCCGACTCTTCTTGAAGTGCGGCATAAAGCTCGCATAGTCCTTGTAGTCGACGACGGTCTGCATCACCTGTTCGATGGGAGCGTCGACAACGCCCGTCGCAACGCCATACACGGCGCCATTGGCTTCTTTTTCGTTACCACGCTCGATTCTTTGACCGAGAGCCGCGGCTTGCTCGACCGGGGAGCCCGCCTCGTTCTGGGCGTGGACGAACTGCACAGTGCCGACCACCATCAGTATCGTCAGGAGCGCACAATCATATCTTTTCTTCACTCGCATAAACTACCCTACAAAGACGGGCCAGCCTGAAGGTTCATTCAAGAGTGGCCGATTCACCTGTTTTTTTGCTAGCCTACGGCATCCCATGAGCATCAGCCCGCCCCATGAGTCGGCGACCTCGCGATCTCGATGTGGTCTGCTCGTGCTCACCCTCGCTTGCGCGCTTTGTCCGCCCTTGCCCAGCGCCGCGCAGGACGGCGATGAGCCCGCATTCGTCGACGAGCCGGTCATCGACCGCCAGGTTGCCGTCCTGAGCCTCAAGGGCTCCCGAACCGAGTCGATTCGGGCGCTGGTCGACACCTCGCTGCAAGACGTGGCGATCGTCGTGCCGCTTAGCGATGTCGAATACAGTGCTTCTCGTCTTGGGGTCTCGCTCGACAAGAACAGTTCACTGAAAGAGCTCTCCAAGGAGCTCCTGATCGACATCTTCGTCCGTGGCTCGGTCACGGGCAAGCGAGAGAAAACCATTTCGCTCACGTTTTTCGACAAGAACGGTGAGGAACTCAGCCAACGTTCGTTCACGGGTTCACTCCGTCGCCGCGACCAGGCCAAGTTCAGGAAGTTTGTCGAAGACGCCTACCGCGAAGCTTCAAGCTCGATGCGCGAACTTGAGGAGGGCCCACCTCCAGAAGAACCGCCTGAGGAAGCTGTCCCCATCGGATACGTCGACGACGAGATCGAGGAGGACGAGTCACGCGAACTCAAGCCGCTGCTCAACATGCAAGCGTCGATCGGCGCGCGAAACCGCGACGCATTGGTCCGGCTTCGCTCAATGGACAGCGATGTCGGGGGACCACAGACACGTGTGTACGACTCCTTGTTTTTTACCGAACTCGGCATTCGGCTACATGCACGGCCATACGGCAACAAGCTGCGCGACGTGCAAGGCGTGTTCGTCGACGCTGAGCTGGCGTTCGCCCCGTTCTTCACGTCCGTCGACGACTTCGGTGGTGTGTTTGACTCGTCGACATTTCGACTCTCAGCCGACGTTGGCTACCGGCTCAAGCTCGACTCCCTCGAGGTGGGCCCCGCAATCGGATTGGGCGTCGATAGCTTCAGCATCGACGAACGCGGACGCGACCCCGATGGGAGCGAGGCAGAAAACCTCGTGTTTCCCAGCTCAACCTATTGGTACTTGCGTGCCGGCGTCGTGGGGGAGCTGCCCTTGATCGACAAGACGTTGGTCGCACAGCTGCACGCCGGGTTTCGCTACGCCCTTGGCATGGGTGACCTGACACCGATCTTTGGAGAGAGCGGTAGCACCCTCGGCTTTGACGTCGGCGCCTATGCGGGCGGAGCGCTCGACATGGGCTTCACCTACGGCGCGTGGCTCCGCTACGTGACCTACAGTCTTTCGTTCTCCGGTAACGCGAGCAACCTCGCTGAAAACGCCAGCAGCGGACACGACCGCGCACTTTATTTCGGCGTGGCTCTCGGCTACGAACTCTACGATGACTAATACGCAAGTCGGTAAATGAGCGATTCTGAGCAGAGCAAGTCCGGAAGAGTTGCCATTGTGGGCCGCCCCAATACCGGCAAGTCGACGTTGCTCAACGCACTCCTCGGACAAACGCTTGCGGTCGCAACGTCTCGGCCTGGAACGACGCGGACGGCGATTCTTGGCGTGTATTACGAAAAGGATCCGGAGACGCAGATCGCCTTTGTCGACACCCCCGGCATGGGTCACAGCAAGACAGCCCTGCACCGACTGTTGGTGGATGAGGCCGCACGCCAGCTGGCCGATGTCGACGCGGTCGTGATGGTCAGTGCCGTCGACCCAAAGGCAAAAATCGAAACGGCTTTAGCGCGCGACACGCGACTCTTTGAATCGCTTCGCAGCGTTTCGTGTCCGGTGATTTTGGTGCTCAACAAGGTGGACTTACTGCGCGACAAGGCACGGTTGCTACCCCTGCTTGAGTCGTATCAGAAGGCGTTCAACTTTCACGCAATAATTCCGGTTTCAGCCTTGCGTGACGAACGTTTCGAACCGCTTATCGAAACACTCCGGGACTTGTTTGAACCGGGTCTTCTTTACGACCCGGAGTTTCTCACGGACCGCCCCGAACGGTTTTTCGTCGCAGAGTTCGTTCGCGCGGCAGCGATGCGAAATGTACGGGACGAACTTCCGTACGGAATTGCCGTCAAGATCGATCGATTCGAAGAGGGACCGAAACATACGACGATCGAAGCGACGCTGATCGTCGAACGCGAGAGCCACAAAGGCATCGTGATCGGAAAGAAGGGCAGTTCGCTCAAGGCCATTGGAAGCGAAGCGCGCGAGGCGATCGAGGCGCACCTTCAGCGGCACGTGTTCCTCAAACTGTGGGTCAAAGTGATACAAGACTGGACGCGCGATCCGCATGCGGCGCGCGAAATCCTAGAGTCTTGACCCTAGTTGGTACGTAGCGAACTTCGCGAAGACAGGTTAGGCTAACGACACTTATGGCTTTTTCCTTGCTCGCAAAGCAGCGCTGGGGTCTCGCGCTGTGCTTTGTGGGGATGCTTGGCATGATGCCCACCCCTCGTGCTCAAGGTCAGTCACTGGCCGAAGCCCGCACTCTGTTCGAGCGTGGAAACCGGGAACTGCAACGCGCCCAATCGCAGCGCGGCGCACGCAAAAAGGCGAGCCTCCAACTCGCGCTCGACGCCTACGTCGAGAGCCTTCGCATCGCTCGAAACCGCAATGTGCTGTTCAATACGGCGGTGGCGCTCGAAGGACTCGATCGCGACACCGAGGCATACAACTACTACCAAGAGTTTTTACAATTCGAAGACCTCAAAGAAGACAAGCGTGAGCGTGCACAAAAGCAGTTGGAGCACCTCACGCAGCGCGTGGGTATCGTTAACATTGAAACCGAACCCGCCGGCGCAAGCGTACGCATTGGCCGCGCCGATACGCCGAGCTTAGGCAACACGCCGCTCTCGATTGCGGTCGAGCCCAGAACAGAGACGACGCTGTTGCTCGCCAAGAAGGGTTATCGCGGTACGCAAAAGAAAGTGACCTTGGAGCGAGGCACTTCGGGCCGCGTGCGAGCCCAACTCGAGTTACTCGAAGTCCCTCTGATCGTGCATGCGCCGGGCATGGTGGTCGAACTCGATGGTAAGAGGATCGAAGAAGGCGAAGCGGTGATGCTGTTGCCCGGCAAACACAAGCTACGCGTGAACATGGGGCGTATTGAGCGAAGCCTCGACGTCGCCCCGGGCGAGCCGATGACGGTGGACCTACGCGGCACAAGCGTGCGCGCTGCCCCAGCGAGCTTTTCACTCCGCGCTCCCGTCGCGGTCATCGCAGAACTCGACGGCGCCGTGGTGGCCCGGAACAAGAAAACGTTTTCGTTCGACACCGAGGCGGGACGCCATCGACTTCGACTGCAAGCGCCAGGTTTTGCACCTGCGGAAGCTGCGTTTTCGCTTTCGGCCGGTCAGCAGCAGACCGTCGCGGTGAGCCGAGACGATATCGAACTCGAACAGACGAAGCTCGAACCGTGGCCCACCGTGTCTTGGATTGCGACGGGCGTCGCAGCGGCGGGAACAGCAGCCTTGCAGCTCAACTACTGGCTCAGCTACCAAGACAACCAGGACGCTCCCGACGACCAGAGCATCTTTGATCAAGCAGAGGACGCGCGTCTTTGGGGCAACATCGCGCTTGGCGCAACCGCGGCACTCGGCATCACCGCGCTGGTTCTGACACTGCTCGATGAACATGAGGTCGAACCCGCGCTTCGCATCCGCATCGGCGCTGCTCCCGTGCAAGGTGGTGCGGTCATCAGCGGTGGGGTGACACCATGAACTCTGTTTTCTGGCTCTTCGCGGCTACGCGTCGCAACCGGCGATCTGCTTGTAGCAGATCGGGTTGCTTGGGCTCCGCACGCTCATCGCGTCTCTACCCTTGGCTCTTCCTTTTGGCTTCGGGGTGTACGGTGTTTTACGAGCCGACCTATACGCCGCCCGATGGTGGGACCGATGGTCAGCTGGAAGCAGGACCCGATGGCGGAATGGACGCCGGCCCGGACGCCGTCCGAACCGAGATCAACTGCGAAGATGGCAACGACAACGACAACGACGGCCTCGTCGATTGCAACGATTACGACTGCTCCCACATCGCAGCTTGCTGCGGCGAGCAGAACGAAGACATCGAAGTCAACGAGCCGTGGGATATCGTCAGCAGGTTTGCAAACTGGGACGTAAAAGGTGCGACGCCCGTAATCGAAAGGGCGGGTGAGATGAGCTTCGTCGGCGGCCGCACAGCCATGCGCTACGTACGCGACGATGATTGCGTCACGGCCGACCTGGGCCTGTTCGGTTACGTGCAGTTCAAGCCGAGACTGAGCGCGGGCGAAGGCTGCGAAGACGATTTCGCGAGCGCTGGCTTCACCGTCGCCTCACAGCCCGGTTCGGGCCCCAGCTATGCGACCGAGATTCGCGTGACTGTCAATGCGTGCGGGGAATACGACGTGCTGCGAGGGAACACCTCGCTCTTGGCGGGCACCTACAAACCGGCCGACCCCAACCAAACGATCAATTTTGCAATCACTCCAAGCACCGAAGGCAGCGAAGAGGTAATGCGCGTGACGGTGACCGCCTCCGGCCTCGCTGAGCAGACCGTGCTGGTCGAAGGCATCGCATTTATCGATCGCGACAAAATGCTCGAGCCGCAGGGATGCGCGGACAAGGGGCGTGGACTTCGATTGGTGCTCGAAGGCCAAGCCGCAAGCAACCCCATGAAGGTGGGCCAAGTTCACTTCACAGCGGCACAATGTGCCAATCCGGGCCAGTTCGCTGCGGAGGAACTGGGCGGATCCGCCCAGTTTGATGTCAGCGATGTCAATCCGACGGGTACCTGGGCCGCTGGGGGATTGGGATCGCCAACCCTTGAGGAAGAGAGTGGGGATTGGCAGGTGCTCTATGATGCGACCCCCGATCCGCGCCAAATTGCCGAGTTTCATCCGATTGACTTCGCGATCGGTCGCTCCGCTGCCACCACCATCCCAAGCTGGGATCCGAGCGCGGGCGGAGCGCCCATCAGCGAACCTCTAGACCCCCCGGAGAGCTGCCAAGCGGTCAACTGTATGAACGAAATAAAGTACCGTGATCCCTTCGTTTTTGGTGGCGTCATCGCCTATACGCGCGACACCCCGGAGGGTCCTCAAATCGGGATCGAGCCCTACCGGCACACGCGGAGCAGTTTGCAGCTGGGCCCCCCTATTCTCACGGCTGACGACACCCGTTGGACAGCAGAACAGCCCCCTGTTTGTCCTGACGGCGTCTCGCAACCCACGTTCGCAAAGTTGCCCTTCAACCAACAGACAGAGCAATATTGGCTGTTTTTTACCTGTCATTCCGGCGACGAACGCTCGATCGCCTACCAGCGCGTAAGCGATGAGGGGGACAACTTCGTGCTCTCAGGCACAGGCGGCAAGATCGAGCTTGTGGGCAAGGGCGGTCACGCCGGAACCTACGCCCTAGGGGGCATCGAAAGCCCTGAAGTCATTGTAGAATATGGCACCGCGCCAAACGTGGTCTATCGGCTTTGGTTCATCGCCCGCGATCGCGGACAGCGGCGCAGCATCGGCCTCGCACAATGGCAGCCCAACGGCAGCGAACCACCTAATTTCATTCCGTTTCCGGGCAATCCGGTCCTGCAGGCCAGCGACCCAGAAGCCATGTGTGGCAGCGGCTGCAAGCTTGAGAGCCTCGCTGTCGCGCGCGACCAAGACAAGATCCGGTTCCTGTTGGCACAGAGTGTGAATGTATTTGGAGAGGTAAGCTACCAAATCGTATCGCTCATCCAGAACTGGAGCAGACCCCAATGGCCCAACTAAATCCAATCACCACCTTTTTCCGACTCGCACCCTGCGCGCTGCTTGCCGGAGTTTTAGGGTGCAGCGCCGATTCGGACGCGCTCGGAGATGAGGCCCCCCGCAATGACGCGGATGCTGGGGCCCAGGAGCCGACCACCGATGGTGTCGGCACGCCGCCCTTCGACGCCAACGACAAACAAGGCGCCCCCCTTCCTGCCGGTGAGAGTCCCGATGCAGAGTACGGTGGTGCCAATTCGTGCTTTGACAACACCGACAACGACGCTGACAGCGCAATGGACTGCAACGACGAGGGGTGCCGAGCACGCGGCACCTGTTGCGTTGGGAACTCCGAGTGCTGCGCGCCGACTGCCGGCGGCACACTCTCGATCGACTTTACCACTTGCACGAGCGAAAACATTGCCGGCTGCGATGACAGCCTCTCGCTCTTTGGCGACGCGCTCGTCGACACGAGCGGCATCACCTTCGGTGCCGACCTCACCAAACCCGGCGGTGTCATCTCGAACCAAGCGCTCGACCTGCGCGCCATGCAGCGAGTCGTCACGTTCAGCACCGATGCGCGCTGCACGCCCGACGCGGACACGCTGTGTGCCGGAACAAGCGGAGTATCTCTGATACGGGACAACCCCGACGCACTCGGCGCGCGTCCCGATATTGTGGTGGGTTTGCAGGCCTTCGCCACGAATCGGCGCATCGGCCTGGTGGTCGAAAACACCGTCATCAGTACGTGGGACCTCCAGAGCACCGGACCCGAAACTTGGGCGCTTCAGGTGTCACCATCGGGCGAAGTGCGAGTGCATGGGCCGGCAGGTAACTTCGAAACCTATGTCAACGCAGACATGGACGTCTACGCGATGGTCTTTGGGCAAGGCGCGGACGCTCCAGCCGTCACAAGCATATCGATCGAGACGCTCGTGTGTGACACTCCGAACGCGTGGCTTGAGCCCACGGCATTGGTCGCAGACGACGGCGGGACGGTGACCAACCCAAGTATTGCGACCAACGCCATAGGTGAGACGTGGGTCGCTTTCGAGCGCGAGCGGCGCATCTATTTTGGCCAGCTTGTAGGCGCCCAAATCCGCGTCGCAACGACGAAGGACACCGCGTTCTTCCCGGACTCAGAGTTTTATTCTGCCGTTCGCGTGTCCGATCCGGAGCTGGTCTGGGAGCAGGACCGGGCGCGCTGGGCACTGTTCTTCACCGGCTACGCCGAGGACGCGCTCGAAACGCGCACGGAGGCGAGAGGCGACAACGCGGTCGGTGCGATCGCACGCGCCACGATCGCCCCCGACACCTTCGCAACCATCAGCACACGACTCGTCCTGGCCCCGTACGGCGCCGCACGAACCGATACGCTCGCCAGCACATGGGGCGACACACTCGACTTTGAAATGCCGACCGTCACCGTGACGCAAAATCCAACCTACCCTTGGGTGATGGTGGTTCGTGCGCGGCTCGCGGACGGGACGAGCGTCCTGCGCGCGTTCAAGTCGGGCAACGGTATCGATTGGGAGCTGGCCGGAGCAAATATTCTCGAAGAACGCACCCAACGGGATGCCTCCATCTCAAGCTTCCGCTTCGACGCACAAAATATCTTGCAGCCATCGCTGTTGGTGCAGAACCGGGCGTATCACCTCTACTACGAGGGGCGCAGCGCAGAGCGAAGTTCGATCGGCTTGTTGGTCTCCGATGACCTCGTGGGCTGGCGAGACATGAGCGAAGACGGCGCGGTGTACGAAGAGGGGCAAAACGACTTTGACCGGCTGGGCGTGCGCGCTGCAGATGTGCTCTTCGACGGACAGAACGTTCGGATGCTCTACGTCGGCGACGATGGCAGCAGCCAAACCCCCGCATTGGTTCACCGCCCCGCGCCCAACAACGCGTCTATGTAGGCCGTGATGAGGCCAGCGAGACCAAGAAGCGGTGTGCTAGCAGCACACCGTCTTCGAATCGAGCGATAGCCGAAGAACCAGCAGTAGAGTATGGTCCGAGAGTGGCGGACTCGCAGCTCTCGCGAAGGACCTCGCGCTGGGTCATCGCGCTCTTCCTAGGCGCGCAACTGCTGATCCCACTTCGTTACTACTGGGGTGACGACGACTTTGACGAACGCTTCTCGTGGCGCATGTTTTCCGCGATTCGCGTCGTGCAATGTCGCACGCATCTGCTCGAGACACCCGAAGAGGGCACACCGACGACACCGTCCCTCAATCGCATTCTGCAGACCGCATGGGTCACCCAGCTGCGACGAAACCGCGAACGCGTGATCGAAGCCGTGCTCGAGCGACGCTGCAACGAAGAGGGGATGCGCGAGGTTGTACTCACGAACGAGTGCATCGACGCCACGGGCCGGCCGATGCCCGCGCGCCGCTGGTCGCGCAACTGTCAAACCGGCGAAGTCTCAGAGCCACTAAAGGGGGCGGGCGACGATGAGTGAATCGCCCGCCGCAAAACTCGACTTACGCCGCATCTTGGAGGACCACTTCTATCTTCCGGTGACAAGCGAGCGGTTGCACTTGCTCAAGTCCGCCTTTTTGCTGCTGCTTTCCTTCGATATCTGGTTGGAACTCGCGGGCCACGCGGCGCGATACGGCGCTGGCAACTTCAACCTCTCGCACTTTGTTTGGCTCGACGCGATCCAGCCCATGCCCTCGCCCGGGCTTTATCTGGGCGTGACCTTCGGCGCGGGGCTGCTGGCATTCGTGGGAGCTTGGCTTCCGCAGCCGCGTTGGGTACGCGCAGTGCTCTGCGCCGGGTACACTTACGGCTGGGCGATGAGCCTGCACGACAGTTACCAACACCATTACTTGATTAGCTTGGTGCTCTTTTGCTTCGTTTTCTTCCCTCAACCCAGTTTGCAAGAAACCAACAACCCAGGTGAAGTTGACGCAGACTCCGCGGAACCGGACGGCGCAGTGCAGACCTGGGCGTATCCTATGCTCACGACGAGCATCGCCATCGTCTACTTCTACGCGGCGTTTGCCAAACTCGACGCCGCCTGGCAGTCGGGCGATGCCTTTGTGCGGGTGGCGCCGGAACATGCGCGCTCCTTTTTTGAGCTCGGTGCAGGCTACGGTCTCGAGCAGAAAACTGTCCTTTCAACGATCGGTACCTCCGTCGTCGGTATCCAGCTTGTGTTGGGCTCTGTCTACCTGGTAGCGCCTTGGTTCGACCGTGAGGTCTCTGCCGAACGAGTGCGAAAATGGGTGATCGGCTCGATCATCGGCTGTTTGGCTGTGCTGTGCTTGCTGACTCTGGGGCCGATTCGTAACAGCGCGTTCGGCGAGTTCTTGCCTGAGCTGGCCTTCGTGTTTGTCGCTGCAGGCCTTGCGGGTGCAATGCTGCGCTGGCAATGGACGCGCTGGCTCGCTCTCTTCGCTGCGCTAAGCTTTCACTTCGGAGCAGAAGAGCTCGGCCTCAAGATTGGGTGGTTCTCCTACTACATGATCATGGCAGCCCTGATTTGTCTCGGCCCTCCGGTACTATCAAGGTCGGTGGTCCGGTTCGCACGCGACCTCGGGCTCACGATAAGCGAGCTCGGCTTCAAGGAACGCGGCTTCATTGCAGTGATTCTCGTACTCTGTGTGGTGGGAACGGTCGCACTCGCCAAGCAAATCGACTTGCCGGGGGTCGCGGCTGGCTTCGCGTGCGCAGCGGTCTTGTTGTGTGCCGACCCGGTACGACGACTGGTGCAAAACGCGCAAGACGCGCAAGACGCAGCTTTGACCGCGGGTGCTCTGATCGCGGCCGCCGCACTCATGTGGTTCTCCGTGACGACGTCCGAGGTACGTTTCGACTATTACCGTTATCTCGGAGGCGACCTGCGCCGCCGGGGCGACCTAGAAGGAGCACTCGACGCGTATATACGCGCCAACAACTACGCGCCGGAGGGGAAGAGTCGGCGGGAAAAAGAGGTCCAGTTGCGAAAGGCACTGGGCAGGTGAGCGGTCATGTCCAACGTTAGCGCCATCGCTCGCTTGGTGGGCAAGCGCATCCGACTCCCCGGGATCGCCAGCACGCATTCGCATGCTTTTCAGCGCGCACTTCGGGGACGGACGCAGCGAAGCCAGGGGCGTGGTTCGTTTTGGTCGTGGCGAGCGCTGATGTACCAGCACGCAGCATCGCTCGACCCGGAGAGCATCTACAGTGTCAGCTACGCTGCATACGAGGAACTTCGTGCCCATGGCGTGCGAGCCGTAGGAGAATTTCACTACGTGCATCACCAACCCGACGGGACGCCGTACAGTGATCGAACCATCTTGGCAGACGCCGTGGTCCGCGCCGCGCATGATGCGGGGCTTCGAATCTGCCTTTTGCGCGTACTTTACGAGCGCGGGGGCCACCAGCAGCAACTCGACCCGGTGCAGCGCCGCTTTTGTGATGGCCGTGTCGAGGATGCGCTTCGCGATGTGGAGACGCTGCAAAGTCACTACGCCAAGAGCCCCGGGGTCAGGATCGGGCTCGCGCCGCACAGCGTGCGTGCAGTTTCCGAAGCCTGGCTTCGCGAAGCGAACGCGTTCGCCACGGATCGAGACTTGCCGATTCACATGCACGTCTCCGAGCAGCTGCGAGAGCTCGAGGAGTGCAAGCTCGAACACCAAGGGCGCACCCCGGTCCAAGTCCTCTCGGATCTGGGTGTCCTTTCTGAGCGTTTCGTGGCTGTGCACGCCACGCACCTTACGCCCGGCGAGGCCGAACTGCTGGGACAAGCACGCGCCTTCGCATGCATCTGTCGTACGACGGAACGTGATCTGGGTGACGGCCTTCCTGACATCGGTACGCTGCGCGACGCCGGCGCGCGCTTCTGCATGGGAACGGACAGCCACGCCATGAGCTGTCCGTTCGAGGAAGCGCGTGCTGTCGAACTCGATGAGCGCTCCCGCACCCTTTCTCGACACGCTGGACTTGACGCCTCCGCACTACTGCGCGCATCGACCCACGACGGTTACCGCGCGATCGGCTTCTCTGCAGAGGACGCCGAGCAGGACGAGATCTTCTTGGACGCTCGCGACCTTGCCTTGCGCGGCTTTGACGTCGAACTGCTCGACGAAGCGGTGGTCTACGGTGCGGGGCGATCCGCCATCATTCCCTAAACTGGCCCGCAGGGGACTGTCCACCGATGACGCTTTGGGTGTAGCTTCCCCAGCATGAACGACGTTCGCTCGATTGAACGCCCTGACCCGAAGCTACTCACCCTCTACGTTTTGGGCTCGCTTTTTCTCGGCCCGTGCTTCTTGGTTGCGCTGATCCCGGGCTACTTCAAGTACAAGACACTTCGCTATCGTTTCGATGACGAGGGCGTGTCGATGTCGTGGGGTATTCTTTGGCGACAAGAGATCAACCTGACGTACGCGCGCATTCAGGACATTCACCTGTCGCGTGGAGTACTTGAAAGGTGGCTCGGCATCGCCACCATCGAAGTGCAGACCGCCTCCGGCAAGTCAACCGCCGAAATGGCCCTGGTTGGAATCCGCGACTACGACGCAGTCCGAGACTTCCTTTACGGAAAGATGCGTGGCGGTGACGAAGGCCATGCCGGTGCGCCACAAGCCAGTGCAGCTACCGAGACGGTGTCGGCCGACGAACCGGTTCATGCGGGAGAGATCGTCAAGCTGCTCACGGACATTCGCGACTCGCTCAAAGAAGCGCGCGAGCAACTCGAGCGCAACCAGCGGGGCCCACATGTATAGCCTGTTTAAGGGGCTACTGCTGAGGTGGCTCAAGACACCACAGGAACCCCCCGACCCACCTCGGGGTGCGCGCGACTCGATCCAAACGTTCCGCGCATCACCAAAGTTTCTGAAGTACCAGCTGCTTCTCTATACGATTCGCCAGGTCCCCGGAGCAATCTTCTCGTTGGTCATTGGCATTGGAATGTTCGTCGGTGCAGACGAAGTGCCAGAAGCCGATTTTTGGATGAGGCTTGGAGCGACCTTTGTGATCGTGAGCGCGACCTTCGGAACGTTGCTTCGCTATTGGTTAATTCGCCTCGACTATGACCTGCGTTACTACATCTTGACGGACCGAAGTCTGCGTATCCGACAAGGGGCATGGCGCATCGAGGAGGCGACATTTACCTTCGCGAACATCCAGAACCTCTCGATTCATCAAGGCCCGTTGGAGCGAGTGCTCGGCATTTCGAACGTGATCATCGAGACCGCCGGTGGAGGTGGCGGCGCACACCCCCAAGCTGGAGCCATGATGCACAGGGGTGCACTGCGCGGCATCGAGCACGCCGAACAGATGCGTGATCGGATCATGATGTTGCTCAAGAAGTACCGCGATGCAGGCCTGGGCGACGACAAGCCCAAGCAGACAAGCCGCGCGCAACCGGGCCCGGCGGCAAGCCTAGGCTCACTACCTCCGCAGACCATCTCCTTGTTACGCCAAGTCCGCGAGCAGGCACAGCTCTTCGCCTGGGCCACCCGAACACCGCGCAGCGAAGAGCCGTCAACACCGCGATGAGCGTGCGCAGCCAAAGCAACGCGATGTGCTACCAGCACATCGATCGTTGCGACGCGAAGCCGTGAAGAGCTGTTAACAGAGCCCTTGGCGTTGCATCAGGGCCTCAATATCCGGCGGCCGCCCCATAAAGTTCTCGAACAGGCGCGCCGGGTCGTCGCTGTCCCCGCGCGACAAGATTTCGTTGCGGAAGCTCATGCCGACCTCGCGATCAAAAACGCCCTCTTTCTTGAACCGTGTAAACGCATCGGCGTCGAGCACCTCTGCCCACTTGTACGAATAGTACCCAGCCGCATAGGCAACCGGAGACGCGAACAAGTGGTTAAACGATGCGATCATGGCGTAATCACTCGGCAGTTCGCACGGGTTGTGTTCTTCAAAAATCTTGCGAGCATAGGCAATGACGTCGTTATCTCCATACGGATCGAAGTCGCGATGCAACATGAGATCCGCAGTGCCGTACCCAATCTGTCGCATCTGCTCATACGCTGCGCGGTATGTGCGAGCACGCTCCAACTTGCTGAATAGGTCGTCTGGGATCGGTTCGCCGGTCTCGTAGTGACGCGCAAAGCTATCGAGTGACGAGCGCTCCCAACACCAGTTTTCCATGATCTGCGAAGGCAGCTCCACGAAGTCCCACGCGACATTCGTACCGCCCAGGGAGACAACCGGAACATCGCTCAGCAGGTGGTGCAAAAGATGTCCAAACTCGTGGAAAATCGTTTCCACTTCTCGATGCGTCAGCATGGGAGGGTTATCACCCACCGCCGGTGTTGCGTTGGCACAGATCAAGCCGAGGTGTGGCTCCCCGGGCGTCGCTGTAATAATCCCGTTCATCCACGCCCCACCGCGCTTGATCTCTCGCGGAAACAAGTCGGCATAAAACGACCCGAGGTGCGTTCCGTTCTCGCACACTTTGTAAACACGGACTGCATCGTCCCACGTCGGCGCCTCCGAGGGTTCGATCGTGACGCCGTACAGCGTTTCAACGAGATGAAAAACACCTTGGAGTACGTTCTCGACCGTAAAGTACGGGCGCAATTCCTCTTCGTCGAACTCATAGAGCGCCTTACGCTGCTTCTCAGACCAGTAGGCGATGTCCCAAGGCTGCATCTCCGAGGAACCCGTCTGCTGCTTTTTGAAGGCGCGCAACTCGTCGTTTTCCTTGTCGAAGAACGGCCTCGTACGTCGCCTTAGTTCGTTCAGAAACTCAGTCGCCGCGCGACCATTCTTGGCCATACGGTCTGCCAGAACCAGATCGGCAAAGTCCCGAAAATCGAGCAACTCCGCCTTTTTCTTACGCAGCTTCAAGATCTCGACCAGCAGTGGGCGGTTGTCGTTGGGCGCTGCAGTGCCACGCGTGTTGTATGCACGCCAAACGTCCCGGCGAATGGATTCGTCATCGAGGTACTGTTGGACCGCAATATAGCTCGGCGCTTGCAACGTGAAACGAAACCCTTCGACGCCCTTCTTGCGCGCGGATTCTGCAGCGGCATCACGCGCCGATTGAGGAAGACCTGCCAGCTTGCTTTCATCGGTCACAATGAGTTCATAGCGGTTGGTTGCGTCGAGCACGTTCTGCGCATACCGAGTCGTGAGTTCGGACAAGCGGACGTCGATCTTTTGCAGTTCTTGTTTCTGCTCGGGGCCAAGGTCCGCGCCCTGCCGCCGAAAGTCGTCCATTGTCTTGACCAAAAAACGCCGCTTCACATGGTCCAAGCTACGCGCGTCCTCTGTTTCCGCGTACTCCTTGAGCGCGTGCCAAAGACCTTCGTGAAGCACGATCGACGAGAAGAACGCGCTGATGTCCTCCTGAACATCGTTGTACGCGTCCCGATAAGCGTCGGTCATTGCGACAGACTCGAGGTGCCCCATGATCGTGACCGCATAAATCAGCGTATCAGTTGCCTCCTCCATCGCGCCGAGGGTGTTGTCGTAGTTCCGTGGCCCTTCCTGCTTCGCGACGGCATCGAGGTCAGCACGGGCTTGCGCGATAAGCTGATCAACGGCGGGACGGAGATGCTCGGGTTCAATTTGATCGAAGGGAACGCGAAACTTTTTCTCAACCAGCGGATTGGTCATGTGGAGCGAATCATAAGGCCGATGACCGCCTCCGAAAAGAGGGACTTGCCCAATTACTGCACTCGTTTTCAGGGAGGATTGGTCTCACGCGCGACCAGTGTAAGTTCTGGGCCTCGCAACTCGCCGTCGATCCAAATACTCGCCTCAGCCGGCGCAAGGGCCCGCTCGGCGCCGAATGCCGGATCGACCAGTCCTGCAACGTAGAAACCGGGACGCTCGGCCGTCCAGGCAAACCGCCCCCGGCGGTCGTCTTGACGACCGTCGTCTGCGCTGCTCCTTCTAGACGAGGCGCTTGAGCCAGCGCTTCTTGCTTTCGGTGTACGGAGGATAGCGAATCGCGGGATCCAACTTGAAGCCTTTGTACAGAATGCTTTTCGCGTGACTAAACGTGCGAAACGTCCAATCGCCATGATATTGGCCAAACCCACTCTCGCCGACCCCACCGAAAGAAAAGTCTGAAACGGCCATCTGTGCATGAAGATCGTTGATGCACACGCCTCCCGAACTCGTTTCTCGTAACACCCTGTCTTGCACACTGCTGCTACCCGCCATCAGATAAAGGACGAGAGGTTTGGGCCGATCCCTGATGAACGAAATGGCGTCTTGAATGCTGTCGTACGGGACCACTAGCAGGACTGGGCCGAAGATTTCCTCTTCAAGGATCTTCGCGTCCTCACGCTCTGCCTCTACGATAGTCGGTGCGATGTAGCGTTCGTCGCGATCAACTTGACCACCAAGCAAGACTTGGGTCCCTTCGAAGAGTCCCTGAATTCGCTCAACGTGACGCTCATTGATCACGCGACCATAGTCAACGCTCTCTTGCGGATTTGATCCATAGAGCTCTTCAATCGTTTGGCCGCACAGTCGAACAAATTGTTCTTTGTGCGAGCGCGGGATCAACACGTAGTCGGGCGCCGTGCAAGTCTGCCCCGCGTTGAAATACTTGGCCCAGATCGTACGCCGCACGGCAACGGCAAGGTCGGACTTGCTCCGGCAAACATCTTCGGCGAAAAGACACGGGCTCTTGCCGCCGAGTTCGAGTGTCACTGGCGTGAGGTGTTTGGCTGCCGCGGTCATCACGATACGCCCGACGGTCCCATTACCAGTGTAAAAGATGTGATCGAAACGCTGTTCGAGTAGCGCTGTCGTCTCCGGTACGCCGCCCTCGAACACCTTCACACAGCTCGAATCCACGTACTTCGGAAGCAACTCGGCCAGCACCTTGCTGGCATTCGCGGAAACCTCGGACGGCTTGATCGCGACACAGTTGCCAGCGGCGATGGCGCCGACGAGCGGCGTCAGCACAAGCTGAAGTGGATAGTTCCATGGGCCAATGACCAGCACCACACCGAGCGGCTCCTGCATGGATTCGACTTTTGCGGGTTGCTGTACGAGGGGAAGCCAGCGCGTGCTCTTGGACTGGCACCACTCGTCGAGATGGTCGAGCGCGTATTCGGCCTCGGCATGCGTGAGCGCCAAGTCTCCAACCCACCCTTCGATCGCAGGCCGACCGAGGTCTTTTTGAAGCGCCTCGATCAGGTCAGCTTCGCGCTCATCGATCATTTTGATGATGCCGCTCAGTTGTTTGCGTCGCCACGAGAGCGGTCGCGTCGTTCCCTCATCAAAGGCAGTTCGTAGCGCTGCAACACCGTCTGCAATATCCGATTGCTGAGCCATGGAAACAGTCTACCATGGTTGAGTACGATGACGCGTCAGCGGAAGAGCAAAAAAGT
The DNA here is from genome assembly GCA_964487255.1 of uncultured Polyangiales bacterium. Classification (GTDB taxonomy): domain Bacteria; phylum Myxococcota_A; class Polyangia; order Polyangiales; family CAZAQV01; genus CAZAQV01. Next base: position 81,908 of record CAZAQV010000016.1, on the reverse strand, counting down.
CAGGCGGAGCGCTAGAACGCTTCGTGCTACCAGCACGCAGTCGTTCGAGCGGAGCG
>CAZAQV010000016.1:78422-81752 GCA_964487255.1 uncultured Polyangiales bacterium | reverse complement strand
AGGCGGAGCGCTAGAACGCTTCGTGCTACCAGCACGCAGTCGTTCGAGCGGAGCGTACGATGACGCGTCAGCGGAAGAGCAAAAAAGTCAGGCGGAGCGCTAGAACGCTTCGTGCTACCAGCACGCAGTCGTTCGAGCGGAGCGCATGAGATTGACGGCGACGTGTCCGGCGGGTCTTGAACCTGCGCTCGAAGAAGAATGGCGCACCCTCGGTGTGCACGAACTCAAGAGCGCCCCGGGTTCGGTGAGCACACCTTTTTCGACCAAACTCCTTTACGCTGCGCACGAGCAGCTGCGCTCAGCGTCACGTTTGTTGTTAGAACTCGCGCAAGGTCCGGCGAGCGACGCAAAAGAACTCTACGCCTTTATCCATTCGCTAGAATGGGAGACCCACTTCCCAGCCCACAAGTCCCTTGCGGTGCGAGCCACCGGTAGCAATCGTGAGCTGCGGCACACGCGCTTCATCGCGCAACAGACCAAAGATGCCATCGTCGATCGGCTGCGCGACAAACACGGGAAGCGTCCCAACGTCGACCTCAATACGCCAGACCTACGCGCCTTTGTGCACGTGCATGCCGAACAGGCGTGGGCGGGCATCGATCTCTCGGGTGAAGGCCTTCATCGACGCGGCTACCGCCATACCCATGCGCTTGCGCCGCTGCGCGAGAATCTCGCGGCGGGTTTACTCATCCTGTGCGATTGGCCCGCGCGGCTTCGCGAAGACGCGCTGTTGCTCGACCCGATGTGCGGCAGTGGCACGCTGATCATCGAGGCGTTGCTGTACGCCGCGGGTATCGCACCGGGAGCCTGTCGACGGGCAGCCGGTCACGCCTCGGGCTTCGAATCGTGGCTGGGTTACGACGAAGCCGCACACCGAAAGGCGCTCGCGCCGGGTGATCTCAGCCACCGCGGCAAAGCTCTGATTGTCGCACGCGACCTTTCGGCCGACGCCACATCCAGCGTGGAGCAAACCTTGCGTGTGCTTCGCTCGCGCCACGATCTGGGCTCCGCGGAGGTACGTGTCGAGCAGCTCGACTTCTTTTCATCGCCCGCCCCGAGTGGCCCCGCCCATGCGTTGCTGGTGACCAACCCACCTTATGGCGAGCGCCTCGGCGGTCACATCGACGAAGCCAAGCCCCTTTATCGTCGTATCGGCGACACACTCAAAGAACATTATGCAGACTGGGACGCCTGGCTTCTTTGCGGCAATAAGCAGCTCGCAAAGGCGGTCGGCCTTCGCGCGCAGTCGAGTCACGATGTCCTTCACGGTGGCATCGACACCCGCTTTTGCCATTTTCCAATTCGAGGACGCACGACGCAGACGTCGTCGACGAACAACCCACGGGCCGAGCACCCCAAGAAACGCGACGCAGAGGGTCAAATGTTTGAGAATCGCTTGCGCAAGACCGCAAAGAAGCGATTCAAGACGGCCAAACGTCAAGATACGACGGCGTTTCGTATTTACGACCGCGACATCCCTGAGTTTAACTTTTCGGTGGACTGGTACGCAGGCCACGCGAGGGTCGAAGAGCGAGAACGCCCCCGCAACATTGCCGAACACGACGCCGACCGCCGCCGTCGGGTCGCGCTCGAAGTCGTGCGTGAGGTATTGGCCCTTTCAATCGACGACGTGACGTTTCGCGTGCGTTCGCGGGAACAAGGTCAGCAAGACCAGCGCGCAGATGCCGACGACGTCACGCGTGTCAAAGAAGGCGGGATGTATTTCGAGGTCAATCTCAAGCGCTATCTCGACACGGGGCTATTTCTCGACGGAGCACTCCTACGCAAGTGGATTCGCCAACACGCACGTGACAAGACTTTTCTTAACCTCTTTTCTTACACTTGCGCGGCGAGCATCGCCGCTGCGATCGGTGGAGCGCGCGCTTGCACGAATGTCGACTTGTCGAACACGGCGCTCGAGTGGGGACAGCGCAATGCGACTCTCAACAACTGCCGCAAGCAACTGCGCTTCGTGCACCACGACGTTGTGCCGTGGCTTGAACAGAGCAACGCTCGGTTCGACATCGTGTACGCCGGTATCCCAAGTTATTCGGTGTCCCGACAGGCGCGGGAACCATTTGATGCCGTTCGCGGACAACAAACCTGGCTGCCGCTGATGATGGAACAGGTGGCTGAAGGCGGGTGCCTACTTTTGAGCACACATGCGCGCGACTTCTGTCCGAACGCAAAGTTGCAACAAGACTACGCGTGGGAAGAACGTAGCGAACAGTTCGTCGCAGAAGGTTTTCGAAAGTCACCCCTATCACAGAAGGTGTTCTTCGTTCACCACCGTTCGTGACGACATTTGCACACCTGTCGGTGTTGCGCGGTGAACGTGTGCGGAGAATTCTCGTCACATAAAATTGCGATCAGTTTGCCTGCACGGCAAAATGGACTCTTGATGCAAGGTTTGTTGCCACTCTCTTTACTATGGGGTTCGCTATTCGCTGACCTGAGTGCAACACAAACTTTTGCAGACCTGACCGCGGTGCAGATGACATCGAGTGTTGCAATGCAACCGATGATCAACAAAGAGATCGCGCCCGAACCTGTAATGATCGAAAGCGTATTCAAGCCTGCGCGCTCATACGGCTGGCCATGGCGCGGTCGACTCCGGGATGCCGTGTACCTACCTGAGTCGGACACGATTCGTCACGTGGATGCATACCGCGCGCACGACAACTTCTGGGGTTCGCACGCTATGGTTGGGCTGTTGCAGCGCGTATCGCGTCGGGTCACAGAACAACACGGGCCTGGACGCATGGCCGTGGGCGAGCTCTCGAACAATCGCGGCGGCCGCATTCTTGGTCACCGCTCGCACCAGAACGGTCGTGATGTTGACATCGGTTTTTACATGGTCGACGAGCGCAACCACACTGTGGCCTGGCCAAGTTTTGTATACTTGTGGCGCAGCGGTAAGGCGCGCGTCGGTGGCGAAGACGATCGCAAGATGGTGTACATGGATGTCGCCCGCAACTGGACGCTCGTCGAGTCGCTTGCGCTTGACCCGCAGGTCGCCGTCCAGCACATCTTCGTGGCCAACTCGATGAAACGCATTTTGTTTCGATACGCACGCAAGAAGGGCGTACCGGAGGAGATACAAGACCGCGTGTCACGCATGATGATGCCCGCCGGAAGCGGGCGACCGCACACCGACCATTTTCATGTTCGCATTTACTGCCCACGTTCCGACCGCCCACGCTGCAAAGACAAGGGCCCATACTGGCCCTGGTCGGCCGATCTGCACGGTCGGGCCCCACTCGCCCGCTGGTAAATCGAACGCAGCACGATGGCGAAGCCAAAGCAACGCGATGTGCTAGCAGCGCATCG
>CAZAQV010000016.1:47187-78322 GCA_964487255.1 uncultured Polyangiales bacterium | reverse complement strand
TGGGTGCCAACCCCTGGAAAAGGAGCACGGTCGGGCCCCACTCGCCCGCTGGTAACTCGAACGCAGCACGATGGCGAAGCCAAAGCAACGCGATGTGCTAGCAGCGCATCGATCGTTGCGACGCGTAGCTGGTCGGGGGAGCTGGGGTGAATCGAGCAGAGCGAGAGAGGGGTTGGGTGCCAACCCCTGGAAAAGGAGCACGGTCGGGCCCCACTCGCCCGCTGGTAAATCGAACGCAGCACGATGGCGAAGCACGAGCGCGCACATTGTCGCTGCGCTAGGGCGAGGCGGGCGCAGGGGCAAGCGTGGGTCCAACTTGCTCAAGCAAACCGCGGACCTCGGTATTGCCGGGGTCCAGCTGCGCAGCTTTTTCGAGCAATGGACGCGCCTTGTCGGGCTTGCCGTCGCGCACGAGTTTGCGCGCACGGAACAGTGCATCCTTGGCGGCCTCTTCACGTTCAAATGACGACATATCGGCGAACGGATCGGCCGCATCGAGCGCGGCATCCCCCGCGTCAGCGGCCGCGTCGAGACCTGCGTCGCCACCAACGACAGGCAACACTACCGACTCATCGATCGCGGCGCCGTCGTCAACACCCGCATCCGCGCCGTCTTCGCCCGCGCCCCATGAGGCCACGCCGCCCGATACCAGAAGCCAACCTCCGAGCGCAACGGCAGCGAGCCCCCCCACCAGCGCGAAGGCCCGGATGGGTGAGCGCTTCTTATCGAGCGCTACATCGAGGGCGTCGACCAACTCCAGCGCTGACCCGTAACGATCGGTCGGCGCTTTGGCGAGCCCCCTGGCGATGACTGCATCGACCGCGCGCGAGAGAAATGGATTGCATTTACTCGGCGCCCTGGGATGGTCGTGCACAACCCGTTGAGCCACCGCGACCGCATCGGAGCCGGGAAATGCTCGAGCCCCCACCAAGACCTCGTAGAGCACCGTGGCAAAGGAGAAGACGTCTGAGCGCGGGCTGTAACTCGCCTCGCGCAACGTCTCAGGCGCGGCGTAGCAAGGCGTACCAAGAAACTGCCCTTCGCGCGTAAGACCTGCGTTTGGAATACGCGCGACACCGAAGTCGGTCAGTCGCGCACCACCATCCGAGTCGAGCAAGATGTTGTCGGGCTTGATGTCGCGGTGAATGATGCCGGCCGCGTGTGCGGCATCGAGTGCACCGCCGAGGTCGTGTGCAAGACGACGCACACCCTCGTTATCGAGTGGCCCTCCGGAACGAATGCGCTCGCGCAGTGTCGTCCCTTTGACATACTCAAAAACCAAGAAGGGTCCGACCGCGGGGTCTTCGCCGACGTCATAGACAGGCACGATCGATGGATGTCGCAGGCGAGCGGCTGCCTTGGCTTCGTTCTTGAACCTTTCGACGAAGGACCGATCCGCGTATTGGATCTCACGCACCGTCTTGATGGCGACCGGACGGTCGAGCTCCGCGTCGCGCGCTAAATAGACGTGCCCCATCGCACCCGAGCCGATCAGCCGATCGATGGTGTAGCGCCCGAGTTTCTTGGGTACGGGCGGCGACCCTCCGACCGTGCCTTCATCGGCCGTACAATTGTGCTCTTGATCAGTCATCCGTCCTACCGACAGAGCCTACCCCATACGGTGGAGCTTGACCGTATTGGGATGTTCCGAGGGTGGCCAGCCGCTGACCAACGCAAACGCATGCCCCTGCTGGCACCAACCTTCACGTGCAAGCACAGATGTCGCGATTCTTAGCGTTTCTTCCATGTCTTCGGGAGGAACCTCGACCCGTGGGGACACGCCCCAATGCACCGCCAGCCGACGTGCTGCGTTCGAATCGGCCGTGATCGCGACGATGGGAGCCCGCGGCCGATACTCGGACAAAAGTCGTGCGGTCCTACCCTCTTCGGTAAAACAAACGACCGCCTTGAGGTCGAGCACACGGCTCATCAAAGCTGCGGCGCGAGCGGCGGTGTTGGCAAACTCCCACTCGCCCCACACGACGGTGTCGAGTGCAACGGGTCGTTCTTGTTGCTCCGCCATCCATTCGGGCTCCACCTCGAGCGCGATGGCGTTCATCATTTCGACGGCCTTGACGGGGTACTTTCCGCTGGCGGTTTCGCCACTAAGCATGATGGCGTCCGTGCCATCGAGAATGGCGTTCGCCACGTCCGCGGCTTCGGCACGAGTGGGCCGCGGGTTGCGCATCATGGAGTCGAGCATCTGCGTGGCCGTGATGACCAACTTACCGCGCGCATTGACCTCACGGATGATGCGCTTTTGTACGAGCGGTACTTTCTCGGAACCCAGTTCGACACCCAAGTCGCCGCGGGCCACCATCGCGCCGTCGGCAACCTCAAGGATGGCCTCTAGGCACTCGATGGCTTCGGGCTTTTCGAGCTTTGCGATCACCGGGATATCGCCCGCCAACGCTTTGGCCTCGTTGACGTCTTCTGGAGAGCGCACAAACGACAGCGCAACGTAGTCGACCCCGAGCCGCTCGCGCGCGAACGCGAGGTCTTTGCGGTCCTTTTCCGTGAGTGCAGGGACGCTCAGCTGAACCCCCGGCAGATTGACACCCTTACGATCGGAGAGGACACCCCCGATTTCCACCTCGCACACGACGCGGCCCGGCTCGCAACGCGTAACTCGGAGCCGAAGCAGGCCGTCGTCGAGCAAAATGCGATCGCCCTCCTTGGCGTCTTCTGGCAGCTGCTCGTAGCTGACGCTGACTTGTGACGAGTCACCCTCCACTTCACGTGTGACCAAGTCGAAGCGTGCTCCCGGCTCAAGGTTGACCTCGCCACCCTTGAAACGGCCGGTACGGATTTTGGGGCCACACAGGTCGGCCAAGATGGCGACCGGCTTTTTGCAACGCGCTGCCGCCTGGCGCACGTACTCCGCAAGCTGCGCATGACTCTCGTGGTCACCATGGGAAAAGTTAAGGCGGGCGCAGTCCATGCCAGCCCGAATCAATGCCTCGATAGCGTCGAGTGAGTCGGTCGCGGGACCCAAGGTGCACACAATCTTCGTGCGTCTCGCGTTCGGGGGTTGGCGCTGCGGAACGGAGTCACTCATCTGGGCCAACCTACCAAGTTTCAGCTTCTTTGCTAGCCTTCGCCCTCATGTCTTGGCATCCTTCGTCCCATGGTTCGCCGAAACACGTTTGTTACATTGGTCGTAACGCTATTGGTGGTTGGGGCTTGCGCGTATCCACGCCGCGCGACACCGATGACACCCGTTGATGACACCGACCGTTACGCACCCAACGAAACCTACACGGTCAAACTCTTGTCGGCTGAAATCCCCCCGAAACGCAAAGGCGACCTGCCCTGGGACGACGACGGGCCACCCGACGCCTACGTCAAGATCTTTCGCGACGGCGAACTCGTCTTCGAGAGCCCCACGACATACAACAGCAACAACCCGCAGTGGAACTACGCCGCGCAAGAGAACCTCTACTTGCCGTCGAACGCAAACATCCGCATTGAGCTGTGGGACCGCGATGACGTCGATTCAGACCCAGCTGGCGTCTGGTCCGACACGGGGCTTCCGCCGACGGCCCTGCCGGGCGCGACCGCACGCCTCGACCTCGAAGGCGGTGCAACGCTGGCGTTTGAAGTGAGCGCACCGACAGCCTATCGCGGCACAGGAATTTCATCGTACGAAATTCAACCAGATCAAATCGTGACGCTGGAGGTTGTGCCCAACTCGCCGGCCGGTCGTGCGGGGCTCGCAGCTGGCGACCGCATCGTCCAAATCGGCGCGCGCACTATCGACGCAATGACCGACGCGCAGGCGACGAGTGCGCTTTCACTCGCAGGCCAGGAAAAGGCCGTGCTCATCGTCGTGAGCAAGAAGGGGGAGCGTCGCGAGCTCCAACTCGACAACGGAAAAACCTACCCCGTCAAGTAAGGGCTTTAGGTCCAGGGCTTCGGGGTTGTATCCTCGACCTTCTGCTGCTCCTGGTAGATACCCGTGAACAAGGTGTGCCAGAGCGGAAGCGACATTCGCCCGGCACGTGTTTGAGCCGTTCCAACGAAAGCGTCGGAGTGAACCAGCTGGTTGAAGTGGGCCGAGAGCAGAAGACCCGCAAGAAGAAACGTGACACCAAAGCCCGTCGCTTGCGCTCGCGAACGCGCCACAGAGATACCCATCACGGTCAGAAAGGCTGCGATGAGCGCCTGGCGCCATGGCTGCCCCTCATCACAGAGGTGCGCGGTAGCACCTAGGACGACTGCGGCCACCGCAAAACCAGCCAAACACCCACGTGTCACCGAAGCTTTGGTGGGACGTCGACCCTTCCAGCGTATGAACGCGAGCGAAAAAACGACGAGCGTGACGAGCGCTGCAGCATGGAGGTTCGCTGCCATGTTCACGCTCACAGTATCTCAGGCTGCCCAATCTTGCCCGATTGGCACACGCTGGCACAGGGATTGGGCTGGAAACACTCGGTTTTTGTCGTGGCACAGCCATTGCTTAGCTAACGGGGTATGCGAATTGCGTTGGCTTGGACAATTGGGTGTGTTGGATTGCTTGGATGCTGTGTTGGATTGACAGGCTGCACGGAACACCACGTGCACTACCACGGCTACGACGGTGGCGAAGACGACGCCACCGTCGGCCGTGACGCGAAGGTCGAGGAGGACGCCCGCATTGAGCAGGATGGTCGGGTCACCCGCGACGCCTCCGTCATAAACATTGAGGCTTCGATCTCGGCCGCTTCACTCGCAGACGACTGCGGCAGCCGTGCGGAGTCGCCCGGTTTGATTGGCGACTGCGCGCCGCCACCCGAAGACTGTGTGGGCGACGAGTGCAACAGCTACTGTGGCTTCTGTCAGCAGAGCAACATGCAGCTTTCGCTCAACTACAAGGGACATGACGGGGGCGCTGAGGTGCAGATCGATAAGGTCGAACTTCTCGACAGCACCGGAAAGAATGTGCTCGACGAGCTGAACGCTTACGAACCCAAGATCTGGAATGGTGACATATACACAGCTTGGGACGAGTTTCTCCCCGCCCCTGGTTCGAAGGTTAGCTATAACCTAACGGCTCCGGACTGGAAGCAAATCGGCTCGGGTGAAGCCTGGCAAACGTACAGCATGGTGTTCTACCTCCGCGTCACGCTGACCATGGAGGGAGAGACGGTTGCGATTACGTCCGACGAGATCATGCGTGAGCCGGAAATCGTCACCTAGAAGATTTTGCCTAGCCCAAGCCTCCTTGGGATAGGTGGAGAAGTTGGAGTAAAGTCGAGGCCCATGTTGCACGAAGCCACCCCCCCCCGTGCAATGTGGGCCTTATGTTTTGCGGCCTTCGCGATCTGCATGTTCGGATGCACATGTGAAGCTGCGCAAAGCGACTCGACGGAAAAGCAAGCGAAGGTGACACCGAGCGCGCCGGGCAGCACGACGGGCCTTGTCCCAGCCGCGAAAGAGGCGGAGCCCTGGTCGGACGCGTGGCTCTTGGCCCGCGGCGCGCGCTACCTCAGTGACGCCAAACACCGTCGCGACTCGATGCTCAAGTCGCTGCGAAACCCGAAAAACCTTTACTCGCGGCAGCGCATCGCGGCCTACGGGCACGAAACAAGAGGCTGGGACGCGCTCCCGGAGTGGAACCCACGCAGTCAAGCGTTGCGCGTGGTGAGGGACGCGTCGAATGAACGCTTGCTCGAACCCGCTGAGCCCACCACCCGCGTGTGGGACGGGACCACGCCACCCGACATGGAAGCGTGGCGGGCGCTCGGCAAAGTCATCTTTCATCGTTATCCACTTCGCGCCGATGCATTCGTCGAGTTCGGCATCCAACGCGACGAGCGAATGAAGCGCTTTGGCCTCCAAACGGATCCGGACAGACGCATCATTGGCGTGGTGCGTTTCATCGATGTCGACGGCAAGAGCAAAGTGGGCATCACCTGCGCGCTCTGCCACAGCTCGGTTCAAAATGGCCAGGCCATCGACGGCTTTGCGCGCCGCGACATCGACTACGGTGCGCTCCGTCTTGCCATGCACAAAGAGACGAAAACACCGGTCGACCCGGAGCTCGCCCGGCGCATGGCCACGTGGGGTCCCGGACGCGCAGACATCACCGAAGACGAAGCCGAAGACCCGGTCACCATCCCGGACCTATGGGACCTTAGACACTACGAGTCGCTGACCCAAGCGGGAACCATTCGCCACATCGGCCCCGTCGCCCTGGCCTTGCGACAAGAAACGCAGCTACTGCACGCCAACCACCAACGCACGCGACCACCCCGGACGCTGTCGTGGGCCCTCGCGATGTACATGTACTCACTCAAGCCACCGGCGCGCAGCGCGGACTGGCAACCACCGGATTCGTCGTTGGCGTCCAAGGGCAAGGCGCTCTTCGATGAGCAATGCGACCGCTGTCACAGCAACGCCGCCGGCGGCGGTCCGGTCGTCGATGCACCGAAGCTCGGCACCGATCAAGCCCTGGCCTTTGGCGTGGCACGCGGCACCGGAAAGTATCGGCCACCCAACCTGACTCGTGTGGCTGAGGCTGCGCCCTATTTTCACACCGGTACCGTGCCCGACCTACCGGCACTGTTTGACCCAACTCGTCTACGCTCCGACTACCAAGGCGCCAACGGTCGGATGGGCGCGATCACCGGCCATGACATTGGCCTCGACTGGAACGACGCCCAAAAGAACGCCATGATCGCCTACTTGCAGTCGCTTTAAGGAGCGGGCAACGCAGCGAGGTTCCTTGGCACGAGTTGGGAATCCGGGCTAGGCCTACGCCATGCGTGCACGCTTTGCTTTTGTCACCGCCCTGATTATTCCCACCATCATCGCTTGCGGTAGCGATCGGGCAAAGAACCCGTCAAACACCGATATGGACGCCTCCTACACCGTTCCCGACGCCATGATCGGACCGGACGGTGAGATCATCGTTCCCGACGCAACGCTCAACCAACCCGATAGCTCAGTCCAGCAAGAGGACAGCAAGGTCGCGACCGGCGGAGAAGCGCTGGGCAATGGCTCTGCAAAACTCGTCTCGATTTATACGCCCGAAGCTGCGCGCGAAGCCACCGACCTCGATTTTGACCCACAAAGCGGTGTGCTCTGGGTCGTGTTACGCGAATATGCTCCCAACGATCCCTGCACGGCGTCCAACGCCAGCGGCTGCTATGCGCTTCAAGGTTCCACGCTGCAGATCACGGGCGCCAACACCGAGAGCCCAACCAGCAAAAGACAAATGGACGCTAACGCGTGGCATTTCATGCGCCAACCAAGCAGCATTGCGTTTGGGCAAGTCGACGACCGCCCGAACGCAACGCAGGGCTCAAGCGAGTTTGCAACTTGCCATGAATGGAGAACTGGAAACTACGACGACGGCGAACCCGACTTCATCGGGCCAAGCCTGTGGACAACAGACCCCGCGGTTTATCCGAACAACGGCCCCGGTGGCAACGGCTCGCACCTCGACATGTTGCACGCATCGCCGTTTTGCATGGGCATCGCACACCAAAGGGCGGCCGTATATTGGGTCTTCAATGGAAAACTTGGTTCCATCGATCGTTACAATTTCAACGAGCCCCACGTTCCTGGCGGCGAAGACCACTCTGACGGAGAAATTTCACGCTACGTGACAGGCGAACTGTCGCGCGAAGAGAGGGTGCCGAGCCATATGGACTTCGAACCTTTGGGCCGGTTTCTCTACATCGCCGACACTGGAAATAAACGCATCGTCCGGCTCGATACAACGACCGGCACCGCATCAGGTCCCATCAGTCCTCAGTACGAGGAACTAAACGTGTCCGCTACAATGACCGGCGCTGAACTTGCTGAAGTTGTTTCGCCAGGCACGCTTGACCTGCCGAGTGGTCTGGCCATCGCCGGAGATACGATGTACGTCACCGATCAGGCCACCAGCTTCATCTACGCCTTCGATCTCGAAGGTAACTTGCTGAACCAGTTCGACACCGGCCTTCAAGCCGGGTCACTCGCGGGCATCACCATCGGTCCAGAAGGAAAAGCCTACATCGTCGACCAACGAACCTCCGAGGTCTTCCGCATCGACCCTTAGCAACCCGACCAAAGCGGACAGCGCCTGAAGGATCCCCAAAAGGTCTAGGGAAGAGCCATCAAAATAGCTCGAGTTGGGCAGCGGGCTCGATGCACTCAGGACCATCGCTTGCAAGAGGCGCAACAGCGTGTTCTTTCATCGATAGCTTCTTAGCGTGAGCTTGCACCTGCTCGAGTGCATCAACTGAGATCGGCCCGTCAGCGAACCAAAGCGCGAGGCTTTCTGCATCGAGGGCCAGCGGCATGCGGTCGTGGAGTTTTGCGACCAAGCCGTTGGGCTCCATGGTCACGACCGTGAAGGTGCGTCGCCCCTCACCCTCTTCCCACAGTCCGGCCAGGAGCATGGGTCCTTCGCGCTGCGCAATGAAATGCGGCACCTTTTGTCCTTTTGCGCCCTGCCACTCGTAAAAACCATCGACCGGCACGACGCAGCGGCGCTTCTTGAAAGCCTCACGGAAGGTCGGCTTTTGGGCCACGGTCTCCACACGCGCATTGAAGGTCTTCACACCGAAGTGCGGGTCTTTGGCCCACGAAGGCACAAGCCCCCAACGCATGGGCACCAGCATTGCATCATCGCGAAGCCGAACAAGAGCTTGCTCGGAAGGCGCCACGTTGAAGCGCGGCGCTACGTCCGTAGGCACCAGGAGTTCGATCGGGGCCTGTGACCACGCCTCAAAAAGCCCCTGCGCAAAGCGACCACACATCTCGCGAAAACTAGCACAGCCAGACTGTTGATGGCGCGCGCGGGGTCGGCTATGCGTAGCGTCGTGAACCCCCAGCTCAAACAAGCGATCGCCACCGCCCTCGATGACGACGTCTCCGACACGAGTTCGGTCTCTGGAGGCGACATCAACGATGCCTTTTCGGTCGAGCTTGGCAGCGGAAGGCGCGTCTTCGTCAAAACAAACACGAGTGCACCACCAGCGATGTTTGAAGCGGAAGCCAAGGGCCTACGCTGGCTTGCCGAAGCAGACGCGCTGCGCGTGCCTGAGGTGCTCGCGCATTCCACCGCCAACAGCGAGCACGGCTTTCTTGTGCTTTCATGGGTCGATCGTGGCTCACCTTCACCCGAACACGACTCACTGTTGGGCCGTGGGCTCGCGGCGCTGCACCGAAGTGGTACACCACACTTTGGTCTGGAGCACGACAACTTCATCGGTCGTCTCTTTCAGTCCAACACCGTGGCAGCGAGCTGGGCCGAGTTCTACGTGCTTCGTCGCCTTGAGCCGATGCTCAAGATGGCGGTCGACAGCCACCGCGCCAGTTCATCGATCAAGGCCGGCATGAACAAGCTCTTTACCAAGATGGAAGACCGCGTCGGCGACCCTGAACCCCCTGCACGCCTGCACGGCGACCTCTGGTCGGGCAACGCTTTGACCGACGAACGCGGCCGCCCTGTATTGATCGACCCCGCAGTCTACGGCGGGCACCGCGAGATCGACTTGGCGATGATGCAGCTCTTTGGTGGTTTCTCAGACGCCGTCTTCAGCGAGTACCACAATGCTTTTGCGCTGGCCGACGGCTGGCGCGACCGTGTGCCGCTCTATCAACTCTACCCGCTCATGGTACACGTCAACCTGTTCGGTGGTCACTACGGCGACCAAGTCGAACACGCCCTCAGGAAAGTTGTCTAACTCGTGAAGAGCCAAACGAAACTGATCCTGCTGGATGTGATGGGCACGCTCGTCTACGACCCGATCGAAAAAGAGATCACCGACTTTTTCGGCAGCGACCGCGAGACACTCTTTCGAAGTACGCGGCGCGAGCTGTGGATCGACTTTGAGCAAGGCAACGCTACCGAAGAAGACTTCGCGCGTGACTTTTTCCTAGACGGTCGCTCGTTCAACTATACAGCGTTCAAAGCGATGCTCGAAGAGACCTATCGGCCTTTGCCGGGCGTCTGTGAGCTCATCGACGAACTGCACGACCACGGCCACGCCATGGTGGCGCTCTCGAACTATCCGGTTTGGTACAAAATGATCCAAGCGAAGATGCCGTTTTCTGACAAGCTCGACTGGCGTTTCGTCTCGTGCCTGACCGGCCACCGCAAGCCGTCTCCGCTCGCTTATCTCGGTCCGCTCGGCGAGTACGGCATCGCGGCCGAACACACACTTTTCGTCGACGATCGCGGCAGCAACTGCAAAGCTGCCCACGACCTGCGCATCCCCGCCATCAAGTTCGAAAGTGCAGCGCAGCTTCGCGCCGAACTCATCCGCCGGGGCTTCTTATTGAAGCAGCGCTAAAGCACCATCATTGGGGCACGCATGCATAGTTAGAACGGTCGTCGTCCACCCAAAAGAGTTGATCCATGACGACGGTGCGCTTTCCATCTCCCCAGGCCGAGATGGCACCTCCCGTGGCGCTAAGGATATGCGGTTCAAGAAGAATTTGTAGCGTCACACCTGCATAGCTGACCGTGACTTCCGAAAAGTTCCCAACATCGGACGAGTCGTCGTAGACAACAGAGAAGCAACTCCATTCCGCAGACGGGCCACACTCGTAGCGTTTTTGCCACGGGGGATAGTTGAGGTCGCCGGCTGCGATCACACGGAGCGTACCGCCCGAATCGTCGACCGCATCGAAACAAAAGAACAACGCGCCGGAGACGCTTCCGTCTAGGCTCTGCAAGTCGAGCCGGAAAAAGCAAAGCGGGTTCTGCGCCGTGCCGACCTGCCCCACTTCAGGTCGCTTGATCAACGCACGAAACGCAAAGTCTTCAGGCACGTCTGCCTGAAAGAAAGTCCAAGCTGGACCTTCGACGAACGATTGCGGCTCCGACGCGGAAAAGGCGTATGCGCTCGCTGGCCCGTCAATGCCGTCGACCAACGAAACTTCCGTGGCTCCTTCACCAAGGATGGGTACCGATCCCTGCGCAGGATCGCACTCTTTACCGTCTTGCCCGCACTCCAAGCCAGCCAAATCCACGGTATTTTCGCAAGTCGCTGCGGCTGCATCGCGAACTGTCGCGTCTCGAGTCGCGCCCGCGTCAGAGCAGGCCTCGACAGCCGCCGCGCTCCACGCGGGACATTGCGAGGATGCAAAATCGATTTGGCCAACGAAACTTGCCGGTGCGCCCTGCTCAAGATCGAGTCGAACCCAAGAGGACGAGGCGGAGGTGCCCTCGATAAACTGAACGGTCCCCGCCTCGGTTTGACCTTGAAGCATACGCGCAGGAGCGAGACACAACTGCGACTCGTCGTTCGCCGACCTCAAAGCGACCGAATCTCCGGCATCGAGCGCAGCCACGACTTCACCTGGCACGGTGCAGGAGAGCGTCCGCCTCGTGTTGCTGCACGCCACCGTCGTCAGGAGCAGGCCCGCGAATACACTCTCTAGGACAGGCATCGCCATGCCTCGCTTAGTATAGCACGAACGTGGTAGGAGGAGGCGATGAAGAAGACGGACAAGGCTGCGAAAATCTTGCAAGAACTCGAAGAATTCTTTCCCTCCGTGCCGATTCCGCTCGATCATCGCGACCCGTTTACATTGCTTGTCGCGGTCATGCTCAGCGCTCAGACGACCGACAAAAAAGTCAATCAAGTTACGCCCGCTTTGTTTAAGAGGGCGCCCACGCCCCAAAAGATGGCGGCGCTCGATATCGACACCATCCGCGAGCTGATCCGCGAGATCGGCCTCGCACCGACCAAAGCAAAGAACCTCAAGCGCATGGCCGAGCAGCTTCTTGAACGACACGACGGCAAGGTGCCGCGTGACATGACTGCACTTGAAGCGCTCGCCGGTGTTGGACACAAGACGGCGTCGGTTGTAATGAGCCAAGCATTCGGTGTACCGGCCTTTCCCGTCGACACACACATCCATCGACTCGCCGCACGTTGGGGACTGTCGGACGGAAAAAGTGTCGAGAAGACCGAACGAGACTTGCAACAGCTCTTCCCTGAATCAGCGTGGAACAAGATCCACCTACAGATCATCTACTTCGGGCGCCAATACTGCCCGGCTCGACATCATGACCTGAGCAAATGTCCGATTTGCAGCTGGGCGGCGACAAAAAAACGCATTCGAGACGAAGCCCTCATGAATCGCCCTAAGAAGCGCACTGCCAAAACCGCACCCTAGAGAACGTGGCAGCTTGCCGCGCGCAGTCCCTTTGCCTCAAGATACTCTCGTGCCTCCGCTGCCCCTTCTCATTCGCGCACACCTTCTGGTGGCGACCCTGTTCGCCCTGGGTTGTGGCGAGCCTTGTCAGCAGACGCAAGTTGATGTGCAGGTCGAAGCCTCAGCCGCTGTCATGGAGTCCCTCGCACGCTGGCAGCTCCAAGTATTCGATTCCGAGCAAAACCTCGCTCAGGAGCTTAGCTTCCGCTTTCCGGATGAGGTGGGTCGGAGCTTTACCTTACGCGTTCGTCCCCGAGGCAGAGATGCAAGTCGCTCGTGGCACCTCATCGCAACGGCACTCGATGCTGGCGATCAAACCATTGGCCAAGCAGAGGCACGGGGCGGCTACGTGTCCAACAGCTGCCTTTCGGAGACGGTCACGGTAACGGACAACTGCGAAGCTGGCAGCGCATGCGCGCTTTGCCACCCGGTAACAAGCATCTCGAAAAGCGAGTGCAAGGCCTTGGTGCAGCTCTACCAAAGCACCAGTGGCGAACAGTGGGCCGACAACACGGGCTGGCTGGAGACTGAAGACCCATGCACCTGGCATGGCGTGACCTGCGTGGGACAACACGTCGACGCGCTGGTACTCAATGGAAATGGTCTCAGCGGCGCCCTTCCGCCGAGCATCGTCGATCTGAGCGAACTTCGGTTGTTGGATCTGTCGGTCACCGACAGTGATTTTCGCACGGGCGACCCGGATTGCGCCGACAACAACCAAACGCCAAATCAGATCACTGCGATTGCACCCGAACTCGGCGCTCTGTCAAAACTCGAAGAACTCATTTTGGGATGCGCCGACATCGAAGGGAGCATCCCAAAAGAACTGGGCAACTTGGATAACCTGCACAGTCTATGGCTCCACGAAAACCAGCTCAGCGGCAGCATTCCACCCGAACTCGGCAACTTGACCAAGTTGGCATTTCTCGCTCTGAACGGAAACCAGCTCAGCGGCAGCATTCCACCCGAACTCGGCAGCCTTCCCGAACTGGAACGACTCCTGCTCTATCAAAACGAACTTACGGGCAGCATTCCACCCGAACTCGGCAACCTAAGCAAGCTGAAAGCCCTTTGGTTTCAGAGCAATTCCATCGGGGGAACCCTGCCGCCAGAACTGGGCAACCTCAGCAATCTGGTGGCGTTGTTCGCGGCCAACAACCAACTCAGCGGCCGCATCCCATCCGAGTTTGGCAACCTCACGTCATGCGTTCGCTTCTCCTTACACGCAAACGCGCTTTCAGGGGTGGTACCCGATAGCTTGATGTCGATTCCGGCAACCGACGTATTTACACTTCATGGACAAGATGGCTGTCTGACCTGCATGGGCAGCACATTTTGCAACTGGCTCACTCAAAAAGATCCAAACTGGAACGATGGCTGCATGGGTCCATGACGGCGAGACCTCGGTCCGCACACCGAGCACCATGCGCGCCTATCCAAACTGAAACCAAGCTGACCGCCTCTGAACTGGCTTTTGATGCCCGGCGTTTCCCGTCGTGATCACCACAATTTGCCCCACATGCGGTCTTGGACGCAGGGCTTCCGGTGGGACCCTCTCGTCGAAGACACCACCTTTCAAGAGCCCACCCGCGTCACCCACGGAACTGCTGAACCGGAAATGTCAATGCTATACTCCGAGAGGTGAGTGTGGCGAAACTAGAATCGGTATCGACGGCGTCACGCTACTACCTCGTCGAGTCACTGGCGCGCGGCGGCATGGGGCAGGTCGATCTGGTCATGCGTCAAGAAGGTTCGTTTCAGCGCCTGTACGCGCTCAAACGCCTTCGTCGAGCCTACGCGGACGACCCTGAGTTCCGCCGAATGTTTATCGAAGAAGCACGCATCGCCGGACTCATCCGGCACCCCAACGTGGTCAGTATGCTCGACGTCGGCAACAGCGACGACGGTCCCTACCTGTTGATGGAGTATGTCGAAGGTCTCTCCGTCGCGGACTTGATCGCCCACGTCAACAAAGAGCGCCTTTTGCTGCCCGTGTCCGTTTGCGCGGATATCGTACGCCAGGTGGCGCTCGGGCTACACGCTGCGCACGAGCAACGCGACTACAGCGGACGAGCACTGGAGTTGGTGCACCGCGACGTGTCGCCACAAAACGTTTTGATCAGCTTTAGTGGTGTCGCCAAGATCGCTGACTTCGGTATCGCCAAGGCAGCCGACAAGACGTTCCGGACCTCGACGGGCCTACTCAAGGGCAAGGCGGGCTATATGTCGCCGGAGCAGCTGCAGTTCGAAAAGCCAGACCGCCGCTCGGACCTGTTT
Organism: uncultured Polyangiales bacterium; assembly: GCA_964487255.1. Lineage (GTDB taxonomy): Bacteria > Myxococcota_A > Polyangia > Polyangiales > CAZAQV01 > CAZAQV01. The sequence continues at coordinate 63,901 of CAZAQV010000016.1, read as the reverse complement.
TCGCTTGGCATCGTCCTCTATGAATTGCTGAGTGGTAAACGTCTCTACGCCTGTGGTGAGGTCACTGAAGCGGCACGCCGTATCCTACGCGAGCCTCCGCCCGACATCGACAGCGTCCGCCAAGACGTCCCCCCCGGCGTCGCTCAGCTCCTGTTCGAGCTGCTAGCCAAAGACCCTGCACAGCGCCCAGGTGACGCCAAAGAGGTCTCCCGCCGTCTCGAAAATGTGATTCACGACCTCTCGCAAATCGAAGGCCCCCTCACGCTGAGCGACTTTCTTGAGCATTACTTCGATGAACGTCGCAAGGAGCGCCGCGATAGCCTGGCGGCGAAGCTTGAGCTTGCAGTCCAAAACCCGACCCAAGTGTCCTTGGTGGAAAGCTCGGCCACAAACCGCGCCGCCCACCGAAAGCCGACACGAACCTGGCTCATCGCAGCGACCTCACTGGCGTTGGGCGTCTTGATTACGCTCGCTGTGGTGCGCACCATGAGCACGCCCAATGGGCCACCCGCCGATGAGCAGTCCGTCAACTTTCAGACGGCTGCCGAAGCCACTCATGAGCCCGCCTCCATCGAACCACTACCCAACGAGGCATTTGAACCGACGGCGCCGCTTCGCGGCATTCCCCGATTGCCGACCTCCGCAAGCGAGGAAGATCGCGCGCAGGACGACTCCGCGTCCGACAGACCTGCGTCCGCGTCAAAGCCTGCAACGGAGGCAGCGCTTTCTGCCTCCCAAACGGCACGCAAACGACCGCGCCGCTCTGCCCGGCGCATTCGTGTCGTGCGCAAGCAACCCACGAAGGCCAAATCCTCCGCCAAGAGTGGTGTCGCCGACAAAGATCCCGATCGGAATCTCGATCGAACAACCTGGACCTGGTAGAACAGGCCATGCGCTCCCTTTGCGCCTTCATTCTCTTGTTCCTGTGCGCAGCGTCCACCGCCCATGCGCAAGACCCCGCCTCGGGCGACGAGCAAACGGAGCCACAGACCGCGGAGCAAACCAAAGCGCGATCGCTCTTCGAGCTAGGCCGAGCCGCGATTGAAGCGGAAGAGTTTGAACGCGCGATTGACTTCTTCCGTGAGTCACTCGAACTCGAAGATCGTGTGGCCACAGCGTTCAACCTCGGTCTTGCCTTGGCACTCGCTGGCAAACCACTCGATTCGGTCACCCAACTCGAAGCTGTACTCGCCGAGGAACACGGTCCCATCACAGCCGTACAACGCAACGAAATTCAGAACCGTCTGACCAGCATCCGCAGGCAGCTGGGCACACTGCGCCTGCACGTTTACGGCGAAGGTCCGCTACAGATCAAGGTCGACGGTGCGCAGATGGCCACCGCCCCGAACGGCGCGCGTTTCACTTGGTCCTTTCTCCCGGGCGAACACGACGTGCATGCAAGAGCCGCCGATGGCGCCTCCGCTCACAAGCGGGTGATCTTGCGTGCCGATACGGTCGAGACACTCGTCTTGCGCGCCGAATCGCAAACATCGGTGGCCGACGCAACACTGCAAGGCTCTCCATCGCCCGAAGACGAAGTGGACGGGGACGACGGCTTCCCGGTTTGGGCTTGGGTGGCCCTGGGTGTGCTCGCCGCGGGCTCAGGCATTGCCATCTTCGCCATCACCCAAAGCGACGACGATCGCCCCACGCCCGTTGCCACCGTCGAAACTCTGCAAGTGCGTTTCTGATCCGTAGCCGGGTTATTTTTGGCGGCGGGCTTTTTCGGCTTCGAAGCGCTTGCGAAGCTTGGCCGCGTAGCCTTCCTTATTTTGCTGGCGCGTGCGTGCAATCGCCAACGCATCTTCGGGCACATTCTGCGTCACCGTCGTGCCCGTTGCGACAAAGGCATTTTTGCCCACCGTCACAGGCGCAACAAGCTGACTGTCGCTACCGATAAAGGCGCCGTCCTCAAGCGTGGTCACGTGTTTGTTCACGCCATCGTAGTTGCAAAAAATCGTGCCTGCGCCGACGTTGACACCGTCGCCAAGCACACCATCGCCCAGGTACGACAGGTGGCTCGCTTTTGAGCCCTTACCAAATTTGGTCTTTTTGATCTCGACGAAGTTGCCCACCTTGCACTCGGGTCCCAAGTCGGTACCCGGCCGCAAATGGGCAAAGGGTCCGACCTGCGTGCGCTCCCCGATCGTCGCTTCGCTGGCCACGGTGTACGGCTTGACGTACGCGCCCGCGAGCACCTTGGTATCGTCGAGCACCGCGCCAACATCGATGTGCGCACCTGCAGCGACATGCGATCGGCCGCGCAACGACACGTTCTTCTCGATGACCGCGTCGGTCTCGACCACCACGTGCGGCCCCACACGAATCGTATCGGGCTCGCGCATCGTCACCCCCGCCTCCATCAGTTCGCGGTTGCGACGGCGCCGCAAGGCGTCATCCACCATAGAGAGCTCGTAACGGTCGTTGACACCCAATGGGTCTTCGGTGTCCCAAGCGGCGTCCGCGACCCTTGCCGTGTTCGCTGCAACCTCCACCAAGTCGGTCAGGTAAAGCTCACCTTGCGCGTTGTCCGTGCTGAGTTCGGTGATCCGCTGGCGCAAAAACTCGACGTCAAAGGCATAGACCCCAGGGTTCACTTCATGGATGGCGCGCTCACTCTCGGAACAGTCCCGGTACTCGCGAATCGCGACCACGTTGCCAGCCTCGTTTCGAATCATGCGCCCGTAACTCGCGGCATCGGCCAGTCGACTGGTGAGCAGGGCAACGGGCGCGTCGCTCTGCGCTTTTTGTTCGAGCAAAGCCTGAAGCGATGCGGTGGGCACGAGCGGGCAGTCCCCGTTGAGCACAACCACGGTTTGGACGCCCGCAGGAAGCGCCTCGAGGCCGACGCGCACGGCGTCGCCCGTACCTTTTTGTTCGGCTTGAAAGGCGAAATGCACGTGGTCGAAGCCTTGGGCACGCACGGTCTCTTCTACGCGTTCTCGTTCGAAACCGACGACCACCACGAACTGGCCAATGCCCGCCTCGCGTGCGGCGCGCATGGGCCACGCGACGAGTGGCAGATCTCCCGCTTCGTGGAGCACTTTGGGGAGCTCACTTTTCATGCGCGTGCCTTTGCCCGCTGCAAGCAGAATCGCTGCGACCGAGGTCTGTGTCTTCTCTCTACTCATATCTGCCTTTCGAAGCCTTATCTACTGCGCCCAGAGCGCTTGGCCAAACGTCGCGAGTCGATGGAGCGGCTCATCGTCGAGCAACACCGGAATTGTGGCGAGCGGACCGATGTCTGCAAGTGCCGCGAGCGGCGCGACTTGATGCTCGTGTGCAGCAACGAGTCGACCGCGTTCTTCGAGTGCGATCTGGGCGAGCGCACGAACATTCTGCAAATCTTGCTTTTCCAGCGAAGGCAACGCGTCGATCAGCTCTCGCTCCACCTCGACGAGTTCGAGCAGCGGCGGCGGCGCATGTTCGACGCGATTGACCACGACCAAGTGTGGCGCCAGCGATTGGGTCCGCAGCCACTCGGCAAACACACGCGAGCTTTGTGCGACCTCGCGATCAGGCCGCGCAACCAACACCTTCGCGACACGGTCATCGTGAAGCACTTCAATGGTCTCCTGCGCGCGGGAGACAAAACCGCCCAAGAGCGAACGCATGGCGCCCACAAAAATTGCAACCTCTTGTAGAAACGAGTCGCTCGCGATCTTCGCGAACCCAGCGAACACCGTACGTGCCCCCGCCGCGACGGGGCCACTGCGCGACTTACCCTCCTCAGAAAACGCGCGACCGAGCCATTGCATGAGCGGCGATTCGATGAGCCCTGAGAGACGCGCGGGTGCCGAGAGCAAGTCCTCGGCGTTGGCTGCCGGCGGCGTGTCCACGACCACCAGGTCGTAGAGTCCGCTGGCGCGTAGCTCGTGCAGCTTCTCGAGCGCCATGTACTCGCGCGTTCCGGCCAGCGAAGTCGAAACCTGTTGGTAGATTCGATTGGCCAAAATGCGCTCTGCGCGCTCAGGCTCTTTGGCGTGACGGGTAATGAGCGCGTCGAACATCGCCTTGGAGTCGAGCATCAGCACATCGAGGCGCGCTCCAGGCTGCGGCGCCGGAAACATGGGCTCCCGCACCGCAACCTGTGCGAGCTCAACTTGCTGCGCGTCACCGGTAAACGACTCGAAACCAAAACATTGTGCCAGTCTGCGCGCGGGGTCGACTGTGACGCACGCCACGCTTCGGCCGCGCAGCGACGCCTGAAGTGCGATGGCGGCCGCGGTCGTGGTCTTGCCGACGCCACCAGAGCCCAGACACACCACCGCGGTACTGGCGTCGATCAAACTTTGCAGGCCCGCGGGCATGCCCTGGGCATTGCCACGGTCCCCCGCGGGCAGCAAGCGGCATTTTTTTGGCGCGATTGGACAACAGCTGGATATCCTACATATCCTACACAGGAGTACATTGGATGACATGGATGACTGACCGCCGCGCACGACGTAGTTCCGACTGCTTTATTGCTCTTCGCTACCAGCTTGAGCACACCCGAGACCAAGGAGGAATTGAGGCCCTCGCGCTCGCCGATGAGCAAGGCAATGCCGTGGCCACGGCCGGAGACGCACGCGTGTGCCAGGAGCTGAGCGCGGTCGCTCCGCTGATCAATCGCTCGTTTTTGGGTATGCCCTTGCCCCCCGCTTTGCGCGGCACCGACGTCACCGTGCGTCCGGTCAACGTGCACGGCCAGGAACTCTTCCTCGCTTGCTGCGGCGGCGGCGTTGCGCGCGATGCCCTGCTTCGCAGCTCCGTCGAAGGCGTCGCCCGCATCCTCACCGCGAACTAGGGTTCGCCGGGACTCGCGAGAGCGACATGCAAATCGATGGTTGCGACGCGAAGCTGGTCGGGCCTCTGTCGCTGGCTCTTCCGCTCACGCGTCATCGCGGGGGTGAATCGAGCGCGGCGAGAACGCGAAGCCAAAGCAACCCGATTTGCTACATGCAAATCGATGGTTGCGACGCGAAGCTGGTCGGGGCTCTGTCGCTGGCTCTTCCGCTCACGCGTCATCGCGGGGGTGAAACCTCGCCAAAGCCTCGGCGAAGGCGGGCCAGACCCTAATTGGAACTGAGCACCAGTTCGAGGCCTTTGCGACCGACCTCGGCGTCGATGGCGATAGGCACCTCGATCGAAAACGAGCCATCGGCCTTCGTCAACGTCACGGCTGCGGGCGCGCCAGTTCCCGAAAAGCGTGCCTCCAGCCGTGACGGTGGCGCGGGACGTCCGGCCGCGTCGCGCACGAAGCCACGCACGGTCAACGTTTGGCCGCGAAACGCACGGTAGGACGTCGTCTCCGCCGTCACCTTGTACCCTCCTGTCGCCGCTATGGTCCCATGTACATCTTCTTCAGGCGTACTCGGCTGCGGTCGTGACACCCCGTCTTCGCCCGTGCCGCTTGCCTCACCCTCACCTGCACCGTTTCCCGCTCCATCGCCGGACGACGCATTTGCCGCCAGCTCGTTCGAAGCCTGGTAACTCGCCGGCTTGGGTAGGGTATCCTGCTCGGCGGGCTCGTACTGCGGCCGGTCTTCGAGGTCATCGCTGCGAAAACCATCCGCAGCACCTCCCAAGTCGATGCGTAACCAATCACCGGGCTCGACTTCGACCTCAACCCAAGCGTGCGCTTCGTTCATCACGAAGCGTGCGTGAACACCCAAGGACTGGGCGGTGATCACAAATGCATATGCGCGATGCCGACACACGCCCTTCATACCGAGTGCCAGGTCGAGATAAATGTTCGGGGTCGGAAGCGGCGGCTCACTGGACTCGACAAACGAACGAAAATGTCCGGTCAACGCGCTCAGCACGTGCGAGAGGGGCTGATTCGACGAGAGCGCCAGCGAGTCGGTGACCTGCTGCGCTTGCTCTTTGACCGCACTCGGCATGGGTGGCAAACGGTGGGCAAACAGGTTGGCCCGGTGGTTGGGGATTTCACGCGCAAAGTATTTGCGCGGCGCATCCATCAGAAAGTTAAAGCGAATGCGCGCGCCCGGGTCGCGCTCGGCACGTACGAAAAACACGTCATTGGCATCGCGCTCGAACGAAAGTGCGAGCGGCGAAGAAACGCGCGCTTCGAGAAAGCGCGATTGAGGCGCGACCGAAGGAAGCGGTACGCGCAACCCCTTTGAAAAGTCGAGCACCACGCTCCCCCAGAACGAGTCGTGGTCTGCCTTCGCACGCGAAACATACATGGTCTCAAACGCACCTCCGCGCGGCAGCAAGATCGGCGTTCGCTGGTCCGCCGCGAGCGCGACCACCGAAAGGACGGTCACGCGCTTGAACGGTGCGATCGACGGCGTGAAGACCGTTTGATACCCGAGCGAGCCCTCGAAGTCGGTGATACGATCCGGACGAAACGTACTCGCCTGTCGCCCCGCGACACCGTCCATCGCTCTGCCACCCGTATCGGCACTCATCGCCGATTCATCATCGCTGGGTGCGGTTTCCGCGGGGGGCAACACGGTCTGACCGGCATGCTCGAACGCACCCTCGACCGAACCGGAGAAGAAGCGATCGACCTCTGCCTGCTGAGGCTGGTCGATCGGTGTGTGGTAGCGCTGCGCCAAACTGTGCGCGGGCGCGAAAAACACCGCCCCAATCGCCAGGCCCATCAGCAGTCGCCGAACCATTGCTCGGATGCTACCATGCATGAAGCAGCGCGCTCAGATGGATCAAGTCATCAATATTCTGCTCGGCATTGCCGGCCTCTCGCTTCTCGTCATCGCGCATGAAGCTGGCCACTACCTCGTGGCTCGTGCGTTCGGCATGCGTGTCCTGCGTTTTAGCATTGGTTTCGGTCCAACCATTTTCAAGTATCAGCCCAAAGACAGCCCAACGGTCTTCCAAGTCGGCGCCATCCCGTTTCTGGCCTACGTCATGATCGCGGGCATGAACCCCTTCGAAGAGAACGACGAGAACGATCGGGCGCTCTACTGCAACCAAAACCTCTTCGCGCGCGCCGCCACGGTGTTCGCCGGCCCAGCCGCAAACTATCTACTCGCCGTCATCATCATGTTTCTGTTCTCGCTCGCGGTCGCGCCACGCGTGGGCGTCACAGGCGTCATGGAGGGTTCTCCGGCCGCTTCGGCCGGGGTCAAACCGGGCGATACCTTCATCACCGCGAACGACAAGCCCATCAAGCAAACTTCCGACTTGATCGAGGTGTGCAGGGCGCGCCCCGACATGCCAACGCCGTTTGTCCTCGAACGCGATGGCAAGCAGGTGCCACTGAGCATCACACCGGAGAAAAAGAACGACGGTGGGGTCATCGGCGTGGCCATCGGTGTCACCGAGTCCGCACCCGGTCTTCCGGCTGGCGAAGCACTCACCTACTCACTCAGTTACCCCGTGCTTTGGACCAAGCTTCAAGTCCAAGGCATTGCCGACGCGCTCACGCGGCGCACCACCGAGGACATCGCCGACCCCATCACCATGGTCCGCTTTTTGGGCAAAGAGGTGGATCGCGGCTGGATGGACTTCATCAAGTTGTTGGTCATTCTCTCGATCGCGCTCGGCGCCTTCAACTTGCTGCCCTTCCCCGCACTCGACGGCGGCCGCCTTTTCTTCTTGGCCTACGAGTCCATCACGCGCCAGCGTCCCAACCCGAAGTTCGAGGCGATCACCCACCTGGTCGGCATCGTCCTTTTGCTGAGCCTGGTCGGCTGGGTCACCATCCGAAACAATTTCATCGACGACCCGCTCGCTCGCCTGGGCCAGCCCGAGCCCGCCAAAGAAGCGCCCAAAGATGCGGACGAAAAGGCAGCCAAAGACAAGGACAAGGCCAACAAGCCCGCCGACCAAACGCTCAGCGAGGCGCAGGCGCCTGGTTCCAAAAAGTAGTTCGTGCCTACACAGTCGCGCGTCTCGGCCAACGGCATCGAGCACCACGTCCTGACGTGGCAACCCGAGGACAGTTCATCGGCGCCCTCCGACCTCATCGTGCTCTGTCACGGTTTTTTGGACGTGGCCTGGAGCTACCGATGGGTTGCTGAACGGCTTTGCGCGATGGGGCATTATGTGGTTGCGTTCGATTGGCGGGGCCACGGCGACTCGTCATGGGTTGGCGTTGGCGGCTACTATCATTTTCCCGACTACGTCCTCGATTTGCACCTGCTTCTGCCCAAGCTGGCTGCGCCCGGTGCGCGCATCCACCTGGTCGGTCACTCGATGGGCGGAACTGCGTGCACCCTCTACTGCGGCACGGAGACAGAGGCGATTGCAACGCTGACGCTCATCGAAGGTGTCGGTCCGCTGGCACACCCCGTCGAACTCGCGCCCGCGCGCTTCGAGGGTTTCCTGCGCACAACCGCAGCTTTTGCCGATGTCCCGCCCGAAGCGCGCACCGCGGGCAAGCCGATGAAGGACCTGAGCGCTGTGCTCGGCCGCCTGCGGGTGCAAAACCCTACGCTCAGCGACGAGCGGGGACTCTGGCTCGCTGAGCGCTCGGCGCGGCAGACTGCGGACGGCTGGGTGTGGAAGTTCGACCCACTGCACCGATCACGCTCGCCCTTTCCGTTTTTGGCCGAGATGTTCATGAGCTTTTTGGACCGTGTGACCTTGCCTGTCCTCTTCCTATGCTCGGACAACGGGTTCCGCCCGCCGGATGAGGCCGCGAGGTTGGCCCGCATCGCCCAGCTTGAGCGGCGTCAGTTCAACGGTTTCGGCCACAATCTACACTGGTTCGCCCCCGAACAGGTGGCGGATGCCATCGCCAGACACGTGACGAAAACCTAGGATCACGGTACAAATTGATGCATGACACGATTTCATGCTTGGCTTGTTCTTTCCCTCTTAATCGTGCCCTGTGGGGCGTGGGCACAGGAAACTTCTTCGGAGACCGAAACGGAGGCCGAAACCAGCGGTGACGCCGCGACCGACACCTTTGAAGAACCGACGCAGCAAGAGGTTGAGCTCTCCGACGAGCAGATCTTGTACGAAGAAGAGACCGGTGTCGGGCAGGCCGAGGACACCACCGACCCCACGGAATACCCGGACATGGAGTACCACTTCTTGGGCCTCTCGTTTCGCAATGTTCACATCCCAGACTTTGTGATCGGTCTATTTACCGACATCCGTCACGAGGGTGAACCTTGGGCGTTCAACCCGACCTTCGGCCTCGAGTACACCTACCGCACCGACGGCTTTAGTGTGGTCGTCAATGGCCTCTACAGCGACTTCGGGGGCACCGGCATTTTCAAGACCAAGGGCGAACCGCCCGACGAGACCGAGGTTTGGGAGAGCAGCATCAAGATGCTCTGGCTGCACGCCAGCATGCTCTGGAGCACGGAATTCAATGAGTATGTCGCGCTCGAGTACGGCGTCGGTATTGGCCTTGGCCTCGTACTCGGAGACCTCGTGCGCACCGAAGCCACGGACGCAGACGGACTCGGCTGGAGAAAATGTTCTGAACTCGAACGTGGGGACCCCGCGCATCCCTATTGCGATAGCACCAGCGTCGAGGACGGCCAGGACGGCGGTCACTACAATGTCACCGCCACCAAGTGGCTCGACGACGGCGGCGGCAACTCGGTGCCCAACATTTGGCCCTGGCTTGCGCTGCCGCACTTGGCGCTGCGCATCAAGCCGATCAAGCAAATTCAAATTCGCGTCGAAGCGGGCTTTAATGTGTGGGGGCTTTTCTACGGTGGCTCCCTCGCCTATGGCTTCTAGCCGGTCGATGCATCGCCGATCGCGGCGTTGCGGTCCGCTTCCGGTGCGCAGCTACCCTTAGGTAGCCTTACGCTCCGGTTCTCCCGCTGCCTTGCGCTCGACGCGCCTCAACCGGCTACCAGTCGTGGGGCCTCGTCTCACTCGCAGCTGGCAAAGTCAGCGTGGTGCCGCTAGAAAGGGGCTATGTTTCGCATTTCGGTCCTGGTCGCCGTCCTTGTCGGCTTATTCAGCTCGAGTGTCAGCGCACAAGGCAAGACGCCGGACGACGTGGTGCTCGCGTCAGGAGCAGACTTCAAGATCACGGTCAAAGACTTCCGAGAACATATGACGCGCTTTGGTCCTCTCATGCAACACAAGCACCTAGACGCCGACACCGTACGCACCCTCTTGGACGACATGATCAACACGGCTGTCTTCGCCGCGCACGCGAAAGAAAACGGGCTCGACAAAAACGACGCTGTAGAGCACCAGGTACGCGAACTCGCCGTGCGGGAACTCTTGCTCAAAAACAAGGCCAAGAACGACGTCGTCAGCGATGCAGAAATCAAGAAGTACTTCAACGAGCACCCCGACCGTTTTCTGCAAGGCGAACTTCGCCGTGCCAGCGTGATTCTGCTCAAAGAAAAAGCCAAAGCAGAGGCTATTCACAAAAAAGCGCTCAAAGCAGACACCAAGGCTTTCGCGGCGCTCGCGCGCGACAACTCCATCAATCCCCAGACTCGCATACGTGGCGGCGACCTGCGCTACTTCAATCGAGATGGCATCCCGCTTCAGCTCTTACATCTTTACGCCGCTGCCCCATCGCAAGCGCCCAAGACCTCAAATATCGACCCTGCCATTGCCAAGGCGGCGTTTGAGCTCGACTCGATCGGCTCGCTTTCCGCGGTCATCCCTGTCGGCGAGAACTTCGCCATCGTCCGTCTCACCGGAAAGCGCGAGCCTCAGTACAAGACCTGGCAGGACGCCAAGGAGCCTATCCGTGCACAACTCATGCAAGAGCGCTCTCGCGCAGGCTCCGAGCAATTGGTCGACTCGCTTCGCAAAAAGCACACGGTGAAGGTCACCCCCAAGCCGCTGGAGACCTACATCTTCAAAGAAGCACCGCGAGAACCGGCAGCAACAAAGTCGCCACCTAAGGAGCGCCCATAAGGTCGTCGAGAAGCGCTCGGGTTTCCGAACGCAGCTCCACCGTCGGCGGAACTTTGAGTGCCTCGGTGTAAATCGGGTAGCGAACGCGCACGCGTCCTTCGAAGCGCGGCACCGTGAGCTTGGCCGCCGCCTCATAGAGACAACGGTGAAGCTCGGACGGCAGCTTGCCCTTCACCCGCAAGCCTTCGATCTCCTGGCGCGTCAGTTCAAACTCAAACGTCGCCCGGCGACTGTGTCCCGTGCGTCCTCGTCGCTCTTTGCGCAGACACAAACGTGCAGCGGGAACGAGTTGCTCGCGCAGTATGCGAAGCGCACTCTCGGCGGGCACACCGAGGCTCTTGGTCGGCTGTTGCAATGCGCGCACTTGCGCAGCCAAATCAGCGAGCGCCGCCCCCTTCCAGCCCCCTCGCCGCGCCACCTTTTGCGACGTCGCCGGTGGCCTGTACAAGGCACCACGCACGTAACCGTCGAGCAAGTGGCGAGGAACCAGGTTCCAACGCAGACCGATCTCGCGCACATCACCGCCCGTCGTCTCAACCCATCGCTCAAGTTTCGGGTCCACCGTGTGCAGGTCGAGGTTGAGTATGTGAACCGCAACACCGCGTTGTGCGGCCTGGCGAAAAAAAGTCCGGCTCTGCGGACTCAAGTGAAGCGCGCCATCACTCACCAACAAAACCTGGTCGCCGCGACGTATACCGCTGTCGAACAGTTCGCTCAGGGCGGCGGTCTCCGTCGTCGCGCGCAACCACGCGTCGCTTGGATCAGCAGGATGCATGAGCGAGCGAAGGCTCCCCAACGCTTGTACGGGGACGAAACCTGGCTCGATGATCAGCCCCCCACGCAAGTACCCGAAGCGCACGAGCCTGTCCGGCGACGCGGTATCGAGCAGGCCAGCGAGCAGCGGCGCCACCCGCCCCTCGGCAGGTCCGTCCATGCTTGGGCTACGATCGATCACCACGACGGTTCGCCGCCCCTTGCTGAGCAAAGGCTGGTCCTTTCCCGACGTCGACACCTGCAGGTCCACCGCCAACCCGGTGTCGCGAACCTGGTTCTGCTTTCCGTCCTCGGCGACGAGGGCCACTTTATCGACGGCACGCGCATCAAGACCCCGCGGCGGAAGCGTCGCGGAGAGCCACGAGCGCGCACCGTAAAGCGGAACAGCCGGCACAACATAGTTTGTGCTTACCGCGGACGACGAGTCCGGTTGTAGCATCGGAAGGTTGAGAACGACGATGTGCGCGGCCTGTGAGTCCCGGTGGTACTCAACCTCCACACACGCTTTGTCGCCCTCTTCGCGTATACAAGCTCGCCCGAAACCCGCGCGCGGCGGAAGTGGAAGCCGCACCTGAACTTGGCCACAGCGCGCATCCGCGCAGCGTTCGGTTGGACACGACTTGCCGCGGTTGCGAAGAACGAAACGCTCCTCTACCCAAATGCGGTCGCCGTCACCTCGCGCCTGGATTTCACGCTTTTCCACCAGGTACCCACGTGGGCCTGAGAACACGTCGCCGCTTTGACGCTTGACGGGCACACACTCGCCGCTGCGCTCGAAGCGGAACGAACCGGGCGAGATCGGGTCGTCCTGTTGCGCAAACGCGAGCGCTGGCAATGAGACAATCATCACAGCCCATGGAATAGAGCGATAAACTCGCAGGTTGGGTCTCTGGATACGCACGATGCGGAGTTTCAGGGATTGGACGCCTTAGACCGGCTTTTGTTCCCTCGGAATCCCCCTTATACTCGCGCACCTCGAAGGAGCAGACCATGGGAATTCTCGATTTTGTCAAAAAGGGCGTCCAAGAAATCACGATTGCGCGCCCGGACGCCACCAAGGACATGCTTGTATACAAGCACCCCGACGTGACCATTCCCAACTGGGCACAGCTGACCGTCGACGCAGACGACGCTGCGCTCTTCTTACGAGACGGCTCCGTGGTGGGCACCTTACGCACGGCTGGCGCAGGGCAGCGCCACACGCTCACAACGCAAAACATCCCTTTTCTGAGCAACCTCGTCGACAGTGCGACCGGCGGCAACATTTTCACGACGGACCTTTTCTTCGTGACCATGCGCCCGCTCTACAACATCCCTTTTGGCGGCCCGCTTGGCTACATGGAGGACCCCCTGCTCGGCGAGATGGTCACGCCACGTATTTTCGGCACCTTCTCCTACAAGGTCGTCAACCCCGAAGCGCTGGTTCTCAAATACCTTGGCATCCGCGCCACCACCGTCGAAGAGCAAGAGAAGTGGATCAAGGGCCTGTTCATGAACAGCGTCAAGTCCGTACTGGGCAAGGTGTGCGTGGCCGAAGAAAAGAGCGTGCTCGAGCTCATGCCCTTGCAAGAAAAGCTCGCAGAACTCTTCACGGTCAACGCACCCGAGCTCAACGAGATCGGCATCGAGATCATCAAGATTGGCGACTTCAATATCAATCTGACGCCTGAAGACGAGAAGACGCTCCGCCAGGCGCAGGCAGAGATCGGCCAGGCGAAGCGCGACGCGCGCAAGGCGAAGATCGCGATCGCCCAAGCCGAGGCGGAGGCCGCGCAACGTCAGTTCAGGCTCAACCAAGACTTCCAAAACGATGCGCGTTACACGCAAGCGCTCGCGGGTGGAAACTATGGCGCGTATGCCGCTGGCAAGGCCATGATCGGCGCAGGCGAAGGCATGGCGAAGGGTGGCTCCGGCGGCTCGGGCGCAGGCGATCCAATGATGGGCGGCGCCGGGCTCGGCGTCGGCTTTGGTATGGCGCAAGCGATGGCGCAAGGCCTGGCGAACCAAGGCCAACCTGCGCAGCAAGGCGGCGGTGCCCAGGCCAAGGCGCCCGCAGGCCCAGTGCAATGTCCTTCGTGCAGCGCCACCGTGCCGGGCGGGAAGTTCTGCGCCGAATGCGGCTCCACGCTCAACGCCGGCCCAAAGTTCTGTTCTGCATGTGGGGCAGAGGCGGCGTCCGGAGCGAAGTTCTGCGCCGAATGTGGGACTTCGTTTCCGGCTTAGCCTTCAGGAGTCATTGGGCGTATCCTGTGAGCATGCGCAAGCTCGCACTTCGTTCGCTCATGCTGGCCGCCACTTGGCTGGTGGTGAGCGCACCGGGTTGTGAGAGCGACCTCGAACGAAGCAGCGTCGGTAGTGCATGCACGCGCACTCGCGACTGCATGCCAAACCTCGACTGCATCGCGGGCGAATGCCGAGCCCCCTCGGATGCAAGCGTGCGAGACGCTGCCCGCGACGCACAGAGCGAAGACGCGCCAACCAGTGACGCAAGCCTGTCAGCCGACGGCTAAAACTTGAGGTTGCCGGAAGGCTTTTGCGGTCCGCCTTCACCTTGATACGAATACGCTTGGGCGATCTTGAAGCCGTCGCCGGAGTCACTCATGATGGTCACGTCCACCGCCCCCTTGTCGTTGGAGCCAGGCGTCATGACCTCGAGCGTCTCGGGGTTTCGAACCAGCACTTGGCGCGCCTTGTTCGGACCAAAATACACGGTGTAACCCACGTCAGCTTCGAAGTTCGCGCCGCTAATGACCACGGATTTTCCGCCTGAAGCGGGCCCCTCGCGAGGTTGGATGTCGTGAATCGCCAAATCTCCGCCAGCGCTTCCACACGCCGTGAAGAGCAACAAACCCGCAAGTCGCCAATGCATGGCCCAACTTTAGACAACCTGCATTCGACGGGTCAAGTCAGGACTTCCCTTCTTCGGTCGATCCTCGCTCCAAGGTGTGCTTTTTCGCTCGCGACAGGTACAATCCCTAGCGTGAAACGGCATATCCTGCTGGTCGATCCCGACACCCGGGGCCGAAGAATGCTCGAAGTTAGCCTTCGCAAAGCGGGGTACACCGTCGACCCCGTCGACGATGGCGAGTCGGCCCTCGACGCCATCAAGCAAGGCAACGCCGACCTCGTGCTCACCGACACAGACCTGCCCGGAATGAGCGGTTTCGATCTGGTCGAGAAATTGCGCGCCGACCAACCGGGCGTCGGCATCATGTTTCTGTCGAGTGACACCTCGCTTAAAAGCAAAGTCCGCGGCCTCGAACTCGGCGTCGACTACCTGTCGAAGCCCGCTTATCTCAAAGAGGTCATCACTCGAGTAGAGCTTGAGCTCGATCGACGGGAAAGACTTCGCTTCGCCGAGCGCGGCGTGCCATCCAGCTCAGCGCTCTTCAAGGGTTCACTCGCAGACATGGCCTTGGTCGACCTGTTTCAAACCATTTCGATGGGGCGCAAATCGGGCGAGCTCTTCTTACGAAACCACCGCCAGAACGGGAGCGTTTGGTTTCGCGACGGTGACGTCGTGGACGCAGAGTGCAAAGGACTCGCCGATCCCAAACGAGCACTCCTTCGCTTTTTTCTTTGGCAAGAGGGCCACTTCGAACTTCGCCTCGGCGATGTCGACCGCAAAGCCTCGATCGACGACCCCACATCAGCCCTCATCGGCGAGGGCATGCGTCGTCTGGACGAATGGGGTCGCCTGCTCGAACAAGTCCCATCCCTTGAAACCAAACTGCACGTCAATGCAAACGAGTTGCTGCCGTGGTTGGCTGGTCTTCCGGAAGAGATCAACCCCTTGTTGCGACAGCTCGACGGCGACACGTCGCTTGGTGACGTCATCTTTTTCGCACAGGGCGACGAAATCGAGCTGCTCCAGCGTATCTGCGATTTATACTTCGAGGGCGTTCTTTCCGAGTATCCCGCTGCTGTCAGCATCGTGCCATCCGAACCACCTGCCGCGCGAGAAGCTCGCACTTCGATCGCTCCCTTTGAAAGCCTACCGACGTCGCGACCACCGGCTCCCAGTTCATCCGAAATGCCGCTTGGGGCTACGACCCTGGACTACCTCGAGGCGCTTGAAATTGACCTTAGTGTAGAAGGCTTACAGGGAGAGTCGCCTGGCCCAAACGCACGCAAAGCAGCGCTCCAGCCACGCGACGAACCCGTCGCGGCACGTCGGAACGAAAACGCAGCCGAGGCACCACAAGCCGACATCGATGATGAACCAGACTCGCGCGACGAAGACCGATCACGCGGACGCACGCTACGACCCGCACCGGTCGTAAGCATCCCTCCGAGTGCACCAATGGGACGCATCGTCCACACCGCTTCAAGACCGCGAGCTCCAGTGGTATCCCTCTATCCAGCAGAGTACGATAGCCGAGCACCTGAGCGACTCAAAGCACGACGTGGCCACGATCCCGACGAGTTCGACATCGACCAAGATGTCGAGACTTCGCCCTCCCTTCCTGCAGCGGGCCGGCACGACTCGATTCCCGCGCAAGCCGTCCGCTCGAAGGTGCGAACTGACCCACCAGGCCCCATGGAACCGCCGCCTGAACAGCCGGCCGAAATAGAGCCCGTATTTCAGACCGAGGCCGAAAGCATCGAGGACAACGGCGATCGTGTCACGGAACTGGACCTGGTTAGCCAGCAGTCTGGAACGGAAGCAGCGGAAGATCAGGAAACGCGCGAGGTTTCAGTCGCAGATATTAACCTGGATTGGTCACCCCTCAGTGACGCCAACGAAGAACGGACAACCCCGGATCAGTCTGACTCCTCGAGCAGCCCCGAAGATAACGATTCGACAGCACAACCCTACGACGAGGGTGGTGAGACCGAGTTGGAACTGTTGGCAGACTCTGACGAAGAGAAAGACTTTTTCTCCGACCCACCCGAAGAAGAAGAACTATCGAAACCTGACCATGCGTGGCAGGAACCGGATGCACCACAAGACAAGCAGCTCATCCCCTTGCTCTTCGTGGGCGCGGTCGTGCTGGGCCTCGTCGTATTTTTCAACAGCATGATGACTGACAGCGATGAGGTTGAGCCGACCTCCGACAGCCAAGTAACGCGCGAGGGTGTTGCCGGCGCATCTGGCGATCGCGCGAAGCTTCAAGGCCTGCCC
>CAZAQV010000016.1:0-47087 GCA_964487255.1 uncultured Polyangiales bacterium | reverse complement strand
ACCGAAGAAGCGCAAGAGCAGCCCACCGAAGAAGCGCAAGAGCAGCCCACCGAAGAAGCGCAAGAGCAGCCCACCGAAGCCGACTACGATGCGTTGCTCGCGCAGGCGCAGAACCTGCTGAAGAATCGCAAGCGCAAAGATGCAGAAGCCGCTTATCGCCAAGCGATCGAAAGCAACCCGCAGGGAGCGGAAGCGCTCGCCGACCTCAGCCTGATGCTCCTCGAAGTCAACCGCCTCCGCGAAGCCGGCGAACTCGCCGAACGCTCCATCAACATCGACCCCACCAACTCAAAGGGCTGGGTCGTGTTAGGCGCGGCACTGCAATATGAAGGCAAGAACGCAGCGGCGATGGACGCGTATCGCAAGTGCGCGCAGCTCGGTACCGGCGAGTACGTCATCGAGTGCAAACGCATGGCGCGCTGAGTTTCTGGCTCTTCGCTAGCCTTTCGCTTCCAACCAGCGATTTGCACGTAGCAAATCGGGTTCCGCGAAAGAGCGCTCATCGCAGGCGTGCTGAATCGCAAGCTGTGGTCGTCTGGTGGAGCATGTTTTTCCGCTAAGATCTCATTCGTTTGTTCGTCGCCGCGCACCCGAAGCTACAGTCGGAGCGGAATTTGTTCCTTGCAGTAGCCTGTGCGTTCCCTCAGCCTAAAGGGGTGCGCAACACGGTCCTCTTCACGCTTGTGATCTGTGCCTGGGGCTCGGCTCAGGTCGCCTCCGCCTGCACCTGCCCACAGAGACCTCAAATTGTGGGGGACGGTGGCGGAATGCCCGCCAACGCACGCGCGCTCTTCTTCTGGACGCCCGATGTTTTTCAACAGTATGAGACCGAAGTGCAGGTTAAAAGCGCCGATGGTGTTCGCGCCTGCCCATCTCGTACGGAGGCGGTCGGCCCTGAGGCGCTTAACACCTTGCACCTGTCCTGCCCGCTTCAAGAAGGTGACGAACTCGAAGTCACGTTCGCTCTGAAGGGCAAAGTCGTTTCTCGCTCACGCCTCGACGTCAATGCGAGCGCGCCACTACCCTCGAACTGGGCGCGACTCGACGAGCGACCGGCCCACCACTTTGAAACCGAGACCGACACGGGCGTGCGCTGCTCGGCGAAGTCGCAGGTCTTCGGTCTGCAGGTGCCGATTCGCTGGAGCGCACAAGCGCTCGCATGGAAGGACATCACGGTACTCAGCGCCTCGATTGGCCGAACGCCCTACCGGCGCCCACTTTCGAACACGTGCGACAGAGGTTTCGACACGCTCGAGCGCGCGTCACTCGAAGTCTTCTCGCGCGACCAAGGGTTCAACAAGGTCGTGCGCAAAAAGGTCGGCCTCAACGTGTTCGTTCCCGGCGAGGGCGTCAAGAAGGCGGCATCGCTGGCACTCAACGTGCCGGCTGAGTTCGAGCACAGGCCAATCCCAAGCTACGCGGCCGCACAAAACGGTAAGCTCGCCGATAACCTTAGCGGCATCGACACCCGGCGAGGCCTCGCGCAGGTCTACGCGAACGTCGAGAGCTGTGGTCCCGGAGCAAGTGCATCCGTCGAGCTTGAGATCGCCGGCGCGAGTGGTGAGGTCGTCAACGTCCGCGTTCACGAAGCCCGCGACCCGGCGCAGGCCACGTGCATCGAAAAAGCCGCGCAAGGTATTCGCTTCGGACGCTTCAAGCAGTCCCGCGACACCATCCGCCTCCAACTCATGTAGAGGATTAAAGAAGCGGGGCGATGACGAGCGCCACAACGCTCATCAGCTTGACCAAGATGTTGAGTGACGGACCTGCCGTGTCTTTGAAGGGGTCGCCGACAGTGTCGCCGACAACAGCTGCATTGTGCGCCTCGGAACCCTTTTCGTGCACCGTGCCGTCGGTCATCTTGTAACCGCCGCCCTCGAAGGATTTCTTTGCGTTGTCCCAGGCGCCGCCTGCGTTCGACATGAAGATCGCCATGAGTACGCCCGCAACAGTAACGCCCGCAAGCGTTCCACCAAGCGCCTCTGCGCCCATGCCATCACCGAAAAGGTTTCCGCCAAAGCCAATAACCACCGGGGTGAAGACAGCCAACGCGCCAGGAAGAACCATCTTCTTGATCGCAGCTTTGGTGGAGATGTCGACGCAGCGCGCGGCATCCGGGCTCACGCCCTCTTTGCCTTCGAGCAGGCCGGGGATCTCACGAAACTGACGACGCACCTCTTCGATCATGTCCATCGCCGCAAGGCCAACAGCATTCATGGCCATCGAAGAGAAAAGGAAAGGAAGCATGCCGCCGATGAAGAGCCCCGCCATGACAACGGGCTTTGAGATGTCGATGCCCGTAATGCCAGCAGTCTGCGCGAATGCTGCAAAAAGCGCGAGCGCGGTCATGGCCGCCGAACCGATTGCAAAGCCCTTACCGATGGCGGCAGTGGTGTTCCCGACGGCGTCGAGCTTGTCGGTTCGTTCGCGAACCTGGGGCTCTTGATGGCTCATTTCAGCAATGCCACCCGCGTTATCCGCAATCGGACCGTAGGCGTCCACTGCGAGCTGGATGCCCGTGGTCGAAAGCATGCCGAGTGCAGCAATCGCGACGCCGTAAAGACCGGCAAAGTGATTGGCACCGATGACACCAGCCGCGATGACCAAAATCGGCAGTGCGGTCGACTGCATGCCGACGCCGAGCCCTGCGATAATATTCGTCGCGGTGCCCGTCTTCGACTGCTCTGCGATCGAGTCGACCGGAGGTTTTTCCATCGAGCAGTAGTAAGAGGTGATGAGGCCGACGAGAACGCCGGTCGCCAGACCGATGACGGTCGCAATGCCGACGCTCGTCGCAGTGACGATGTGCCCTGAACCGGGAAGGCTCGTTCCACCCTGGGGCCACATCAAGTTCGCAATAAAGAAGGTTGCGACGGCCATGACACCGGCGGAGCCGAACGCGCCCGTATCCAGCGCGTGTTGTGGGTTGCCTCCCTCTTTTGTACGGACGACAAAGGTGCCAAGAATCGAAGCGACGACACCACCAGCAGCGATCACAAGCGGCATCAGCACCGGTCCGATGCTCGAACCGTCGACGACGGCGGTAAAGCCGAGACCGAGAACCATGGCACCGATAATGGCGCCCACGTAAGACTCGAAGAGGTCAGCGCCCATGCCCGCAACGTCGCCCACGTTGTCGCCCACGTTGTCTGCGATCACCGCCGGGTTACGAGGGTCGTCTTCGGGCAGTCCCGACTCAACCTTACCGACCAGGTCAGCACCGACGTCTGCCGCTTTGGTGTAGATACCGCCGCCCACGCGCGCGAAGAGCGCAATCGACGAAGCACCCATGGAAAAGCCCGTAAGCACATTGATGATGAGGCGCAGCGTCGTGTAGTCGCCACCGGGAAAGACGCCCAGACGATAAATCACGAAGAGGCCGCCCAAGCCGATGAGCGCCAAACCGACCACACTCATGCCCATCACGGCGCCACCTTTGAACGCAATGTTGAGTGCGGGCACCAATCCCGTCTTCGCAGCATTGGTCGTGCGCACGTTCGCATTGGTAGCGACCTTCATACCGAAGAAACCGGCCAACCCCGATGCAACAGCACCAATCACGAACGAGACGGCGATCAGAGGGGACTGTCCCTCACCCATGTTGATCGCGGCAAGGCCAGCACCGACGGCGACAACAAAAATCGCCAGCACTTTGTACTCCGCCGCCAGGAACGCCATTGCGCCTTCCTGGATCCAGCGCGCAATCTCTTTCATGCGGTCGTTACCGGCGTCTTGCTTCTTGACCCAGCTGGCCCAAATAAAAGCAAAAATAAGCGCAAGAACCCCGGCGGCAGGTGCTGCGTAAATAAGCTGACTCAAGTCCATCTGTCCTCCTGATGCGACGCGGCGGGCGATTGGTGCCGGGTCGGCCGCGCGATATCTACACGATTACGCGCAGGGAGCAACAATATTTGTGGTTCTTCGACTAGCGCGCGATGCGAACCGCGGTGCTTACTCCAGCCGAGCTCTCCGGTGGAATTACCACCGTACGCTCTAAGCTTCTATCTGTGTATTCGGCTCTTCGCGTAACCGCTCATCGCGAGCACAGCACTTCTCAGTCTCGCTGGCCTCATCATGTATGGCTCGTCGACTTTGGCTAGCCTCCGCGGACTTCGGCGATGGCCTGCTGAACTTTTTCAAGGTCATCGGGTTCGCCGAGCGACACGCGCCCCACTGTACGAGAGATGCGCGCAATCAAACCGCTGAGCACGCGGCCCGGTCCGATTTCAACAAACAAGCTCACGCCATCATCAATCATAGCCTTAATACTTTGCTGCCATTTCACCGGGCGACTTACTTGCCTTCGCAAAGCGTCTCGCGCTTGCTCCGCAGTGCAAACCGCTTCGGCGTCCACGTTGGTGACAATCGGAACACTCGGTTCGGCGAATGGCGTTTGCGCGAGGTGTGGTTCAAGTCGCTCTTCGGCAGGGCGCATGAGTGAAGAATGGAAGGGCGCGCTCACGGGCAAGTCAATCACCTTCGCACCGGCTTCTCTAAGTTGTTCACTCGCGCGCGCAACGGCATCGGCCGCCCCGGCAATCACGATCTGTCCGGGCGAGTTGAAGTTGACGGGTTCGACGACACCTTCACAGGCTCCACAAATACGAACGACCTCTTCCTCGTCGCGAAAGATGACTGCAGCCATGGCACCCGCGCCGACGGGCACCGCCTCCTGCATGAAAAGTCCTCGTTGGCGGACCAGTCGAACCGCGTCCTCGAGGGAGACGGTTCCTGCACAAACGTTTGCGGCATACTCGCCCAAGCTGTGACCAGCGACGACGTCCGGACGAGCATCGAGCGCGCTAAGCAGCGCGACCGACGTCGTGAGGATGGCGGGCTGTGTATTTGCCGTCAGTTTAAGTTGCTCTTCCGGGCCATCAAAGCACAAAGCGCTGAGCGAGAAGTCGAGCGCAGCATCAGCCTGCTCGAACACTTGTTTGGCGGTGCTCCAAGCGTCGAAGGCTGCTCTTCCCATCCCGACCTTCTGGGCACCTTGCCCAGGAAACACGAACGCGATCTTTGCCATGCGCCGCGATACTCCATTGCCACAAAGTGGGCAAATTGCCCCAATTGTGTAGATTTGGAAACTTAATTTCCCTAAAGTTAATCGTCTTTAATGCCTTGGCACTCCGATTGCAGTTTACTCCGCGGTGTCCTCGCGTAACGTGGCTTTCAACTCCCCCTTGAAAGTTTGCGGTGCGCGGGGACTTTTTAATTTGCGCGCTTGCGCAGTGACCGCTGCACACCCCTGTTCCCGCGGATCGCTTTTGGGTCTCAAGCGCTCGATCTCTCGCTCGTGCGGAAACACATAGAGCGTCCTTTTTTCAAAATTTATTTCTCTTTTCGCAGCTTCCGTGTAAGTTCCGGCAGCAAGAGGGATTGAAAATGTCAGTCCCGTCATAGCTGCGTATCACGCACCTGAGGTGAGACCATGACCGCACACATGAATATGCGACGTATTATCTTCGCGGCAGCCCTAGTCGGGCTGCTCCCTAGTCAATCTCTGGCGCAAGACGAGGTCTTCCCTCGCGCTGGCATTTATCTGGATCAATTCAGAACGGCGGAAACCATCAACGATGGTTTCGCAATCAGCCGTCCCGATGACCGCGGCGACATGAAGTTTGGCGCTCATCTGACGTTTGACTACGCCAACGATCCGCTGGTGTTTGAACAGACCGCTGGCGACTCGGACACCGAGCTCGATAGCAAAGTCGTCGAACATCACCTCGTCGGCACGCTAAGCTTGAGCCTCGGCATTGCGGATCGCCTCGTGCTCTTCGCGGGAATTCCCGTCAATCTCTGGCAAGAGGGCGACGGAGAGGCCGGTCTTTTCGCGCCTCAACCCGACATTGCCGGCATGGGCGACCCATGGATTGGCGCGCGCCTACGCTTGGTGGGCGAGCCCGAAGACATTGTGGGGCTTGGCCTTCAGGCACACGTCACGCTTCCCATCACCGAAGCGTGGAACGAGTCCAACAGCTACATGGGCGAGCGCGGTTTCACTGTGCAGCCCGAGCTTCTTTTCGAGATCCGCGCCGGCGTTCGCATCACCGCCAACCTCGGAGCCCAGTTCCGTAAGCGCACCGACTTCGGCAACATCGTTGTGGGTAACGAGCTGCGTTACGGCCTCGGCGTGACCGTTCCGCTCGTGGAGGGCGACGACCAGCTCAACCTTCATGCAGAGCTCTACGGCGCGACCCCGCTCGGCGAGGTCGAGGCTCCTGACTTCGAACTCGGCAACCGCGAAACGTCGCCGATGGAGGCCATTCTCGGTCTGAAGTACCACATGGCAAACGGCTTCGCGGCTGGCCTTGCGGGCGGTCCGGGCATCCTTCGAGGCTATGGTTCACCCGACCTTCGGCTCGTCGCTCAGATCGGTTGGGCAGCACCACTCGACGCCGTTGTTGAGGTGGAGAAGGAAGTTGTGGACGAGGCCGTGGATACAGACGGTGACGGCATCCTCGATCCAGACGATGCTTGTCCGAACGAGCCCGAAGACGTCGACACGTTCGAAGACAGCGATGGCTGCCCCGACCCAGACAATGACGCGGACGGCATTCTCGACACGGACGATCAGTGCCCGCTCGACGCCGAAGACACGGACGGCTTCGAGGACGAGGACGGCTGCCCTGACACGGACAACGACAAAGATGGCGTTGCGGACGGCGACGACCAATGTCCGATGGATCCCGAAGACGTTGACACCTTTGAAGACACAGACGGCTGCCCTGATGCCGACAACGACAAGGACGGCGTACCTGACGCAGAAGACGCATGTCCGCTCGCTCCAGGCAAGCCCTCCGAGAACGCTGAGGAAAATGGTTGCCCGAAGACGGTTCGCGTCGACACGGAGACCGGGCAAATCCAGATCCTCAAGCGCGTCGAGTTCGCGACTGGAAAGGCGCGTATCCTCAAGCGCTCGTTCCCCATCCTCCAAGAGGTCAAGGACACCATCGCCGCAAACCCACAAATCAAGAAAGTTCGTGTTGAAGGCCACACCGATGACCGCGGCAAAGACAAGTACAACATGGGCTTGTCCAAGGCGCGCGCAAAGAGCGTCATGGAGTGGCTGACCGGAGAGGGCATCGAGGAGGAACGCGTCGAGGCCTACGGCTGCGGTGAGTCGCGTCCAATCGACTCGAACAAGACACGTGACGGTCGCCAGGCGAATCGACGCGTGGAGTTCCACATCCTTGAGCCAGCTCCGAAGGGTGGTGTGCGCTCGACCGAAGGCTGCGAAGTGCCGATCGTCGATTAGGGCGCCTGCTTAGAAACTGAAAGAGGCCACCTTCGGGTGGCCTTTTTCGTTTCGCCGCTCTACAACACCTCTCATGGTCCCAGCAGACATGGTCGAAAAACGCATTCGCGAAGGTATCGAGGGCGTCGAACACGTTCAGATCGAAGACCTGACGGGTACACAAGACCACTATCAGGCCGTCGTCGTGGCAGAAGCTTTTGTGGGCCTGCCCCGCGTGCGCCAGCATCAACTCGTCTACAAGGCGCTCGGCGAACTGATGGCCGGCCCGGTACACGCGCTGGCCCTTCAGACCTATTCGCCCGACGCATGGAACAAGCAGAAGGAAGCTTAAGCATGGATAGTCAGCTCAAAGAACGAATCGAAAAACTAATCGCGCAGCAAGACGTGGTTCTCTTCATGAAGGGCACAAAGAATTTTCCGCAATGCGGCTTTTCAGCAACCGTGGTTGAAGTCCTCAAGCGCACGGGCACTTCTTTCGCAGACGTAAACGTCTTGGCCGATCCGGAGGTTCGCCAGGGAATCAAAGAATTTTCCGACTGGCCCACCATTCCCCAACTCTACGTACGCGGGACCTTCGTGGGCGGCTGCGACATCATTCGCGAAATGTATCAAAACGGCGAACTTCAAACCATGCTCGGCACCGAAACCGACAACGCATAAAGAGTTTTTCTGCCAGCTGTCATATGGGGCAGGCGCCGGGGTCACTCACCTTCAAACGCGGCGAAATCGCTGCGTGAAGGG
This sequence comes from uncultured Polyangiales bacterium, assembly GCA_964487255.1. Classification (GTDB taxonomy): domain Bacteria; phylum Myxococcota_A; class Polyangia; order Polyangiales; family CAZAQV01; genus CAZAQV01. The sequence goes on along the minus strand of CAZAQV010000016.1, from coordinate 39,088 downwards.
AGACCCTATGAACAAGATAATCGTCAACCTGCAGATCGCGTCCGACGACCTGGACGCATGCTCACCCGCGAGCAGCTCCAGCAACTTGGTGTCCCACTCGCCCCCTCCCTAGAGTAGCTGGCGTCTTGGGTCTCCAGTGGGGGCTGCTCCAACCGCCACCGGGCGCTGCGATCCGTCACAGCCTACCGTTAGTTTTCGAACATTAATGGGCGCTGTAACTTTGCCGAAATTGCTGCCTTTCGGGCATAGGCCTTGCACAACGCCTCGCCATGAAAAACCGCAGTTGGATTAGCGTTGCGATATTGAGCGGCTTGCTTGGCATTTCGTGCTCTCCGGGAGTTGAGAGCACACAGGGCCGACGCGGCACGAGCCCTGGAAGTGGCAAGGCCGACGGCAACAATCTCGAGTACGACCTCTGTTACTCCGAAAAAGCGCTCACTTTCATCAACGACCCCAACACCAATGCAGACACGCTCGCCGAGGCATTCAGTCTCGCTGGCGTAAGCAACGCCTCGAGTGCGGCGCGCGCCGCGCTGGCCTCACGAAACGGCGCTGACGGTAGAATCGGCACACCCGATGACGAACCATACTCGAGCTTGGGCGACTTGCTCCACCCTTCAACGGGCCTCAGCGAACGCGACGTGCGCGACTTTGTCGAGCGACACGTTGGCGTGGAGTGCGAAATCAACTGGGGTCAAAACGTCGATTGGACGCAAAGCCCACCCAGTGCGGACTTCATTCACAAAGACAACCTCGATACCGGCTCGAGCTCGTGGTCTTCGGGAAGACAAAACACGGAGATCGAGGTCGCCCTGGCAATCCACGGTGTGCCCGGCGCTCAACTTCATGCCGCTCTTGAAGATCGCGACGGCTTTCGCAAGGCGCGCAAAGCACGGATCATGGAAGCGTTTACCTATGCATTCGGTGTCGACCAAATGCCCTGGGACGCAGAGCTCCATGCCGCGCGTGAGGCGTACCCCCTCGTGACCGTGTCGATCGAAAACGGGCGCTATATTCTCGAGACCGAGACGGACGACAACGGCGACCCTGAGCAGTGGATGGGCCGCACACTTTACGAGGACCTTGAGCCGGAGCTCGATCTCGGCACCGACCTCAACACGGACGTCTACTATGACACCCGCGATTTCACACTTTTCAAAAATGATGCGACTTTGCGAGGACGCGTGCGTTGGGATGGCCTCGACTGCATCCGTCGCCTTTTGGTCGCCGCCAAGTTCGGCACCGGCTTCACCGACCCGTCGACGGGCATCAAAGAGGTCTTCAAAGTCGATGTCCGAACCGACAGCGGTGGCTGCGGAACGTCGGCAGCACACGACCACATGTTGGTGATGGACGAGCGGGTTCGCGCGGGCGTCATTCCATGGGGCGGCACGCCCACACCCATCATTGAGCTTTATAGCAAGCTCACCAACCCCAACGGCGCCGACGCAAGCGCGGACGCCGCAACACGGGGCTCGCTCTTGGGCGACGTGCTCGCCGTCAACCCCGACGACCCGTCCCAAGAGGCAACATTCGCTGAAGCGCTCGCGCTCGAACCCAAGGTTCATATCTTCAGCACGCGAAGCCGCTTTCACTTCAACGAGGCATCCCTCGAAGATATGGAGCAGATTTACAACAACGGGCGAACTCAGATGGAGAAGCTCGTTGCATACATGGAAGCCAAGGGTTCGCGCTCGCAGGCGATCGGCGCCATGCAAAGCCTGATTGCTGAGCTACCCGAAGCCAATACGTTCTACGGACTGGGCGGCAGCAGCTGGTCACCCACGCCGTTTTCGAGCCTCCAAGAGCTGCAGGCCGCGCGTGAATCGGCCGAGGCGATCAGTCAACGCTTTCACGACATTGCCGCCATGTTTGGCCGCGATGACGAAAACGGCGACGCAACCGGATACCTCCGTCAGCTCACGGGATCGGATAACCGAGACATCGACGACGACCGCACCGACGCCTTGCGCGCCTGGCGACAGATCACCGAGTATCTCGAATCGGGCGATGACACGCTCTACCGAACGCACACCGCCGACTTCTACCGCGACTTCTACTACGCCAACATGTCAGACCCGGCGAATCCAGACCACGTAGCGACGCGCGAAGCGTTTCAGAACTACGCTATCGCGGCCGGTCGTGACAACGACCACCCCTACGACAACGAATTCGAGGACTTCGAGCCGCTGACGAGCGAACAGGACTGGGAGGCCTTCGAGTCTCACCTGGACTACGCCTGGCTGTCCATCGTACGCCGCCAGCTTGAGGCCGCGGGTTCCGCGGCGCGCGCGATGTGGTTCGACGGGGCACGCGCATTTTATGTGCCGAACTCGAGCCGCCATACCAGCAACTTCTTGATCGACACCATGGACTTCACCGAGTTCTTCTCAAACCGGGTTTGGCGGAACGTCGACCCGGAGGACTTGCGCACACTCGACTTCAACCCCGCTGTGGTGTTGCATGCGGCGCTCGTCAACGAGCTGCAAATCGAGCTCGGTTCCGAAGAGGCCTACGTCGAGCGCCTTCAAGAGCTGGACCAACAGATCGCCGATCATGTTGCAACCAACGCCAACGTCGTCATGACAGGGGCATGCGAAGTCAGCGACCGCGGAGCGATCAGCGACCAAACGATTCTCGATGCACTTACAACCTGCGACGGGGTGCGCTTCGTCTTTGAAGAGTACAAGGGCATCCTCACGTATCTCTCGGAGCTCAAAGGTCCGCACGTCATCGACGCGATCGAGGACGTGCTCGAGGACAACCCTGAGTTCGGTCCCGTCCCGACCGACATCCGGTGGCAGCCGGCTGAACGGAGCAAGGGTCAGACGGGCATCGCGCTCGTCACCGGCACGCTGCAATAGCAGTGCTTGACCATTCAAATCTTGGCCTGGCCGCCGCGATCGCCTTGATCGCGAGTTGTGCTGCGCCGGGCGCCGAAGCAACGCCCTCGTCCGTCGACGGCAAGGCCGATCGCTGGGACGAGCAGCCGGCGCATTGCTTGCGCTACGACGAGCCGCACAAGCTGGCCGAGGTCGAAGCGGAACGCGCACAGGAGCTCTCAGGCCTCGTCGCAAGCCGCAACCACCTCGGGGTGCTTTGGTCTCACAACGACTCCGGCAACACGCGGCACCTCATCGCGTTTGATACCGACGGCCAACCGCACGGCAACTACAAACTCGTAGGCTCTGAGAACCGCGATTGGGAAGACATTGCGATCGGACCGGGCCCGTACCCCTACCGTGACTATCTGTATGTCGCCGATATTGGCGACAATGAACGAGAACGCAAAGATGTGGTGGTCTACCGCATCGTCGAACCAGACGTCGGAGGGATCCGCGAGGACACCATCGACCTTGAGGGATACGAGACCTTCGAGCTGGAGTACGGCGACGGTGATGAACACGATGCAGAGTCCTTCGCCGTCGACCCGCAAACAGGCAGCATCTTCATCGTCACCAAATCGCAAAAGGGTGATCGTGACACCATGATCTTCGTCGCGGATGGCCCGTTCGAGGACGGAGAGAAGTACGAATTGCACAAGGCCGCCGACGAGGACGACTACGATAGCCTCAAAGGCCAGGCCGCGGCAGCCGATTTTAGCGCGGCAGGAACGCGCTTAGGTCTCTTGTTCGACGATCGCGTGGCGATCTGGACGCGCCCTTTCGAAGGCTGGTCCACAGAGACGCTCAGTAGCGCTCTGAGCGAGACGCCTTGCCTGGGACCAGTTCCTGACGAGCATATCGAGTCTTTCACCTGGGCGATCGATCGACCGGGCTATTACCTTGTGCCTGAAGGCGAAAGACCCGCACTCTATCATGTGTCGTACGCCTCGACCGTCTCACCGTAGTCAAAGGTCGACAGGGTCGAAGAAGTCTGCGAAAGGGAAAGCGCGATGAGCGCTCCTGCTGACGATAGGCATCCGAAGCCGCCGCGTGACCCTCGCGTAGGCCTGGCCGTCGCTTCCCTCGTCAGCGCACTGCTCGTACCCTTGGCACTGGCGCGACCTTCAGAACCTGAACACACTGCCGTCGGCCGCGGCGAGCAGACGAGCGACTATGCCACGGTAGCGTCGACGATTCTCGATAGCGATGAACTTCTCCTCACGCTTCTCTCCGAAGAAGAGGTTGAACGTCGAGTCTTATCGGTCTCCAACTTCGCGCGCGAGCCCGACCTCAGCAACGTCACGAACGCCGCCGCAAAAGTCGCGCATGTCTACCATCGGGGGGAATCAGAACTCCCGCTATCACTCGGCGCAGACGTCGTCTTTACTTCGCCGTTTTCCGACGCCCACGCGCAACGCCTCTGGCGAAGCGTGAACATTCCGGTGATCGCCCTCATGCCCGCCACCCGTCTTGACGCCGTACGCGCCAACATCGAAACCTGCGCCCAAGCGCTCAGTGTACCGACCCGCGGGCAACGCATCCAGGCCTGGATGACGGAGGCCGAAAACGTGATTCGTCAAGCGATGCACAATGTCCGTCCTCGACGCGTGCTCATTGTGCAAAGTGGTTACGTGGTTGGCGAAGAGACGCTGATGGACGACGTGCTCGCGCTCGCCAATCTGCAGAATCACGCCAAGGCGCTTGGCATCATCGGTCACGCGCCGGTCAGTATCGCGGCCCTCGCCCGCAACCCGCCGGAGGTCCTTGCACGGATCGCACTGCGAGCAGATGAGAAGCGTCGCGACATGGTACCGAGCGCGGACAAGCTCGCGCTCGCGGCTCTTGAGGTGGAACGAATCGACCTCACGCCGCGCTTTGCACTGAGCACATCCCCATACGTGCTCTTCGCGGCGGCTGAGCTCACACGAAAGGTTCACGGTGTCGACGTGGTGCTTCCGCCTATTCCACGAGCGGAGCTACGACCGTGACGCGCGCACTCGTGTTCCTGTCGCTGTTTGGCGTCATCCTCATCGCCCTCGCGATTCCTTCGTTTGCAGGAAAACACAGTACCTTCGAAGCGTGGTCCCTTTTGGCCACCGGCGAGGCACCAGCATGGATGCGCATCTTGCTGCTCGATATCCGAGCCCCTCGCGTTGTGCTTGCCGGCCTGTGCGGCATCGGCCTAGCGGCCTCAGGCGCTGCCATGCAGGGGCTGTTTCGCAACCCCTTAGCGGACCCAGGTTTGCTCGGCGCGGCCCCCGGCGCGGCGTGCTTGGCCGTACTGGCTCTTTATCTCTTACCCACCAGCCTTGCCGTCGCTGCCGTCCCCGTCGCTGCACTGATGGGAGCCTCTCTGGCATTGATAATCGTGCTCTACATCGGCCGACGTAGACAAAGCCGCGAAGGAACAACCCTGCTGCTCGCCGGCTTGGCCGTTTCAACGGTGGCTTCGGCTCTTTGCGCCCTCGTGCTGTCCCTTTCGCTCAGTCGCTGGGAAGTCGGTCGCGAACTCCTTGCATGGCTGATGGGAGGCCTCGACGGCCGCAGCTGGGAGCACGTGTGGATCGCCGCCCTACCCGTGACGCTCGGAAGCACGGCGCTGCTGTTCTACGGACGCGAACTCGACGCGCTCGCAAGCGGACACGACTCCGCATTGGGTCTCGGCGTCGATGTCGGCCGCACGACACTCTACGTATGCGTTGCCATCGCCGCGCTCACCGGCGTGACCGTTGCGGTCGGCGGCGTCATCGGTTTCGTCGGCTTGGTCGTTCCGCACATTGCCCGGCGCAGCGGTGCGCGCTCCACCCGAGAACTCGTCTTTCGGTCTTGCTGGCTGGGCGCTGGACTGGTCATCGCCGCGGACTGTATCTCCCGAACTGCCGCCCAACTCGACCTTCGCCTGGGCGTGCTTACATCGGCGATCGGTGGTCCGTACTTCATCTATCTGCTGCTGCGGAGGCACCCATCGTGAAGATCGTCCTGCGCGCAGAGGGCATCGCACACGCTTTTGGCAAGCACCGCGTTCTTGAGGATGCCTCACTCGAAGCCCACCCTGGTCATATCACAGCGGTGATTGGACCCAACGGTGCAGGTAAAACCACGCTCCTGCGCGCTCTCGCAGGCATCCTGCGTCCCGACCGCGGCCAGGCAACATTGGCAGGCAAAGCCGTACTCGAGCTGCCGCGACGAGACCTGGCGCGACGCCTCGCGTTTTTGCCTCAGTCCATCACGGTGCCACCCGAACAGCTCGTCGAAGACTTCGTTCTGCTCGGTCGCTACCCGCACCGCTCGCCTTGGCGTGGGTACGCACCCGAGGACATGCAACAGCTGGAACGAGCGCTTACGCAGATGGAGGTGCAAGCGCTGCGTCACCGGCAAGTCGGGACACTTTCTGGTGGCGAACTTCAGCGCACCATCCTAGCGCGTGCCATCGCACAAGACACCGATTTCATCTTGCTCGATGAACCGGCGAACAACCTCGACCCCGCACACATCTGGCGTACTTTTGAAACCCTTCAAACGTTGGCTCGAGCAGGCCGGGGTATCGTGCTCATCGTACACGACCTCCAGCTCGCTTGTCGCTATGCGGACTCGATCGCGCTCGTGCACGCGGGACAGGTTTGCCAAGGCGAACCGCAACAGGTCATCACCGAAGAGGCCATCGCCAACTGTTTTGCCATGGAAGCGAAGGTCTCGCTCGAAGCTCCGGCCCGCGTGGACTTCATCCGCGCCATCGAGCGCGAGAGTCCAGCGGACTAACCGAACACCAGGCGACTCAAGGTATCCCGGCTACGCCCACCACCGGGAGGTCACCAACAAACCAGGATGTGGGCCCCGTGGTCGTCTCGTCCCCGCTCGCAAGCTCGAAACGCCGAAGACCCTCAAACGCCCCGGGCCCCGCCCAGGCGTAGAGCGAACCTTCCACACGCGCCATATCGTCGACCCCTTGGGCGATGCGCTCGCGTAAAGTCGCATCTGCTAAAGAGAGTGCAAGCACCTCGTCATTGGCAAGCACCCACCACACCCCTGCATCGGTGCGGACAGCCCCCATCAACTCTGCTCCGAGTTCCATCTCCGAAAACACTACGCCTTTGGAGCCTAAGGTGGCGAGGTCGATGGCCTCGATGCCGCCATCGAGGACGGGCTGCTCTGCGCCCTGCGCACCGGAAGCCACAACCCACAAAGTCTTGCCGTCGCTCATCATGCCGCGACGCGGGTTCTGCATCTCGAGCGCGATCCCGTCAAAGGCACGGGTAGAAGGGTCGACATCGATCAACGAATCGTCTCGGGTATCAATGACCGCGATCTCACTACCCCCAAAAACAATTCGCGGGGGCTGTCCGGCGCTTTGCTCGAACCAATACTGGCCGAGCGCAACAAACAGGTAATCGCCGATCGCGATCGCATCGAGGACGTCTACGAGTCCGTCCGTATCGGCTGTAAACGCCAACGCGCTTAGATTGATCGTTCCTGTGATAGCGACCGAGTCGGGGTCAAAGATGATGACCTCGTTGACTTGCCCGAGCAGCGCATACGCTTTGCGATGTGCGACTTGAATGACGCGTAATGGATTCGCCTTATAGGAGCCGCGCTCGCCACTCGGGTTGACGTCGATCAAGCCCTCCGTCGTCAGAGGGTCCTCGCGTGACTGAATCTTGATTCGTCCTCGTGATCGCTCCAGTAAGACCGGGGTGCAGCCGAGACGGGCTGGAACGGTGTCCGGGTCGTCGTTGGACGCGGAAGCAACGCGAATCTCGCTTCGATCGGGATCTAACACGGCCAACTCGCCCACCCGGCCGTCGCTTGTGGTCACCAAGACCTGCGTGCTCGGACAGCCGGTAAACGGGGCAGGCTCCGAGTCGGCATCGTCCTCTTTGGCACACGACGACATGCTCAGTGTAACCAGGACAAGACACGGAACGAGCCGCGCTCGGGTAGGAGGGCGCATTTGTTGCACAGCCCGTGATATAGCAGACGACCCGAGCATGCATCCGTCGACCCCACTTTGGCTGCTCATCGCCGTGCTTCCGTGCAGCGCCGTGACGGCTCAGGACGAGCTGGAATTTGGCGCGAAAGCCGCCGTCGAGCGCCCGCGTGCCGGCATCGACGAGCGGGACGCGACAGCGGCCGCCTCGGAGGTCGACCTCGACTCACACCCCTTACGAGAAGCCGACGCAGACACCGTGCTTCGCGACGCGGAGGGACTCACCCCGCAACGACTCGGCGGCGCCGGAGCCCGTTCATCGGTTTCGATTCGAGGCACGGCGACCGCACACACTGAACTACTCGTTGACGGTCTGCCGCTGAGCGGACCCATCTCCGGAGGTCCTGACCTCAGCACGCTGCGGCTCGAGGCCTTCGACCGCATCCACGTCTATCGCGGCAGCGCCCCGAGTTGGATCACGCTCGGCGCAATCGGCGGAACGATCAACCTACTGCCTCATGGCGAAGGAAAGACCGAAGCGAAACTGCAGCTCGGAGGCGGCTCTTATGGCGAACGCCGGAGCGCCGCGCGCGTTTCGCTCAGCGGAGGCGGCTGGGATTGGAGTTCACACGTCTTTTTGCGCAGTCACAGCGGGGACTACAACTTTACTTTCGACCCAACGCCTTTTGCACCCGGTGACGAATCGACACGCACGCGCCAAAACGCAGACCTCCTCGAAGGCCAAGTTCTGCTCGCCGCACGAATGCGCGACGGCGACCATGGTGTTCGAGTGGTCGGGCTTGGTTACGAACGCACCGGAGGCGTCCCCGGACCGGTCGCGCAGCCGACAAGCTTTACCCACCGTCGCCTACAGCTCGGTCATCTGGCGCTGGGCTACAGCTTCCAACCTCACAATGATACCCGGCTGGAAGCCGCACTCGGACTCGGCCATCGTCGACAGGTCTTCAGCGATCCTTACGCGGAGGTGGCGCTTGCGCCCCGCCAAAGTGACGACGCTCAGACATCGCTGAGCAGTCACCTAAGCGCTGAGCAACGCTGGCTTCCCTGGCTGGTGGGTACGGCCAGCCTGCGCTTTTCGCACTTCCAGTTCGCGCCGCACGATAGCCTCCGTCGAACCCAGGTTCCCGACTCGGAGCAAAACCGCGTCGATGTCGCGCTTGAGCCCGCAATCGAAACGCGTTTGGCCGGCATGCGATTCGACATCCGTCCACAGCTACGCATCAGCTACCAACAGGCTTCGCTGCGTGACCTCGAGACTTCTGCGCCAGAAGCAAACAGCGAGCAATGGGTGCCGGGTTTTCGGTTGGCTGCGGGCCTCGAGCCGATGCCCGGCGTGTACATCTCGGCCTCCGCCGCGCACCTGATGCGCACCCCAAACGTGAGCGAACTCTTCGGCGACCGCGCGTTTCTCAAGGGAAACGCGAACCTCGATGCGGAACGTGCGACCGAGTTCGACCTTGGCATTCGTTCGGAAGCAAGCGGTAGCAATTGGCGCGGACACATCTCGCTACGAGCCTATGCGAACTTCGTGCAAGATCTGATTCGCTATTCGATCAACAGCCAGTACCAAGCCGTACCCAGGAACACGGACCGCGCTCGTGTCGTCGGCGCCGAACTTGGCGCGCAGGCTTCCGTGTCGAACTTGTCCAACATCACGGTTGCAACGGGCTGGCTGCGTGCGGTCAATCCCGACGCGCAGAATTTGCCGCTGCGACCTCCTTTTCATCTCTACGCACGCATCGAGGGTCCGGAGTTCATGTGGGGCGTCGTAAGTGGGCGTAGCTACGTCGACTTCTACTATCTATCCGCCAACTATCTCGACGATGCAAACCTTGTCGAACTTCCCGCACGTAGCCTACTTGGCGCTGGCGTGCGTGCGACGGTCACATCACACACAGAGCTCGTTTTTCGCATCGAGAACATCCTCGACCAACAACGTCAGGACTTGGTCGGGTTTCCGCTGCCTGGACGTTCCTTCACGCTTCTTTTGAGCGGCAAACTCGCCCCCTAAACCACCCTGGAACCGTCGGTCGCGTCGCACGGTTCGCGTATGCTATGAGAGCGTCGGCTCGACATGAAACTGCTCCTCCCCCTCTTCGTTCTCTCACTGCTAAGCGTATTGGCTGGTTGCCGGCAGACGCAGTGCTTCGACGCCATACTCGCTCCGCCCGCGCGGCCCGAGCGCTTTGCGTTCATCGCGGGTGACTTTACAACGTCGGTGTTGGGGGTGCTCGACGCACAAGGTGAAATCATCAATCCACCACTCATCAGCTCCGGCTCCGTGCCTGCGGGCGCACTTACAGCGCTGAGCGGCGACGTGGTACTGGCCAATTCCCAGCCCGACGAACGCCTGCTTTACGTGGAACGACTCGGCGCCGACCTCATCACCGACGTCAGCCGCAGGACGTGGTTCGTCGAGCAGCAATCTCGCGTGAGCCCAATCGGCAGCGACGGCTCCACGTTCAGTGCAAACCCCCACGACATGCTTGCTGTTGGCAACGACCGCTATTGGGTGACGCGCCACAACCCCAATACCGAACCTTTGAACGGGCAGAACCGGGGCAGCGACATCGCGGTCATCGCGCGGCCAAGCGGACAGATTCTCGACACCATCGAACTCGATGTGGCAAACACGACCTTCGAAGGGCAGCAGATCTACGCCCGGCCGGACCGCATGGTCTTCACGCCGCTCGAAGAGGGAAGCGAGGACGGAATTGTCGCGGTGGGTCTCGCACGACTTTCTTTAGATTTTGTCGTCGCGGGTCCCGGTGCAATCGCACTTGTGAGCACTGCCGACCAAAGGGTCAGCGTCGTCGAGCTCGACCCGCTGCGCAACTGCGGAGAAGTGCGTGATGTCCCCGACGAGCCCTCGCAGGTCCTCATCGTCTGCAAAGGTTCAACCTTTCAGAGCCCGGAAGGACGTCGCACAACGTCGGGCGTTGTCTTGTTGGACGTGCTCACGCGACAAGTGATGGAAGTCTGGGCGGCCGAATCTGACACGTCGGTGCTGCCACCCCAGCACGGCGCCATTGCGCTCGGTGGTGGACACGTCGCGGTGGTAGGCCTTAGCGAGGGTGACGAAGCAACTCAGATCGAGAGCCAACTCATCGCGATCGATATGCGGACCCAGGTCACGCGGATTGTGGGTTCCTCGGTGGGAGATCAACTTGGCTTTGGTTCGGGTACGTTCGATCGCCTGACCAGAACTCTGCTCGTGCCCGACAGCAACCGCACCGCGAGCAACCCCCTCACCATCCGTCGCTTCGAGAGCGTCGGCAACCTGATCTTCGTCGAGCAGCCGGTTGTTGCAGGTCTTGGCTGCGATGAACTTACCGTTCGAGAGATCACACTTCTCTCGCCTCAAACCGAAGAGTGACGTACACTCCGAGTGTGGGCACTCCAACCAACGAGGGGGAACCCGAGGCGTCTGCGGAAGCGGTTCAGGATTGCATCCGACGTGCGATGACAAACGACGGCGGCTTTCGAGTCATGACCGCCATTACGACGCAAACCACGCAAGGAGTGCTCGATGCGCAGGGCGCAACCGGTGAGCCCGCCCTGTTACTGGCCGACCTGACGACCGCCGCCATCTTGGTACGCGAGACCATGTCACCTTCTGAGCGCGTGCAGATCATCCTCGTCGACAGGCATGCCAGAGCACAAATTGTCGCAGATTCCAACCCCGACGGCACTTCCCGCGGCCTGCTGCGAGTGCCGAGCGACATGACACATTTCGAACTCGGAAAGGGTTCCCGTCTTCAAACCATGCGCTCTCTTCCAAACGGCGAGCTTCATCGCTCCACCATCGAAGTCCCCGTCGGGGCAACGGTCTCCGAGATGATGAAGGTCTACATGAAAGACTCTGAGCAGATCGACAGCGCCATTAGTATGGGCACGCGCATGGCGGACGGAAAAGTTGAAGCCGCGGGAGGCTACCTCGTGCAGCTTCTGCCTGAACTCGACGAGCCGACCTGGATGATCATGCAAGAGCGCCTCAAGGACTTCAAAGATGCCAAGGCCATCTTAGGCAAGTCGATTCGCGGCGCCGAGCATCTGATGGAAGAGATTCTCTACGGCATGCCCTACACAGACCTTGAGTCGAGCCCGCTCTCGTCAGGTTGCAGCTGCAGCCTGGTACGGGTCATGACGTCGCTCGCAACGCTTCCTCGCACAGAAATCAAATCTATGATCGAGGACGGTGAGGTTGTGGAACTCACCTGCGACTACTGCAATACCGTCTATCACGTCGGCCCCGAGCAGCTCAAAGCCCTTATCGAAGAAGCTTCATAGAAACGTGTGTTGGCGTTGGCCCCTGACGTGCGTAGACTCGCAGCACCATGCTCAAGGTGGACGAGTTTGAAAGCGCCTTTCGCGCAGCAGACAAACCGAGTTTTGTGCTCGATGCGCCCCCGGTTCGTTCGGTTTTGCTGATCGACGACTTGCAGAACGAAGCGCACAGCTCACTTCACGCAGACGTGCGTCAATGGCTCGAACGGGCGCTCGGGGACGAACCACAGTGGAACGCCTGGTCCGCTGGTGACTACGGCGATGTGTACGATCTGGTCAAACGTCTCGAGAAAGAACCCGCTGACCTCGTCGTCACCTACCGTAACCTCAAAGACGAAGCTTGGCGTTACCCTTATAGCCTTGGCCACTACCTCAATGTGCTCACCCGTGAAGTGGACATCCCGGTGGTCGTCATTCCAAACCCCCATGAATTTCCGGAACGAGAATGGAAAGACACCGGCACAGACTCGGTCATGGTCGTCACCGACCATCTCGCCGGCGACGCTGCACTTGTCAACTGGGCCGTTCGACTTAGCGAGCGTAACGCCAAACTCCTGCTCACGCATATCGAGGACGACGTGGTGTTCGCGCGATACATGGACACGATCGCGAAGATCCCGGGCATCGATACCGAGGAAGCTCGCACATTGATCCAAAAGCAGCTGCTCCAAGAGCCTCACGACTATGTTACACGATGCCGGGAAGCCATCGAGAAGGCAGGCCTGCCGCTGCAGGTCGAAGAGGTAGTACGGATGGGTCACCGCGTGCACGAATACGAAGACCTCGCGCGTGAGCACGAAGTCGACCTGCTCGTCTTTCACGACCATGAGGACGGCAATGTCGCCATGCACGGCGCCGCCCGTTCGCTGGTCATCGCCATGCGACATACGCCCATTTTCCTTCTCTGAGAAAGCGCCACATGCATCACGATGTTCCGCTCTACGTCACCCTGATCTTCGCCGGCGTGCTCGCTGCGATGGTGATCACGCTCGCTATTGAAGAGAAAATCCACGCCAAAAAGTCGCTCATTGTCAGTGTGTACGCGGTCATCGCCTTGTTTATGGCGGATGCCTTCCATCTGCTTCCGCTGGGGCCGGTCGAGAACACCTTTGACGAACTCATTCGCATGCCCGTCTACATCCAGGGCATCGACTGGGGCGTGATTACCATTATCATCGGCTCGAGCCTGTTCGTCGACATTACCGCGCAGTCGGGTCTCTTTACCTGGATTGCGATCAAGCTCACCAAAGCCTCAGGCGGCGACCCTTGGAAACTCCTGATGTACTACGGCAGCATGACCGTGATTTTCTCGGCGGTGCTCAACAACGTGACCGCGATGATCATTGTCGGCTCACTGACAGGCGTCTCCCTCAAGAAGCTCAAACGAACCGACTTACTCCTAGGCTTTCTTCTCGTCGAAGGGCTGCTGACGAACATTGGCGGCCTGCTCACCCTCATCTCGTCAGTGCCCAACATCATCGTCGGTCAGACTGCCGGCATCTCCTTCATGCGATTTTTGGTCGTCGCGGCGCCTTTCGTGGTCGCGGCAACGGCACTGACCTTGCTGATGGGCAAGCGTCGCTTCTCGGTCAATAGCCTCGGCTCGGCGGAAGAGCAAAGGTCTGCAAGCGAACTGGTCGCGAGCTTCGACGAGAACGACGGCATCGAAAGCCGCGGCTTTTTCGCCTTCTCTGCCTTCATGACGCTGGCGTTTATCGTCACCATCGCTACAACCTCAGCACTTCCATACGTGTCGGACTTGGGTATGGGCTTCGTTGCGCTCGGCTACGCCGTCGTCATGCTGCTGCGCTTTAAGAACAGCGTCGGTCGCTTTTACAGCGCACTCGACTGGGATCTGATCTTCTTTTTTATCTCCCTTTTCGTCGTCATCAATGTGATGGAACACGCACACGTGCTCGCGCTCATCGGAGACGGTCTTCGCGTCGTCATCGACCTGGGGCCCAACCTCGGCGTCGGCTCCACGCTTGCCAGCGCAGCAGCTTTTTCCTCCGTCACTGACAATATCCCTCTGGCCGCCATGCTCGCCAAGATCTTGGGGTCGATGGGAACGGCTAGCGATTCGACACTCTGGTGGTCGGTCATCTTTGGCGCAAATCTGGGCGGCAACCTGACTCCGATCGGTTCCGCGAGCACCGTCGTCGCTGTCACTATCATGCATAGAGAGAAAATCACGATGGGCTTCGGCGAGTTTGTCATCCGTGCCTTACCCTTCGCGCTCGCTCAGATCGTGCTGGCCATCGCCTACGTGCTATTTGTAGTGCCACTACTGTGACCGACGCTTACGCTCCATCCGCCGACAAGATCGCTGTCATCGCAAACCCTCACGCAGGCAAAGGCGAGGTCAAGCGAGAGTGGTCTGCATTGCAGCGCCGTGTTCGTCAGCGCTTGGGCGAAGAGGTACAGTTTGAACTCACCGAAGGACAAGGACATGCCCGAACGCTCGCGCAGGCATTGGTTGAGGGCGGGCGAGACACGATTCTCTCCATCGGTGGCGACGGCACGCATAGCGAGATCGCGGGCGGCATCCTCGAAGCCACCGCACACTCCGCGCAACGTGGCGCATTGGCCTGCATTCACGCGGGAACCGGGGGAGACTTTCGGCGCGTGCTTGGCTTTCACCGCGAAGCCGACATTCTGCACGCAGTCGCCACGCGCCCGCCAAGCCCAATCGATGCCGGAACGGTCCGATTCCAGGGCTACGACGAACAGCCCCAATCGCGCTATTTCATCAACATCGCTTCGACCGGAGTCGCCGGTCTGGTCGATCGCAACGTAGGCGAGGCCAAATCCCGCTACGGGCTGTTCAGCGGCTCACTTTCTTACGTTTCGGCGACACTTCGCGCCCTCCAGCAGTACACGCCTGCCAAAGGCGAGATTGTCGTCGACGGCCAGAGCCTGGGCGAGCACGCGGTGCAGAACCTCGCCGTATGCAACGGGCGGTTCTTTGGAGGTGGAATGATGATCGCGCCCGACGCCCAACTCGATGATGGCCTGTTCGACGTGGTCTTGGTCTCACCCGCACCCTTGCTACGGTCGCTGCTGCTCGCCCCAGGACTCTATCGGGGCACCCACACCGACTCCGATCTCATCACCATCACGAGGGGTAAAGAGGTTTCGTTTGTACCGAGCGAAAACACCGCTCATATGGACATCGACGGCGAACCGCTGGGAACCGCGCCCGCACACTTCCAGCTCCTGCCCGGCGCCATCGATCTCTGGCGCCGTGCGCACAAACGCTAGCTCGTCACAGAAAAGGCCCCCCTTGCACGCGGCAAGGAGGGCCATCAGCTCAATCAGCCAAGGCTCGGAGCTACTCGGTCTCCGCCTCTGCCTCTTCAGCCTCCTCTTCGACAGCTTCAGCAGTTTCTTCGGCTGCCTCTTCTGCCTCCTCGGCGCCCTCTTCGACGGCCTCAGCGGTTTCTTCGGCGGCTTCTTCGGCCTTGTTCTCAGCGTTCTCAACGGCGCCCGTGGCGGCCGAAGCAGCGCTCTCTACCTCTTGCTCTGCCTCCTTGTCGCAACCGAAAGCGATAAGCGACAGGACAGCTAGACTCCAGAGTAGGTTTTTCATACGTTCTCCTTTGGTTTTTCCGTTCGTAAACGGAGCCCTAGTGTCCCCCACCGTCCAGGCTGCGGTCAACGTGAAGGGCAGCGCACGATACGAACACCGAGGCCAGAGGTTCACACCCTCCCTGCAAGGCGCCGACTTTGCTCGCTTTCCGGCGCTCGTCCTACAGCATGCGACAACTGTGAGTTTGTACGCCATCGGTGGTTCGTTTCACGGGGACAACCGTGTTAGAAGTCAGCCATGAGTGAAAAGAAGGCCCATCCCGTCCAGCTACCGCGCGCACTGTCACAGAGCATCGGCGACACCGCGTATCGACTCGACCGTAGCCTTTCATGGTGTGTGCAACGTGCCTGGGACTACGCCGGCAAATCGATTGCCGACAAACGGGACGACGCCGATGCAGCCTATCACGCGCTGGCCGGCAACGACCCCAAACAGGTCGCCCACACGTTCTTCTTTCCGGTCACGATGCTCGCCGCCATCGAAGCGGAGGCCGAGCGCTGCGGCGAGTCTTTCTCTTGGGCGATTCAACGCGCTTGGGCGCTCGCTCACAAGGAACTCTAAGCGCACGTTTTGCGATTCTCAAAAGGAGAAAACCATGTTTCGGATTGCATTTTGTACCTTTGTGCTGACCCTTCTGACCGCCTGCGGAGGTTCGGTCTCTGAGAGTAACCAGGGTGTCGAAGACGACAGCCAAAGCGACCCCTCCTCTGCCGGCAGCGAAACGCAGGTCGCGGTCGACAAGGTCGAACCAGAGCCCGCTCCCGCCGCGGACACAAGTTCCATTGTGGGCGAAGAGGTAACCTACGAAGCGGACGGAACGACGCTCAAGGGCTACATCGCCTATGACTCCGCAAGCGACGATCCACGTCCCGGCATTTTGGTGGTTCACGAGTGGTGGGGACACAACGAGTACGTTCGCGAGCGGGCCCGGATGCTGGCAGAGCTCGGCTACACTGCGCTTGCGCTAGACATGTATGGTGAGGGCAAGAACACCGAGCATCCCAAAGAGGCGATGGCCTTTTCGACTCAGGCGATGAAGAACATCAAAGGAGCGCAAGCTCGGTTTGAAGCGGCGTCCGAACTCTTGCGGGACCACAAGACCACTGACGCCGACCTCATCGGTGCGATCGGCTACTGCTTCGGCGGCGGCGTGGCCCTACAAATGGCGCGACTCGGGGCCGACCTCGACGCGGTCGTCAGCTTCCACGGCAGCCTCGATGCAAAAAAGAAGGCACAAAAAGGCAAAGTCAAGGCGCAAATCCTCGTGCTGACGGGTGAAGATGACCCGATGGTGCCAGCCAAGTCGGTCGAGGCTTTCAAAAAGGAAATGGAGCGCGCCAAAGTCGACTTTGAGGTGGTTGCGTATCCGGGCGTCAAGCACGCCTTTACCAACCCCGGTGCAACCGAACTCGGCAAGGAGCACGACCTGCCGATCGCGTACGACGCGCAGGCCGACAAAGACAGCTGGGAGCGCATGAAAGGCTTTCTCAAGGCCGCGTTTGAAGAAGACGCAGAAGAAGCGGAAGACGCCGCCGACGAAGCTGACGGCTAGGTTCGCGCCGGATAATCGACGCGGTGCTCGTAGCACCTCGCGATTTGGTCCTCCGCCCTACTCTTTGGCTCTTCGGCCAAGGACTCATCGGCTGGTTACAGCCACTCGCGGAGGGCCCCGGTGATCACCCGGGGCGTTTTCTTTAGGTCCGCAACGGTTTGACTACCCGTAAGGAGCATGGCCGTGCGTAGCGCGCGTTCAAGCGCTTGGGCGAGCGCCTCGAGTGCTTCGAATCCGCCGCGCTGTTGTGCCATGAAAAAACCGCGGGCGATGCCCGCAGCCGAGGCACCGAGCGCCAGTGCGCGCGCGATGTCGAGGCCATCTCGGATTCCGCCGGTCGCGATCACCTCTAGGCCAGAAGTCCGCGCCCAGCCGATCGAGGCGGCGGTTGGAATGCCCCAATCCCAAAACTGCTGCCCCATTTGCTTCGCGGTTCCCTCGGCACGCAGGGCCTCGACCCCGATCCAAGAGGTTCCCCCTGCGCCGGAGACATCGACCGTTCGGACACCGGCATCAAAGAGTCGCTGGCACACGTTCTTCGAGAGGCCCGAGCCAGTTTCCTTGACGATCAATGGGAAGGGAAGCTCTTGCCTGAGCCGCTCGATCGCCGCCAGGCCACCTCGAAAGTCGCGATCCCCATCGCGCTGAATCAGCTCCATAGCCGGGTTGAGGTGGATACAAAGTGCATCCGCACCGATCGAGCGCACGAGGTCTTCAACCTGAGCGGTGCTCATCGACTTCGCTTGAACCACCCCAATGTTGCCCAAGATGAGCGCATTCGGGGCGAAGTCGCGTACCCGGTACGTCCAACCGACGCCTTCGTTTCGGTCCATCGCGCGCTGACTTCCAACTCCGAAGCCGTATCCGCGGCTCTCCGCAAGCCTGGCCAAATCGCGATTGACGGCGCCAGCAGCGTCGGACCCGCCGGTCATCCCAGCGATGAAGATTGGATAACGCAAACGCTTCGAAAAAAGCTGAACACTTGGATCGAGCTCGTCCCAGCTCAGTTCTGGCAAGCTGTCATGGATGAGCTGGACGCACTCGAGCAGCGTGCTCTTCTCCTCAAACGCCACATCATCCGTGGCGCACAGCGCCAAGTGGTCGTCTTTACGCCGCTCGATCTCTATTGCTGGTTCTTCACCGCTGCGATTCTCTCTACTCATGCCTCTTCACGGCTACGCGTCGCAACCGTCGATGTGGTTATACCACATCGGGTTCCTTTGGCTCCGCACGCTCATCGGGCCATCTCATCGGCTTTCTCGGGCTCCGCACTGCGGCTTGAGCTTCGAGGCATTCGGAGGCATGGTCCCGCCACATGGAGCCATGGTTCCAGGAACATCTGGGGGCCGTCGAATCGGCTCTCAAGGACTTCTTCGCGCGTAAACGGCAGACTGACGTCGTGGAGCCCGCGCTCTTTGATGCCATCGAATCGCTGACCATGCGCGGCGGCAAACGGCTGCGACCCCTGCTCTTCTCCGCCACTGCAGATGCGATCGTCAGCACGCAGCGCTGGGCGACGTATCCCGCAACTGGCGACGCCCACATCGGGTGCGCCCTCGAGCTACTGCAAACCTACCTCCTCATCCATGATGACTGGATGGACCACGACCTTGAGCGGCGTGGTGGGCCCTCTACCCTCGCGCACTTTCGGTCGCTGTCGGTTGAATCGATGGCCGCCTCACAGACCGTTCTTGCGGGCGACCTCGCCTCGGCCTGGGCGTGGGAAGCCTTATTGGACGCACCATTCCGTGTTGAGGCGCTACTCGAGGTGGGCGCGTGTTTCACTAAGATTCAGCACGATGTCGTCGTTGGCCAGTACCTGGACGTCATTGAGTGCGAGGACGTGCTGCGCGTGTACGAACTTAAGACCGGAAGTTACACCACCTGGGGTCCAGTCCGGCTAGCTTGCGCCGCGTACGAAGCGCCCGCCCGCCTGAGTGTACCACTTGAGTCTTTTGCACGCAGTCTCGGCCTCGCTTTTCAGCTCCGTGATGAACTGATCGACGTGACGATGCCACAGTCGGAAACAGGTAAGCCACAAGGCAGTGATCTGCGTTCCGGAAAGCGCACACGGATTCGGCAACTCGCCCAAAAGCGTATCGGAGCTGACTTCCTGCAGCGTGCACAGGACCCGGCCACACCGATCGAATGTCTGCTGGATGAACTTAATGGTGCGCAGGTGCCGCAAGCCGTCGAAGCCGAACTCAACGAACACTACAAGCTGTCACGCGAGGCGCTTGAGCAACTTCCCTGCGACACAACCTACCTCACCAAACTCACGCAGATGATGGTCGAGCGACGCAAATGACCCCCGAAGCTTGCGGAAAAATCATACTCTTCGGTGAACACGCGGTAGTGGTTGGCGGCGATGCCCTGGCCATGTCGCTCGACAGAGGCGTGACGATCAACGTCCGTCCGCACGACCAGCTGCAACTGGATATCCCAGCTTGGCAAACGACTGTCACAGCGCGTACCCAAAGCGCACTTGGGCACGCACTTCGGGCGTTGAGCGAAACCTGCTCCGTCACTTCACCGCAGCGACTCGAAGCACGGCTGCAGATCCCTGCAGGTGCGGGACTCGGCTGCTCTGCGGCTCTCGGCACAGCGGTGGCCCGCGCGCTACTGGGCAAGCAGGGCGAGCCGCAAAGCGTCTTTCGAGCGACCCAGGCGTGGGAGCGCGTCTTTCATGGCACCCCGTCGGGCATCGATGCCTGGGCCGCACAGGGACTCGGAGCGTTTCTCTTCGCGCGCGGCGGCACGCCGCGAACCATCACTTCGCGTCGAACACTACACTTTGCGATCGCCCACAGCGGCCAAGCTGGAAGCACCAAAGAGATGGTCGAGCGCGTGGCCAAACAGCTTGAGACCAACGCGTCCGCCCGCACTCACATCCAGCGGGTCAGCGAGATTGTCGCGCGCGGTACGAGCGCATTCGAGCGTGGCTCGGCCAGGGAACTTGGGGCTCTGCTCGACGAAAACCACGCTGTGCTTCAAGCGCTCGGGGTGTCCACCAGTGCTCTCGATACGCTGTGCACGACGTTTCGTGCCCATGGAGCACTCGGTGCGAAGCTAACCGGGTCCGGCGGCGGAGGCTGCGCGATCGCGGTGTTCGCATCGCAACAAGAGTCTGCGGCAGCGGTCGAAGCGCTGCGGCCCCACCACGCCCCTTGTTTTGCACTCACGTCAACGACCGAGAAAGGGACCGGCCATGAGTAGTGCGCAAGCCATCGCGAGGAGCAACATCGCGCTCGCAAAGTATTGGGGCAAACGCGACGTCCGTCGCAACCTGCCCGCGGTCCCCTCGGTTTCACTGACGCTCGACCGTTTTTCTACGACGACTGAAGTCCACTTCTCCAAGCAGCTGAGCGCTGACTGCCTCTTCCTCGACGACCAGCAGCAGCAGGGCAAGCCCCTGGAACGCGTGCAACAGTTACTCGATCGCGTGCGTTCTCTCAGCGACGAGAAACGCTTCGCACGAGTGGTGAGCCACAACAACTTTCCGACCGCGTCCGGTCTCGCTTCGAGCGCTTCGGGCTTTGCGGCTTTGGCGGCCGCGGCACTTCAAGCCAGTGGCATGCGCTGGACGCCAGCCCAAGCCAGTGATTTGGCGCGACGCTCCAGCGCTTCAGCCGCACGCTCCATTTTTGCCGCGTTCAGTGAACTTCCAGCTGGGCGTCGCGGTGTCACAAAACTCGCGGCGCGACCGCTGCACAATGTTGACCACTGGGATGTTGCACTCGTCGCTGCACTCACCAGTCATGTGGCAAAATCGGTCGGGTCGACGGAGGGCATGCAACGTTCAAAGAAGACGGCGCCAAACTACAATGACTGGCTGAAGCAAGCGCCGCGTCTGTGCCGACAAATTCGCAAGGGTATTCGCGAACGGGACCTCGAGCAGACCGGCACCGCGATGGAGAAAAGCACAATGCTCTTCCATTCGGTCGCAATGTGCGCATCACCACCTATCTTGTACTGGAATGCGGCAACCATCTCTGCACTGCATGCCGTACATGCGCTGCGAGAGCGCGGAGTCGCAGCATACGCAACGATGGACGCGGGCCCGCACGTCAAGGTGCTCTGCCAAGCACCTGATGCAGCGCGCATTCAACAAGCGCTGCGACGAGTCGCAGGTGTGCTCTCCACGGTGGTGCTGCGACCCGGCCCCGGTGTCGAGGCAAAGGATCTTGACGAGAACTCGTGATGAGCGTGTGAAGCCAGAAAAGCCGTCACGAGATTCCCCGATGAGCGCGCGAAGCCAAAGGAACCCGATGTGGTACAACCACATCGCTGGTTGCGACGCGCAGCCGCGAAGAGGCATGAGCAGAGTGAAGCGTAGCCGTGAAGAACCAACAAACACAGTTTCGGCACCCGGGAAGCTGATGGTCATGGGCGAGTACGCCGTTCTACAAGGCGCCACAGCCCTGGTCATGGCCGTCGATCGTCGACTCGTTGTTCGCTTCACAGCCGATTCGGACCAGGGTATCGACCGTTCGCCGCACGATCCCGACCGTTCAGCGGAAAGCTCTACGATTTCGCCCGAAATTGCCCTAGCTCTAAGCCTGGGAGACATGCACGCCGAACCCCAGAAATGGACCACCGAGTTGGACTCACGCGCACTTCACGATTTGCAGGGCCGCAAGCTTGGGCTCGGCTCGAGCTCGGCAAAGGCGGTCGCGAGCGCGGCGTTCGTCCGCCAAACAACTGTTGCTGAACAAGTCTTTGCATTGGCGCTCAAAGCCCACCGCGCGGTTTCTCCTCAGGGAAGCGGGGCCGATGTCGCTGCAAGCACGTATGGCGGGCTGATCGCATTCTCGGCACACGAGGGCGACACGCTTCCAACGGTGGAGCAGGTGACCCTTCCCAGCGCGCTGCGTTGGCGCGCGTACTTCAGCGGTCGCTCCGCAAGTACGGCCGAACTCATCGCGCACGTTTCCAGTTACTCAAAGCGCGATCGCCACGGTCACGCCCACCTCATGCGCGCAGTGCAGAACGCGAGCGCAACATTCCTACAAGCTTGCTTCTCGTCAGACGCCGGCGGGTGCCTCGAAGCTGTTCGGGAGCATCACGAAGTCATGGTTGCACTGAGCACCGGCGCAAAGACGGCCATCGTCGACGAACCACTCAAGGCATTCACGGCGGCACTGCCGGCGAGCGCGGCCGTCAAGCCTTCAGGCGCCGGTGGAGGCGACGTCTCGCTCGTGTTTCACGGCGACGCTTGCGACGAAGAGCGCCTCGACGCAATCGCCGAGGAATATGGTTTTACGTACATCGATACGCAGATCGACCCGGAGGGACCCCGCTTTGAGTAACAAAGAACCGTCGAAGAGTACTCCGTGGTCTGGCTTCTACAAGCTCACGCTTGAAGCTCGCCGCGTGCTCGCAGCGCGCGTGGCCGGGATGTCGGTCTCGCAACTCAAAGAAGCACTCGGAGAGGGTGGTCTCGCGGCCCACGCTGCCGATAAGACCGTTGAGAATGTGATCGGCACCTACGCCATGCCTTTTTCGCTCGGTCTCAATTTCTGCATCAATGGCCGTGCATGCGTCGCGCCGATGGTGGTCGAGGAGCCCAGCGTCGTGGCCGCCGCATCTTTCGCAGCCAAACTCATCGCTGGGTCAGGCGGGTTTGAGGCAAGCGCGGACGAACCGCTGATGGTGTCCCAGGTCGAACTTCTCGACGTGCCTGATTTCGAGCGCGCCGAGCTGCTCATCGCTTCAGCAACGACACGGCTTTGCCAGCTCGCGGACGAAGCGGTACCCAACTTGGTGGCCCGAGGCGGGGGTGCTCGCCGCATATGCACTCGCGTCATCGGCGAAGGCGCGGACAAACGTCTGATCGTTCACATCACCGTGGATACACGCGACGCGATGGGTGCAAACCTCGTCAATACGGTCGCCGAAAAGCTCGCCCCTGAGCTTGCACGGCTCAGTGCGGGTCGCGTTGGGCTGCGTATTCTATCGAACCTCGCCGATCAGCGACGGGTAAGAGTGCGAAGCCGAATCTCGCCCCACGCGTTGCGCACTCCGGAACGCGGCGGCGAGTCCATACGCGATGCCATCATCAGCGCCTCGAAATTCGCCAGCCTCGACCCCTACCGCGCGGCCACCCACAACAAAGGCATCATGAACGGCGTCGACGCTGTCGTCATCGCCTTCGGTAACGACTGGCGCGCCGTCGAAGCCGGGGCGCACGCCTATGCGGCTCGCAGTGGTCAGTACAAACCGCTGTGCACCTGGCGTTGCGACGAGGATGGCTTCTTGGTGGGCGAGCTGGAGATGCCTCTCGCACTCGGCATTGTGGGCGGCTCCATTCGTGTTCATCGCGGGGCCCAGTTAGCTCTGCGTTTCTCCAATATCGAACATGCCGGCGAACTCGCGATGCTGGCCGCTTCGGTGGGCATGGCCTCGAATTTTGCGGCGCTGCGAGCTCTTGGGACAGTGGGAATCCAGCAAGGTCACATGCGTCTTCACGCGCGGGCAGTCGCCGTTGCAGCAGGGGCAACAGGCCCCTGGGTCGAACGTATTGCCGACCAAATCCACGCTGCCGGCAACGTCACTTTGGAAGCTGCCAAAATCGCGCTCGCCCAAGCCGAGCTTGAGGCCGTCGGCTAACCTGGTGTGACACTCGGGGACAGTTCCGCATCGTCACAATGCTGGCGTTTCGGTCCATCTGGCTCCAAAATCCGACGGTAGTCGTGAACTTCCTGCAATCAGCCTGGAGCATCACACAGGAGTTGGCGCCGTGGCTTCTGCTCGGCACCGTGATCACGGTCGTCCTGTACGCCGCGTTGCCCAAGAACTTTCTCGCGCAAGCCCTTCAAGGTCGTGCGGGCGTGTGGCGCGCCGTCGTACTGGGGGTCCCGCTGCCGCTTTGCTCGTGCGGTGTGATCCCTGCGGGAATCGGTCTAAAAAAGCAGGGGGCTTCCGACGGCGCTGCCATCGGCTTTTTGATTTCTACGCCGCAGACCGGTGTCGACTCGATCCTGGTCAGCGCATCGATGCTCGGTTGGCCCTTCGCGCTGTACAAGGTCTTCGCTGCGCTGGTTACCGGGCTCGTGGGCGGAACGCTCGCGCAATCCAAAGCCACCACAACCACGCCACCACTGGAGCTGGGTACACGCCCCAGTCTACGTGACGCACTCGAGCACGGCCTGCAGGTGATTCGTTCAATTTGGCACTGGTTGGTTTTCGGCATTCTAGTTTCGGCTGCGCTCACGACATGGTTACCCGACGATCTCTTCGCGTCACCGGGTAGCGCCGCAATGAGCTTTATGTTCGCCTTGCTCATCTCACTCCCGCTGTATGTCTGCGCGACGGCATCGGTTCCCATCGCCGCAGCTTTGGTCGCATCGGGCATGCCGACAGGGGCAGCATTGGTTTTTCTGATGGCAGGTCCCGCAACGAATGTCGCAACAATTGCAGCTGTGCGCGAGGGGTTTGGCCAGCGTCCGTTTCTCGTCTACTTGGGCACAGTCGTGCTTGGCAGCGCTGGTTTCGGCGTTCTATACGAAGTGTTTCTTGGTGATCTCGGCGTGTCAAGAGCGACGGCCTCGATGGAACATACACAGCCCTGGTGGGCCACCACATCCGCGGTCGCCCTGCTCGGATTGATCGCTGTTTTTGCAGCGTCCTCCCTTCGCACCCGGATTGCAAAGCTGACCCGCAAGCCGTCAAAAAGCTCACTTGAACCTGCGCTCGTGCTTCCCGTCGAAGGTATGAGCTGCCAAGGTTGCGTCGGAAAAGTTCAGCGTTCGCTTTCGGTTCTCGAGGGTGTCGAGCGCGTCGATGTTCAACTCGAGCAAAAGCAGGCCCGCCTCTGGGGCAAGCCACAACGCGACCAAGCCGAGGCCGCCATCCGCGACGCCGGCTTCAAAACTGAGCCTACAAGCTGACCAAGTCGCAACGCGCCAGGGGCTGAGCGTTGCCGTGAGCTGCGCCGCGCGATGAAGAGCGGACAGCTCAGTAGTCGAGGCGGAAGAGCTGCTGGCCCATGAGCAGCAGTGCTCCTGGCTCGAGCCGCTTGGGTTGCTTGAGCCGAACGAACGTACCGTTCGACGAGCCGACGTCCATCAAGTGGACCTGATCCTTTTGGGAAAAAATTCGACAGTGCAGCCCGGACACGTAGCCGTCGTCCGGAAAGATGATGTCACCGCGCTCGCGCCCGAGGTGCATACCCTCTGCGGGTACGCAATAAGCATTGCCAGTGCTCGTGCGGCCGGTGAGCAGCGAAATTCGACCGAGGTACGACAGATTGGGACTGCCCATGATCGGCACGGCCTGTTGGCGAGGCTCCACGGTATCGAAACGGATAATCTCTTGTCCGATCCGGAAAATATCACCGTCCCGCAGCGGAATCAGCGTTTCGGGCTGAATGCGCAGATACACGCCGTTGAGGCTCTTCTGATCCTCTACGACGACATCTTCGCCCTCGAATCGAAACACCGCGTGCTTGGGCGAAAGGAACATGTCGTTCGCGAAGAGCACTCCAGATGAACGCCCCACGACCGTCTCTGGCGCCGACAACTCGAAGGACTCTCCTTCGCTGCCATCCGGTCGAATCAGGACGAGACGACCGTTGGCGTCTGCAGGTGCCTGGGCGCGCGTGTTCATGGCCGGCGACGGTACCGACTGCGCCGGCGCCTCGGGTTTCGCTGCGCCGAGCGCATTGCCACAACCGCCACAGAACTTAAACGAAGACGGGTTCATCTTGCCGCACGTTGGACAGGGCTCTTCAGCCACTGTCCCGCTCACGGCTGTTGGCGCGCTCACCGACGCGGCGGGCTTTGCGGCCGCCGGCTTTGCAGCAGCGGGTGCTGCAGCAGCAGGTGGCCCTGATGCGCCCTTAAGTTCGGCTCCGCAACCAAGACAAAACTTGTAATGGTCCTGGTTATCTTTTCCGCATCTTCCGCAAGCAATCATTCCGTAATCTCCACACGAAGTAGTTGACGACCCATGAAGATGTAGTCGCCGTTCTCAAGAGGTTGCTCGCCTGCGATGCGAACAAAACTGCCGTTACGTGAGCCTTTATCGACCAAGTAAAAGTCGTCTCCGTCGAGCCGCACGCTGGCGTGTTTCGAGGAGAGGTACTGATCGTCAGGAAAGTTCATGTCACTGTCTTCACGACCGATTGAGACTTCAGTGCCGCGTGCGCAATAGACCATGCCCTCAGCACCACCCTCTAGCCTCTGGACCAGGCGAAATGCACTGGCATAACGCGGTGAGGCATAAAAGTGCGTGCCGTCATCACCCGGTTCTGAGTCGTCTTTGGGCGCGTGTTCAACACGGAACAGCTGCTGGCCACACAGAAATTGGTCACCTGAGTTGAGCCTGACCTCATCACGAGCACGGAAGTACACGCCGTTGGTGCTGCCTTCGTCGCGCACCATGAGCGTACCGTCTCGGTAAAAGAAGTTGGCGTGTCTGGCATCGAGCCAATCATCATCCGGAAATAAGATCTGCGCGTCCTCTCGGCCCACGATGTGCTTATTGCCGTGCAGCAGATAGCTCAGCCCTTCGACACCCTGGTCGCCACGAATGAGGATAAGCCGAGCCTTGCCCGGTTGCTGCATCTCGCCGAAGTATTCGTCTTGGCGATCGAGGATCTCCTCAGGAACGGTCGCTCCACACACACCACAAAACTTGTGACCGGGAGGAACCGAACTCGCGCATTCTTTGCAAACATAGTGGCGTACTTGCTCCATATCTTCCTCCTGCGCGTCAGCGCTAGGCGCTGCTGCTGCGGCGACGGGTGAATCCGATGCATTGCGGGGATCGAGGGCCGCCCAGCGACCACAACCAAAGCAATGTTTTGCTTCGATAGGCAATAGCGAGTCACACGTCCCGCAAACTATCCCGATGTCCTGCTGCATGCTCTCTCGTGAAGGTCGCTATTGATTTCCAAAACGACGGAAATCTTCAATGTTGTAGGCGATCTTGGCCCACGAGGTCAACGAATCGGGCGAGTACGAGCCTTTTGCCCGGCCAGCTTGGCTTGAGCCGCGCTACGAACCATAGCGTTCCGGTCGCGCTGCGCCACGCGGTGTAGGAGTTTTTGGGTGTGTGCGGTAACCGGGAGAGCCTGAACAGCCGCCCAGCGCTCCTCCCAGTTGGACCCCAACTCAGCGAGTTTTGAGAGCTGCGCGACCAATCGACTGGCGACTTCGGGACGATCGGAGAGCGCGAGCAGGATTGACCAGCGCTGGTGGGAGTCGGGCGACGAGAGCGCTCGACGAGCAAGCTCGCCTGATTCGGGCGTTTGCGCGGCGACAAGGATCTCGGTTACCCGGGGTACTTCACCCTTCTTAGCCTGTGCCCGCTTCGAGATCGCGCGTTCAAAAGTTCGGAGGGCGTCACGTAACTCAGCGCGAAGCGAACCGCAGCCAAGTGCGGAGAGCTGTGCTGGAACGACGTGACCACAGGTTATCTTGAGATCGCGTCCAGTGCGAAGCTCGGTCACGTGCTCGGCCTCTGCAGCCCAGATGCTCAAAAACTCGACCGTCCGAGCCCAACTCGTCTGGTCCGCCTTGTCGAAGGTAACGCTTGCGAGCATGTGTTCGGCAATACGTCGCACATACGCCGCCTCACGCTCACCAAAGCGCGGTGGCAGAAGTTTGAACGCTCGAGACTCCAGGAACGAAAACAAGATAGCCGTCAACGCTTCACGCTCGCCGAGTGACCAGTTGTCCGCGAGGATAAGACGCCCCACCTCGTTGTTCGCCAGCGCAAGACGCACCCAGCCCACGGCATCCGGCTGCACTTTGGGATAGCGATCGCCCGACCACTCCTCGTCGCGCGCGCCGAGGGCCAGGGCGATCGCCGTTCTAACCGTCGAAGGTTGCTGAACGGCAAGCCAGCTGCGTAGGCGTTCGGCGTCGGCATCCGCAAGGTGCTCGCCGCGGGCCACGAGGGCGAGTGCCGCGAGCAGCCGTTCCTCCGCTCGCTCTGCCTTCGCAATCGGCACCCTCATTTTGGCAAACGCGGCCCAGCTGGCGATCAGCTCCAGCGCGCCCTCCGCTTGGCGAGAGAAGTCCGCAAACATGTCGGCCTGCTTCGGTTCGGCAATGGATACCGCTGCCATAAACGCTTCGTAGCGAAGGAGCGGCTCGTCGTCGTCTCGCGCAGCCAGCGCCAAAAGCGGCGCGACCGCCTGCGATTGCGCGAGCTTGCGAAGCAAGGCTACGCCGAGAGAGCGCTGCATGGGTGAAGGATCGAGAAGTGCGTCGAGGGCTGGTCGCAGCGCACGTTCGGAGAGCGCCTCCGTTCGCTCAGGACGCGCGTAGAGTTCCAATAAGGCGCGGCGAAAAATCGTTCGTTCAGGATGCTCGTAGGTAAGCGCCAGCAACACACCTTCAAGCGGTCCCAACGCGTCGGCATCGATACTCATGTCCACGCAACCACGAAACGCGGCATCGACGAGGTCATCTTCGGGAGCCTGCTCCAAAAACTTCCGACACACCGTTGCAGCGGCCGCCAAGTTCTTCTCCGAGCGGTAAAGTTCGGAGAGCACGCCATACACAGGGAGTTGACGCGGATCGAGGTCGATCGCTTTTTCGTAATGTTTGATGGCCTCGCGAACGCTTCCCTTCTTGTGTAAGAGACGTCCCAATATACGGTGAGGTTCAGCGCTTCTGGGAGCGAGCTTCACGGCACGCTCCGCGTACCGAAGAGCCTGTTCGTCTTGGTAGATAGCTTCAGCGTGTTCGACCATGCGACGGAGCGCCGTGGTCGCCTTCTGTGGTTGCAGTCGAGCCTGTGCCTCGAGCGCCTTGATCGCCCCCTCGCGGTCTCCGCGCGCAAGGCGGATGCGCTCAAGGTCCTGCCAAATCGACAAATCTCCCTTGACGGTCTCTGTTAAACGAAGGGCGAGCTCCTCTGCCTCCGGCAAAAAGCGTTGCCCCTGGCGCCGCAGAAGCTCAAGCAACTGCCGGGCCGTCTCGATGTCATTGGGATTGCCTTCCAGCTGCTTTTTGAGTCGCTGCCTTTCGCGCGCTGCGGTTTGACCACGAAGCCAAGAGGTCACCAGCATCGAGCGCGCTTGGCGTTCAGAAGCGCTTCCTTCCGGAGCCAACTCAATCGCCTTGGTCCAAGCCTCGGCCGCGCACGAGTAGTCTCGCGCAGCATCACAAGCCTCGCCGAGTCCTCGCACGACCTCGAGCGACTCTGGATGTTGCACCAGTAGCTCGCGATACTGCTTCGCAGCCTCTCGGAAAAGACCGTTCGACATCAAGATCTGCGCGTAACGCACTCGCCCGGTAAGTCCCGGACGGCCGCTGAGTACACCGCGCCACACTTCGATAGCCCCTTGACGGTCACCGGTTTCGTAACGATAGCGACCCAAGGCTTCAAGGTTGGAGGGGTCGCGTCCGTCGATCTTTGCGAGCTGCGCCAGTGCCTTGCCGTACTCTGCGCTGAGATTCCAACGTGCGTACAATTCGGCCAATGCTCGAAAGAAGTCTGCGTCTCGGCGACGCGCATTGGCAATCTGCTCGAGTGTCCGCAGCGCGTCCTCGCGCGACTTCGTGGACGACACGAGCTCGGCGAAGCGCATCACGTGCTCAGCGGGTTGCCGGGAGCTTCGGAGTAGCGCTGTCTGCTCCCGAATCGCCCCCTCAGCATCACCGATGCGCTGCAATGCCCGCACGAAACCCGTACGCAGCTGCTCGTCACCCGGCGAGACGCGTAGCGCTTTTCTGTAGAGGTCGATCGCTTGCTTCGAGTCGCCGATTTCCTCACTGATGCGAATGCTCGTCTTGATAGAGTGCGGCTTTCCCTTGAGCTCTGAGGCCAACTTGGGCAGCTCACCACTCTGTCGATAGGCCTCGAAGAGTAAGCCCTCCACTTCACCCCGCATCCCTGAGTCGCGCGCCAAGCGATGTGCGCTCCAGAGGTCTTGCTTTGCCTGCTCAAGCTGTCCGGTTTGAAGCTCCATCTCACCAAGTCGGCGAACCAAAAGAGCGTGGCTGCGCCCCCCCCCGCGAACTGCTCGAAGCTTCTCGATCGCGCGTTCGATAAACCCGTGTTGCTCTAAGGTATTTGCGAAGTCGATGACCGGCTGCACGCCGCCTCCGACAACCTTTCGCAGTTCCTCGAAGCGTTCCTCGGCCTTGGTCACCTCCTTGGACCGGAGATGAAGCTCCATGAGCTGTCGAAGTAGCGATCCGCGGCGAGCTATGGGAGTCTCCTTGAGCGCGGTTTGAAGCTCACGAGCACCTTCGTCGAACTTGCCTTGCTCGATCAGCAAGCGCCCCAGCGACGCGTGGGCTTCAGGGCGCTTGGCGTCATTGATCACCGCGTCCTGATACTTCTGTCGCGCGGCAACACCGTCGCCGAGCCTTCCGAAAAGGTGTCCAGCGAGTAAGTGCATCTCGTAGCTTGCGCCGCCCGAGAGCACAGCATTGACGTAGCCGCGCACCCCCTCTGGCAACGCGCTCGCGAGCTCAAAGATTCGGTCGATGGCAAACGTGTCCTGCGGCTGACGTCGGAAGACCTTCTCGTACCGAGCAAGCAGCTGTCGGTTTCGCGCCGTGGGATCTTTGGGCCCGACATTCGAGCGAGGTCGCGGTCGCCCTTGCGGACCACCAGGCCGGGGTCGCTCGCGCGTCATCGACCAGTCGTCCTGCGCGGCAGCCGACTGTGGCAAACCCACCAAAGCCACACTGGCAAGCACGAATGGAAGACTTCGCCCGCAGACTCTCACTCCTCAAGTGTATCACCGAAAATGCGCCACCAAACTAACGTCCATACGCGGATGCTTGCTCATTGCTGCCAGTGCAGCCATGGTCAGGCATGCGCATAGAACTCGGCGCGCGACTGGACAGCGCGCCTGGCCCCAAATACCGCTCATCGCTTCGCTTTTGCGAGCTCGACCTACGTGGTGGACTCCCGAAACCAGCCAAACTCCGAGAGTGGGTCAATCCCGATGAACAAGCCACATTCAGCATCTCACTGGTGGCGCCCGATGAGCTCGTTTTTGATGGACAGGGTCGCCCTCACGCCAAGCATGAACGTTCGGTCTTTGACCGCCTAGCAAGCGCTTGCGAGGCGCTGAGCGCGCACTGCCTCGTGCTCGAAACCGGGGCTCGACTGTCGCCGAGTTTGCGCGATCGACAGCGCCTCCAAAACTACTGTGAGACGCTGAAGTCCACGCCGGGCTGTCCACAGCTGGTTTGGCGGGCAGGAGGCCTATGGGAGCCTGAAGAGGCCGTGGCATTTTGCGCGCAGCACGAACTGTGGCCAGCACTCGATCCCTTTGCCGACGAGCTACCTGAACTCGCTCATCTCTACTTGCAAGCACGTGCTGAAGGTGGAACCCAACGCTTTGGCGAAGATCATTTCGTGCGACTCATCCAGAAACTTGAAGCGCACGAACATCTGCAAGAGGTGTTCATCACGCTCGACTCCGAACGATCGTTTCGAGAGGTGGGGCGTCTCAAGGGCTTGCTCGAGGAGTTTGGGCTGCTTGAGCCAAGCGATTCAAGTGCTGACGAAAGCTGACCGCGACAATGTCTGCGGAACCGCCGGGGTCGCACGATGAAGGGTCGCACAGCGAAGCACGGCGTGATCCACTCGAAGCAGCGAGGCTTGCGCTTCGCACGGACCTCGAACGTGAGATCAAACGAACTCGCCGTAAAACGCAGAACATCGAGTCTGATCTGCGAGCCGCTGCGACTCGCGACGAGCTACGTGCACACGCCGAGCTGATCGTTGCGAATCTGTATCACCTGAAGACGGCTCCACCTGGCTCAGTCATCGAAGTACTCGACTACCGGAAAGAACCTGCGGAACCCCTACGTTTCAAGCTTCAACCCGAACAGACGGCGCAGCAAAAAAGTGAGTCGTTGTTCAAACGTGCGAAAAAGCTCGAGCGTACGGAACGCATCGCCAAAGAGCGCTTAGAGACGGTGCAGGCTCGTCTGGCACGTCTGCAGTCCGTACATGAGCACATCGACAACGCAAGGTCTGCCACCGAACTTGAGCATCTTCGGTCCACGTTTCAGGTCCCACGGCGCCAACCCCCACCACAAAAGCGACAGCAAGAGCAAGATGAGCGCGCCCCCTACCGCTCGTTCCATTCTGGCGAGCTTGAGATTCGCG
The DNA here is from genome assembly GCA_964487255.1 of uncultured Polyangiales bacterium. Lineage (GTDB taxonomy): Bacteria > Myxococcota_A > Polyangia > Polyangiales > CAZAQV01 > CAZAQV01. Next base: position 6,740 of record CAZAQV010000016.1, on the reverse strand, counting down.
TCGGTCGGGGCGCGAAGGACAACGACGCGCTGACGCTTCACCACAGTAAGCCCTACGACCTATGGCTCCACGTCCGCGGGACGCCGGGTAGCCACGTCATCCTCCGCCTACGACGGAGACGGCAGCCGCCGCCCGAGGCCCTCCTCGACGCCGCCACACTCGCCGTACACTTCTCCAACGCGCGACAAAAACACGCGGCCTACAAGTCACCCGTTGAAGTGCAATACACCGAGCGGCGCTTCGTTCGTAAAGTGCGCCACGCCCCACCCGGCCAGGTGCTCGTCCAGCGCGAAAAAGTCATCCTGCTCGAAGTCGAACCCGCTCGCCTCAAACGCCTCCTCGACTCCGAAAAGAAGTAACTGTCATTTCCTGTGTCATGAGGCGCCAAAGACGCGTTCGCGGTAGTAACCACCTCCATCGAGAGATCTGCCGCCAAACTAGAAAATGAATAGGCATCCAAAGCAACAGAACAATGAAAAAAGCACGTGGCCCGAAGAACGCAAGAAATGGGCTCGTGAGCATCGTGCTCAAGTGCCCGAATATTGCTTCCACAAAGCTGCCAGCTAGCAAGCCACGACATCGATAGCCAGGTAAGAGCGCGTCGTGGTATCCGCAACTCGGAATGCGATTCGCAACCAGTCCGGCACAGATCGTTCCGTAGAGGTAAAGGCGACACATCCACGTCAGAGCCAGAGCCAGAGCATGCTCGCTCCAATGCGTCCCAGCGGGATTTATCTCAACCGTTTTCGTCATGAGCCCATGGTAGGCCCACAAACCAAAACAAAACGTTACTAATTATAATCTATTCTATAACCTATGGTTACAGTTTCACTCAGCGCATTGGAGGGCTTCCACTGGGTTGCCAAAACGGGGGGGTTTACGGCGGCATCCAAAGCCATGCCCTACGGCATCACCCAACCTGCGGTTCATAAACAAGTGCGGACGCTAGAAAGACAGATCGGGGTGCCTCTCGTGGAACGGACAGGCAAGGGAACAATCACACTCACACCGGAAGGTCAACGCCTCCACGAATTCTGTGCACCTTTCTTTTCAACGTTGCCCAACATACTTCAAGAACTTTGCGATGGAGCCGTCGCGGGCACACTACGCATTGATACTTCGCCGGGCGTCTTGCAAGGCTTGCTGTCAGGGGTCTTGCCACCTTTGATCAACGAGCACCCTGAGCTTGAGATCTCGGTATACGAGCATGTGCGCGTCGATTTTCTCCGGCTCGCGCACGGTGAGACAGATGTCATCGTCGATTTCGCAGACAACATTCCAGCTCCTTTCGTCGCAACCTACTTGTGCGAATCACGCCCCTACTTGATCGCGCCAGTCGCTTTTGGATCGACGAGCAAGCGAACACTGTGTGACCAGACTTTTGTGGCGTACGACGCATCAATGCCGCACTACGAGATCCAATCACAGGGTCTCGAACGACTCGGTTTGCGACCGCCCAAGACGCTGCGTGCGACAAGCGCCGATGCGATTCTACGCCTGGTGGCAGCGGGGCTCGGCTATTCGCTGGTGCCCTGGACCGACCCGGCCGGCCCAACCCACGCGGGCGTGATCTCGCGCCCGGTCGGAACCGCGAAAGATCGCTTCCCGATCTACGCCATCAGTCGCCCACTGACGGCCGCCAGCTCAATTTTTCGAGCGTTCACCGAGCGGGCATTGCAGACAGGCGGTCGAAAGAAGCGAAGTTAACCACCTGGAGACTTCGGAATGAAGTTGAACCAGAGCGCCTCAAGCGACTCCTCGACTCCGAAACCTAATAGTATGCATCGCGAAGCAACTCGCCTTCCTCAGGAGTGGCAAAAAAGACGACGCTCGAACCCGATTCGCCGATTAGAAAGAACTCGTTCTCATGATCGATCGCTTTCAACACGTTGTTCATCGCTGTCGCGATCGCAAACGCTGGGTCGCTTTCAAAACTGTCGTCAAAAACGGTCCCGAGATTGTTGGACAACAAGTACTCACGCTCGTTGATATCATACGTCGGCACCTCGATGCGCCCATAGATAGGGAGCTCAAGTACCATCCGCTCGCGCGAAGGGTCGACCTCGGCTTTTGAAGGTTGAAGCAACCCACGCGTAAGGCGACAAAGCTCGTCGATCAACACCTCAGCCTCTGTTTCGCCACGGTCGAACTCGACGTGGGCGATTGTTGCGAACCGGGGAAAAACGAGAGGTAGTTCGGCACCTTCGCCCGACGCGATCGGCAGCCCGTGTTTCCTCAACGCATCGCGCTCTTCTACCGTGACAAACGCGATTCCGAAGTCTTGACCATAGAGCTCTGCGTCCCAGACGTACCACATCCTTTTGTCATCAGCCTCTAGCACCTGGTTGAGAAGTGGCAGCAGTGTGTCGATGTCGAGATAGTCGGTTTCAGGGTCGACCTCGAAGCGCATTTGCTTGCCATTGGCGACGAAGATCAGGGAGGGCTGCGTACCTTCATCCGCGCGAAACGAGTCGATACGAAGCTCGCCTCCCGTAAACTGCGAAATCTCCTCAAGGACATCCCTGTAGTCTTCCGCGCAGCCTACACACTCGGCGTCCATGGAAAACATAACGCCTGCTTCTTCCAGCTCGCGAATCAATCCGTCCGCATCGCCTGACCTCACACGCGACAAGACCGAACTCACCACTTCGGAAATCGCCATCCCATCTGGCTACCATTTCACCTAGCGCCGGACAATGCGCGAAAACGGGAGGAATCCGATCACTTTCCGCCAGAGTTTACATACGCTCGTATCGCTACCTCGAGTCTCGGGCAACGATGCGACGTGCGTAAAGATCGGAGCAGCAGCCCCGATGCTGCGTCGAAGCACAAAGCCCTTAAATGACAAGCGCCCCGGGATGGGGCGCTTTAGAGTCAAACGCTACGCCCCAACGGGACGCCACGAATGGGTCCCTACTTTTTCTTTGCGGCCTTGCGCTTCGCGGGCTTACGCTTCGAAGCTTTGCGCTTGCTGGCCTTGCGTTTGGTAGCCTTTTTCTTGCTGCTCTTACGCTTGGTTGCTTTGCGCTTGCTGGCCTTACGCTTGGTAGCCTTTTTCTTGCTGCTCTTACGCTTGGTTGCTTTGCGCTTGCTGGCCTTGCGCTTGGTAGCCTTTTTCTTGCTGCTCTTACGCTTGGTAGCCTTGCGCTTGGTCGCCTTACGCTTGGTCGCCTTGCGCTTGGTAGCCTTGCGCTTGGTGGCCTTGCGCTTGGTGGCCTTACGCTTAGTGGCCTTACGCTTGGTTGCTTTACGGGCGCTCTTTTTGGGAGCGGACTTACGCTTAGTTGATTTTCTCTTCTTGGTAGCCATCAGGACCTCCTCCTGAATTCAGGATGTGTTGTACTGTATTGTCATGTCTTGTCACATGTCAAACAGAAGCAACATATAATTTATACCTAACTTATGTGTACTTAAGCGAGAATTCGTCTAAAAAATACACAAAAACATGAAATTATTGCAAAAAAATATAGGGCACTGCATGTGTTCGGAACCGCAAATGAATTCCGATCAGCCCCAAAACGGGTCCCGAGCCCACCTCCGAACAGATCGTTCGACTGGTGAGTATCTTCGGTACATCGCATTGACCGATCACACATGTGGAGCTAAAACTACGCCCAGCAAGGAGGGCGACGACCGGGTGCCAACCCCTAAGTGATGGCGACGCGTCCGCTTCCCTGCAAACAGAGTTTTTTTCGCGTTTTCAACCTCTTAGCAAGGAACCGTTCTCCATGTCAGCAGCTCAGAGTCATCAGTTTCAAGTCGGTGACAAGGCAGTTTATCCCGCGCAAGGCGTCGCGGAAGTCGTATCCATTGAAGAAAAAGACATCGCGGGCAACCGCATGCAGTTTTACGTACTCAGGCTCCTCGACTCGGATCGCAAGATCATGGTCCCGGTCCGCAACGCCGAAAGCGTTGGTCTGCGTCCCCCGATCTCCGAGACTGAAATTCGCGATATTTTCGCGATCCTCAAAGAGCGCGCCATCGCGTTCGATAACCAAACATGGAACCGTCGCTACCGTGGTTTCATGGACAAGATCAAGACCGGCTCGATTTTCGATGTTGCCGAAGTAATGCGAGATCTCAGCCGGCTACGACAGGACAAGGCGCTCTCTTACGGAGAGCGGCGTATGCTTGAAACTGCGCGCGCGCTGATCGTCAAAGAGATCGCCGTCGCTCGCAACAAGGACGAAGACAAAGTCCAAGCGCAGATCGACAAGATCTTCAAAGACTAGTCTTAGACACCCGGGGTTGAATCCCGTTCAGCCACCGCTCTGCGATCGCCCTCACACCTCTTGGTGAAGGGCGATTGTTCGTCGCATACCTTCATTACAATCGAACCGATTTTTCGACGATCTCATGCCGTTGCAATCAATGTACGGCGGCGATCCAAACACGGCGATCTCGTGCGCTTTCTGTTTCACGCTCTCTGCGCAAGGCTTTACGAAGTTCAGCCGTGAAGAACAAAACACACCGCCATGGCAAAGAACAGTATTCTGATCAACTGCAACTTCGGGGAAACCCGCGTTGCTCTCATCGAGGATGGAATCCTCGCTGAACTCTATCTAGAACGCCCGCTTCACCGGAGTCCCGTCGGCAATATCTACATTGGAAAAGTAACGCGTGTGCTTCCTGGCATGCAGGCAGCTTTTGTCGACATCGGACTCGAACGCGCCGCTTTTTTACATGTCGAAGACGTCATCACGGGGCAAGAGCCTTCCCCAGATGACGAAGAAGAGACAAAGCGCCGTTCGCGGTCGAACCGACGCCTCAACAAGAAGAATGCGCGCAAGACGCCCATCCGCGAGGTCCTTTCCGAAGGTCAAGATCTGGTCGTTCAGGTCTCGAAGGGTCCGATCGGCACCAAGGGCGCTCGCGTAACGGCGCACGTCTCTCTTCCCGGTCGTTACGTGGTGTACATGCCCACGACAGCCGCACAAATTGGAGTCTCCAAGCGCATCGGCAACGATCAGGAGCGGCGTCGGCTCAAAGAGGTCATCGACACGCTGCGACCGCCCGAAGGCGGGATCGTCGTTCGAACGATGGGCCAAGGCCTCACCAAGAGCCGGCTTAAGGCCGACATTGGCTACCTCGTTCACACCTGGGAAGAGACCCTCAAGGCAAAAAAGGCAACCAAGAAGTCGCCGTCAGTACTTCACGAAGAGCCCGACGTCATCATCCGTGCTGCACGTGACATGCTCACCGACGAAGTCGAAAAGATTGTCATCGACGATCGCGAACAGTTCGAACGCCTGAAAGCCTTCGTCGAGATGTTCTTGCCCGAACGAGCAGGCGATCTTGAGCTGTACGAGGGATCGGAACCATTTTTTGACGAATACGGCGTCGAGGACGAAATCGACCGTGGTCTAGCGAGAAAAATCGGCCTTCCTTCGGGCGGACACGTCGTCATCGATCGCGCGGAAGCCTTGACCGCGATCGATGTGAACACCGGTCGCTATACGGGTCGCGGCAAGAACGTGGAGGACACAATCCTTGAGACGAATCTTGAAGCGGTCAAAGAGATCTGCGCGCAGCTTCGCTTTCGTAACATCGGTGGCATTATCGTGCTGGACTTCATCGACATGGACCGCTCGGCCCACCGCGAGAAGGTCTATCGCGAACTTCAAAAGCAGCTGAAGAAAGACAAAGCGAAAACCACGACGGTGCGCATCTCCGATTTTGGCTTGGTCGAAATGACGCGCAAACGGAGTCGCGAGTCACTGGGGCGCACCGTGTTTGAGCCGTGCTTTTACTGTGATGGCACCGGCCAACTTCGCTCCAAACGCAGCGTCTGCCGCGACATTTTTCGTCAGATTCGCCGCGACAAGGACTACCTTGCCGGGTACGGCATCCGCGTGCGCGCCCATCCTGCGGTTTGCGACATGCTTGGCCGCGAGGAAAAAGAGGCGCTCGAGGAAGCGCAAAACGAGTTCCAACGCCGCATCCAACTCGAACCGCACAGCGACTATCACATCGAACAATTCGACCTCAGTGGGGCCTAGCGATTGGTGAGCGTGTCGGTATAAGCCCGTTCCAACGCCAATTTCGAACGCCAGCCCAACGCCAAGCGGCGTCATCACATGATTTGCAACGCCGAAAAGCGCGGTGCTTTTAGGCAAGGCAAACCTGGCATCGCACGTGCACTGATGGGTGGCGACTCAGAACCCGACGACGCTATCCGGAAAGCGTCCACCCCAGAGGAAAACACCGTGTGGATTGAATCGAGCGGTCTACACACGGGACGTGTTTGTCCAATCGGCGACTGGGCGGTGGGATCAAGTGCGCTTGGATCCCAGGGACAGAGGGAGGGTTAAATCTGGAGCTTCATTGGTCAAAGCCACTGTGCTGAACTCAGGAGAAAAGGGATCCTTCGTAGGGTTCAACTGGAACGTCGAAGTTGATCCAGACGCGGTCGATTGACCGATCCCTTGGAACGAGGATTCGGGCGTAGATCTTTTCAACATAAGGACAATCGTCTTGGGGCCTATAAATCTCGAACTGGTAGTAGTCTCGGATCGAAACAGCCTCGCCAACTTGCTGCCCCGATTCGGCTACAGGGTCGCCAGCCGCAACAAGCATGTGCTCGCGCACGGCGTGGATCTGCTCCGAAGAATAGCGATCGACGAGGCGAGACTTGAACTCGCGCTGAGCTAGCACCTTCGCCTCTTCAAGCGTTCGTTTGGCGTAGCCCACTAGTTCCTCGACAGGTTGATTTTGCCCCTTCGGATTGAGTAGCGGAATTT
>CAZAQV010000015.1:72324-177778 GCA_964487255.1 uncultured Polyangiales bacterium | reverse complement strand
AAATTCCGCTACTCAATCCGAAGGGGCAAAATCAACCTGTCGAGGAACTAGTGGGAACAAATTGACGACCGTCGTTCGCTGAAGCTTGGCGAGGCGACCCCAATATTCGAGTCCCTGCATCCCGGTCACCTCAAGAAAATCTTGTAGGCGAGGATAGACGTCTTCCCATGCTTCGTTGTTCCAGCCAGCAGATATCCCTGCATCAGCCAGCGCTTCTTTGGCGACGCCGCGCCGCTTGCGGACACGGATCACGAAGCCCGGTTTTGTGATGTTGCTCATGTTTTCGAGGATTTGCTCCGGCGTCACCTCGGGTCCGAGACCACGGTTTTGGCGAAAACGCTCACAGCTGCTTTGCGTCAGTGCCTCGCAGACCTGCAGATCGGTCGCGTTGTGAACCGCACGCAGCCTTCCCGTGGCGACCGCATTGCGCAAACGCTTGAAATGAAATGGCGTTTGCCGGGCGAGCGACACCGCGAGTCGGTTGCTCATGCCAGTCGCGATCAGTTCCTCGGCCCAGACCCCGTAACGACTGTTTAGGTGCAGGTACGCGTCGCTCAGAAGTTCGCGCGCGAGCCGATCGACGTTCTCTTGCGACTGGGCTTCGGCCCAGTTGGCCAGTTCCAAAAACACGGAAGGGAGAAGTTCGGGCGCAACTTCGCCGAGTACCGACGCATCCCCAGACGCCGCACGCGACTTGGTTTGGGCGTCAAGCTCCGGATATTTCGCCGGCTCTTGCTTGCGGACATCGTATTTTTTGATGACGATTGCCATCCGCTTGTCGAGCAGTTCATCCTCAAAGGAGCTTCCAAACGCCGAACGGATATTGAACCACAAGCGAGAGAAGAACCCGAGTCCATCGCGCAGATCGTCAGCACTCTTAGGGTAATCTTTGTCGTCGATCGCCTCTCGAACACTCAGCACAATTTCGTTTGCGTCATAGGCCGAAAGCAGTCCGAACTCGTCTTGAACGCGCTCGAACATCGACGCCACCAGATCGGGCGGCATATCGTAGGTAAGGTTGTAAACAGCGCCACTGACCTCTTGCGGGCCTTGTTGCTTTGCCAAGCTGCCGAGAGCCTCAAGCGCGTTGCCCACGCCTCGCTCATTCGGGGTTCGTAACTCGAACAGGGCGTTGAGAAGCGGTGCGGATGCTCCCTCCAAAAAGAGCTGGGCGCGTCCGAAGTCAAAATCGACGTCGTCGACGTTCTGTCCGCCCACTAGATCTTCATAGTCCGCGTCTTGAGCCAAACCCAAGGCATCTTTGAGGCGCGCGCAATTGGCCGACACGGCCTCACAGACCGCGAGTTGGTAGCCCTTGACGACCGGATCGTTGGAGCTTGCGGCCTGCGACGTGGAGCCAAGCTTGGGAGCCTGCTCGGCCCCGGCAGTCTCGCTGCGGCCTCCAATAGTCTCGTCCAGTGCAAGACCGAAGTGATCGATCGCGGTGACCGCCACCAGCGCAGATGCGACCAGCAGCGATGCCCCCACTGTTGAGCTGGCATGGCATCGTTGAGCCACCTGCGGCCGAACTCTCTGCGAGCAGCCGACCGGTTCGCGCCCGACCTTTGATAGTGCGTTCATGAGCCTGTAGTTTGCAACGGGTGTGCCAGCACACGCGGTGCTGCCTGGGCGGCTCGCAGCGGGAAAACTTGCTTATGATTGGCTTGCTATGACTGGGGACCACCGGACCCAGCACGGTCAAACGGGCTGCCAAGCATGGACGTTGTAAGGTTCTGTTGTTCAACCGCCAGGCACGGTGACACATTCAGGTTTTGCGACGCTGAAACGCATCGAGAACCGTGCGCACGTCGTTTTCATCAGCGTAAACTTCGGCAACGGCATCGATGTCCACGAGCGTGTCGATCACGATGGGTGCAACCTGCTCCCAACCTACGCAATGCGAAATGGCATCGGCGAGCAACTCGATCACCGCCGTGCGCGAGTGGCGCGAAACGAGTTCCACGCCGCCCGACGCAAGGAGGCTATCCACCACGCGCTCTGCCAGGGCGAGCCATTGGGCAAACGAAATTTCAGCGCCACTAGTGACTCGCTCGACTTGCGAGGTTCCACACGACGAGCACGACCAAGCGACGAGACTTGCTAGATCAAGAGGCCGCCTGCATTGCATGCACTCGATGGCGCCACTGCCATGCTGCTGCTCTCTCTTCTCGAGCCAGCCTTCTTGATATGCCTCGAAGGTCCCCAGCGGTTCATCGCTTAACTTGCCGTTGTCGATGAACCAGACCGTGCCCGCAGGCTTTGGGATTGGCCTGCGCCAAGCCGGAGAGATCGAGCATCTTTCCGAGCGATCCAATGCGACACAAGACTTCCTTGTAGCTCGGCCAGAGTTCGATATTCCAGCGCCGTTCAAGTTCACCAATCCTCGCAGCATCGACGGGCCGCGGCTCGAGCGCAGGGTCCTTGGCACGCCGGTAAACCTGCCATGCTCGAAGCTCGACATCATCAGCCCACGATTCCTGTTGTTCTTGATTCCTTCGCCCTGCTACCTCCAACAACCCGTGCAAAGCGGCGGCGCGTCCTCGTTCGCGTAGCGGATGTGTTTGTCGCACACCGTCACAGAACACCTTGCACAGACGTGCCAGCTCTCGGCAATGCGGTCGCAGACGCTACATTTCGGCGGCCTCGAATAGAGCGCAGTGCCCCAGTCGTCCCATTCGGCGATGATGGTAACGAGTCGATCATCCTTGTACTGCTTAATGGCCGCTTGTTGTCCATTGTCATGCCAACTGGACCATACCCCTTGACGGAGTCCCGCCCGATACGAACCTGACGCGCGTTTCGTACCGTTTGACCACCAGAACGTCCATTCGCCATCACGTCGACCCTCGTGAAAGGTACCAACGCTTTGTTTCATCCCGTTTGCGGCCCACTCTTCAGCAGGTCCCTCGAGTCGACCGCCTACCACGGAATATCGCCAGCGAAGCTTTTCGTTTCCCCAAAAAGTCTCCCATGTGCCGTGCGGAACACCGCGAACATAGTCACCATGAGTCGAAAGCGCAGCACCGCTCGGAAGCCGAAAGGTCCAACGGCCGGAACGCAGTCCCTCAACCACCTTCCCCTCTCCTTCACCCGCGGCGAACCGTCCCAGGTTGGCGTTTTGGGGTCCCCGAAAAGCAGTGTGATTGAGGATGTCGTTGGCCGGCGCGTCAGGTGGCGCCCGGATTCGGCGTTGAATAGAGGAAAGCTCAACAGTGTTGGTGTGAAAAGGCGAGCACGGAAGGTGCTTTGACAGAGGTGATGACACTTCCCAGACGCGTGACCGAGAGCCGAACGTATCTGCTCACGCGACGCACGGTGCGTCGCCACCACCTGTTTCGACCGGACAAGGTCACCAACCAGATTTATCTCTATTGTCTAGCCGTGGCGGCCAACAAGTTTGGCATCGAGGTTCATCTTCCATCGTTGATGAGCAAGGTCCGAAACAAGAGGCAATGTCTACGCAACTTCGACAGCGACGCGGAGTTTGAGTCCGCTGGCGCGAACGGAATCTTGAAGTGCTAGTTGAACGAACAAGCTTGGCGGATGACCAAACGCCTTTGCAAACCGAGCAGCCTGTTCAGGACTCACAAGACGCCGGCCTTTCTCGACGTCGCAGAGATATTGCCTTGAGATTCCGATCTTCTTCGCGAGCGCAGCCTGCGTAATCTCATCTCGCGCTCGTAGTGACTCAACCGCTTCTCCGAAGCTCAGCGGTCCGCCAAGAAGTTTGTCCTCCAGGTCACTTGCCAAAGATTTTTTCGATCGCTTTGTAGTCATGTTTGTTTACCTCCTCGACAATGAGCGCGTGCACTTCGCCTTTTTCAACTCGATAATAGGCTCGGTATCCCTTCCCCAGACGAATCGAGCGAATTCCACGAAGTTTTCCCTTGAGCGGTTCGTCGTGATAGCCAGGTATCTTTCGAACCCTTTCGATGCCGTGCGTCTCAACTTCTTTCTTCCAAAAGATGAAGTTCACCGCCACGTGCCTCGGGACCTTGAAAAGGCTTTTCTCAGCCCGCTTGGTGACAACCACCTTCACTTCACAAGTGTACGTCAATTTGACGTACTGTCAAGCCGTTGATGTGCTCAGGCAGCTCCCTGAGATCGAGCGACACGGAACGACGCGAAGCGACTTAGAACGACACACGCATTCCAAAGACGATGGTAGCCACAGATGAGGTCCCTGACGCAGGTCCCTGAGATAGCGTTTAGGCTTGTATACAAGTGCCAAATCGAGTTCGATTTTTCGCCGGCGCGTTCGTGCCTTGATCTTTCTCAGGGCTTTTCGCGGACCGTGGGAACGAGGCGCCAATAATCCATGCCCGACGCCTGGACGCGTAACTAGTTGATGATCTCGCCCGTGTTCCTGGCGAGTCTCTCGCGCCACTGTTGGATCTGCTCCGAAGGCCGTCTTTGCCATTCATCGAGTTCCAGTACAACGCGTAGGGGCGCGAGCGAACGATACGAGCGTGTCGGGTTGCCGGGAAACTTCTTATCGGTAACGTTGGGATCGTTCTCGAACACGCCGGTGGGTTCGACCACATAGACGCGCTCGGGCTTACTGCCTTTCGCAAGCGAGGCGGCGAGCCCCGCGACATTGATCAGTGACGTGAAGTAAATGTGGTTCATCGTCAGGTCTTCTTTATAATTTGAAACGCCACCAGGAGCCAAGAGATCCCCCACTATGAGCTGCGCCCTGGTGCCGTGGTAAAACGGTCCGTCGTCGGCCGGTTCACTTGCGCAAGCGGAGGCTAACTTGCGGGTTTTCTCTGCTTCCTCTGGCTGCCCCTCCGCGTCGTAACAGCGCGCAAGATTCGCGTAGATGGAGGGCAGCGCGCTGCGGGCTGCGGGGTCATCAACCTGCAACGCTAAGCGTAACGCGGTTCGGTACCACGCGAATTGTTCAGACGTAGCGCTATGGCTACGCGCGACAAAGTAGGCCGCAAGGTACTTCTCAAAACCAACGCTGGCCTCGTCCCAAGCGCGCATGAAGATCCTAGCTGCGTCGAGACGATTTCCCTCGTTCTCCAAAGCCATGCCTTGAAGACAGAGGCGGACAACGTTGTTGTCGGGGCTGAACTCCACCGTGTAGACGTTGGCATGGGTCTTCAATGCCTGGCAAGTGGCGCTGCCAAGGGGCGAGGAACGTTTCTCAACGCGTCCACTTCGACTTGCGTCAGGCCGAACCCTTTTGATCCTTAGCGGCGATCCTTCCGTGGTTGGTGTTTTCGGGTACCCCGAACGCATCGTAGGTGGCGCGCCGGTTAGGGAACCCTAACATGGAATCGAGTTTGTGCTTTGTTGAAAGAGGGATTCGAGGACAACCGAATGTCGGCCCGTCATCGCCTCAAGGCACTCGCCTACGAGTACGATGAAGTAGCACGGCAATCAAAGACAGAACGATGAATCCAACCACCGCAGCCCATCGCCAGCGCGTTGCTACCACCGCCCCACCTCCGTCGTCGAGCACCTCCCTTGCCCAGCCAGACTCGTACTTTGCTTCAAACGGAGGGACATCGATCTGAACCTCATTAGACAACACGGGCTCTGCGCCCGGGTAGTAGGTCTGGACGGCAACGTTGGCCATGCCAACGGAAAGCATCGAATCGGATCCGTTGGAGTATGCGTCTTCTGATTTCGCAAACATCACAACCGGATGTTGCCAGGAAAACAGAGAACGCTGACCGCACAGCGAATAGGCCGGCTCAAGTATCTCGTGACCGTCGTCAAAGGTTCGCTTGAGCACGTGACCGCGCCAAGCCTGCGGCGTGGTGTCGACCAACTTCATCTCGATGCCCTGCACATACCAGTCGGCCGAACACGAACCACCCTCAGGAAAGCTGCGCCGAAACATGGCTGCTTCGCTTGCGACCAACCGCCCAGCTGTCGAAGGCCGTTCTGAGGCCCCGACAACTCGATAGTTTTTTGCTGCGCGCCGTTTGGTGTCTGAAGGTTCGTGGTAGACGACCTCGATGATTTCGCCCTCACTTAACGGTCGGCCAAACCGAAGCAGTACGTATCCTCCAGGTAGTTCGTCAGCTGTCTCGATCGAGGAATCGAGCGAGCCATTTCTGGTGTTGACCGTGATACCAGAATCGACAGCAGGTCCAGCCGCTGGTCTCTGGCCCGCGTCAACAAGTCTGATAAACATTCCTGGTGCGTTCGCAGGAATAACCTCGCTGACGGGAAGCTCAATCAAGAGCCTCGCGCAGCTACATGCCTCTACGCGCTCTGGAGCCATCAGGCAGAAGAAGAGCACGAGTGCTGGGCAAAGAATCCTCATAGCACTTGAGACGCCTCATCACGCGAATAGTTCCCCAAAAAACTCTATATGCCCCGTGCCCAAATAGTGCCCAAACAGGGTGGCACTCAAAGGAACGCAGCGGCCTGCATGGGACAACATGGAATCGAGTTTGTGTTTTACTGAAAGTGGGATTCGAGGAAAACCGAATGTCGGCGATGAGTTAGCGAATCCCTATTCAGTGGTTTCGATTCCCGCATGAGCCATCGCATTCAATGGTCAAATCGAACATGAGTTTCTTCGTCTCTGACTGCGTCTTGGGCATGGGCCAACTTTGAAGCAGTCCCATAATGCATCCGCTGGCATATTTGTTCATCGATGCGCTTTTCAGCTTTACACGTTTCGGACTCACGCCGTGTTCTCCATGGATTTCAAATCTAGCGCTCGCTTTGGAGCTCCCCATCCTACTCGCGACGGCACAGCCTTGAAACTCAGACACGGCGCCGAGCGGCCAGTCCGGGAATAGGCCATCACCTCCTTCTGCTCGCTCTATTGCAATCTCTACATCCGGCCACGCTGTGCAGGTGCCTAGCTCCGATGAACTTTGATGTTGATCGCTTGAAAGTGCAGAGGGGCACCGCGCTGGACGAGGCTCTCCGGGCATCGAAATCGTCCCCCATCCTTTGCCGCCGCCTCCTGTGCCACAAGAGGCGTCGGACCTATCCACCTCTCGTGCGATCACCTCCCCGTCGCTATTGCTCAATGCGTCCGATTCTTCGTACTCGACAGGTTCATTCGCAATACTCGTTTCATTTGGTTCAGCATCTGCGAAGAACGGACAGGTGTAGACGTTCCCTTGCTGGCGAAGCGGAGACAGGTGCACCACGTCCGCGACAGCATTGCCACCAAGCCGTTGAGCCCCTTCGCGAAACTCACTGTGGTAGGAAATCTTCTCATTCGCCGCTGTCACCGTGACGGAACCAAGCTTTTTGCATCCTTCCGGTAGAACCTTTGGGCTATGCGGATCGCGACCAACGATCACCACATAGCTCGGCCGCCAAACTCGTTCCGTCCCTTCGTCAGGTGTGATCACGTGAGAAGTTCCGCCACAGGCGGTCGCGGCAACACAAAGCAGAGCCGCCAAGGCTCGGAGCGAGCGGGAGTCGTCGTGATGGACCACGCCACAAGCATATCGCAAAATGTACCGTTCCCAATCTACACAATCCGTCTCCAATATTTCTCCAAAACGGAGGTGTAATTGCGAGGAACCATGGGTAATGGAGCGCTGGAGACATGTTGGAGAAACGCTCGGGGAACGAAGTGCTGGCGATGAGCGTGCGAGAACCAAAGAGCGGATTTACTACAAGCAAATCCATGCTCTGACTTCGAGCCGTGAAGAGTAGATTGTAGAGTGCGTTAATCCGTGTGATGTCGTCACGTTGAAGAACGTGGTCTTCACAGCTAGCTTTCGACCATGAAAGTGAAGTGCGAGAAGCGCGAAGAGGGACTTTACTGGAATGGGAATCAAGTTGTGCTTGGGGAAGGTGTTCATAGCGCGCTCGAAGGTGTTTCAGTAGGGCGGTGGATTCTTTGCGAGGGTCGATATGAATCCGGACGGGTACTGATCACGCGAATCGACGGCACGCCCTCAGAGCGACCGTTTTCCAACCACGCTCAGGCACGCATGCACATACAGCAGCGGGAGTACGAGCAGGTTGTAAGCTTCATCGATCGACTCGCAAAGGATCAAGCCATTGATGACGAAATGCGAGACATGAGGCTTGATGCGTTGATCGAAGTGAATGACCAGGAGCGAGCCACGAGCGAACTGCTTAGGACGGTCGAGGAAACGGACGTGGACACACTCGTCAGGCTCGCTTCCAGAATCGGTTGGAGCCGTGAACTTCTCGGCCGGATCGCCGAAGCAAAGCTGGACTCTGACTGGCGCGCCCCCACGAGCCTGTTGTACGAAGCTCCGTTTGAGATGGCAGAAACGAAAGTTCTGGAGCAAATTCTGCTCAGATGCTGTCAAAACGAGGACGGTCTCTACTACGGCGATCGGCTTGACGAACTTGGCGCAGAGCTGATTCGACGAGGCGCTAGCCGCGCTAAAATCCAGGCAAACCTGAAATTGGCGCGCGCGGCTGCCGAGAAGAGAGCGATGCATGAAGAGACACTGCCAGACGTTCGCTTGGGGATGCTTGACCGCATCGAAGAGGAGTTCTCATTCAGACTCCCGAAAGGGCTTCGAAGGCACTGGGAGAACGCAATTCGCCGTGAGAATGGATGGAATCCAGATGCTGACTTCTACACCCTCATCGAAAACTATCTTGAAGAGTTCGATGAGAACGCCGAACACGACTGCTGCCCAGCAAGTGATCTGCCTGGATTTGATCCGTCCAGCTCAGACACCGACCTGAAATCTCCGGTCTTGCCATTCGCCTACACGCTCACCAACAGCATTTCGGCATGCCATGCGCTTGATTTGACCAGGCCCACCAAGAGCGTTTTCTCTGCAACCGATTATCCTGTCGTTCTCATCGAAGAAGGTCGCTACCTTGGCGACGTTGCGCCGACGACCAAAGCATGGATTCGCCTGGTCCAGTCCTACTACGAAAAAGATGAAATCTACGATCCCTGGCAACTTGTCGGAAACTAACCTCTTCTTGTCTCCAATATTTCTCCGAAACCGAGGCGGAAACGTGCAGAATGGTGAGGAAGGGAGCGGTGGATGGAATCGAGCACTTTGCAACGTTCGAGGGCATCCACGACTGCTCTTTGACCCACTTCGATGCCCGCTCGCGGCGGCAGAAGTGTGCTGAGGACCGCAAACTAGATGGGGATGGGCTCGACCCTCGCGCCATGAAGGACCAAGTGACGCCAGCTGGCGCGCCGACCACTCCATCAGCTCACCCTTTTCCATTTTCGTGGGAGCCGAAAACGAGAACCTGGGTGGGTTCGCTGTACCTCTGAAGTCGCAGGCGTCATTGTCTCCAATATTTCTCCGGCGGTATTGCGAGGAACGGTGGGGAACGGAGCGGCGGAAATGTTGGAGACGGGCGCGGAAAACGAAGTGCTGGCGATGAGCGTGCGAGAACCAAAGAGCGGATTTGCTACAAGCAAATCCATGCTCTGACTTCGAGCCGTGAAGAGTAGATTGTAGAGTGCGTTAATCCGTGTGATGTCGTCATTTCGAAGGCAGTACAACTACGCGGGACTCTGAGGACGTCTGCCCGTCGATTCCGACCAGCGTCAATCGTAAAACCGCTCCACCTTCGAACATCGGGTATGGCGGGTTGATGGCACAAGGACCAAAGTGCCAGCCCAAAGGCTTGCCGTCGATCGGCACCATCCAGCTGCGCGATTCCGTCCCGACCCGACCAATGATCAAGACCCAGCCTTCGTCCATATTGGTGGGAAGCATCCAATGTCGTAGATCCCGATCACAGCTAGACAAAACTCTACGCGATGCCCAGGCTTGATCGGCTCGCTCGTCAAACGAAACCCGGCCCGTCCAGTGAGGCGTCCTGGATGGCTTCCTCGCAACCAGCCATGAATGCGGCCATTCTCGCTCATCTTCGATGCGCAGTTCAGCGATATGGTAGCGATGACCGCGTTTGAGTTCCCGGTCTGGTCGAAGGAAGATCTGGCTGCCGTTGCCCGCGCCAGCCCACCCAGGGCGCATGTGCATTCCGCCGTGCCGATGCAGATCTTCGAGCGGCACGGTATCACCCTGCTCCGATCGCAGGGTTAGGTGTAGCGTTTTCGAGCGCTTCACACCCGATTGCCCCCGCGACCAACTACCTCCGCCCCAAAGGACGATGATGCGTCCATCTGGCGTGATCTCTCCGTCTGATGGCCAGAAAGCCATACGAAGTCTCCCGGGCGTATTCGGCGGACCGCAACTACACGCAGTCACCCCCATGAGAGGAAGTGGCGCTACCAAGGTTCCCGGTTGTCTCCAATATTTCTCCAAAACGGGGCGGTCCTGGGAAAAACGGTGGGGAACAGAGCGGTGGAGACATGTCGGAGACGGCGCACAGCCGTTGCTGTCTTGGGAGAGATGAAGCCGAGTCTTTCTAGCAAAGCGAGCATCATAGACAGGCGCGACTGTTCACGCAGAGCTGGTCGAAGCAGTCGGCGAAACCGTTGCCGTCATTGTCGATGCCATCCGAGCACTCGACCGAGCCCTTTTCGACTTCAGGGCAGATATCCAAACGAGCGTTATCGCGCGTGCACGCAAAATCTCCACAATCGGAGAAATCTTCGTTTCCGTCGTTATTGAGACCGTCGCTGCAGGTGCGAATGTTTCCCTCGCTACTTGTGTCGCAGATGGTGACTAGGTCATCGGTCGAACAGCTGAAATCTTCACAGTCGGTGAACGGGTTTCCGTCGCCATTTTTACCATCACTGCATTCGATATTGGCCGCGTTTGTGATGTCCTCAGTGCTTGCAAATGAGACGGGGGTCGTCCCATCGCACACCACAACGCCCTCAAGCCGGCATTGCGGATCATCGCAATCGGCTGCTCCATCCAGATCATTGTCAACGCCATCGCTACAAGCTTCGTTTCCGAACTCATCTGCCTTGGTTGCACAACGTGACGCGTTCGCGTCGCAAGAGGGGTCGCCACAATCCGCTAAGCCGTCCGCGTCGTTGTCCAGCTCATCGCCACATGCTTCGTTGGTCTTTGCGTCCCAAACGGCTTCGGAAACGGCGGTGCTGGTTCCGTTTGAACACACGACGATAGCCTCCGCTGCACAATCGGCATCGTCACAGTCTGTGGCTCCGTCCCTGTCGTCATCTTTACCATTGGAGCAACGTGCGTTCGTGCTCTCGCCGACACACACCAAGCGTTCGGCACAGTCGGGGTCTTCGCAGTCAATCGCTTCGTCCCCGTCGTCGTCTTTGCCATTGGAGCAGCCTCGATTGCTGTTTTCAGCCAGGGAGCTTCCCGCCCCATCTATCTCCGCGTCCATCACTGTCGCGTCCCCTCGACCGTTGCTGCCCCGACGACTTTCTGAACAAGCAAAGAGACATACAAGCATCAGCATAAGATACGTCTTCACGCTCGACGCCATAGCACACGGAAGAAACACCCGGAAACACCCGGGGACGATCTTCGTCTTTTCGCTCCGAGCGCTTTGCGAACAGTCCCCGAAGCCCTGTGCTCCGTCAGCCGCATCCGCCTTCGATTCCGGGTGCATCCATACAGCCCGCGGTTGTGCAAACGAACGTCTCGCATGTGCCCTCGACCCAGCGGAGCTTGACCTCGTTCATGTCAGAAGTCGTCTCTTCGGTGTCGGTCGTGATGGTGCTGTCCGTGCAGCCCGGAGAAGCCGGATACGTGGCGACGCAAGTGGCCTCGGCCGGACACAGCGTCGTTCGCGCACCATGGTTGATGCCGTACGCGCGCACAGCGCCACAACAGTCGGCTTGGTGGAGCTGAATTGCACAGTTTCCGATACCGTCTGCGTCACGAGGTGCACCTGCTAGCGCCGCAGCCCAGGTACCGCACTCGCCATCGGCGAGACATGCCGCCGCTGCGTCTGCCTTGGCACCCTCGCTGGTGTCGCTTGAGTCGGCAGCGTCGCTGGCTCCCGTATCCGCAGCGCCGGTATCAGCGGTCGTGCCGGTGTCACTCGCTTCCGCATCTTGGGTCACGGCCGAATCGTTCGTGCCCGTGTCCTCGGTCGCGGTGGGCTCGTCGTCACCGCACGCAACCGTCATGAGCACAAAGAGGCTGATTCCGAAAAACTTCATCGCACGATTATACTCCTTCCAAATGACGAAATGACGAAATGACGAAGATCGTCCCCTAAGCCCGCGGTGGACTCGTCGTACCGGTGCACCGAGAGCGGCAACAAGCCGCGTTGCATGCCATCGCTATCGACGAACCACCCTGCTTGAATCTCCGCCTTCCCTGGTTTCACAGTGCGGGGCCTTCGTCGATTGGATAGGGAGCGGCCGGGTCGTATTCGATGTCGGTCAGCTTCCAGCGATAGAACGTAAACTCTCCCTCTGGGAGTTGCCAACGAACCACGCCTTCAACCGGTAGAAAGTGGTTGGTAACTCGATCCCAACCTGTGGCTTGGACTTCCCACGTTTCCTTTTGGGCATCCGGCCCGCCACCGAAGTATCGCTCGGCCCTCAGTCGCACGAAACGACCTTGTTCATCAAAAGAAAAGACGGCTGCTTCAGAAATGCCGCCATAGGTCATCGTGGCCCGGGCCGATTGCGCGTCGATGGGTTCCCAGTCGATGTATGGACTTAGCGCCGCGGCAGGGAACCAGACTGTTTCGCCAAGGTAGCGAAGCAGAGAGCCTTGGTTGATCTTCGTGCCTGTCGCATCGGCCACAGGAATAAGCGACGCCAGCTTGATGAGCATATAACCTTGACCGTCGAGGTACGTGTCGCGGCCCACGACGGGAAGAACACGCATCATTCGCAGCTTCACGTGCCAAATGAAACCAGGTCGATCGACTCGGAAGTACTGCACTGCGGACGCCGGCATTTCGTCCGCGCCCGGTTCGGTACGCATATGCGCGCGTTGCCGGAGCCGCACGCTTCGAGGGATGGGCTTGCCCACGATGCCACTTTGATCGAGCCATCGCCTCACAGGCACGGGAAGCGGTTCAAGCATCTCCTGTGTGACAGACTCGGCATGCTGTCCGGTCACGCCGGACAAAAGCGCACTCACCTGCTCCTGCGTGTCTTTGTGAAACTGCGCTCCAGCCCAACCGATCGCTACGGGAAGCAAAAGAATGACATTGAGCAAGGTCCCGGCTTTTGCATCGGGCCAAGCGTAGATCACGAGCAGCTGAGACAAGAGCATTCCGCTAGCCGCCGCGATCCACCAGGGCCCGCTTCGAAGCAAGAGCATCAAGGCTGCCCCCAGAAGAGCAACACAGCAAAGTAGCCACATCGCGCCGACCGTGCGGGAGAGCGACTCCGGCAGTTCAAACAAAGTACGGCCGGTCAACTGCGGAACCTCCATCAGCTTCCAGCTCTTGAGCCAACCCAAAAGGTGAATGAGACCGTGAATAGACAGAAGTACAGCGACTGCGATTCGCATCGGGACAGCCTGTCATAACTCTCGTGTCGAAACGAATGAAGCAGCTAGCTCGGCGTTCCGATGGACCGCTAGACAAGGCTGACGCGGAAGCGTTTTTTTTTGATGCGTCCCTCATTGAGTGCCTTGGCCGCGGCTTTGCTCTTCGCCACGGCAACCGCAACGTAGGTGATGCGCTCATGAAGCTCGATCTTGCCGACGTCGCTGCCTGAAAGACCCGCGTCACCGGTGAGCGCGCCGAGGATATCCCCGGGACGCAACTTGTCTTTGCGACCGCCAGAGATCAGGAGCGTCGCAAAGGCGGCGCGATGGGCTTTGGGCTCGCCACGGAAAGAGCTCGGCGCTGCGATGCGCTCGATCGGTGCTCCGGTCATCGCCTCGATCGCCTGCATCTTGCCGCTTTCGCGTCGCGTAAACAAGGACACGGCCACCCCTTGGCTGCCCGCCCGCCCCGTGCGCCCAATCCGGTGAAGGTAGATTTCCGGTTGGTCAGGAAGCTGATAGTTGATGACCAACTCAAGGTCTTTGACATCGATGCCACGTCCGGCAACGTCGGTTGCGACCAGCACCCGCACACTGCCGTTGCGAAACTTGGCGAGCACTTGGTCTCGATGAAACTGCTCAAGGTCACCGTGCAGGCAGTCGACTGCGATGCCTTGCTCGGCAAGCCTTCGGGTGACGTCGTTGACGGTCGCCTTGAAGTTACAGAAAACCAACGCCGAGTCGTTGAGGTATTGATCGAACAGCCAGCCCAGGGCCGCGGGCTTCTGTTCTTCACTTTGCGTAAGAAGCGCGAACTGTTGGAGCTCGGAGGTCATTTGAGCCGGCGCTCCGACGGTGAGCCGGACCGCGTTCCGTTGATGCGCGCGACGGATCGCTTCGATTCCGTCCGGGAATGTTGCCGAGAAGAGCGCGGTCTGCCGTGCGACTGGAAGTGCAGCGAGGACCTTATTCATGTCTTCTTCGAAACCCATGTCGAGCATGCGATCCGCCTCGTCGAGAACCAGGGTTTGCAGCGAGGTGGCGACAAGGTTGCCGCGCCCCACATGGTCCAAGATGCGACCTGGGGTCCCGACCGCAATATGGACCCCACGCGCAAGCGCTTCGGTTTGTGCGCGTACGGGTTCACCGCCGGTCAGCGTGCGCACCGTCAGGCCCTCAAGCTTACGACCGAGTCTGCGAATCTCCGCGGCCACCTGAGCCGAGAGCTCGCGCGTTGGACACATGACGAGCGCTTGCAATGTGCGGTCGCCAAGTTCGATTCTCTGCAGAATCGGCAGCGCAAACGCGGCGGTCTTGCCACTTCCGGTCTTCGCGTGCCCAAGCACATCTTTGCCGGCCAAAAGCGGCGGTATCGCTTGTGTCTGGATCGGCGTCGGGTGCTCAAACCCAAGCTCGGCGACGACAGCGCACAAGGATGGGCAAAGACCTAGCGTCGAAAAACCCGCCATGCCTTCACATATCACCTTCTGACGCGAACCAACGGGCAAACGTGCATCCCCATGGAACAAACGTCCCCTTGTACATTGGACCAGTGCTCTCTACCGTCGACGTCGCTTCTTTCGTGGAGCAGCTCGTGAAACCGAACGGTGGCTTTGAAGAGGCCGACCGAGTCATCCGAGAAGGCAGCGAAAAAGCGGTAACGCTGCTGCTACAACAAATTGCACCCGTGATTGAGACATTGATGAGACGCCTCGAAGATGAAGATTCGGAAGTCCGACACGCAGCAGCCCGCGCTTTTGGAAGCCCAAAGGTTGACGCGCATCCTGTAAGCGAAAAGCTCGCTCAAATGGCGCAAGAGGACCCTGACCCGACGGCACGCGATGGCGCTGTCGAAGCACTCCGCGAGCTCAACATGAGTTTTACTGAATCAGAATCAATCGAGACTTCGCTTGAAGCGCTTCAATCCTCGGACCCGCAGGAGCGAGAGGCTGCTATCGAGACTTCGGGGCGCGTAGATCCTGCTCGGCTCGATCAGACCGGCCGCGAAACCCTCGTTGCATCCTTGGTTCACCAGCTCAATCACGATGACGACTACCAGGCCCGCATGAGTTCGGCACTCGCACTCAAGCGCTTGAACCAGCAAGGCCCTGATGTTTTGGAAGCAACGCGGATGAGAGGCAGAAATCAGATTTCTTGCCCTTGCTCAAGGTCATGAAGATTAGACAGGCGCCATCATTGCGTTGGGCGAAGAGGTGCGCAACGAATGCGGCGTTCTCCAGAAACTCGCAATGAATCCATCGATATCCGATAGCTGCATCACTCTCTATCATACCCGCTTTGCTAGCCGATGAGGCGCCTCACAGTTCTAGTCAAGATGAGCCCTACCCGCAGCACACTATTCTTGACAAATCATGAAATAACCAGAAAATTACTAAGGTGCCAGCAGTAAAATTTGCAACGCAGGTCGATGCCGAGGTCTTGCGCGAGGTCCGCGCAGCCGCGAAGGCCACGGGGCAGAGCATCTCTAAACTGGTTGAAGATGCTTTGATCGAACACCTGCGTCGGGTGCGAGTGCGGCCTGCGTTTCGTTCCGCGATGAACGAAGTGCTACACGACCACGCGGAAGTTCTCTCTAGACTCGCCAAGTAGGCAATGCGGGTTACGTTCTATCCTACGCTTGACGAAGCACTCGCCTTGCACGAAGAACTCATCTCGCGCTTCGGCGGAACGGTCGGTCTACGAGATATCGGAGCGCTCGAAAGTGCACTGCATCGCCCGCAGTCTGGCTACTACGAGAGTCTTTCGCTCCAAGCAGCAGCGCTCATGCACAGCCTCGCGATGAACCACGCTTTCGTCGACGGAAACAAGCGAGTCGCGTTTGCATTAACCGCAACATTCTTGCTGGTGAACGGCTATCGACTGACAGTAAGTGCGGACGATGCCGAACGCTTCTTGATCGATCAAGTCATCGTCAAGCGCATCGATGCGAATGCAATCGCCGACTGGCTCGAAGAGCATATACATGAAGCCTGACGCACCGAAGCGAACTGTTCTAGGTTGCGCTGAAAAAAGAGGGTCTTTCTTCGCAATCGACAAGACGGCTCGAAGATCAGATAGTGAGGCATGGGGAACATTGAGTCACCGGATCAACTGACCGACAGAGAAGTTTATCTGCTGGTCAAGCTCCTTTTTCGCATGGCTGCGGTTGACGGTCGTGTCAGCGATGGAGAAAGAGCGGTCATCCGTGGCATCGCAAATCTCGTTGGCGCTAGGCGCTTCAGCGCTGCGGCCCAAGCAGCCTCAGAGAACTCAACCAGCGAAGAAGTGCTTCTCGCAAACCTTGGTGCGGTGCGTCCGAGCGCTCGTCATCTATTCATCAGTATGCTGTCTGACGTTTCCCGATTGGACGGTGTCGAAGACGAAGAGGATGCGTTCTTTCGCAAGGTTGTCGACACTTGGCGACGATCAGCGAGTTCCCCACAGACGTGAGCCGCGCATCTGTGAGCCGCGCATCTATGAGCCAGGCGCAAGGCGCATTTTCACCGGTCCTAGCCAAGACTCGAACATCCAGCTCACACCGGAGGTCCTAGAACCCACCCTTCTTCGGTAACGACACCGTGCACGCGCTGGTCGTGTGGCTCTTCGGGAACGGCATCGAGCTCTTGGCATGCGAAGCAAAACATGATGACGCACGAAGCGGACACGATTGTGCGATCATAGTAGCCGCCGCCATATCCCAGTCGAGCACCCCTCTTATCGAACGCAAGTCCGGGCACGATGATCAGATCCAGGGCATTCGCGGGAACCTCTTGGGCTGACGGGTCGGGTTCCATGATTCCGTACGCACTTCGAACCATGGGTGTATTTGCGGTTGCGTAACGAAAAACAAGGGGCCTTCCCAGCGGAGGTGTTGTGGGCAGCGCAACCTTACAGCCGGCTTCCCAAGCGAGGTGAATCAACGGCGCCGTGTCGATCTCTGTATTCATGGAGGCAAAGAGCGCGATACTGCCTGCGGAGCGCCATACGCCGCTGGTCTCGAGATGATGCGCGGCGCGAAGAGATCGCTCTCGTCGAGCACTCTCCGTCAACCGATTGCGCTCCTCGATCAACTCTCGGCGAAGCTGCCTCTTTCGCTCTCGCATGTCCATCCTCGAAATCGGCAACACTTTGCTCAACTCGGTGAGGGGGAATTGGTCGTCGTGTTGAGCACACGCTCACCCGCAATATGCCGGAGTCCGCGCACAGCGGTTTCGATCACCTCATCCTCCTCTCGCTCGGATGCGTACGCGTAGAATACGGGACGCCGAAACTGTGGTGCCCCTTCAACGCGATAGAGACGCTTCTCGCGTAGGTGCGAGGCTACCATACGCAATGGGAAGTAGCCTGAACCACCACTGAGCAAAACATGACGCAAACCAAGTTCGCCAAGGTCGACCGTGATGCTGGGCATCTCCAGCGAGGTGAAGGCCTCGGCGTGCTGACGTCTGAACTCTTCTCCCCAGTCGACGTAAACATAGTCTTCGACCCAGGCATCCTTGCGCTCTCTGCGCACGTTGGAAACCAGCACGAGCTTTTCGTCCAGCAATCGCTCGACCGTGATGCCTCCGAGGGTTTGCGGCTCATACATTAAGGCGAGATCCAGCGTCCCGTCGCCGAGCTGCGCAGCGATCGTCGAGGAGCGTTCTGTGGAGACATTGATGGCAACATGTGGCGCGTGCTGGCGCATCCACGGAAGCCAGCGAAGCATCAGACGCTCCCACAGGCTCACTTGACTGCTTACGCTGATCACCCGGGTGTACCCTTCGGGCAGCCGAACTTCCTGCACCGCCTGCTGCCACATGCGGCGCATGCCCACCGCGTAGCGATGGAAGCGCTCTCCAGCACGCGACAGAGAGACATCACCCCTGCCGCGGTGAAAGAGCGTTCGGTCGAGCGTCGTTTCAAGAACCTTAATGCGCATGCTGACGGTGGACTGCGTGACATGCATGCGCTCCGCCGTTCGGGAAAAGCTGCGATTCCGTGCCAATTCCAAAAAGGTTTCCAGATGATCGAACTGCACCAGAGCTATACTATCAAGTAAATTCATAATAAGCAGTTATTTTTATCGTTTTACAAATAGCTGGCGATTAATTACGACTTTAAGGTTGGACTTTAAGCACCTCATCTCAAGCTGTCGCTACGAGGTCATTCCGCTCAAGAGCCTCAATAAGCGAGGGGATGATTTTCATCCCGAGGTGCCAGTGACCGTAACTTGTTCGCCGAATAAGGGCATTGCGGCCACGCTTGAGGCGACCCGCATTCTGTCCCAGCGCGGGCTTAAAGTCATTCCCCACATCGCGGCGCGTCAGGTCGAGGACCGAGCGCATCTCTTGGACATCATCACGACACTCGCGGCGCTCGGTGTGCGTGACATCTTTGTACCAGGCGGAGATATCGATGAGCCTGTCGGGGCTTACGCTTCGTCGCTTGAGCTCTTGCGTGAGCTAGAGTGCCTCGAACATCACATCGAGCGCGTGGGAGTAGCCGCCTACCCTGAGGGTCACGCCAAGATCGACGATCGTACTCTGCTACGGGCGCTCAAGGAGAAGAGTTTACTCGCAGACTACATGGTGACGCAGATCTGTTTTTCGGGGTCGACCGTGAGAGCCTGGCTTGGCGAAATACGTAGTCAAGGCATCGACCTGGATGTCTTTATTGGGATTCCCGGTGTGCACAGCCTCTATAAGTTGCTCACGATCTCGATGCGCGTGGGCGTCGGTCCGTCGTTACGCTTTCTCAAGAAGCAACATGATCTGTTGGCCAACACCATCGGAACCAGCGCATACACGCCAGACGAGTTGGTGGCGGACATCGCAGAGTCCATTGACGGCCTGTCGGGTGTCGCGGGCCTTCATGTCTTTACCTTCAACCAAATTGATCAAACCGAGCAGTGGCGTCAACAGGCGCTCAGAAATGAAGCGATAAGCGCATAGGAGCCAAGATGAGCAAACAGAAGACGGACATTGAGATCGCGCACGCGCATACGATGAAGCCGATTAACGAAGTGGCGGCTTCGGTCGGATTGTCCGCAGACGATCTAATTCACTACGGTGAGTACAAGGCCAAGGTCAAATACGACGCACTCACACGGCTACTCTCGGATGCCCATCCCACGGCTCCACTCATCTTGGTCAGTGCGACAAACCCCACGCCTGCTGGAGAGGGCAAGACCACATGTTCGATCGGCCTCACCCAGGCGCTGTGCAAGCTGGGACACAAGGCCACCGTGGCATTGCGGGAGCCGTCAATGGGTCCGGTGTTTGGACGAAAGGGAGGCGCCGCTGGCGGCGGGTATTCGCAAGTGCTGCCTATGGAGGACATCAACCTGCATTTCACGGGCGATATCCACGCGGTCGCAGCCGCCAACAACTTGATTGCCGCGGTGCTCGACAACGAGCTCCATTTTGACAACCGCCTCGACATCGATCCGCAGCAGATTCTATGGCGCCGCGCGATCGACATGAACGACCGAAGCTTGCGTCGCGGTTTCGACATTACGGCTGCGTCTGAGATCATGGGCATCCTCTGCCTCTCGAAGACCTACAACGAGCTCAAGGAGCGCATCGGCTGCATTCTGCTTGGCTTTCGCAAGTCGGGTGAGCCCGTGACCGTCGCTGACTTGGGTATCCAAGATGCGGCCGCAGTACTGCTGCGCGAGGCTCTACTGCCCAACCTCGTCCAGACCATGGAGTATGGTCCTGCGCTTATCCATGGCGGTCCCTTCGCCAATATCGCCCAGGGTGCCAACAGCGTGCTCGCCACAAGATTGGCCCAGTCCTTCTCGGACTATGTCGTCACCGAAGCAGGTTTTGGCTTCGACCTCGGTGGTGAGAAGTTCTTCGATTTGGTGGGGCCCTATGGCGGATTTTCCCCGTCTGCAGTCGTCATCGTCTCCACGGCGCGTAGCCTCAAGATGCACGGCGGCGTTTCGGTCGGCGACCTTCAAGACACGAATGTCGAAGCCGTCAAACTCGGGATGGTAAACCTGCACCGACACCTCGAGAATGTGCGCAAGTTTGGCGCCGAGCCGGTCGTTGCGATCAACCGCTTTCCGCACGACAGCGAAGGTGAACTGCAAGCCATCCAAGACGGTTGCGAAGAGATCGGCGTCCGAGCTGAGGTGGTCGAAGTCCATGGGCGCGGTGGAGAAGGTGGCCTCGCCTTGGCAGAAGCCGTCATCACGGCGGTGGAAAAAGGGAACGGCAACGCCAAGCCGCTCTACGATTGGGAGCAGTCCATCGAGGAAAAGATCGCCATCGTCGCGCGTGAGGTCTACGGAGCAGACGGCGTGGACTACACCGATCAAGGTCGCGCTGCCCTGGCGCTCATCAACGACAACAACCTCGCGCATCTGCCGGTGTGCATCGCCAAGACGGAAAAGTCGCTCTCCGATGACGCAAGTAAACTTGGTCGTCCGCACGGGTTTCGTATCACAGTGCGCGACATCAAAATCGCCGCGGGCGCAGGCTTTGTGGTTCCACTCACCGGCGCGATCTTACGCATGCCAGGCCTACCTAAAACTCCGGCAGCCGCCAGCATCCACCTCGACGATCAGGGCAATATCTCCGGGCTTGCCTAAGCGGAGAAAGGAAACACGCCATGTCAAAGGACTTTCCAACACAAGCAGACGCCGTCATCGTCGGGGTGGGCGGCATCGTCGGCTCCTCGCTGGCCTACTTCTTAGCCGAACTCGGAATGCGCAACATCGTGGGCCTCGAGAAGGCTGGTGCGATTCCCTCCGATATTTCGTCAACCTCACATGCTTCCGACTTCGTGTTCAATACCAGCCACGACAAGCTTTCGGTGTGGACGACGACATACAGCCGTCGCTTCTATGAACAGACCAACCATTACTTCAAGCGAGGGGGCATGGAGGTGTGCCGCAAGGACGACGACGCGCGCTGGGAAGAGCTCAAACGCAAGGTCGCGTCGGGCAAAGCGTTCGGCACGAATGTCCGCCTGATCGATGCTGCCGAAGCCAAGGAAAGGTTCCCGCTGGTGGACGAGAGTTCGATTCGCGGCGCAATGTGGGACCCCGATGCAGGCCTCGTCACGCCGCGTTCGCTCGATGTCGTCCTGGAGAATTGCGACAGAGCGCGCGATATGGGCGCGCTTCGCACGTTCACCAACACGCCGGCCACAGGCTTCGACATCAAGGACGGCCGCGTGCGGGCCGTGCATACCGGCAAGGGGACAATCGAAGCGCCGCGGGTCATCATCACCTCGGGCATTTGGGGTCCGCTGCTGGGTGACATGGCGGAGGTCCCGGTACCGCTTTGGCCGGTAGACCACCCCCTTCTCTTCTTCGGTCCCTATGACAAGATCCAAGGTACCAAAGACTACTTGGTCCATCCCCTCTTCCGCGACCAAGGCAACTCGGCCTATGTTCGCGATACCGGCTTCACCGATGGCGGCATGATCGAGTGGGGCTATTACGAGGAAAAAGAGCCGCGGCTCATCGACCCACGCGAAATCGGCAACCCGAAGTTCACCAAGGTCTCGCCGTCGATGCGCCACTTGCCCCTCGAGCACATCGCGGAGCCTCTCGAAAAAGCCATGGAGACGGTTCCGGTGCTGAGCGAGCTCGGGTACGACGAGCGCGCTTCATTCAACGGCCTTCTGTCGGTGACCGTGGATAACGGCTCGCTGATCGGCGAAGCCCCGGAGGTTCGCGGTTTCTGGCTGTGCGAAGCGGTTTGGGTTAAAGACGGGCCGGGTGCCGCGCGTCTGTGCGCCGAATGGATTGTCAAAGGCAAGGCCCAGATGGATCCCCATGCGGCCGATATTGCCCGCTTCTACCCTGCGCAAAAAAAACCTGAGTATGTCAAAGGGCGTTGCTACGAGAACGCCCAGAAGATCTACAACCCCCCTGTGCATCCGCGCGAGCCGTATGTCACCGGGCGAAATGTGTTCAAGAGCCCGTTCTACGAGCGCGAAAAGGAGCTGGGAGGATTTTTCGATAACGAAATCGCCGCGTGGGAGCGCGCCTACGCCTACAAGAGCAACGAGGAGCGTTTGCGCGAGTACGTTTCGCTGGTTCCCGTCCGAGAAAACGAGTGGGACCGCAGGCATGTGCCCTACGAAATCGCCAACGCCGAGCACCTGGCGATGAGTGACCACGTGGGCATGATCAACCTCTCCCACTTCGCCATCTTCGATATCGAAGGCCCGGACGCGGCGCGCATGCTCGAGACGCTGTCGGTGGCCAAGGTTGGCGGCAGTAAGCCCGTGGGCAAGGCGGTGTACACCAACTTTCTCGATCATGAAGGTGGCGTGCATGCGGATCTGACGGTTTGCCGTCAAGGCGAGAACGCATATCGTATCGTGACCGGCGGCGCGGACGGCAACCGTGACCTGGTTTGGATACGCAACTACCGCGATGATCACGGTCTGGATGCGGATATTCGAATCCGTACCCACGACATTGCAACCCTTGGTCTATGGGGTCCCAAAGCGCGTGACGTTCTGGGCAAGTTCACCGATCCCGAAGCCATCACCCACAAGGCCTTTTCGTTTGCCAGCATCCACCAGCTCGATCTCAATGTGTCGGGCACCAAGGTTCCGGTGCAGGCGCTACGAATTTCGTATGTTGGCGAGTTGGGCTGGGAGCTCTACTTCGACAACGAGAGCGCAGCAGGTTTGGCGCTCTACGATGCTTTTCTTGAGGCAGGCGTGGTTCCGGTCGGCATCGAGACGTACGCGACCAGTCGACGCCTTGAGAAGTGCTTTCGCTTGCAGGGCGCAGACCTAGAAACCGAGTACAACGCCTACGAAGCTGGCGTCGATCGCCCCAAAGTGAAGAAGGACCACTTTGTTGGCAAAGACGCCTACATGGCACAACGGAACGTGACCCAAGCCGCCACGTTGTGTGCGATGACCGTCGACAACCTCACGGTCAGCGGCGTGACGCGTTACCCTGTCGGTATCGCTCCCATTCTCGACAGTCGAACCAAAGAGGTGCTGATCGATAAACATGGCCGCCGTTCGTACACGACGAGTTCGTCGTATTGCCCGTCGATCGGAAAGCACGTTGTGATGGGTTACTTGCCGCAAGATCGCGCCAAGGTCGGCGAGAAATTGACCATCGAGTACTTCAACGAAAACGGCGACGGGCACTACCCGGTCACCGTTCAGATCGTCGGTCGCGGGCACCTCTACGACCCCAATAACGAGCGCGTTCGCTGCTAACGGCGACCTCTTTCCACTGGAGAAAACATGACACTCAACTCGAACAACAACCACAGAACGAACGGCGCCTCCGTGACCAACGGAAACGGAGCTGCTTCAACCCAAGGAAACGGATCAGCGCCAGTCCACGCAAACGTCCCCAGCGTCGACCAAAGCGACCGCAAGGTTCCCATTAACCTTCGGCAGTCCGGGCCAACGCCCGTGCAGATGCTGATCTCCACACGGGTGCGCAAGTCGCCTTTTTGGCACCTGTCGATGGAGGCAGGCTGTTGGCGCGCCACAGTGTACAACCGAATCTATCACCCTCGCGGTTACGTCAAACCCGAAGATGGTGGCGCCATGGTCGAGTACGACGCGCTCGTCAACCGTGTGACCATGTGGAATGTTGCCGTGGAGCGTCAGATTCGTGTTAAAGGCCCAGGTTCCGAGTCCTTCGTCGACTACGTCATCACGCGCGATGCCACGAAGATCAAGCCGATGCGCGGAAAGTACGCCATCTTGTGCAATGAGAAGGGCGGCATTCTTAATGACCCGGTTTTGCTCCGGCTCAGTGAGGACGAATTTTGGTTTTCGCTCTCCGATACAGATTTGATGCTTTGGCTTCAGGCCGTCAATCTTGGACGCAAGTGGGATGTCGAGATCGACGAGATCGATGTCTGTCCGGTGCAGATCCAAGGTCCGCTCTCCGTCGACCTGATGGCTGACCTCGTGGGCGACGCTGTGCGAGATATCCCGTACTACGGGCTCTTGCACGCGGAGATCGGTGGGCGAAAGGTCTTGATCAGTCAAACCGGGTTCACGGGCGAGAAGGGCTATGAGATCTACGTGTACGACGCCTCGCTCTATGCCGAAGACGTCTGGTATGCGGTTTTAGAAGCTGGAAAGAAGCATGGCCTTCAGGTGATTGCGCCCGCCCATCACCGGCGCATCGCAGCGGGCATCCTTTCTTGGGGCCAGGACATGGACTTCGAAACTTCGCCTTTTCAGGTCAACCTGGCCTATCAGGTCCCTCGCAAAAAGGAGGCGGATTATATCGGCAAAGCCGAGTTAGAACGCCAGCGGGTCGAGATCGATGCGGGCCGCTTTCCCTTCAAGCTCAAGATGGTTGGGCTCAAACTTGGCGGAAAGCCCATCGAGGACTATGCACCCGATTTCTGGCTCGTCGCATCACCCGAAGGCGAACAAATCGGATACGTCACCTCGCCCTGGTGGTCACCTGAACTGAAGACCAACATTGCGCTCGCGCATGTTCCATTCGAGCAGAGCGAGATAGGAACGCGGCTGCGCGTCGAGTTGCCTGACGTATATGCAGAGCAACCTGGCGTCGCAGTTGATGCGGTTGTCTGTGAGGTGCCTTTCCGACCTTCGGTCAACGCAAGCGCCCGAGAACGTGCGAAAGCGCGTGGTCTCGATTACGCCGACTGAGGTTTATCAGTCACCATGGGCGACAAGTCTCAAAAATCAAAGTCTAAGAATCAGGCCCAAAAAGACGCGGCCAAAACAAGGCAGCAGAACAAGAAGGACAGGCGTCAGGCCGGTTTCAGCAGCGCTCAAGATAAGCCTACTAAAAAGCCGAAATAGCTCGTCGGAAACAGGGCCCTTCCTCTGGCTGACGGTCTCGTGGGTCTGGGAGGAGCCTAGTTTTAGAGGGGCTAGCGAATATTTCAACAATCGGCTGTACCGGGGGGACTTGTCGAGCTAGGCTACTCGCCTTCGCGTGGGCCTTGGCAACCGCAAGGAACCGACGCCAACGCGAATCTAGAGAAGAAACGAGAACGTAGAATGTCAAAGAAACTATTTGTAGGTGGTCTTGCATGGGCGACGGATGAATCCGCGCTTCGTGGGGCTTTTGAGCGCTTCGGCACAGTCACAGACGCCAAAGTCATTACAGACCGTGATACGGGACGCAGCCGAGGCTTCGGCTTTGTCTCATTTGATGATGCCGGCGCAGCAGCAACTGCAGCCCAAGAAATGAACGGTGCGGACCTCAACGGCCGTTCCCTTCGGGTCGATGTCGCGCAGGATCGCCAGCGCGACGGCGGTGGCGGTGGCCGAAGCCAACGCTGGTAGAACCCACGGGTTCACAGATCTAGGGTCGAAGGTACGCCTTCGGCCCTTTTTTTGTGACCGATTCAGCCCTGAAAAGCTGCTTTGAGTTTCGCAATATCGATCTTCGTCATGCGCATCATCGCTTCGCCCATTCGCACATTTGCATCGACGTCGTCACAACGCATCAGCTCATCAAACATTGCAGGCACGATCTGCCAGCGCACTCCGAAACGGTCGATCAGCCATCCGGCACCGAGCTCTTGGCCACCGTTGGAGGTCAAAGCGTCCCAGTAACGATCGATCTCGTCCTGGCTGTCGCACGAAATGACGAGCGACATAGCATCGTTGAAGTCGTGATGCGGACCGGCCGTGATCGCCTGGAAGCGCTGACCGAAGAGCGTAAAGTCGACAATCTTGGCTGAGCGAGCACGTCCGGACGGCGCGCCCACGGGAAGGGTCGTGACACGGTCGATTCGAGAATTGGGGAAAATCGACACGTAGAACGTCGTGGCCTGCTCGGCGCTTTTTGCGTACCAGAGATGAGGATAGATTTTTGCTTTATGTTTCATGTGGGCGCTTACTCCTCTTTATGAGCGGTACGTTGAACGCTTTAGCTTTAACATTGTAGTGATGATGGATTCGTGGAACACTTAGATCAATTCAAGGCAGAAATGTCTGCCGTCCTCTCTTCCCGAAGGGAATTGCCCTGTCGAGTGCGTTTGTGGGCGGAACGCGCGACCGCCGGTTCAACCCGGCAAGAAGAGAGCGAAACATGCCATCTGCATCATTGAGACTGTCCGGCCTAAACGCCAATACATCCGCGAAGGAACTTCACCGCGCTTTTTCGATTATGGGCAAAGTGACCGTCGTTCAGCTCGATCACGATGCGGCCGGACTCTTGCTTGGAACAGCCACGATTGTGTTTGAAGAGCAGGCATCGGCCTACCGTGCGCTCCGTGAATTTGATCAAGTACTTTTCGATGGCAACGAAGTTCGCGTCACGCGATGCGGACAAGTGAGGAACGACCTTGGCGGTGGCGAGGCCTACGAGAACTGGCTTCACTCGCGAAGGGACTCCCAGTTTTGACGGAGACACAGCCGATTGCACGGTGCGATGTTTCGTCCAGCTAGTCATTCCCATTTCTAGGCATGATCTTGCGACGGCGAATCTCCGTCCAGCCGTCATGTAGGTCTTGAGGCGCCGAAACCGAGGGCGTGCGCAAGCGAAGCCGAGGGCTGCGGTTGTCGATCCGAAGCGACTCAGAGCTATCGATGGCCTTCATCGCATCCTCGTGACACTCGAAGGTCACCGTACCCATGCCACGCGAGCGGCCCTTTGAATCACGGTCGAGATCGATTGCGAGCAGCGGTCCAAATACTTCAAGCGCAACAGCAACGCCACTCTCAGTTGTATCTCGATCCAGACCCGCGACAACGATCACCGTGGGCTTCCTCTCGACCGGAATGTCAATGCCGCCAGATTCGGTCGTTTTGTTCGAACTCATGCTTGTCCCCTCGGGTCTTCACTCGCGCTTGCCCGGCGCACGGTGCGCCTTACGCTGCCCACGGTGTAGAACGCTATATCGTGATGTGGACGCGGATTGATAAGACGCGTTCCGTCCACACACGCGCTGAAACTAAATCACCCCATGTTGGCGTACAGTTGCCGGGGCAGGACGACGGGCCTGCGGCCCTGAGATATAGGCACTGTGACAGCCTTGGGCCGCCCGCGCAAGGCAAGCGCGAGCCGGCTCAGCGGTCCAAACCATCTCAGCGAACTCGACCCCCGAAGAGAAGCTTCTCGCAGCCGTCACCGCGGTGCGCCCAAGCCTGGCCTCGATCCCCGAGTTCGCCACTGACATCACACGGTGCACCCGGACGCTGCTGGTGGATTCTGCGGCCGGGCGTTGACAGGATCATCGAGCCCCAGGTCGAACGACGGATGGGCTGGTTTCAACGGCAGCCACTAGCGTCCGGATCTCCGGTCACGAATGCTTCCTGTACGGAATTGGTACAGACGCAAAGGTTCGTAGAATTGTGCGTTTTTCGAACGGTGACGCAGCGGAACGGGTGTTGCATTGCTCCGCGCCATGCTTTTGGTGCGTAATCAGGTGGGCAGCGTGCAGTCGTACGCAATGGTTGTTTCATTGGTCGCCATGGGGGGCGTTGCATCGCTTTCAAAGGTGGGTGGCTCGCTCGAGCAAACCATCACGGGCGCGGCGAGTTCGGACGCGTGGATCGAAGCCGAGCACCCGATGCTACCGGCCGTTACCAGCGCATCGCAAGCAGGCAGCTTCGGGAAAGCCGTCAAGCTTGCGCGTCAAGCGATGCGCAACGCAGGCGTCACCGCAGAGAAGATCGAAAAGGCCTTCAACGTGGCCGATGAAGTGCTCGCACGACCTCGCACCCACATCCACGCCGAGGCTGCTCTACTCGACACGGGCGATACGATCTTTGTGCCGACATCAAGCCGGCGCGTCGCGACAGCGAGCCATGCTCTCGATTTTGGCGATGACGTCCGCGCGCGCGTCGTCGATGCCGTCAGCAGCCAAAACTTCACTGGCGCTGTCGGATCCCACCTTGAAGTAGATGGTGCGGGCACCGGGTTCAAGAAAATCGTGCTCGTCGGGCTCGGTGATTCGCAAAAAACTGCAGACCTACGCGATATCGGTCACCAGATCGGGAAGCTCGCGCGCGGCGGCGATTCCAATGGGACAACCTCTCAAATTCTGCTGCGCTCTGCAGACTCGGCTGCCTATCAACAGCTTACCGAAGGCCTGCTCCTGGCGGACTACAGCTTCGATTGGTTCAAGTCGTCAGCCAAAGATCGCAAAGCACTGCGCGTCGCTGTTGCAGGGGACGGCGCTGGCTGGAACGCTTCGGCGTCTGAGGGTATCGCCCGCGGCAACGAAGTCGCCGACAGTGTCGCGCTCGCTCGCGACCTGACCGAGCTTCCGCCAAATGTCCTCAACACCAATGAGTTGGTCGCATTGTCTGCACGGATCGCCGATCGGCGCGGCCTGGACTTTGAGGTGCTGAGTAAACCCGACCTCCTCAAACAGAACATGAACTTGCTGCACGGCGTCGGCATGGCGAGCGAGAGCCCCCCCTACCTCGTTCGCTTGCGACATCAAGGTGCAGGCTCCCGGCACGTCGCAGCTGTCGGCAAAGGCATCACCTATGACTCGGGCGGTCTTTCCATCAAGAGCAATCCGAGCGGCATGAAGGGCGACATGACCGGTGCAGGCGTGGTCCTCGCTGCAATCGACGGCGCCGCCGCACGCGGTGTTGACACCACGGTGGATGTTTATCTTCCCCTTGCGGAGAACGTGATCGCTTCGAACGCACAGCGTGTTGACGATGTCGTCAGAGGCCGAAGTGGCCTCAGCGTTGAGATCGGAAACACCGACGCCGAGGGCCGCCTGGTCATGGCCGACGCACTCGCTTACGCGACCGAAGATGGACCGCGAAAGCCTGATTCGATCATGACTGTCTCGACGCTCACGGGCGCCAACGCAAGCACATTCGGGGGTGAGTATGCGGGTCTGTTCACGCGCTACGATGCTCTTGGTGAGCAGCTGCTGCGCGCGGCAGATGCTGCAGGAGAGAACGTCTGGCGCATGCCGATGGATGAGTTTTACGACGCTCGACTCGGGAGTCGCATCGCGGACATCGGCAACATCGGCTCAGGCGGCGCGGGCGCCATCACAGCAGCCATTTTCTTGAGCAAGCACGTGGGTGGCGATGTCCCGTTCGCACAGCTCGACATCGCGGGTACGGCACTCCGAAGCTCGTCTCGCGGGCGGATCCCGGCGGGAGCGACGGGCTCGGCGACCGCGACGCTCATCGACTGGTTCACCAACCCGTGACAGGCTACTAGCGAAGAAGGCAGTCCGAGTCGTTTCGATCGATAAACGAGTCACAATCGTTGTCGATATCATCGTCGCATTGTTCTTTCCCGGTCGGAACACACTCGGTTTCACCGCAATCCCTGGCGTGAACTTCAACGACCGCTTCTTTCGATGCGCTTAAGACGGCGCAGAGCTCCGGGCATGCTCGCAGCTGCCCATCGTCGATATAGAACGAATTGCCGCCACACTCCTCCGCGCTGTCGACGGGAAATATCGTTTGCGAGTCTTGCTCGGACAACTTGAGCTTCACGTACACACTCGACGCATCGACCACAGAGCCTAGTTCAGCGATCGGGAGGTCAAGGACGCATTGCAGGCTGGCGCGTTGGACAATGTGGGTCGCCACCTCGCGCAGGAGCGCACCATAGCTCTCGATCGAGCATAGCGACGCCCGCAAGCCACCCGTAATCTTGCTCAGCCGTTGGTAACTTCCGCCATGGTTCTCACTGCCGCGACACACCCCCTCTACGATGGGCTCATCAGCGGTAAAAACCTTACCCTCCGTCCCGGACGCAAGTCCGACAACACTGTGAAAGACATAGTTTCGACTTCCAGGTACACCAAAAAGTGGTGGGGAAAGTGCCAACAAACGCTGCTCGAATCCATCAGCGACTTCTGCGGTCCGATCATCATTTGAGGGATCTTCATCGCGGAGGTTGATACCTGGGTCGTCATCCGTAAATACCACAATGGCTTTAAGCGAATCGCTGCGAAGCCAGGTCGAATACCCTTGCGGGGCCAGGTCATGTTCATCCGGCGCGGAGAACCCTGAGATGACGGTTTCGAGCGTTTGACTGCCGTCAATCCAGTGACTGTAGTGCTTGAACTTCTCCGTCAATGCGGGTTGTTCGGGAACCGGGTCACAATCGGTCCCGGATAGAGGCGCACGCACGCAAATGTTCTCGCCGTAGAGCGGCCCCCACTCGTGGATATTGGTGCCATGCTCTCCGTGACGTCCGAGCACGATCAGCCGATAGTCCAACTTGCTGTCCCCAAGCACGTCGGCGAAGTTCCCGTTGATGAGCTCCTCGATTTGCGCAATTTTGGCCCCCATGCTGCCGGAGTTGTCGATCACGAGCAAGACATCGACCGGCTTGTCCACCAGCGTCGCCTCGTAGCGCCTCATCGCGCACGACCGAAGCCCGCCGTCGATACTTCCATCACCAAAACTGGTGTCGCTCTGCGATGCAGCATCTTGACCCACGTAGGACGTATCGGCCGCAGCATCCGCTAGGCTTCCGTCCGTGTTCAAATCGCTACCACAAGCGATAGCAAGCAGCGATAGCATCCAGCGGCCGCCACCGGCGAAAAAGACTCGAGGAAATGAAACCATCGCAAACGGTCTAGCAAGGTTGGCAGGCCGATCAACCCGGATCGCCGTGCTTTGTCTCGGCGTCGCGACCTGCGCAGCAGTCCGGTTGAAGCTCGCTGATCGCTTGTAGCGCAGCTACTGCCTTTTCCATGAAGTTGGCCGAGCTCGGAATGAGATAGCGACGAGGGTGCTTCGCCCACGCTTGGCGTATCTTTTCGTCGATGACTCGAGCCTCTTCGGCGTTTTCAATGCGGAGGTGATTCTCGCGGTTGTAGCCATGGTTGGCGGTTGGCGTTTGAAGATGGATCACGGCGGAGTACCGAGCCAACTCTTTTTCATGGGAAGTGCCGACCTCGTCCCAAAGGCTTTCATCGTCATCTGGCCAGTAAGCGAGACCGTCGATCGTCCCTCGGTCGCATAATGCGATCGCAAGGGTCGACTCTTCGACGACAAGACGCTCTACCTCTCGCTGCACACGATAGATAGCGCGCTGCGATGCCCTCGCGCCCACAGCTGTTCTGTGTCGAGGAAACCCTCCACCGAAAACGATACCGGCAGCCTCGGGAAGCACACCGACGTGTTTGCAGAGCGCACGGCTGGCGATCTCAAGAACGGCTGTTTTACCAGCGCCAGGCCCACCGGTTACTGCAATGAACTGCGGCTCATGCTTCTGTGCTTGGCAGGGGCAACGATGCATCCCAATCTGGATTCCGGACATTGCTGAAGTGTACGCGTAGCGCTGCCTTCATCCAAGAAGACAAGGCACATGTACGGAGTTGTAGATACTGCATCAGAGCGGTCCCCGAGTGCTCCGATTTGCAGCCCGTAAAGTCAGACATTCGTGTTAGTGTTAGCAATGGCCAGCGCACCTGTGAAGAGAGAGGATTTACCCGAACTTCGTTTTGACTCTCAACGTCTAGAGGTGGTGCGAGGCTCACTAGACCGTCTTGGTTGGTTCAGCGAACCGCACGGTCTCTTTGCTCACGAGAGGTATCAGAACTCATCTGGCTCGCTCAACGAAGTTTGCAGAGGGATGGCGCTCGGAATTCCGATCTCTGCGGAGGACTTTACGATCGTTCTTGAGCCGCAAGAAGTTGTCGCTTGGGAGGAAATTGGTTTAGTCATGCGCGAAGGATCTACGGTTAATCCTTGTTTCGCGCTTGGCTGTATTGGCGGAGTGGGCTGTGTAACAGATCTTCGGAGCGTATCTTCCGTCGTGAACGACAACAAATTATCTTTGGCAGACGAACCTATGATCGTCATGCCATTTTATGGGGAGACGCGTTTGTTCGCTGAGCACGAGGACATTCCGCGAAACCGAGTCGAAAGTGCACTAGACTTATGCACAGGGTCAGGTATTCATGCACTGCTTGCGGCGAAGCATAGCTTGCGTGCTACCGGGACTGACCTGAACCGTCGTGCCCTTCGTCTGGCGAGGTTCAACGCGGCGTTAAACCGATGCGAGAACGTCGACTTTCGCCACGGTAGCATTTGGGATGCCGTTGAGGGAGAACGCTTCGATCTGATTACCGCTAACCCTCCGTATCAACCCGATCCGACCAATCCTGCCCATACCAACTGGTGGGGAGCAGGTGCCCGCGGTGATGTAATATGGAAAGAGATCCTGCGGCGTTCCTCGGAATTCCTGAAGCCAGGGGGTAGCCTTCATATGGTGATGCACGTCATATCTTGGTTCGACGAACCATTCGAAGAAGCTTGCGAGTCATCTGTACGTGGTCAAGATATCGAACTGGAACTGACCATCGAAAGTTCAGAAGAACCGGAAGCTTTCATGAATCGGTATGGGATTAGCGGGGTCGAGTCGGCTGAGTACGGAATTCTAACGGCTAAAAAGTCGCAAAGTGGTGCCGAGTTGTAACCGCGACTTAGTTTTCCGCCCGTGCAACACCGGGGGCGCACCCTCGTTCACGTAGTGGACGTGTTTGTCGCACACCGTCACTGAGCACATTGCGCAAACGTGCCAATCTTCAGCGATGCACCCGCAAGCGGCGCACTTCGGCGGCCTCGTGCAAAGCTCGGTACCCCAATCATCTCATTCGGCCAAAATGGTAACGAGTTTGTCCTCTTTGTACTGCTTGATGGCCACTTGCTGACCATTGTCGTACCAGTTGGACCACACTCCATGACGCCGCGCCCTGCTCGATCGGGGCACGCACATCGAACTAGGCACGCGATCAAAGTGTTGCATCGGCACCTCTCGACGGCGCAAGGCTCTACCGCGCGCAGCACATTGTCGCAAGCGGCGCTTCCACAGCTCGCTAAACAAGAACGCCGCCACCCAAGAATGACCGGCGATCGTGACCTTGTTCTGTTGCGTCGCCA
Organism: uncultured Polyangiales bacterium; assembly: GCA_964487255.1. GTDB lineage: Bacteria > Myxococcota_A > Polyangia > Polyangiales > CAZAQV01 > CAZAQV01. The sequence continues at coordinate 144,680 of CAZAQV010000015.1, read as the reverse complement.
GGTTCATGGCACGGGCGACTTTCGACATTGAAGCACTCGGCCATGTCATGCCACTCTTTGCTCGGACCGTCTCAACCCTTGGACACCTTCTCTTTGAGAGTTACTATTTATGATGTGGGTGCGGAGACAGAATTTCGCTGATCGACAGCACAGCTTGATTGCCCTGGCTGTCGTTGCTCTGGTGTCAGGCAGCTCTTGTGGCCGCATCCGTTTCGAAACACTTCGAGGTTCCGACGCTTCGATGCCAGATTCTTCAACGGCGGACGACGCTTCGGTGCCAGATGGCTCAGTGACTAACGACGCTTCGGTTTCGCCGGCGGTGAAGGCATTCCCGACTGCGGAGGGGTACGGACAAGATGCGATGGGTGGCCGTGGCGGTCGTCTGCTTGAGGTGAGCACGCTAGCTGATTCGGGCTCGGGAAGTTTGCGCGCGGCACTGGAGGCGTCGGGGCCACGGATCGTGGTGTTCCGCGTGTCGGGTACCATCGAACTGTGGGACACGATCAGCATCAGAGATCCGTACGTGACTGTGGCCGGGCAGACCGCGCCGGGCGATGGTGTGCAGATCCGAAACCATCCGGATAACCTCGGTGACGCCCTTCGCATCGAGACGCACGACGTGGTGATGCGGCACCTGCGTGTTCGTCCCGGACCGACGAGTTCACCCGTCTGTTGCTCGGATGCGATCGTCATGCAGAGCGGAGCGCACGATGTCGTGCTTGACCACCTGTCGCTCAAATGGGCCGTCGACGAGGTCTTCTCCTCGGGCGATGGAGCGAACAACTACACCCTGCAGTGGTCGGTCATTGCCCAGGGCCTGAACGACTCCGCGCACGAGAAGGGGATGCACTCCAGGGGTGCGCACTTCGGGACGTTCACCAGCACCTACGACCCGAAGGACCACCACAGCATCACCCTCCACCACAACCTATTCGCGCACAACGACCGTAGCAACCCCGACTTCAGCAATGCCGGGCGCGACGTCATGGTCAATAACCTCATCTACAACTGGAGGGACGCAGCGGTCCACGGTGGCGACGGGTCCGGTGTGCTGTTCAAGGGAGCATTTGTCGGCAACATGTTTCTGCGTGGTCCCTCCAGCGGTGGGGTTCGAGAGATCTACTTCGAGGAAGGGCTTAACCCAACACCAGGGTTCGAGCTTTACTTGGCCGGTAACGAGGGTCCGAACCAGCTCGATGGCAATGGGGACCAGTCGACGTTGCTGTACGACAGTGACCACCAGTGGATGGTCAGTTCACCAACGTTCTCGTGGCCATCGATCACGACAACCTCGGCCAAGACCGCCTATGATCAGGTGCTGGTACGTGCGGGTGCAACTGCTCCGGTGCGCGACGTTGCGGATCAATACGTGGTCGACACCGTGATCAACCGCGACGGTGGCCTGGTCAACCACCCCAATGATGTAGGCGGATGGCCCGTCCTGGCCTCGGGCACCCCATACCCCGATGCCGACGGTGATGGCATGGAGGACCAGTGGGAGACCAACCATGGCCTCGACCCCGCCGACCCCACCGACGGCAATACCGTTGCGCCCAACGGCTACACCTGGGTCGAGAACTTCCTCAACCAGCTCGCAGGCGATCCCGTTTGACCTACGCACCAAACGCCAGGGCAGGACCTGAAGTACCGCCACGTGAGGCAGCGCGCAGCCACTACAGGAGGCTGCCCCGAGTTGACGCTGCGAACTGAGCAGGTATGGCTGATGGCGTGCTACGGTCCGCCCGCTAGGGGTCGACGCCCCATGGGTATTCGATGAGAAACATGTCGTAGAGGCGCGCGACGAGCGAAGAGCCACCCCACATGGCCGTGCCGCATTGCTCGGCATAGGCGCCAACCCAAGGTGTGTACGTATAGAGCGCTGCCGTCGCCTTGTTCTGTGGTGTGACGACGCACGGGTCATACGTTTGCTTTTCTACGCCAACCTGCCAACCGGTCACCGTCTTGCCATTGCTTTCAAGATCGTTCCAATAGCGGCGCATCAAGTTGGCCGCGCAATCGATCTGATTGGCGAAACCAGCAAGGGAGGGATCACATCCGCTGCCATCGGGACAACCACACCCCGTCGCCTTTTCAACATGGATTGGCTCGGCGGAACGCACCCCGCCCGACTCCGTCTCGATACGCGCCAAGATATAGAGCGGGTTAATGTCGTGCACCGCCGCCTGCTCCGAGATGATCTGCGCGGCAAGCCGACCATCCTCGATATAGGTGGAGAGGTAGCTTCCCTTGAACTCTAGAAAGTCCCGAAGTTGGTCCACAGAGATACGGTACGGGTTACCGTCGATCTCGTCGTCCTCAAGAAGGCGATGCATGTCGATCTTGCGCAGCATCGGTGGACCTGCGTCGCTTTGCTCCATCGCCCCATCCGCAACGTCAACATCGATATCCGCAACGTCAGCATCGATGCCCGCATCCGACCAGTCGCCGTCGGCGCCTAGATCGCCCGATGCGCAGGCATTCATCATAAACAAAAGGCCCAACGACAGAACTAAAACGCGAAGCGATTCTGATCCCGCAAAGCACATCAGAGAGGCAAACAATAGCACATTGTCATCCAGCAACGTCCAGCTTAGTGCGTCTCACAAATCGCCTGCAGAGCGCGACCGCAGCGCTCCGTCGCCCACAGCCCAAACTGGCTCGCTCCACTCGTGGGTCAGCTACGGCTTGGGAACGTAGACGCTCTGCGTCGAAGGTGAGGTCAGTTCGAAGGTTACGCCGGACACCTTCTTCGCTTGCTCGACGCTCAGCATGCATTGCCCGTTTGCGTCAGTGGTGCAGCTTCGCGTGCCTTGCCCGCCATGGCGTCCCTCGCCAAACCAGTTCGCTTCAACGAGCTGCCCCGCGGATGCGCTTGTCCCTTCACGCACCGAGACCAAGAGCGAAGCCGTCCAACTCGAACCATTGGCGAAGGTCAGCGTCTGCACATCGCTAATCTCAGGGCCACTCCCGCTGGTGCCCCCGCCTTCTTGAATCAGAAAATACTTCGTCACCGAAGTGTCGGCTCCGTCGTTATCGCGCACGAGCAGGATGACCGCATAGTCGCCCGCCGAAGCGTAGCTGTGCGAAACCGTCATACCCGTCGCGCTCGTGCCATCACCGAAGTTCCATTCGTACGCCGTGATCGTGCCATCGGAATCCTGCGAGTCGCTGGCATCGAAGACGCAATCGCTGCCCGTGCAAGTGCCCGTAAATGCAGCCACCGGCTGCTGACTGCTCCATGCTTCGTTCCCTTGCACAAAGGTCGTCGACAGCCACGTCTTGAGACCTTCGACCTCGGCTGCAGGCGGGATATCCGGGTTTTCCTGCCCGTGCGAGGCCCCGGCGGGGCTGCCAAAGAGTTGGCGGTAGTCCTCGGCGATCATTTCTCCCGGTGACCACGCGTGCGAGGTGAAGAGTCGCTCGTCCTGCGGGTCGACGCCGCGCGCGATGAGGTAGGGCTCGAGGTCTTCCCATTGGTTGAGCACTTTTTGATGGTAGTTCGCCCAAGCGTGACCGTACTCGTGAAAGAGCCCAAAGTCTTCGTTTAGTAGGTGGGACTTGAACGCGATATAACAGGTCGCATGAAACCCTGCGTAGGATCCTGGTACGCCTGAGACCGTATGTGTGCAAGAGGTGCGATCCGAATAACCGAATATGATCTCAGTCACAGGCGCTTCCTGTCCCCGCAGCGTGCCCTGGTCGAGCACGTCGACGATGTGTTGCGCGGGCAGCGCATCGTTAAACACTTTGATCACGATGCCGTCACTGGTCTGGGCCACCGAGATGGGGTTATTGAGGTCGGTCGAAAAGGTGATGAGGCGCCAGCCGAGGTCAAAGCTCTCGCTCGCTCCTGCGCTCAAATCAAAGCTTTTACGGGGAAAGATCGTTCCTGAGGTGGTGGGCGCCCACTGTTCGTACACCGCCCACCATGAGGCGACACTCATCTTGGCCTGGTAGCTACCGGGCGCAAGGCCGCTGATCGTCCAGCTGCCGTCTTCGGCCGATGTCGCATGCCCAGCGAGCGAGCCGCTTTCATCGAAGACCGAAACCCCTTGGTCAGGCCAAGGCGGCTCACCTGGGTCCCAGCTTCCGTTTCGGTCGAGGTCTTCGAACACCATACCCGAGATGCTCGCCGTCGATTCAGTGTTGGCTTGCTCGCTACTGCCCAGCGGCGAGTCCACAATCTCGGCCGTGCAGCCCCAGCTCGCCAACAAAACCAAAACCATCCCAGGCCGGTTCCCACGCCGGCCGCTTCCCTCAACTCTTCTCACACCCATATGTAGGGACAGGAGCAAGAACGATGCCCAGTACGACATGCAAAGATCGTTGTCGAAACCAGACCGAACGCTCACACTGGCGGCTCTTGTTCGGAACGCAATGGGTTCCAGGTGTAAGGGATTGTGAGCGCGCTTTTATTAGGGCTTGGGAACGTAGACGCTCTGCGTCGAGGGTGAGGTCAGTTCGAAGGTTACGCCTGACACCTTCTTCGCTTGCTCGACGATCAGCCATGCATTGTCCGTTTACGTCGGTCACGTATTGTGCATTGTGGGTTGCAGGTCCCGACGTTGAGCGCTAACCCGCGCCTCCCATGATCTCCGTCGAAAACCTCACCCTTGCGTTCGCAGGTCGCACGCTCTTCGAAAACGTGAACGTCCGATTCACGAGCGGCAACTGCTACGGCCTCATCGGGGCCAACGGCGCTGGAAAATCGACGTTTCTGCGCTGCCTGTCTGGCGAGCAGGATCCGACCTCGGGATGCGTGTCTGTCCCCCCTGGACTGCGCGTCAGCATGCTCAAGCAGAACCACTTCGAATACAACGACGTGCAAGCCCTTGAGGCGGTGATCATGGGTCATGAGCGTCTTTACGCGGTGATGACGGAAAAAGACGCCATCTACGCCAAGCCCGACTTTTCTGACGAAGACGGCATTCGCGTGGGCGAGCTCGAAACGGAGTTCGCGAACCTCGACGGTTGGAATGCGGAGAGCAACGCCGGAAAACTCCTCGGCTCGCTCGGCATCGAAGAAGTTCGGCAACAGTTACGGGTCAGAGACCTCACCGACAGCGAAAAGGTGCGCGTTCTGCTGGCACAAGCGCTATTCGGTGAACCGGACATTCTCTTGCTCGACGAACCCACCAACCATCTCGAGGTCGACTCCATCCTGTGGCTTGAAGAGTTTCTCTACAACTTCAAGAACACGGTCATCGTCGTCTCACACGATCGGCATTTCTTGGATCGTGTTTGCACGCACATCGCCGACATCGACTTTCAGCAGGTTCAGCTCTACACCGGCAACTACACGTTCTGGTACGAGACCAGCCAGATGGCGCTCGCGCAGCGACAGGCCGCCAACAAGAAGAAAGAAGACCGCATCAAGGAGCTCAAGGCCTTTGTGCAGCGATTTAGCGCAAACGCTTCGAAGTCGCGCCAAGCCAGCTCGCGCAAAGCCTTGCTCGACAAAATCACCCTCGACGACATCAAACCTTCTTCTCGCAAGTATCCGCACATCGTTTTCAAGACCGAACGCGCGCTCGGCAAGCAAGTGCTTGCAGCGGAGAACCTGAGCCTGCGCGAAAACGGTGAAACCTTGTTTCAAGATTTGCGTCTGCTTGTAGGGCGTGGTGAACGCGTGGCGGTCTGCGGCGACGACAACGCCGTCAGCGGCCTGCTCGGCGTGCTTGCGGGCGCCCGAGAGCCCGACACGGGCGAGGTCAACTGGGGGCACACCGCCAACCTTGCATACTTTCCCAAAGACAATGCCGAGTTTTTCGACAGTGACCTGTCGGTTTTGAATTGGCTTAAGCAATACACTGACGAAGAAGCGGAAGAAAAGTTCGTACGAAGCTTTCTGGGTCGCATGCTCTTTAGCGGCGACGAGGTGCAAAAGAGCGCGACGGTGCTCTCGGGTGGAGAAAAGGTCCGTTGCATGATGGCCCGCATGATGCTGCAGGACCCCAACGTGCTCATTCTCGATGGTCCCACGAACCATCTGGACCTTGAGTCGATTACGGCCCTCAACAACGGCCTGCTCAAGTTTGACGGCACGATTATCTTTGCCAGTCACGATGTGCAGTTTGTGTCATCGCTTGCGGACCGGGTCGTCGAAGTCGGCGGCGAGCAGTTCTTCGACCTCAACATGAACTTCGAAGAGTATCTCGAGGACGAAGCGCGTAAGACTCGCCGCGCGCAGCATCCATCGCTCTAGCCTCAAAAAGCTCGATCGAGTAAGAACAGCGAATGGAATGGGTGATACCCGTTGTAGTCGCGCTGGTGCTCCTTGCCCTTGTGAGCATTTTCCTCTTCCGAGTTAGAGCCCGCGGCAAGGAACGCGCACGTCTGCTCGCAACGGGCATCGAAGCACCAGCGGAAATCCTCACTTTCTCCGACGTCGGGTCCTCCGGCGAAGATTCTGTCATGGAGTTTCTGCTGGAAGTCCACCCCGATGATCACGAAGCGTTCAAATTCCGGGTGCGGCACGCGGTGTCGCGACTCGCCGTTCACAAACTCAAGCGTGGCAAGATCCTACGGGTCAAGTACGACCCCGCCACGAAGCACGCAACCGTCGTACCCGGTCAGATGTTCTACTAGTGCTTAGATCACTAGCCGTGAGCACGATATCAACGAGCACCATCCGAGCCGACCAGTTCGTACTCACAGCCCAGTTCGTGTGTCCAACAATCACAAACCCTGTAGAACGTATTCGTGTCGTATCCGACAAGCTGCTAGAATACGATCGTGCAGAGTGTATCTCAACTTCACCTATTCATGTTGACCGGAGCGCTTTGGGCGTGTGGTGGGACGAGCGAATCCAACCCCACCAGCCCTCAACAGGACGCTGCAACCCAACCCGAGCGCGATAGCAGCACAAGCACGGTAGACGGCAGCCTCGGTAATGACGCCATGACCGATACGGCGGCGCCCACATTCTCACAGCTTCGCGTTCTGACCTACAACGTGCGGCACAATGTCGACTACTGGAAACCGCGTTTCGACATGATCGCCGAGCAGCTCAACGCTTTGCGTCCGCACATCTTTTCGGCACAAGAAGTCGAAATCGGCGACGACCAGACCCAGGCACTCTTCACACGCTTGGCACAATACGACAATCCCCTGCAATACCACGTGTACGAGCACCTCAAGACGGATGGATACGAACAATATGGTGAAGGGATCGCCATCTACAGTTTGTTCCCCTTCGAGGAAACGGCCATGCTGCCGATTGGCAGCGGGCGCATCGCTCTCTTCGCACGCATTCCACTACCGAACGGACGCGTAGTCGATGTCTACAATACCCACCTGCATTACAGCGCAGACGACGCCTATCGCGCTGAGCAAATGAAGCAAATCCTGCAATGGATCGAAGAGCGCTCGACGGGACGAGACGTGCTTTTTTTGGGTGACCTCAATGCGAAGCCGGACTCGCAGACTTTTGCCCTCACGAAAGAGCGTTTTGTCGATGCATTTGCAGAAGCACATCCCGACGAAGAGGGCTTGACCTTCGCGCTTACGCTCTCGCTTGATAACCCGACGCATAATCTCAACCGACGAATCGACTACGTACTCTACGACTTTGTGGCGGACTCGCCGTGGCACCACGAGCAAACATCCCTCGTTTTCGACCAGGGCAGTCCCGGCGGACTGATGCCGTCCGACCACCTTGGGGTCAGCACCGACTTTATCGTCCGTCCCTAGGCACGACAGCACCGTTAGGCTTCAGAACAAACGAGTTCTTCACCACCACCATTTTTGGCCGACTCTGGATTGCAGGAGTAGTTCTCTCGGCAATCCGAGTTGTCTTCACAGGCGAGCACGCAGATGCCACCCGATTGACTAATGCAGCGCGCGCCGCTCGGGCAGTCATCGTTCGATTCGCAGGGGACAACGCAGGTGCCACTCGGAAAGCGCCCACTCATCTGACAGAACGAACCTGAAGCGCAGTCATGGTTGTCGGCGCATGGACCACCAACGACTTCTCCCGCATTACCGACCTCATCTCCGCAGGCCGATATCAGAAGCACCAATGTTAAACCGAGAACTCGTCGATAAAGCATGGGCATCATGCCGATGGTAGCCCATTACTGGTTCGGTAGTAACTCTGTGAGCGCCTTCTTGAAGGCGAAAGAGAGTTCTTCGTGTGCGTAATCTTCGACATAGATCGGCTCTTGCCCCGCGGCCTCGAGCCATTGCGGCGCCGAAGACTTTCCCGCGAGCAGCACGCTTTTCGCTTCGACCTGACCGCCCTTGACAAGACTTGCCAACTCAAGGGTGTTCGCGGAAAACCCATTCTCCTCGGCAATGAGTAGCAAGCGAACACGGCCCAGAGCCTGTTCGTCGAGCACGTCATGAACCGAAGCGCCGTCATCAAACACGTACAGGTGAAACTGCGGCTTGAGTTCGGAAATGGGCGGCACGCGCAACGTCAAGTAGTGAACCGACGCGAGTTCGCTCTGCCCTGAAGTCGCGTCTTTTGACAGGTGCTCCAGCAGGTCTCCAGCTAGGCCGCCGACGACGAGGATACACGCGTGAAGCGTGCCATTGGAAATGCCGTTACCTTCGCATGGAGCCATGTCCGAAACATCGATCGCCTCCAGCGCACTTCGCTGCAAAGCTTGCGGCATCGGCTCGCGCGAACCACCGCCTTGTTCGACGTGTACGATCTTGAGATCGGCGACATCGCGCTTGCGTTTGTCACGTGCGAACAAGCCGAGGGACCTATCATCCGCATCGGGTAAGACTTCGTTCGCGCGAATAAAAGTCATGAGGTTTGGATGATGGCTTTTGACGACCCAACCGTGCCCAGCGCTCAACTTCACGGTTTCAAACTCCGCCGACGGCGTGCCCGGAATGACAGGCCCCGCGGTCCTCATGACTTTCAGTGCTGCGGCTTCCAGGCTCGAGGGCGGCTCGTCCGCGTCAAACACCACTGCTGTGCCTCGTTCAAAGGTGACGAAGTAGTGCCGATCACCGCCGCTCATGGCGCGCACAGCCGCGGGATCCACACCATGGTCTTGGTCTTCGCTGCCACTGGTCCACGGCAATTTCGGGCTCTCTTCTTTGGGCGCCGGTTTCGGCGACGCCCCGCCGCACGACGTTCCAACGGCGAGCATGAACGCGAACAGTACGAGTCGAGCTCCCGTTGAGTGCCTGCGCTGCATGCCGCAACCTAACACGCTCGACACCAGGATTCCCAAAGCTGGCGCCAGCTGCTAACACGCGACAATGGCACAATCGGACCAAGTCCCTACCCAGTCTGGCTTCGGCGCAAAAACGGAAGGGTCGGAAGTCGTTTCCGGCATCGACCTGTCGGGCAAAGTGGCAATCGTGACAGGCGGCTACAGCGGAATCGGCCTCGAAACGACCAAGGTGCTGGTCGAGAGCGGCGCGCAAGTCATCGTCCCGGTGCGAGACGAAGATAAAGCCAAGCACGCACTCTCTGGCCTTGAGGGCAACGTTCGCACCGCCCCACTCGACCTGGGCGAACGCGAATCGATCGAAGCCTTCGCGAGCGCGATGTTGGACGAGCTTTCACGTCTGGATCTACTGATTAACAATGCCGGCATCATGGCCTGCCCCGAGGCGCGAGTCGGGTCGGGCTGGGAGTCACAGTTCGGTGTCAATCACATGGGACACTTCAACCTCACGCGAGCGCTTATGCCGCTCTTGGAGAAGACGGAGGGGACACGCGTGGTGGCGCTGTCTTCGGCTGCACACCACATCAGTGACATCCGCTGGGAAGACATCCAGTTTCGAATCGATCCATACGACAAATGGAGAGCCTATGGCCAGTCGAAGACCGCCAATGCGCTCTTCGCCAACGCTCTCTCACGCCGCCTCAAGGCAAGCGGGGGCCTGGCGTTTTCGCTCCATCCGGGCGCCATCTTCACCCCGCTTCAACGGCACCTGCCGCAAGATGAACAGGTCGCGATGGGCTGGCTCGACGAACAGGGAGAGCCCACTGCCTCCGCAAAGAAGAACTTCAAGACGCCTTCGCAGGGTTGCTCCACCACGCTTTGGGCGGCGACCAGTCCGAAGCTCGAAGGGATTTCAGGTGTGTACTGCGAAAATTGCGACATCGCGGTGGTCACCGGCCCGGATACGCCACGATTCTCAGGCGTGCAACCCTACGCGTGCGATGACGAAGCTGCAGAAAAACTCTGGTCGCTCAGCGAATCACTGTTGACCTAAGAGGCGCCTCAAGTGCCGATCACACAAGCACCTTTTTGGGGGTCATGACAACGTTCTCACCGACCTCGAAAAACCTCAACGACGAGAAACTTCTCACCATCGTCGGACTAGTGCTCTGAGCGGGAGATTGTGAGCCTGGAACGCACAGCAGCGGAGTGAAATCGTAGGAGAGAAAACGATGGACGTGCAGAGTACATTCGAGTTTGAACGACAACCGAGTTCGCTTTGCTGCGAAGCGACACGGATCAGAACCTCCTGGTCAGAGCACTAGCGGCGTTCGGCGGCGATGGCTTTGACGACCAAAGGCGCGATGCGCTTGACGTCCTTTTTACGGGTCTCCACCGTGTCTTTGATCCATTGCTTTTGGACCTCCATAGCTTTTTTCGCCATCCCCTTGAGGTTTTTCGGGTCGAACTTCATCTTGGGCTTCTCGGGCCCTTTGAAAGCGGTAAGCCGGAACGTGAGGTTGTCCATTCGTACCGTCATCGTTCCGTCGGCACTGGACACTCGCGCTTCATCGCCGATTCCCGGGACGTCCTCGTAGCGAACGCCCTCGTCGGGCATGCCCATCTGCGCGAGATCGGCCAGATTACTCGCGGTCTTTTTCTTGAGCTTGGTATCAACAGCTTCGCGGTCCTTCACCCGTTCTTTGACAACATCCATCTCTGTTTTGAGCTGCTCATTTGTCTTGCTCGCGGTGGAGTTCTCAAACCACAACTTCGCCCGCTCCAAGCTCTTGTGCACCATCAGCAGCATCAGCTGTGATTCGAGAACTTGGCCGTCACCTTTCCAGCTGTAGATGCAGCCCATGATCTTGGTTTGCTTGAGGTCCGCTGCCGGGACACCCAAGGCGCCTGATACCATCTCGGGCGTGAGAAACTCGCACGCACGTTTTGAAAAACTCTTGTTCTCTGGATCGAAAAGGTCGTCTGCTCCCGCCTTGTCGAGCGCGTCGTCGACGGCCTTCTCCACGGCCCCGGCAGCATGTTCGGTCGTGATCGTCTCGACTTCGGATTCGTCGTCGCAAGCGCTCAAACAGAGCGCAGAAATGGCGAGCGACGCAACGAGCAGGTCACGGCAGGGCTTTTTGCGCATGGGAGCTTGGTTGAGCATGTGCGCAAAGTAACGAGTAGCACGACCGCACACAACCCACGTTCGGACCCCAGCCCGGTCAAGCTCGGCTACCATCTCACTTTGCCCCCGCTCGTGCTATCTCTAGGGTCATGATTCACCCTCACGACAACGAGACGCAAACACGGTGGGATCGCGGAGAGCTGCAGGTGCAGCTGGTCGCGCCGGGCAACTCAAGACCGCTGGGTTTCTGCGACGGGACCGCGCAAGACATGAGAGAGCTCATTGAAATTGCGGAGTCCGAGGGGGCCGAGGGAATCCAAATCAGCAAAAAGGTTCTTAAAACCGGTCGCGAAATTTGGACCGTGACCTCGGACAGTGCGACGGCGGATATCGATACAGTGGAAGAGCCATGAATCAGCGGCAGGACAACCTGACCCGACCCGTTCCGAACTTGCAGCGCAAGGCTGCGCTGGTTCGAGGCGGCGCCAAAGACCACAAAAGTGACGCACGCATTCACCCGATCGCAAATTTCGACCTCGACAAGACGATTTTCGGCACGCTCAAGGGAAAGCTTCCGCGCTACATCATGACAGCGCGCATCGGCAAAGAGACGTCGTGGAGTCGCGGCGCGCAAGAAGAGATCGAGTCGCAGTACGAAAAGGTCCACGACAACCATCCTCTTCCGGATCTGAATCCAGAGCTACTGGCGTTTCTGCGCGACGAATGCGACTTCGATGCAGAGCACGCCGATGGTTCTTTTCTTGAGCACCTCTACTTTTGCTACGAATACGGCGAGCTTCACTACCCGGAGCGATCGGCGCTCGTACTGTTCCTGCATTCGGTGCTGGGTACAGGGACCAACACCTTTGCCATGGCAAAGGAAAAGATACCCAAACTACGAGCTCTGCTCTCGGACTTCGACTGGCGGCATGTGGAGGCGTTTCCCTCCACGTTGCGGCTTCTTTATGACCTGCCGCTACGGCGCGAGCTGCGCGCAAACGTCACACGCCTCAAGTCGCTCAAAGAAATCCGCATGCAAAGAGTCATCGACAACGCCCCCATCGTGATGAGCGGCGAAGATTTTGTCATCCAACTCAACTACCAACTGGTACACCTGCTCGACTTTCTCCCCGTCGCCGACTGGGCGAGAAATCGCAGCGACACATCGTTCATCATCTTTCGCGACCTCTACGACCTCATGGAGCGCGCGGGGATTCGTGAAGCACAGCTTGCGTATACGCCGAGCACCGATCGCTGGATCGACGGCAAAGTGGTCGGCCTAGCTCCACTGATCGCCAGTGTCTTGCCAGCGCCACTTAGCGAACGACTCGCCGCAAAACAGGTCCGGCGTTTCTCTCAAGAGATCGGCCACGATATCCGCTATACGCTAACCTGGTAGGGCGTTATTCAGAAAGCAACGCGTAGAGTTCGTCCTCCTGCGCGAAGTGTAAACTCACAATTGCGTGAAGCCCATAGAGTTGTTTGCGGGCCTCGCGTAGCTGCTCGGGATCCGGCCCCGCTGTACCGATATCCCCAATGAGGCGGCGTAGTGTCGCCACGAGGCGGCGAATCTCCTGGTGCGTTCGAATCAAAGGACCCGTGGGATCTTCGTCGCGCAGCATCTGCGCCAACATGGTGTACGCCTCTTCTTGCTCCTTGGCTTCATGCGGCAAGAGCTCGTCCTCAAGGATCGACACGAGCGCCTGCAGGCGTCGCAGCGCTTCGACAGCAGAGAGATCTTCTATCTCATTGGCCAGCCGAGCGATCAATGCGACCCGGGGCTGCAACTCGGCATGCTGACGCGAAAGGTTTTGATGCATCGCAAGGCGAGCGGACTGCACCGGACGCTTCGCTTCACCGCCGCGGAGTGCACGCAGGGCGTTGGCAATGACCGCGAGGTCAATCAACTCTTGGAGTAGCGCGCCCGCGGCAGGCGCTATCCACCCGATCGCTGCAAAAACCATTGCGATGAGCGAAGCCCCCATGCCGACAAACACGCTCTGGAGCGCGATTCGTTTCGTTCTCTTCGCAATACGAATGCCAGTCAGGAGACCGAGCAGCGAATCTCGAGTGAGCACAATGTCCGCTGCTTCAGACGCAGCCGTCGCACCACGGACGCCCATTGCAATACCAATATCCGCGGCAGCAAGTGCAGGCGCATCGTTGATGCCGTCGCCGAGCATCGCTGTCACCCCTAGCGCACGCGACTCACGAACGGCTTGAAGCTTCTGTTCGGGTGAGCGTTCAGCTGAAATGCGGTCGAAGCCGAGTGCCTCACCTACGATGAGCGCCACATCGCGCTGATCGCCGGTGACCATTTCCACGCTGCGCACGCCGGATCGTCGCAACATCTCAAGCACGCGCGGCACCTCAGGCCGAGGCGTATCTTGAAGCAAAATGGCGCCGAGTAGCTTTCCATCACGACTCACGAACACGCTCGACGAACCTTCGAGCAAGGTGCGCGAACGTATCCGGCGCACAAACGGCGACTCCTGCTGGTCCTGTGCTACATACGCGACCTGCCCGACGCGAACCGTCGCCCCGCCCACGCGACCTTCGACCCCTTCACCAAGTCGCTCGTGCGTTTGCTCGGGAACGGCGAGTACGAGACCGCGGTCGCGAGCCGCCTTGATCAGGACATCTGCAAAGGGGTGCATGGAAGCCTGCTCAACCGATGCACAAAGCTGCAATAACTCGTTGGGCTCAGTACCCGCGAGAGCTTCAATTGCCACGACGGAAGGACGGCCTCGGGTCACCGTACCGGTCTTGTCGAAGATGATTCGCCGTACGCCCGCGAGGGACTCAAGCGCAGCCCCACCCTTGACCAGGACACCGGACTTCGCTGCGCGCGAAACGCCCGACACGATTGCGGTCGGCGCCCCCAGAATAAGCGGACAAGGGGTTGCAACAACTAGGACCGCCAGCGCGCGAACCGCGTCACCGCTCAGCAGCCACGCTGCCGACGCCATCAGCAGGGTCGCTCCGACAAAAACAAGTGCGTAGCGATCTGCAACGCGAACCAAGTTTCCCTTCGATGCCGCCGCTTGCTCCACCAGCCGAATCACGCCCGCGTAGGCGCTTTTGCTCGCTTCGCGGGCCACCTCCAGACGCACGGCCGACCCTGTATTTGCGGTTCCGCTTTGCAGGATTTCACCTTGCTCAATCGTGACCGGTCTTGACTCGCCCGTGAGTGCGGAAAGGTCGACGACCGCACGTTCGCTCAACAGATATCCATCGGCCGGAACCACTTCACCAACACGAACGAGCAAGATGTCGCCCATACGCACGTCAGCGATCGGGACGTCCTGCAGGCGACCGTCCACTTCGAGATGGCCTTGAGTTGGCGCTTCGGCCAAGAGCGCTTCGAGCTGTCTGCGCGCGCGCCCGGCAGCGTATTGCTCCAAGGCGCTTCCCCCGAGCAGCATGACCGCAATGAGGGCACCGGCGAGCAGCTCACCAAACGCAAGTGCGCCAGCAAGCGCCAGCAACGCCACCCAGTCGACGCCAAAGTTACGCCGCCGAAGGTCGCGCGCAACCCGCAAAAGGGTAGCTGCGAGCGTGATCGCCGTGAGCGCGAACCAGCCGACGCGCGCAGCTTCAAACCAAACTTCGCCACCTGAAACGGCGCCTATGCCATAGGCAGCACCCGCCACTGCAAACGCAACGAAGGCCGCAATGCTCGCCCGAAAGGCCATGCGGCCTGTGCGGCGTGGCACCGTATCCTGAGGTTTTTCGGTTGGCTTGCTCATGGTCGGCTTCACGGTGCTAGTCTACCGTGTGATCGAAGGTTTGCCGGACTGGGTTTCGCTCGAAGTTCGCAATAGCAAAGCGCTTTCGGATGCAGAACTGGAGCGACTTCATGCCTTTGCCAACGTGATGGCGGCCGAGGACGCGGCCCATTTTGCACGACACCTTCGCACCAACCATGAGGTTCATTTTCTGACGGACAGGCGCAGCGGGAACCTAGCGGGCTTTCAAGCTTGGCGCTCCGAGCCACTCGGCGAGGACCGCCGTCTTCTTATCGGCGGCAAACTGCGGATGCACCCCGCCTACCGTGGGCGTGGCCTTCACCTGCTTTCCGGGCTTCGCTTTTACGCCAACGAACGAGAGCGCTACCCCGGGCGGTATTTTGACCGCGTCGCCATTGCAAACCTGTTCGGTTTTTCGACGCTCGTACGCAATCTCAGTCACTACACGATCTTCGATCCACGCGACGAACTCCACGGCATCGATCGACAGCGCTTTGATCAAGTCGCTGCAATCACCGCGCAAAGCGGCTACCAGCTCGACCCGATTACGGGCTATGTCCACGTTGGGATCCGCATGACCGAAGCGCAGCTCTTTTCATATCCGGACGCGTTCTACCAAAGCGACGCGGCCAAGATGTACTTCGAGCGCATCCCCGACGCACGATCCAGCGATTGCCAGCTTGCGATCTGGTTTCCCTTCGACGATGCCAACCTCCGCTCCCTTCGCCAAGGCGCCCAGCATCGCCTCTGCCGCCCCGCGCCCGTATTTGCGCCTTAGGGTTCGAAAGCAGCGTCGAGACTCGCGTGGCGCACCTTACCCCCAACTGCTCAAGACGCGGTTCGATTCGCGCTTCGATGTCCTACAAATACTTGCTTACAAACGCAGCCGGTCTGTGCTCGGTTGGACGCTGCACGCCGCGAGACGTATAAGCGAAGCGTGACGGGTTTGTTTTTACGTGGCTTGCTGCTCGCCTTACTGAGTGCTTACGGCTGTGGCTCGGGTACCGATCTCAAGACGGAAGCGGGTGGGGCGAGCGACGGTGGCAGCGACTCCACCACGACCCATGACGGGCAGCTCGTCGGCCAAGACGGGCAAGTCTTCGCCGACTCGGATGCACCGGAGTCCGACGTTCAGCGCTACGTCGTCTTTCACAACGAGGTAAGCGCCCTTCCCGACTTCGGCTGGGACAGTGGTCTTCAACCACCGAGTTCTCCGGTGCAGTTGCAGCTCACCTTCTCATCAAGAGGCAACACGGAGGTCGCGGCAGTGGCCTCGCCAAGCGGCTCCGCGGAGGCGCCGGTCCTCACTGGGTTACCGAACGGCGGCTACATCGGCGTCCATGGCGTGATCGAGCTACAGGGGCGCCTCGTCATCGGCATCACAGGTTTGCCCAAGTACGACGACGTAATTCCAGGCCTGGACAACATCGACTTCGCGTTTACGGGCCGAGAAACGTTCGACCCGTACCTGTTTGACGACAAGGTGACAGTCGTAGCTCCGATGACAGCCGTCGACCTTCCGCCGATTCCTCTGCCCAACGGTATCCCGGGGGACTTGATCATCGAACTTGCCGAAGGCAGCGCGATCGAGCTTTCTTTCCGCGGTACATGCGCGGCGATCGAAGGCGATCAGGCGCAATATCGCGGTGAGATCAACCGCGGTGGGAGCTTCGTCGTACGACCCCGCATCGAAATCGATATACCTGGCATCGGCGCGCAAAGCTTCCCGATCCCCGACCTCACAGTACCGATCGAACTTCCCACCGAGCGCATCGACTTGGGCACACGTCAGGTCGTGTTTGGCGCACCACCCAAAGAGTCGGGCGAACGAGCCATGGTCGGCTCGTGCGACAGCCGCAAGTAAGTGTAAGGACGTGCAACGCACATTCGAGCTTGAGCGACGAATGGATCCGGCTCGCTTGAGGTGACTACGAGCTCGTACGACGGGCACTTCCCCGGCTGAAGAGACGCTTGTGAAAGACGCGCCCCAGCGCCGGAAACGTGTTCGCGGTCTTGGCCATCCAGCCCCGTGTGGCCGGCAACACGATCTCAAGCGGCTTTTCGTTGATCGCCTGCATCACGGCCGCAGCAACCTGCGAAACAGTCAGTGGTGCGGAGCCAGAAAACGTCAGCGAAGCCTCTTGGTGGCCGCGCTGTTGGTCCAGCATGGGAGTCTGCACGGCGTCTGGGCAAATCACCGTGAGTGAAACGCCGCGCTCCCGAAGTTCGATCGCAGCGGCCAGCGTGAACGCCCGGACGGCGTGCTTGCTCGCGGAGTAGACCGACAACCCGGGCACGGGAGCCAGGGCCGCAAGTGAGGCAATGTTGATGATTTGTCCACGGCCTCGCTCGACCATGACCCGACTCGCAAGTGTCGTTCCGGTGATCACCCCCAATGCATTAACTTCGAATTGCTGTCTCACTCGTTCGAGGTCGAGCTCGTGAACCCAGCCGGGGTAGAGCACGCCGGCAACATTGAGCAAGCGATCGACGGGCTGATTCGCAAGGATACGCTCCCAACTCGCGGCTTCACGAACGTCGAGCTGCGCACACTGGACGTTTGGGCTCCAGCCGTCAGTCTGAGCGGCCTGAGCCAGCGATGCCTCATCAAAATCGGTCGCCAAGACATCAAACTTGTCACCGAGTACCCCGACAAGGCCCCGTCCGATTCCACTGCCTGCGCCCGTGATCAGCGTGACACTCATGATTCGGCCCCTCGCGCCAGGGTCGGCTCGCCGAACCGCAACTCGCCGAACGACAATGTGGGCCGCACACCCGGGAACAACCAGTACGGGGTCAACTCCGACGAAGGGACTGTGTTGAAAAAGCGTTCGTCTCGAACAGATGGGCCAGCGAGGCTGCGTTCGAGCATCATCGAAATATACTGGTCGTTGCTTCGCTCCAGCGTATTGGCATTCATCACCACCGCAGCCCCGGTCTGTTGCGCGAAAGCACGCAACCCTGGAATCTTGGAATGCTTTGGCGCGTAGCTGTCAGCGCTGATACCGTTCTCGCTCGTCACCATCAGCCCCTCGTCAGTGTGAACGGCGATCGAATGGTTTCCTTCTGTGTGACCTGGCGTCTCGATCAGCGCAACGCTCTCGCCAACTTGCACACTTCCGTCAAGCTCCACGACGCGATCGGCCGGAATGTGATCGCAGCCCCCTGGGCAGTACCACTGGGCCTGATAGGGCAGAAGCCCCTGTGCGTTTTTCCACTCCCGCTTCATGACGAGCAACTTCGCGTTCGGGAGAAGGCCCGGGGTCTTTGTGTCTCCCAGCCAACGCCGAAGGTCCTGCGTATGCAAATGGTCGTAGGTGATAAAATCGACATCCTCAGGCGCAATGCCAGTTTCACGAAGCGCGTCCGTCACCTCACGAATGGTGGGCGCGAGGGTTTGCCGGAGCGCCGCGGGTACGCGAGCAGCAAGGTTCTTAAAGAACGGGGTCTCTTCGTTTGCCACAACGTCGGACGGTGACACCAATATCGTCTTGAGCCCCTCATCACTGCGCGTCTGAACGATGAACATGCGGTTGAGGATGTGGACCAAGGGTGTCCGAACGGTCGTGGCGTCTCGCAACCCGTAGCGCGTCGGATACGGAACACGTCGCAAGTCCAACGACTGGTAAAACGTCGCACGACTGGTGTCGAGGAGCTTGGACCGCAGACGTGTCGCGAACTCAAGTGCGTACTCAAGCCGCGTCTGCGGCGGCGCAAGACTGGCCCAGAGGTCGCGGTCATCCGCAAGCTCGGATATCGGCTTGATTACCATGGCACCCATGGTGTCGCACCAGCGGGCTTCAGTACAAGGTCCGAACGATCGTGGAAGAGTCAGGGCCGCTTGATGCACACCACATAGGGCGTAAATTCACGTGCCGGTGAGCCGCGCCAGGTCAGCACTGTCCGCTTCTCCTTGGACGGGACGTTCACCGTCTGTGGGTCCTTGTTGACGTTTGTGCTGACCTCACACTGAGCGGCAAAGGTGCATTGGTTGTCGAGGTGCACCAGGTGATTGTAGCCAACACCGGAATAGCGTGCTTCGGCTTTGACGTTGACGCAGCTCACCGTGTCGTTGTCTTTATCACCATCTGTTTTGTCATCGTCGCCTGCTCGAACGACACTCGACGACGTCGCGACGATCATCGCGAGCGCAAAGAGCTGCTTACGAAACAGAGATGACACACATGTACCTTAGCATGGATGATAGTGACCGTTTAGGTAACGCGCTCGACTGTTGCATATCGCCACACCCTGAGTGAACCTTTAGTCATGCCAAAGGACCACAGTAAGCAGCACGAAGAGACTGCAGAGCACAAGACGTTGCGCCTGGAAGTCGGCTGCCTGACCGTCGCGGCGATCACCATCGTGACGCTGGCGATCGCAGTCACTGCTTTTCTGATAGGCCGCGGTGCTGACGAGCAGCCCGAGACGGTCACGGTTCGCCCCACGCCCAACGTTTTGGTCGCCGTCCAAGACCTCGCGCGCCTGGAAACCACCGCGTACCACATGGAGCGCGTGATCGATATCAAGGACCGGCAAGAGCGTTTGTTCGGGCTCGTTCAAGCGGACGATGCTGTGCTGCTCGTTGCAGCGGGGGACGTCACCGCGGGCGTCGACTTGGCGAAAGTTACCCAGGTCGATGTCGAGGTCGATGATCAAGGTCAGCGCGCACGCATCGTACTCCCACCTCCCGAGGTCCTTATCACCCGTCTCGACAACGAGCGAACATTCGTCCACACGCGAACCACTGACGCGCTCGCGAAGAGAAACGAGGCGCTCGAAACGCGCGCGCGTCAGGAGGCTGAACGCTCACTGCAGAGCGCCGCCATCGAGGCAGGCATCCTAGATGTGGCACGCGAAAATGCCGAACGGGTCATCAGGACGCTCGTCGAATCGCTCGGCTACAGCGACGTCACCATCGTCTGGCAAGATCACGAATAAACACACGCCGCTCTCGCCGCAGCGTGACTCAAAGACTAGAGCTATTCGAACAGAACGGTTTCACGATCGAAGAACGTGGCACCATGTACTTGCCCGGCACACCGCGTATCGCTGGCTATAATTACTGGGGCCTTGCAAGACCGAAGTAAGTTACAATAGGGCGCTGTAGTCGTGTTCGATGAACGTGACTTCAGACCAAGGGCGGCAGCCGCAGGACGCTAGTATCGGTCGCTTCTGGCACTTCCCGACGAGTGAGGTACGATCCGACGATGGCGCAACATTTCTTATCATCCAAGCTCGCATTCATCTTTGTCACGTTGACTTCAGCCCTATGGCTCGGCTGCGGCGACGATGACCCGGCGGTAACAAACGACAGCGGCACCCAAGGCGACGGCAGCACAACCAACCCCGACGGCAGCACGACGACCAACCCCGACGGCAGCACGACGACCAACCCCGACGGCAGCACGACGACCAACCCCGATGGCAGCACGACGACCAACCCCGATGGCAGCACGACGACCAACCCCGATGGCAGTACGACGACCAACCCCGATGGCAGCACGACCAACCCGGACGCAGCAACCAACGACGGCGGCTTCATTGGCACCATGTGTCAGGACACAGTATGTGGCGGCGACACACCACAGTGCTGTATCACCTTGCAGGGTGGCTCTTGCATTGGTGCCAACGATGACTGCGGCGGTGTGACGGCAACCTGCGACGGCCGCGAGGACTGCCAGGCTGACGAGGTGTGTTGCGGCAGCCTACAGTCCGGTGCGAGTTGCACGAACTCTTGCGATGCACAAGAGCTCTGCAATGACGCAAGTGATTGCGATAGCCCCGACCAATGTTGTCGATTCGGGGGGTTCGGCATCTGCCTTAGAAACTGCCGCCCATAGTTTGGGTCAATCCCTCAACGCTCGCAGAGCGTCGGGTCGAAGCCCATCTCTGCGAGCACTTTGGGTGAGCTGCGGTCGTTGGCTAACACTGCCGTCAGGTCGATTTCAGGCACCGCCGTACCAAGAACGTCATTGATCGCAGACACAAAAAGGTTTGCCAAGAAAGCGTATCCCGTATCCGTAAAGTGTATTGAGTCGAGGCCCAGTAATCCACCGAACTTCTTCACGGTGAGCGTCGTGCCAGAGACCAGCAAGCCGTCCATTTCGACCTCTTCGGTGCGAGCTGCCATGTCGACGACATGCACGTTGGTGTACCTCGCAACGAAGGTCTCAAGCAGATCGTTGTACGCGCGCGCGCGCGTATCGACCGCTTGGATCGCCTCGTCCGCAAGTTGCTCACTGTCGAACGCAGCCCGTGCTTCGTCTTCGCCAGCCTCACGCGCAGCGGCCACAGCATCTTCGATCAGGCTTCGTTTCTTCGCGAGCGCGACTGGTAACAGGCTTGGACGCGGGATATTGGCAACGAAAACCTCGGCCCCTGTGGCGGCAAGACGCTCGATCGTCTCTTGGAGGTCGGGCTCGAACTGCTCAAGGGGTGTCGACTCTTCGAGACGAATACCACTGCCCGAAACAAAGGGCGCAATCGCGTCGTTGCCGTACAGATCGGTGGAGACAATCAGTGTCGGGTGCAAGTCTTCGACGATATCGAGCTGAGTATCTGTCGGATCTTCGAGCGGGCTATACACGAGCCGAGCGATGAAATCGCCACCTATCACGTCCATGGACGGACCACGGAGCACATTTTCGAGCTTGAAACCGCCAACCGCAACATTGTGAGCTTCAAGTTCAGGGTCGACACGCCCGTGTTGAAAGCCCCGTAGGAGAACGTCGAGCGCATCGCCGGCCGACATCACCACGAAGCTTTCGATACTGGGCCGGTCGCACGCCGGCGGCGGACCGATGTCGTCGACCGTCATCTCGGGGAAGAGCGGATCGACCAAAATCGGTAACGGCATGTAGCCTTGCAGTTGACGCGCGAGCTGTGCGGGAGGGCTATACAGGCCTCCGTGTGCCGTCGGAACACCGTTCTGCACCCCTTGAGAGAGACTAGCCCCTACCGCCGCAATGCGTTCAAAGCGCGGGTCAAGCGCGGGCAAATATTCGAATGCATCGGGTAACACCTGGGAACCAGTCTCGGTATCGAGTTCGATGTCGACCGGTCCGCTATGTGGATGTCCTTGGATGGTCACTTGAAGCGCGGCGTCATCGACGCGAAGGTCGTACGCCTTGATGCCCCCGAAGCGTACTTCCACAATTTCGGCTGGTGTCAGCCCCGGGGGTACGAGTCGGACGTCATAGTACCCGGATTTCGCACCCGAGGCGGGACTCACGATTTGCTCATCGTCTGCGGCACAGCTCCCAACTAAACTGATAAGCGAGAAAAACAGAGCCAACCGCAGGCACAGCACGCTCAGAGGATAGCACGCTTTGATTCGCGCCACGCGTCGCAGACACCTAGCAAGAAGAGAAAACAGCCGCTACGAAAAGGGGACCTAAAGACAGAGGCAGCAAGATTGGAGCCACGGTGCACACTGGTTGATCGACGCGCAAGTGTGCTACCAAAGGAACATGAAGCGAACAGCGTCTCCCCTGCTACAGGTCGCACTCGTCTTTGCCGCAATCCGCTGCGGTAGTGAGTCGGACCTGCAGACGCGACAGCAGGAGGGAGCAGGCAACGCACAGCAAACCCAGCCCGCACAAGAACACCGTGCGAACCATTCTGAGCAGAAGCCTGGAGACAAAGACGAACATGGGGCGCCTTCGACGAAGACCTTGGTGCAATGGCAACTTCAGCCGCAGAGTCGAAAGCACTCACCGCCCGCCTACAATCTCTCGGTCGCGTTGACAGTCGCGGGTACGCGAACGTCGGTCGAAGCTGGCACTGCGGACGGTGCTTGCTCCGTTCAAGAAACGCACGGCGAACTCGGCCGTATGCGCTGCGCGCACGCAGGAGCCGGAAGCGATTTCATCATTCAAAAAGAAGGCGCTGGATTGGTCGTCTACAGAAAGCCTTTCGTCGAGCCCAAGCCCGGCAAGCCACGCCAGGAAGAGAAGGCATCGCAAGTCGCGAAAATCGCACTGGCTGCGAACACGAAAGTCGAGTTTGTCGCTGACGTGCTCAGCGAATGACACCTTCGAGGTTGCTGCCAGTGACTTCCCCAGTACCTGACAGTTAGATTAAGAAACCGGGAGGCAGGTCTCGACATTCCCTGCGTCACTTCGCACAATGCGAGCGATGAAAGAAGCTCTGATTCCTTACACAGTTGGCGATCAATCCTTCGATCTGTTCGTGGCCACCCCCGACGGCGATGGACCACACCCGTTGGTTCTCGTGTGCCACGCATGGGGCGGACGCAGCAGCTTTGACGAAGATAAGGCGCGAGCCTTGGCCAAACTGGGTTACGTTGGCGCGGCCATCGACGTCTACGGCGTGGGCGTTCGCGGCGGCGATACGGAAACCAACAGCAAGTTGATGAGCGCACTGCTCGAGAAGCCCGAAGAGCTTCGAGATCGGTTACGAGGTGCATACGACGCGGCGATCACTGCGCGAGGTGTCGACGGCAAGCGCGCAGGCGTGATCGGCTTTTGCTTCGGTGGCTTATGCGCAACGCTGATGGCGCGCATGGGGCTCGAACTTCGCGGCGCCGTCAGCTTCCACGGCCTGCTCAAGGTGGGCGAACGGCTCGACGAGAAAGTTCGCGCGCGACTTCTCATCCTGCACGGACAGGACGACCCGATGGTTCCGTCGTCGGACCTGGGAGCGTTTTCTGATGAGCTGGCAAGAGTCCACGCCGAATGGCAGCTGCACGTCTACCCCAACACGATGCACGCTTTCACCAACCCGACCGCCAATGACCCCGACTTCGGCACTGTCTACCACGGCGCCGTCGCCGAGCGCGCATGGAACGAAATGCGCACCTTCTTCGAAGAAACCTTGTAGCCCGGGGCGCGGTTGGCGCTTATGATCACGTCATGACGTACTGCATGGGCGCTTGCGTGGAGGACGGTCTGCTCTTGGTGTCGGACTCGCGGACCAACGCGGGCATCGACCAGCTCGGCGTGGCGAGCAAGATGCACATCTTCGACGAACTTGAAGGCCGCTTTTTCACGATTTTGAGCGCGGGCAACCTGGCCACCACCCAGGCCGTGCTGGCCGCGCTGCGCACTGACCTCAGCAACGACAAGTCACCCAACTTTAATACGGTGAGTTCGATTCGTGACGCGGCAAGCTACTTGGGTGACGTGAGCCGCAACATTCAAGACAAGTACGCGAACCGAGACGACGACTTTTCGCCCGAGGCCGACTTTTTGCTCGGCGGCCAAGTGGGCGACGGACCGATCGGCTTGTTCCACATCTACTCGAAGGGAAACTTCGTCGCGCCCACCAAGTTTATCCCGTTCCTGCAACTCGGCGAGGTCAAGTATGGCCGCCCCATTCTCGACCGTATCGTCACGCGGCAGACGGATCTAGAGACCATCGCGCGCTGTGCCCTTGTTTCGATGGACTCGACCATCCGCTGCAACGCGAGCGTCGGACCACCGGTCGAGCTCCTGCTCTATCCGGTCAAATCCCTGAAACCCGTGCACATTGTGCTCGACCAAGGCGACGCCTATCTCGACCAGCTCTTTGCCGCTTGGAAAGAAAACCTTCGCGCCGCATTTGACGCGCTTCCACCGCTCAATTGGGACAAACGCGCCTGACGAAGGTCTCGAGGGTCCGATGAATGTAGTCAATCTTTCGCCTCACCGGCTCGTTCCACACGTAGGGGTAGGCATCTGCGAGCCCGAGGCTGCGGCAAAATTCGTTGATTGAACGGAGTAAGGCTCCGCCACTCTCGTACCAGTTTGCCCGAGCACTGGAGACCACCCAGCCCTCATCCTCGGCCACATCGATGGCTGCACGAATCTGCAGATAGTGACTCCAACATTCGGCCCAATCTTCGCTCGGGTGTGCACTCGCGTAGGGTGAGATCCAAGCACTTTGCCAATCTGCGCGTGGACCGACTTGATAATGCTCAGCAAGAGCCGTCTCATAGTCGGCCCGCTCGTCGCCAAAGAGCACGCGTGCCGCATCTTTGGCTTGCTCGTCGAGCAACACATTAAAATAGTAGTGACCTGACTCGTGCCGCATGTGACCAAGCAACGTGCGCACCGGCTCACCCATCTTGAGCCGCATCGACTCACGAAACAGGTCATCGGCCTCTGCGGCGTTGATCGTAATCGTGCCCGCGCGGTGTCCAATCAAGACAAACTCTTCATCCACGAGCGGATTGGTCCGCCGGTCCTCCATAAACTCAAACGAGAGCTCGCCCGATTGAACCGGCAATCCGAGGCGAAGCAGGTCGCGGATCAGCACTCGCTTGGCGGCTTCGAGTTGGCGCCACCACGCTTCATTGCCGATCTTGCCCAAGGTCGGGATGACACGGCTCAGCTGACAAGAAAGACAGTATGCGCCCAGACTGTCGCTGAGCCAGTTGCACTGAACCGCATTCGCGCGATTGCCGCAGAAAGGAAGCCCGGCACCTGGCCACTCCTCCGATTGCATACGCAACGTCGACGGGTCGAAGGCAAGCGCGCGTCCGCAGTTTCCACAGCTATGGTTGTCGAAATAGACGGTCTGCCCACAGGTGCAATAAAGCTTGCTCATCCGTACACCTATTGCCCGGCAGCGCTTGAAGGGAGCTCGTCGTCGAACTTTGGGACAAACCACGTCGTCGAGACCGCTTCGCCAACCGCGGCGAGCTGCTCTTGCACGCCGTCCATCCATTGGCTCACGGCGCTCGCTTCTTTCCTATCCGGACACGCCGTGCGCAAGTAGGTCGAAGCAGAATCGAGTCGATCGGAAACCTCTGACGGTCGCGGCAACGTGTTGACCGTTCCCTTCGCGGAGGCAAGACACGCGCTGATCGCGCGTGGAAAGAGTTCATCGAACACCAGAAATTCGATGACCCGTGAACCGACGACCTGGCGATGACAGTACTGGCGGTACATCTGAAAACCGCTGAGAGAACGAAGCACACTGGACCAAAGCGTTGAGCCGTACCGTCCGGCAAGGCTTTCGTCCTCCTGAATATGAATCGTCGCCACATCGATCATACGACTCGTCATATCGGCGCGCTCGATGGCTCGGCCAAGCTCAAGGAAACGGAACGGCGGCCCATGGCTCATGGTGTCGATGAACAACCCGTGCAGTTGCTGACAGTTGCGGACAATGTTCGAGAGAACCTCAAAGCGATCTTGACCCGCTACGCCGAGCGCAAGCTCCTTGTTCGCGCGCTGACAGAGTTCGTTGATGCTTTCCCAAGCTTCCTGCGGAAGCAAGTCGCGCGCGTTGCGAATGTTGCTGCGAGCCGCCGCCAGCGAAAAGGCGACGGACGAGGTGCTATCGGGATCAGCGACCAAGAAGTGGATGACATCCGCCTCACTCTCGTGGTGACCTCGCCCCTCAAACGTGGACATCACGCCGAAGATCTGCACGAGTCGACCCCAACCCGCGCCGGCGTCACTCGGCAAATCGAGCAGAAGTTGGGAGTATTCCTGTACGATGCGTGCGGTGTTTTCGGCGCGTTCGAGATAGCGCCCGGCCCAGTATACGCGTTCGGCTGCTCGAGATAGCATTATCGGTTTACCTTTCCGCTCATGGCGACTCAGCCTCGTCCACGATCCAGGTGTCCTTGCTGCCACCCCCTTGTGATGAGTTGACCACGAGCGAGCCCGGGCGCATGGCGACGCGTGTCAAACCACCGGCCGTCACTGCCGTCTCCTCCCCCTGCAAGACAAACGGTCGTAGGTCCATGTGTCTTGGTTCGAGCGAGGCGCCCGCGATCACCGGACCGGTCGAAAGCGAAAGCGTGGGTTGGGCGATGTAGTTACGCGGGTCTTCTTTGAGCAAGCGGCGGAACTTCTCGTGTTCGCTGCGATCGGCATGGGGACCGATCAACATGCCATATCCACCCGACTCACTTGCAGGTTTGACCACCAGCTCAGCGATGTGATCGAGCACATACTCAAGGTGCTCAGGATCCGAACACCGCCAGGTCGGGACATTGGCCAAGCGTGGTTTTACGCCCAAGTAATACTCTACGATTTCTGGCACGTACGAGTAAACGACCTTGTCATCGGCCACACCTGAGCCCGGTGCGTTGGCGATGGCAACATTGCCTGCACGCCAGGCGCGCGTGATGCCGGGAACCCCGAGCATCGAGTCAGGCCGAAACGCTTCGGGGTCCATGAACGTATCATCAATTCGCCGATAGATGGTGTCGACACGTTGTAAGCCATCAATGGTCTTGAGATAGACGCACTCGTCTTTTCCGACAACAAGGTCGCTGCCTTCCGCAAGCTCGACGCCCATGGTGCGCGCAAGGTAGCTGTGCTCAAAATATGCTGAGTTATAGATTCCGGGTGTGAGTACGACCACCGTCGCCTCGCGCTCGCTGCGCCGTGGAGAGATCGACTCAAGCATGTTGGAGAGCATGGTTGGATACTCTGCGACAGGTCGAACTTGAAGCTTGCGAAAGAGCGCCGGGAACACGCGCTTGCTCACCGTACGGTTTTCGAGCATGTAGGCCACGCCGGACGGAACACGCAGGTTGTCTTCGAGCACGTAGAACTCGCCACTGTCGTCCCGTACCAAGTCGGTGCCACAAATGTGCGCCCATACGCCGTGCGCTGGCGTCACTCCTTTGCACGGTGCGAGGTAGTTCTTCGAACTATCGATCAGGGCGGATGGGACGACACCATCGGCGAGTATTTTTCGCTCGTTATAAAGGTCATTGATGAAGAGGTTGAGCGCACGCAGTCGCTGTTTGAGACCGCGTGCTACGATGTCCCATTCGCTGCCAGGAATCGTGCGCGGAAACGCGTCGAGCGGCCAACTTCGGTCGATGTTGCTTCCTTCAGAGTAGACCGTGAAGCTGATGCCCATGTCACTGATGGTTCGATTGATCGAACGTTGTAGGTCGCCCAGCTCCTTCGACGAAAGCGCTTGAAAGTGTTTGACGAGACGGCTGGCGTGACTGCGCGCTTGACCTGCAGCGTCGAACGTTTCATCAAATCCTTTCGATGGATAGGCGGGTTGGCTCACGGAAGGACGATGGGGCAGTCGCGCCCCGATGACAACCCTCAACTCGCGGGTTGCCAGTAGCCGTGCTCGATACCGCCGAGAATTACGATCCCAATACGCCCGCGCTCACCAAGTGGCATTTCTTCGAGTGCGACCTGCGCTCCGGCTTTGCGGGCCGCCTCGATCGCTGCCGACAGCTCCTTCACACGCGAGTAGATACGGACGACGGGTTGCTCGTCCTCGCGCAAGGGTCCGCGCACTCCCAAAAGTGTGCCGTCGGGAAGCGAGGCCACCCGCGCTCCGCCGACATCCTTCGCGGGCTGTTCGAACTCGATCCCCAACGACTGCTCGTAGAGACTGCAAATTGCTTGGACGTCTGGACTCACAATCTCCAGGTAATGCGGCTTTCCTTGCATGTTGTGCCCCTTATCCGTGTCGATGCTTTGCGCGGCGGAAGTCTGCGCCTTTTCCCAGGCGAGGTAGCCGCCATCGAGGTGATAAACATGCTCAAAACCCAGGGCCGCAAGCTTCTGCGCCGCTCGTGTAGAGCGCCCGCCAGGCGAGCCGGCCGAGCAGTGAATGACGTAGGTTTGCTTCGAGTCGAGCCTGGACGCTTGCTCGTCAAAGCTCGCTTTCTGGATGTCGATATTCTTTGCGCCCGGAATGTGGCCTTCGGAAAACTCGTGGGCTGTCCGCACGTCGAGCACCGTGAGCCCTGTTGTTTTGGCTTCGAGCGACGACAGTTCGTCCGCCGAGATACGTGTGACGGTGTCAGGAAGTTTGGCCGCGTTGTCCTGCGGCTCAGCGGCGTCGTCCGAGTCGCAGGCCATCCCCAAGCTCGCTATCGCCCACACCATCCATATTGTTCGTTTCGTGACGGGACTCATCACACAACGCTATCACCAAACACACTCGCCGCGTCCACCTTGCTGAAGGATAGTTGTTGGCTATATCTAATATACGGGCCATCTGGTTGAGTTGTCTTGGGCAAAGGCTATTTTCGTGAGCATGAAGCAAGCGAGCATAGCGACCTCACGACGAGAAACACTCAAACTTATCGCAGGTGGCGTGGTGGGACTCGGTGCCTGCACCTCCTCCAAGGGCGTGCTCGATTCGGCGGACAGTGGCACAGACCGCGGAACAGTCATCGACGCAAGCGGCATTCCCGTCGAGGACGACACGGACAATGCCCAAGACTGCGAACCAACCATGGCGGACGCACAGGGCCCCTTTTACGAAGGTGGTTCTCCACAGCGAGCGCTGATCGCAAGAACCGATGAACCAGGCACGCGCCTTATTGTGGTCGGCCAAGTCACGCACCGATGCCAGTCGGTCGCGGACAGCTACGCCCTTGACATCTGGCAGGCCGACGCCCGTGGCGCGTACCACGATGCACAAACGGACTATCGCCTGCGCGGCCATGTTCAAACCGACTCACGGGGAATGTTTGCGTTTGAGACAATCCTCCCTGGCCGCTACGGCGATGCCGGTGGGCCCCGCCCCAAGCATTTGCACACAAAAGTCTTCTCCCCGAGCGGCCTCCAGCTACTGACCACCCAGCTGTACTTCGAGAACGACCCCTACCTGGGCGCATACGACTCATGTCAGCCGCCAACGTGCTTTTCCGGTGATGCAAGCCGCGTGCTTCGACTGAACGATTGGACGGTTCGGGGGCAAGCTGGGCACTACGCCATCGCTCGAATCGCTGTAAGCTAGGCCTCTCCTTGCTTCAAGAAGCTCAGAGGGGCTGCGCGAAACAACCGTGAGCGAAAATCGTGTCGCCGTCGGCAAGTGGCGAGCCAAACGTACCTTCGGGGCACGCATTGGCGTCAAGCGCGTAAACGCCACACGCGCCCGATACACACACGTTGCCCCATACATGACCGCATTCGGCACTTGCCGTACATGCTTCGCCGATGCGCTGCGGGTTTGCATAAGGGTGAACGCGCGGGTTCTCCTCGATGCCCGTCACCCCGTAGAAGACCTCTTTTTCTCTGTTGGTCTCGTTGTCGTTGACGTAGGTCAGAATCGCCTCGAAGTGGTGCGGGATGAGTTCACCTCGCTCGTCGAGATGAAGCAGCCCGGCGAGGGACGGAATCGCGCCCTGTCCATACGAGTAATTGACCGTGGTGATCACGTCGAGGTTCTCGACCGACTTGAGCTCGTGCGCATAGACTGTATCTGCGTATTGCGAGTAGGTCTGACAACCATTGGCCACAAAGAGCTGCTGTCGATCAGTAAACGGCGCCTGCGCGAAGTCCGCCTCTTTGACGTCTGCGGTGCCGGCCGAGTTCAGCGAAAAGCCGTACCAAGGTCCCGCGTGACCGTTGTAATAAAACACATCACGCGCCACAAACTCGTCGAGCGCCGTTTGCTTCTGGTAGGAAGAGTCATCGAAGAGCTCGGTGTGGAAAATGCGAGCTTCGACAAGCACGGGTCGTCCGCCGAAGCTGATTTCCCTCGAGATCGGTCCCGACTTGGCGGTCATACGCGTCGCAATCTCAAGATAAGGTTCGAGCCGCGCCCACCAATCGGCAACCGAGAACCCTTCGTTCGTGTTGCCAGCTTCTTCCTCCTTCAAATAGTGCGCGTAAATATCATCGTAGAGCTGGGCCAGCCGCGCGTCGGGCTGAGGCAGCAGGTCAAGCTGCGTGAGATCGAAACCGAGCGCCTCGAAGGTCGAAAGTAGATAAATCGTCTCCATCAAGTCAGAACGTCCCTCGTTGTAGTCGTAGCCCTGGAACATGGTGATGTCGTACACGCCGTCTTCGACAAAAGCCTCGTAATGCGGGTAGGCATTACCCGCGGCGGCGATCGGTCGCAGCTCGACCTCGATCGACTCGATCTCCCCGGAGTAGGTCTCGGGATTGAAGCTACGCACGGTAGAGAGCGACCCGCCAGATGCCTCCTTGCCCTTTGGCATCAAAAGCTCGAAGTTGTTGCCAATCAGCCCCGGTAGCTCTGTGGGGCCAGCGAGCGTAATGGCAAAGTTCGCCCAGTACGTCGTCTCGCTACCATCCACGCGCTCCTCGAAGTCGGTGGTCGTCACCAGACGATTGCGCACCATGGCCGCGAAGCCGCCGTACTCCTCGTTCGAAAAAAACTTGTCGAGCTTCTTGGTGACAAAGGTCGTGAGGTAGGTGACGGCCGCGGTGATTCTTCGGTCCGCCTTTTCCTGACGCACTGCTTCGTCGGCAAACTCGTCGGCGGTCAACTCCAGCTCGATGGCGCCGCGCACCTCAAACTCGCGCGCAACGTTCGAGTAATAGTTGTCCGTCTTGCCCGGAGCAACCCGATGAATATCGTCGCTCTCGCTACCGCTCGTTGCGGTGCACGACACGACAAGGAAAGAGAGGATGATGGCAAAACGCAGGATCGACATGCGAGGCCTTAGCATCAATTGCTGTCACGCGCCCGGGGGTCGTTACCCCAAGCGCGCAAGCAAAGCGTCGGCCGTCTAGTTTGACGGGTAGGCCGTCCAGCCAGCGGTCCAGTCTTCCCCACCCGGCTCAAGCGCACCGATGAACCCTTGTTCCAGGAACACCGGTGACTCGAGTGAGGGTTGGTAGTTGGGTAGTTTCGGGTTGAACGGGTCGGTCAACAACGGGTCCACTCCGATCAGGTTCTGCGCATCGGCGTTGGCAATGAATGCAACTTCATCAAAACCCGCATCGTCGTCATCTTCCGAGCCGTCGAGTGGTTCGAGTGCTGCGTACTGCATTCCGTCCGCGCCAGAAGCGAAGAAGAGCGTTGTCTGGATTCGAAGTGTTCCGTCTGCAGCGCCTGAAGCGGTCTGCTCATCGCGAATGTCGAGACCTTCGTTGGAGAAGCCCGCAATGATGGTGCGCTCGATCGTTGCGCCTGTTCCACGACGAAGCACGATTCCAGTTTGGTTGCCACTCGCTTCATCGGTACCAAGAAGCGTGATGTTACTCAGTGACGGTGCGGAGCGTGGCAGCGCACCGTGGTCGTCACCGAGGTTGTCGGCCTCGATGCCACTGTCACCTGATCCAGCATACTGTTGTACGACGGCGTACTCGACGCCGCCCGTCCAGCCCTCATCCCAATCGATCGAATCGTCTTTCGCACCGGTTACGACCAAGTGTCGGACACTCGCGGTCCCGCCGAAAAACTCGATACCATCATCAAGACCCCGGTGGATCTGCACGTAGTCGAGGACTGTGGACGAACCGCACGCTGCAACCGTGAGCCCATTGAGTTCGTTATCAATACTGAACTCAGAACCTGCAAACTCAATCCGCGTATAGCGGAGCGAGCCACAATCATGAGCGTCATCATCGCCTCCATATCCGCCGCGTGGGTCGGTTGGATCAATGCCTTCGATTTGATTGCTACCCCCGGGCACATTGATACGGGCGTCACCGAGCAACACAACGCCCGCCCAGTCGCCTCGCTCGCGTGAACCGACAGGAAGCGCGGAGGTGAACACGACCGGTGCGGAGGCCTGCCCTTTTGCATCCAAGCGCCCTTCCCGAGTAACAATAAGTGCGCCGCCGAGGTCGCCAACCACTACGTGACCAGCATCGATCGTGAGCGTCGCGCCTGCGGTTACAAAGGTCTTACCCTCGAGCACAACCAGTTGCTCACAGGTCCATGTCTCGTCTGCGGTGATCTCATCGGACAGGTAGACCAGTTCGCGGTCCTCAAAAGCCGGACACCCGGGCGAACTGTAGTGCAAATTGAGACCTTCAAAGTCGAGCTCCAGCGAGCTCGAATCGACCGTGTTGGTCTCTGCACCGCAAGCAGCCAAAGCAATAATGGTCAGGATCCAGGGTAGGGTTCTATAGGTTTTGATCTTCTCTCTCATCGTTATCCTCCAAGGGCTCTAGAGCGAACCCGAAATCTTCGCGCTGGCCGCCGTGCCCAGCTGTTCTTCGCGCACTGCAACGTCACCCTGGCGAAGCTCACGCGACTGTTGTAATAGGTTCTGCACCGACACCGATAAGCGAAGCGAGTCGGTAATCGGAACGCCAAGTGAAAGGTCGAGCGTATGCAGCGGCATCTCGTAGACGTCTGGCAAGCCCAACTTGCCGACCTCGACGATACGCGGACCGAACACGTTGTAGAACGCAAACACTGAGAGCCCGTCCTCGGGAGCGAAGCCTAAGGAAAGGTTCGCCACATAAGGGGACTGTCCGGCCAGTGGGCGAGAAGAAGACGTCGCCTTGCCGCGTTGTTCCTCCGAGAGGTCTGCTGCCGAGTGAAGCAAGGCAAAGTTTCCGCCCACGAAAAATTCGCGCATGCCGTCGTCGAGGCGTCCTAGGCCGAGCCTGGCCTCGAACTCTGCGCCAAGGTTCGACGCGCCATCGATATTCTCGAACGAAAGGTTGCCTTGACGGTCCTGAATCACGGACTCGATAGGGTTTGAAAAGTACTTGTAGAAAAGCGATATCGCGAGCACTTCACCGGTCGCCTGTCCGCCAGATTCGGTGGGCAAGTGCTCCCATCGTAGGTCGGTGTTGTGCACATACGTCCTCTCTAGATCAGGGTTGCCTTGGACGGTGCGTCTGCGAACATAGTCTTGAAAAAGGAAGGGTGAGAGTTCCCGAAGCCCAGGTCGCGCAACGGTCGCCGCATAGCCAAGCCGCAAGAAATGGTCGCTTGCAAACTCAAGGGCTGCACTCGTGGACGGAAGCAAATCGGTGTCTACTCGCGCAGTCTCTTCGCCCTGACCTCGGATCGACGCCGGCGTGATGTCCTGCGCAAAATGCTCAAGACGCAGGCCCGCCGAAACGCGCAGCGCCGACGAAAGCTTGCTTTCGACCATGGCATAACCCGCCACAAGTTGTTGCCCGCCGTCGTAGCCATCAGTGTCGCGCGTAAGTTCGGTCATCCGCACTTCGGTGCCGATCTCTTGAGGGGAAAAGAGCACATCAGGCTCGAGGTTACGCGTGGCGGTGTCATCACCAATGAAGTCCATGCCAAAGCGGCGGGCACGAAACTCGCGGGTTCCGAGCGAGCCTAGGGCGCCACTTTTGATCACGAACGCATCTGATACTCGAAGTTTGGCGTCGAAAC
Organism: uncultured Polyangiales bacterium; assembly: GCA_964487255.1. Taxonomy (GTDB): domain Bacteria; phylum Myxococcota_A; class Polyangia; order Polyangiales; family CAZAQV01; genus CAZAQV01. Next base: position 110,664 of record CAZAQV010000015.1, on the reverse strand, counting down.
CGGCGCCGGCCCCACGGTGAACGAGTTCGCTATAGAGACGCTCCGCCGATCCGGGTACGTCGAGCCAAGTGTAGAACTGCTCCGATCGAAGGCGCAAAAGGTCGCGCATATCTGGCGTGTCACGCCTCGCATACGAGCCGTTCAGCTGCCAACGCAGGCTAAGGCCCGGGATCGATGCAACCTCATCGTGCTCAAAGAGAAGCTGGGCAAAACCAAAATCGCGTTGTTGATACTCAAGGTGCCAGGCTTCGATGTCCCCGCCTTCGTTTTCTCCCCAACCGTCCACAACGCGGGCCGTGCTCGTCCCGCTGTGGTTCCAGAGCGAGACCAGACTGACGCGGTCCGTATCCGAAAGCTCTAAGCTGCTGGCACCAAACGCACTAATCTTCGCGCTTTGTTCTCCCTCGATGGAGCGGAGGTCTTCACGTATGGCAAGTTCATCATCGTCATCGTTCGATGAACCCAAGCGCAAAGCGCGGACGCGCCCTACGCGCCGGCGCTGTTTGTGCGAATATCCACTTTGCAGCAGCACGCCACCTTGTTTTCCGAACAGCTTGAATGGTTTGCTGATGCGCAAGCCGAGCCCGAGGTCCGGTGTTCCATTGGCCTGCCCGACGCGCCAGCGGTTGGGAAAGTCTCGCCCGACATCGTCGAGCTCGTCGCGCGAACGGTAACCTTCACGTGAAATGTCGACTGCCCGGTTCTTGGCAGAGTCTGGAAGGGCTCGCGTTCCGTCATCAAACCCGACCAGGTCCAGACTTCCACCTTCGTCCGCTGGCTGCGAGACGAATGCGCTCTGCGAATCAAGTCCGGTCGAGATCGAAAGCACGAGCTCGTCTTCCTGCGCCTCTCGCTTGGTGCGAAGGCGAAGCGAACCACCGACAAAGTCTGCGGGCGAATCCGCCGATGCAGTTTTTGAGATCGACATACTCTGCAGCATGGATGTTGGCACCAGGTCGAGTTCCGCGGACAAGCTGTCGGGGTCTGCGCCCGGCAGGTGAACACCGTTGAGTAGGACCTGGGTGTAGCGTCCGCCGAGACCGCGAACCACGAGCTGGCCTCCTACAATACTTGCTCCCGGAACACGGCGGGCCGAGTCACCAGCGTTGCTGTCTGGAGAGCGCGACATTTGCTCGGCGCTGAGCGTGTCTTCGACCCGCATCGACTCACGCCTTGCTTCGAGCTGCGCAGCGGTGCTGTTCATGTCGAATCGTGTCGTGACGACTGTCTCCTCCATAAAGAGGGCCTCGTTGAGTGAGAGCTCCAGGTCAATGTTGACCTGTTCCTCCGCCGCAAGCTGCACGAGCTCTGAACGCCACTTTGTGAAACCAGGTTCGTTGATATGCAGGCGATAAGCACCTGGCAACAGGCGCAGGCGGTAACGGCCCGCACCGTCCGCTTGCGCATTCACTTCCTGAGTACCGGTGGCCTGAACACGAGCACCCGGTAGCGGCTCTTTGGTGTCGGCGTCGAGCACTCGACCCTCGACGACGGCCTGCGAGTCGGTTTCGTCCTGCGCCTGCACGGACGGTACGACGGTCGTGACGAGCAACGTTACGCTCAGAACCGACAAGCATCGGGGGGGGATGATGAAGAGCTTCATGGGTCAACACCTAAGCTTTCAGGGGACACGGCAATCTGGGTCGCTCCGGCGCCTCGTGCCAAGTCGAGCGCGCGCATGGCGCGACCGAACGGAGCCCGATCCGACGCGTCGAAGAACACCTGTCGTGTTCCCCGCGCAGCAAGGAAACCTCGCAACGTGCGTGCAAGCTGTTGCTCGTCGACAACCTGGCGATTGATGCGAATCGTCGATTGCGCATCGACGGACAAGACGATCGGACCCTCGGAATTATCCGGTTCGGCCGCGGACTGCTCATTTCGATCGGGTACATGCACCCAAAACTGCTTCGCCAAAAGCGGAGTGATCACCATGAAGATGATCAACAAGACGAGCACCACGTCGACGAGGGGCGTCACGTTCATCTGTGGGCGGGCTCTTTTTTTGCCCCCCTTTGATATCTCAAGTGAAGCGGCCATCAGCTGTCTCCCTTCTCGTGAACGCGTAGCGACACGCCCGGAAACCCGACCTGGTGGCAGAGCGCGAAGAGCGCCCGCATGCGTCCATACGGGACGTCTTTGTCCGCGCGCAGAAGGATACGACGAGTGCTGTCCTGACGATGGATCGCGGCAAGCTCCTGCGAAACTTGTTCCGCCGGGACCCGCCGCTTGTCGAGCACGATTTCTCCATTCCGCGAAAGCGAGAGTGTGAGCGGATCGGTCTTGCTTTTCGGGTCTTCGTCTGCGTGCACAATCGAGGGCAGCTCGATGTCATCCTCTTGGTTCATCGCGGGAATGACGACCATGAAAATGATCAGCAGGACGAGCACCACGTCAACCAGCGGTGTGACGTTCATCTGCGGCGCAGGTCTGGTCTTCTTCTTACGCATGAGCAGCTCGCCTAGGCAGCTTTCTTCTGACCGCTTGCCGGCTTCGCCGGCGCCGCCGAGGCGGGTTCAACCTCCCAGCGCTCCACGGAGATGCGGTCGCGCAGCTCTTCAATGCGGCGGCGAATCTTCGCCTCGTAACCGTCAAGTCGCACCGAGATTGCATTGAAAGCGAGAACGGCGGGAATCGCAACGACCAACCCGTAGCCGGTGACCACCAGGGCCTCGCCAATCGCCGCACCGATCGTGCCGATGCCGCCCGAGCCGTTCGCCGAGATCAGACGAAACGCTCCAATGATGCCGAGTACGGTTCCTAGTAGCCCAACGAATGGCGCCGTCGATCCGGTCGACGCGATCACATTCAAACCTCGTGCAAGGCGCTCCGCAAAGAGCTCCGTTTCACGCTCAGCAGCTCGTTCCGCGTGCTTGAGCGCATCCTCGATCGATGCGTCCGCGGCCCGACTCGCCTCATATGCGCCGAGGCTACGCCGCACCAGCTCTGCCAGTGGGCTGCCACTGTGCCGAGCGGACTCAATGAGCGTGTCGCGCAGCTGGCCCCGTTCGAGCTTGCTGCCTACCGCCACACCGAACGCCCGGTCTTTTCGCTTGGCTCGCCATAGAAAAATGAGCCGATCAATTGTGGAGGTGATTGTGGCCAACGCCTGAAGCGTAAGCACGATTACGACAGAGCGGACGGGCCAGCCCATGTCGTTCCAGATATCGAGTAGATTCAGATGCATAGTGTTCTCCCTTCAGAGTTTTCGTGCTTCGAATCGCACGGGAAAGAGGCGAAGCGTGGCAACGCGTTCACCGTCAGGTCCAAACGCCGGGCGCATGACGAACTGCGAGACGTAGTCCGTGGCGACTTCACGTAAGAGCGCGTGACCTCGGATCGCTCGACAATCTCGGTTTCGACCGCGTTCATCGACGACACACCGCACCACCACGACACCTTCGATGCGCGCCTCACGCGCTTGCTCGGGATAGTCGGGACGGGTCGGTCGGTGCGCTATCGACGCGGGTTTTCCGCCGCTCGGAAGTGCTTCTGGGACCTGCTTTTGTTCGCGATCCCCGGTGCCGTCGCCCTGACCGTCGATCTGACCGTCGAGCGAACCGTCGACAGGTCCCGTATCGCCGGCTTCGACGAGTTCGGTGTCCGCGTGCTCTACCTCGTCGGTGGGTATTTGCTTCGGCGGTTCGAAGTGCTGCCGCTTGGCCTTCTTCTTGGGTCCTTTTCGCGCCACGCGCTTCTTGCGGACGGTCGGCTTCGGTTTGGGTTCTTCAACTTTGGCGGCAGGCGGCGATGGCGGCGCTTTGAACTCCACCACCAGATCATCCTTTCGGGTCACGGCTGTTCCAACGGCCGCCATCGCGAGCAGCGCGGCAGCGCCCAGTACGACGTAGATGATGAGCGACGAGGCAAACGCCGCAAGCAGCGAACCCTTTTCCCCAGGAGCCTTGTCCTCTTCCATCCACATAGCGGGTTTGTAACGCCCGCGTGTGTCAGCTTCGTGGCAACGAAGTCCCGATTGCGTAGCGCTATTGTGTCATCGCTGTGACAGAAACCGCGGCAAATCGCCCCAGTGCGTCCCGCTGTGCGATTCCTCAATCGAGAATCGCTTCACTTCTCTCTGATCTCGTTTGGCACCACCTTTGCTGCTCACCAGCACATGGCTAGGATTCACAACGCTTCGCTGCTCACGTGCATCGGTTTCCTTTCTACGACCACGATTTGGGGAGGGTGTACACCTTCAGGTGTCGCGGAACGACCGAAAGGCTCGAGCGTGGTGCTGGTGGATGAACTCCACGAAAGTCCAAAGCGGTATTTGGACCGAGAGGTAGAGGTCATTGGAGAGACGAGTTCGACCTACAGCGATGGGGCCTTTGAACTCGAGAGCTTCGACTGGATCATCGATGACGATGTACTCGTCGTGACCAAGAGTCCCCTTCGCTTCGGGCCTTGGCAGGTACGTGATGAAGACACCGTGATCGTCAGGGGCACCTTTCGCGAATACTCTACGGGCGCACTACAAGAAGAGCTGGGACGGCCCGTCACGAAACGACTCGATTCCGAGTGGAAAAATCGGTACGTGTTGGTCGCCCACACTGTCACCTCGGCTCTCTTTTCATCCACTTGGAAGGAACCACTGCCACCCGACCAGAGGGTCGGACCGTTGGTCGTCTCGACAAAATAAGCTTCATGGGCCACAAGCGGTGGCTGGTGCTCAATCCGTCGGTCATCGCAGCGAAGATGTGGTCAGCGGTCGCTCCTTCGGTGCGCAAACACATTGAGCGCGCTCAGTACGAGACGTGGGTCAACGCCTGGATCGACCGTGTCGACAACGACGAGTGGGCACAAACAGGGCTCGATGCGCTCGCCCTTCCCGGCACGCAACTCGAGCACTACCGCGAACGAGCGTTGCAGGTCGGCGAGCACCACTTCGTCGTAGGCATTCGTTTTTTGGCGGCAAAGGTGGTATGCCCTTCGTCGACCTGAACCTGACAGACGCACCACAGTCACGGGTTCCGTGGCAAGCGCTGGGTAAACTCGCGTACGAAGCCTACCGTGTCTTCGAGCCACGTAAGCTTCGCCGGCTCCGCTGGCTCACCGATAACGACGCGAGCGCAGCGCCAGGTTGGACGATGGACCAAGTGCTGCTGGCCGCGCCCCTCGGCGAACTGGAAACCGACGCCCACACAACAAGCGACGCCTCATTCCGCGAACTGACCCTGCCCGAAGTTGAACGCATCGCCGCGCGGATTTCAAAGGTGTACGAAGCGTGGTTCTCGGCCGAACCTTGGATGCGCGGTTTCGTGCGACCTCAAACGGAAACATCACTCCGTGAGTCGGTCGAAAGCGGCGTCGCGGTGGTCATGGCACATCACGGTCAGATCCATGGGTTGATTTCGTGCAACTCCAAGCCCAGTTTTCGCACGGGCTGTCCGGGGCTATGTGTTCAGGAGAAGGTCGTGTCCTTCGAGTTCGCGGGAAGCGGCTTATCTCGTGTTCTTCACAGCGAGCTTGTGAAATGCGCGAGGCGGCGGTTTCCCGCGTCGAAGCTGCTCTACGGTACGATCGACGCGCGTAACGTTCGGTCTTTGGCCAACGCGCGGCGCGCGGGACGCAAACCGATCGGCGTGCTCGAGTTTATGTCGCTGGTCGAGTGAACGAGAATTAAAGAGACTGATCCATGTAGGGATAGCTCTGCCAATCGGGACCATCAAAGTGCCACCACTCGGTTTCGAGGGGCTCGAAGCCTTCCTCTTCCATCGCCTCACGTAACATCTCGGCATTCTCGCGCTGTTTCTCGGTCGCGAGCTCACTATCTTGGTGCGCGCGCTCCGAAAAGTCGTCAAAGTCAGTCGGCATATCGAGCGGCGTGCCGTCCTTTTTGGCAAGTGTAAGGTCGATGGCTGCGCCGCGGTTGTGCTTCGATCCGCTTTCGATCACCCCATCGCGGATCACGGGTTTGGCGACATAGCGCTCGTCGGGCTTGAGCTCCCAGAACTTCTGCTGGACGCTAAATGGCCGGTAGCAGTCCCACACCAAGAGTCGAAGACCTTTTTCGTGAATACGCTCAGCAACGCGGAGCAGGCTCTTCGCGACCTCTCGCTGCAGAAGACACCTGGCCTTGGGATACACGGCGACACCGGCAAAATTGTTGGGGGTCGCGTATCGAATGTCGAGGTGCACCTCGGGGATGACATCGACGATGTCGAGCAAGTCGGGTTTGTTTACCAGATCGGGGTCATCCATCCGGTTGTTCTGGCTTCCGCCGCAAGCACCGAAAAGGAAGGAAAGAATAAAACAAGGTCGAAGCATGTAGCACTCCAAGAAACGCCTACGCGATCAGGACGCGACTACACTAGCACGCCGTACTACAAACGATGTGCCCGTCATCGTCGCAACCGTGCAAAGCGAATTCAATCGCGACTGCACGACTGTGAAGCCGCTTGTGGCAAGCCGCCACGATCGCGCACGAGGAGTTGCAGGACCGCACCACTCGACGCGCATCAGCAGTTCAATTTTGATGTTTTTGCCCTGCATTTCCGCTGGCACACGCCTTGCACAATAGTTCGGTTATGTCATCCCATACCGGAAATATCCAAGATGAAACCGACGGAATCGAGTACCGCCTGTTTATCGAGTTGATCTTCTTGGTGGCCCTTCTTGGGTACTTCGTTGTTTAGCCAACACGTTCAAGGCAAACGATGAATAGGGGGACCAAGAATAGACTTTCCAATTTGTGGCACATCGTACGTTGGCCACTGCTCGTCATCATCTCGCTCGTCGTTTTGCTCAGTGCTGCCTTGGCCTTTGTCGTCTACACGGGTCCAGGCAACGACTTTCTCGCGTCTCAACTTGACAACTACGTCTCGAGCAAGATCCCCGGCACGCTCCGCACTGAAAACCTTGAGCATGTTGAGGGCCTGAGATTTCGGGCAGGCAACGTTCAGTTCTTTCCACCAAAACGAAAACAACCAGTGCTCGACCTTAATGGCGTAAACATCACACTCTCTTCGGCTTCGATCGACAAAGGTTGGCTGATCGTGCCCCAGGCATCGGTGCGCTCGGGCGTCGTGCGTTTGCAGACGGGCTCCTCGGGTCGCACAACCTTGGAAGAAACGTTTGATGCTAAATCCGAAGACGATCGGTCGGGCAACGGTTCGGACAGCAAATCCCTCGGCGTCCGTTTCAAGAATATCGAAGTCAGCGACACGAAGTTTCTCGTACATATGGACAAGTTCAAGTTCCGTGCGCGCGATCTTTCCGGCAACGTTTCGCTACGCCGTGATCCGAAAGAGCCTGGCATCGTACTCACGCTCAAGGAAATCAACGGACAGCACACTTACCCCGATGTCATCGGCAACAAGTTCGCGCTGCGAAACCTGTCAGGTACCGTCAAGGGAAGCGTTTCAAAAGTCGTGGACATCAGCGGCTCAGCCCACAGCAAGAACAATGACATGCCCTTTCGCGTGCGTTACTGGAAGGACCCCAAAAGGCGAGTCGTCGCCAACATCAACCGAGAAGAGACAAGTGTGGCCTTTGACCTCGCCAGCACAATCGGGGACATCTTCGTGCTCCCTGACTTTGTACACCTGGAGTTTCACGATGGAGACGGTGATTCTTAGCTCGATTGGCCTTTGCACCGAGTAACCCGTTAGAGTTGCACGGCAGGTGTTTGCGTCACTTTCACTCTTCGCCCTTTTTGGTACGCTCGGTCTGGCCGCACTTGTAATCGCAACCGCCGGGACAGCGCTCACGCATGCAGCCGCTGCACTCTCGCGCGTCACGGGACTCGGACAGGCGATGTTTGGCGCGGTTTTCCTCGGTGCGGTTACCTCCCTGCCGGGAATCATCACCACGGTCGTCACAGCCTACAATGGTTATACGGACCTTGCGATCAGCAACGCCGTAGGGGGAATCGCAGCGCAAACCTTCTTTTTGGCTGTGGCGGATGTGTTCTATCGCAGCTCCAACCTCGAGCATGCATCAGCCTCACTGGCGGCCATCGTACAGGCGACGGTTCTGATTGCGATGCTTTCCGTGCCGCTTGTGGTCGCGGAATTACCATTGATGGAAAAGTCGCCGGTCCACTTCGCGACGCCTCTGTTGATCGTCGCATACGTCTTCGGCATGCGGCTCGCACAAAGTGCAAAGCGGTACCCCCTTTGGGAACCCAAAAAAACGAAGGAAACCGTGTTTGAAGAAGAGGGGCGCGGTAAGGACGATCCGGAGTCGAGCATTCTCTGGCTTCGCTTTACGCTGCTCGCGCTCGTGGTCGCTGTTGCCGGCTGGGTCGTCGCCGAGGTCGGTCCTTTGATCGCTGAGGAATCAGGCCTGCCGGCGGTCATCGTTGGAGCGCTCTTTACCGCGACCGTCACGTCACTGCCCGAACTCGTGACGACGATCGCTGCCGCACGACAGCAAGCCCCCACCTTGGCTGTGAGCGATATCATCGGAGGAAACAGCTTCGACGTGCTCTTTTTGGTCGGAGCGGATCTCGCCTTTTTGAAGGGCTCGATCTACCACCAGATCACCGGCCAACACACGTTCTTCATCGCGGTGGCAATGCTGATGACCGCCGTGTTCGTGCTCGGAATGCTACGCCGCGAAAAACACGGCTTCGCCAACATTGGCTTCGAGAGCGCACTGCTGATCATCATCTACTTGGGCTCAGTCACCGCACTATGGCAAAGCAGCTAGCGAGATGCTAGCTACTGCTGTGAGCAGCGCGACTGAGCCACGGATTGCTGCGATTGAAGCGGGTGGAACAAAATGCGTGTGCGCCCTTGCGACGCAGTCCGGGGAGATCCTTGAGCAGGCACTCGTTCCGACCACCGACGCCGACGCAACATTCGCAGAGATGCGAGCCTTTTTCGACGCTGCAGCGGAGCGATCTGGGCCCATCGGCGCGATGGGGATCGCAAGCTTTGGTCCGATCGAGCTCAACCCACAATCTGAGGCTCATGGTCGCTTTCTCAACACGCCGAAACCCGGATGGTCCGGCGCGAGTTTTCTCGAGGCTTTCTCCGAACTCAATGTTCCGGTGCAACTCGATACCGATGTCAACGGAGCTGCGCTCGGCGAGTACCTCCAAGGAGCAGGACAGGGCTGCCGCACGCTCGCCTACGTCACCGTCGGCACGGGGATCGGCGGGGGTATATTGCAGGATGGCGTCGCCTTACGTGGCGCCGGCCACTATGAAATGGGGCACATCCCGGTGCGTCGAAACGCTTCCGATGACGTCTTCTTGGGCAGCTGTCCGTTCCATGTCGATTGCCTCGAGGGGCTAGCCAGCGGCCCGGCAATCGAAAAACGGTGGGGACAAGACCTTTCAAGCAGCGCGAGCAACGCACTCGCGCTCGAGGCTTTCTACCTTGGACAATTGGCAGCGGTGATCACACTGATGCACATGCCCGACCGCATCATATTTGGTGGCGGTGTGATGAAGACGCCCGGCCTTTTAGCAGCGCTTCGGCAGCAAACCCGAAAGCGCCTGGCCCACTACCTGTCGCCAAGTCACCCGACGCACCTTTTGGCCGATTTTATCGTCCCGCCTGCCCTGGGCGACCACGCCGGCATCACCGGCGCGCTCGAACTCGCCCGACGCGTCCTCGGAGCTAGCGCAGACAAGACCTAGATCTCCCGGAGGGTGCGTAGTTTCTCACGCGCGTCCTCCGCGACGAGGTAAAGACACGGCACGACGATGAGAATGATGGCTGTCGCGAAGATGATGCCGAAGCCGAGTGAAATCGCCATCGGAATCAGATGGCGGGCCTGTTGCGAACGCTCGAGAATAATCGGCGTCAGGCCCGCAAAGGTGGTGAGCGTCGTTAAGATGATGGGTCGAAAGCGACGTACGCCCGCTTGTAGGATCGCCTCGAAACGCGAAGTGTCCTTTGCCTTCCGGTTCGCATAATCGACCATGATCAGGGCATCATTGACGACCACACCCGAGAGGGCGACGAGCCCCATCACGCTGACTAGCGACAGATCGTAGCCGAGGAGCAGGTGACCAATGATCGCGCCAACAATCCCGAAGGGGATCGCGCCCATCACCACAAGCGGATGCACGTAGTTGCGAAAGGACACGGCCAGAAGCCCGAAAATGACCGCGATGGCGAGCCCAAACCCAAGCCATAGCGACTGGGTGGACTCACGCATCTCGGCTTGCCCGCCGCGAAAGCTCCACGTGAGATCCGGATAGTCTTCGCGCAGCGCTGGTAGCTCAATGCGCTCAAGTCGCTCGAGTACACGTGAGACGGCACTCTTGGGTTCGACGTCGGTGCTGACGTTGACGACGCGTCGGCCATCCCGACGGGTGATCGACTTGAAGGCCTCTGTGCGCTCCACTTGCGCGACTTCCTTGAGCGGCACCTCGCCACCACCTGGCAAGCGCACGATAAAGTCATCGAAGTATCGAATGTCCTGCCGCTCGGCCTCGGGCAGTTTGACGCGAACCTCCACCTCATTGGTGCCTCGTAGCTGTCGCATCGCCAACGCACCGTAGAATGCGTCGCGAAGTTGTTGTCCGATCTCGTTCGGTGTCAAGCCCAGGGCTTGCCCCTCGGAGCGCACGCGAACGTTGAACTGTGCTTTGCCTTTGTCGTAGTTGTCGTTAACGTCGCGCGTCTCTTCGAGCTGCTCGATCGACGCGACGGCCCTTGCGGTCACCTGGGCGAGTACTTCAATGTCGGAGTGACTCAAGTCGAGGCTGATGTCTTGGCGGTGACCACCCGGTCCGCGTTCGGCTTCGAAGCTGATCTGTGAGACGCCTGGAATGTCGCCAATCTCGTCTCGCCATAGTTTGATGACCTGATTGGCGGTCATCTCCCGCTGATCGGGCGGCTTCATCACAATCTCGACGTCGACAAAGCTTCCGCCGCGGACGTTGGTCTTGATGCCATCGGCGACGGCTTGCAAACCGTGCTCGTCGAACATGCGTCGTGTTGCTGCTGTTACACGATCTGCAATTTCGGCCGCCTGTTCAGGCGTCGCGCCCACCGGCAAACGTACGCCAGCTTCGATCTCGTGCGCGGCGACTTCGGGCATGAGCACCATGCCCATGTGTCCGCTGTAGCCAAAACCGGCGATCACGAGCAATAGCGCCACCGCCGCCGTCAGTGTGACGTAACGATAACGCAAGCAGCGATTCAGCAGCGGGGCATAATGGTCACGCACCCATGCGTTGAAGCGGTCTGCAAACGCACGTTGCTTCAGTGCGAACCAGCCCCTTTTTGGCTGGGGCGGGTTCTTGAGGTGCGCAAGGTGCGCGGGCAGAATGAAGAGCGCCTCTGCCAGAGAGACGAGAAGAACGGTCACGACCACCGCCGGCATCGGCCACCAGTACTTCCCTGTTTGCCCCGGCATCGCCAATAGCGGCACGAAGGTCACGACGGACGTCAGAATGGCGACGATCACCGGCCCCGCAATCTCCCGCGTGCCCTCGATTGCTGCGCGCAGCGGGTCTGCTCCGCGCTCGCGGTGCTCGTACACATTCTCCCCGACAACGATCGCATCGTCGACGACCACACCGAGCACAACCAAGAAGCCGAACATCGAGATCATGTTGATGCTGACTCCCACGAGCGGCAGAAAGACAAAGGCGCCGATGAAGGAAACCGCCATGCCAACCATCACCCAGAAGGCCAAGCGCAACTCAAGAAAAAGAGCTAAAATGCCGAGCACGATCACGATGGCCAACAGGCCATTTTCGACCAGCAGCGAGAGTCGTTCTCGGTAGTCTTCGGCGCTGCTTTGCCCTTTGAAAATCGACACACCCTCCGGTAGCGCAAAGTCAGCCACGATCTCGTCCACGGCCTCGGAGATATCGAGTGGTGACTGCTTACCCACGCGGTAAACCTCGATTTGCACGGCGTGCTGCTGGTTGAAACGAGAATGGTATCCGGTCTCCTCAAACCCGTCTGTCACGTTCGCCAGCTCGCCGAGCGTCACCGCGGCTCCGCTCGGGGTCGTCACGATCGGAATGCCGCGCAGTTCCTCGGCATATTGCTTGCGCTCGCTCAATCGGAGCAAGATCTCTCCCGCGTCAGTTTCGAGCACACCAGCAGCCACATCCTGACTCGAGGTGCGAATCGCTTCGGCAACTTCACCCAGTGTGAGCCCAAACTCACGAAGACGGTGAAGGGGAACTTCAACATGCGTAACATACGCGGGTGCACGTCCGATTTCGATTTGGGTGATTTCAGGATGGTTGAGCAGACGGTCGCGTAGACGCTCCGCCAACTGCCGCAAGCCCCAAATGTCGACGTCGCCGTAGAGGGCGAGGCGCACGACCTGCCTTTGACGCGTGCGAAGCCGAACCTCGGGCTCCTCAATATCCTCGGGAAATGTGGGAATACGCGTCACCGCCTGGTCGACGTCTTGAAAGACGCGCATACGGTCCGCTCCCGCAACCAACTCGACCTCAACCGAGCCGGAACCTTCTCGTGCGCTGGAGGTGATTTCCTTGATGCCTTGAATGCCGCGCACGGCTTCTTCGATCGGCAGCAAGATACCTTTTTCTACCTCGCTCGGTGCAGCGCCAGGGTACACCACCGAGACATCGACGAAGTCGAGGATGAAGTCCGGTTCGACCTCTTTTTGAATCGCGCTTGCACTCCAGGCGCCTGCCACAAACAGCAGCATCATCGCCAAGTTTGCCGCGATGTGGTTGCGCGCCATCCACGCAATGGGCCCAGACGGAGCATCCCCCTCGCCTGGAGCGCTACTCACGGAGTCGCGCCTTCTGCAGGTTGCGATGGCGCTGCGCTCTCCGCTTGAAGGCGCAGCTGCACGCCTTCGCGCACCGTGGCGAGGTTCGAGGAGACAACCTTCTCTCCGGGCTCAAGGCCCTCACGCACGTAGCCGTATTCGACATCGCGCGTCGCGACTTTGACTTCGCGAATGTTGAGCCTGCCGTCCTTCATCACCCAAACGGTGTCCCCGGCACGAATGTATTCTCGGGGTAGTCTCGCCATTTCGGGCAGCTCTTCGCCGACCAATTCCACCTCGAGGTACTCCCCAACAATGAGCTTCGGCGGGTCTCCGGAAAGCTCACGAGCAAGCGGGTCGTCGATGGTCACCACCACACGCGCCATACGCGAGTCGGCTTCCACGGCACCGATCAGTCGTTCAATGTGTCCTTCCCGGTACTCTTGGTCAGACCACGCGGATGCGTTGCGAACCCGCGCCTTGGTGCCCCGGCGACCACCCTTGGGAATATCGAGCCAACGTAGCGTCGCCAGTGGCACAGACACAATCACCCAGTAGTGGTCGATGCCAACCAGTCGTGCGAGCGGCGTGCCGGAACCAACCTGCGAGCCGATATTGGCGTCGCGCTCCAGCACCAGGGCATCGAAGGGCGCGCGAACTTCGGTGCGACGAACATCGAGTTCGGCATTCTTGACCGACATGCGCGCGGCCTCGACTCGCTGATGCGCGGCCTTGAGCTGCGGCTGGCGTAGCGCGAGCGGGTCAGACATATCGACCTTCTCTTCACCGAGTCGTTTGTACTCAGCGAGCGCCACCTCCCGGCGGCCGCGTTCAAGTTCAAACTCGGCGAGTGCATTTTGCAGCTCACTCTTGCGTTGTGCGAGCGCATTCAAGTAGTCCGCCTTTTGGATACTGACGAGTGGCTGTCCTTCCTTGACGAAGCCACCGGGTACGAAATCCGGACTCACCTTCGTCACCCGACCTGACACTTCGGAACTCAACCGAATGTCTTGCGCAGCTTGCACTGTTCCGGTTGAAACGATGCGTGGACGAAAGCGACCAAACTCGGGTGCGACGACCTCGACGGGCATCGCGGAGTTCTTGACCGCGCCTCCGCGTTCGGACTTAGGCTCCGTATTGAAAATCACGTACAGTGCAAGCGCCGCAAGGGCCGCGATCAAAACTGAAATAAGGAGCGAACGCGCAACGGACGGTCGCGCCTCGCTCACCGTTGAAACGATCCCCGTGTCGTGGTGTGGCGCATCGCTTTGTGCTCTTTGCGGCAGGGACATGAAAGCCTGGTAGAACCTACTGCCCTACGCACGTTTGTCTAGCCATCTGGGTTCGTTCTGGCAGGCTAGACGCTCATGTGGTTCGTGCTCGCTCTTGGCTCTGCGGTTTGCTTTGCCCTTCACTCTGCCACGGCGAAGCGTGCACGTGAGGTCGACGCCCTATGGGTGGCCTGGACTTATGTAGCCGGCAGCGTGCCTTGTTTTCTCCTCTATGCCTTGCTTCGTGGCGAGGCCATCACACCTGTTCCCGAGATGGCGCTGTACGTCGCCATCAGTGCACTCGCCAACTTCTTCGCTCTACCCGCGTTCTTTTCTGCGGTTCAAGAAGGCGAACTTTCGATCGTGATGCCGCTTTCGGTCCTCTCTCCGGCATTTGCGCTGGTGGTCGAGGCGATTCTCTACGGCGACGTTCCACCCACGCTTGCGATCGTGGGCGTGCTGGCCATCGTTGTCGGTGCGTTTTTGCTTCACGCAGCACGCGGTAAAGAGGCTTGGTGGTCACCATTGAAGCGACTGGCTGATGACCGTGCCGCACGTAAGATGATGCTCGCTACGCTTGCGTGGGGCGTAGCCGCTTCGGCAGACCGAGGCGGAGTGCGCGCGAGTTCAGCGATCACCTACGCCGTGGTTATCCATTGCAGCATCGCGCTCATCATGCTGCCACTATTGTGGCGCGCGGGTGCAGCTCAGGCGCGGGCGGCGATCCGCGGGTGGCAGGTGCTCATCGCACCGACACTCTTTGGTGCCGCGATGATCGTTTTTCAAATGATCGCAATGCAGGAAGCATCCGCTTCAATGGTTATCGCTCTGAAAAGACTTGCCGCTCTGATCGCAATTTTGATCGGGGCGATGGCGTTTGCGGAGCGGGGTTGGCAACGCCGCATGACCGCCGCCGCCATCATGGTGACGGGGGCGGTCATGATCGGCGCATCCGGTTAGCCGGCTGCGCGGCGTTATCCTTGTTCTGAGGGGTCGTTTTTCTTGTTTGGCCCCTGCTCCAAACGCTGCGGTTGATCATCGGCCTCGTTGGCCTGGCCACGCGCTTTGGAGGTGCCTTTCGTCTGCTCTTGCTTTGTATTCGCAGATCCGGCTTTGTTTGTCGCTGCGGACTCACCTTCAGACGTTTTCACGCCGTCCGCCTGCTCGGTTGCGCCGGTAGTTAGCTCTGCAGCACGCTCCTGCTTCGCTTTCGTGATGCTTGCCGCCTCGACGTAAACACCGTCCTGCTCAAGCGCCAGCTTCTCGGCCCGCGCGAGGCGGTCAATGCCCTCAACCTGCTGCGCAGAGGTCGCCGAGACAAACTTGCCCTGGATATCGACGAGGTCACCAGGTTCGATCCCTTCGACCGAAAGTCCCCCGGCGGGAACAATCATCACACCTGGATGGGACCACCCTACCCAGAGCTTGCCGTTGCTGATCTGGTTGACGCGCGTATCTTCGAACGTCACCGACATGTCTTGAAGCGTCGACCGCTCCTGCACGGGGGCCGTGTAAAAAGCGTAGAAGCCTATCACCTCGCCCTTCTGCGCACTCTCTTCAGACCATCGTGCATACTCGCGCACAGCGTCTATGGCGGTCGCCACGATCACAGGCTTACCCTCCCAAACGCCTTCGACCTCCTCTTCGAGCTTCCAGCCGAGTTCTTTTTCGAGCTCGACCGCAGAATACTTCTTCACCGTGCCATGCACGCGCACGAGCTCGTCATCCTTTAACGCCTGGTTGCCAAGTACGATCGGCGACTTCGTAAGAACGAGCACTTCGTCTTCAAAGACCAAGTCGAGACCTTCGAGTTCAAACGCGCGCTGGCCATACACGTCATCGACCTCGCCGACCAGCTTGACGGTCTTACCGAAGTAGCGTTCAGGGTTGTCTTTGACGTCTTCGATCTCGTCAGTCACCTCGGCGCTCTTCGCGGTCACGAGATTGTCGTCATCACGGTCACAGCCTGTCGGAACAAGGGCGGGTAGCGCCACCAAGGCAGGAAGGGCCAGGGCCATGCTCATCTTCTTGATGTATTTTCGCATGGTGCCCTGGAGAGCAAATCCAATGCCAAGTCAGCCCGCCAAAAGAGCTGTGATCTCAGATAAGGCTACTCGACTGTCCGGGGTAATGTGCCTCGGCGAGACAATCACCCTCGGTCCAAAACTTAGCCCTGCGTGTCCCCTGAGGGCGATCGTTGCTGCACGGGAACGCGCACCTCGATGACCGATGGCAGCGGACGTATCCGCAGTGGCAGCGACATCTGCGCAACTTCACCATCGAGGACGGTCTTGATCGACCCCTTCCCCAATACGTCGACTTCGCGCGCCAGTCGCACGGTCACCTCACGAACCTGTCGAGGACCGACAAACGCAACCTTGACCGCGGTCCACAACGTTCGCATGGGAGAGAGCGGATCAGGAATAATTACGCTCAGCCGGCCATCGCGTCTACGTTTGGTTTGAACAAGCCCTTCGTATTCGTTGTTGGAAACCGAGAAAAGTCTCGTCGGGAGCCGGTAGGTATCACCGTCAACGCGCAGCGTGAGCGAGCCACGCCACCAATGGCGCGCCATGGACCAAAACCCAGCCACCGTATCGACCGTCCAACGGACAAGGCGCGGCCAACGCCGGTGCCGTTTTCGTCGCGCCTCACGCGCAGCGGTGATCTCTGCGTAGAGTCCGGCGGAGGCGTTGGTCAGCACAACTCGCTCGTTCACGCTACACAGATCGACAGGACAATAGCGTCCTGTGGCGATCGTCGCGACCGCATCTTCAAGTATAAGCGGGATATCGAGCGAGCGCGCAAAGAGGTTCATGGTGCCGATCGGCAGAAGCGCCAAGCGGTGTTGGGTGTCCAAGATAGCGCTCGCCACTAGGTGGACCGTGCCATCACCACCGGCCGCCACCACGCAGCTCGCCGCATCCCCCAGGCGAGTAGCGAGGAACTTCGAAATCCCGTCACCCGACAAGCACTGGACCTCGACCGCCAGGTCATGGGCCACAAAGAGCCGCTCAATCTGTTGCGCAAAATCGTCTTCTCGCATGGCACCAGAGTCCTTGTTGACCAGCACCACGAGCGGCTCACAAAGGGTATCATCAACGTTGCTGATGGGTTCGTCGCTCATAGGGTATGCGGTGCGGCAGAGCTTAGCGCACGGCTGATGGAACTCTATCGCGATGCGATTCTCTCAGCGAACTCATCGTCGCTTACACCCACGGGCAACCCGCGCAGCTGACTATATCTCGGTCGGTTCGGGAGTAAAGCCGCACAGACGTGAGGTGCTTCCAAAGTTGATCTGACGCAGCTCCCACTGCCCCATGTCGAGATGAAAGTGATTGTCGTGCTGGGCCGTGCCAGGTCCGATGACGCCTCGAAAGATACGCCGGCGGATGGTTTCCGAGGCCAACTCACGAAAGAAGCAGGCGTGCTTCTTGTCTCCAGGTGACGTTGGTTTCCAGTGCTCCTTGAGCGTAATCAAGAAACCTTCGTCGCCTAGGAATCGAAAGCCCGCGATGTCGAGTGCGTTTCCGAGCGCGTGTTCACTCAGCTTCTTTCGTTTCCCGGTCGATTGCCGACATTGATAACCACCGATTTGCAGCATGCGATCGGGAACGCGACCGTAGTGCTTCTTGCTCAGTTCAACGACGAGCTTTTCATAGCGCTTCACATAGGGGACCAAGGCCGCGTTGATTTCGACCGGCTGGTTGAGCGCGATGCTCGTACCGGCATAAAGCTTGAGCTCGACGTCAGGGCACTCCGGAGAGTCCGCGCTCGAGAGCTTCCGAGACAGTGCATCGAGCGGGTAGTCACCCCCACAGGTATCGCCTTCACAGTTGGCTTTTGCTTTGGACTCAGCCGACGCACGGGACTGTGGGCTGCTCGTAGCCCCCGTCTTTGTCACCTGCCCGATGCGGTCCACCTTGGGATGCGCGCTCGTATTCGGATTGCTTTCGCCGCACGCCAAAGCACACAGGAGCACAACGACCCATCGCGGCGAGGGACCCATCGTCCCATCTTACACCAGGGTTAGCGCCCCAGGGCACGGAGCGTTTCTTCGATCAACTTTGCCGCATGAAAACGTGTTGCGGGCTGATCGGGTCGAAACGTGCCGTCACCATATCCTTCTAGAACTCCAAGTTGCGCAAGCCCTTCAATCTCGGCGAAAGCCCAATGCGTCGTCGGCACGTCGGAAAAGCGCTGGGCGCCAGAACCTGCGCTGAGATCACCGAGTACCGCAACCAGTTTGACAAGTTGCGCCCGGGTTAGGGAAGCTGCCGGACGAAAGGTGCCGTCCGCGTACCCGTCGATCACGCCCGCCGCCTTAAGAGACTCGATTTCGGTATATGCCCAGTGACTAGACGGCACGTCCGAAAAGCTCGCACGCGACGGGACACGGGATGGCACCGCAAACGCGCGCTGGAGCACGACCGCAGCATGGGCGCGAGTGAGTTCGTCGCTGGGTCCGAAGCGATAATCTTCATAACCGAGCATCGCGCCTCGCATCGCGATTCGCTGGACGTAAGGAAATGCAGGATCTCCTGGGGCCACATCGCTGAAGTAGATGAGAGCCTGACGCCGGTCAATCAGTTCGCTCTGCAACGCCGCGATGTCGATGTTCGCAACACTTCGTCCACTGTCATTCGCCAACACGGCCGCGATTCCTGAGGCTGTGCCCAGCGATGTACGAACAGGCTCCATACGAACCGATGCGTAGGCGACGTGTGTGGCGGAAGCTGCGTGCGGAACGAGCAAATTGTCAAACCGGCGTGGGATGATCGCGCGATAAGGAATCTGGTAAGGCTTGGTACCCTTCCAGAACCCACCTTCGCACTGTCCACCTATCCACTGAACGCAGTGCGAGTCACAGCCATACTCGCCCATTGCGATCGCATCTGAGAAAACCCGTCCGCGTAGGCTCTCTCGCAGAACGTCATCTTGACGCATCACGTAGCGTCCCAAGAGACGTCTACCCTCGCGCACATAGAGGTTCTCGGGAAAGTTCCCGTTCTGCGGGTAGTCGTCAGGCAAACCGAGTTCTGGATGGCCGAGTTCGGTGCGAATGAAATGTAAGTACCCGATTGCATAGTCGCGCAGCTCTTGTTCGATCTGCTTTCTGCGCATGCGCGAGGCCACCGGATAGTCATGGTTGGCGCCAATCTTGTCGACGTTGATATCGATCTTCTTTCCGGGCAAGCACGCTTGTACCTGCATCTGACGATAGACCTTGCCGTCAATCTCGCACTCGTAGCCGTTTCGATTGCGGCGATACTCGGACAGGTTGGACAAGTAATCGGCGGGTACGATGTAGTCGGTCCGTCCGCCTTTTTGAATCGTGAAGCGGTAGTTGTAGGCTTGCATGCGGTGGTCGCTCTGCCCCGAACCACTCCCATCTTTGTAGTATTCGCCCGCCAGAGATTCACCATACTCCGAGCGTGACTCGCGGCCGACCACCCAATCAACACCGCGCTCTCCGGCTTGCCCGATCAGATCACCGGCATCGCTGGCATCGATGAACATCCGGCCATGAATCTCACGGGTCCTGCCACGATGTTCGACCACAGTGATCGACTCGATGCGTCCATTTTGATGTGTCACGCCACCCTGATCAGGCAGGTATCCGTGCACACGATCGAACGAAACGCTGGCTAGGAGCTGCTCGATCGCATCGAGAGCGACATCGGGCTCAAACTCGAGTCCATAGGCACGAATGTGTTTCGAAAGCTCAAAGTCTTCGGAGCCACGCTTGAAGTACGTACTTGCCACGAGCTGGCGGAAGTCTTCGTAAAACCCACTGACACCGTTCACCTTCACGATATCCGTTCGCGTGACCCCGTTGGTGATCATGCCGCCCACACGCGCTATGTCATGCACCAACACGACATCTGCACCTCGCCTCGCTGCAGCGACGACCGCTGCAACACCGGCCGAACCACCTCCGTAGACAACCACATCGTACCTCTGGCCGGCTGTCGCAGCTTGCGGCCCATCGACGTCATTGTCAGTTGCGGCTTGGTCACTCGGCCCACCTGGCTCGTCGGCCATCATGGCCCCCGACGACAGCGGGTCAGCGTACGCGGGATCGGTTCGCAAGCGAGTTTCACTTGGGGCTTCGCCGTATCCACACGAAACGACGACCACGCACAACGCCAACGAGAGAATTTTCAAAAGTGGGTATCCACAACGCACGCCCCATACCGAAGCAAATTTCGGACCAGGCTAGAACTTTGCACTTAATGGCGAAAACAAAGGAGCTTCGTCCCTCTGTACTCCGCTTCGCCGGGGGGCACTGCGGACCGGCGAGGAACGTCACGTGCGCCAACCGTAAGCGTCAACCCGCCTCGACGCTCAGCGCGCCTCAAAACTCCAACCACCGGGCAGATAAACTTTGACGCCAGCTCGCACTTTGATGGAGGGTGCGTGAAAGCGAGCGCCGCGCTTGGCGACCTTCCAGCGTCCGCCAACCCAATGCCAGGTGTCCGAGCGCAGCTCCCAATAACCGGGAATCCAAAGCGCACCCACAACGGCCGGCGGTTTGGGAATCTTCTCCACTTTGGGCGGAGGCTGAGGCGGAACGCTTGGTTCGATCTGAACGGGTGTCTTAATCGAAATCTCTGGCTCAGATGGCGCCTCGACATTGGCATCGGTCTTTACAACCGCATCGACTGTCGTCGACTGTACAAGCTTCGCCCGTACCACGTAGGTACCGCCGATCCACACGAAGTCGTCCAGCTCCGCATGGAACTTCCAATAGCCAGGTAGCCACTCTACGTTGCCGTCTGGAGCCTCTGGAACCGCCTCCGTCTTGAGCGGTGGTGGAACGCGGCCGCGACCGGGCGTGTCGTCCACGTACTCCGAGCGCTCAAAGGTCGCCTTCTTGGCTTCAGCCTTGGCCACCCGACGTGCAAAGCCTTTGCGATATGCGTCGAGCGCACCGTTGGGCGTGAGCACTTGGTCGCGAAAACGAATCACCATGCCGGTCGTGTCCACCGGCCGGTGAAACCAGAACTGAAAACGAAACCCCGCTTCTCCGGACAACCCCTCGTAGTAACTGCCATTGACATCGTCGATGGCATAGACGTTGGGGTTACCCTTGGGAAACCACGCCACGGCGCCCGAGATGGTACGCCGATTTGGAATCGCTCCGTCGAAGGTCTGCAGCTGCGGTAGGGGATCCGCGGTCCACGGGTTGCTCCAGGTCTTTGTCGTCGTACTCCTGTCAGCATCGCTCGAGGTGCTCCCCTGTCCTCGGTCTTCGTCTGCCGACGGCTCTTCGTCCTTGTTCCCCTGGGATGCAAAGGCCTCCTCCGCCTCAAGTGGCTGGCTCGACTCACCGTGCGCACGACAAGCGTCGTGTTCGCTCGACTCAGGATCCTCGACCCACCCCCAGCCGTACGTCACTGAAGCGTCGGCCTGCACACGCCTCGTGTCAAAGGCAAGTTCGCGATCGCCAAAAGCCTCAACCACGAAACGCCTTCCGAACTCGTTGGGTCGGTCAGGCACGATAATTTCGAAGGGCCCCGTCACACAACGTTCGTTCGAGACGAGCAGCCACTCCTGCTTGGTTTCCCAATGCTCGAGAGCCACCTGCTGCGAGGCAGAACCCGGACTTGAACCGCCACAAGCGGCCACCAGAACCAACAGCCAGGCGTGCTTGGCCACCGCGCTCACCCCCGAACCGACAGCCTAGTTGAAACGCCTGCGGCGCCAACCAAAGAATAAGACGCCTAGCATCGCGCTCAATGTCAGCCCCGCTTCTCTGTCCATCATCGCGACGCTACACACCCCTGCACCAGCACTACCCGAGCACTCCGACCCGCCAGACCCGATGGAGCAGCTCCCCTCGGCTTCAAGGTTTGCGCCTTGCGCGATGAGCGCCTCGACACACATCGGCAATTGCGCACCGCTCATAATGTACTGGTCCTCGCAAAATAGCGCCCCATCAGCACTGCAGGACGCGCTGCAGTCGGCTTGGAACTCGCGTTCGCACTCTTCGAACTCAACGTCCTGACACGAGGTCTGGCAATCCATGTTGACCTGCGCGTCGCATGAGCCCGTGCAGCACTCCCGGCAGTGCGTATAGCAGTCAGCGTCCACCAGCGGAGCACACTGGATGTCGCATTCGCCGTCACAGGTGGCCTCGCAAGATGCCATGCAATGGACCTGGTCGGTCTTGCCGGCGCAAGACGTCTCACAGCTACCCGCGCATTCTTTATAGCAGTTGTGCTCGCAGCGAATATCGACGCCCGCATTGCACTGCGTCTCACACATCACCGTGCACTCGTCGGTGCAACCCACTTCGGCAGAGAGAGAGCATGTCTCACGGCAGACGGTATGCAATTTTGTTGCGCAGGATGTCTCGTAGATCCCCAGGCGCTCGCAGCCTGCGTTGCATTCGACATTCGCGCGCAGCTCACAGCTCTGCAGATCCTCAATGCGGATGTTGTTGCACTCGGGAATGCCTGCGAAAGCCACACTCGTCGGTGCGAACACAAGGCAAGAAATAACAAAAACGCGGTTGAATTTCATGGTGCTTCTCCCCCTCCCGGCACAAAACTTGGGTTTGGACGCCCGAGCCCGGTATCGATTCAGAATATCGAAAGTCGACGGTCGGCGTAAAGTAAACCGGCTCGACGGCACCCGTGGGCCGGTGCTGCTACCTTTGGGGGATGAAGGCGCTTGAGCCGTTCTTGCCTGCGACGCGCACCTGGTTCGCCCAGAACCTTGGCGAGCCAACAAACGCGCAAGTACGAGCCTGGCCGCTCATCGCACGCGGCAAGGACATGCTACTCGCGGCACCTACGGGCTCCGGTAAGACACTCGCCGCGTTCCTGTGCGCGATCGACGACCTGTTGCGCCGTGGGCTCGACGAGCGGCTGCGCGACGAGCTAAGCGTTCTCTACATCTCGCCGCTCAAGGCGCTCTCCAACGACGTAGAAAAGAACCTGCGCGCACCGTTGGCGGGCATTGCAGCAACGCTTGAGGCCACGGGGCAGCCCCATGTCACCCTGCGCGCCGAGGTGCGCACGGGCGACACGCCCTCCCACGTCCGGTCACGCATGATCAAAAAGCCGCCGCATATCTTGGTGACGACTCCCGAGTCGCTCTACATCTTGCTCACCAGCGAGGGCGGTCGACGAATGTTGCAAACGGTCGAGTCGGTGATCGTCGACGAGATTCACGCACTGGCGGGCGACAAGCGGGGCAGTCACCTGGCACTCTCCCTCTGCCGCCTCGATCGGCTCGTGGAGGCCCAGCGCGGAAAACGTCCGACACGCATCGGACTTTCGGCAACGCAGCGTCCGATCGAGCTGGTGGCCCACTTTCTGACGGGCACCGATCGAACGTGCGCCATCGTCGACGAAGGCCATCGCCGCGCACTCGACATCCGCGTCGAGGTGCCGAACGCGCCGATCGAAACCGTGCTCAGCCACGAGGTCTGGGAAGAAATTTTCGACCGCCTGCAAGCACTGATTGAGGCACACAAGAGCACGCTCATTTTCGCCAACACGCGGCGGCTCACCGAACGCATCGCCAAGGGGCTTAGCGAGCGGCTCGGAGACGATGCCGTCACCGCGCATCATGGGTCGCTTTCACGCCGCCATCGCCTGCGCGCGGAGCAACGACTCAAGGACGGCTCCCTTGCGGCGCTGGTCGCCACGGCATCGCTCGAAATGGGCATCGATATCGGCGACGTCGACTTGGTGTGCCAAATCGGAAGCACCCGCAGCATCGCAGGACTCCTGCAACGTGTCGGTCGCGCCAGCCACCAGGTCAACGGCGTCCCCAAGGGACGCATCTTCCCGCTCAGCCGGGACGAGCTGGTGGAGGCCGCGGCGGCCATGGATGCGATTGCGCGCGGTGAACTCGACGCCCTTGAGGTGCCCAGCGCGCCAATCGATATTCTCGCGCAGCAGATCGTCGCTTCTGTGGCCCAAGAGGAGTTCGAACTGGGCGACCTGTTCGCACTCGTTCGACAGAGCTACCCGTATCGCGACCTCAGGCGGCAAAAATTCGACGATGTGATCGACATGCTCTCTTCTGGCTTCGCGACCAAACGCGGGCGACGCGCTGCGTACTTACACCTCGATGGCGTGGGCGGAAAGGTGCGCGCTCGCAAGCACGCGCGGCTCACCGCGATTACCAACGGAGGCGCCATTCCCGAGCTGGCCGACTACGAAGTGCTGCTCGAGCCCGAGGGCTTTCGCGTTGGTACACTCAACGAAGACTTCGCCATCGAGAGCATGGCGGGCGACATCTTTCAGCTCGGCAACACGTCCTATCGCATTCGGCGAGTGGAGCCCGGCAAAGTACGTGTCGAGGACGCCAAGGGCGCGCCACCGAACATCCCGTTTTGGCTGGGTGAGGCGCCTTCCCGTTCGGCCGAGCTTTCGGCAGCCGTCTCACGTCTGCGTGCCGACATTAGCGAGTCGCTTTCCGACGAAGGCCTGGAGCCAACGATCGACCAAGTCGGCCGGAAGCTGGCACTTAGCGATGCCGCCGCGAAACAGCTCTGCAGTTACGTCGCGGTCGGCAAGAGCACCCTCGGTATGGTGCCTACACAATCGCATTTGATGGTCGAGCGCTTCTTCGATGAGGCGGAAAACATGCACATCGTGCTGCACACCCCCTTCGGAGGTCGCATCAACCGCGCTTGGGGTCTCTCTCTTCGCAAGCGTTTTTGCCGTACGTTCAACTTCGAACTTCAAGCTGCGGCCAACGAGGACGCCATCGTCCTCTCGCTTGGGCCAACCCACAGCTTCCCCATCGACGAGGTCTGGCACTTTCTCAAGCCGGAGTCGATCGAACACGTACTCAGGCAAGCCGTGCTGGACTCGCCCATGTTTGAGTCTCGCTGGCGCTGGAACAGCACGCGTAGTCTCGCTGTGCCACGCTTTCAATCCGGCAAGAAGGTGGCACCCGCACTGCAGCGGATGCGCGCCGACGACCTCTTGACCGTCGTCTTTCCCGACCAGGTGGCCTGCGCGGAAAACCTTCAAGGCGAACGGGAAGTTCCAGACCACCCCTTGGTCGAGGAAACGATGGACAACTGCCTTCACGAAGCGATGGATGTCGACGGCCTACGAACCGTCCTCTCAAGGATCGCAAGCGGCGAGATCTGCACGGAAGCCAAGGATGTCAAAGAGCCCTCAGCCTTTGCGGCGGCTGTGATCAACGTTCGACCTTATGCGTTTTTGGACGACGCCCCTCTCGAAGAGCGGCGAACGCAGGCCATCTTGAGCCGCCGCTGGCTCGACCCAACAGAAACAGGCGACCTCGGCAGGCTCGACCCCGAGGCTATTGAGGAGGTTCGCAAGCAAGCCTGGCCCCAACCGCGCGATGCCGACGAGCTGCACGATGCACTTGTGCTTCACCGGGGCTTTGGCGCGGACGTCATTTCTTCTTGCGGTTGGGACTCGTTTTTCGAAGAACTGTGCGAACAAAAACGTGCCGGCCGACTCTGCACGGAAACCTCGTCGTTCGCAGTCGCTGCCGAGAGCCTTCCGCTTTGGCTGGCCGTGCACCCCGCTGGCCAATGCGAACCGTCACTCGCGGTCCCAGAGCGAAACCAGAGGCAATGGTCCGTGCATGACGCTGGTGTCGAGCTCGTTCGTGGCCAGCTCGACGCACGCGGACCTGTCACTGAGACAGCTCTCGCAAACGCTCTCGGACTCTCGCCAAGTGCTGTGCGAGCCGCACTTGCGACCCTCGAAAACGAGGGTGTCGCCTTCCGCCTCGCACCCACGACGGCCCACGATGAGCCGTTTGCCTTCGTTGCAGATCGGGAGCCAGATTCAAGCGAGGCAAGGAACGGTCGAGGAGCCCGTGAAAGCGCACTTAAGGTGCGTGCGCAGGCACCGCAGAGCGTGACACTGCATCGCGAAGAAGATGGCTCTCGAGGTGTGACGAAGTGGTGCGAAAGACGCTTACTGGCCAGGATCCACCGTTACACACTCGACCGGCTGCGAAAGCAGATCCAACCCGTCAGCGCGGCTGCCTTTGTACGCTTCTTGTGCGAGTGGCAACGCGTGAGCGACGAGCATCGGCTGGAAGGCAATGAGGGCCTCTTCGCCGTCATCGAACAACTTCAAGGGCTCGAAGCGCCGCTCGCCTCATGGGACGACGGTCTCCTTCGAGTGCGCGTCAAGGACTATACGACGGGCATGCTCGACCGGCTGTGCGCGACCGGTCGCATCGCCTGGGCGAAACGCGAATGCAACAGCAAGCAGACCTCTCTGAGGGCGAGCAGCCTCACGTTTGCCCCACGGCGCGATCTGAAGCTGTGGCTCACGCCGAACGCGGAGCCGACACACCCAGACACACGCGCCGCTCACGTGCTCGAAGTCATGCAACGCCTCGGGCCGTCGTTCTTCGATGAGATCGTGGAAGAGAGCGAGCTGCTTCCTTCGCAGCTGGAGCAAAACCTGCGCGACTTGGCTGCTTCGGGCTGGATTGGCGGGGATGGCACCGAGGGCTTACGCGTCATGCTGTTGCCTGAACACAAACGGCGCAGTGGGCCGCGTTCACGCGCAAAACACGCCCTCGAGCCTCCGGGCCGCTGGTCGCTGATGCGCAGAAAAGAGATCGATGACAGTGAAGCGCATGCGGCGGAGCTCGCGCACGCGCTACTCCGGCGTTGGGGCGTACTGTTCCGCGCCCTCATCGATCGTGAAAGTGGCCTTCCTCCGTGGAGGGACCTGCTATGGGTGCTGCGTCGCCTCGAGGCCCGGGGCGAGGTGCGCGGCGGCCGTTTCGTGGCCGGGTTTGCTGGCGAACAGTTTGCGCTGCCCGAAGCTGTTACTCCACTGCGCCGCCAACGCAACAAGAAGGACGGCTCAGTCATTCGCGTATGCGCCCACGACCCGCTGAACTTGCCCGGTTTTGTCCTGCCGGGCGGCAAGCTGCCGCGCGTCGGCGACAACGCGCTTTTACTTCGCGACGGTAGGGAGGTAGCGCGCATGGTGAGCGGTGAAGTCGAAGTGACAGATCAAGAGCAGCCGCTGTCCCGCGAAGAAGCGACCAAACACCTACGCAACGTGTCGCGTGCCAGTAAAACGCGCCATCGTGAACCCACATCTCACACCTCGCCGAAAATTTCGGACATCGCTGACGCACGGTAGTCATCTCGATGGGCGGCCGGGACGTCACGACTTCGAAACGCAAGAAGGGCGGCGTAAGCCGCTCCAGGTTGTGCGCGTCGGAAAAGAAAAAGAAAATTTTGTCCAAAGGACGTGGAATCAACGGCTCGCAGCGCAGACCACAAAAATGTTACGCTCAAACATATGCGTAACTTGTCTTTGCTCGTTTATTGTCTATCCGCCCTTTCGCTCGTCGCGTGCGGCGAGGAGCACGAAGGGGCAACCGGTGATCCCGATGCCAGCGGCGACTCAGCGATGATGACGGACGCGACAACCATGCCGGATGTCCTTACGATGGACGATGCTTCCGTACCGCCCGACGCGACGATCGATGCCAGTGTGTCGGGCGTTCCCGCGCGTGAAGGCCTCGCAGAAGCCATCTCGGCGGTTTGCAGGTACTTCGCAGAATGCGCAGCACCGGAGGGAGGCGGACTGGTCGTGCTGTCGTCCATCGATTGCGAGCGCGCGCTTCCTCAACTGCTACCAACCGCTGAACTAGGCTCCGCACTAACTCGAGCGGAGGCCGGTGAGCTCAGCTACGACCCGGAAGCATTTGAAGCGTGCCTCAAGCGCGTCACCGAAACCTGTCTTCCAATCGACGGCACGTTTTGCCCTGAGGCATTCGATGGTGATGTCGAGCTCGACGGCGCATGCAACAGTGACTACGATTGCGCTGGAGACGCGTATTGCCAAACGGGCCGCACCTGTCCCGGGACTTGCGTCGCGCGCAGCGCGCCCGGCGAAGATTGCGCCGAGAACCGAACGTGCTCCTCAGGCGACAAACCATGGGCGATCTGCGACGAATCGGACACGTGCCGCACGGCGGAGCTGATCGGTGTCGGCAAGGAAGGAGACGACTGCGGCGTCGCTGCCATCGGCAACAACCTGGGCCTCTCTCTTTGCGAGACGGGACTGTTCTGCGATTTCGACGGAACCAAGAAATGCACGGCGCCTATCGGTGCGGGGATGGACTGCACCGGCGGCGGCATCTGCGAAGCGGGCACGCAGTGCTTGGGCGGGGACACGAAACTATGCGTGGCATTTACGCTCGTTGCTACCGACGGCGGCGATTGCAGCGCCGCAACGCGGCTCTGCGATCCACAAGCCGGACTCACCTGCACGGACGGCACCTGCTCGCAGATCACGGAGGGTGCTCAGGGCGACCCTTGTCCACCTGGACCGACGGGCAGCCTTTTTTGCGACGCAGGCCTCGTGTGCCGGACACCCGAAGGGCAGCGAGCGAGTACTTGTCAGCAACCAGGCGCAACCGGCGACCCGTGCACCACCGGCATCCAATGTGCCAGTGGCGCATGCTACATTGATGGCTGCTCAGCAGAGTTTTGCTCGGCCAACGCAGGCGCTGTGCCCGGCTAAGCCCGGGCACGGTGCTTCTCCGCCTCTGCGCGAAATGTCAGCCGACTTCGATCTTGCGTTCGGAAGTCTTATGCTGCGGATCGCGTGCGATCTTCAGTGTAAGAATACCGTCTTTGAACTTGGCTGAGATGTCATCTGCATTGGCATCATCGGGAAGTGTGAAGCGACGCATGAACGAGCCGTAGTGGGTTTCAACGCGGTGATACTTCTCGTCCTCATCGCGGTCCTCGCTTTCTTGACGACGTTCGCCCTTGATACAGAGCACACCGTTCTCTATGGTCACGTCCACGTCTTCCTTCTTCACATAGGGAAGTTCGGCTTTAATCTTGTAGGCCTTCTTGCTTTCACTGATGTTCACGCTCGGCGCCCAGTCGAATACGCTCATCGACCCTTCTTCACTCTTCTGAGGCCACGATTGCTGCGACCAGTTCGGCATTAAGCGCGAGAAACGATTGAACATGTCCTCGAAATCTCCAAAGGGATCCCAGGTTGATGGCACTCGGCTGTGTTCACGTTTGATCAAACTCATGGTTATTCTCCTTTCGACCTTTGTAGGCGATTGTTGTCATCAACTGAAAGCAACTCGTGTGCCATGCTGGTCCCTAGATCACTGTCGCTTCGCGTAAGAACAATCCTTGGTAAACGTATAGTGAAAGTTCTAGGCAATTCTCCTCTGCGTACTCCTCCGCATTACCCGAGGTTCACCATGACGAGATGCCACAGTGAGCATACTCGCATTCGCGCGTGGCTGGTCGACGCAGACCGTGCGCGTGCAGTCAACGAGGACGCAAAGAATTCATACGATCTCCCTCAACTGTGCAACGGAGGCCGATTAACCTGCGTCTCTTGTTGGCGGTCGCAAATCGCCACAGCGAGGCATTGTCGCACTCCTTAGGTCACCCAACAGAGATCATGTTGACTAATGTGCGTGTACAGGTTCGTTGGGAGACCATGGACGTCCGGTTGATTCACCAGCATCCATCCGATTGTTTCGCATCGACTTAACCCAAGCGTCCACGCTGATCGGGCCAGCGCCACGCGCGATGAACGCGAGCGAAACCACGAGCATTGTCAGCGGATACTCAAAGCCGCCATTTTGCGCCAACAGACCGTTTTCGATATGCACCGCAAGGATGGCCACGGCCATCGTGCAGAACGTGCCAAACGCCGCAATCGGAGTAAGTGCACCAACGATCAACCCTAGGCCGCCAAGAAACTCACCCGCGATTGCCAGCCACACGAGTGCGTCAGCCGCTGGAATGCCCATGCCTGCAAACTGCTCTGCCGTAGCAGAGACATCGGTCAACTTGCCCCAACCGTGCACAACAAAAATGACGCCCACTGTCAGACGCAACAGTGTCCATGCGGTTACCTCGAACTTCTCTCGCGATGTTCTCATCATAGCTCCTTCTGTTCTCATTCAATCCGCGTGTCTACGTGAGCAAAAGAATGGAGCAATGTTTGTGCCAGCAAAGAAACGCCACGACCATTGGATCTATTGGATCTGTCCCGGCAATGGGCTGACCTAGAGTGCGGCACGATGCCCCAGTGTGATGAACTTGCGCTTTGTCTATGCCTAGTGGATTGCTCACGTGACGGATCTTTCGCGGATATCCCAGCTGGCATAACGCTTGCGTGCGCTTACTCGTATGAAGCGCTGGAAACAACAAACGAGCGTCACAGCGGTTCTCGCACTGGTTTTCGAGCTCGCCCTTCTCGCAGCCTGTGATCATTCAGAGCCCGCCGCGACGGAAAATACCCAGAGTTCTCCCCCGGAAGTCGAGGAGATCGACGATGACCTGGAGCACTTTGTCGGCAGGCAGGTGCACGTCGTAGGCGAAGTCGGAACAACCTACTCAGCGCGGGCATTCGAGTTCGAAGGCCTCGATTGGCTCTTTGCCGACGAGGTTCTCGTGCTGGCGAAAACCCCGATGATGGTTGGCCAACGAACTTTCGATACCGACGATGTGCTGCGCGTATCGGGCACAGTGCACAATTTCTCGAAAGCGAAGCTTGAGTCAAAACTTGGATGGCGTTTTGAGCCAGCATTCGAGGAAGAGTGGAACGATCGGCCCATTATTTTGGCGAGCAACATCGAGCTCGTCCGCAGCTACGCCGCGTGGAGCGATGAGGCTCACAGCGCGGGCATACTCACCAGTCCTTGGAACGATGATTGGAACGATAAGGAGCTTGAAGCTGCCCACGTCGACCTCGCATCGGTACGTGTCAACTACGTCGGTAAAAAGGCGCTTTGGATCGGCCCAGACCAGCCCGGAACCCTCGTAATCCCTGAAAATCCCGAAGTCCTCATCGCACTCGACAAAACCGACCGGGTGCGACTCAAGGGCATCGTTCGCAGCCTCGCCGACGACAGAGAGCTCCCAATCACGTCGATGTCCGACGAACAGAGACGCCAGCTCAAGACCTCCGGCACCTACATCTTTGCGACCGAGCTGACCAAAGCACAGCAACAAGAAGGCGAACAAGGCTAGTGCACACCCTCAAGCACCAAGTCCTTGCGCCCATTTTAGAGTTAGTTATACTAACATGAAATGAGCGCCCGACAGAGGAAGCGGCCGTACCGGATGAGCGCTCGCGCCGCGAAGACCGCGAAGACCGCGAAGCGCATCCTCGATGCGGCTCTGGCGCGCTTTTCAACACTCGCGTTCGACGAGGTGACGCTTGCGGCAATCGCGGAGGACGCCCAAGTCACGGAACAGACCGTGATCCGACGCTTTGGCGGCAAAGACGAGCTTTTCATGGCGCTGGTGGAGCGCGAGGGGCCTCGAATTCAAGCGGATCGAACACCCGCCAACAAGACCCAAGCCTCCTTGCAAGAGGCAATCGGGGCCCTGGTCGACCACTATGAAAAAGATGGCAACACGATTCTCAACTTCTTGAAGCAAGAGGCGCGCATCGCTCCTTTGGCCCAAGTGACCCAAAGCGGGCGCCAGGTTCACGAGCAGTGGGTGCGCCGCTACTGCGCCCCCCAGCTTAAAGGTTGCCGCGGAAGCGAACGAAAGCGGCGGCTCTCGGCGTTGATCGTGGCGACCGACCTCTACACCTGGAAGCTACTCCGCCTCGACCGTGGCATGAGTCGCAGCGACGTCGAAAAAACCATGTTGATGCTCATCGAAGGCATCGCGCAGCAATAAAGGACAGCATCATGGCTCGAATCCTCGTCTATACATCTCCCGCCGTCGGGCACCTTTTTCCAGCGCTTGGCCCGGCCACAGCACTGGCGCGTCGCGGTCATGACGTACACGTCGTGACGCTCGGCAGCGAGATCGACCGCGTGCGCGGACTTGGCTTGGGCGCAAGCGCGATCGATCCACAGATCGAGTCACTCGAAATGACAGACTACCTGGCCAAAAATCCAGTCGAAGCGTTGGAGCGCGCCGTGGACACGTTCACCGCGCGTGCACCCTGCGGTTACGTAGATCTGAATCGAGCGATTGCCGCGCAGCGTCCGGACGCACTGATCATCGATGGAAACTGTTACGGTGCGCTGACGGCTGCCGAAGCCTCCGAGCTGCCTTGGTGTGCGTTTCAGCCTTTCTTTACGCCTCTTCCTGACAAACTGGTGCCGCCCTTCGGCCCCGGGTTTAAACCCGCCAACGGCATGCTTGGTCGAATCCGTGATGCGCTCTTCCGGCGCTTGATCTTTGGCAAGCTCGAAAAGCTCATGCTGCCGCCCGTCAACGCCTTGCGACAAAGCGCTGGCCTCAATGCCGTGGTGAACGTCTCAGATTTTCTCACGCGACCGCCGCGTACGATCTACTTTACGATCAAAGACCTCGACTATCCACGCGCCGATTGGCCGCAGAGCTTTGAGATGGTTGGGCCTGCGGCGTGGGGCCCTGAAGTGGCTGCCCCGTCCTGGCTAAAGAACGAAAGTCGCCCCATCGTCCTTGTGACGTGCTCGACCGAGAAGCAGGGCGATCGGGTCATCATTGAGCGAGCCCTCGAAAGGTTGGCAGGCACAGAATTCTTTGTCGTCGCAACCACCGCTGCCCACGACCCATCCAGTTTTGCAGCACCCGAGAACGCCCGCGTCGAACGCTTTGCCGCACATGGCCCCATTCTCGAACGCGCGGTGGCGACTATCTGCCATGGGGGCATGGGCATCACACAAAAATCGCTCGCCCAGGGCGTTCCCGTGTGCGTGGTTCCCTTCGGCCGTGACCAACACGAGGTGGCAAGGCGCGTTGCGAACGCCCAAGCAGGGCTGCGGTGCCCGGTGAAGAAATTCAACTCTTCAACCGTGGCGCGACTTGTTGAGCAGACCAAGGGGTGCACGCCCGGCGCTCAAAAGATCGCGCAGGCGTTCCGCACCGCCGGCGGCAGCCAGCGCGCCGCGGACGTCGTTGAGGAGCTGCTGCACACAGCGGCCCAAAACAAAGATTACAAAGCTGTAATGTTCATGACAGCTTCGTGAAAGGTCGGAGGTCTAGGTTTCTTTCGTAGCGCCAGGAGCGCGCAGCGAAAGGAACTCCGCATGTTTAGACCCCAACGTAATCCCGTCCCCGAAGCTTCCCCTTCTTCCGAACCCAAGACGTCTTTCAAGCCCCCCGCCGCGCCAGAGAGACGCAATTCGCACCTCCAGGCGCTGCAAGCGGCGGTTGACGACAATCAACTTTGGGCTGCCAAGCTGCGGGATGAGCTGGCACGGGTCGTCGTCGGTCAAAAGGACCTCGTCGACCGCCTGCTCGTCGCCTTGCTAACCGGTGGCCACGTCTTGGTCGAAGGGCTTCCCGGGCTAGCGAAGACGCTCTCGCTCAAGACGCTATCGTCTGCCGTCGACGGACAGTTTTCGCGCATTCAGTTCACGCCCGACATGCTGCCCGCCGATATCGTCGGCACGCAGATCTACGAGCCGCAGTCAGGCGCCTTTCGTGTCAAGACCGGACCGGTCTTCGCGAACTTCGTGTTGGCCGATGAAATTAACCGTGCCCCGGCTAAAGTCCAAAGCGCGCTGCTCGAGTCGATGCAAGAAAAGCAAGCGACCATCGGCGATGAGAGCTTAGCGCTGCCCAAGCCCTTTTTGGTCATGGCCACGCAAAACCCGGTGGAGCAAGAGGGCACCTACTCCCTTCCCGAGGCGCAGCTCGACCGCTTCTTGCTCAAAGTGATCGTGGGCTATCCAAGCAAGTCGGAGGAACGCCAAATCCTCGACGCCATGGCCAAGACGCAGCCCAAGCTCGGCGTGGAAGCCGTGGTCTCACTCGACGAGATCGAGCACACCCGTACCCTCATCGACGAGATTCACGTCGACGAACGGATCAAGGACTACATTGTCGAGCTCGTCTTTGCGACACGTAAGCCTAGTTCGGTCGGCCTCGACCTCGATGCCTTCGTTCGCTACGGCGGCTCACCGCGCGCCACGATCGCGCTGACCTTGTGCGCCAAAGCATGGGCGTTTTTGCACGGCCGGGCGTATGTCACGCCCGAAGACGTCAAAGCCATCGCGCCCGACGTGCTTCGCCACCGCGTCGCGGTGACCTACGAAGCCGAGGCGCTCGATGTCAGTGCCGAGCAAATCGTTAGCCAAGTTCTGCAAACGGTGCCTGTCCCATGATGGGCGCCAAGATCGCACAGCTGCTCAAAAAGCAGCCGGCAAAGCCCGCTGAACCCCAAGCTTCGGAAGAGCTTCACGCACTGCTCAAGACGCTGCGCGAGGTCGAACTAAGCACCAAACGCAAAGTTCAAGAAACGCTCGTGGGACGCTACCGCTCGGTGTTCAAAGGGCGTGGTATCGATTTCGATCAGGTGCGCGAATACGTGGCCGGTGACGATGTTCGCACCATCGACTGGAATGTCACAGCGAGAACGGGGCGGCCTCACGTCAAGGAGCACATCGAAGAACGGCAACTGACGCTCTTGCTCGCAATCGATCTCAGCGGATCGTCGAACTTTGGTTCGGGCGAGAAGAGCAAACGTCGCTTGGCCGCCGAGATCGCGAGCACCCTCGCGTTTAGCGCAGTCGAAAGTGAAGATCGCGTGGGGCTCATTCTCTTCTCCGATCGCATCGAGCGCTACATCCCACCCGGAAAAGGGCGCCGACACGTGCTGCGCGTGATTCGCGAGATTCTCACTGCGAAGCCAGAGGGACAAGGCACTGACATTGCAGCGGCTCTCGACTTTGTGGGGCGCATGAGCAAGAAGAGGAGCGTCCTATTCTTGATCAGTGACTTTCTGACGGAGCAGGGATCGCGCGCCGAGCAAGAAGCGCTTGGCGAGCGGGTTCGACGCAGTGCGATCAAACACGACTTGGTGGCGTTCCAGGTGCGGGACCCGCGCGAGACGGAGCTGCCCAAAGTGGGTCGTCTGACGCTCGAAGACCCCGAAACCGGGGAACTGATCGTCGTCAACAGCGCCCGCCGCAAGGTTCGAAACAAGTTTTCAGAACTCGTGGAGGCGCGCCAGCACACGCTTGAGCGCATGTTTCATCGCGCGGGCGTGGACTGCGTGACGATCGAGACCGATGGCGATCCGATGACCGCAATTGGGTCGTTTTTTGATCAACGAGAAAGGAAGCTACGATGAACGAGCTCGGCTCAGACATTGTGGATATTCGAGGTCCCATTCTGCAACCTCAGCCATTTTGGGCAGGTTACGAAGACCTCATCGTGGTGCTGGTCGCACTCGCTGCACTGGCTGCACTTGTGCTTTTCGCGCGGCGGTTCTGGACGCGTCGCGAAGGTGCCAAAGCTCGAGCTTTGAGGCGCATCACATCGGCACGCAACGCGGCCTCCGAGGTAGGTGCGCGCGTCACATCGGTCGCGCTGACAGAAGCCATACGCGACTACATCGAAGAGCGCTTCGGGTTGCGCGCTCCACGCAAGACAAGCGAGGAACTGCTACGCGATCTTGCGCGAAGCGGCTGGCACGAACGCGACGCCCTGGAGAGATTCATGGCGGCGTGCGACCGCGCGAAGTTTGGTGGCTACGATTACGCAGCCGATAGGCTTGAGCTTCTTTGTGATGAAGCCGTCCGGTTCGTTCAAAGCACTTGGCACGACGCTTCCGACAAGAACGCCGCGCATGAGGACGGCAGCGAGCCGACCGATAGCGCCGCATCTTCAAACGAGTTCGCTCGTGCTGATGAACCTACGCCCATGGCAAATCACGCCACCTCTTCGGAGAAAAGACCCACGATCGGAGCAAGCCTATGATGACCTTTGCCAACCCCGAGCTACTCTGGCTCCTGGCCGCCCTCCCCCTACTCTTCGTCCTTGGGGGTCGAAAAGGTGGTACGCCGAGTGTGAGATACTCGAACACGGCGGTCGTGCGCGAGGCGGCCGGCCAACCCAAACGCAGATGGTGGCGTCTTTGGCCACTGGTGCGCACTTTGGCAGCCGCACTTTTGATCATTGCACTTGCTCGTCCTCAGCTTGCGCAGGCGAACACCCGCGTTCAGGCCAGCGGCGTCGACGTCTTACTCGGCATCGACGTTTCGAGCTCGATGGACGCGCTCGATATGGAACTCGGGGGTCAGGCTGTCGATCGGCTGACCGCGGTCAAACGCGTCGTCGCTTCATTTATCGAGGCGAGGCCGAACGATCGCATCGGCATCGTGGCCTTTGCCGGTGCGCCCTATTTGGTCAGTCCACTCACCCTCGACCACGGTTGGCTGCTCGAGAACCTGGAGCGCCTCGAAACCGGCTTGATCGAAGATGGCACCGCCGTCGGCTCCGCCCTGCTCAGCGGCACCGAGCGCCTCTCGGAACAAGACGCGAAGTCCAAAGTGATGGTGCTGTTGACCGACGGCGTAAACAACGCAGGCGAAGTGCAGCCATCGCTTGCCGCGGAGACGGCAGCGGCAATGGGCGTCAAAGTCTATACGGTTGGCGTCGGTTCGGTCGGCGAGGCGCGCATTCCCGTGCGCGATGAGAGCGGCAGGGTTCGCATGGTCACCGCCGACGTCGATGTGGACGAAGAGACGCTGAGCCTCATCGCTGACAAGACCAAGGGCCGATTCTTTCGCGCCACCGACACCGCATCACTCGCCTCGGTCTACCAAGAGATCGACCGCATGGAGCCTACGGAGCGAACCATCGATCGCTTCGAAAGCTACCAAGAACGGTTCGGCCTCTTCTTATTTCCCGCGATCGGACTGGTTTTGGTCGAGCTTCTTGGTCGCTTTGCACTCTTTCGGAGGATCCCATGAACACGCGCTTTCCCAGTTTCGCAGATTTTCACTTTGCCGAACCCTTTTGGCTCTCCATCGGCGCAGGCGCTGTGGTCGCACTCCTGGCATTGGTCGCTTTCGCAACGTGGCGAAACCGGCGTGCCCTTCGGCGTTTCGCAGAGGCGGGCGCAAAGCTCACGCCTAGCCTTTCGCCGTGGCGACGCGCGGCCAAAGTTGCGCTTCTGGCCGTCGGGGTGATGAGCCTCTTTGTCGCAGCGGCGCGACCACGGTGGGGTTCGCACTTCGAAGAGACCGAGCGCAAGGGGCTCGACATCTTGTTCGCCATCGACACCTCTCGCAGCATGGCCGCCGACGATTTGGCGCCGGACCGCCTCAGCCGAGCGAAACTGGCCGTGCGTGATCTGGTCCGGGAATTCGCAGGCGACCGAGCGGGCATCGTCGCTTTCGCGGGCGATGCGTTCTTGCAATGCCCGATGACGCTGGACCGCTCCGTCTTTGAGCAGACGCTCGCCGCCCTCGATACGAATCTGATTCCCCGGGGCGGAACCAATATCGGCGCTGCGATCCGCGAAGCACTGCGTGCATACGGAAACGTTGAGCACGACAAACTCTTGGTGCTTCTGACCGATGGCGAAAACCTCGAGGGTGACGCGATCGAAGCCGCGAAAGAAGCCGCCGCGCAGGGCGTGCGCATCTTTGCGGTCGGAGTCGGTACACCTGAGCCGACGCTGATCAATGTGAGCGACGAGACCGGACGCAAGCGCCTCGTGCGCGATGCCAGTGGCGAGCCGGTGCGCAGCGCGCTGGACGAGAGCACGCTACAAGCGATTGCGGAAGAAACAGGTGGCGCCTACGAACGCCTTGGCAAACATGGCGAAGGCCTCGGAAAACTGTACGCCGATCATCTGGCAGCGCTGCCCAAGCACGCGGTGGCGGCCCGCCGTCGGCAGGTTTATCAAGAAGGCTTCGCCTGGCCGCTCGGCCTGGGCCTGTTGCTGCTAACCCTTGAGCTGATGCTCGGTGAGCGCCGGCGCATGCGTGCTCGCTCACCGAAACCCCGAACGGTCGCAACTCCAGCTTGGCGTCGAAGGCTCAGGACAACTTCGCCAATGACCGCGGCACTCAGCATAGCTTTTCTGTGGCCGACTCCCTCGGCGCATGCCCTCGACTTGCCTTCGTGGTCCGATATTTCTCAAGTTTGGTCATCGATCACGGGCGATGAGCACGCACGTGAGGCGGAGCGAGCCTACCACCAGAAAGACTTTGCGCGCGCGAAGGAAGCCTGGCGTCAGAGCGGCATCGAAGCGCCGACGCGAGCACACAACCTGGGCGTGGCGTCCTACCGCAAGGGCGATTGGCAAGCAGCAGAAGAGGAACTTGAGTCCGCGCTCGAGGGTGGCGCACCCAACTTGCAGCAGCAGGCGTATTACAACCTCGGCAATGCGCGCTATCGGCGCGGCGAAAGTCAGCTCAAACAAAGCGATGCGGAGCCCGATGCGCAGGCGCTCAGCGCGGTCAAGGCTGCCTGGGAGGCCGCGATCGACGCCTACGAAGCCGCGCTTTCACTTCGCAAAGACGATGAGGCGGCGCGACACAATCTTGAGTTTGTCAAAAAGAAGCTCGAAGAGCTCAACGCACAACAGCAAGAGCAGCAAGAGCAGCAAGAGCAGCAAGAGCAGCAAGAGCAGCAGAAGCAGGATGAGCAGAAGCAGGATGAGCAGAAGCAGGATGAGCAGAAGCA
>CAZAQV010000015.1:72095-72224 GCA_964487255.1 uncultured Polyangiales bacterium | reverse complement strand
AGCAGAAGCAGGATGAGCAGAAGCAGGATGAGCAGAAGCAGGATGAGCAGAAGCAAGATGGGCAGAAGCAGGATGGGCAGAAGCAGGATGAGCAGAAGCAAGATGGGCAGAAGCAGGATGGGCAGAACG
>CAZAQV010000015.1:0-71995 GCA_964487255.1 uncultured Polyangiales bacterium | reverse complement strand
GCGAGCAGCAAAAGCAAGACGGCCAGAACGGCGAGCAGCAAAAGCAAGACGGCCAGAACGGCGAGCAGCAAAAGCAAGACGGCCAAGACGGTCAACAGCCCGGCCAGGGCTCTGGTGAGAAGGTGGACCTGTCGAACTCGACCGGTCCCGGCCAAGACACAGGTCGCTTGAGCAAAGAGCAAGCGCGTCGGCTGATGCAATCGCTTCAGCGACCCGACCGCCTCTTGCCGCTACTTCAACGAAAGCACCTCAACCAAAGCGAGCCTCAACCGCCCGCAGGAAGGAACTGGTAATGAAATATCTTATGTTCAAAAATAGGGTCCGTGCGATCGTGATCGCTCCCTGGCTCGTCGCCACCGTGTTGGCGCTGAGCGGCCCAGCGTTCTGTCAGCCGGTCTCAGCGTCGAGCCCCAAGCTTGAAGCCGAGCTTCTGCCGAGCGAGGTCGAAGTGGGCGCGAGCGCGCAGCTTTCGATAGCGATTCAAGACTCGTCCGCACAGCCTCAGCTGCCGCACGTGCAAGGGCTTTCGATCGAAGCGCGCGGCACCTCGCAGCAGATGACCGTGATCAACGGCAACGTTTCGCAGAGCACGACCTACCACTACGCCGTGCGTGCGCCGAAGCCCGGCACGTATAACATCGCGCCAATCCGCGTGGGGTCGGAACAAACGGGCGTTCGCCTGGAGGTGCGTCCCGCCGGTGCGTTGGGCGCGCGCCGTGCGTCCCCGTCGAGCTCGATGAGCAACACGACCGTCCGCAGCACCGTCGACATGCCAGGCAAGCGTGCGTTTCTTCGAGCCCGCGTTGATCGTGAGCGAATGACCGTGGGCGAATCGGTGCCGATCGTAGTGCGCGCGTACGTCCAAGCGGGCACCTCGGGCGTTGTGACAGGCAAACCCGAACTAGATAGTGATGGGTTTGCAATCTCCGGCTTTGACGATGAAGCCCAGCAAGGGAAAACCGAAATCGACGGCGTCCCCTACGCCGTGCTCACCTGGCGGGGCAAGTTGACGGCACTGCTGCCGGGCGAATACGACCTGAGCGCCTCGGTACCTGCCACGCTTCGTTGGCGCGAGCTCGAGCAACAGACGTCTTCTGGGTCGGAGCGCGCCTTTGGCTCACTCTTCGATGACTTGATGAATGACCCCTTCTTCTCGCAAGCATTTGGGGGTCGGAGTCCGTTTTCGAACTTTGGTTCTAGTTTTGGTTCCAGCTTTGGTTCGTTCTCGTCGATGGGCTGGGGACCGGAGCGAAGCAAAGAGGTTACGCTCAAGGCTTCCCTTGGCGCGATCGATGTGCGTGAACCTCCAACCCAAGGTCGCCCCGAAGGCTGGGATGGCGCCATCGGCAGGTTCGACGTCTCGAGCGAGCTCGCGCCCCTTTCACCTGCGGTGGGAGAACCCGTCACGCTGACGTTACGCGTCAGCGGTGAAGGAAACTTTGAGCGATTGCATCACAGCATGCTGCCCGAGGGCACCGAGGGCGTTCGTGTCTATCCTGCCGAAGAGCGCTTCGAAGAAGGAAGCTCTGCGAGCGAAGGGCAGAAGGTGTTCACGCAGACGCTCGTTCCCACCCAAGAAGGCAAGCTCGAACTTCCCGCCCTGGAGCTCGTCTCCTACGACCCACAAGCGAAGAGATATCGAACCGTTCGCGCGGAGCTTCCCGAACTCGAGGTTCGGGCTGGGGCGACCGCGGCCCTGGCGGCCAGGTTGCGAGATACCAAACCGAGCAACCCGAAGGTGAGCAAAAGCGGGAACACGCTGCCACGAGAACCCGGTGAGGTCTCGAAAGAGCTGCTTCCACCCGAGCCTTCGTGGCTGGCCATCGGGCTTTTGACGCTCTTGTTGGGCTTGGCCGGTTTCGGCATAGGGCGCTTACGCGCGGCCGTCGGCTCCGGCTTCAGCAAAAGATGGGCGTGGCGAGCAAGGCTTCTTGAAGCACGTCGAAATATGCGACGGGCTCGCCGGGAGAACAACGCCGAAGCGTTCTTTGTGGCGGCAGCGCAAGCGGTGCGAATCAAGGTCGCGCTCCGTCTCGGCCTGTATCCCCACACGCTCACGCCCCACGACTTGCAGGACGCATCGCAGCCTTTTCCTCCTGTGTTTGCAGAAGTTCTCTCACAAGCAGACGCCATCTCCTTTGGAAACGGCGCGGACGAATGCGAGGAGCTGGGCGTCTGGCTCAACCGAATCGAGACGGCACTCGATCAACCCATGAAAGGTGTAGAAAATGACAAAAACTAGTTCAGAGAATCCAATCGTCTGGCGAAGCGGATGGCTGCTGCTAGGCCTCGCGTTGGCTTTCATCTCCGTGCCCTGGGTCGCGCAGGCGGACGAGCCCACCTGGGTGGAGCGCTTCGAGGAGGCCAAGAGCAATCTACTCGCAGGCAAGCCTGATCGAACAGCGCAGATCATCGAAGAACTTACGCGCGATGAAGGCTACTCGCCTGAGCTCCTGCGGCTGCTTGCGGAAGCCCGGCTTGCGCAGGAGCAAGTCGGCCAAGCCATTTTCGCGCTCGAGCAGGCGAAGTTGCTTGACCCGCAGAGCAATGTACTCGATGAAAAGCTCGCATCGATCCGCAAAGAACACGGCCTTGATGCGCCTGAAAGTTCGTCCCTTGAGCATGTGGCAAAGGCACTGCCCGCCCGCAGATGGATGCAGCTTGGCGGCATGGGCATCGTGCTCTTCGTTCTGGGCGCCTTTGGCTCCTCGCTCTTTTTGAGGCGGCGAAAGAT
The DNA here is from genome assembly GCA_964487255.1 of uncultured Polyangiales bacterium. Lineage (GTDB taxonomy): Bacteria > Myxococcota_A > Polyangia > Polyangiales > CAZAQV01 > CAZAQV01. Next base: position 69,261 of record CAZAQV010000015.1, on the reverse strand, counting down.
GTTGGTCGGACTCTCGCTCACAGGCGCCATAATCGCTTCGGTCAGTGCGGGGGCGCTTTGGATCGGCACCTATGGCCTTGACGAGGTGGTTGTCACCGCCGACGCAGAAGCCCTCGTTTCTCCGAACGAGCATGCAACGGCCGTCTTTGAGCTGCGCGACGGACAAGTGGTCGAGGCACTCGACGAGCACGGCGAATACGTGTTGCTCGCCCGCCCTGATGGAGGTTCTGGTTGGGTCCGCCAAGCGTACGTGCGCTCTATTCATCCCGGGAAAATTCGCTAGGGGTTGACACCTCTTTTGGAATGGTTAGTTGTTGAATTAAGCGAACATAGGGCCGTTCAGGTCCACCCCAAAGGAGGTACGTCATGGAGAATACTGCGTGGATGCCTTCAAATGGCATCAATGTTCAAAGACGAGCGTCGCCGATCGATCGGTCGTGGTTCTGCGATCCCGTCGAAGACGACGACTTAAGTTGTCTTCCTTGCACGGAGCACGATGGCTGGTCGGAGATCACAGCGCGTTATCGAAGACCCCGTCTGCCCAGGCTTCAACGGCAAACGGGCCGGTATACGACACGCGCTCGACCTGCGACACGCGCTTGACCCACGGCACACGCTTGACCCACGACACAGCGTGATTATCGATGAACTTGTAAGCAACAAAAAGGAGGTCGACATGTTGACACGATGGAATGATTTTGGATTTGGAAGCCTAGATCGAGAACTTTCCTCTCTGAGCGACCTGCGCCGACAGATGGACCGGCTGTTCACCGACTTCGAACGAGGTTGGGGGGTCGGCACGGGTCTGCGCCAAGACGCGGGGTCGTGGCCACGGGTAAGCTTGCATGACGCAGGCTCCGAGCTTCGACTTCGAGCGGAGCTTCCAGGTGTTTCCGAGAAGGATCTAAACATCACGGTTGAGCAAAGCGCATTGACGTTGCGAGGTGAACGCAAAGCCGACATACCTGAAGGCTATGCGGTCCATCGCCAAGAACGAGGCACAACCGCTTTCGCACGTAGCTTCGCGTTACCATCTCGGATCGATGCGGAGAAGGCGAACGCTACACTCAAGAACGGCATTCTGGAGCTGACGCTGCCAAAGGTTCCCGAAGCCCAGCCTAGGCAGATCCAGGTACGAACGTCCTAACAATTTCGGTGAGAAGGAGGCAATGACCATGGAAACCCAAAACACCCAACTTCAACAGCGAGAGGCGACCGACCTTTCGGACAACGCGATAGCGGGCGACACCATTGTGCTCACGCCACCCGTCGATATTTATGAAAACTCAGACGAGATTCTCCTGGTTGCGGACTTCCCCGGTGTTCCTCGTGAATCGCTCGACATTCAGCTCAATGGCGGCGAACTTCGAATCCAAGGCTCACAACCCGACACAGGCGATCAGGGAGCCAGAGCCGTTCGCTTCATGCGGGCTTTTCGTGTGCCCAACACCGTCGAGCCAGAGGGCGTCGATGCGGAATTAGCTCAAGGCGTTCTCAAAGTGCACCTCAAGAAGTCTGAAGCTGCAAAGCCTCGACGCATCGAGGTGAAGTCGTCATAGGCTGCGGGGACATGTCAGGTGGGGGCTTCAAGCTCCCCTGGCATGCTCCTCTGGCGAAGACCAGCTAACGCGAAACCCATTCAAGAAGGAGCAACGTTTCGGAATAGCAACCACAAGGAGGAAGCCATGCCTATCCAGAAGACTTTCGTACGACTGATCGGACCCGTTTTGCTCGCGCTCATCACATCTGTCTTCGGAGTCGGCTGCGAGGAGGAAACGCCCACGGTTGAGCCCGCCAACCAGGTCACCGTCCGCGACGATGAGGTTACCAACAAGATCGCGGAGCCGGCATCCCGGGAGAGCGTCTCGAAGTCCGTGCAGGGCAATGTAGACGCCGAAGCGGAAGCTCGAACGGAAGACCAGCGAAAACGGATTGCAGAAGAGGCAACGGCAGCATTGACCGAAACGAGGTCGGCGATCTCGGCCCTCGAGAAAGAAAACGCGGACGAAGCCTTGGCTGCGCTTGAGCGCGCGACCGGCAAGCTTGAGCTGCTTCTTGCGCGAAAGCCGGAACTGTCGCTGGCGCCAACGAGTGTCGCGGTCAAAACGCTCGATCTGCTGACAACACTCGAGGGCATCGAGGAGATGCGCGATCAGGCGAGCGAAGCCCTCGAAGAGGGTCGCGTTCAGGACGCTCGTGATCTGCTCCGAAACATGGGCAGTGAAGTCATCTTGAGTGTGACGAATATCCCTCTTGCCACCTATCCCGAGGCCATTCGCGCAGCGGTGCCCCTTATCGATCAGGGAAAGTTGGATGAGGCGCGCCAAACACTAGCGGCAGCGCTGCATACCCTGGTTGTGACAAACCATGTCATCCCGCTTCCGATCGTTCGCGCGGAGGCCATGTTGGCGCGCGCGCAGAAGCTAGCGGAGAACGCAGAGCGCTCCCAGAGCGAGAACAAGAAGCTCAGCGAGTTGTTGAACAATGCGCGATATCAGCTTCAGCTCGGCGAAGCGCTCGGCTACGGCACGGAGGACGAGTATGAAGCGTTCTACGAGCAACTTGATCGAATCGCTGAAAAAACCAAAGCGGGCAAGTCGGAAGCAGGCTTGTTCGACAAGATTCGCGCGCTACTAAGCGATGCGAAGGAGACCATTTTCAGCTGACAAAAGAGAGGAGGAGACCATGGAAAATCTGCTTGAGCGGGCTCGAAATAGGCTACGAAGCGCTGCTGATCGACTCGCCGGTCGACACGTGCCCGTACTCGACGACATGGCGGAGCTCGAGAACCTCGAGAACCGTCCGCTTCTCTCAGCCCCAGCAGACGTGCTGGAGAGCGAACGTGAGGTCATGGTTCGCATTGACGCACCTGGAGCTTTCGTCGACAACACCCGAGTACACTGCGATGCGAAGACAGGACTTACGGTACATGTCAAACGTGACCGAAGGGCGCAAAGCGATCGAATCTACGGCGACATTGCGCAAGGAGACTGGTACCGGTCGTTCTCATTGCCCCAATACGTCGACGATAGCGCGGCGCGTGCGACCGTCAGCCAAGGCGTGGTGACCGTCCACCTACCCAAACGTAACGTGACGAAGCCTATCGAGGTACCCGTTCATGCAACTTGACTTGCTCTAGGCGATAAGCACGAGCACGATAGGAACAAACTCCACGATCGGGTGATTCATGCTTCTCGCAAAGAAAATTCCGTTCCGATACGTGTTCGGCAAAGTCCGCAAAGACGCGATCACGGTGCTCGGAATCGCCTCGCTCGTGGAATTGGTCCTCCATCTCAATCGCGGGTACCTGCCCGAGTTGCCCGGCTCCGTCCCGGCATTCTTGGGCACCGCGATTTCACTCATCTTGTCGTTCAAACTAAGCCAGAGCTACGATCGCTGGTGGGAAGCTCGGAAGATTTGGGGTGCTATCGTCAACGATTCTCGCACCCTGGTGCGGCAGGTCCTCTCCTTTGCGGGGGAGAACTCCGAAGTCGCTCGAAAAATGTGCCGAAGACAGATCGCGTGGTGCTATTGCCTTGGACAAAGTCTGCGGCGCCTAGACTGGAAGGCAGGAACCGTCGAACACCTAAATGACGAAGACATCGCCCGCGCCGAAAAACATTCCAACAAGCCCGTCGCCCTGCTCCAGTACCACGCGCAAGACGCAGCAAAACTTGCAGCGGATGGCCAGCTCACCGACTTTCAGCGCATTACCGTCGAAGACACGCTGCGTCGACTAACCGATGCGATGGGCAAGGCCGAGCGGATCAAAAACACAGTCTTCCCGGAGACCTACCGCATCTTTCTGCACGCATTTATCTACTTGTTTATTACCCTGCTCTCGATCGCGCTCTACGAGGTGCAGCACGCCTGGCAAATCGCAATTACGACGATCATTTCCATCCCCTTTTTTCTTCTGGAGAAGACGGCGGTTCATATGCAAGATCCTTTTGAAAACCGTCCCACCGACACTGCGATGACGACGATCGCGCGGACGATTGAAATCAATATCCGACAACTCCTTGGAGACACAGAAGTCCCCGAGCCGCTCCCACCAGAGGGTTTTTACAGCATGTAGCAACCAGCGCGCGGCACGGCGGGACGGTACGACGGTCTCCAAACATCTGCTACAAATCAAGTATTCGAGATGCGGGTTTTGGTCGTCGAAGATGATGCGCGAATCGCGGGCTTTATCTGTAAAGGGCTTCGCGAAGAAGGTCATGTCGTCGACCACTGCGAAGATGGCCGCGCGGGACTTCGGCAGCTTACAAACCAAGAATACGACGTCGCGGTGATCGACATTATGCTCCCGGAACGCGACGGCCTGAGTCTGATTCGAGAGGCTCGCCGACGGGGTGAACAAGCCCCTGTTCTGATCCTCAGCGCAAAAAGTCATGTCGATGCGCGCGTCGAAGGACTGCGCGCTGGCGCTGACGACTATCTGACCAAACCATTTTCCTTCGCAGAGCTTGTAGCCCGCCTCGATGCCCTGCATCGCCGCGCGGGTACACAAGGGGGTCCGAAGACGCTGCGCTCGGGAGACCTCGAACTTGACCTGGCGAGTCGACGGGCCTATCGGCAAGGCGAAGAGATCGAGCTTCAGAGCAAGGAACTCGCGCTTCTCGAGTACTTTCTTCAGAACGAAGGCCGCGTCCTCAGCAAGACCATGATTTTGGAGCGCGTCTGGGGTTATCAGTTCGATCCGCAAACCAACGTGGTCGATGTCTTGGTGCACCGCCTGCGCAAGAAGGTCGATCACCCCTTTGAAAAAAAGCTGATCCACACTATTCGGGGAGTGGGCTATGTCCTCCGCGACGACGAAGCGCACTAAACGCACGCAACGGCTTTCTTACGGGGCACGCGTTGACCTGTTCTATTTCGCCATCTTCGCTCTGACCTTCGCCTTCCTGCTCATCGCCGCCGATCAAATTGTAAGTCGGGTTCTTGAAAACCGCGATCAGAGAGCGCTTTACGGCGAGGTTGCGCGACAGGCCGATCACATCGCCCGGTTTGGTGCACTGGCGAATGATGAACCGGCTGCAACTCACGTTTTTGCTGTGCGCGTCAGTTCGTCAGCCAACATCACACTTGCGCGGAGCGGTTCAGCACAAGCTCCTCTTGAGCAGCTCGGGTCGGCTTCGGGTTCGGGTGTCGAAGTCAGAACGATCAAGACCGAAAACGAAGTGCAATGGCGGATCGCGAGCAAGCGACTTTCCGGCAACCAACACCTTCACGTGGGCGTCAGCGACGCGCTTCGCAGGCAGACGCTGGCCGCTCTTCGCACCAGCTATGCGTGGGTGATCGGCATCGCGGCAGCACTGGGACTTCTGGGCGGAACTTTCTTACGCAAACAAGCGCTAAAGCCAGTCCATGAGCTGGCCGAAGCCACACGCCACGTGATCGAACGGGGTGACTTTTCGGTGCGCGTGCAGACCCGAGGCACAGCCGACGAAATCGACCACCTCGCGGAACTCTTCAACCAGATGCTTGCGCGCAACCAGTCGCTTGTCGAGCGCATGCGCGAAGCACTCGACAATGTCGCGCACGACCTTCGAACCCCCTTAACCCATATCCGCGGTGTGGCAGAACTTAGCTTGCGCAAGCAAGAAGCCGAATCACGCGAAGCGCTTTCCGACATTTTAGAGGAGTCCGAGTCGATCCTAGCTATGCTGCAATCGCTGATGGATGTCGCCGAAGCGGAAGCCGGAACATTAACGCTGCATCGTGAAGAGGTCGATCTGTCCCAGCTAGCCGCTGAGGTGGTGGACATCTACGAAATGATTGCCGATGAGCGGCAAATCAAGCTCAAAGTTCATGCGCAACCAGAACTGGTCGCATTTGTCGATCGACCGCGCGTGCGCCAAGCGCTCGCCAACCTGGTCGACAATGCCCTCAAATACTGCCGTGCAGGTGACACCGTCACGGTTGAAGCCACGCGACAAGGAAGCAAAGCAGTGCTGCGCGTCCGGGACGACGGGCCCGGTATTCCCGCAGAGCAACAGTCGCGCATCTGGGAGCGACTCTATCGCGGAAACGACAGCCGTTCGACGAAGGGTTTAGGCCTCGGGCTGAGCCTCGTGCGCGCGATCGCGCAAGCCCATGGTGGCGAGGCAACCGTAAAGAGCGAAATCGGCCGCGGCTCCACGTTCTCACTTTTTTTCGAAAGTCACCCTACTGCCACGATATCTTCATCGGGTCCGACGTCATGAACTTTGAACTCATCTTTACGATCGCCGTCGTTGTTGCGACGGTGGTTCTCTTTGTTTCAGAACGACTGCCACTGGCGACAACTTCAGTTTTGGCGATGTGTGCTCTTGGTTTGGCCGGCGTGATCACGCCCGAGCAAGCCTTCGAGGGCTTCGCAAACTCGGCGATCGTCACGGTCACCGCCATGTTTGTGCTCAGCGCTGCGATGCATCGCACAGGCGGAATGACCAGCATTGGACGCATGATCGGCAGGCTTTTTGAGCGTAGCTGGAAAGCAGGGCTTTCGGCATTGATGCTTGGTGCAGCCACGATGTCGGCCTTCATTAACAACACAGCGGTCGTCGCCGTATTGATTCCCGTTGTCATGCGCGAGACGCGGCGCCATGACCTCAGCCCCTCGAAAGTGCTCATTCCGCTGTCCTTCGCCTCGATGTTCGGGGGAAGCTGTACGCTGATTGGCACATCGACCAACCTCTTGGTCAGTTCCGTCGCAGCCGAACTCGGCCAACCTCGGATCGGCATCTTCGAACTTTCTCCTGTGGGTTTGGTGCTCGCTATCGCAGGCCTCCTGTACCTCATCCTCTTCGGACCAAGGCTTCTGCCGGATACGAAGGCAAAATCATCGGAGCTCGCCGACGACTTCGAAGTGTCGGACTATGTCACCGACCTGACGATTTGCGCAGGGGCCCCAACCATCGGCGAGCCCATCTCGCAGGTTCCCTTTCTCGCCGATCGAGAATGCGAAGTGATCGCCATTATGCGCGAGGGCGTGCAAAATGCACTCCCGCCGGAAAGCACCGTGCTCCAAGAAGGTGACACCTTGCGCGTCCGTGCAAATATTGAAGACCTCCGTGCGCTTCAGCAACGTGAGTTCTTGGAACTGGCAAGAGTCCGACGAAAGCGAGAGGCGGTTGCGGACGATACGATGCTCGTGGAGGCGATCGTCGGCCCGAACTCCAATCTCGCGGGAAAGTCTCTCGAAGAACTGGATCTACGTCATCGTGTTGGGGCCGTCGTGCTGGCGGTCCGCCACGAAGGCGACTTGAGCCGTCGTTCGCTGGGAGACCTGGTCGTGAAACCGGGAAACGCCTTGCTCCTTGAGGCCTCTAAGGAACGCGTCGACGAACTGCGTCAATCGGAAGATTTTGTGGTGATTTCGGAGGTCGATACACAGGCCAGACGGCAGGACAAGCTACCCTTCGCACTTCTTATCTTGCTCGCCGTCATCGCCAGTGCATCGTCGGGGTTGGTGCCGATCGCGGTCGCAGCGACCAGCGGCGCACTCGGCATGGTCCTCTTGGGATGCCTGCGACAAGAGGAGGCCTTCGAGGCGATTGATTGGAACGTCGTCTTTCTACTCGGCGGGCTTTTCTGCATGGGCACCGCCGTTCAGACCTCCGGGCTCGCCGATCTGGTGGGCGACTGGATCGTCGAAGCATCGAAGGTGTTCGGTTCGACCGGCCTGATCGCCGTGACCTTTGGCATCACCGCCCTTCTCTCATCCTTTTTGAGCAACAACGGGACGGCCGTTCTTCTGACCCCCATCGCGATTGCTGCAGCTGAAGCTTCTGGTGTCGACCCACGACCGCTCATGATGGCGGTGGTCTTCGGCGCTTCGACGAGCTTTGCGACGCCTGTCGGTTACCAAACCAACACTCTTGTATACTCCGCGGGCGACTACCGCTTTGTAGATTTTCTCCGCGTAGGCGTGCCGCTCACAGCCGTTTTCGCGGTCGTCGCGACGCTACTGATTCCGGTGTTCTGGCCGCTTCACCCATAGCACTGGATGCGAGCTAGAAACTTTGCATTTATCGTAGATGCATGGATGAAGCCTATCAGCAAGTATTGGAGACTCTGCGCGCATGGGGTGAGACAGGCCTCGAGCTCATTCCCAACCTGATCGTCGCGCTCTCGCTCATCATCACGTTTTGGTTCCTGGCCAAGCTGGCGGAGAAGGTGAGCGCCCGGGCAATGGGCCGCATGCAGACCTACCGCGCAGCGCGAAGGATGATCGCGAAATTTATTCGACTCAGTGTGCTCATGCTCGGCCTTGCGTTGGCGCTCGGCATCATGAACCTGGACAAAGCCCTCGCGTCGATCTTGGCAGGTGCTGGCATCGTCGGCTTGGCCTTGGGGTTTGCGTTTCAAGATTTGGCAGCCAATATTCTCTCGGGGATCGGCCTCTCATTCAACCGACCATTTCGAATCGGAGAGCTGATCGAAACGAGCGACCATTTCGGAACGGTCGAGAAAGTTCGCCTAAGAACCACCGAGGTGTACACACCCGATGGAAAAATGTTGTTGATCCCCAATAAACAAATTTTCCAGAACACACTCACCAACCATTCGAGAAGTGGCGAGCGCCGCGTGAGTCTCGAGTGTGGCGTCTCGTACGACGAAGACCTCGAGAAAGTGAAATCACTCGTGCTCGAAAGCCTTCGGAGCTTGTCGGTATGCAAACAGAATAAAAACCCGCAGGTCTTCTTCAAGGAGTTCGGCGACGGCTCGATCAACTTTGAGGCTCGTTTTTGGATCGACTATTCCTCTCAGGCGGACTACTGGGGCGCGACCAGCGACGCGATCATCGCGATCAAAAAATGCTTCGATCAGAACAATATCACCATCCCGTTTCCGATTCGGACACTCGACTTTGGGATCAAGGGCGGCGATCCGCTTCGGAAAGTTCTTTCCGACGTGTCCCGAGAACGCTCCTCCGCTGCCTAACCTCGGCGTTGAGCCCTTCCTCAGTTGCCGTAGCGATGGCCATCACCGGCTGGTACGGTTTCAGATCATGGGGGAAGTACGCCCCATGATCCTAGGGCTGGATGTAAATCGAATGAGAATCGTCGAGGCTTTTGGGGTTTCGGATGCACCACGAACCTGGCACAGCCCTTGCTCTACTAGCGGCGTATGCTCTCCGGTCGCCGAATGTGTAATAGTCACACACCAGGCAACGTCAGTGTTTCACATCTTTTGATCGTTACTGCCTTCGTCGGCGTGCTCTTGCCAATCATCAGCCTGGGCGCTCGTGTCGCAGAGAACATCCATGGACACTCGAGCGGGCAGCCTACAAGCAATCCGCCTCTCGCATCCCGTCAGCTGGCTGGTGTCGGGACTTTTGTTCGCCAAGCCGCGTCTGCGGGCGACGACGCGGTAGATCTGCAGAAAGTCGGCCGTTTTGTGCGCTCTGCGCAAGCCCTGGCGATGGAGCGAGCTGAACTGGCCACGAAGTTCTCAAATGGGCGGAGTCGAAGTGGCACATTTTTTGAGCATGTTCGGGAGGTCGCCGCGGTGTTTGGCCCCGAATGGGCAATGCACTTTCTTGACGACAAGACACGGTTAGGCCGTAGCAAGACGCTACGGGCACGCATTGAAATCGCCGACGTAGGCGGCCCAAACTCGAAGTTGTGGGAGCAGGTCGCCGAGCGGATTCTAACCTCAGAAGCACGAGACAAGGCTGAGTTGGCAATTTATGCCGCACAGCGCAGTGAGCATGAGGAAGTTCAACGCGCCGCACTCAAAGTCACGGGCAGTGAGTCCATCGATGCTCTTCGAAACCGGTTTGACGCTGAACCACACGGCCCCCGTGGACCACCGGCAAGGCAAGTACCCGACCTACGTGCGTTTGAGGATGCGCTCCAAGCTGGCGTACTCACCGACGCCGATCTCTATTTCTTCGGGCAATTGGTTGCCGACCAAGACGCGTACTTCAAACGCATCGAAAACTTGGAGCAGCAACGCGCATACTTGCGTGGTGCGCTCAAACTCAAAGATATTTACCACGACGATGCGCGAAGAAGCGTTCTCAAGAGTCTGACGCGTTCTCTACGGCAACACGATTCAGCCGGTTACTTCACTTCGCACAAAGGGACGGACATCCTAGATGAACTGCTGTCGCCGATTGTCGAACTCGACGCCTCAGGCGGTTTCTTGGGGACACTCTACGAACTGCTGCGCAATCACCCGGACGACGAAATCGGACGCAATACCCTCAACAAACTTGTCGATGCTCGCAATCAACGAGCGATCGATTTGGCACTCGACCGCCTCTTCGGAAAGAGCGCCGTGTCACAGGAACTCTCTTATCGCCAGCATCTATTGGAGTTGTTGGTACAGAAGAAACACCTCGATGGCCGGCTTCCTAAGGCAGTATCCGATCTGCTTGACGAGGGGGCGGAATCCGCGACGGTGTTCAATGTCCTTCGAGTTGTACATCAAGAGCTCGGCGTCTTGCCCGACAAGGACACTTTGGACTGGACATGGCGTCTACTGAAGCATGAGCAGCCTGGATTGCTGGCCGCAGATGCAAGCTTCGAGCAGATCGCGCAGACAGTGCGCCAAGCCATTACGGCGCGGCGAGGCGAACTCGAATCATTGCACGCCCTCAACTCGGCGGATCGGATCGAAGCGTTACTTGGCTCGGAGCTTTCGTTACTCTATTTCGTCATCTACGGAAAACGCTCTGCGTACAGCTACTATCAGCGCTTTGGCTACCCCCAGTTCATGGAGGCCCTGCATGCAGCCGCGCAGGCGGAGAAGCATGTCGATACTACGCTTTTTCGTTCAGACGCCGTCCCCAACAAAGACTGGCACGAGGCACTTCTCGCACGTCAAAGGCCCAGCGATGACCTGGTGTGGACTGTTCGCCTAACCGATCAGCCGATCGGCTCTGCGCAGACGTTGGCGAATGAGCTTCGCCAGGTAAGTACAAGCCTCCGGGCAGGCCTGAGTGAGGCTCTCGGTGAAGGGAAGCTGAGTTCCAAGAGCGAAGGCAAGTTGCGTAAGTTACTCGGCGAAGAAGTCTCTTCAATGCTTTTAGATGAAGTGCCAGGCGCTGCATCAGATGCCGACTTCTCTGCCATCCACACGAAACTTCTCTTTCGTCTTCGACAACTTCGCAAACAGAGTCGCAATGCCGATGAGAAGGCGAAATGGCAGGAACTCGTGCAGCACGCCGAAGAAGACGGGCCGGTCTTGAGCCTGCGTCATGTTCCTTTCGTGTTGGCCGGCGAAGCACAGCTAAGCGCAAGCTCAACCTCCGCACTCAATGATCTTACGGGGGCGCTTCGGGTACTGGGTGACCAGCTCACCGAGCTAGGTGACGAAGCGGACGATGTTCGAGAAGTGACACTTCGGTACTTGGATGGGAATCAGGATTTTTTGGAGTCACTTCGTTTTACCGATGGCGCACGCTGTTGCATCGTGACTCGGGGAAAGAAGGATCGTAAGGGCATCCTCAAGGCAAAAATGGCTCGTGATCCACATTGGTTCGTGGTCCAGGTTGAGGACAGCTCGCCAGACGCCGCACAGCGTCAAATCAGCGGCTTTGTCTTTGGCTCCTACGGGTTTGTCGATGACGAGCCAGCGCTCGTGCTCAACGGCGTCTACATGGACGTGGCTGAACACCAGGACAAAATCGTGGACGCCATCTACGAGCGCATCGGGCGACCGGCGGGCATCAAGCGCGTGGCGATGGCAGCCATCAACGGCGGGAGCTGGGATCCCGATGGCGCGCTATGGAAGCGCGCCGACGGGGAGCGCCTTTTCCGTCCGCGGGCAATCGTGGACGAAAGCGGAAGCCCCGAAAAGAAGATCTACGACGACATCTCAAACGTGGTCAACGAAGAGCACAAGCTCAAAAGCAAGATCTGGCTACGTCGCTACGAATAGCGCATCGCGGCTCACAAACAGCGTCATCAGAAGGGCTTAGAGGGTCAACGCTACTGCCCCCTCTCTCCAGGGGGCGACGCATCGACGCATGCTCGCGCTTGGAAGTGGCTAGCGTAGACATAGAGGAAGTTAGAATGGCCTGTGCAAATCTTGCGCGATGGGACGGTAAACTCACAAATAGACGGTGGATCTCGTTGCCAGCACATATAGTGCAAACGGTGTTACACTTGGTCCGCTTGTTGCTTCTTAGGGGGCGTGACCCTTCAGCCTCTAGAAACGATCAAGTCTACACACCGTCGCCACCTTCGCGAAGGCCATCGCGAGCATAAACCTTGTTCTCGAACCACAGGGAACGCTGGGCTGCAGAGTTTGCTACTGCTCGCAACCCTCTCACTGCTGGCGATCGGAAGCTTTTCGGCCTTTGGGCACAGTTCTTCTCGTACCATTCAAGGGGTCGCGCAGAGCGCAGCGAACACGTCGTCTTTTCCGCCCAGCGTAGCCGGAAATTCCCAGGCCGGGGTTTCATCGGTTGTCACCGATGCTGCTCGACTGGCACGTGAACTAGCTGAAGTGACCGATAAACTCGACAACACTTGGCGGACCGTCGTCCAACTTCGTGAGAAGGCGCCATACACCTTTGAACTCAAAGAGTACGGCGACACTGGCATGGCTCGAATGGGAAGCGCCTTTGATGAACAGCTTTCAGGCGCACAGCGTTACGCACAAACCATCATCGCAGACGACGCAACCTTCGAAGAGCGTATCGCCGCGCAGAGAGCCTACTGGGAGCTTACCGACGACGTCAGCGACAAGCATCACGCTCTAATTCAACAGACGAAGAGTGGGGCTTTCGATGTCACGCTCGTCCGTAACGGAATCATCGAGCGACTTCGTCGCTCCAAGGCGTTGCGCAAGCGCCTGCTCGACCCGGACTTGCTCGAAGATTTGGATACAATGCCTCGGGGTAGTCGTTTCCTTGAGCTCATATCATCTAAGGTTCGCCGCAAGGGTGAGCAAATCAAGATCGAGGAGCATCCGAAGTTTGCTCCCGAATTTGAAGAGCATCGGTTGGTCGTTGCAGCGATCGAGCACAAACTAGGAGCCCAAGAACTCGACCCAGAGCAGGTCGCCCAGGGGTTAAAACGAGCCTCCGCCCGCATTATGGACGAGTCCTCATTGGCAAAACTCAACGAGGCCGAAGATGCTCTCCGCGTCCTTGTCGGACGTTACGATGAGATTCAAGGAGAACTCAGTCGCGCGCGTTTGGCCGAGGGGTTCAACGGTGTTGTCCGGGGGTACGACCTCTCCACCCAGGACAAGCTTTGGCGCAAGGTCATCCTTCCTCGTCTCGAGAGCGAGTTTGCGTCATCGCTCGGCGTGACGCCAGATCAGGCGTTTATTCTTCACGGCCCTCCCGGAACCGGAAAGACGTTTTTGGCCAAACGCCTCGCTGAGCTGCTGAGCAGCGAAGATCACGTGCGATTCATTCAAGGCGCTCAGATGAACTCCAAGTATGTCGGGGAGGCCGAAGAGAAGATGCGTAAGCTATTCGACGAGGCGATCAAAAAGGGGACATCCGAAGATCCCTTTGTGATCATCTTTGATGAGCTTGACGGTGTGATTCCGAACGATCCGAACTCGGGTGGGTCGCAGGCCCGGCGATCCGCGTTTCTTTCCGGCCTCGATCGTGCCCTCAAGGAGAACCCGAACATCTTGGTCTTTGGTGCCACGAACAATCTTCAATCGCTTGATATCGCGCTGCGGCGTCCAGGAAGGTTTGGAGAAGAGGTTTTTGTGGGCGCCCCGTCACTCCAGGGCAGGCTTGATGTGCTCAGCAAGCTCTTCGAGGAGCTGCATCACGATCTCGATATCAACAGGGTTGCAAACTACCTCGAAGGCCTGACCTTTGCCGATATCGAAGCTGTGTTGGCGTCGGCCAAGCAGAGCGTGCTCGAATCATCCTCGCGGGCGAAAAAACTTCACCCTCTTCGAATGAATGACATTGTCGCTGCACGCAAGGATTACATCCCAACAATGCTTCGCGAAAACGATTTCCAAATCAAGCCGGTGAGCTGGGATCAGATTGCCGGTGTCGACCACATCATCGAGCGATTGCGCGAGGACGTGGTCCTGCCGCTTGCGCACCCTGAATTGTTTGAAGATGTCGGTGGCGTAGCACGTCCAAAGAGTGTCCTGCTCCACGGCCCGCCCGGCACCGGTAAGACTCTTTTAGCCGCTGCACTCGCCTCTGACGCGGACGTCAACATCATCACCGCCCTCGCCAGCAATCTGCGCACGCCCGGTCAGGTAGCCGAGCTTTTCGAACGTGCGCGCAATGCAAAGCCAGCCATCATCTTCATCGATGAGCTGGAGGCCGTCGCGAAAAAGCGTGGTCATGGTGGTATTGACGCCGTCGTGAATCAGCTTCTGACGGAGATGGATGGCCTTGGTGACGGAGCCGACAACATCGTTGTGATCGGCACCACCAACTTCAAGGACTCGATCGATGAAGCGATCTTGCGACCGGGTCGTCTGGAGAGCCACGTTTATGTTGGACTGCCCGATGAAGCGAGCAGGCGTGCGGTCCTCGATGTTCACACAAAAAAGCTTCGCTTGGCCAAAGGAAACACCACGGCGCCAGATCTTGATGAGTTCGCACGCAAGACCGAAGGCTACACCCCTGCCGATCTCAAGGCATTGACCGAAGGGGCAGTGCTTGAGGCTGCAAAACGTCGCTCAAAGTCGATTAATCGACAAGACTTTGAGCGCGCGCTCCGGCGAAGCAAGCCTTCTTTGACACCCGAGCAGGTTGAACGCTTCGGCGAGTTAAGGAAGCCACGGAAGCGTAACCCCGTCGGCTTCGCTGTTCCCATAGACTAACGGGGCGACCGACTGGCCGCCCCGGCGCGACGATAGCGCGTTAGAAATCGAGATCGGCGCTCTCGGAAGCCGTCTCTTTGGCCTTGGGTTTATCGGTCACGAGCGCGTCGGTGGTCAGGAGCAAGCCAGCGACCGAACTCGCATTTTGGAGCGCGCAGCGAACGACCTTGGTCGGGTCGATGACGCCCCACTCGATCAGGTCGCCGTACTCTTCGGTCGCCGCGTTGAAGCCAAATGCGCCGCCCGCATTGCGTACCTTCTCCACCACGACGGAGCCTTCGTGTCCCGCGTTTTGCGCGATGTGACGAAGAGGCTCTTCCATGGCGCGGCGCACGATGCGAACGCCCACCATTTGCTCGGGCGCGAGTTCGAGTTTGTCGAGCGCCTGGCTTGCGCGAAGAAGTGCCACGCCGCCACCCGCAACAATCCCTTCTTCGGAAGCCGCACGGGTTGCATGAAGCGCGTCTTCGACGCGGTCCTTTCGCTCCTTCATCTCGACTTCGGTGGCCGCACCGACACGAATCACCGCGACGCCTCCTGCGAGTTTGGCGAGGCGCTCTTGCAGCTTCTCGCGGTCGTAATCGCTTGAGGTCTCTTCGATCTGACGACGAATGGACTCCACGCGGCCCTCGATCGCGACTCGCTCACCGCGCCCATCGACGATGGTCGTATGGTCCTTGGTGAGTCGCACGCTCTTGGCGCGACCAAGGTCGCTGAGCTGCACGTTCTCGAGCTTCATGCCGAGCTCTTCGCTCACGACCTGTCCACCGGTCAGCGTGGCCATGTCCTTGAGCATCTCCTTTCGCCGATCGCCAAAGCCCGGAGCCTTGACCGCCGCGCATTGGAAGGTGCCACGGAGTTTGTTGACGACCAGCGTCGCTAGCGCCTCGCCCTCGACATCCTCGGCCACGATCACGAGCGGCTTGGCGCTCTTTGCGACAGCCTCAAGCAGTGGGACCAAGTCGCGCATGCTGGAGAGCTTCTTTTCGTAAAAGAGCAGGTAGGCGTCCTCAAACACGGACTCCATGCGCTCAGGGTCGGACACGAAGTAAGGCGAGAGGTAACCGCGGTCGAACTGCATACCCTCGACGACTTCGAGCTCCGTCTCCATGCCCTTGGCTTCCTCGACGGTGATCACGCCGCTTTTGCCAACCTTGTCCATGGCATCGGCGAGCATTTGGCCGACGGTCTCATCGCCATTGGCGCTTATCGTTCCAACTTGGCGCAGCTCTTCGGTTCCCTTGACCTCCTTTGAGAGACTCTTGAGCTCCGCGACAGCCGTTTGGACCGCATGGTCGACGCCGCGCTTGATGTCCATGGGGTTATGGCCGGCTGCCACCATCTTTGCGCCCTCTCGAAACAGCGCTTGCGCGAGCACAGTTGCCGTCGTGGTGCCATCACCGGCGATGTCTGCGGTCTTTGCAGCGACCTCTTTCACCATCTGAGCACCGATGTTTTCGAACTTATTTTCGAGTTCGATTTCTTTGGCCACCGTGACGCCGTCTTTGGTCACTTTGGGCGCGCCGAAGCTTTTTTCGATCACCACGTTTCGGCCCTTTGGCCCCATCGTAACCTTGACGGCGTTGGCGAGCGCGTCAACACCGGCAAGGATCTGTTTTTGTGCAGAGTCGCGATAGATAATCGATTTTGCAGTCATGATTCCTCCTACTCCACGACGCCCAAGACGTCGTCTTCACGCATGATGAGGTGCTCCTCGCCGTCGAGCTTGACCTCGGTTCCGCTGTACTTGCCAAAGAGCACACGGTCGCCCGCCTTGAGCGAGGTCTTATGCACCGTTCCGTCCTCGAGCACCTTGCCATTGCCGACGGCGATCACGCGGCCTTCGATCGGCTTTTCCTTGGCGGTGTCGGGGATGATGATCCCACCTTTCGTTTTTTCTTCTTCCGCGATGCGCTTGATCAGCACGCGGTCTTGAAGGGGTCGAATCTGAGTCATGTTCAAGTTCCTTTCTGTACGTTTGTGGCCTCGAATCGAGGCAAAATCGGCGTGCGCTCGAACTTCGATCGGTCCGAGGGCGTTTTGGAAGACTCGCCGCGGAGCGTTACCGAATCCACTACGGGCAGGCCGATCCAGCGCGCGCACTGTACCCAGAATTTGGGTACGGTCTTTGGTTTTGCGCCCAGCGTGCGGACGAGTTCACTCCAGGCATGTTCATCTGAAAAGCCAAGAGTGAGGGTGCGGCCGATGTTCTGTTCCTCGAGCGCCGCTCCAGCCACCCCGTCACCAAGCGATCGGACGGTACACAAGCCCTCCTCGGGCACCTCAAGATCTCGCGCGACAAGGACCGTCGAGCCGATGACATCCGCAGCCCGCCCGAGTTGCCCCGTGCGCACCAGTCGGCCCGCGTGCACGATGATGTACGGCACGCCGGATTTACGTATTTTTTGTAGACTCGGGTCTTGATCGGAGCGCTTGGAGGTGACCCAGACAAGCTTCGGACGAACATGGGTCTGCGCGGCATCGAGCGCAGCATCCAAGAGCTTGCCCGACGGATTGGGGAGCGGCTCTCGCAGCCCAAAGACGTGGTCGAATACAACGATTTGCGAAGGCTCGTGCGCAAAGGTGGCATCCGCAAGCCCCTGGTCGCTCGAGGCGTCGACAATTCGAAATGGCGCACCTCGCTCGGTAAGCGCGCGCCCAAAGGCGGCTAAAAGTTCAGGCTGATGACCCGTTGTGACAATCATGAAGGCGTACCTCCATCACTGAAATTGCTATCCGAGGTCGGCTCACTCCGACCTATATTCTCCCTTTAACCACTGCCCACAGCGGGTCAACACCCTCAGGTACGAATTCTTGCGAAGGCGCAGGCGGAGGTGCCTTGGGCTTGCGCCTCCTTTAGACGCGCTGCACAACCAACGGGGGATGGGACACGATCACGACCACGGTCGGCCAACGCCACGCCGCGCGCTTCGTGTGGCTCTTATCTTGAATGCGGGTTTCCTCTTGGTCGAAGCGCTCGTCGGCTGGTGGACGAACTCGCTGGCACTGCTTTCTGATGCAGCGCATATGCTCTCAGACGTGGGGGCCTTGACGATTGCCCTGGTGGCCGCGCGCATGAGTGAACGCAAGCCCTCGGGCCACCTGACCTTCGGCATGCGCCGGGCGCCGGTGCTCGGCGGCCTTGTCAATGCGGTCGCACTTGTCGTGACCGTCATCTTTATCGTGATCGAAGCCATCGAACGCCTGAACGAACCGCCTGCGCTCCAAGGCATGCCGATTCTCATCACGGGTGCTCTCGGCCTTGGTGTCAACCTTGGAAGCGCCTGGTACCTGGCCAAAAGCCGCGATAGCTCAGTCAACACCCGTGGCGCCATGCTTCACCTCATGGCGGACGCCCTCGGCTCGGTTGCCGCTGTAGTGGCGGCCCTAGCTGTGCTCCTCTGGAACTTCTCGCTCGCTGACCCGATCGCCAGTTTTATCATCGGCGTCCTGATCCTCGCGGGCACTTGGCCGCTTTTGCGCGACAGCATTCGCATCCTGCTGCAGATTGCTCCCACAGGAGTCTCGATCGAAACCATTCGCAGCATTATCGAGCGTGATCCACGTGTTGTCTCCGTCGAAGACCTGCACGTCTGGGAGCTTGACTCGGGGCAACCCATCTTGACAGCGGTACTGACGGTGTCGGAGCCCGATGTGGTTTGTGCGAATGAACTCTGCGACGCCATCCGCGCCGAACTCGCCCATCAAGTTTCGATTGAACACGCCACACTCGAATGCCGACACACCGATCGCGTGCGCATAGGCTGCAGCCCTGCTCGCGAATGATCAAGCTCACGTCTAAAAAAGGACGGGAAAGCAGAGCCCGGTGATCAGCCAGGCGAAGGCCAAGAGCGCGCAAACAAAAAGCGCGCGCTCGATCGGATCGTCGCTCTTCATGGAAGCAAAGCCCTTGCGAAGGGCTTTGGCAGCAACAAAACCTCCGCTAACGAGCGCAAAGACAACATTGAGCACAAGCGTGTAATCGACCTTAAAGAATTCGCGCTCGGTGACGCTCTTGGCGGAGCCTGAATCGGGCATCAATCCGGCCAATGAAAAACCATAGTGCATCACCAATGCTGCCCCGACCAGCGCGATCAAGAACGCCACCAGGATATAGAGCGCCATCTTCCATCCGTAATACTTGGCTTGGATGCGCAGCACCGGGAACACCACCAAGTCGCTAAAGATAAACGCCATCACACCCGCAAAGCTGACCCCGTTGCTGAATAAGACCGCAGCAAGCGGGATGTTTCCCATCGAGCCGATGAAGGTGACGAAAGCTGCAACCGGGCCGATCAAGCATTGCGCAAGCACGGCTAAGAAACCTGAGTCCGCGTCGCCTGAACCGACAAAGAGTGCTTGGAAAAAGGAGCGCGGCACAAACGCTGCGATCACACCCGCAACAGTGAAACCGACTGCGACATCCTTCCAAACCATCCGCCACTCCGAGACATACTGCGCAGCGACTTCCTCCCAGCACGCGCGATCACGCAGCCGCTCAAGCCAACTGGAGTCGTCGCCCTGCGCGTCTTGAGCCTCGTTTTGCTCTCCCTCAGACGACTGCTCGCGCGCCTTGTCGCGGGCAGCTTCGATGAGCTTCTTTGGACGGGTCAGCCGCACGAAGAGCCAGGTAATCAGGATGAGCAAGATGCCGCCGAGGTATTCACCGACCACAAACTGCCAGCCCAGAAACATCGCGATCACGATGCCGAGCTCGACCACAAGGTTGGTCGAGGCGAGCAAAAAGGAAAGCGATGGCACCAAGCCCGCGCCCTTAACAAACAGCGCACGCGTGGTTGAGAGCGCCGCGAACGAGCACGAACTTGAGATAAAGCCAAAGAACGTCCCAAGCGCGACGCTTTTGGGACCGGTGGTGCCCATGGTTTTTTGCATGCGCTCGCGGGTGACGAACACCTGGATCAAACTGGAGATCAAATAGCCTAGCGAAAAGGCCCAAAACGCGGTCCAAAACAGCCCGCAGGTCGTCACCGCTGCCTGATGCCAAAGTTCGAGAAAGCTCATGTCGTGGTTGTAGTCGTGTTCTTCGATTCTTGGAGCTGATTGCGGTCAAATAGCGCGCGCCAGCCGCCGCCATAGGGTCGCTTTTGTTTTCCTTTTGAAAGGCTGAGGGCGAAAGCGAGCACGCCGCATACCATGCTGTTGATGCGCGCAGCATCATGTTCCACCCCGAGCAACCAAGGCGCTGCCAAGAGCCATGCACCGCATAGGGCGTTGACCCAGCGAAGGGCGCGCAAGACCTCCCAGATGGCACAGACGGCCATCGTCACCAGGATCGGACCGATGATGCGGTCGTTCATCAGCGCGGCTCCCCCGTAGTCGAGAACGTCCGGCGCCGCCATCAGCCAAACCCCTACGATTGCGGCAAAGCTTGCGATTGGAACCACGGCGCTCTCCTTTCTTTCTTTTGCTCTTGGGCGACGCCCCAGAACGCCTGCCAAAGGGAGACGCGTCCGTCAAGCTGTACACGCCGCAGATACTGAAGGCTGGCGAGCATTTCATCCATTGCCGGACCGATCATCAGCACCGAGATCACAGCTGACATAAGACAGAGTGTGCACCATGAACCAACGACCAGCGGCTGCGACATCACGAGCGCAATGCTGATGCCGCCGAGGGGCCCGACGAGCAAACCGAAGAGCACAACAATCCAGGGCATGGTTTTCCAACGTTTGCGCCCACCGATCATGCCCGAAATCGCATCAGCGAGGTAGCCGAACGCGCCAAGCCATGCGTCGGGGATGGGCACGACGCGCGAGAGCTTGGAGTCCAAGACGTTCTTACTGCCGTCTCCAAAAAACGGCTCCCAAACATCGTCGATCGCGTCGATCTGATAGAGCCCCAGGTAGCTTGCAACCACAAAGCCGAGCAATGCCAAGACCACGATGGGCACGCGCTGCGACCAACTCGCTGGGTTGTGCTCCCAACCGGGCGGAATCTCATCACGATAGTCATGGCGGGCACGAAAGGTCGACGCAAGCCGCTCCCACCGTGAAAGCACTCGGGTAAGCCAGCTTCGCTTTCGGGAACGGTCGCCAAAGGTGCCACAGGTTCCAAAGTCTCCCGGCGCCGGAGAGAAGAGGTTGTCGGGACGGTCCTCGGCCAGCGGCTGGTCGGTTTGCTGTCCGTCGTATGCGGCTCTTGCGAGGAACCGATCCAAGAACCGTGGAACCACCTTGGAGCCGACGATGGTCTTCCACGTGGGAGCGGCGACCCAAATCTCCCGACATTGGGTCCCGATGATCGACGCGATCGCGCGGGCGGCCACATGCGGATCGTAGATCGGCGGAACCGGCTGCGGCGCGTTGGGCAAGCGCGTTCGAGACCAGGAGAACTGCGGCGTATTCATCGCGGGCAAATGCGCCATGCTCAACAGCACGCGACTGCGGTCGTGGATAAGCTCGCTACGAAGCGAGTCGGTAAACCCGCGCTCGGCGTGTTTGGCGCCGCAGTACGCCGATTGAAGCGGAATGGCGCGATACGCCAACGCCGATCCAACCTGGATGATGTGGCCGTGGTCGCGAGGCTTCATGTGCTCAAGCGCCACCATCGTGCCGTACACGGCGCCAAGGTAAGTGACGTTGGTGATCTGCGCGTACTCCTCAGGCGTAATCTTTTCGAGCGGTGAGAGGATCGTGACCATCGCGTTGTTGATCCAGACATCGATTGGACCAAGGCGTTCTTCAGCTTGCTTGGCGGCGGTTCGAAGCGCATCGTACTCGGAGACGTCTGCGACGAGCGCGATCGCCCGAACACCACGTGCCTCTGCTTCAGCCCGTGCGGCTTCGAGTCGATCTCGGCCGCGCGCCAAGAGCGCAAGGTCGTAACCTGCGTCGGCCAGAACATGCGCAAGGGCGCGCCCGACGCCTCCGCTCGCGCCGGTGATCAAAGCGACACCTCGACGTTGGTCAGCGGCAACGTGTGGCACGACTTGATTCATCGGCCCACCACATCGCCGACGACAAAAAGGGTAAGTACGGCGATAAAAAGCGGCGCCGCAAACGCAGCCCAGCGCATGCTCGCGGACGCGTCTCGAAGCTCCATGAACACCATCGCCACCAAGCCCGCCTTGAGCGCCGCGATGGTGTATGCGACGGGCGATGCCAGTACGCCGAGCGACACGAAACTCAAACCAAGGCTCAGGGCGCCCAGAACGAGCAGCGCGACAAACGTAAGCGCCAAGGTTCGAGAGGCTTGTGTCATGCGGGCGCTCCTGTGAGGTAATACATGGGCCATAAGAAGAGCCAAATCACATCCACCAGGTGCCAGTAGAGCCCGGCGACTTCGAGCTTGTAGGCGTCCTTTTTTGAGACGGACTGTCGCAATATGCCCCACGCCATGAAGGCAAGGACCCCGGCGCCGACCGCAACGTGCAAGGCATGAAGTGTCGTCGACACGTAGTAGAGGTTGAAAAACACAGCGAGTTCTTGTCCATGCGGCTGCTCAAAGAACGCGCCTCGGCCCCCGGGAACGATCCCGTGTGAAATGTGTTCTGCATACTCGGCCGCCTTGATTGCAAGAAACGTGACAGCGCATACGACAGCGGCCATGAGCGAATAGCTGCTCGCACGCCCCTTCGATTCACGAAGCTGCTCAACGGCCCAAGCTACCCAAAAACTACTGGTCAGAAGAAGAAGGGTATTGAGACTGCCCAGCCATTTGGCGCTATGCTCCACACCCTGTGAAAAAGCATGTGGATAGGCGCTTCGATAGCCCGCATAGAGACTAAACAGACCGGCGAACAGCAGTAGCTCTGCCGCAAGAAAAATCCACATGCCAAGCCGGGCGGCGTGCGCTTGTTTGGCGTGCGACGCGAAGTGACTAGCGGTCATGACTGGCCTTCCTCCGTCGATGGCACCGGCGCGGTGTAGTCGTAGGCGCCATGCGCAAAGCTTGGCGCGTCAGAAAAATTTTGGGTCGCAGGGGGTGAGGCAATTCGCCACTCGAAAGACGCCGACTTCCAGATGTTCGCACTCGCCTGCGGGCCGCTTCGCAGTGCCCAAAGCAAGTACCCTAAGCTGAGCAACAAGGAGGCGCCGAGGAGCCATGAGCCCAACGTCGAGACCACGTTGAGCTCGTGGTAGCGCTGCGCATAAAACGCGGAGCGACGCAGCATGCCGCCGTTACCCAAGAGAAACTGTGGTGTGAACGTGACAATGAACCCTCCGATGGTTCCGAGTGCGGCGAGCACGGCAAGCTTTTCCGGATAGCGGCGCCCTGTCATCTTGGGAAACCAATAGTGCACCGCGGCGAGAAATGCCGTCAGCGTTCCACCCACCATGATGAAGTGAAAATGCGCCACGATGAAATAGGTGTCGTGCCAATGCACATCGAGGCTCATGGTCGCGACCGCCACGCCGCTCATGCCGCCAAACATGAACAAGAATAAGAACCCTGTGACGTAGACCAGCGGAGTGCGGATTTCGATCGAACCGCGATAGAGCGTACCGACCCAGGTAAAGACCTTGATCGCACTAAAGATCGAAACGAGCATCGAGAGCACGCCGAACGCCCCCGCATTGAAAGCGCTCATACCCGCGGTAAACATGTGGTGCCCCCACGCCAAAAAACCGACGAGCGCAATGCCGATCGTGGAGTAGGCGATCGCCTTGTAGGACAGCGGCCTCTTGTGCGCGAAGGTGCAGACGCACTCGCTCACGACGCCCATGGCCGGAAGCACCATGATGTAGACAGCCGGATGGCTGTAAAACCAAAATAGGTGTTGGTACAAGACCGGATCGCCGCCGCGCGCTGGATCGAAAAGGCCAAGGTCGAGGCCCGCGTCGAGGCCAACCAGCGCGAGCGAGAGTCCCAGCACGGGCGTGGCCAGGACCTGCACAATGCTGGTGGCATAGATCGCCCAAACAAAAAGCGGGAGTTCATGCCAACTAAGATGCTCGGCCCGCATGGTGTGGATCGTCGTGATGAAGTTCAATCCCGTAATGATCGACGACCAACCAAGGATAAAGACGCCCACCAAGATCGGAACCACTGCGGTCGCCGACTGCGCGCTATAGGGCACATAAAACGTCCAACCGGTATCGGCGCCGCCCCAAAACATGCCGCCCAGTGTGACCACGGCGCCGAACACATAGATGTAGAAACTCGCCAGGTTGAGACGGGGAAAGGCCACGTCTTGGGCCCCGATCATCAGCGGCAAGAGGAAGTTACCAAAGACTGTCGGGATCGCAGGAATCATGAACAGCCACACCATCGTCACGCCATGCAGCGTAAAGATCCGGTTGTAGGTCGTGGCGCCAAACAGCCCTTCTCGCGGCGT
The DNA here is from genome assembly GCA_964487255.1 of uncultured Polyangiales bacterium. Classification (GTDB taxonomy): domain Bacteria; phylum Myxococcota_A; class Polyangia; order Polyangiales; family CAZAQV01; genus CAZAQV01. The sequence goes on along the minus strand of CAZAQV010000015.1, from coordinate 45,206 downwards.
CAATAGCTCAAGGCGGAGCAGCAATGCGAAGACGCCCCCGAACAGAAGCGCAAGCGTCGTGGCGACAAAAAACATGACGGCAATGCGTTTGTGATCACGTGTGAAAAGCCACGATCGAAGAAGGTTTTGATCCGCCGGGGTATCGAGGTATGAACCCGTCATCGCGGCGCCTCCGGTGCCTCTGCCTCGAGGCTCTTGATGTAGGCGATCAAGGTTGTGATGTCGTAGGGCTCGAGGACGCCGCTGTACGGCGGCATGGCAGCCTTCCATTTTGAAGATTGGACGCTCTGCGGCTTGAGCATCGATTCGACGAGGTAATCTTCATCGACAACCGTGGGCCCTCCGCTCGCATCCGTGCGCTCGCTTCCATACAGCCCACGCCAGCTTGGCGCCCGTTCTTCAGTGCCGTCGATGCTGTGGCACGTCAGGCAGCCATAGCGTTCCGCCGCGTCTCGCCCATCTTCGATCAGCGTCGATCCACCACCGTACCGCTCCGGTGGCGGTGAAGCCACAGCGTTGGCTTGGGCACGCGCAACGGGCTCGGGCATCGACCCGCCGCGCCAAGCTGCGTAGTCCCCTTTGCTCAGAACCACCACGTCCGCCCACATCGCCGAATGCGACGTGCCACAATACTCGGCGCACATCGCTTGGTAGGTGCCCGCACGATCTGCTTTGAACCACAAAGCCGTAAAGCGACCCGGCAGCACGTCTTGCTTGAGACGAAAGGCGGGAACGTAGAAGCTATGGATCACGTCACGGGAGGTCAGCGCGAGCTTGGTCGCCTCTCCTTGAGGAACCACGACAAAGCCCACCGTAATGCGACCGTCGGGATACGAGAACTTCCACATCCACTGCTTCGCCGTGCCATACACGGCCTCCGTTCCCTCCGGCGCTCGGGCCAAAGTCAGGTATTGCCGATAGCCCACAAACCAAAAGGCTAAAAATAACGATAGGATAAAACCTGCCACACCAAACTCGATGCGGCGTGGCACACCAAGCTCGGCTTCATGGCGGCCGCGGCCTGAGCGAAAACGGTAGAGAAAGATGAGCAGGGTCGCCATCACCGCCATCGATCCGACGAAGCTGATACCGATCACCACGAAATGAAGTTGGTCGATATCGCGGGCAACTTCGGTCGCGGCTGGCGGCAAAAAAAGCAACTGACGCAGCGCTTCACTCATCGGAACGGCTCCCCTCTAGCCAAGCCCAACGACTGTCTGGGGGTATCGCGAGCAGGCCCGCACGCTGTTCTTTCAATCGTTGGCGAAGGTCATCTGGGATCGTTCTCACGGTACGGTCGCGAGCGCCATTGTAGAGCGAAGTTTGTAGCGGTCCTGACGGCGAGTGCGGCGCGCCGCGCTCACCGCCATCCAGCCACGACGCGGAGAACGCGACTGCGATCGCGCCAACGGTTAGCGCACCAGCGCAGACTTGCGCAATGCGGCGAGAATGCAGGGCATCGTCGGCCTGATGGGTCGTTACTTGCGGCTTCGACTTCGGAGGCAATGCGGCGCACTCGATCTCGCCTACGTATCGCTGAGCTTCCTGCTTTTTCGCCTTCGATTCGCTCTCGGACGGGGTCGAAGCAAGGCCTTTGGCCGACAACGAACAAGCAACGCCCGCGCTTAGCACCAGCAACCAACTCGGTAACAAATAGGGAGAACTCAGAGCGCTCGTCGGCTGTTCGGGCAACACGGCCAAGACTTCGTCGAGCCCATGGCCCAGCAGCATGGCCACACTCGCAAGACCGAGCGTCCATCGGTTTTGCTTGGCATCTTCGCGCAGCAACACAAAGAACGGGATGACGAAGCGAAGGGCCGTCACCGCAATCGACAGCTGCCAGTAGCCGCTGTGCAGGCGCGCCAACAGATAGCCATTTTCGTGGGGTAGATCGGCGATCCAAATTAGGAGCGTCTGACAGTACACCAGGTATGCCCAAAAACAGCTGCCTGCGAAAAGCAGAAGACCGACGGTGTGTCGTAGGTTCTCTTGCGACTCACTTTTGCGTTCGCAAGTCACACAAAGGTAAAGTGCGGTCGCCGCCACCGCCGCACAGAACCCTCCGCTGAGCTTGATCACGGGGTAGATCGTGGAAACCCAACTCGTGCGCTGCGCCATCCACCAGTCGGTCGTCGCAAAGGTCCACATCACACCGAGCAAAAAGAGACCCATCCCACTGACCCTACCCGGTTTAAAACGATGACCGCGCAGCAACCGCCACAGCACCAGAACGACAAAGAAGTACAGCGAAGAGCGCACGACGAGCCCCGTCGAACCAAGGCCGAACATATCGTACCAGCCCGATACCTTGTCGAACGCCTGGCTGGCTTCTTCGGGCACCCGAAGACCGCCTTCGATCCAAGGGTAGACGTATTCTGCGCCAAGGAGCAGCGGAAGATAGAGCAAGGCAGCGATGGGCAAGAGCCTCTGAAGCACACTGGTCAAAGGACTCAGTGTGAGCGCAAAGCGCGCACCGCTCACGCGGCCCACCATTTCAAAGACAAGGCCACCTACGGCCAGTGTCCACACGGCGGACCACGCGCTCAAATACCCCCCTGCGATCGCCTGCGGGTGCGCGAACCAGCCGTGGCCACAGACGACGAGCGAAGCGCCGAAGACGACCCATAGGGCGAGCTGCGCACGCGTCATGGCGCCTCCTGTGCGGAAACCTGACTGCGCTGCAGGAGTTTGACCCAAGCCACCGTCGCCCAGCGGGAACGCGTATCGAGTTGTGCGCCGAGCCCCAGCATTCCCCCGGTGCCCTGATCGATCACGCGCTCGAGTGCATCAGCTCCCATCGCACGCGCTGCTTTCGTATGGAGGCTTCCTGGCGGCTTATCGCGCATGAACTTGCTCACTTCGGTTTGGCCCTGACCGAACGCGCCGTGACAGGGCGCGCAATAGACCCCAAAACGCCGCTCTCCGAGCTCTAGAAGGGCTTCATCGACGGCAGGCTTGGCGCTCTTTGTTTGCTCCAACGCGCGATAGCTGACGACCCCTTCGGGCATCTTCGGGCGTCCTTTGTCTGCTTGCAGGCCCGGCGGCAGCGACTCGTAGCTGTCCAGTCGAGGTTGCTCAATCATCCGGTTCAGGCCCGGGTCGGGCGGGAGCCATGTGCTTTCGGGCGACCGACACGACGCCAGCAAGAAGAACGCTAGAAACAGAGACCTCATGGCTGGCCCCCAAAGCGACAGATGCGTACGGGGCCGCAGTCGCGCAGCACCTCGACCACCCGCGCTTCGTCAAAGATGCTGTCCTCCTCGCTGACGGCGACCGCAAACCGGTCCTGCAGGAGGCGCTCCGCACCCTGGCAACGCATTACGTTCTGCAGGGGCTTTGGCATGCCCCCAAGCCTCAAAAAAGAGAGGAACGCGGTAACCGCTCCGAAGAGCACCATCGTTTCGAAGACCAAAGGAAGGTAGCTGATGGCGGCATGTTGCGGCCGGCCCCCGATGTTGAGCGGGTAGTCCACAACCTGGCTGAAATACAAAATGGCATACGCCGTCGCGGCTCCGATCAAAGCGGCGACAAATACAAACCACGGGATCGGTGAGGGTGACGCGTCTGTCAACGGCTGGAAGGGGCCGTGGGGGTAAGGCGAATAGGCTTCGAGTCTCCGATAGCCCGCGTGTCGAAGCGCTTCGAGCGCGTCCTCCGCGAAACGAGCATGCTCAAACTCAGCCCACACGCCACTATCCATGTGCACCTCCTTGCCCAGCGAGTTCGACGCGCATCTCTTTGAGTTCGCTGATCGGGATGAAGGGCAGCGCACGAAAAAGCACAAGCATCAAGAAGAAGAAGAACGAGAATGAACCGAGCAAGAGCGCTGCATCGACAATGCTTGTTAAAAACACGCCCCAGCTCGCAGGAAGAAAATCTCGGTGCTGGCTGGTGACGACCAGCACGAAACGTTCGGTCCACATGCCAACGTTGACGAGAAGTGAGATGACGAAGAGGACCCAAGGTCGCTCGCGGACGGCCCGAAACCAGAGCAGCTGAATGACGACCGCATTGCAGAAGATCATCAGCCAGAACGTGGGTGCATAGAGCCCGGTCGGGCGCGTATCGAGCAGCATGTGTCGCTCATGCGCAGATGCTGAATACCAAGCGAGAAACGTCTCTGAAATGTAGGTGTAGGCCACCACAAGGCCCATGGCGAGGGTCAGCTTCGCGCACAAGTCGAGGTGCCGCTGGGTGATAAAGGGTTCGAGACCAAAGACCTTTCGCGCTGGAACAATGATCGTCAGCACCATCGCGAACCCGGAGAAGATCGCGCCCGCCACAAAGTAAGGCGGAAAAATTGTGGAGTGCCACCCTGGCAGCACTCCGGTTGCGAAGTCCATGCTGACGATGCTGTGCACGGAGATGACGAGCGGCGTTGCCAGGCCAGCAAGCATGAGCTGTGCGCTCTTAAAATGTTTCCACTGCGCGCTCGAGCCGACAAAACCAAGACTCAGCATTGCATAGAGGATGCGCTTGCGGGGCGAGGTCGCGCGATCGCGGAGCATCGCTAGGTCCGGGATGAGCCCCAGGTACCAGAACATGATGGAAACGAGGGTATAGGTGCCCACCGCCGCTGCATCCCAGGTCAGCACGCTCAGAAACTGCGGCCAAACCTCCATCGTGGCCGGATACGGCACAAGCCAATAGGCGAACCAAGCGCGGCCTAAATGAAGCGCGGGGAAAATGGCAGCTTGCACCAAGGCAAATAGAGTCATCGACTCAGCGATGCGATTGATCGAGGTGCGCCATCGTTGGTTTGCGAGAAGCAAGATCGCGCTAATGAATGTGCCAGCGTGGCCGATCCCGATCCAAAATACAAAGTTGGTAATGGCAAAGCCCCAACCCACCGGGGTGTTGTTTCCCCACGTGCCGATGCCCGCCAAAAGCGTGTACCCGATCGCGACAAAGAAGATCAGTGTGCCCACGCCGGTCGCCCAAACCATCCAACGAGGTGGCAGCGAAGTGGACGCAACAGGCCGCGCGAGCGCGTCGCTGAGCGAGCGGTCATCCCATGTTCCGGCCAGCAGTTCCCCCGCGTTGCTCATTTTAGCTCCGGATTTGGGTTGGAGATTTTCGCAAGATAGCGTGTGCGAGGGCGCGTCCCAAGATCGCGAAGAACTGCGTAGGATCGAAGCGAGGAGCGTTTTTTTGCGACTTCGCTATCGCGCTGATGGATGTTTCCAAAGGTGATCGCTTGGGTGGGGCAAGCCTGCTGACAAGCGGTGCGGACCTGCAGCGCCTGCGTGGACTCGCTCGTCTTGGAAGCAATACGCGCTCGCTCAATACGTTGCACGCAGTACGTGCATTTTTCCATCACGCCTCTCGCCCGAACGGTGACATCTGGATTGTGACGAAGCTTCTCTCGAGGCGTCAACGAGCCGTTGTACTCGGCGAAGTTGAAGCGGCGCACTTTATAAGGGCAGTTGTTGGAACAAAAGCGTGTGCCGACGCAACGATTGTAGACCATTTGGTTGAGCCCCTCCTGGCTGTGGGAGGTAGCGCCAGTGGGACAAACGTATTCACACGGCGCGTGCTCGCAGTGTTGGCAGGCCATCGGTTGCGTAACGAACTGCGCATCTTCGTCGGACCTCACGTACGTGTCGATACGAAGCCAATGCATCTGCCGACCTGCAGCCGTCTGCGCCGGTCCAACAGCTGGCGTGTTGTTTTCGCTCTGACAGGCCACCACGCAGGCGCCGCAACCCATGCACGCGCCCAGATCGATGGTCATTCCCCACTGCAAGCCCTTGATAGATCGATCAGCGTAGAGTGTGGGCGGAGGATGCGCGTGCCCGATACGTGGCTGACGCTTCCACTCGGAGAGCAAAAGGTGCAGCGCGGCCTCTGCGCCGTGCTGGGCAAAGTGGTGCTGCGTGCGAATGAGCGCGGTGTGTCCAGCGGCTCGGCGAACTCTTGTGAGCGGACGCGAAAATGCCCCGTACGGTCGCGCGGCGTGAACCGAACCCGGTCGGCCCAAGTGCACGACGACAGAGTGCGACTCAACACCTGGCAGGGCCAGAATGGGCAAGGTCAGCTCCGATTCTCCGAAAGCGAAGGCCACCTTATCACCATCGCCGGCACCCCAACGTTTCGCGGTCTCGGGATGGACCAACGCCGCGTCCTGCCAGGATAGGGACGTGATGGGGTCGGGAAGCTCTTGAAGCCAAGCATTGTGGACGCCCTCCCCTGTTCCCAATACCGGATCAGGTCGGAACACAAGTTCATAGGGCGCGTCGTCTGAGCTCAATGTATTGCCGAGAAGTTTGAGCATGGAGCTCGTCTCTTCTTGCAAGGCAAGCTGCTCGGTCGACGACCTGTCATCCTCGAACCCGCGTGAGAGGATGTGCTCGAGTCGAGCGTCCGGTCCAAAATGACGAGCGAGCCCAGCGCGCGCGTCTTGCTCAGGCTCCGCGCTCATGGCCAGGAGCAACTGTTCGAGGCTTTGGCTTTCTCCAAAAGGCGTGAGCATGGGCTGCTGCACCGTCGCTGTACCGTCGTAGGCGATCGCATCCCCCCAACATTCGAGCACGTGCGCTTTGGGAATCACCAAGTCTGACGATTCGGTGGTCGCGCTTTCATGTGAAGCAAGACAGAAGCGTTGCTCGGCACGTGCCATCTGACGCTGAAAGTCGAGCGAACCCGGAAGCCGATGGACCGGGTCCTCGCAGGCCATCACCAAGCGACGGACTTGCTCCGATTCGAGCCTATTGCACAGCTCTTCGAGATCGAACATGGCGGTTCCCGCCCCCAGCACCGGACAGGGCGCGTAGCGCACCGTACGTCCGGCATTGCCCAGCACCTTGTTCAACAAAAAAGCCAACACGTGCGTCGCGGCAGGCTGCGTTTCGCCCGCAACCACCAGAGCGCGACCTCCATGCGACCATAGATCGCGCGCAATGTGCTTGGCCATGTGCTCAAGCGAATCACCAACTTTGGCTTTGGCAACGAGCTCTCGCCAACCCGTTTCGTCCGACTCGCTGGAAGCGAGTTGTTGCTCCCCGAAGACCGACAGATGGTGCAACACACGTGCCGCAAACGGGGCAATATCGGATGCACGAGCGCAAATATGGTGGTCAGAAAAGACCGTGGTCGGACTCGGAGCAGGAGCCACCGCGTAGATGCGGCTCATGGCGTCGCGAGGGCTCTCCGGGGCACGGCGTGAAGCCAGGTCGCGCGCCCAACGGAGCGCGGCGGGGTGCGAGATCATCAGTTCTGCATCGAGCGTCAGCACGCGTTCCGCTTTGTCAAAGGCGTACTGTGGATCAGCAGGCCTACCGAAGATTACGGCGCCAGCCCGCCAGCGCCCCGTTGGCGTGTCACTTGGATCAAAGTAGATTTTTGTGTTTGGCCGTACTTGGCGCAGTTGCGCAATCGCGGCACCGACGCGCTGTGAAGTGGTGGCGGGAAGGACAACCGCATCGATCTTGCTCGACGTTTCGCCAGCCTGGCGTGCTCGACCCAAAACGGCCCGCGCGGCCTTCCAATCACTGGGCTTGTTCTGATATCGACAGTTGCGGATCCGCTTGCGGTCATAGAGCGAGTAAAGAAGCGCTTCCTCCTGCGCACCGGTTGAGCCTTGGCTCATCGGGTGCTCCGGATGCCCGTCGACCTTGATCGGGCGATGATCCCGAACGCGTCCGAGAATGCCGACAGCGTAACCGCGACGAAGCGCCGAGGATGCAAACCACTCGAGTTCTCCGGGGACCCACCCGGAAGGATGATCGACGTAGCCCACCAAGTCTTGCGGCGCACGACGGTCGCATCCGGCCAGCAGCGCAGCAAGGCTCGATGTTTTGATGAAGCTCCGACGCGTAAGCGCATCGACAGAAACGTCGGGTTGGTTGTGGGCTGATGGTTTCATCGTTTAGCGGTGACAGGCTGTACAATCGGTGGGCCCCTTGGGGACGGTTGTTGGAACGCCAGCGTGGCGCTGCGGATCACGGTGACAATCGAGGCAAAAGCCCATACTCAAATGCACGGCGCGGTAGACACGCGCCATCGACGCGACATCACCGTGGCAGGTGGCGCACGGGACGCCTTGATGAACGTGCACAGCGTGGTTGAAGTACACGAAGTCTGGAACGCTCGTGACGCGTTTCCAGACCAGCGGACGCTTGCTCTGCCAACTGTCTCGCAGCGGCGCGAGCAACGGACTTTCGGCATGAATTTGCGAGTGACAACCCATGCACAGCGCCGTGTCGGGCAAACCCGCGTGCGCGCTTCGCTCAGCATCGAAGTGACAATAGGTGCAGTCGATGCCGTCGTCTTGAACATGGTGCCGATGATCAAACTCGACAGGCTGTGACGGAGCATCGCCGAGCGCATTGTTCATCGGGCTACGCACCCAGGCCATGGCCAAGGCTACCGAACTGACTCCGAACGCGACCAGCGCGCTTAGCCCCAGCCAACATGCTGCGTTGATCCAGTTTGGAAGCGGCGGCGGGACGGGCATCTCAATACACGCCCCCGCGTTCGGTAAGGTGCCGGTCGATCTCCATCGCTGCCGTAATCAGACCGATGTGCGTGAACGCTTGCGGAAAATTGCCTAGGTGCTCGCCGCGAAGCCCAAGCTGCTCGGCGTAGAGCCCAAGGTGGTTGGCATAGCCGAGCATCTTTTCGAAATAGAGCTGTGCCTGCTCAAGCCGACCCGCTCGCGCCAGGCACTCGACCAGCCAGAAGCTACACACCGTGAAGCTTCCTTCGTCGGTGGTGAGCGGATCCGGGTCGTCTCCATCATTGCTTTGACGATAGCGCCAAACCAGCGCGTCTTCGGCAAGCTCGCTCTCGATGGCCTCAAGCGTGGCGAGCCACCGCGGATCGGTTCCGCCGCAAAACCTCATCTGCGGCATGAGGAGCGCTGATGCATCGACCTGTGTCGAGCCGAGACGTTGAACGAACGCTTGTCGCTCCGGAGACCAAAACTCGTGGTGGATCTGCGCATAGATCCGGTCACGCTGCTCAAGCCACTCGTTCCGGGGACACGGTAGCGAGGAGTGTTCCGCGATCCGCACCGCCCGGTCGAGGGTTGTCCAACACATGACGCGTGAGCTCAAAAAATGCTGTGGACCACCGCGCACCTCCCAGATCCCCTTGTCCGGACGGTCCCAGTTCTCTTCGAACCAGTCGGCTAACCTTCGAAGTTCGTCCCAGAGTTCGTGCGGCAGCGTACCACCACGCGCGGCATACGCAGAAAGCGCATCAAAGAGCGGGCCTCCGATATCGAGCTGCATCTGTTTGCCCGCCGCGTTTCCGACCCGCACAGGACGCGAATCGAGATATCCTCGCACGTCGACCGGCTCTTCTTCATCGACTTCGCTGCCGTCAATTCGGTAGGCAGGGCGCAACCCCGTTTCGAGTGGAGAGTTCATGACCCGCTCTTCGAGCCAGCCGACAAAGCCTTCGACCTCCTCGGTGTGCCCGAGTGCGAGAAACTCGCGAAGACAGAGCGAAGCGTCACGAATCCAGGTAAACCGGTAGTCCCAGTTTCTCGAACCGCCTGGTGCTTCGGGTAGACCCAAGGTGGGAGCCGCCACGATCGAACCGTGCTCGGCGGAAGTCATCAGCTTGAGCGTCAGTGCCGAGCGATACACCATCTCTCTCCAACGTCCGTGGTATTGGCAACGTGAAATCCAGTTGCGCCAGTAGTGGACGGTTCGCTCGAACGCGTCATCCATACCTTCGCGAGTCCATTCGCTTTTCCCGTGCCCGAGGATGACCGTACACACCTGCCCGCTGCGCAACCGAAGCGTCGTTCGCACCGCACCCTTTGCATCGGTCTCTGCCGTCTGGGGAAGGGCCAAACGAAGCGAGGGCAAAGAAGAGTCATCGACCTCAAAAACGAAATCGTTCTTGTTCTTCGAAACGGTGTGCTGCTTGCGACCAAAGTCAAACTTGGGAGCGCACACAACCTCGATTTGGCTTTCACCGCGGACGCATCGGACCATGCGTACGATGCAATGTGGCAGCGTCTCGTCGATTGCGATGGGCATGAAGTCCGTGAGCTCGACGATGCCGTCATCATGCAAAAAACGAGTAAGGAGCACATTGGTTTCTGGCAAATAGAGCTGCTGATGCGCGAAGCCACGTCCGCGCGGCGCGATCGAAAAATGTCCGCCTTTTTCGGGATCGAGCAACGCCGCAAAGATGGGCGGCGAGTCGAACTCGGGAAAGCAGCAAAAGTTGATGGCGCCACTGCGAGAAACCAGCGCAGCGGTCTTGAGGTTTCCGATGACGCCGTGGTCCTCCATCCGCGGTCCATCCCAGTCGGCACGCGTCATCGAATCGTTCTCCAAGTCCTACTGTCCCAGTGCGTACGCAATGGTGCTCAGAAGTGCGTTTTCTGACTGACGCGAGTCCAGACGCGTGTGCTGAACGACGATCGGCACGTCAGACTCAATCAGCGAGGCGAAGTCTTCGTCACGCGGAATCGGAGAAGGATCTTCCAAATCGTTGAACCGGATGTGCCGCGTACGCCGCGCGGGCACCTCTGCCCGATACGGGCCCGCAGGTTCGCGATCCGCAAAGAAGATCGTGATGCGAACCTGCGCATCGCGGTCGTCAAGATTGAGAATGCACACGGTCTCGTGACTCGTCATTTGAGGCTCCGGCCCGGTACTAAGCGAAGGGATGTAGCCCTCGGCGATCGCCCAGCGCCGGGTGCCCATGGATTTGGCGGACATGCCGCTCCTGGCATGCAGCTACTGTGCCCAAATTTGCCTGCCGGATAGCCCACGAAAAACGGCAAAACTCTTTATGCAAAACCCGCCGACCCGAAACCATACGAGTCGTGTCGCCACACCCTGTGACATGCAACCACGGCAAGTGGAAGTGCCAACACCTCTACCTCTGTTACCAACTCGGAACCTCCGGGGTGCAGATTCCGTTTCGTTTGCCGCTTTGGGTCTCGCAGTCAGCGCGATGCGCAGCGTGCCCCGCTGGGCACGGGGGTTGCAAGATCGCGAAGGAATGCACAACACGGTTTCCGACCACATCATCGAACGACTCGAGCAGTGGGGCATCCATCGCATCTATGGATACCCAGGTGATGGGATCAATGGCTTGATGGGTGCGCTGCGACGAAGAGAGCAGAACATCCAGTTTATCCAGTCGCGACACGAAGAACTCTCTGCCTTCATGGCCTGCGCTGAGGCAAAATTCACCGGAAGGCTCGGCGTCTGCCTGGCAACCTCCGGCCCAGGCGCCATCCATCTGCTCAACGGGCTTTACGACGCCGCCAAAGACCACCAGCCGGTGCTGGCCATCGTAGGCCAGCAGGCGCAAACCGCGATCGGTTCCGATTACCAACAAGAAGTTGATTTGATCTCCCTCTACAAGGACGTGGCCCACCACTTTGTGCATATGTGTACACATCCCGGCCAGGCGCAGCACCTGATCGATCGCGCAGTTCGAATCGCAATGGCCGAACGAACCGTCACCTGCGTCATCGTGCCCAACGATGTGCAGGAGATGGATGCCATACCCAAGCCCCCTCGAACACACGGGGCTGTCCGCTCCGCTGTAGGTTGGCGTCCGCCGCAAATCGTCCCCGCGGACGATGACCTCAAGGATGCTGCCGAGCTACTCAACACTGGCGAACGGGTCGCGATGCTGGTGGGGGCGGGCGCGCTGCGTGCACAAGAAGAAGTGATGGAGGTTGCCGACGCGCTCGGCGCCGGGGTGGCGAAGGCCTTGCTCGGACGCGCGTGTCTCGACGACGCCCTTCCGTACGTCACCGGCCCCATCGGTCTGCTCGGAAGCGAAAGTACCGACAAGATGATGAAGGGCTGCGATCGACTGTTAATGGTCGGAACGAGCTTTCCGTATAGCGAATGGCTGCCCAAGGAAGGACAAGCCCGAGGCGTGCAAATCGACATCAAGCCACGCATGCTCGGCTCTCGCTTTAATACGGAAGTCAACCTTTGCGGTGACGCCAAACTGACGTTGCGCGCTCTGTTGCCACATTTGAAGAGAAAAACAGACCGTCAATGGCGAGAGAAAATTGAACAGTGGCGTGCCGAGTGGGACCGCTTGGTCGAAGAGCGCGCCATGAAAGATGCAAATCCGATCAACCCGCAACGCATCTTCCATGAGCTGAACCCGATGATTCCCGAGCGCTGTGTGATCACGGCCGACTCCGGTTCATCGGCGAACTGGTGGGCACGCAATCTCAAAATACGTCCCGGCATGATGGCATCGCTTTCGGGCAACCTCGCGACCATGGGTCCTGCCGTGCCGTACGCCATCGCAGCCAAATTCGCGCACCCGGATCGGCCTGTTATCGCCTTTGTGGGTGATGGTGCCATGCAAATGAACGGTCTCAATGGGCTCATCACGATCAAGAAATATTTTGAACAGTGGAGCAACAAGCAACTTGTGATCGTGGTGCTCAACAACCGCGACCTCAATCAAGTGACCTGGGAACAACGTGTGATGGAAGGGGATCCAAAGTTCGAAGCATCGCAGACGATTCCCGCCGTCGACTACGCAGAGCACGCACGCTCGCTCGGCTTAGGTGGTCTGGAGCTGCGAAAGCCTGATCAAATCGTGGAGACGTGGACGCAGGCGCTCAACATGAACCGACCCTGCCTCATCGACGCGCACGTCGACCCCGAGGTTCCACCCCTTCCGCCACACATCGATTTCGAACAAGCCAAGAACTTCATGTTTTCGGTGTTCAAGGGCGATCCGAGCGCCGGGCACATGTTTGGCGAGTCCATGCGACACCTCGTTAGTTCACTCAAACCGAATCGGTGAACGCGCATCGTGACGTTTGCATTGCCACTCATCGAGGGTGATCCGGAAAGAGAACGCCAATCGTTGATCGACGATCTGCGCGCAAAGATCGACGGCGAGGTGCGCTTCGATACCACTTCGCGAGCGCTCTACGCCACCGACGGGTCAAACTACCGACAAGTCCCGATCGGCGTCGTCATTCCACGCCACACCGAAGATGTTGCCCAGGCGCTCTCCCTGTGCCGAGAACGCGGTCTGCCGGTCCTTGCGCGTGGCGGTGGCACGAGCCTAGCGGGCCAGTGCTGCAACACCGCCGTGGTCTTTGACTACTCGAAGTACATGAACCAGATTATTTCGGTCGACCCCGACCGGCGGCTCGCGCGCGTTCAGCCCGGATGCATTCTCGACGAGCTACGCGAACACACCACAGAAGAATACGGCTTGCGCATCGGGCCGGATCCTTCGACCCACAATCACTGCACCATCGGCGGCATGATCGGCAACAACAGCTGCGGCGTGCACGCGCTCCTATCCGAGTTCTACGGCCCTGGTCCGCGCACCGAAGACAATGTCGATCACATGCACGTGCTCACCTACGGCGGAACCGAACTTCGCGTCGGCAAGGCAGACTCTAAAGTACTGCAGGCTCGGCTCGGCGCTGGAGGCCGAGAGGCCGAACTCTATCAGGGCATGCTCGATCTTCGCGATCGGTATGCGTCGCTCATCCGTGAGCGCTTCCCGGACATCCCGCGACGCGTCTCCGGCTACAGCCTGCCGGCGCTCTTGCCCGAACACGGGTTTAACCTCGCGCGCGCGCTGGTGGGCTCAGAAGGCACGCTCTGCGCCGTGCTCGAAGCCACCATGTGTCTATGCCCTGCTTTTGAAAAACGGGCGCTCCTGTTGCTCGGGTTCGAAGACATCTTCGCTGCGGGAGATGCCATCGCAACTGTGCGCGAATACAGACCGATCGGTCTCGAAGGCATTGACGATACCCTAGCGCGCGAGACAAAAATGCAAGACCTCGACCGTGGCGCATTGAAGCACTTTCCCGAAGGCAAAGGCTGGCTTCTGGTGGAGTTCGGCGCCGACACGCTCGAAGAAGCTCGCAGCCAGGCCGAGCAAGCGCAAAGAGAGCTTCGCAGTCGTGGCGTGGCCCACGACATGGCCCTGCACACGGACGAAGCGGTGATGGAAGCCATCTGGCACATCCGCGAGGCCGCGCTCGGAGCGACCGCTTTTACGCCGGGAGAGAACGATTCATGGCCTGGATGGGAGGACTCGGCGGTTCCGATCGAGCAAGTCGGCCCTTATCTGCGCAAGCTCAAGGGCCTCTACCAGCGCTTCGGCTATCAGGCTTCGCTCTACGGTCACCTTGGTCAGGGCTGTATCCATTCGCGCATCAACTTTGATCTAAACTCGGCAGCTGGCCTTGAGCGCTATCGATCGTTCACACGCGAGGCCGCAGAGCTGATCACCAGCCTCAGAGGGTCGCTCAGCGGCGAACACGGCGACGGTCAGTCACGCGCCGATCTGCTCGATGTGATGTTCGGCTCGCAGCTCATCACGGCCTTCGAAGAGATGAAGGACCTGTGGGATCCCGATAACAAGATGAATCCCGGAAAAGTCGTTCGACCCAATGACCGTGACGAGAATCTGCGCATCGGTCCCAACTACGATCCGTGGGAGCCGGAGACGCACTTCGCGTATCCGCGGGACGGCGGCAGCTTCGCGCACGCCGCACTTCGCTGCGTCGGCGTGGGTGAATGCCGGCGAACGCACGGCGGGACGATGTGTCCCAGCTACATGGTCACGCGCGATGAACGCGACTGCACGCGGGGGCGCGCGCGAACACTCTACGAGATGAGCATCGATGGTGTAACCAAGGAGCGCTGGCAAAGCGAGGTCGTCAAAGAAGCGCTGGAGCTGTGCCTCTCCTGTAAGGCCTGCAAAAACGAATGCCCAGTCGGCGTCGACATGGCGACCTACAAGGCGGAGTTTTTGTCGCATTACTACGAAGCAAAACCTCGCCCACGGGTCGCATATGCGTTTGGTTGGATCGATCGCTGGGCAAAAATCGGGGGCGCGATTCCCAATTTTATGAACCTGGCCGCTCGCACGCCGGGACTTCGGGCGCTTGCAAAGAAAGCCGCGGGGATGGCTCCCGAGCGAGAGATTCCACGCTTTGCGCCGAAGCCTTTTCACGCACACAAACCAACCTCTCGCCGCCATGGCGATGCTCCGAACGGCGACGGCCAGGCTTCGAACGGCAATGGCAACGAGCAAAACCACGTGATGCTGTTCGTGGATACATTCAATAATTACTTTCACCCCGAGACACTCCGTGCCGCCTATGACGTTCTCGATCGCATGGGGTTTAGCGTGCATACACCCAAGAAGAAGCTCTGTTGCGGAAGAGCGCTTTACGACTACGGCATGCTCGACCGCGCGCAAACGTTGTGGAGAGAAAACTTGGACGCGCTTGAGGCCTGTGTGAAACAAGACACGCCAATCGTAGTTCTAGAGCCGAGCTGTGCGGCTGCGTTTCGGGACGAATTCCCCAATCTCATGGCTGCCGACCCGCGAGCGAAGAAGCTCAGCGAGTCGGTCTTCACCTTGGCCGAATTTCTCGATCAGCACACCGAGGTCAAGCTGCCTTCCTTTCCTGCCAAAGCGATCGTTCACCGCCACTGCCACCATCACGCGATCATGGGCTTTGATGCGGACCGGAATCTGCTCGACAGAATAGGCCTAGACTTTGAGGTGCTCGATTCGGGCTGTTGCGGCATGGCCGGCTCGTTTGGCTTCGAAGCCGGACATTACGACATCTCCAAAGCCGCCGCCGAGCGAGTGCTGCTACCTCGAGTTCGCGAAGCTGAGGCGGAAACCATGATCGTCGCCGATGGCTTTAGTTGTCGCGAACAAGTGCGCCAGCTGTCGGGAAAGACAGCGCTGCACCTCGCGCAGGTTATCGAGCGTGCGTTTTCCCAGCAAACCGAACCATCCCAAAAGGAGAACTCACCATGAATCAACCGACCGCACCGAAACAGCCCGAACCACCGTTTGACAAGCAAGACATGTCACCACCGGGACTTGAATCGAAGATGGTGCCGCGCCCTCGCTATCGCGCGCCCGCCTACAAAGCCGCAGGCAAGCTTGTGGGCCAAAAAGCGCTGATCACCGGGGGGGACTCAGGAATCGGTCGCGCAGTGGCGTACCTATTCGCACGCGAGGGCGCGGATGTGGCGATCACATGCCTTCCTGAAGAAAGGTCTGATGCCGAGCAAACCAAGAAGGAAATCGAAGCCGAAGGGCGTCGCGCTGTGATCTACGAACTCGACGCCCGCGACCCCGAGGCGTGTGCACAGGTCGTAAAGCGAGCTGCTAGCGAGCTCGGAGGGCTCGATATCCTGATCAACAATGGGGCCTATCAAAACCATGTCGACGATGTGCTATCCGTAAGTTTGGAGCAATGGGACCGCACCTTTAAGACCAACGTGTACGGCTACTTCTATATGGTGCGCGCCGCTCTCCCCCACATGCACGAGGGAGCGACCATCATCAACACCGGCTCCATCACAGGCCTCGAGGGGACCGGTTCTTTGCTCGACTATGCTTCGAGCAAGGGCGCCATCCATGCCTTCACCAAGTCCCTTGCGCAGGCGCTCGCCAAAAAGAGGATTCGTGTCAACTGCGTCGCTCCCGGTCCGGTATGGACGCCGCTCAACCCCGCAGAGCGAAGTCACGAAGACTACGAAAACTTCGGGGCCGATCAGCCCTTTGAACGGCCGGCCCAACCTGAAGAGATTGCGCCGGCATACGTGTACTTTGCGTCGAGTGATTCTTCCTACGTGACCGGAGAGGTACTCACTCTTCTCGGTGGTCAAAGGCGCGCAGGATAGGTAGGACCTCATCGATACGTTGTCTTCCGGCTATCTGTTGCTTGGTGGGCTGACGCTCATCCTTGCCATCCTCGCCCCGATCCTCAAACGCAAGCTTTGGCTCTCGGAGCCGCTTCTGACGATGCTTGTGGGCATCGCCGTGGGCCCGGCGGCGCTGGACTGGTTCGATCTCCAATCGCTGATGAACCAGGAGGTGCTGATCGAGCAAGTTGCACGGATTACACTTGGGATCTCACTCATCGGGATTGCACTGCGGCTTCCGGACCGATTCGTCTGGACACATCGGCGCTCGCTCGCAGTCATGCTTCTGGTCGCCATGCCAGCGATGTGGGTCGTGTCCGGTATTCTGGCCAATGTCGTTCTGGGTCTTGGTTGGTGGAGCGCCCTCTTGCTTGGGGCGGTCGTCACACCGACGGATCCTGTTGTCGCTAGCTCAATTGTGACCGGAGAGCTCGCGGAAAAAAACGTGCGCGCCGATCTAAGACACCTGCTGAGCGCAGAATCCGGCGCCAATGACGGCCTGGCGTTCTTGTTGGTCATGCTGCCCTACCAGGTGCTAAATCACGCGCCCGGTGAAGCGCTCGAACGTTTCTTACTCGACAACCTCCTGCGTGAAGTCATCGGTGGACTGCTGCTCGGCACTGCCACAGGCTGGCTCCTAGGAGAGATACTCGTACGTGTCGGGAAGTGGGAAACCCACGAAGGCGCCGGGCAAACGCCTTTACTTGCGGTCATGGTCGCGACAGCCGTTGCGCTGCTCGGTGGAGCTACTTTGCTGCACACCGATGGTATACTGGCCGTCTTTGCAGCGGGTTTGGTGTTCAACCACTTCGTGCGCGATCAACACGAGGCGCGTCACCAACGCGTCAACGAAGTGATGAAACGTTTTTTCGACGTCCCGGTTTTTGTCCTCTTCGGGATGGTGATCCCTTGGCAACAAATCGCCGGGCTGGGAGCGGCGGGAATCGTGTTTGCTATCTTGGTGCTCGCGCTGCGGCGCCTGCCGGTTCTTTTCGCGCTTCGCCGCTTTGTGCCGCCCCTTCGGACAAATCGCGAGGCACTATTCGCGGGCTGGTTTGGTCCCATCGCGGTGGCAGCCATGGTCTACGCCGCGTGGGCAGACCTGCATGGCGCGGACACCGAGCTGTGGCCGGCCGCGAGCTTGGTGATCTTTCTCTCGATCCTCCTTCACGGTATCAGCGCCACACCGATCACCCAGTGGTTACCGCAACACGAAACAAGGACTTTCGAAGACCCGTCAAGCAAGGAAAAAAGGTGCGGAACCGTCGGAAGTAGCGCCCGCGCTGAGGCGTGATGCCTCGTCCGCGGCGTGACGCACCGGTGCACCCTTCATCCCACTTCGCAGACCTCTACGTTTTCCGTGCAGCGGAAGGGCGGCGCGGGCACGTGAATTGCATCGCATAGTGACCCGCACCGCTACACGTATGGAAAGGAACCGATTATGGAAAAGACAAACTCGAACTCATTACTCAACGGCTCAAGCCGCATGCTCTGGGCCTTCGTTGGAGGTGCCGCGTCGGGCGCTGCCCTCGCCTATTTTACGAGTCCGCGCAGCGGCCCCGAGAACCGTCGTGCACTTCGCGAAACGGTCGACAACTCCGTAGCCAGCGTCAAGAACCTTCCATCCGTCATTCGTGAAACCTCGGCTTCGATCGCCGACTCGACCAAGCGGCGGCTGAGTCGTAACAACGAGCAGACAAACGGCGACTCGAAATATCTGGCACTGGAAGTATCATCTCCCGAGACCGCGCCCTCACTCACCGGCAACGAACAATGACTCTAGCCCACAAGAACAAACACCTATCGTACCCACTGCTTGCAGGCCTTAGCATTTTTGCCTTCGGCGCTTGTGGCGCAACGCCTCCTGCGGTTTCCGAAGTACCGCCGAGTCTTGAAGGTCCGATTCAAGGCGGAGATGCCCAGCAAGGTGCGATGCTTTTCGAGCAACACTGCGCTGGCGGCATCTGCCATGGAGATGGGGCTGGGCCAGACCTGACAGAACTTTCGGTGACGCCTGGGCAAGTGCGCGCACAGGTTCGCTCGGGACGTGGCGCCATGCCGGCCATCAGTGAAATGGACCTCAGCGACGCCAACCTCGAGCACATTTTGGCGCATCTCAAAGAGCGAGGAACAATTCGGTAAAAATTTGAGAGAGGAGCAGGAGCCATGCCAGAAGCCTGGAGCGAGAAACGCGAACGACAGTACGAACATGTTAAAAAATCGGAGAAGAAGCGCGGCCGGTCGGAGACCAAATCCAAAGAGATCGCCTCGCGAACCGTCAACAAACTAAGACGTAAAAGAGGCGAGACGAAGAGCGGCAAGTCGCGCACCCAAGGGACGGGCAACCCCAACACGAGGCTCGAAGAGCGAACTTATGAGGAACTCTATAACCGAGCCCGCGAGCTGAACATTTCTGGACGCAGCAACATGCACAAATTCGACCTGATCGAAGCCATCCGAGGACATCGATAGCCACTTTGTGAGGCGCGGAAAGACAGCGCGCGTGTCCTCCGACGAAAAGATGGGTCTCAATGCCACGTGGTCCATGGCGGTCGGCGGGATGGTGGGCGGTGGGATCTTCTCTGTTCTTGGGGTGATTATTGCGACAGCTGGAGCCTGGGCATGGTTGAGCTTCGTCGTCGCGGGCGCGATCGCACTTCTGACGGCGTACAGTTACGTTTGCCTAGCGCGACGTTTCGGAGAAGGCGGAGGCGCGTTCACGTTCCTTCGCCATGCAGATCATCCCGAGTTTGCGGGCGGTCTATCGTGAGTGCTCATTGTTGGATATATCGCAACCATATCCGTTTACGCCTTCACCTTCGGTCACTACTTCGCCTTTGTGCTTGGCCTCGGTGGCGCGACGGCCCGCGTAGCAGCAGCGTCGATCGTTGCCGCGCTTCTTGGCATCAACTTTCTCGGTGTCGGCCAAGCCTCTTGGCTTGAGGTCATCACCGTATGGGGAAAGCTTCTCGTGCTGGTAGGACTCGGCGTGCTCGGCATGCTCACGTTCCGCACCGACGCACTGGCCTACGAAGGTGCCGAGCCTGGAGGGCCTGTCGGTGCACTCGTCGGCGCAGCAACCATCTTCATGGCTTACGAGGGCTTCCAGCTGCTCGCCTACGATTACGAGGACATCCAAGAACCCGACAAGACGCTCCCCCGCGCGGTGCTGAGCGCAGTGGCGGTGGTGATCGGAGTCTATGTACTCATCGCACTGGCAGCCACGAGTCTCGTTGGCGGAAAGACCATCGTTGCGCACGAAGAAGTCGCCCTGGCGATGGCGGGCGAAGCCGCCGCCGGGATGGCCGGCAAGGTCGTCGTGACCGTCGCTGCCGTTTTTTCAACCGCGTCGGCGATCAACGCAACCCTGTTTGCAACGGCGCGGCTCATGCGGATCGTCGCAGCCGACGGCGAACTCCCGCGTTTTTTTGAGAAGAAGAACCGGCATCATGTTCCCGCACGCGCGCTTATCGTCATCGCACTGGCGGGGACCGTCCTCGCGATGGTCGGCGAGTTGTCGTCGCTGGTCGAGGCCGCGAGCTTGACGTTCCTCTTTACGTTCACAGTTGTGAACTTTCTAGCCGCGCGCAATGCCAACTCTCTTCGCGCGGCGCTCCACTACCTTGGCGGCGTGCTTGCGTGTCTCAGCACGCTCACGTTGGCCGTATACCTCGCGATGACCGAGTGGGTTTCTTTGCTGATTATCGGCGTACTTGCAGTGACGGCCACATGGATCCGTCCTCTCCTCGTCAAAGAATAAGCGAACTCACCTGAACAGAAGAAAATCCCCGGCCATGGGGCATGCGTTTCAGCTTCAATGATCCGGCAGTTTCAGCCCGCTATCGGGCAAGGCGCGTTGCTAGTGGACACAGGCCGAAGCACTCACCACCTTCGCATCCAATGGGTTCAATCCACCATAGGGGACACCATCCATCGGCTTTCGCCCAAGTCGACTCCAATGCCACACGGAAATGGTAGGGGAATCGCATTCGACCTCCACCACTTGCCTCAAAAAGGCACCATCGCCCGTCTGCTCGATCAGCGCATCATCGAGCGTGTCGACTTTCGGAACCATCACGGGGGTGGTGCCACAGCGAGCAGGTGACCAGAGATTGTGGTTGAGCTCTTGGCTGCTGACCACGAAGGCATCATTTTTCGACAGCTGACAAATCGGTTTCAATTTCTTGAGTTGCTCGAAGCCCGTTTGCGTTCGAAACCCCGACTGAGCGCCGATAGCCTCGATATCGTCGGCAGAAAACGCCGCTGCAGCCGCACTGAGACGCACTACGCTGTGGTATTGGCACGTCCCATCGTCTGTGTCGAAACAGGGGTTGGTGAGGCCAATCACCCGCAAAGCCTTGGCATTCGGAAACTTCTGCTTCCGCCAATGTTGTGCATGTTCGACCTCATCAAAAAGGCCGAGCACCACGACGACGCCTCGAATCGGCTGGGGCTTGAGCAAGTCAGAATGGACCAGCAAGGGGTAGCCCGGTGTGAGTTGAGGCCGCCTCTGCCACGAGCGCGCCAAGCGCATGGCCGCAGCCGCAGTCTTTCTGATGCCTGCGACGAGCGCCACCTTCGGCGTCGCGCAGTCACTGCAATCAATGTACTCGGTTCGGTTGTCGATCCACGTGACCCCAGCTGGCAAGGGTTCACGTGGTCGCTCAGGATCGAGCACATCGCCATTATCAAGGGGTGGCAGAGGTTCGCTTTGGACTTGCGCATTCGCGCACGCAAAGCCCTGCGTGAGGACTTGCGGCTCTCCTCGGTTGGCGCTTCGACAAAACATCTCTGCGCCGGCTTGCGTGACCCCCAAAGCCGGGCCGTCAAAGTGCACAGGCCAAGGCTTGTGTGTTCGGGTCGGGCAGAACCCCTCTGCCACACAGGCATCGTAGCGTCGCCACGCGATAGGTGAATCCGTAAAGCTACGATGCTCGCGCCAGTCCTTCGGCAAGACCGAGCGGTCTTCAGCTTGCAGAACTTCGCCGATGGAGCGCCCCTCGATCTTCAATACCATATTTTTTTTGTCCGTCTCACGTCGGACTAAGACGAAGCGTGCGGAAGCGCGCTGATACGTGGAAAGTTTGCGATCTGCAGGCAAGGAGCGCAGCACGGTTACAGGCTCTCCCTCTCCAATCGCCACCCCAAGGCAGAGTGGTGAACTCCACCCTTCGCCGCCAAACCGACAAGACCCGCCCAATTCCACCACGACAGGCACGCCGCCAGCGTCTTCAATGGGCAGGTTAGGCCAATCAAAATAGACGAAGCTGGCGCGAAGCCAAGCTCGTTTTGGGAGCGTCTCGTCCACCGCGCGCTGACGCGCGTTTGAAGTCTCGGCACTGCCACCACAAGCGAGGCACGTCGATACCACGACCCACATAAGACCCAACTTCACCATTTTCATTCGCCAGTCCCGCCAAGCAGATGTCAATGAGTCGCCTCCACGGTGCTTACCGTGCCGGACAACCTCCCATTTCGGTCTACGGCGACGAGCCAATGTTCGCCCAGTCCAGGCGCGATCAGAGCTTCTTCGGACACCGTCTTGACCTTCGACAAATGCGGACAGAGCCCGCCATAGGGCGGAATCTCCTGGGCCTCTTCACCCAACTCCACAGCTTTTTTTCCATCGAGCAGCCACAAAGCCCTTGCACCAGAAAGTTGAGAGCTCAATGAGATGCTCGCTGAACGAACGCAGCGATGCCATTGGCAGGCGTCCTGATTCCGACATCGCGGATCATCTGCTTCATGAATCGGACCTCCATGAACAAAACCAGGCTCGCAAGAACGACCCGCTCGCCCATACTTCACCAATGGCCCAGGTTCCATCGTCCCTGGGTCAAACCAGTCCCCTCCCAGCGCCCAGTCCACGCAATCGTGGTAACGGATACGAAGTTGCCTTCCCGGAGGGACGCGCAGAAGCACGATGGTTCCGTCGATGATCAGCCGCTGAAGCTCTGTCGGATGCGCGCGAATCTGTGTTTGTAGAGTATCGTCAACGAGTCGGTTACCAGATTTGGCAAGCAGACAGATGCGATTTGCACGCATTCCAACACCTGCCCCCCCAAAGCTCGCCGTCAGTAGGGCGACGTGGCCATCTTGGATGTCCTTTGGACTGGGTTCGTTGACCATTAGTTTTATAGCATTGTCACACGCTGTCGGGTCGGCTTCGGTCTCAGCCTGATCGGCCGGAGCGACTGACGGATCTGGCCGCACTGGACCCAACTGGGATCGCCGCCCGGAACACGAGGCCAACAATAGAGCAATCACGCCAACAACGACATTATTCATTGCACTGCTCCAAATAAATCGGCCATCCGAGACCGTCAATAGGACCTACGAAGTGAAGCCGCCGCTCGCAAGATGACGGCTTCACTCAGTTTCGGAGACCATTAGGCGTGGGCGGCCGGTGCTCCCATCTGGATCGTTCGCGAGCCGTTCGGTTCACAGATTGCTGCGAGCGTTTGCACGACATTGTGTTCGAAGTTCTTGCTCTTGCGTCCATTACTGTGGCGCGCGGTCCGAGCGAGGTCATTGAGCGACAGGAGGGCGATGGGGCGGTCGTTGTCGTCGACCACCGGGATACGCCGAATCTTGTTTTGGCTCATCAGGCGCTCTGCCGATTCGATCGGTTCATTCGGACGACAGGAGAACACTTTTCTCGCCATGGCGTCTCCGATTTGGATGTCGTGTAGAAGCTCTCCCCGGGTATATGCCGCCATGCAGATGTCTCGATCGGTGATCATGCCAACCAACCTGTCTTGTTCGTCGACGATTGGGATTGCGCCGCAGTCGTGTTCCCACATGAGCTGGGCAGCTTCGTTGAGTGTCTGATTCCGGTTACACGTGTAAACGGGCTGCGTCATAAGTTGTTCGATTCGCATGGGAGACTCCTTGTTACTTTTTTGGATCATTGAGTGGATAAGTGCCTGAAACACTCCTCGCGCGAGGTGCATACGCTGTGCCAACGAACTCAGACGAAGAAGCAAATGGAAACCACGAAGCGGGCTCTGTCCATTGAGGCATCTCGCCTCAGGCGTCGCAATGGACCTCGCTTCCAGGCCTCGACTCGCGTTACGATCTCGAATGCCACGCACACACCATGGCACCGTTTTGCAACAAACAATCAACCACTAGGGTTATCCCCCAACTATCGGCGCTCGATGAGGGCGAACTCATACTGCGACGTCCTGAGTTCAACCAACACCTGTTCGCCGTACCTGGGCCCCCTCATCGCAATCGCGCGCAGGGAAAGCTGCGCATCGGGATGGAGAGTAAGCCACCCCTGCTCAATCACTGTCCCTTCGGGAAGTAGTGTCTCGAGCTCAAGCTGCTTTTCTTCGACGATCGTCTCTCGCTTCGACCAACGGGTCACGCTCACTTTTGCTCTGCGCGTGGCCAGCGAAATCGGCTTGTCTGACAACGCAAAGAGCGTAAGCGAGATGTTTGGACCGGAGCGCGCGAAGCGAAGCTCAAGCGCCTCCAGCGGTTTCTCATCTAACGTATGCGCCAATCGCTGCACGTCGGAGAGCAGATCGCGCCAAGCGTCAGACTTGAACACGCCTTCATGCACCCTTCCTCCATGCCCCTGGCCAACATAAAGAGACTCTGTGCGCGCCTCGCTTCGGCGTCTAATTCTCTGAGACAGCCTTGGGTCTGCTTGGGCGTGTTCGGCGTCTTGAACGGGCCACGGCAGGCTCGCCACGCGTGCCTTGTACCGCTGAAGCGACTCGAACATCTCCTGCGAAAGATGACCCGCAAACTCCCCCACGCGAACGCCACTTGCCGCGCGCCCTTCCGCTCTTGTGCGAGAGAGCGTGAAGGAGCCGTCTTCGTGAAGTACCAAATATGTGCGATCTTGGGCACGCCCGGGCGCACTCTGATGCGCTTTGTACACCAAAAGAGGTACGCGTTCTTCGTCAGCGGTGGCTTTCTCCGCAGCTGTGCCTCGAGAACGGGTGCTCGCTTGTTTTGAATCCCGCCCGTCACAGCCGGTGCAGCCCGTCAGTGCGATGCATAGCGCCAGCTCCACATCGCTTCTTGAAGCGCGCGTTCTCAGAAGCAATCCGGGCACTCGTTTAGTCGGGCCTCTTCTCGTCGAGTTCGCGACAGCATAAGCTCATAGTACACGGATTGACTCCTAGAGATCAGCTCTTTCGAGTCATCGAAGGTGGCTCTGCCGTGATCCCGGTCGTAGGTAGCGAAGTCGTGATTTTCCACACGATATGCAACGGCACGCCATCGAGCGCTCATCCGAGTACCGCTCGATGCCGCCCTGCTTTACACTTCGTGGCACGGATGACTCAAGGTTTGACCATCGACGAAGTGCGCGCGTTTACGGTCTTGTCGAGTGTTCGCAGTTCGTTCGGTATTTTTGCCACTTGGCTTTTGATCGCGCTCACAATTTGGGGTGTGGTTGTCGTCCGGCACCCTTTGATGATCGCAGCCGCATTTGTTTTGATGGCCCGCCATCAACTCTCACTCGGCATCTTGATGCACGACGGCGCGCATCGACGGTTGTTTTCTTCGAGAGTCATCAATGACTGGGTGGGTCAGTTCTTGTGCGCAGCCCCCATCCTGATCAGCCAGGACACCTATCGCAAACTCCATCTCAAACACCATCGCATGCCGATGAGCGATGCCGATCCCGACCTTGGCATCACGGGAGGCTATCCAATCACCCGCGGGTCTTTCGCACGCAAGCTTATGCGCGACCTGACCGGGCAAACGTACTTCAAGTTCGTCGGTTACTTCTTGCATCGTATGCTCACGGGCAAGGGAGGGTCATTTCGCAAACCGACGGCGCAAGAGCCGCAGAACGAGATCACGAAAACGATTCGCGCACAGCAGGCGGGTAAAGGCATGTCCCCGACCGCGGTGCTGGTTTCGTTTGCGTTCATGCAGGGCGTTCTGTTCGCTGCCTTCTGGCTGGCGCTGAGCCCTTGGTACTACCTGCTCCTGTGGCTCTTACCTCAGATGACAGTCCTGCAGCTTTTGCTTCGTATCCGCGGCATCACCGAGCACGCGGGCTACGCTCCGGGCCCTGACCAAGCCCAAATCTCGCGCACGGTCGTCAACCCCCTTCAGACATTTTTCTTCGCACCGAACAACGTGGGCTATCACATCGAACACCACCTCTACCCGAGCGTACCGTGGTACCGGTTGCCCAAAGTGCATCGGCTGCTCAAAGAGCGCCACGCCCTTCCCGACGCCAACGTGTACACCAGCTATCGCGACGTCTTGCGCGAACTGATTATTCGCGCTTAGGCCATCCTCGAGCGCTCGCCGTAGTGCGGCGCACAATGGCCGACCAAGGTGGTCGACGTCATGCGCTGCGAGATGGGCGCGACAAGGCGATTCGGGGCGGAGGGCTTGCGGCGCGGAACAGGCGGCGGCCACCCGAGCAGATAGTACGAGAGCTCTTGGCGATGGAGTTTTCGGAAGCGCGTGAACCGAATACCCGCCTCGACGCCCCGATCACCTTCGCGGCGCCCGCGACCGACGCGCGTCACTTCCGCCTCGATGTTTGCAGTGATCGACGTGTGCGGGATGGAGAAACGCATCGCGATCACCTCGCCAAGCTGCACCTGTTCTTGTTCGCATAGCAAGAGGCCACCGCGTGGGGAGATATCGAGCACGGATGTTCCGAGTTGCCCATAACGCTCCAATGAAATGGCGTCACAAGCCAGCTGCACACCACGGCGAATCACTTTGCGCGTTCCGTTGCTCACTCTTGAAGTCTACGTGCGAGCTCCCCTACACCCAAAAAAGTGGAGCATGCGATGACGCGTCAGCGGAAGAGCCAAAAAGGCGGGCGAAGCCTAGAACGAGCGGTGGTATCTCCACCGCTTCGGTCGGGTGGAGCAGTCAGCCAGTGACCAAGAAGTGCGCATTGCCGCGCGCGACGGGTTTGGAACGATCGTCTTGCCAGGCCGTGGTCTGCACGGTGGCAACGCGACGGCCGATGCGGGTGACTTCCGAGACCGCGTGGGTGTCGCGGTCGCGCGCCGAACGCAAGTAGTCCACAGTGATGGTAATGGTTTTGGGCAAGACGGCGAGGTCTTGGTCGAGCATCAACATGAAGATGGCAGAAGTCTCGAGCAGCGAACCGGTTGTTCCACCATGGAGCGCTGGCAGGTGTTTGTTCCCGATCAGGTGGGGCTCAAAGCGCATCGTAGTAACCAATTCATCCCCATCTCGCGCGAGCTCGAAATTCATGAGTGCGGCGTAGGGCACGAGTTGGAGCAGCGCCTCATAGTTCCCGTTCGATCGCGCCTCACGAAGGGCGTCACGAAACGTTTCCTCCGACATCAGTCCCTGTCCTGTTTTCCGGGCTTGGTCCCCAGCATGAACGTCCCCGTACAAGTCGCAATCAACTTCCTGTCATCGCGCGATGACGCGCCAATGCCTCCCGCTCGCCTGGTCGGAGCGTGCGATGACGCGTCAGCGGAAGAGCCAAAAAAGTCAGGCGCAGCATGAAAGGCCTCTGCGCGCGCAAAAGCAACATGGGGTGTCATGCGATAGCACTCGGCATCGGCCATGACCGCCTCGCCACGCGTGGCCGGTCGCAAATAGTCGATACGTAGCTCAAGGGTCGCGATGGCCATGAGCCGCTCCACGTTCATGAAAACAGCGAGCCCACTGCATGCGTCGAGCAGGGCCGTCACGATGCCACCGTGAAGCACGCCGGTATCGGGATTGCCCACGAGTTCAGGGCTATACGGCAGTTTCATCAATGCTCGCCCTTGGCTCACCTCCATGATCTCAATCCCCGTCCGGTGGTGAAACGGAATCTCTCGCATGAAACGAAGGTTGTACTCGGCCAAATCGGCAGGCTGTCCAAGCCGTCTGAGATCCTCTCGATCAACCATGGCGGCAGAATAGCCCAAATCCGCCTCGCGGTTGCAGTTGTACGTGGCGCCAGTTTGAGCTCTACTTTGGCTATGGAGTTTTCGCCCTTCAATCAGCCCGCACCCACGCTGGGCAATCAATACGAAAGCGACCGCGTTTTGCGAGAGTATCTGCAGCGCACTTTGCCTCCCGATGTGCTCAAAGCGTGCGAGGACGAGCTGGCCGAGATGGGCGAACTTGCGGCTGGTGAGTTACACCAGCTTCTCCTCCGCGACCGACTGAACGAGCCGGTGCTCACGCATTGGGACCCGTGGGGCAACCGCGTCGACCACATCCAACTGACGCCGCTTTGGGAGCGAGCCCAGGTCGTGGCGGCCGAACGCGGGCTTATCGCCACGGCTTACGAGCGCAAACACGGCGCCTATTCGCGGGTGCTGCAGCAAGCCCTCGTCTACCTTTTCGCGCCATCATCCGACGTTTACACGTGCCCGCTAGCCATGACCGATGGCGCGGCGCAAACGCTCCTCAAAAGCGGCAATCAAGCACTCATCGAGCGCGCTCTACCACGGCTGACGAGCCGCGACCCCATGACCATGTGGACCAGCGGCCAATGGATGACCGAATCGACGGGCGGCTCCGACGTCGGCCAGACCGAAACCGTAGCGCAAAAGGACGGCAAGACGTGGCGCTTGTACGGACGAAAGTGGTTTACCTCGGCGACGACGAGCCAAATGTCACTCACCTTGGCGCGGCCTGAGGGCAACGCCGACGGCGGACGCGGGTTGGCCATGTTCTACGTGGAGACGCGCGGCGAAAACGGGGAGCTCCAAGGCATCGAAATTAACCGGCTCAAGGACAAGCTCGGCACCCGCAAGGTCCCCACTGCCGAACTGCTGTTACGCGGTACACCTGCCACGCCGGTAAAGGGTCTCGACAACGGCATCCGCAATATTGCCTCGATGCTCAACATTACGCGTATGTGGAACGCGGTCAACGCGATCTCTTTCATGCGTCGAACCCTCGCCTTGGCGGCGGACTACGCAACCAAGCGAGCTGCATTTGGCAGCAAGCTAAGCGAAAAGCCCTTGCACGTCGAAACCCTCGCCCGTTGCCAAGCCAGCTACGAGGGCGCATTTTGCCTTACCTTCTTTGTGGTTGAGCTGATCGGAAAAGAAGAGACGGGGGAAATCAGCGAGGGCGAGGCGCGCCTACTGCGGTTGCTCACGCCCATCACCAAGCTCATCACGGCCAAGCAAACGGTGGCTGTGATCAGCGAAGGGATTGAAAGCTTTGGCGGCGCTGGCTACGTCGAGGATACAGGCTTGCCCTACCTCTTACGCGACGCTCAGGTGTTGCCCATCTGGGAAGGCACAACCAACGTCCTCTCGCTCGATACGCTGCGCGCAATCGGCCGCGAAGGCGGCCTCGAAGAGTTTATGGCATTGCTGACCGAGCTCGGGCAGAGTTGCACCGACCAGCCGCTTAGAGAGGCGGCCGAGACAGGCAGCCGAGAGGCCCATCGGGCGATCGCCTGGCTTCGGGACGCCATGGCCGGTAGCCCCGCCGAACTCGAGGCCGGTGCACGCGACTTTGCGCTATGTCTGGGTTATGCCGTGGAGCTGGCCCTGCTCTGCCGTCAGGCTCAATGGTCGCTGGCTCAAGGCAGCCACGCTTCAAAGCAATCGGCGCTCTTGCTCGCCTATCGCATGCCGCGCTTTCTGCCGCCGACCAGCAGCGCCGAGTTCAATCTGGGTTAAGCGCTTAAATCCAACCAGCAGGAAGCGGTACTTGGTGTGCGAAAAACGTACAAACCAGCCGATCTGACATCGCCCTTACGATCTTCCCCTAACCACGGCAAATCAAGACCACGGCAAATCAAGGCGGCGCGGGTCAGGACCCGTGTTAGGCTGATTGGCGCGATGGCCAACATGTACGCTGACTTTGGTTTCAACCAAGCCCTCGTCGAAGAGTATTTCTTAAAATATTGTTCCAACCCGAAGTCGGTTCCGCCAGCTTGGCGTACGTTTTTCGAGAAGCTGCCTCCCGAACAACACCCTGAACTGACAAGTGCGGGCAATTTACGCGCACCAACCTGGACTGGGCAGCCAGCGCCAAGCCCGACTCCGGCACCGAACGGTAATTCTGGCAACGGTTCTTCGGTGGCGATCAAAAACGAAGAGCTGAGCAGCACGGCCATCTTGCCGCTCGACTCGGAGTCGATTCCCTTCGTGGAGCGCAGAACCACGCCGCGCGTGAGTCTGATACCTTCAGTAGACGACCTGCAAACCGCCAACTTGATGCAGGGCCGCGTTTCCGCCCTGGTCAATGCGTACCGCGTGCGCGGTCATCTATTTGCCGAACTGGACCCGCTGAACCTGCACGTCCAGCCTCCTGACGAGTTATCACTCAAGCGCTATGGCTTGGATCAGGTCGATCCCCAAGCCGTCTTCTCGACGGGGGACATGGCAGGTCCGGACGTCGCCACGCTCCAGGACATCGTTCGACGGCTGAAGGAAACCTACTGTCGAACCATCGGCGTCGAGTTCACGTCCATCGAAGACTCCGAACAGCGGCGTTGGCTTCAGCAACGGATGGAGAGCACGCTCAACCGCTTGGATCTGTCGGAGAACGAACAGCTGCGCATCTTAACGAAGCTGACCGACGCCGAGATTTTCGAGGAGTTCCTGCATACGAACTACGTGGGCGCGAAGCGCTTCTCACTCGAAGGCGCGGAGAGCATGATTCCCATGGTCGACTTGTTCGTCGAGAAACTCGCGGACCTCGGCATCGAAGAGATCGTGATCGGCATGGCCCATCGCGGACGCCTCAACGTACTGGTCAACATCCTTGAAAAACGTGTGCAAGACATCCTCGCGGGCTTCGAAGACAATGCGCCTGAGCGACACTTAGGCCGCGGTGACGTCAAGTACCACCTGGGTTACTCGAACGACCGCATCACCCAATCGGGAAAGAACGTTCATGTCACGCTCACGTTCAACCCGAGCCACCTTGAGTTCGTCAATCCTGTGGTGGAAGGTCGGGCCCGTGCAAAACAAGAGCGTCACGAACAAAATGGCGAAAAACGTGTGGCACCGCTGCTCATCCACGGGGATGCCGCCTTCGCGGGCCAAGGCATCGTCGCCGAGACGCTCAACCTCTCCGAACTCGAGGGCTATGCCACGGGCGGCACGATCCATGTCGTCGTGAACAACCAAATCGGCTTCACCACGCTCCCACGCGACTCTCGTTCGTCCCGCTACTGCACCGACATCACGCGACTACTGCGCTGCCCCGTCTTTCACGTCAACGGAGAAGACCCGGAGGCTGTCGCGCAAGCCGTCGCGTTGGCAGCAGAGTTCCGGCAGAACTTCGGCAAAGACGTCGTCATCGACTTGTACTCGTATCGCAAGTACGGACACAACGAGACCGACGAACCACGCTTTACACAACCCATCATGTACAAAGCCGTCGACGCCAAAAGCACGGTTCGAGAAGGCTACATTTCACGGCTCGTCGAAACAGGAAAAATGACGCATGAGCGCGCCGAGGCCATCCGCGAAGAACGGTTGGAGGATCTCGAACTCGCGCTCCAAGAGATTCGTCGCAATGGGCACTCCGAGGCCCCCAACGCGTTTGCCGGTGTGTGGTCGGGTTACAAGGGTGGCGACGACTCGGACGTTGATGACATCAAGACCGCGGTCGACGAGTCTTTGCTGCGCAACCTGCTCGAGCGCACCAACTCGATTCCCAAAGGCTTCGCCGCGAACTCCAAGATCAGCCGCCTGTTCAAACAGCGCATCAAGGCGGGCCTCGACGGCAAACCTTTCGATTGGGGAACAGCGGAAACGCTAGCCTACGCAACCCTCGTCCACGATGGCGTACGCATTCGCCTGAGCGGACAGGACAGCCGCCGTGGCACATTCTCGCACCGACACGCAACCATCTTTGACTCCAAGACTGGGGCATCTTACGTGCCGCTTCAGCACGTCGCGGACGGCGAGGGACGCTTCGACGTGTATGACAGCCCGCTGTCCGAGGCCGGCGTGCTCGGGTTTGAGTTTGGCTTTAGCCTCGACTCCCCGGATGCGCTCGTCATCTGGGAGGCGCAGTTCGGCGACTTTGCCAACGGTGCACAGGTCATTTTCGATCAGTTCATCTTCTCCTCTGAGGACAAGTGGGATCGACTAAGCGGCCTGGTTATGCTCTTACCGCACGGCTTTGAAGGGCAGGGTCCAGAGCACTCCTCGGCGCGACTTGAACGCTTTCTCAATCAGTGTGCTGAAGACAACATCCAGGTATGCAACCTCACGACCTCGGCCCAGATATTCCATTGCCTGCGAAGGCAAGTGCTCCGCAAATGGCGCAAGCCGCTCGTCATCATGTCCCCGAAAAGCTTGCTGCGCTTGCCGGCCGCGCGTTCGACGTTGTCTGATCTTTCGTCGGGAACGTTTGAGCGCATCATCACCGACGACAAAGTGGACTCGCAAAAGGCACGACGCGCCATCATGTGCTCCGGCAAGGTGTATTACGACTTGCTCAAAGCACGCGACGAGCGCGGCATCGACGACATCGCGCTCATCCGGCTCGAGCAACTCTACCCGATTCGTCACCAAGAGCTGCGCGACACACTCGGCGCATTCAAACCAGGCACCGACTTGGTTTGGGTCCAAGAAGAACCCTGGAACATGGGCGCTTGGTTCTACATGCAGGCTCACTTCGAGCGCATCATGGGTGAGGGGGTTTCGCTGCGCTGCATCGCACGCCCGGAAAGCGCGAGTCCCGCGACTGGTTCACGGGCAAGCCACTTGCTCGAGCAAAGCCGCCTCCTCGACAGCGCGCTCGCCAGCGATTAGAAGAAAAGCCGCCGCACCGCGCTACCGATAAGGGGAGACAGGTAGCAGCAGCGCGGCGGCAGGAGGCGTCCCCGTAGGGACGAACTGTTTAGGAAACCGCGATCTTCTTCGGTTTGGGCGCTTCGACCTTTGGCAGGGTTACGGTTAGCACGCCGTCCTTCATGACGGCCTCGATGTTCTCGGCGTCGACGGTGTCGGGCAGGGAAAACCGACGCGTGAACTTGCCGTAGCGATGCTCGACCAAGTGATAGCCCTTTTCGTCCTTCTCGGACTCAAATCGCTTCTCGCCCTTGAGCGTGAGCACGCCTCCATCCACTTCGATGTCGACGGCGTCTTTGCTGAGGCCGGGGAGTTCGACCGCTACGGCGAACGCTTTGTCGTCCTCGTGAATGTTGACGGCGGGACTGAATGCGGCGCCCGTACGTGTCGTGCCCCAGAGTCGGGAGAACTCGTCTTGTGCGCGTGCGATGTCTCGGAATGGGTCCCAGGTTGCTAACATGATGGTACTCTCCTTCCCGGCCACGCCATGCTCTTTCATGGTTCGAGCGCGGCCGATTACAAGGCTGCACCTGCAGCCGGTTAGGTTTAGCGGGGACCCCGACCACCGGGGTTTCTCTCGCTGACAATCTCAAGCTAAGCACTGCGTTTTGGCTGTCAACACGGCCGCTCGAAGAAAGTGTTTAAGAGTTCGAGATCACGCGTGTTTTGCCCGAGCAACCGGCGCTGACCGCTACCGATTAGAAGCTGCCAGCTCTATTGTGCTACCGCTGCGCGAATGATTGAATGCTGGAGTAGTTCTATCGTCCAAGGCGCTAGGAACGGCTCACATAGGAGGATTTTTCATGCTTTGCTTCATCAAATCGAAAACACTGGCTCTGCTCGGCCTCACCACACTCAGCGCCGCCTCCCTGGCCGCCTGCACAGTGCAGACTGTTGACGTCGACCCCCGGGGCGTCGCTGTTGACTTGGAGGCTTCCTGGACCATCGACGGCGCTGCGGCGGATCAAGCTTCGTGCGATGCAGCTGGCATTTCGACCGTTCAGTTGGTCTTTGTTGAAGGTGCGTTTGAAGGCCGTTACAACGATTTTCTCTTCAATTGTAGCGATGGCTCCGTCATCGTCGACAAGGTACTTGCGCGTGGTACGTACTCCGCCTTCTGGGAAGCACAAGACTCGCTCGGTCGGGCATTGCAAGCGAGCGGCATCATTACCGTCGACGCAACAGGTACCGTCGCACGCCCCGACATCCCCGATTTTGGCACCTTCGATCCGCGCGGCACCGATGTCGCACTCGAAGCCTCTTGGACCATCGAGGGCAGCGCAGCCGATCAAGCGGCCTGCGATGGTGCGGGCATCGACACCGTCGAACTCGTCTTTTTGGATGGCACGATCGAGTACCGCTACCCCGAGTTTGTCTTTGAGTGTGAGGCGGGCAGCTACGTCGGCACAGCAGACCTCGCGACTGGTACCTACGCTGCATTTTGGGAAGCTCAAGACAGCACGGGTGTGGCGGTCCAAAAGAGTGCGAACATTACGGTCGATGCGACCGGCACTGTGGCGCGGCCTGACATCCCCGATTTCTCGTCGCAGGTTGTCGTGACCAACGACGCCGTGCTCACCGTGACTTGGGATACCGACATTGGCACCGATATCGTGGGTACCAACTGTAGCGGCGTCGACGGCGTGAACTTTATCGCATACGCACTTCATAACAATGAGACCGACGATCTCATCAAGGACTACGGGGCGATGAGTGGTTGCACGAACGAGATCACAATTCCCGAATCC
This sequence comes from uncultured Polyangiales bacterium, assembly GCA_964487255.1. Taxonomy (GTDB): domain Bacteria; phylum Myxococcota_A; class Polyangia; order Polyangiales; family CAZAQV01; genus CAZAQV01. The sequence continues at coordinate 11,063 of CAZAQV010000015.1, read as the reverse complement.
GACATCGACGTTGGCACATCGTACCGAGTCGACATCGACGGCGGTCCCGAGGACGGCTCTTGGTATTGGCAAGGATCTTGCTTCTTCACCGCCGAAGAGGGGGGCACGACAGCCTCATGCGAGGCGGCAGACGTCCGTTACCGCCTGGCCGTCGACCTCGTGTGGGACAGCAACGAAGGCCCGGATTTCTCGGCAGCCGACTGCACGGGCGCCGGCGTCGAGTTCATGAATTACGAACTTCGTCCTACTGGCGGGTCTGCCATCGTCAGTGAATCGCAGATCGCGTGTGGCAATGAGATCATCTTCGAAGAGCCGCTCGTGACCGGCGGCGCCGATCAGACCTACGAGCTGACGATCATCGGCCATGACGACGGCACCTTCGGGGGCGAGTGGACGCTCCTTTGTGTCGGCCTCAAGGCCGGGGTTGGGATTATGGATAACGGCGCCTGCGAAATCGGACGCGGATAGCCTTCGACAGCCCCTCAAGTCGGGCGAGACGCCCTCGATCGCGAATCGATCGGGGGCGTTTTTGTTGCGCGCGGAGCCGTGAAGAACCATAAATATCGCGTGTTTCAGTTTCCGCGCCTCACGCCATTGACGAAAAATCTGCTGATCGGGCTTTCGGCGGCTTTCGTGCTTCAGGCCATCTTGGAGATCTGGATCGGCCAACAGATCTTTCGCGCGCTAGCACTACAGGTCACGCCACCGACTGTGGGTGCGCTTTGGCAGATCGTCACCTATGTCGTCGTCGTTCCTATTGGCCCAAGCGCACTGTTGCCATTCATGATCAACGTGCTCTTCTTGTGGTTCATCTTGGCACCCTTCGAGAGTCGCTTTGGACCCAAGCGAACCCTACAGCTCTGCGCACTCAGCCAACTTGGCTACGGCCTGGCTGGCATGGTGGGCGGGTTCTTGCTCGGCGGCGCACCTCTTTTTGGAGCTGGAGCATGGTTGTTGGGGGCGATCGCGGCCTTCGCGGCCTCGCTGCCAAAAGACGGCGTGTTGTCCTTCTTTGGCCTCTTTCAAATGCGCCCGCCACAGCTCATCATGTTGATGGTTGGGCTCTCATTGCTCTCGTTCCTTCTGAGCCAGAATTTTGCGGGGCTCTTTGCGGACCTGGGCGCTATTGGCGCGGGTATGCTGTTCATTCGAATCTTGCGCCGCCCGACGCAGCCGCCCAAAAAGAAGAAGAAGCGGAAAAACGGCGGCCGCAGCTTTGAGGTCATTCAAGGCGGCGACAATCGTCCCAAATACCTCAACTAGACCTGCCTGCCTCAATGGCAGCTGGGGCGTGAGTGAGACACCGTGTAGCGTCAGTGAGCTGCTACACTTCTGGATGCGCTTCTTTTTCTTGGTTTCGGCGATTGGGCTGCCGGCAACGTTGCTCAGTCTTGGTTGCGATACCTCTGAGCTGATCTGTTCGTGCTATGGGCCGAGCGTTTCGATCTCAGCGCCGGAGGGTGCGCAGCTCAGCGTCGTGGGCGGCGGCTGTACAGCGTACACGGAGTCATGCGAACGCATTCCTGACGGAGGCGAGCCTCGCGCAACCTGCGGGAGAACGACGATCCTCATCCAAAGCTCTGCAAGCACGGGCACTTGCGATATTCGGCTTACGAAAGCTGACGATACCGTGGTCGAATCGACCCTAAGTTATTCGGTTAGGCAGACCGATTGCTGTCCCGAATCGACGATCACTTTCGAAAACGACGGCGAAGCGCTGCAAAAGGCTGGCGCCGTGATTCATTGAGCAGGCCCGCTAGTTGAACGAGGCGGCGGCGCGGCTGGCCATGTCGAGATAAGCGCTGGGGGTGATGCCCGCTTCAAGGACGAAAAAGGCTGAGATCGCAAGCGCCGCGACGACAACGCCCGAACGCATCGGAATCGCGACTGCCGCGCCCTCTTTGGGCTCTGCCATGTACATGTAGACGATCACCTTGAGGTAGTAATAGGCACCAACCGCGGACGTCAGCACGCCAAGGATGGCCATCCACACGTGGCCAGCAGACACCGCCGCGCTGAACACGTAGTACTTGCCGAAGAAACCCGCCGTGGGCGGAAAGCCCATCAAGGACAGCACACCGAGCACGAACGGGAGGGCAACAAAGGGGTGGCGACGCGCAACGCCCGCCATGTCTTCGTAGCTGACGACCTCACGACCGTACGAGCCCACCCAGATGAGTGCGCCGAAGGCGAGTACATTCGAGACCGTGTACGCCAAGAGGTAGAAAAACACGGCGCTGAGGGCCTCGCCGCCGATTTCCATCGCGGCCACCATGCCGACCATGATGTAGCCCGCGTGTGCGATCGAAGAATAGGCAAGCATACGTTTGACGCTCACCTGCGCGAGTGCGGCGAGGTTTCCGAAGATCATCGTGAGCGCAGCGAGCGCTGCAAGAACCGGAGGCCAACCCGAGTCCGGACTCATGCTCAGCTCATCGCCGAAGGCCACGAGTAGGACGCGTACAAACACCGCGAAAGCAGCCGATTTGACGGCGACCGCCATGAACGTCGTGGTCGGCGTGGGTGCTCCCTCATAGGCGTCGGGCGTCCACATGTGGAAAGGGACCGCACTGACCTTGAACGCCAGCCCCACAAGGAGCATCAAGAGCGCAACCATCGCCAGGGGCAAGTCAGCCTGTCCCGCGCTGATCAGCTCGCCGATTTTCGTCAAGTTGGTCTGACCAGTGGCCCCGTAAAGAAGCGCCGAACCGAACAGTAATATCGCGGCTGCGAACGAACCGAGCAAGAAGTATTTGATGGCGGCTTCCGCGGAACGAGCACTGGAGCGCCGAAAAGCGACCAAGCAGTAAACGCCAAGCGACATCGTCTCGAGTCCCACAAAGACCGACAGCAGATCGATGGCGCGAGCGAGTACCATCGCGCCAAGCGCACTAAAGAGCAGAATGACAAAAAACTCGCCGCGCTCGTCGAGGTGCTCTTTGAGATAGCCGCCCGCCAGAAGCGCAGTCAGCGCGCCACCGATACCGATGACCATATCGAAAAACAGGCTCATTGGATCGCCCGAAATGTAGGCGCTCACCCATTCTGGGAGCGGCGTTTGGTTGCCTGCGATCAGAAGCGACGCCGAAATGCTTGCGGCAACGCCGAGAATCGTCGCCGTCAGCACAGCCAGCCCCCCCTTGTCGTTGTCGTCGGAAAAGGCGTCAGCGAGCATGAGCCCGAGCCCGCCGATCACGACCACAAGCAGCGGAACGACCGTGATGAAAGGCCCGATCTGAGAGACGATGTTCATTGTGCACCTCCGCGGCGGCTCGCGCCGATGCCGCTCGTAAAGGTCGTGTCGCGGTCCGCGGTAGCCGCCCCCGCAACGCTTGAGTCCGCCACCTCGCGGAAGCCGACCTGCAGCATCCCCGGCTCTTCAAGGCGCTCCTCGGCAGCGCTCTTCAAGGCGGCGTGTCGGATGAAGCCGTCAACCGAAGCGCTCATCCGATCGAGGAAGGGCTTGGGCGCCAAGCCCATGATGAAAATCAGCGCGATGAGCGGCGCAAGGACCACGCGCTCGTGCCGCGTCATGTCCGAAAGCCCTTGGTTCTCTGCTTTGTCGAGTGGGCCCCAAAACATTTTCAGCACGGCGTGAAGCATGTACACGGCCGCAAAAATGACGCCAGTCGCCGCGAGCAAAGTCAGCAGCATGCGCCACTCGCCAAGACCCGCCCTTGAAGCGAAGGTGCCAGCGAGGATCATGAACTCGCCGATAAAACCGTTGGTCCCTGGTAGGCCGACCGAACTCATGGTGACGATGACGAACATGGTGGCATACACCGGCATTTGCTTCGCCAGACCACCGAAGGAGTCGAGCTGACGCGTGTGCCGACGGTCGTAGATCACACCAACCAAAATAAAGAGCGCGCCAGTGGACACCCCGTGGTTGACCATCTGGTAGATGGCGCCCTCGACGCCCGCACCCGTCATGGCAAACATGCCGAGCATGACGAACCCGAGGTGAGACACGGACGAGTAGGCCACGAGCTTTTTGACGTCCTTTTGCATCCAAGCGCAGTACGCGCCGTAGATGATGCCGATGACCGCCACGAACGCGATGGTAGTGCCCGCCTTGAGTGAGGCGAGCGGGAAGAACGGAATGGCAAAGCGCAAGAAGCCATAGGTGCCGAGCTTGAGCATGACAGCGGCCAGGATGACCGAGCCGCCCGTTGGAGCTTGCACGTGCGCGTCGGGCAGCCATGTGTGAAACGGAAACATTGGGACCTTGATGGCAAAGGCGAGCGCGAACGCCAAGAAGAGCCAAATCTGAATGTCGAAGGGCAAGCCGACCTGGCGAAGCGCGAGAATGTCGAAGCTGTACGCGCCGGTGAGCGCCTTGTGCTGCGTAACCAGGTACAAAATGGCGACCAGCATGAGCAGGGAGCCGACCATGGTGTAGAGGAAGAACTTGACCGCGGCGTACACACGCTCCTTGCCGCCCCACACGCCCACGATGAGGTACATGGGCACGAGCATCAGTTCCCAGAAGATGTAGAACAGGAAGAGATCGAGCGCGACGAAGGTGCCGATCATGGCAGCTTCGAGGAACAAGAAGGCCACCGCAAACTCTTTGACCTTTGACGAAACACTGAGCCACGAAGCATAGAGCGCAACCGGCGTCAGGACCGTCGTCAGAAGTACAAGCCAAAGAGAGATACCATCGACACCCAGGTGATACGAGATGCCGAAGGCTTCGATCCAAGGAGCGTTCACGACGAACTGAAACTCGTCGGTTGCGTAGTTGCCCTCGGTAAGCAGGTCGATGGAGAGAAAGAACTCGACCGCCATGATCGCAAGGCTTCCCCAACGTGCGAAGCCTGGACTTTGGCGCGGTGAGAAAAGCACAAACGTCGCGCCCAACAGAGGGACGAGAATCAAGAGAGTAAGTAAATGTTCACTCATCGGACGCCTCCTTGGATCGCGCCATGGTTGTGTCGTGCGTCGGCGTGTGGGCGGTCCGCAAAGTCGGGAACGATGACGACCGACTCGGTCTCTTCGCTTACGTAGCCGAAGGCGTTGCGAACCTGTACCAGCACGTTCATGCGACGCGCGGCCACGAACTCTCGACCGCCAATGCGTGTGGCTTGACCGGGCGCCAATCGCACCTCTTCGTTGATGGCGCTAGCGCGTGCGCTGTTGGGCCTGATGATGAGCCACCCTTCTTCGAGACGGAATGAGGGCTCCACGCGAGCAGGTAGCTTGCCGTTTTCATCGGGCGTGTCGTCCCAACCTTCAGGTGGAATGACACTGTAGGGCACCGTGCGGTCGCTCTCACGGACGTCGAGGTCGACCTCATCATAGTCACCCATGGCGGTCGCACGAAGCACCCACTGCTCGCCTTCGTGACCTTGAAACTCGTACTTCACCATGTGACGATCCGGCAAGAACTTCTCGTTTTCGGTCGGGTCCTTGAAGTCAGCGTCGCCGTTAAAGTCCCAGCGGTATTCGTAACCGTGACCCTGGGCGGCGCTGAACGTCACAAGGCGACCTTCTTGGCTTTCGATTTCGAGCGCCGGGTGAGGCTTGAGAAACCACCCGCCTATGGCCAGCGTGCCGACGACCATGACTGCGCCATACGCATAGACGACGCCGTTTTGCATGCGGGAGAGTACGAAACCACTGACGACGGCCGCACTGGAGGTAAAACGCGTAAGCAAGAAGTCGACGAAGTATTTGTCGATCGCGGCACAGAACATCGCGAGCATGCGGATGGGCTCGATGACCACCGCGTCATAAACCTCGTCGAAGCGCCACTTGTCGAACACCAACTTGGGAAGACCTGAGGCGGGTACCGCACCGGGCACGCCCTTGCCGTCTGCATAACGCGAATATGCGTAACCGATGCCGAGCGCCATGGCCAAAAAGCCCATAATCGCTGGCGCATAACCTTCTGCACCCGAAGCTGCCAGCGCTTCAATTTGTGGCTTGCTCGGAGCTGCGACGCGTGCCGAAAGCCAATGCTCCCACAGAGAGTCAAACTTGGGGTCGCCCAAATGCGCGTGAAAGAGGTGAAGGAGCGGCTTCATGTGAAGGAAGCCGACGATGAGCGCGCCAAATGCCAAAATGCGCAGCGGCCAAGCCATAGAGGGCTCGGGCGGATGCGGATGCGCTGCGTAACCTTCGCCTTCGCCGTGACCGGCTTCGGCGGAGTGCTGCGCAGCAGAGCGGTAGGTGTCGCCGCTGAACGTCAGAAAGTACAGGCGGAACATGTAGAACGCCGTCATGGTTGCGGCGATGAACAGCACGGTGAACACGGTGTAGCCGACCCACGGGCCGAGCCCGAACGCGATTTGCTGGCCCTCAGCGTTAACGGAAGAGAAGACCGTCGAGTGGGCCATCGCAGAACCCGTGCCGAAATACTGGCCAGCCGCATAGGCGCCGTTGAGGATTTCGTCTTTCGAGAACCAACCGCTGAGCAGCGGAACCCCGGAGATCGCAGCGCAGCTCGCCAAGAACGTCCAACGAACAACTGGCAAGTGCCTGCGCAGGCCGCCTAGCAAACGAACGTCGGCGTCGCCGTGGGCGTGCACCGCGTGCATGACCGCGCCGGCACCCAAAAACAGGCAAGCCTTGAAGAACGCATGCGTAAAGACGTGGAAGATACCAGCCGCAAACGCGCCACAACCCACCGCGGCAAACATGAAGCCGAGCTGACTGACCGTGGAGTAGGCGAGGATCTTTTTCATCTCGACCTGCACGAGCGCGATGCTTGCGGCGAGTAGCGCCGTGGCCGCGCCCACAATGGCAATGATGGACATGGCGGCAGGGGAGAGCGAGAACACGGGGCTCAACCGACAGCAGAGGTAGATACCCGAGGTGACCATGGTGGCCGCGTGGATGAGCGCTGAGACAGGGGTCGGACCGGCCATCGCGTCGGGCAGCCAAACGAAGAGCGGAATCTGAGCGCTCTTACCGGTGCAACCGAGGAAGATAAAAATGCAAGCTGCCGTGGCGAGCGTGGCCGCCGACAGTTCGAAAAACACAAAGCAACAAGCGAAGAGCAACACCGCGCCTGTGATCCAACCCCAGGTGACCTTGGCTCGCCCCAACATGATCGCTGCAATGCCGAGCAGCGCAGCAATGCCAGCCAGTGCGATCATCGTGTACTTGGCTTCCGGGCCCATCGCGATCGGGCTGCGCAGCGCGCCGGTGTTGTTATTGATTTCGGCAAAGTCGAGCGAGCCCGTGGCCATCATCAAGATGAACATGCCGATGATCACGCCAAAGTCGCCGACGCGGTTGGCGACGAACGCCTTCTTGCCCGCCAGCGCGTAGGACTTGTTCTCAAACCAAAAGCCGATCAGGAGGTAGGAACACAGACCGACGCCCTCCCAACCCACAAACATGAGCGGGAAACTGCCCGCGAGCACCAAGATGAGCATCGAGGCCATGAACAGATTCAGGTACGCGAAGAAGCGACGAAAACCCGCGTCTTCGGACATGTAGCCAAGACTGTAGACATGGATGAGCAGCCCCACGCCCGTCACCATGAGCGTCATCATGCCGCTTAGCGAATCCATCACGAACTCGACGCGGACCGGAATCGTCTGACTGCCCAGGTTGAGCGTGAACCAGTCGTAAAGGTGGGTGTTGATGCTCGCAGCTGGGCCGCCGACCGTGAGGTGTAAAAAGCACGCAAGTGCGAGGGCGAACGCAAGTGCAACAGAACCGACACCGATGGTACCGACCGCTTGCTTGGACATGCCTTTACCAAGAATGCCGTTGGCAAACGCACCGGCGAGCGGCAAGAGCACGATCAGAAAGAGTGCGAACTCTTTGCTAACCCCAATAAACTCGAAAGTATTCATATTGTTTTACCCTCGCGCCTAATAGCGAAGCGAATCCACGGCATCGGTTGTCACCGTGCGTTTGAGTCTGAAGAGTGAAATGACGATGGCCAAGCCGACCGCTGCTTCGGCGGCCGCAACCGCGATCACGAAGAACGCGAAGATCTGACCGTGGTGCGCCCCGGCGTGAAAACGGTTGAGCGCGACGAAAATGATATTGACGGCGTTGAGCATGAGTTCGATCGACATCAGCTGAATCAAGATGTTGCGACGAACCAAAAACCCGATAGCGCCCACGCCAAAGACGACGGCGGCAAGGACCATGTAGTGGCTAGCTTCGATCATACGGTCTGTCCCTCCAGCGACTTGTCGCCCTGTTTTGTCCCCGCCAACGCAAGCTCCGCGTCACGTGCCCTGACTTCGGCTTCTTTTGCAGTGCGGAGCGCGCGATACGCCTCGACCTCCTTGGGGTTGCGACCACGCGCCACCGCGACGGCGCCCACGATGGCAACCGTGAGCAGAATGGATACGATTTCAAACGGCACGACCGCGTCCTTGAAGAGCACCAACCCAACCGCCCGGACACCACCAAACTGCCCGCATTCCGCGCCCTGGGTCGGACCGCAAAGCGCGAGCCCCTCGAACGGCATCTCGCGCCCACCCAACACGAACGCGACAGCAAGCACACCAAAGATGGTGAGTAGCGCGCTGAGCAGCCGCACACCGACCGTGCGCATGCCGCGCGCATTGGATTCTGCGTCGTCATCGCCGTGCGCAGCGGGACCGATGAGCATGATGGTAAAGACGAAGAGCACCACGACCGCCCCCGCGTAAACGAGGAGCTGAATGGCCGCCAAAAAGTGCGCGCTCAGCGTCAAGTACACACCGGCCAATGAAACAACGTGCAGAAGCAACGCCATTGCGGCCCGCAACGGATGCGCAAAGTAGACGGTCATGACCGCCGAGACGATCGCCACCGCGGCGCAAACAATAAATAGAAGTTCTCCAGCGGTTCCCATGGTGTTCCTCCTAAAGCCCTGCCCGCGCGACGAGGCCAACGGTGCTTTGGTCGAGACGGTGATCGTCCACGCCCGCTTCGGCGGCCGCTTCGAACTCTTCGCGAAACTGCCGCACAAAACCGAGCAGCGGCATGGCGGTACCTTCTGCAAATGCGCAGATGGTGTTGCCCATCATGTTGTTGGCGACATCGACAAGCACAGCGACGTCTTTTTTGTTGGCGCGGCCCTCGGCGATATTGGTCAAAATGTCGACGAGCCAACCCGAGCCCTCGCGACACGGCGTACACTGGCCGCACGACTCGTGGCGGTAGAAGCGCATGAGGTTACGGCACGCTTCGACCATGTTGACCGAAGTGTCCATGACGATGGCACAGGTTGTGCCCAGCATCGTCCCGAGTGCGCGGTAGGTGTCGACGCCCATCGGAACGTCGATTTCGCTCTGACCATGCCAAGCATGAAGTGGGTGGTCCGCAGCGGGTGCATGCACGTTGCGATCAGGCCGCAGTACGGGAGTCGATGAACCACCGGGGACGACACCTTTGAGCGGACGGTCTTCGTGAAGCATGCCGCCTGCATAGTCGTAAATGAGTTCGCGCATCGTAATGCCCACCGGCCCCTCGTACACGCCTGGCTTTTTTACGTGACCGCTCACGCCGTAGAGGCGCGTGCCGCCGTCGCGCTCAAGTCGACTCATGCTCGACCACGCTTCGCCGCCCATCTTGATGATGTCGGGCACCGATGCAATCGACTCGACGTTGTTGACGATGGTCGGCTGGTCGAAGACGCCCTTGATGGCTGGAAACGGTGGCTTGAGGCGCGGCTCTCCGCGGCGGCCTTCGAGTGAGTTGAGGAGCGCTGTCTCTTCGCCGCAGATGTAAGCGCCCGCACCGCGGTGCACCCAAATATCGATCGTTTTGCCCGAGCCCATCGCATTCTGGCCCACGTACCCTTTTGCGCGCGCCTCTTCGATGGCGTGCTCAAGTCGCGCGATGCTCAACGGCAACTCGCCACGAACGTAGATGTAGCAGCACGCCGAGTTGATGGCGTGACAGGTGATAACAATACCCTCGATGAGCCGGTGCGGATCGAGCTCCATGAGCGTGCGGTCCTTGAACGTGCCGGGCTCGCTTTCGTCGGCGTTGATGACGAGATAAACGCGCTCTTTGGGCTTCGGGTTGAGGAAGCTCCACTTTACGCCGGTCGGAAAACCTGCGCCTCCGCGACCGCGAATGTTGGACTTTTTGACCTCTTCGGTGATGGCACCGGGCTCCATCGAGAAAGCCTTTTTGGCGACTTCGTACGCGCCGAATTTTTCGGCGACTTCGAGTTTGTAAGCGTCGCCCTTGGCGTAGCGATCAGTGAGTACGGGCTTGAAATCTTCCATTTCAGACGCTCCTTATTCCGCCACCGCGCGCACAGGCGGCGAACCGTTTTTCGCGATGTCGTCGATCACTTTGTCGACCTTCGCAGTCGTCAGATGCTCGTGAAAGTGGTCGTTGATTTGCACCATCGGCGCCTGGCCACAAGCAGCCAAGCACTCGGCTTTGAGCAAGGTGAACTTGCCGTCCTGACTGGTCTCGCCGACTGCACAACCGAAGCGCTCTTCGAGATGTTCTTGGATGGCTTTGGCACCACGCAAATCGCAGGAAAGGGTGCGACAGACCCACACGACGTTTTCGCCGACGGGGTGCTCGAAGAACATGGTGTAGAAAGTGACGACGCCCTTGACAGTGGCCGTCGAAAGGTCGAGCCGATGGGCGGCGTAGGCGATCACTTCGGGAGAAATCCAGCCGTTTTGATCTTGGCAAAGCCAAAGCAAAGGAAGAAGCGCCGCGCGTTTTGTCGGGTAGCGCTTGAGGATTTCATCGGCCTTGCTTTCGCGTTCCGGGCTTAGCGTAAAACTCATGATCAAACTCTGTTTCGGGTTCCTTCCGGGAGCGCTTGGCAGCCCGGTCAGTTTTGAGAAAAAGCGAGCGATTCCAACGTAGGAGCGCGCGGTCGGACGCTAGGCGTGGGCGCGAAAACTGTCAAGGCCGTATTCCATGAGGGGTTGGCACCCAACCCCTTTCTCGCTGCGCTCGATTCACCCCAGCTCCCCCGCCCAGTCCTCCTCCCGAAACGCCCGGTGCTGATAGCACAGTGCGTTTTCTCCTCCCGTCCCTGCTTACGGGTTTCTCGGGCTTCGCAGCCTCATCACGACCCACCTGGCTGCCCCTGCGATGAGCGGTCTTTGCCGAAGGCCGGATCTGCGACC
>CAZAQV010000014.1:175562-183386 GCA_964487255.1 uncultured Polyangiales bacterium | reverse complement strand
GACAACCAGTTCTTATTCCCAAAACTCGGATCGAACTTCCGGTTTCCGGTACTAGTCCTTGGCTTTGTCTTCGTCTTTGTTGTCGTCTGAGGGAGCCTTGTCGTCCTCTTTGGGGTCCTTGCGTTCTCGCGCGGGCGGCGGCTCGACGGGCTCACCGTGCTCTTCGTAAAGCTTGCGTTTGAGCTTATCGAGAATGCGTATCTCCGTATAACCAGGTTGCTTCGGCGTTTTGATGACGACTCGAATACCCTCGCGTCGCCCTTCCCTTGGCTGCAATACCTCGACGCTGCCTGGGGACTTACTGCCATCGCTATCGACGTAGTCGAAGACCATGAAGCCGATATCCTTGTCCTTCTCACGAATCGGAAAGCCCATGTCGACGCGAATCAGTCGCACGGCAGAGCCCCACACCTGCTCGTAGCGATAGAAGTGTTCGGCCTCGTGCCGCGCGAGGCTCGGGCTCGCCAGCGAGCACACGGTCAGCAGAGCGAAAGTCGACAACATCAGGCGCGGCATGCTCCTAGGCTACGCAATCCTAGCAAAGCGCCAAAAAAAGCCGCTAGTTGACCACCGCGTCGGGCTCGCTGGGGCGAATCGTTGGGCGGACGTCGAACAGCGCAGAAAACGGGATTTTGGCAAACAGGAGAGGCAGGATTCCGGTCAACGCCAAAAACACGAACTGGATGCTGTAGAGCAGAAAGATGTAAACGCCCGCCGAACGCTCGATAACCTCCACGGCAAAGTACAGTTCAAGTCCTTTTAGGATCGCAAACTGAAAGTTACCGAAGAGTCCCGGCCCCGCGGGGAGCAGGATACCGATGGCCAAGATCCCCATGATGGCCAATGCGTGCCCGAAATTCATCGGCAAGCCGCACCCCAGGGCCAGTACCCACATACCGAACGCGTTGAGCCCCCAGTATATGAAACTCTCGAACATGAAGCCGGCCAGCTCTCTGCCGCGCCCTAGCGCCAAGAGGCCATCTGCGATGTCCCCGATCTTCTGTGCAAGCACCTTCCCAACTCGCGGCGCAAGACGTCCGATGGTCCAGCGAATCAGGCTCTCGGCCCACCTGCGCTTCCACAAAAAAAGCCCGAGCGCGCAGAATGCGCCCACAAACACAAACAGGGATGCGTAGCCATAGAACGGCAACGCTTTCACGAAGGGGTCATCGCTGTTTTGATGGGAAAGCGCGAAGAGCGCAATGACGAGGCAGCCGCTCGTAATCAGGCCATCGATCACGCGCTCGACGGCGACTGTGCCAAGCCCTACCGAGACCGACACCCCGAGCCGCATCCGCGTGAGTGCGGGCCGAGCGAACTCGCCGAGACGAAGGGGCAACAGGAAGATGGCAAAGAAGCCAATCCAGTTGAGGAGCACAGTCTCCTTGATGGGCACCTTTTTCACCGGTGCGATCAGAAAGCGCCAACGGGTCGCCCGCGCCAAGTGACTGAGTGCCAGAATGCCAACGTACGCAAAGGCATACTCCCAGCGAACAGCAGCGAAGGCAGCGGCGCTTGGGACCAATGGGATACCTCCGCGAATAACCAGCCAAGAAAAAAGGGCCGCCAGCACGAGCGAGATAGCAAGCTTCGGCAGCAGACGCCGAAGGAAAGAAGCCTGGGCCGCCTGGGGTCTCGTCACGCGACACCTTCCGCCGAGGTCGCAAAATATGGAATCGCGCCTTCGAGGATGCTTGCAGGACCTTCGCTCAGAAGTTGCGTCACGACCTGCTGCCCCCGCGTCTCGCCGAGCACTCGCAGGGCCTTTTTGAAGGTCTCGACATGTGCGGGCCGGTGGCTGTCACTGCAAGCGGCGCTGTACCAACCAAGTTCGAGGATGCGCTGCGCAGCCAGGGCGGCCGGCTTTCCGTACTCCCCGATGATGCTCATCGTGTCGAGCAGCAGCACCGCGCCGGCTTGGATCAACGGGCGCAGGCAGTTCGGATCCTGCCATACCGGCTGGTACCGTTCAGGATGCGCGACGACAGGTCGAATGCCCGATTCGCACATCTTGGCCAAGAGCCGATCGACCATCATCGGCAAGCGTCGGCGCGAAAACTCCACCAAAATGGCTTTGCCCCCCGGATAGGGACAAACGTCGCCACGCTCGAAACGGTTCCAGAAGACGTCGTCGAAAAAATGCTCGGCCGCCATGTCCGTTCTCGGAAGACCCTCGCGGTAGCCCACGCTGGTCTGAAACGCGGCAAAACGTTCCCGCAAGGGCTCTGGACTGTTTTCAAACATCGCGGTCCGAATGTGCGGCGTCGCGATGGCGTGCTCAAAGCCGGCCGCGCAAAGCTCGTGAAGTAGTGCCACCCCCTCGTCGTCGGTGCGCACGCCGTCGTCGACACCGGGCACGTAGTGGCAATGTAAATCGATAAAACCCGTCATTTGCTCCGTCCAAACAACGATGTGCACTTAGCACATCGTGTTCTGGCCCTCCGCCTGCCTTCTTGGCTCTTCCGCTTACGCGTCATCGCTCCGTCCAAACGATTCCAACACAGCGGGGAGTATGGAAAGAAGAGTTTCGCGGTCATTGAGCGAGGGGTCGTCGAGCACCCGTTCGAGCAGCGCTTCGAGCACCTGTCCGATGATGCGACCCGGCTCCACCCCGAGTTCGCGCATCACGTCGCGGCCGTCGATGGCGAGGTCTCGTGTGCTGAGCGCCGCACCTTGCGCGAGTACGCGCCCGATGCGCGCGCCAAGTTCATCGAGCAGCGCCAGCGTTTGTGCGGGGTCGCCCTTTGGGGGATTGCCTTTGCCGACAGCATCTGCGCGTGCAAGAGCGAACAGCCTCGGAATATTTTCTTCGCCGACGCGCTTGATGAAACGACGTACCGCGGAGTCGGTCCACGACGATTCGTAACAGATCAAGTGGTGACGAATAAGCCCCGTGATGAGCTCGCGCTCTTGATTGGAGAACTTGTAGCGCTTGAGCCAAGCGTCCGCCATCTCGGCGCCTTCGACTTCGTGGTTGTAAAAGGTGTAGTCGTTCGTCTTGTCGGACATGGCGCGTGTCTTGGGTTTTGCCAAGTCGTGCAGCAAGACGGCAACACGCAGGAGCGGGTCGTCCGGCGAAGCCGCGTCCAGGCACGCCAGCGTGTGCTCCCATACGTCGTATTCATGGTAGGCATTTTGCGCACAGCCCACTTGGTCCAGGAGTTCGGGCAAGACGACTTCTAGAATGCCAACTTCGCGCATCACCTCGAAGGCCCGAGAGGGACGCGGCGCACGCATGGTCTTGAGCCATTCTTCACGCACGCGCTCGGCGGACACGCGCGCGAACACGTCGAGCGCCGGTCGCATCGCAGCCCTCGTCGCGGGTTCGAGGTCGAACTCCAAGGTGGCGACGAAACGCGCGCCCCGTTGTATGCGCAAACCGTCCTCTGAAAATCGCTCTTCGGGATTGCCGACGGCACGCAGCGTGCGACTCGAAATATCGTCCAAGCCTCCGAAGGGGTCCGTGAGCTTTCCTGTCACCGGGTCGATCGCAATCGCATTGACCGTGAAATCACGTCGCGCGAGGTCAGCCTCGATCTCCGTGACAAAATAGACCTCGTCCGGGCGTCGTCCGTCCGAGTAGCCATGCTCTCCGCGCAGCGTCGTCACTTCATAGCCCTCGCCGCCCTCAAGCACCGTTACGGTGCCATGCTGTATGCCGGTGGGGATGACGCGCCGAAAGACGCGTTTGACTTGCTCGGGCGTTGCCGACGTCGCGAGGTCCCAGTCCGAAACCCCACGACCGATCAACACATCGCGCACACACCCGCCCACGACCCAGGCGCCGTGTCCTTCGCGGCTGAGTCTTGCCGCGATTCGCTGCACATCGCGCGGAACTTTTTCGACGGGAAAGTCCATCACAAGCCTGTTCGAAGGGTTTAGCACAGCACCTCGACATCGAACGCTTCGAATCGATTGAGGTTCCCGTTACGACTTGTGCAGAAGCGCGCGCACTGCCTCTTCGCTGGCGTGCTTGATCGCTAGACTGGGGTCCTCCGCGAAACGATCCGGATGGGCGGCCCCGATCCGGCGACGCCTCTCTTCGGCAGATAGCATCTGGTCGAGGCTCTTGGCGCGGGCCCAACGCTTCTGCTGCAAGAGCGACAGATAGCTACCATGCCCCCGCCGCGCCCGCTCGAACGCACCGAGCCAAAAGAGAGCTGAAATAGCGTCTGTCACCATCGGCGCATCCCCTAAGATGCTCCGCAGCTGCTCTCTGGTCACGACCTTGCGCGCGACGACCTCGAGACATGCGCGCTCTGCCGGGGCGAGCGCATAAGAATCGAGAAGCTGGCGACCTACGAACGAAACTTTGAGCGGAACACCTTGCCATCGATCTGCGCGCAGCCCCATCCGCCGTGCAGTGCGCATACACAGCGATGCAAACGTCTCGGGTTCTATCTCGTGATTGTCAGGAACGTCACTCGAGTAGAACGTTCCCTCCCCAGTGCGTTCACGAAACATGCCCTCAAAACGTAGAGACATCTGTAAGCGCAAAGCCGCACACAGTTCTTCTTGCGAGCAGTAGCCTCGGCCCATCAGCCAACGTCCGATTGGCGCCCCTTCGTGCGTCCAGTCCGCGACCGTATCACCCAGCCTGACGGCGCTCGTCTTCGCGAGCAACGCGCCAAGCTTCGGCGCTGCGCTCACCGAACTTTGAATCGCAACTGGGCGTCCTCGCCGAAGCGCGATTTGAAAACTGGCGCCCGAAGTCGTTCGCAACGCGAAGCTTCCCGTCGAGCCACCTCGCGCTGCTGCAAACACACCTCGTAACCATGCCGGAGCTCCCCATCCATCTCGTCCGCTATGCACCCTTCATGGATACGCAGCGCAGCTCGAAGCACCAACTTTTTGACGAAGTGTGGTTTAGACGAGGCCGAGGTAGTCGCGAATTTCCGTGGAACGCGAGGCGATGGACGACGTCGACACCCCATACCGGCGCGCGACCTCGGCACGCTTGGGCCCCGAGCGAAGCTCATGGCGGGAGAACGTGTATTCGACCGCCGCGGCCATGACTTCGGGCTTCTGGAGCCGCACGAGCGTTTGCATGGCGTACTCTTCCCACAGTGCGTGAGCCACTTCGATTTCGGTTTGCCCGAAACCTGCCTCGTTCATCTTGAGGCGCAAAATACGGGAGACAGCGTCGACCGAGCCCCCATCGGCCCTGCCCTCGACCTGCACATGAATGCCGGTATCGAACACTTCATCAAAAAAGAAGTCGGTCTCGAGGTCGTCAGCCGAAGGCTTGGTCCACTGCGCGGATGCGATTTCACGCAGGATTCGAGCGTGCTCGGTCTGCTCTTGAACCAAGTGCAAGCTTTCGCGCGCCACCTCACGGGCTTCCTCAACGCAGCCGAGGCGCCGCAGGCAATTCGCGAGGGAAGCTGCGATTTCTGGCTCGTCCGGCTCAAGCCCGTGCGCGATACGTAGATGCCCGAGTGCACGAGAGGACTCACCCAGCCCCGAGTCGAGTAGATGACCGAGATTGTGGTGGTACCAAGGGTTTCGCGGTGACTCGCGAAGCGCGTCACGGTAGCGCGTGGCTGCGACGCGGAAGTTGCCCAGGAGCGCGTGCGCAAGGCCGCCAAGAGCGTACAGTACCTCGTCGCCAAGGCCGAGTCGCTCCAACTCTCGCAAGTGAAGCGCGCACCGCCACGGGTCGTGCTCGACACAAAGTTCTGCTAAGTGGCGGCGTGCGAAAATGGCATCGTCGCTGCCGGCGGGAGAGAGTTTGAGTAGACGTTCGAGATGCGGACCAGCGTCGAGACCGCCGCGTAGCGCGCTGAGAGCTACGCTGCGAAGGTTTGCGCGACCTGTGTCGTTTTCGTGCATCTGTGCTCGCTATAGCAGCACGATTCCAGAACTCGCAAGTTGATGACCACAAAAATATCCACTTTGGCTTGTGGGCCCGCCACTCCACTAAGTCGCTGACTTTTCAGCGATCGCGATAAAAAAACCGCCAAAGCGGGCCAAGGGAGAATCCGTCAGGGTGTGCTCCGCCCAACTCAATGCCTTGTGCAGCGGATCAATGCGATGGATAAACGCGCCCGGCGTGAGGATCCTTACACCTCTTTGGTCGACGAGCCGAACCCCCGCGGGCAAGATTTTTTGAATCCTTGAGGGTGGATCCCAACGCGTGAAGACGTCTGACTCGTCGCGCGTTCCGGAGATGGCACCAGGGCCCGCCAACCTCTTGGCGAGGTAGCGCAGACTCCACGGATTGTAGAACTCCAAGAAGAGTCGGCCGCCCGGCTTGGTGACGCGCGACATCTCTTCGAGAGCTTTTGTAATATCAGGAACATGCGCAAGAACCTTAAACGAGCAGACAAGATCAAACAGTTCGTCTTCGAACGGGATGTCGGTGATGGAGGCTTCTTTAACGTTCAGGCCACGCTCGCGCGCCTTCTCCAACATGCCGGGGGACAGGTCCACGCCCCATGCTTCGTCGGCCACGCTGGCCAGCCGTTGCAGGATGAGCCCTGTGCCGCAGCCGGCCTCAAGTACCTTGGCGCCGCGGGCCCAAGGTTCGACGGCAGCGAACTCCAACTCATCGATCATCGCGTGGTAGCCGACACCTCGCGGGTCTTCGTACCCTTTGGCAAAGTCGTCATAATACGCGCGACTGCGTGCTTCTTGGTTCTCTTCTGCCTGACTCATGCTTGTCCTTTTACTACGCAGCACCTTGCTGAAGGTCGCTGTAGATCTTTTCATATTCGGATGCACACACAGCGGGCGAGTGGTGATCCAGCGCGTAGGTGCGAAGTTGTTGACCCAGCTGCTCACGCCACGGAGCGTCTTCGGCCAGCTTCTGCAGTGTTTGGGCGAGGTCGTCGGGGTTGCCCGAAGTCGTGAGCGCACCCCCTCGGCACAGTTCGGCAGCGGGCGCGCGCTCGTGGACGACCACGGGCCGCGCCTGCATCATGCCCTCCAAGACGACGAGCGGGATATCCATCTTGCCGTATAGGTCCGACGACGGTAGCAGGACCACGTCAGCGGAACCGAGGTAATCGAGAATCTGGTCGGTTTCGCCCACCCACTTGACGCGCCCAGAAGCCGTGAGCGCCTTATGACGCCCTTGCAGGCTGATGCGCTCGGCGTGGGCGCGCTCCGTCTTGTCCCGGCAGGCCATCACGAGCTGCGCGCCATCGAGTCGAGCAAAAGCTTCGAGTACGAGCGCCGCACCACCGCCAAACTCGATGTCGCCTGGATAGATGAAGAGAGGCTCGTCGTTCGCCAGCCCGAAGTCCTGTCGCAAGCGTACTCGATCCGCGGCGAGACGCGGCTCAGTAACGGGCACGCACGGAGCGATGAGATGACACGGCGTCTCTTTGAGCAACCCGCCCTCCTCGGGAGCGAGACGCGCGTAGGAAGCCTTGGAGAGCGCGACCACAACATCTCCGAAAAAGTCGCCCGCGTGCCAGAGCCGCGGTTGGGAGCAGACGGTTTGGACCGTCCGAGCGCGCCGCAGCCGGCTGAGCGAGCGCGCAACAGAAGAGGACTTGGGGTTGGGCGCGAAAAAAAAGTTCCAGATGTTTGGCAGGTCTCTGCCGAAGGTAAGCAGGGCAGCCACCTGCGCGTTCTGAAGCAAACCGGGCGCGAAACCTTTGGGCGCCAAGGCGTAGGTTGGGCGGCTCGACCCGCCTTTGGGTTGCCAGGCCACACCGGACCCGATGGACCCCGGCTGGGTCAGGACGGTGGCCTCAAACGAGGTGAGCGCAGAGCTGATGTCGCGGACGAGGTTTTTTGAGCTGTCGTTCCACGGTGGAGCGACGGGTTTTGAGATGAAGAGGACTCGATTGGGATCGCCGCTCATGCATCCTCGTC
>CAZAQV010000014.1:78103-175462 GCA_964487255.1 uncultured Polyangiales bacterium | reverse complement strand
GTCGTCATCCTCGTCGTCGTCATCCTCGTCGTCGTCATCCTCGTCGTCGTCATCCTCGTCGTCGTCATCCGAGGACTCCTCGAGTTGCTCTGCGTCCTGATCCGACTCCTCATCGTCCTCATCGTCTTCGAGGACCCGCTCAGCATCCGCGAGTCTCGCCGCGTCGGCGATGCTCTGCAGATCGAGGGGCTCTCCCATCTTCCGCGCAAAGAGCTCCTTGCTCTCGTCGCTAAGCTCCGAGAACTCCTGAAGCGTCGGCAGCTCAGCCAGCGACTTGAGGCCAAAGAAGTCCAAAAACTCTGGCGTCGTGCCGTACAGAAGCGGGCGGCCAGGCTCGTCCTTGCGGCCGAGGATGCGAAGCAAGCCACGGTCGAGTAACACCTTGAGCGCGGAACCCGAGTCGACACCACGAATCTCTTCGAGCTCTGGACGCGTAAGCGGCTGGCGATAGGCCGCAATGGCGAGCGTTTCCGTTTGCGCTCTCGTCAGCCGTACCGGGCGCGCAGCGACAAAATCGCGCACGAAGGGCGCGTTAACCGCAGCAGTGCGAAACTGAAAACCCGTGCCGACCTCGACCAGACGAATGCCACGCTCCGCGTAGTCGGTCTGTAGCTCTTCGAGCAGTCGCAGAACATTCTCTCTGGGAGCTTTGGTAAGCCGCGCCAGTTTGCGCACCGGAACCGGCTTCTCCGATACGAACACGAGACTCTCGAGCACGCTCTTGAGGTGCTGGTCCGTGACAGAAGCTGCCGCTTCAGCAGTCCCTTCGGAAGACGGTGGCTCGATGTCCTGCGCGGCCACGTTCGACGATTCTCGGTCTTGTGCTTCGACGGTTTCCATGTCCTACCTAGTTCAAGATGTCCGCGAACTCCGTCGCTTCCGCGTCGGGGTCCTCGATGAGACGGTATTCGAGGTGAATGAGGGAGCTGGCATCTGCTTGATAGACAAAAAGCAGACGCATTTTCGCCATCTCGAGTAACGCCAAGAATGTCACGACCAAGTCGTATTTTGTTCGCAGGCCTTCGAAGAGTTCATCGAAGTTGCAGCGGCGTTTTTCACGGAGCACATCGGTCATCTGGGAGATGCGTGCCTGAATCGAGATGCGCTCAGCATCGATTTCAAACGCCTTCGAGTCGTCCAGCCGACCGAGCACCTTTTGAAAAGCGTCGAGCAACTTGAACAGGTCGAACGATGCGAGTGGAGCCGGGCCGTCGTGCTTGGGCGCCGCAGTGCCTCGCGCGAACACATCACGACCGGTGACCCCGCGGTCGGCCAGCTCTTCGGCCACCTTCTTGTACTTCTGATATTGCAGGAGGCGACTGATGAGTTCGAGCCGCGGATCGCCGAGCTCCTCCTCGGCTTCGTCGTCCTGGTCGAGGGGCGAGACCGGCAAGAGTGTCCGGCTCTTGATGTAGGCGAGCTTCGCGGCCATCACGAGGTACTCCGACGCAATGTCGAGGTCGAGCTCCTTCATCAGCTTGAGGTACTGGAGGTACTTCTCCGTCACGAATGCGACCGGAAGGTCGAGAATCTCGAGTTCGTGCTTGGCGATCAGGTGCAAGAGCAGGTCGAGTGGGCCTTCAAAGGCAGGCAGTTCAATGCGAAAGTTCGGGTCCAGGGGTTCGGGGGCAGCTGTGCTCATGGCAGTCTCGGGCGCCAGCAGATCGCCGACGCAGTGGCTCCGGACCTTGCATCGAAGGCGGCTTCCCGTCCACACGGAAAGTATTTCGCTTTTTCCTTGAGTGTCTCGCGCGCATGCAGGACTGATAAGGAAGCCGAGACCCCGATCTGAACAACATGGGCCTGAGAGCTGGGGTCCCAAGTGCGCAGTGCAGAACTTGAACCGCTGAAATCGTTGTCCTTTTTTAGAATGTTACCGGGCACACACCTTGCAGCTTATGGTTCCCATGATGACGTCCCCCGTACAAGTCGCTCACGTGGACCGGCCCCTCGCGAGCGAATCAAGTCATGTTCGATTGCGCGCTTCGGAGCCGCCAAGGCGATCGATTATTCGACGACGCGCTGGGTTGCACGTACGTGTGGCGGACGGCATCCGAGGATCGCGCGTGCTGCCAATGACGCAGGAGTGCTTCTTGCTCGTCACCAAGTTTCGCGGCGAGGTGGTTCGAGCGACCCGTGACTTGCTCGTCGTCGACACCGGACACGCCTACCGAAAGCTAATTGCGCGGGCGAGCACCGAACTGGGGCTGGAGGCTCTTCTTGGCTTGCAACTCGCGGTTCAGCATCGCCTTGAGATCGAACCCATGAAACGCATCACCACCGATTTTACGATTCGCGACGCGAGTGGCGACTTACTGCTCTGGGCGCGCGACGGCCGACCGCCCACCATGCCACGCGGAAAGGTCCTCATTCAGTCGGCACACGAGGACTCGGCGCCCAACATGCTGATGGCCGGCGTGACGGGGATGCATCGCATCTCGCAAGGTATCACAACGAAGGTGCAAACCGCCGACGGTTCGTTCCTCGCGTCGGCATTGCGTGTGAATGACGAAGAGCTCGCTTTTTCTGTGCGCCGACCGATTGCCACGCTTCGACGTGCTGCCAGCGCGTAACGCTAACCCTTGCGGTGCTCGTCGATGACTTCGAGCACTTTGTCGACGTGACCTTTGACGCGGACCTTGGGAAACACTTTGACAACTTTGCCGTCGGGTCCGACGACAACCGTTGTGCGGATGATGCCCATGTACTTTTTGCCGTAGTTGTTTTTCTCGCCCCAAGCGCCGTACTTTTCGATAACGGTGCCCTTTTCGTCGCTCAGCAATGGGAAGTTGAGCTTGTACTTGTCGCGAAACTTGCAGTGGGATTCGACGCTGTCTTTGCTGACACCGAATACGACGGTGTCCCGACTCTTGAGCTTGCGCATCGCGGCCTTGAAGTCCTGTGCTTCCGTGGTGCAACCGGGCGTCATGTCCTTCGGGTAGAAGTAAACGACCACGTACTTGCCTTTTTGATCTTTGAGAGAGACCTTCTCTCCATTGTCTGAGGGTAGCGTAAAAGCAGGTGCCTTCTTGCCTTCGCTAAGTTTCGTTTCACTGGACATCCTGGGAGCATGCCAGGGAGGGCGAACGATTTCAGCACATTTGCCAAGTTCGCCAGGCATTGTCATCAGAAGACAGTTCTCCATTGACAGTCGTGATTGACCCGTCCGGTGCTCACGGGGTAAGCAGGGTCCGAGCGCTGCCATGGATTTACGCACTTACTCCTTCATCGATTCCCTCCAACCGCAACTCACCGGGTTCTTGCAAACCGTAGCGGTCGGTTTTCAGCCGCTCGAAAACCAGGCGTCTCTGTTTGTCGAGATCGCGCCCGGCATGGCGATCAACCAGCTGACCGACGCGGCGCTCAAACGAACGCGCGTCATGCCAGGCTTGCAGATTGTCGAGCGCGCCTTTGGTCTGCTCGAGATTCACCATGAGGACCAAGGCGAGGTACTCGAAGCCGGCGCAGGCATTCTCGAAGCAATCGGCGTCGACGAATCGGCACGTCTCAAGCCCCGCATCGTGTCGAGCGAGGTCATCACGGGCATCGAGCCCTATCAAGAAATGCTGCTCAACCGCATGCGTCACGGCGACATGATTCGCGAGGGCGAGACGCTCTACGTGCTCGAGACGCACCCTGCCGCGTACGCGGCAATCGCAGCGAACGAGGCCGAGAAGGCGGCACCGATTCGCCTACTTGAGGTGATCACATTCGGTGCCTTCGGCCGCCTTTATCTCGGTGGCGGCGAAGCCGAAATCGAAGAGGCCGTCAAAGCGATCAAACTCTGCTTCGAAGGCATCGACGGCCGCCCGAACGACGTCTAACGAGTCTCATTCGGGCCCCGGCTCCCATTGAGACTCAGGCGGTCGGTGGCCAGCGGAGGTCGCCGGATGCGAGCTGGGCTTCGAGTTTCTTGAACAGAGCGTACTCCCCCGCGTCGTACCAGGGCGCACGGTCTAACAAAGCGCCGAGCGGGAGCCCGGCGCGAAACCACGGTTGATAGCCTTGTCGAACGGCGCAGCCTTGCTCAGGCAGCGCGAGCACAGCTGGTTTGGAGAGAATGTGCACGCCCGAGAACATGCCTTGCACCGGCGCATCCATGTCACCTTCGCTCAGCAGCCGCGTCATGCGTCCGTCTTCACCACCACCGATGAGCCCGTAGCGCTCTTGCTCGGCGTCAACACGGATCACCATCGACGCGTAGGCGCCAAGCGACTGATGCGCTGCAAAGTGTGCCGGCACATCGGGGCGAAACAGGACGTCGCCGTTGCTGACGACCGCGTGCTCACCCTCGTCGAGCGCTGGTGAGAGCGCATTGCGTATACCACCGCCGGTGCCGAGCAGCGTTGGCTCCTCGACGAGCGTGACGAACGAACGTCGCTTGTACGCATGGTGCCACGCGCCCAGCTTGTCGCCGATGTGATGGCTGTTCACGAAGACGTGCTCGACGCCCCACCCGAGCATTGCATCAAGGGCGTGTTCGAGCAGTGGCTTACCCGCCAGCTCGACCAGCGGCTTGGGCAACGTATCGGTCAGTGGGCGAAGTCGCTTGCCGTATCCGGCGGCAAGCACCATTCCAAGACGCGGCGCCCGTTTCATGGTTTGAGGGCTTGTGTCGGACTGGCAACGATACGGCGTATCGCACCGACTGAAGCATGACGAGTCGCGTTGATCACGCCTCGCTTGGCGTCCCGATCGAAGGCATACGGCCAAAGTCTGCGTGTCACGCCCCAAGCGTCCACTCGCTCGCGATGGCGCACCAAAAGCGTCGCCGCCACCCGCGTGACCGGACCGATGCGAAGGTGGGCCAAGAGCTCCTTGCTGAAGGCATCGTCGTGTCGTTCACACACGAGCGGCAGGACCGTGTGCGCTGCGCGCGCGAGGCCGTGTTCGAGTAGATGCGCCGCCGCCTGATCGGGCGCCAACTCCCGAACCGAGGCAAAGCGCACGAGGTCGCGCAGGTGAACCGTGTCGTTCGGCCCGAGCCGCCCTTTGACGAAGTGCCCGACCAAGCAGGCATACGTGTCGTAGTCGTCGAGCATACGAAAGTGAACGGAGTCGAGCCTCGACCAACTCGCCCGCGCAAATATCTGGTCGGTGTCGAGCGCGAACATGCCGTGGGGAAAGAGCTGGTGGTGCAGGTCGAGCGCCAGCACTTCACCCTTGTGCACCAGCGTGTGCCCCGTCGCCCCACGGCCCATGACCGAAAAGCCGTTTGCGCGAAGGCGCGCAAGCGAACGCTTGTAGATACTGGGAGAGAGCAACAGATCGACATCGGTCAGCGGGCGCTCGTGCGGCGAGTCGTAAGTGGACCGGTGCAGCGCGAGCCCCTTGATGGGCGCGATCAGCCCGGCGTCGGCGCGCAGTAGCTGCATGACGCGCACGAAGAGGCGTTCGGCGGCGACGGCGGTGGCAAAGTCGCGGATACCTTGGCTTTGACTTGTCACGACCCGCCGAGCATAGCACCCTCGCCCGCAGAACCATGAACAGTGACTTAGCTAAAGATTTTCAGAGTAAAACCGTGCTGGTAACGGGCGGCGCGGGCTTTATCGGCTCACATCTGGTCGACGCGCTCGTCGCCGGCGGTGCGCACGTCCGGGTGCTCGACAACTTCGTCTCCGGTCACGAACGAAATCTCGCGCATCATGCCTCTGAGCAAGTGACGGTTATCCGCGGAGACATCCGAGACCTCGAAACGTGCCAGAGGGCAGCGGACGGCTGCGCAGTCATTTTCCACCAAGCCGCGCTCGGTTCGGTTCCGCGATCCATCAAGCTGCCGGCAACCTCGCTTGAGGTCAATGTCGGTGGCACGACCAACATCTTCACAGCGGCCCGTGATAGCGGCATCTCACGCGTCGTCTATGCGTCGTCGTCGTCCGTCTACGGGGACAGCGAGAAGTTACCCAAAGTGGAAGGCGATGAGGGAACACCACTGTCGCCCTATGCCCTGTCGAAGTGGATGGACGAGGAACTCGCGGCGCTCTATACGAGAAATTACGATATGTGTGTCGTGGGACTGCGCTACTTCAACGTGTACGGACCCCGCCAGGACCCCAACGGCCCCTACGCCGCCGTCATCCCACGCTTTATCGATGCGCTGCTCAAAGGCGCATCACCCATCATTTTTGGCGACGGCGAGCAAAGCCGTGACTTCACCTATGTGCACGATGCGGTTCAGGCGAACCTCCGTGCGGCCATCGCATCTACGGACAACGTCGCGGGGCGCGCGTTCAACATCGGCGCAACCGGACAAACCACCATCAACGAACTTGCGGGCGCACTCATCGCAGCCGCCAAGCTCGACCTCAAACCCCTGTACGAACCACCACGAGAGGGCGACGTCAAACACTCTAAAGCCTCGATTGACGCGGCCCGCAGCGCTCTGGGTTATGCGCCTCAAACCATGTTCGATGAGGGCCTGCAGCTTACATGGGAAGGTTGGCAAGCATCATGACGGCAAACTCACCTCGCTTTGCCATGCTCGGGGTTGGGGGCTTCGTCGCGCCGCGGCACCTTCAGGCGATCGCGGACAATGGCGGCAACCTACTCGCCGCCTGCGACCCGTTCGACTCTGTCGGCATCCTCGACCGACATTTTCCCGAAGCGTCGTTTTTTACGGAATTTGAGCGCTTCGACCGACACCTCGAAAAACTCCGCCGCTCCGAAGGCGGTGGCATCGACTACATGAGCATCTGCTCGCCCAACTACTTACACGACGCTCACGTTCGGCTCGCGCTGCGCGTGGGCGCACATGCCATTTGTGAAAAGCCGCTCGTCATCAACCCTTGGAACCTCGACCAGCTCGCGCACCTTGAGGAGGAGTCCGGGATGCGCGTGTATACCGTGCTTCAGCTGCGTCACATCGAGTCGCTGCGCAAGATGCGCGAGGACATGCAATCGCGCGCTGAAAAGGCAGACGTCGTGCTCACGTACATTACGCGCCGCGGGCGCTGGTACCACGTCTCATGGAAGGCGGACGAAGAAAAGTCCGGCGGCGTCTGCCTCAACATCGGCATCCACTTTTTCGATTTACTACTGTGGATCTTCGGACCTGCCGAGCGTATCGAGGTCCACGAACGTCAGAACGACCGGGCTTCGGGCTTTATCGAGCTCGAACGCGCACGCGTGCGTTGGTTTCTGTCGACACGCGGAGACGACCTGCCGAGCGAGGTGCTGCAAAACAACGGCTACGCCTATCGCTCACTCACCCATGATGGTCACGAGGTGGAGTTTTCGACAGGCTTCACGGACCTGCACAGCGAAGTCTATCGGCGGACGCTTGCCGGCAAGGGCTGCGGCATTGAAGACGCGCGACCGTCTATTGACCTCGCCTACCGCGTGCGCACGGGTCCCCTCACCCCTTCGAGCACGCATACGGCCCACCCGCTAGTTCGCTAAAACTTTGCGTCGTGGGCCGAAGACGGCGGTGCCGATACGGACCATCGTCGAGCTCTCGGCGATGGCAAGCTCAAAGTCGCCGCTCATGCCCATGCTGCGCTCGGGCAAGTCGTACTTGTCGGCGAGCGCACGCAAACGTGCAAAATGCGCGAGCGTGGCACTCGGGTCGTCCTCCTGCGGCGGCACCAGCATCAGGCCTCGAAGGTCCACGCCGTCGAGCTCCGCAGCCGCGTACACCAACGCCGAAAGGTCGCTCGGCGCCGCACCTCCCCGCGCGGAGTCATCGTCGAAACGCACCTGCACCATACACGGCACGGGTCGACGCAAGTGACGCTTGGCAAGCGCCTCGAGGTGCGAAACCGCGCTCACGCTCTGCACCCACGCACCCGTGCGCACCAAGAGGTTGGACTTATTGCTCTGAAAGCGACCGATAAAGTGCCAACGCAGGTCCGTCAGGTCGGCGAGCGCAGCAGCTTTGTCTTTGAGTTCTTGGGCGAAGTTCTCACCAAAGTCACGCTGACCGCAATCGTACGCGGCACGAATGGCCTCGGCAGGCTGCCCCTTGGACGCTGCTATCAGGCGCACCGTGCCAGGGTCGCGCCCCGCGTTTTGACACGCCTCGCGAATCTGTATGCGCACGCGCTTGATGCGCTCAGCGATGACGCCACCCGAGCCCGTCAGGGCCATGCGAACACGCTCACGTTTCGCAGTTCCTCGATCACTTCGCAAATCGGTAGTCCGACCACGTTGGTGTAGGAGCCGTCGATGCGCTCGACAAATGCTGCGGCCATGCCTTGTACCGCGTAGCCCCCAGCCTTGTCGCTGCCTTCGCCAGATTGGGCGTAGGCGATGATTTCGTCGCGAGAGAGCGCCCTAAAATAGACGTCCGTACGCACCGACCGCGTGCGAAGCTTCTCACCGTTCCGAACACAAACCCCCGTCAAGACACTGTGCGCCACGCCACTGAGTCGTTCAAGCATGCTGACGTTGTCCTCGGGACTCGTTGGCTTGCCAAGAACTTCAGCGTCACCGATAACAGTCGGCGCAAGCACGATGGTGTCCGCAGCCAGGATCACACCCTTTTCCCCGGGATGCAGGGTAAGGTCCATGGCCTTGTCCCGCGCCAGGCGAAGCACAAGCTCTTCAGGCGATTCGCCTTCGTGCGGGGTCTCGTCGACGACGGGCGGGCGCTGCACGGGCGTGATGCCGACTTGCTGAAGTAACTCCATGCGCCGCGGCGAAGAAGAAGCCAAGATGATCACGCGCCACCTTCTTGAAACTCGCTGTAGCGCTGCAGATAGGTGCGGCTGACTTGTGCGCCGTCGAGGCGCAGACACTTGGCAAACTCGCTCACGAAGCCCCGCACGTATACGGCTGCAGGAAGCGACTCAAAGTCCTCGTCCTCGATGGCTTGCAGATAACGAAGGGCAACGCGCGTCGTCTCGGAGACATCGCGCAAGGTGATGCCCTGAGATTCGCGCACGGCTCGAATGAGGGCGCCGCCAAACTCGGTCTCGGGCGTAATCAGAGGTGGTGGTGGCATCGAGCTTTGCTTTTGCGTTGGCGCGGTCCCGGGCTCTTCGTACACGCCGTGCTCATCAAAGAGCGAGCGTTCGTAATCGCGCCGCAACGACTTGTCGAGCAAGGTATCGCGCGCCTCTTCGATCTGCGCACGAAGCCTGCGGAGGTCTTCGTCCGCATACAAACCGCCAAGCCAAATCGCGTCCTCGGCAAACACGCTCAGCAAGCGCTTGGCCGAGCGGCGAATCAGCTCTGCTGAAGCCTCGCGCTCCACCTCAAGCACCCCGTGGTGACTTTCAAAGGGCATCGGACGGGGGGTGCGAAACGCGACATCGCGCTCCACGAGCCCCACAATGCGACGCGTCAATCGCTCGAAACACTTCGAGGCGCGCGCCATGGGCGACTCGATCAACATCGGCCGACCGATGCGCATCGCGGCCACCGCCGCATCGTCGTGATCCACGAAGCCAAGCGGCTCAGCGGCGAGCCGCAAGCGACGGTAGATCACCGAACGAACGGCGTTGCCGATTTCGGTATCTTCGCGTCGCCGCACCAGCGAGACCATAAAAAAGAACATGAACTGAGCCAGCGAACGCTCGACGATGGGGGCTAGCTCGCTGCCCTCGGCTTGCAGTCGACGCAACAACTGCGCGGGATAGATGCCGCCGCTCGCGTCGCCAGCGGATTCGCGGATGCGCGCCTCGACCTCGCGCAAATCGCCCACGTCAGCGCCGTCGTCCGCCAACTGTTTCTCGAGGTACATGTCAAACGCGCGCCGCAGAAACAGCCCCATGTTGTCCATTGCGATGCGATCCGGTGCCGTCACGAAGATGGACAGGTCGGCATCGAGGTACGCGCTCAGCGCCCATCGTCCCGGTGCGTGTCCGAGATCGACCACGACGTACTCGAAGGCGCCCTGCTCGTCGGCATCGAGCCAACCCTCGACGGGCGTCAGTGAATCGGCTTCAAATCGAAGCGTCTGGAGCACGACGCCTACTTCGGCGAGCGGTTTGGCCTGCGGCTGCCCGAAGCGTTGGCCGAGGTGCGAATGCAGGCTGTGCCCGATCGGATCGGCATCGACCACCAAAACCCGACGGCCGATCGTGCCCAGGTACATCGCAACGCTCGAGCAAGCGAGCGACGTGCCGATTCCACCGCGCGCCCCTGCGAATGCAATGACGCGCGTGGCCTCCACCAGGCTCGTCTCGGCTTCATCGGGTTCTACGAATATCTCGAACTCGTCACTCATGGCGCTCTAACCGCGACAGCGGCCGCTGGCGACAGATCCGTAGCCTTTCTGCTGAGTTTGTAAAGACGCTTTGCCAGAGCAGCTGAGCACACTACCCTTGCGGCCAGAACCCAGCGTTTTTCCATGACCAAGCACGCCCTTCCCACGCTCGACGACCGCCGCAAAGCCACCACGTATTGCGCTTACTGCCCAAAGCTGTGCCGGCACACATGCCCAGTGTCGACTGCCCAGGGGCGCGAGACGACAACCCCATGGGGCAAGATGAGTATCGCGCACCGTTCGAATCGGTCGGAGCTCCCCCCGCACGCGAGCTACAGCCAGACCGCGTATGCCTGCACGGGGTGCATGCGCTGCACGACAGCGTGTGACCACGGCACGGACGTGGCCGAAACATTGCTCATCGCGCGGCAAGACGGCGGTTTACACCCAGCGCTGGCAACAAGCATCGACGCACTTCGCGCCCGTCACGCGAGACGCGTTCGCAAATCGGCCGCGCTGGGCCACACGCTCGAACCGACCTCCTCAAAAAGGCCGGAGGGCCACGTACTCTTTGCCGGCTGCACAAGCGTGTCGACCTCTTTTGAGGACGCGCGTGCGCACGCCCGCGCACACGCGCTGCTCGCCGGCACAAGCGGCTCGTGCTCCGCGACCAGTTGTTGCGGCCTGCCGCTGCTCGAGGCCGGCGACCTGTCTGGTTTCGTGGAGTCCGCGCGGCGTTTCTGGAAAAGGCATGGCAAAGCAGAAACCATCGTCTTCAATGACCCAGGCTGCCAACACGCGCTGTTGGTGCGGGCCCCAGCTTTGGGTGTGGGCGTGCCGAAGCGACAGCAACACCTCGACCTGATGACCTTTTTCGACGCGCACGCGGCTCGCATCTCCCCACTCGCCAACGCGCCTGCATTGTACTTCAAGGACCCATGCCGATTGGGTCGCGGGCTCGGAATATACCAAGCGCCAAGAAGGTTGATCGAAAAACTCACCGAGCAGAAAGCCAAAGAGTTTGCCTATGCTCTTCAGCATGCCACCTGCAGCGGCGGCGGCGGTCAACTTCCCGTTACCGACCCCGAAACCGCCGCGGACATCGCCAAAGAAGCCGCAGCCCCCGCACAGGGTCATTGGATTGCAACCGCCTGCGCATCATCAAAGAAGCAGCTTTGTGCCGCGGGCGCGCGATGCGCGGACCTTGGGGCGCTGGTGGCCGCTTCGCTCGTGCCAGATGGAGAAAAGTTGCCTTGGAGCACCTAGTTTTTGAACCATGGTGGCTGCGCACATGCACGCTTCTACCCAGACCTTCACGGTGCCCAGTCTTGTCGGCGAGGAGCTTCTGATGAAGCTCGAGATCTTACAGCGCGCACTGTTCATCGCCTTGGCCGCGGTCCTCTTCTCTTGTCCCAGCTCCAAGCCCGAGCCCACGCCGCCCAGCAAGCTTCCCATTCTGACAACCGACAACCCTGCGGCCGAACGCGCGCTTCGCGTTGCGCAGGCGCACCATGAAGCTGGACGCCTTGAAGAGGCTCGCGCGCACTACTCGCATTTCATCGCCAACTACGAAGGTGATGCGCTGATTCCGGTGGCCCATTTGGGTCTGGCGCAGCTTTATCTTGGTGCTGACGAGTTCGACCGCGCTGTCGAGCACAGTGCGCCGCAGCGCACGCACGAAGACGTCACGGTGCGCGAGCGCGCGACGCTCATTCATGCCGTCGCCAGTCTGCGGCTTGGCAAGCCCGATATCGCAGTGCTCGAACTCAAACCCATGGTGGGTAAAACCACCGATCCACAGGACACGGGCCTGCTGCTGTGGTCCTTGGCCGAAGCCGAGCAGGCGCTCGGCAACCCCGCGGAAGCCGTGGTCGCACTCGATAGGCTACTGGGCACAGCAACACCTGTGTCGCTACGCGACCCTGCCATCAAACTTATCCAAGCGCTCATCGAGGACGCGCTGGCCAAAGAGAAGCTCGACGTGTTGATCGAAACCCTGCCCCGCGACGGTGTCGGCTGGCCCTTGGCAACCAAGCGTGCCATCGAACTCGCCTACGAAGAGTCGCGCATGAACGACGTTCGTCAGCTCGCCAAGCAGCTGGAGCAACAAGACATCGAACTCGACGACGACCTGCGACTGATGGTCGTGCGCGCCAAAGAGAGCCACGACGCAGACCCGTATGTCATCGGCGCGATCTTGCCCCTCTCCGGGCGCGCAAGGGAAGTGGGCCAAGATGCACTGCGCGGGATGGTGCTGGCGGCCGGCCTGCCGCGCGACGGCCCCCCCACACCGACCACGCCCCGCATCATCTTTCGCGACGATGCCGGTGACCCCAAGCTCGCACGCGAAGCGGTCGAAGAACTCGTTGCCGTTCACAAAGTTATCGCAATCGTCGGGCCGCTCTCTACCAAGGTGGCCGAAGAGGCCGCGCGTCAGTCCGAGCGACTTGCCGTGCCCCTCGTTGCGCTGTCACCCAACATGTCCCCGGGCCCCGCGTACGCTTCGCGACTTCTTCCCTCGACCGAACAAGAAGCTCAGGTACTCCTCGATTCGGCGAGTCTAACGGCAGCAAGTGACGTCGTGCTCATGGCGCCAAAGAGCGCGTTTGGTGACCGCATGGTGGCCGCTTACAGGGCGAACTTGGCGGCACGCGGGGTTCAGCAAGTGACCGAACTTCGTTTCGAGCCGGAGGCGACGAGCTTCGGAGACGCGACCAAGGCCCTGCAAGGCAAGCGTCCGGATGCGCTGGCCGTCCTGGCGCAGCCCTCTCGCGTCCTTCTGATCGCGCCCGCGCTCGCACGCATCGGCATCGGCCAAGGCGGCAGAACGCGCATTCTTTTGCCCTCGATCGCCTACGATGGCAATGTGCTTCGTAGCGCCGGACGTTACTTACAAGGCGCGCTCGTAAGCGCAGCCGACAATCCAAACTCGGCGTTCGCCCAGCAATACCGCGCCCGCTTCGAAACAGAACCTGGGCTCTTCGCACTCGCTGCGCACGACGCAGTGAAGCTCATCCTCACACGCAGTGAAAGCGGCACCGCCGACCGCGATCAAATGGCCACCGCGTTGCGTTCCGCTCCTCTGACCCACGAGCTCGCAGGACCGTGGGGCGGCATCAGCGAACAAGGTGAGCCGCGCATCGCCATTCGAGTTTGGAAAATCTCCGGCTCCCAACTCAAGCCTGCTCAATGATGAGCGTGCGAAGCCCGAGAAACCCGATGTGCTAGCAGCACATCGCTGGTTTCGAAGCGCAGCCGCGAAGAACCGGGAGTTCCGCGATGAGCGTGCGAAGCCCGAGAAACCATAAATTCAATGATCGTGGCCAACGCCATCGATGGGACACTCGCCTTCACCTTGGAAATGACCTTGGGTCCGAAGCTGTGCTGCGACGTAGGTCCAAAGTGAGTCGAGCGCGCCTTCGGGCGCCGCGCCGAACTGATAGCCCTCGTCGAACGCTGCCATGTCCGAGGCGGACAAGGACTGCAGCTCCTCTCTTGTGACACGACCATCGATGTTGAGGTCGGCATCCGCAAGCCATTGTGCTCGACGGCTGATGCCTCCCTCGTCACCCTGCGGAAAGCCATTGAAGAAAACATGGTCTCCGTGGATGGTCAGCGCTGCACTCTGCGAGCCTCCCGAGGGCACCGCGACGCCGGGAAGCTCGTCGATCTCACAGGGGCCGAAAGCCGCCCCGGCCTGCGCGCTTAGCTCGAACTCAATGCTCGGGTTGTCGTAGCATGGGTCTTGTCGCGCATTCTGATCGCCCTTGGGCACGCTATCGCCGACCTCGGCCTTGGCGCTGGGCGGGCACGATTGCCCACCCGTCTGCGCAAGCGTTCCACGAATGAGATACGAGAGGTCGCCGGCCACGACCATTTCGAAGTCATCCGGCTCGACGCTCGCATCACGCATTGCGCCATGGACTGGCTCGCCCACCTCGTAGAAAACGTTCCATCGTGTCGGCTCAAGTTCGTCAAAACTCCAAAGTGGCAAGCCGGCGGTCGGCACCTTGGTCAGGTCCGCGACGAAGCGGTCTTCAGCGTCGAGGCTTCGAGTGCTATCGACTGCGGAGACAATCTGCACGTGACCGATGGTGATCAGATAGTTTTGCCAGCGCACGCTCCACCCGTCGCGCAGGTCTTCGACGCCTTCGCCGGGCTCGAGCCCTTCACGTACGGTATCTTCGGCCTCGAGAAGAAACTCGAGGGAACCTGGTTCGGAGGTTGCCCCATCGTCGCAGCCCGCGAGCACGCAGACACACACGGCGGCAGAGAGCGCGGCGAAGTTTGCGGTGTAAGGCTTTGCGAACATGTCTTGGGACTCCTTTTTGGCGTAGATGGGCGTCACTGCCATTGCAAGGCAGGTACCGCTTCGTTTTGCAGCGCGAGACGGAGCGCCGCGACAGCTTGCGCGTTTTGAGGTGTGGCGGGCTGTGAGATGACCACGTTGGTCTGTTCGGACAGAAGCTCAAAATCGACCTTTTTCACTAAGACTGCAGGGTCGAAGCGCAAGTCCAGCCGCGTCGTATTCTGGTCGATGACGTGTCGCGCATCCTCGCTGGCGCGACGGACGACCGGAACGCCTGGCTCGATGTCGACTTCCGACTGAGAGAGCGACAGAACGGCGGTGAACTCAACTTCGCGCGTGCCCTTTGTTGCACGACCGACCAAGCGCACAGAACCTTCGAGCGCTTGTGCGGCTGGTAGCGCGAGTGGCTCGGTGTCCGTCAAGAGCGACACGAAACCGTAGTCGTAGCCAAAGCTACCCACAAAGCCCTCGGTCCCCGTGACTTCGCCGAGCTCATGCGAAGATGGGTCTAGCAGGTCGATGATCGCGGCATCGAGATACTCGGCCCTCGCGGTCTCACACGAGGCCTGTTCGCCATCGGCGGCGCACAGCCAGAGCGGACCAAACGCGAGCGCAGCCTCGTCGAAGGTGATGTTCCAGACGCCCGCTTGTGCCTGATTGCTCGCCGTCCCCGCGGCGTGAAGTGCGAACGAAATGCGTCCACCTCCTGCGTCGGCGCAGCCAGCGATCAAAGCGAGACATACTCCGCTGAGAGCAGCCAGGAGATTACCCTTTGTGATCATAACTGAACTCCTAGGGTTAGCATCCAGGTGCGCGGCGCACCCGCTGAGAAGTGTTGACTTGGCACGCGCGAGGGCGCTGCTTCGGGTCGCCAGTTGGAGACAAAGTTATAGACGTTTGCGGCATACTGCGCATCGAACAAGTTAAAGACCTCAAACGTGAGCGAAAAGTGCCACCACTCCGCACGCGCAGAGACGTCAACGAGCGCGAAGGCGTCGGCCGACTGTCCATGCGGCAAAGGGCGCTCGGAGATAACCGAAGTACCAAGTCCAATGCGTCCGCCCAGCGCCTGCCCTTCGATGTCGGCAAGCTCGTCATGCAGCGCCAAGTCGAGGCGCCACACCAGAGGCGGCACATAGGGAAGTGCCTGGCCCTCTTCGAACGCAGGCTGTGGCTCTTCGGCCGTCGGCGGCGGTGGTTCCAGGAGCGTCGCTGCGACGTAGGTGAGCGAGGTCGATACCAGAAGCTGCTCGATCGGCTTGGTGCGCACATAGAGCGCCAATCCCTGTCGGCGCGTCCCGCCAATTCGCTCGAGCCGCCCCTCGCGTGGTTCGAAGGCGACGTCGTCGGACAACTCTGTCCAAAACCCCGAGAGCGAGGCAGTCAGTACATCGCTTTCATAGCGCGCTCCGAGGTCTGCAGAGTGCACCTTGGTGAACGGCGCGCGCTCACCGTCCTCAAGCGTCCGCGCCTGAGGCGAACGAAAGCCTTGTCCGTAGGCTAGAAGCAATGACAGTCGCTCGATGGGCTCGACCGTCACACTCAAGCGCGGCCCCCACGCAGTCCCCGATGCACTACGACGAAACCCGATGATGGATTCGTCGCGGTCGCGCGTAGAAGGCACGAAGTTGCCGAGCCGGTCGTCGATGACGTAACTGAGCAGGTTGGCACGAAGACCGGCGCGCAGCTTGACCACGTCTGTCAGTTGAAACTCCGCATCACCCCAGATGCCAAGATTCATCGCTTGGATATCCGCGTCGACACGACGGTCCCAAGTCTCGTTGCGCACGGCATAGATGAGGTTCTGCGATTGCTCGATGTCGTCGAAGCGACCTTCGACGCCAAGCTCCAAGCGTGCACCCAACCAACTTGTGTGCTGATAAAGTGGTGAGCGATAGCGGCCACGAAGACCGAACGAGCGCGCGGAGTCCTCTTGCTCGATAAGGTCGCCCAAACCGGAAACACCTTCGAGCAGACGGGAACGTTGCACGAAGCCGGTAAAATTCTCCTGCAAGCGAAAGGAATCGACCCCAAGCCAGGCACCGAGTTCCGCGTTCTGGCCTTGCTCGCCGCGGTACTCTGCGCGTGCACCGAGAATGAAGCGCGCAGAGGAAGCGTTCTGCTGCTGTGCGGTCGCAAACGGATAGCTTTGGTAGTAGCCGACGGCGCCCGCTTCGACGTCATCGTTTCGCAGGACACCGGCGAGGTCTGCGCGTGCTGCGGACGCAATCAGTGTCGGTTGAAAGCGCCACGCGCCGCTGCCGAGGTTCGCTTGCAGGATGGTCGACAGCGACTCGGCCGCGCGGTTTTGCCCAAAGCCGTCCGTGCGCGAGTACTGCGCAGCGCCAAACGTCTGCGTTCGTTCATTTTCAGGCGCCCAGATCAGGCGCTGAACGAAGCGCCCAAAGGCGCCGTACCCCGACGAGAGCCCCCAACCGCGATCGCGGACACCGAGCGCAAAGTCGATGCTTCCCGCAACCGCGAAATCGCCCTGCGCCGGGTCGTAGACGCCCTCTTGCACGCGCATCTCTTCGACAACCTCGGAGATCAGAAAACCGAGGTCCGCGTAACCTTGGCCGTGAATGTGTGAAGGTCGGTTGATGGGGATTCCTTCGACGCGAAGCTCCAAGTCTTGTCCGTGGTCGGCGTCGAAACCTCGCAGGCTGATGCGATGTGCAACGCCCTCCCCTTCGGTGCGCGCAACAAAAACACCGGGCGCTGAGCGCAACAGCTCAGCACCCTCGCTCCTCGGCGCAGCCTCGAGTTCTTCACGCGTCACAGCGACGTCGGACGCGCTGCGCGTTTCGCCGCGCAACTTTGCGAGCTCTGCTTCCGCGCGCGCGCTAAAGGTCGCGTCTGCCCCCTCGCTAGCTGAACCCGAGGCGTCCTGCAGGTTCGTTTGTGCCGGGGACAAAGGCGCTGGCTCCTCAAAGTGGACCGCGACGCGAATACGTGAAGCGACTGGATTGCCTCCGACGAGCGCCGGCGCGAAGGACCACTTGCGGACGGCAGCGAGCGCGGCAGTGTCGAACGCCTGGCCCGCGGAGGTAGCGACTTCTGCATCACTCACGCCTCCATGCGCATCGATGGTGACCCGCAAGACAACATTGGGGTGAAGGCCCTTGCCACGCTCTGACAGTGGAAACTCCGGGTCGACCGTGCGCAGGATACGAGGGGGTTCGCTTTGCTCGTCTGGCTTCTCGTCGGCTGCGTCGGCGCCCCCTTTTTCGGCTCCTGCATCCGGAGCGTCGCGTTGGCCCACACCTGCATCCTGCGCCCACGCGCGTGGCGCCACGAGCGCAACGCAGAGGATCAGAGCGTTTGACAAGCCCCAGTTCATCGCCCATCGCTTATCGCCTCGCGGACGCAAATGCAACCCGATTGCAAGTGCAATCGCCTTGAAGGTGCGATCACTTGGCGCTAGGCTGACGGGGTGACGTCCCTGCGCGACGAGATTCGGGAGGCCGGGCTGCGGGCGACGGCCTCACGGGAAGCCGTCCTGCGCACCCTTCGCAAAGCCGTAAGGCCGCTCTCCCATCACGACGTGGTCGACGCGATCGGCGAAGACAGCTGGGACCGCGCCACCCTGTATCGCAACTTGGTCGACCTCGCCGAGGCGGGACTGTTGCGCCGTGTCTCGCTGGGCACGACCTGGCATTTCGAAGAGGCCAGTAGCGAACGGCATGCCCATTTCGTGTGTACGGAGTGCGGCACCGTGGAGTGCGCCCCACAAACCGAAGTCGTGACGGGGCGCGGTTCGCCCAAGTCCGTCAAGAAGGGCAACGTCGAAGTTCAACTCCACGGTCGCTGCGACGAGTGCGACTGATCGGCTTTCACCCGCATTTACTGCAGCAAGCTGGAGTGTGAACTGCTAGGTTCTGGCCTCGAATAGGGGGACCCATGCACGCATCCATCAACCGCTTACTCTCGCTTTTGTCCGCGTTTCTGTTCGTAGCAAGCGCGACTTCTGTTGTCGACGCGCAAGACGCGAGCGCCGCTCACCTCAAGCCAGGCATCGTCGACACGGTCGGTTTTTTCAATACCGAAGTCGGCGCTTGGCGAATCGCAGGCAAAGGTTGGGTTCCCGACCTCAAGGTTTTGGTCCACTTTCCCGACATCGCAAGCGAAGACGCGCTCATGCTTCAGCTCAAAAAGGGCAGCAAGAAAATCGGCAAGCCTTTTGCGTGCAGGGCACACAAGCAACTTGGCGAGTACCAAGAGAATGCACAAGCGACGAAGTATCCGGCGCACCTTGCATACTTCGAGTGCCGCTTCGACGAGGGCCACGCGCAGAACAATCCTGGCAGCTATTCGCTCGACGTGTCGCTTCGCCAGACCTTGCTCGAAAAAGAGACAAAGCTCGGTTCGCTGGAGCTCGAAGTCATCAACATCAAGCAAGGCTCACAGAACACACAGCAGACGCTTCAAAATGAAAGCCTCGATGCTCTCGTGGGTCCGGCGGTCCTGTACGAAGAAGATGGTTATTCGATGAGCAAGCCGAGCGAGCTACGCGCGATCGCCGACGGGCATTTCCGAGACGCGCTCAAGGGTGCGCACAACGACTCCACGCACCTCAATATTGGGTTCTGGGCCAAGACCAAGAACGAAAAGGGCAAGGCCCGTTACGACGTCGCTTGTCTGCACGACGGAAAGAAGGTTGCGTCGAAGCCGGCCAGTGCGGGTGGCGCCTCGGCCAAGTCGTATTGGACCTTTGTCGGCAAGACGGGCAAGGACGTTGTTCAGTGGAAACACTACCGCTACCCACTCTACGATCTACGTGTACGCGCCGCTGACAAGGCCGGGGAAAAGCCTGACAACGACCAATGGCACTACCTTGACCAACACCCCGGCAAGTACGAGTGCAAGGTCATGGCCGATGGCGCGGTGCAGGCCTCTTTTTCGTTCGATGTGGCCGACGGCCGCGTTGTCACGCACGCGTGCCAGAAAGACGTCAATACACCGGACAACGTGTACATCGTGCCGATGAGCGCCAAAGGGCTGAGTGACACGCCCCTCAACACCAAGCTGCAGAAGCGTGCGTTTTTTCGCGGCAAGTGGTCAAAAGGCTGCCCTCCGAGGTAGATGGGCCAGAAGCGGGAGCACACCGCCTAGGCGAGCTCGGGGGCGTCGGCCGCATCGACGATGACCTGGACGCGCCACCGTGATTGGTCGCGGACCGCACTGGCTTTCGCGCCGGAGAAGCCCTGCTTGCGCAAGCGCGCTTGAAGTTTGCGCGCGGCGCTTTGAGCGAGCTTCTCGGCGGAGGACGGCGGCTTGGCAAGACCCCTAAGCTCGCGTGCGCGCTTGGCCGCGGCGTTGATTTCTCGAACGGTGACCGCCGAGACCCGTTTGTTGTCGATGCGAAAGTTGCCGGAAAGCAGTGGCGCCGGACTGTCGAGCTGAGGCTCGGCGTCGACGTAGGCCAAGAGCGCGTAAGCTTTGCTGACCCCGAGGTCTTTGACCTGCGCGCGCGTGTACGACTGAGCGATGCCGATCAAGCGGTGCGCTGTACTGCGTGACATCAGCTTTTCGCCTGCCAATAGCTCCTCGAAGTTCTTGTAGCCTTTGGCCGAGTAGACCGGCTCTTCGGAAAGCTCAGCAAGCGCTTTGCCAACCGCGTATGCGTCTTCTGCGATGCGCATGGAGCGCTTGCGGATGTCGGCGAGTAGTGCGTCTGCGCGCTTTTTGTTTTTGGCCAGAGCTCGCACGGCAGCGGCGTCAGCGGGAGCAATTCGTGTAGGCATGGCGTAGCTTAGCACATTTTGCGTGTGTCAACGTCGACACGATCTTGTGTCAACGTCGACACGATCCTGTGTCAACGTCGACACGATCCTGTGTCAACGTCGACACATCATCAACCCTGGCGAAGAACCATAAGCCGCGATGAGCGGTCTTTGAAGGAGAACGGGATTTGCTAGCAGCAAATCGCTCGTTCGAGACAAAGCCTAGCGAAGAGCCATAGGCAGAGATAAAAAACCCCGGCGAGCCGAAACCCGCCGGGGAGAGACAGGCCTCACCCCCCCCGGAGCGTCGGCCCGTAACTATGGACTGCGATCAGTCGCGAATCTGGCGACGAATCTTGCTGAGTGCCTGCTCTTGAAGCTGGCGAATGCGCTCGCGGCTCAAGTTGTACTTATCGCCGATTTCCTTGAGCGTAAGCTCGTCTTCGTTGTCGAGTCCGAAGCGCCAGCGCAAGATGCGCGCCTCCATCGGGGTCAGCGTGCGAAGTAGTCTCTGCACCTCGTCCGCCCAACGG
Source organism: uncultured Polyangiales bacterium (assembly GCA_964487255.1). Taxonomy (GTDB): domain Bacteria; phylum Myxococcota_A; class Polyangia; order Polyangiales; family CAZAQV01; genus CAZAQV01. The sequence continues at coordinate 154,750 of CAZAQV010000014.1, read as the reverse complement.
TTGTTCGAGAGCGATTCAAACGGAGAAGGCTGGTCTTCCTCCTCGAGAAAGTCGATAAACTTGCGGCCATCTTCGTCGTTGACCGGGCGGTCGAGCGAGAACGGCGTCTCGGCCCAGTAGCCCTTGATCTTCTCTAGCTTCTCCGCGGAGATGCCCGTCTCTTGCTCAAGCTCCTCCGAAGTCGGCTCCTTGCCCGTGCGCGTTGCGATTTGCTGCGTCGCGCGCGCGACACGGTTGTAGGTGTCGAGCATGTGGACCGGAATGCGCACGGCGCGCCCCTTGTCGGCCAACGCACGGCTGATCGCATGGCGAATCCACCACGATGCGTAGGTGCTGAAACGATAGCCACGGTTGTGATCGAAGCGCTCCACCGCCTTCATGAGGCCGATATTGCCCTCTTGAATGAGGTCAATGAGCGGCAAGCGGCCACGGTTGTAGCGGCGCGCGATGCTCACGACCAAACGCAAGTTGGCGGCGACGAACGCGTTTTTGGCGCGCTTTTGGGCGCGGCAAGCGCGCTCAACCTTGCGCAGGTACGTCTTGAACTGCGGCGTCAGTCGGACCTCGTCACCGAGCATGTCGCGCTTGGTGGCCTTCTTGCCCGCAAGGCGGTTGACGGCCGCGTCGGCCTCTTGCACGAAAAGTCGGTCGCTGTCCTCTTCACGAAGTTTCTTCGAAACCTCGGCAACCACTTTGTCCCAGCGGTCTTGGTTTTTCTTGCTGAGCTTGCCGTTCTTTGCGGACTTGGCGATCTTGCGCAGCGTCGAAAGCTCGGTAGGCGGTGTCTCCATGACAATTTCAAGCACGCACGCAACCGTCTCGAACGCGGGAACGTAGGAAAAGAGCGCAACCCAGTAGTCGATCTCTTTTTCTTCGACCTTACGCGCGGCGTCGATCTCTTGTTGCGGCGTCAACACATCATGGTTTGACATCTCGCGGAAATAGCGGGAAAGCGCAGAGTCGCTTCCGCTGGCACGTGCTGCACGCGCCTCTTTTTCGACCACGGTCTCCTTTTTTGAAGACTTGGCCTTGGCGGAACTCTTACGACTACTGCCGTTGCTGTTGGCCGAGGCTGACTTCGTCGCAACCGCCTGGTTGCTACTTGGCTTCGCACTACTCGCTTTTGCCGCGCTGCCCGCCGACTTTTTGCTAGTCGACTTCTTCGCAGCGACGCGCCCGTTCTTGTTGGCCGCCTTGGCCGCCGACGCACGCGCCGATGTCTTGGGTTTGCTCTTCGCAGTCGTCTTCTTATTGCTTGTGCTCTTCGCTCGCTTGGTCGCCGCCTTTTTGGTGGTCGCCCGCGCTACGGTTCGTTTTCTCGTTGATTTTTTTGTTGCGCTCTTTTTAGCCGTGCTTCTTTTCGAAGCCTTACTGCGCGCAGCTGCCTTTTTGGCCATTGCTCGCCTCCTTGGGGGGGAATTGTCTCTATCTATGGGTTACGTCCGCCCCGTTGTTTCCTTGAGGGGGGGTGGGTGCTTTTTCTCAATTATTTTTCCAGTGTCACTAGAAATGAGCCGCGTGAGCTCACCAGCTTGCCCCCCACCGCATGTGGAAGCATCTTCTGTGCCGGCTCACATGGACCTCGCTGCCACGAACGCTCAAGCCATTCTTCGCCGCTGCTTTGTGGAAAAATGGCGTGTTTTCACGCTCTCGACTCTGCTCGCGGTCGCGATTGCGGGCTGTTCGGTCGCGTTCGCATGGCTCAGTGGACAGCTCATCGTGGCCATCACAGAAGCCGGGCGCGATCGCTGGATCATGCTAGGGGCGATGTTGTTCGGCGCGGCGCTTGTGCGTGGCGTCCTGCAGTATTTTCGAACGTGGATTTCCGAAGCGCTGGTTCAGCGCTTGTCACACGAACTTCGTGGCGAGCTCTTCAGTCGCGTTCTGCACGCCACCCACTCCCTCGACTCGGATGAACTCGCCCAACGCCTCGGGCCCGACGTTCAGCGTAGCGAGGCGATGTTACACATCGGTCTGGCCAACCTCCCCCTTCAGGTACTCACAGGCCTTGCGGTCGGTGGCTATGCGTTCGTGCTCGACTGGCCAGCGGCGCTGATGGCGTCGGGAACGGCGACCGTGCTTCTGCTCGCCATCGCAGCGCTCACGAGACGCAATCGGCAAGTCCATCGCGCCGCCTGGGACCGACAGGCCGAGCTCTCGACCCTGACGGCGGGTACGGCACGCGGAGCCGATGTCATCCGTTCGTATTCGGCGACGGAATGGGCAGAGGCTCGCTTTCGTAGCGCCTCCGACCAGGCGATGGCCGCGATGATGCAGGCCGCACGCTTACGGGGACTGACGGGACCTCTCGTCACCATCGGTGCCGTCTTAGCGGCACTCGCGGTGCTCTTTGCAGTCGGTTCGCGCTTTGAAGCGGGGCACCTCACGCCCGCCGAGGCGGGCTCGATCGCGATCGCGCTTTTGCTTTTCTTACGCCCCATTCAATCGGGCGCAATGTCGGCCCCCACCCTCAGCGCAGGACTGGCCGCACTCGACCGGCTCAGTGCGGTCTTAGAGCAGGGTGTTCGCATGGGACCAAGCGCAGCAGAGCCCCATCGCGCCGGCGGTCAGCTCGAACTGCGCGATGGGTTCGTGGCCACGACCGATGGCACCCCGATTCTGTCTGGGGCGAACGTCTCGGTCAAACCACGCCAAAGCATCGCCATCGTCGGCCCCTCGGGTGCCGGCAAGACGACCCTACTGCGCGCGCTCAGCCAGCAAGTTGAACTCGCCTCGGGCGGCCTGTACTTTGAGGGCGAGCCGCTCGATCATCCGGGTGGACTCTTTTCGATCGTGCCCGAACGTCCCGTCTTGTTTCGCACGACGCTCGCCGAAAACGTCACACTCGGCGCGCCCCTTGAAGAAGGTCGCTTACACCGCGCGCTGGCGGAGGTGGGACTCAGCACACGCATCGACGCTCTCGAACACGGGGTACAGACGGTGCTCGAAAAGAGCGGCGGCGAGTTTTCGGCGGGCGAGCGACAACGGCTGTGCATCGCACGCGCGCTCTACCGAAGCGCACCCTTTTTGATGCTCGATGAACCGACCGCCCATCTGGACCCGCAGGCCGCCGAGGGGCTCGTGCTTACGCTCCAGGTTTTGCTCAGCGGCCGCACCGTGGTGCTCGTCACCCACGACGAACGTCTCGCACGCGCCGCCGAATACGTCATCGTGGTCGAGCACGGCCGCTTGGTCGCCCAGGGTCCCGGAAGCGAAGTTCGACAAGGCGCTGCATTTCAGCGCGTGTTTCAGGAGGCTGACCTCGCGCACAAGAGCGTCGTTCGAGCGCTAACGTGATAGGCTGCGCCATGCGCCGCTGCGCCTTGCGACACCCCCTCTGCTTCTCGCTGCTCGCGCTTTACGCTCTACTGGCGTCGCACGCGCGGGCGCAACAAACGCCCCCGCCCACGGTCCAATCACTGCTTGAGGCCGAGTCATCCGCACCCGCACGCGAGGCCTTTCAGAAGCTCGAGAGCATTCAAATCTTGGTCGATGCGTGGACCACGCTCTCTACACGCGCCAAGGTCCGAGCGCTTCGCATCGCAAAGCTACACCGCGATGCCTCCACACGCGTGGCGCTGACGCAACTCGCGTGCGCCGAGAGCGACATCGAGGTGCGCAAGGCCTGCATCGAGATCGCCGGGCGGAGCACCGAAGAGGGCATGGTCGAAGCGCTTTTGGCGGCATCGGCTTGGGGCGACGCCGAGGGCGACCGCGCCGTTCGACTACTCGGCACCCGCGCGCAAGCCAAACACCTACGCAAGCTAAGCGAGCTTCTCAGCCAAGACAGCTTGCGCCAATCGCTTGCGGGCTCGACAGCGCGGACTTACTGGCGGGCCAGTGCAAGCCAGGACGCAGACACTCTGCGCGCTGACGTATCGGATGCGATGAATGCGCCAGCGTCGAGAAGGCGCCTCTTGCTCGCCCTCGCAAACCACAAACCCGGGGGGGCCGAGGACCCTGCTGCTCTCATGCAGAGCGCACTGGCGGCGGTCGGTCCAGAGCCGTCGTTCGAGGACCGATACTTTCTGCTGCACGCCTCGGCCGCGCTCGCACGCGACGCGCCCGACGTCAGTGCCTGGGTCGAGACGCAGCGTAAACATGATCTGTGGATGCTGCGCCGTGCCGCCCTCGAGGCCCAGGTCGCCCGCTCACCCGCTGCAGCCACGGCCCTCGCCCAAAAGGCGTTGGCCGACCCTTCCCCGAGGGTGCGCGCGGCCGCGCTCAGCCTTTTGCGCGCGCAGACCGGCGCCCCCGTGCCCACTCGCGTCGCTGCCTATCGCGCGGCGCTCAAAGACGAACCTTGGCCCTTCGTTCGCGCAGAGGCCGCGCTCTCGCTCGCTGCCGCGGGTGCTTACAAAGACACAGCGCGATTGCTCGCCGACCCTGCCCGGCGGGTACGCGCCACCGCCATGGCTGCGCTCGTCCATGCACCCCATGCGCTGCAGCTTGAGGCCGTCAAGCACATTCTGCGGCGCGATCGAGAATGGCCGCAGGTGCAGGTCGCTGCGCTTGAGGTTGCTCAAACCAACTGTCTACCCATTGCCGCTGAAGTAGCTGCGTTCGTTCGCCGCGAGGACGCGCGGGCCAAGCGCTTGCCATCCGAAGATGCCCTGTTCAAAGCGATCGTCCTTTACACCGAGCTGGTGTCCAAATCCGACGCCCAAAGCTTGCTCGTGGACCTGCGGTCAGCCTCCGCCCGCGCTGCCACAAAAACCCTAGAAAACCGCGAGCAGCCGCCCAAGTGCCTGGACAAAAGTGCAGAGTGACACGGGGACGATCTTCTTCATTTCGTCATTCTTTCCCGCAGCCCACGCATGGGCATGTTCAGGAAATGACGAAATGAAGAAGATCGTCCCCAACGCTACTGCTTCACAACGCCAAGCGCCGCATGGTACCTTGCTGGCCATGCGCAATACACTGCTATGGGTCTCGGCTGTCGCTCTGGTCGGTTCAACGCTCGGTGCTTGCAAAGGCGGCGCCGCATCCGACCTGCAGATCGAGAAGCTCCCGGAGATTACGCCAAGCCTTCCAGCGGTTCCCAACCTGCCGCCCCCACCACACCCCATCACCTACCCCGATGGATCGTACAGTGTTTACGGCGCACGCAAGCGCGTGAACGACACGATCGGCAACGAGATCGAGGTCACCGCATACGTCGTGGAGATCTACCGCGCCCCCGAGTGCGAAACGGGAAAGAAAGGCAAAGAGTGTCCCCTCGGCAAAGCGCCGCATGCCTACCTGGCCGATACCCCCAACGAGACCGACCCCAAAAAGCGCATGATGCTCACCAACTACGCAGAGAACCAAGAGGCGTTCGACGAGGCTGTGGCCCAGCACGAAAAGGGCAAGTATGAGCCGCCACCCGTGGAGACCGGTCTACCGGGCATTCCAGTCGACCTCGCCGTTGGCAACAAGATTCGCGTCAAAGGCCGTTTCAATCGCGTGTCCGGCAACGGCTTTAGCAACAGCCGCGGACTTCTCGATTACGTATCGCACGTGACGGTCTCTGCGGCTGAGGGTTGAGCAAGGTTGCTGAACGATGAGCAAGGCCGCGCTCGCCCGCGCTCTTGAAAAAGCGGGCGTCCATCGCGACGTGCTCAGCTGGGCAGAGACCCAGTCCGATTGGCCGAGCGCTTGGAAGCAGTGCCCGCGGGGCGACTGGCTGTTGGCTTTTGCGGCACGGTTTGGCAGTTCGCCAACGAAGGTCGCCATCGCCACCATCGACGCCGTCGAGGCTGCGGTCACGGGCACCTATCTCGAAACCATCTACCAAGCGCCGCTCGCGACCACCCGGGCTGCACTGCAGGCCGGGCAATCCTCGGTCGACCCAGGCGCACTCGATAGTGACTCAAGCGATCCGAACGTCGCCGCTTTGGCCGACGCGATCGGACTGCTCCGCGAGGTCGAAAACCAGCCGGCGGTCGGCGCCGCGGTCGCTGCCCAAGTCGTCAGCGTGGTGGTCGCGGCCTCGGGCGACTGCGCGACGATGCCCGTTATCCGCTACACCCACCAGGTGATGGCCGACGCCGTACGCCGAACCATCGCCGAACCACCGCCCTTCGAGGTTGGCACGCCGAACAGCTCGGAGTAAGACGAGGTCGTGTCTAGCCTGGTGATTCGCCAAGGAAGGTTGCTCGACCCTACCTCAAACCTCGATCGGGTCGCGGACCTACTGGTCCATGACGGACGTATCGAACGCATCGACACGAACCTTCGCGCACCGGACGACGCGCAGCAGATCGACGCGGCCGGGCGTTGGGTCGCGCCGGGTTTCATCGAGCTCTCTTGTCAATCAGGCGAACCTGGACGCGAAGACCGCGAAACCTTCGCCACCATGCTCGAAGCCGCCGCTCGCGGAGGCTTCACGCAGGTTGCGCTCGAACCGAACACCACACCGGTCAACGATGAGGCCTCCCTAACCGCTAGACTGCTCGCACTCGCAGACACCGAGCGCGCTCGCCACCACAACCAGGCGCGCCCTCGCGTGCTACCGATGGCGGCACTTTCCAAGTCGCTCAAGGCCGAAGAACAGACAGACGCTGGCGAGCTGCGCGCGACGGGCGCGGTGGCGCTCTCGGACGGCGGCGCGCTGGGTGACTACTCGTTTCTGCGAAGGGCGCTGGAATACGCGGTTTCACACGAGTTGCCGGTGCACCTGAACCTGTGTAGCGACGCGCGCGTTCACGAGGGTGAGTACGCATCGCGGCTCGGGCTCAAGGCGCAGCATCGGCACGAAGAGTCGGCACGCGCCCAAGAGGCCTGCACGCTTGCCGCAATGACGGGCGCGCGGGTGCACCTTTCCGCGCTCAGCACACCCGAGGCTGTCGATGCGCTTACGACAGCACGCGGAAGAACGAGCGGCGCCATCGCCGTCGACAACCTGTTCGACGACCATGCGCTGCTCGCGAACTATGAACCAACGAGCAAACTTCGCCCTCCACTTCGAAGCAAGAGCGACTGCGAGGCGCTACGCAATGCACTCGCTGGGACCTCACCGCTCTCGCTCAGTGCACGACATCGTCCGCGCACATACACCGAGCTACGCACCACCTTTAACGAAACCAGCGGCGGCCGCAGCACGCTCGAGTATGCGGTTGCGCGCTCCATGTCGCTGGTGCACGACTTCGACCTCCCGCCCCTTCGCTGGGTCGCGCTGTGGACGCTCGGACCCGCGCGCGCGCTCGGCGTCGCTGCGCCCACCCTCCAAGAAGGCGCCAGTGCGCAGATAACGATCATCGATCCAAGCCAGCGGTGGCAACTCGACCCCAACGCGATGACCTCTCGCGGTCGCAATGTTCCGCCTTCGCTCGGTTCGCTTGTCGGGCGGGTCACACACACGTTGGTCGACGGAAGCGTCGCCTTCGAACTGTGTTAGGCTAACGCCCCATGAACGCGCGCGGCTATATCGTCCTCGCCGATGGCACAAAGTTCTCCGGTGTCATGGTCGGCGCACCCGGCACGTCTGTTGGCGAGGCGGTGTTCACGACGGGCATGACGGGCTACCAAGAAGTGCTCACCGACCCGTCCTACTGCGATCAAATCGTCACCATGACCGCCCCGCAGATCGGCAATACCGGCGTCAACCCCGAAGACCAAGAGACCGAGTCGCCCTTCGTCAAGGGCTTCATTGTCCGTGAGCTATCCACCGTAACGAGCAACTGGCGCGCAACGCAGCCGCTCGACGCGTACCTCAAGCGACACAACATCGTGTGTCTGAGCCACGTCGACACGCGCGCCTTGACGCGACACATCCGCGACCACGGCGCGCAGATGGCCACCGTCGGCGAAGGCAACCCCGATGAACTCTGCGACATGGCGCGCGCGGCCGAGCCCATGACCGGCCGCAACCTCGCCGACAAAGTTTCGACCAAGTCGGTGCGAACGTGGACGCAACCGAGCGAGCCCGCCTGGCGGCTGAGCACGGGCGCGCCGGACCCGCGCGACTTCCACGTCGTGGCAGTCGACCTCGGCATCAAGCACAACATCTTGCGCTGCCTCATCGACGTCGGCGCTCGCGTCACGCTCGTTCCCTCGAGTCACGACGCCGAGCAAATCCTTGCACTCGAGCCCGACGGCGTGTTCCTGTCGAATGGCCCGGGAGACCCCGCTGCCGTGCAAGGCGCCATCCAGACCATCGGCGACCTGCTTGGCCGCACGCCCATCTTCGGCATCTGCCTGGGCCATCAGCTTCTGTCGCTCGCGCTCGGCGCGACTTCGCACAAGCTCAAGTTCGGCCACCGCGGTCTGAACCAGCCGGTACAAGACCTGGCGACCCGTCGGGTCGAGGTCACAACGCAAAACCACGGCTTTGTCATCGACCACGACACGCTCCCCAAGGACGTACAGCTCAGTCATCAACACCTCAACGACGGCACCTGCGAGGGCATTGTGCACCAGGAATCCAGCGCATTTTCCGTCCAATACCACCCCGAAGCTGCCGCGGGCCCACACGATTCTCGCTACCTCTTCGAGCGTTTTGTGGCGGCCATGGCGTCACGGTCCTAGGTTCGACCTGCTCCGATGTCCAAGCCCTCATCCGAAGCCACCGCGCCTGTCGTCGACTCCGTTCTCGAACTGATCGGCAAGACGCCGCTGGTACGCATCGCCCACGACGGACCAGGGCACATCTGGGCCAAGTGCGAACACATGAACCCGGGGGGCTCGGTCAAAGACCGCATCTGTCTCGCCATGCTCGAGCGCGCTCGCGAAGAGGGACGCATCGAACCTGGCAGCGTCGTGGTCGAACCCACCAGCGGCAACACCGGCATCGGTCTGGCACTTGTATCCGCCATCGAGCAGTACCAACTCGAGTTGACCATGCCCGAGAGCATGTCGCTCGAGCGCCGACAGCTCCTCGAAGCCTACGGCGCAAAAATTCACTTCACACCCGCCGAGCAAGTCATGGATGGCGCGGTGGCAGAGGCCGAGCGTATTGCCCGTGAAAAAGACGCGTTCATCCCGCAACAGTTCGACAATCCCGAAAACCCGCGCGTGCATTACGAGGAGACCGCGACGGAGATTCTCGAGGCGCTTCCCGACGCAACGTTGGGCGTTTTTGTCTCAGCCGTCGGCACCGGCGGCACACTCACCGGCGTCGGTCGGCGGCTGCGCGAAGTCTTCCCCGACCTACAAATCGTCGCGGTCGAACCGACGAGCAGTCCCGTGCTCGCGGGTGGCAAGCCCGGCCCAAGCAAGATCCAGGGCATCAACGCCGGCTTCGTTCCGGCCAACTATGACGCCTCTCTCGTCACCTCCGTCGAGCACGTCAGCGACCGCGAGGCCTATGACGAAAAGCACCGGCTTGCGATCGAGCAAGGCCTTTTGGTCGGCATGTCCGCCGCAGCCAATGTCGCAGCCGCGCGCCGCTACGCAGATCAAGTTCCCGCTGGGCAGTGCATCGTCACGATTTTGTGTGATACTGGCGAGCGCTATTTCAGCCTAGACGAACACTTTAGCGAGCTATCACGCGAGGAGAACCCATCATGAGCATCCAAGTACGCATCCCAACCCCACTTCGAACCCTCACCGATGGTCAAGAGACGGTCAATGCAGAGGGCGCGACCGTAGGCGCGCTCATCGACAACCTCGAGTCCGCACATCCCGGCATCAAAGCCAAACTTTGCGACGACAAGGGCGTGCGACGCTTCGTCAACATCTTCGCGAACGACGAAGACATTCGCTTTCTCGACAATCTCGACACCTCACTCAAAGACGGCGATACGGTCACCATCGTGCCGGCCATCGCGGGCGGACGTTAACCCAGACCTCTACCATGCTTCACCGCGCCGTCAGTAACGTCGCCGAACTGGTCGGCAATACGCCCATGGTCCGCTTACGGCGCATTGAAAACGACTGTCCGGGTGTGAAGCTTTACCTCAAGCTCGAATACCGAAACCCGGGCGGCTCGGTTAAAGACCGTGCTGCGCTGCAAATGATTCGCGACGCGGAGGCCTCGGGTGCCCTCGACAAGAGCAAGATTCTGATCGACTCGACCAGCGGAAACACCGGAGTCGCCTACTCCATTCTCGGAGCAGCACTCGGCTACCGCATCCAACTCGTGATGCCAGAAAACGTGACCCAAGCCCGCAAAAACGTCACGCGCGCCTTCGGTACCGAGCTCATCTTCAGCGACCCAATGGAAGGCTCGGACGGCGCCATTCGTCTCGTCCGAAAGATCGTCGACGAAGACCCGGACAAGTATTTTTATCCCAACCAGTACGCGAACCCGTCGAACCCACGCGCGCACTATCTCGGCACTGGCGTGGAGATCTTGAACCAGGTCGGCAACGAGATCACGGACTTCATCACCGGCCTCGGCACCACCGGCACCGTCATGGGCACGACGCGACGACTGCGTGAACACCAGCGCCCCATCCGCTGCTACGCGGCAGAACCCGACGACGCCATGCACGGCCTCGAAGGCCTTAAGCACATGGCTAGTTCGATGGTTCCCGAAATCTACGACCCCTCGATACTGGACGGCGTCTTACCCATCGGCACCGAGGACGGCTGGGACATGGCCGACCGGCTCGCCGCACAAGAAGGCCTTCACGTCGGCCATTCGTCCGGCGCAAACGTCGCGGCTGCGTTGCAAATCGCCAAAGAGCGCTCCGCCAAGGGACAGCGAGGCGCGGTGGTGACCATCGCGTGCGACCGTGGCGACCGCTATTTCGCGCCGCTTAAGTGGGAGAAAAAATATGTCTGGTAGTCCCGGCTGGCTTCAAGGAACACTGCACATCGGCAAGGACGTTCTCGATAACATTTTCGAGCACGCGAAAGACGCGTACCCGTCTGAATGCTGTGGTTTTATCGCAGGCCCTGCCGACACGCAGGACGAACTACAAACCGTAACGCGCGAAATCAACGAGGCCGACAAGTACCACGCGCTGGATCCCGAACGCTTCCCGCGCACGTCGAAGATGTACTTCAAGATCAACGAGCTGCGAGCCAGTCGCGCCTTTGAACAAGGCGCTGCAGACGGCCAACCGATCAAGGTCATCTATCACTCGCACTGCGACGCCGGCGCCTATTTCTCCGACGAAGATGCGGCAACCTTCGCCCAAGATGGTCAGCTCATGTGGCCATGTCAGTTTCTCGTGATCAGCGTCCAGGACGGAAAAGTCGCCGATCACAAACTGTGGCAGTTCGACGAACCCTCCGGAAAGTTCGTCGCATCCAAGCTTCAAATCGATGAGCGCTGAGGCCAGTGCGGTCGCGACCCGGTACGCGCAGCTCATCGCGTGGACGCAACCCTTCGGCTCGGCCATCGTGGCGTACAGCGGCGGCGTCGACAGTGCCCTGGTGTTGCGCGCCGCTGTCGACGCCTTGGGCAGAGACAACGTTCTGGCGCTAACCGCTGTGGGCCCGGCACTTCCCCAGCGCGAACGCGTCCGCGCCGCGCGGCTCGCAATCGAAATCGGCGCCAACCATCAGTGGGTCGAGGCGGGCGAAATCAAGAGCGCAGGCTACCGTGCAAACGACGCCGACCGTTGCTTTCACTGCAAATCTCACCTTTATGCGGCAACCTCGGCAGCGCTTGAACGCACCGGCTTTGCGGTCGTGTTCAACGGCACCAACCTCGACGACCTGGGCGACCACCGGCCTGGCATCCGCGCCGCGAGTGACGCGGGCATTCGCGCGCCCCTGGCAGAGAATGCTCTGCACAAGCAAGACGTGCGCGCGCTGGCCAAGTGGCTCGGGCTTTCGGCGTGGGACAAACCAGCAGCCCCTTGCCTCGCTTCGCGCGTCCCGTACGGCAGTCCGGTGAGCGAGGAGGTGCTCGCGCAAATCGAGACGGTGGAAGACCAACTCTACGCGCTGGGATTTCGGATCTTTCGCGCACGCCATTATGGGCGAGAAGTACGCGTCGAAGTCCCGGTCGCCGAGATCCCGCGCATCAATGCGCTGCAGCCGACGTTGCTCGAAGCGGCACGAAAAGCTGGTTTTTCAAAGCTTTCCGTGGACTCAAAGGGTTTTGTGAGCGGTTCGCTCAACCGAGCCCTGCCGCTCGTAAAATAGGAGGCGCGCCCTCCGGTTAGCGCCCACGTCCAGCACGGGCTACATTGTCGCTCCGCCATGCGAAATGGTTTCGACGAATTTTTCGACGCGATCTTCTGTCGCCCCCTCGGACGCGCCATCGCTCAGGCACTGGCCAAGACGAGCGCCACGCCCAACAAGGTCACCCTGACGACTGGCCTGCTAAGCCTCTCGCTTTTTCCGCTCTTCGCAGGTTCGGGCCTTTGGCCCGTCGCGGGCGCACTGATGATGCTCCTCATCATGGTGCTCGACTGCTCGGATGGCGAACTGGCTCGGCTTTCTGGCGGCCACTGGTCGGGTCGCGTGGTCGACGGCTTCGCCGACACGGCATGCGCAGTATCCGCCCACCTCGGCATGCTCTTCGCCTTGGTCCAAGCCAAGCCCGTCATCGCAGGCTACACGCTCGGCTTTCCCGAGCTATTCGCCATCGCCTTTATGGCTGGCGGCTCGATGGCCTGGAACTCGTTCGTCTTCGATGGCCTCAAGCAAGGCGCCAAGGACAGCACGCCCGACGACGACATCGAACGCTACCGTAGCGAGGCCAACACAGCTTGGCTCCGTTTCGTGTTCCGCAGTTGGGAAAACCACGTCCGTAAGATCGCGCGCTACAAGTCGTGGGGTGAGAGCCGCGAGCATCGTCACATGATGTATCACCGCGCCAGTCTCGCGGGTCCCACGCACCATCACCTTGGCATCGTCATCGCCGCATTCTTGACGCCGTGGTTCCCGGTCGCCTTCTTATTCTACTTCGCCTGGGCCATCTTGGTATGCAACGGCGCCATCTTGGGCGCCCTACACCTCACGCGCGCCCGCAACACCGCCACCGCCTGAGTGTGCTACTTCGAGTTGGACTTTGGCGCCTTGCTTTCGCCCGCGTCGCTGTCGAGGACCGATTGGCGGCCGTCGATCAGGTTGACGGCTTCGAAGATTTCCCCGCCACCTACGGTGAGCCGGCTCTCGCCTTCGAGCGGCTCTTCAACGCGCGGGTCCATGTACTTCCAGTGCACCACAACCTGCTGACCGCCCTTTTTCGCTTCCACAGACTCGAGCTGCATCGTGCTCCATTCTGTCCCCGCGAAAAACGCTTCGTACCACGCGGCAATCGCTTCTCTCCCCTCAAACCGCAACGCGGTCGACGCCGGGGTGCGCTGATAGGCATCGAGCACTGACCCCGCTGCAGAGAAGAGCTCCGCGATTGCTTTAGGGTCTCGACGGTTGAGTTCGAGCACGTAGTGTCTGCCAAGCTCGGCCGCATCCAAATGCTTCGTCTCGCGCGGCGCATAGACCATGCGCACCTCGAATCCGTTACACCACGCGATGGAGCGTTGCACAAGGAGCTCCAGAAACTCACCGTTCATGCGCACCTCACCCGGCCGGTCGGGATCGGGACGCCCCTCGCACTCTTCAGTTGCTGGCGCGTAAACGCGCGTCTCTTCCATAATCGTCCACTTGCGCTCTTCGCGCTTGAGCGCGCGTTGCACGACCGTTCGCACGCAGTCGCCGTCGATGTTCTGGTCGCGCGTGAGCAGTAGCCCGTCGTCCACCGCGTCGACACGCACCGTCTCTGAAAAGTCGCGCTCACGTAGCTCGAGCGGCCCATCGGTACAGTGGGCTTCCACCCAAGTCCACTGTGTCCCATCGAGTTCCGGACCCGCGGGTGTCGTTCCCTCAGCCGAGAACGTCGAGCGCTCCTCAAGCTGCAATGAGACGGCCGCAGGGTCATTGGCGATCTCGTCGGGTGGGGGGCTCGACTGGGTACCGCCACCGCATGCAATGAAAACGGAGCTGGCCGCAAGAGCCACGAGACCGACCTGAAGGTAAAGGGGGCTACGCATCGCAACCTTCTAGCACTGTATCACTGGGTCTTCACGTATTGGCTTTGACGTGATGCGCATCCGGGCTAAACACCCGAGGGGCATGAGCAAACGCGTGCGAACAACGCTCGTCATGGGCAAAGGCGGCGTGGGAAAGACCACGATTGCGGCCGGAATCGCCCTGAGCAGCGCGCGCGAGGGCCGTCCGGCCTATTACGTCGAGTTTTCCGATGGCCGCTCAGGTCGACGCCTACTGCGCGCTCACCCCGAGGTTCGGCGGCGCGTGTTTGAGCGCTACGAGGCAATCCGCGAAGAGGCCACCGAGCTCATCGGCTCCGAGTGGCTCACACGCCTCGTCCTACAGAATTTCGCCGTTAAGAAAATGCTGAGGGCCGCACCCGCGATCGGCGAGCTGGCCTTGCTCGACGCGGTCCTGCGACTCGGACGGGAGCATCCCGATGCCCATGTTGTCGTCGACATGCCTGCGACGGGCCATGGCCTCTCTTGGCTGAAGGTGCCCAGCCGCATGGCGCGCGTCCTGCAACGCGGGCCGCTCTACCACGTGGCAGAGCGCGTGCGCCAAGGGTTGCTGAGCTCAAGCGAGACTGAAGTGGTGGTCGTCACCCTGCCCGAGCGCGTCGTGCTCAGCGAGACGCTCGAGCTGTGCGAGAAGCTGCACGAGGAAGTCGGGATGGTCACGCCACGTCTCATCGTCAACCGAGCTCCTCTGTTCGTCACCGACGAAGTGCTCGACGAAGCCCACTCGCTTGCGCACGAACACGCACATGCCCGCGCCTACGCCGAGTACTTCCGCTACCAACGCGAGCAGGCCGAAGACGACCTTCAAATCCTCTCCGCAACAACTGTGGCGGTTCGCGCTTTCGATGTACAGGCGGACGACCCTACCGCCGAGGACGTCGCAGACTGGCTGACCGCGCGCTACGAAGAGGACGACGTCGAAGAGCTCGCCACCGGCGAGTTCGAGCCTGCCCGGGGGGCGCCGTGATCACCCTCATCTGCTCCGGTGGCGGCGGCGTGGGCAAGACAACGTCGTCTGCCGCACTGGCGCTCTCACTGTGCAACCAAGGTTCCGAAGTGCTGCTCATCACCGTCGACCCTGCGCGGCGTCTCGCCCAGGCGCTCGGCATTGACATCGGTGCGTCGCTCCAGCCTGTGCAGTTTGGCGGAGAGGGAAACTTCGACGTTCTCATGCCCGACCCCGGCGCATCGAGCGAAGATTTTCTGGACTGCATTCTCGAGTCTGACGAGGCCGCCAAAGAACGACTTCGCGCCAATCAGGTGTACGGGGCGCTCACCGAGGGACTTGCGGGCATGCACGAGACCGTCTCGCTGATGCTTCTCGCCCGCGCAGTCGAAGCCAAACGATACGATTACGTCGTCATCGACACCGCGCCCTCTCGCAACGCATTCGACTTCTTCCACTACCCAGGTCGCCTGGCATCGCTATTCGAAGGCCGCGCGGTCAGCTGGCTCGCGGCGCTGACGCCACGCGCCGACAGCCTCTTTCCCAAGCAGCCCAAGAGCCGGCTCGCCTCCTGGGGCAAAGACCGAGTTGGTCAAATCATCGGCAAGATCGTCGGCCCGACGACGATGCGCGAACTCACCCAACTCTTTGCCGAATTGGCACCGGTTCGCGAACGCTTCAGCGGTCTGGCTCGGCGCTCTGAGCGACTCTTACTGGGTGACGACGCCCGCTTTGTTCTGGTCGGCGCTCCCACGGCCGCGTCTCGCGCCGACACCGACTACCTTCGCACACGCCTCACGGGGCTGCGCCGAGAAGTGCACGGCGCTATTCTCAACCGCGCCGACGAAAAGCTCCCTGCTTGGGTCGGCTGGCGTTATCCCGCAATGAGCGACGAAACCATTTTGTTCATGGACCAAGTCGACGAAGCCCTCGCGCACCAGGTGGAGCGGGCGGACACCTTCGCGCACGACCTTCGAGCCACCAACCCCAACGTGCCTCTGATGCGACTGCCCACGCTGTTTTCCAACCGTCCACGTGAAATGGTCACCAGCCTCTCGCGCATCATCGGCTCAAGCGACTGGGTGCCGCGCGTGGTCGGCTAAGCAAACTCTCGACTAGGTCGACGAGGTCATGCTGACGAAGGCCTCGTTGAAGTCTTCGATCGACATGGTCACGTTGAACTCGTCGCCGCGCGGGTCGCGCAAAGTGATTTGGCCTTCTTCGACGCCCATCACCGTGTAGGAGTGACCGGCTGTGACATTGTTGGCGTTGATAGCCGGATTCGTGGCGTCACCGGTGCTCGTCACGGTGATAGCGCGGCCCTCACTGGCCCAACTGTCGAGCTGCGCGGCCACCTTGCTCGCCGATGTCTCCACACTTGCATTTTTCGGCTTCTCTGCCAAGAACTCTGCGCTAGCGTTTGCCTCGGTCGGCTCGCTGAAGTAGACCGTCTCGGCTTCCTCCCCAGTCAACATCTGGTGAATCATCGCGTCGTGACCGCCGTCGATCGACATCATGTCGTCGCTCGCGCCATTGCGGCCGTCAAGGACCTCGGTCATGGCCTTTTCCATCACGCCGACCCACAGCGCACGGTCGGTCTGAGCGAACAGTGAGCCGTCGGGGCTGTACGCGCTTGCTGCGAACTCATTGTCGACGGTGGTCTTAACCGGGTTACCTTCAGCATCGTACAAGCGGACCGTGTAGGTGCCGTCTTTATTGTCCGTGATGGCGTCACGAATCACGCTGGGGTCCTTCTCCGCGAAGGCTGCCAAACCGCTCATCGCCCAGCAGTCGCCGATGGCCCCCTGCACGACATCGTCTGCACTGACGGATGCCTGCTTGTCGAGGCCGTCCGCGCGAATCATCGAGGCCATATTTGGGTGGTCCCGAATGAGGTCGTCCGCCACCGTACCAGCGAACAGGTCGCCTTCGACGGCCTTCATCACGAGTGGCTCGCCGTCTATGGCGTTGGCGCCGTCCTCATTGCGAAGCTCCGAGGCGGAGGCCTCAGTCGCGTTGTCGTCGCGCAGGTATTCCGACCAGCTGTCACCCTGACGTTGCGACTCGTCCGAGAAGGAGAGAAGCATCTCGCGGCCAACGAGGCCGTTGACATCGACGCCCATGCCTGGAGGCGCGTCGAGGTAATCGAAGAGCCCCGATTCGACTGCTGCGCGCGCAGCGCCCTGCACTTGCTCAAGCGTGAAGTTGGAGTCGATTCCTCGATTTGCCTGGAAGTCGGCCCACTCTTGTTCGTTCATGTTCATGACCGCTTCGAGGGTGTCCGAGGACATGCGGGGCATGCCGTTGGGGCCCGACGAGTCGGCCAGGAGATCGAAATCTGACCCGAGGACGTGTGCGGAGTTACGGGCCCAAGCGGGCGGGTTGCCATCTTCGCTGTTTTTGATCGCGAGGTCGATCTCGCTCGCATCGAGCTTGCGCCGATCACCCGCCATCCAGCTGTCTTGCTTGTAAGCGCCGCTTTGAAGGTCCGCGGCCAGCTCTGCGAGGTCCTCCGCAGACATCGCGTAGCCACCGTTGGTGAGGCCTTCGCGAATCGCTCTGTCGCCAAGGATGTATTCGGCTGCGGCCGCAAGCTCTGGGTCACCGCCCTCTGCTAGGTCTTGCAGCGCCTTGAGCGACAGGCGGCCCCCGTTCGCCTCCAGGTATTCGCTCAGGGCCTTGACGGCGTCTTCTGGGCTCATCGCGTTGCCGTCTGAGGAGGCCAGGGAGCTGCTGACGATTCCGTCCGCTCCCCCCATCGGACTGGCGTTGCCGTCCGAACCGCCAAAGCGAGCCATCAAGTTGCTCTTAAGGGCCTGAAAATCAAATGGGTTGGTCTTGTTGTCGCTCGCACTGGGCACTTCACCATACGAGCCAGGCGCGCTCGCGGAAAGATCGCTCGTCGCAGTCGGCTGCACTGGGTCTTGGCCCCAATCACCGAAATCGCCAGGGCCGCCCGTGAAGGTTTCAGGTGACTGGATGTTGTGGTCTTCCCACGGTGTTGCTCCAGGACGGGCTACATCGAAAGCGATGTCTTCGCCACCGCCCCAATAGTCGCCGCCGCCGCTGCCCGTGCTACCGCCGCCGGTCGTGAAGTTTCCATCGCCGCCCGCGCTTGTAAACGAGCCGTTTCCCCAGGGGCCGTTCGAACTTGGACCTCCGGAGTCATCGGCCTGCCCGCCGCGGCCGGTTACGTTCTCGGCCAAACCGTCACCCAAGGCTACAAAACCTGGCATCGCCAGAGCCGCGAATATGACGAGTATCGTGACGTTGGCGCTCGACACGCCTCGCGAGTCCGTCCAAAGACTCTGCTCAACCCTGTCTATCCCAGTTTGATGGTCTATCCCAGTTTGATGCATCCCGACTCCTGCCCACTAGTGTGCAATAGACGTACCGAAAATGCACGTTGATTTTTCCAATGATTTTCTAGATTCCAGAAGACGAAGAAGGCCATCAGGAGCCCCAGATGTTCCCAGGTGGGGAGTCGAGACTCCACCTGGTTGACAACCGACATGTAAGTGTAATTGCGCCACTTTCGTATTGTAGACGAGGTCGCCGGAAGACCCATCCGCCATACGCACCCCCCGCTCATGGCAGCGGGCGGTTCCCCAGGCAGACCCCAAGCTCACCACGCGCCGTGTACGGGCCCGTGGACCCGGCTCGAGTCTCCCAGCGGCAACCCAGTAGAGCGCTCGCGCACAGCCCCCAGATATTGCGCGTTCCGAACCACATCCCTGTTTGATGGCCCAAGCGCCCGGTTCATTGACCATTCATTTGTTGTCCAGCACTCTTGCGGTCGAGTAGACTCGTTGGGGTGAATGCATATGGTTCCGGTTTGACGGACGTCGGGAGGCGCCGCGCGTCCAATCAAGATGCATTTGCTCTCGACAACTCCATCGGTCTTTTTGTGGTCGCAGACGGCATGGGCGGGCACGCTGGGGGCGAAGTTGCGAGCAGAGAGAGCGTGGCCACCATCCTCGGTCATGTGAAGCGTCAGTCGGGGCTCCTCAAAGCACTCGACGGCCCTGAGGTCACGTCCGAACAAATGCGCGCCGCCGTCCGCCTGCTCGAAGCGTCTTTGCAGGCCGCGACCTACTTCGTCTACGCCATGGCCGAAACCCAACCCGAGCAAAAGGGGATGGGCACGACGGTCTCTGCGCTCATCTTGCGAGGTGACCGCGCCATCACCGCGCAGGTCGGCGACAGTCGCATCTACCTCATTCGCGGTGGCCAGGCGGCCCAGCTCACCGAAGATCACACCTTGATCCAATGGCAGCTCAAAAACGGGATGATCACCGAAGAGGAAGCCGAGCGCTCTCCGCACAAGAACGTCATCACGCGCGCTGTGGGGTCGAAGGACTACGTTGAGGTGGACACTCGCGTCATCGACACTTGCGAGAACGACGCCTTTCTCATCTGCTCGGATGGTCTTCATGGCTATCTCGAAGAGGACGAAATCGCCGGATATCTCGAGTACGACGACGATGAGGCGCTGCAACGCCTGATCGACGTCGCCAACGACCGCGGCGGAAAAGACAACATCACCGCCGTGATCGCACGCGTGCTGCCCTAAGTTTTGCTAGAACGGCTAGTACGGGGGCGCCAACTTCGTGCCACGGTTGATGGCCTTGAGGCCCGCTTCGCCGCGTTCGAGATAAATCGCGGTACCCTGCTCCGCAGCGAGTCGCACGACGTCGCGGAAACCGCGCTTGGCAGACTCGACATCACCCTCCAAAAAGCGCGCCAAGGCGATCAAGTACTCGCCCTCGAGCGCGTCGAACGCATGTCCACGCGTGACCGCGTACTGATGCGCACGCTCCATTCTCTCAATGCCATCTCGGGCGCCTAGTTGCGTTGAATCGATGAATGCGAGGTCTCGCGCGCACACCATCTCCACACGTCGCATCCCGTAGTCGCGTCCCTGCTCGTACGCGTCTCGAAGCGCTGCAAAGGACGAGCGTTCCTCGCCCAGGCGTAGGTACGACGCGCCGATGAGATGCGAGAGGTTCGCCGACTGCGTGTGGAAGTTGTGGTTGCGCACAAACTCTCGCCCACGCTCCCCGGCCCGGACTGCCTGACGGAACTTGCCGGTCAAATAACAGGAGAAGGTCTCGGCCCAAAGAATCTCGGCCTCGATCTCGGGCCTAGACTGCATTCCTGCAATACGTCGCGCCTGGTCGAGCAGGTCTTCGCGTTGGTCGTCTTTGCCCACAGCCGCCGCGACGATCACGCGCGCCGCCAAACAACGCGCTTGCGCTGCTCCATCCGCCGTTTCATGCGCCATGCGAAGCGCCTCCTCGACGAGCGCAGACGCTGCCGCGAACTGCCCGTTATGCACCTCGGCCATCGCGGTCTCGACGCGAACGTCCCGCAACAGTTCGTTCTGACCAATCCGACGCGCCAGCTCATGCGCGCGCTCAAACCACTGATGTCCCTCGGCAAAACGCCCGGTTTCGATGAACATCCGGCCCTTGAGCATGGTCAGGTGGATCACAAAGTCGCTCCGTCCCTCACGCTCGGCCATGTCGATCGCGGAGTCGATCGAACGCGTGCCGCGCTTTCGACTTCGCGTGCGAATGCACAGCTCGGCGAAACGCACCGCACACTCGAGCACAGTTTGTTGCGGTGCCTCTGGCGAGCGCAAAAGCAGGTCCAAAGCCTCGCGATAGGTCTCCAGCGCACCTTCGGATGCCCCTTCTTCCTCGGCACGCGATGCGGCACGCATCATGAAGATGCCTGCCTTGGAAACGTCCCCTCCCTCTTGGTAGTGCCCCGCGATCTCTCGCGACAACACGTCGATGCGGTTGGGATGAAGGGTTTCGATCGCTTTGGCCGCTGCCAGGTGTGAACGCTCACGTTCGGCGATTGGCATGGTCCGGTAAACGACCTGCAAGAGCAGCTCATTCTCGAAGCACAGTTCATCGGCACTGATGCGGTCGAGCAAGCCCTTCCCGGTCAGCGCGCCAAGAACGCGCTGCAACTCGTCTTCCCCCATGTCGACGAGCGGTGAGAGCGCCTTTGAGGCAAAGCGAAGCCCCAGCACTGAGGCCTCAGCGAGCACGCGACGCTCGGCGCTGGACAAGCGGGCGACGCGGTCTTCGAGAATGCCCGACAGCGTCTTGGGCACTTCAATCCCCTTTGCCGGACGAAAAACTCCCGTATTGTCCTCACGCACTTCGATGACTCCAGCGTGAAGCAAGGCCTTGAGATACTCCTCGATGTAGTAGGGATTGCCGCCCGTCTTGAGGTAGACGTCTTCAAAGAGCGAACTGGGCGCCGACTGCGCCTTGAGCCGCGCGAGCACGAGTTCGCGAACGTCCGACTCGTTGAGCCCGTCTAGCATGAGCGTGTAATAACGCCGCAGATCAGACCACGGATGAACGAAGCCGGGCCGATAGGCCAGTATCAAGACCAGCCGCGAAGCGCTCGTCTCTTGAATGATGTTGTGGACCAGCGCTTGTGACTCGTCGTCGAGCTGATCGGCGCCGTCAAACGCAATCACGGCCAGCTGGTCCTCGGAAAGCTTGCGCACCATCTTGGTCAGGGTTGCGCGCAGCGACTTGCTCTGGCCCCCGGGCAGGCTTGAGCTGCGAATGCCCAGCAGCGTGCGGACGGGTTGCATGTCTTCATCGGAAAGCCCGAGCTGCCGCAGACGACGCACACGATCTTCGACGATCATGTTTGGATCGAGTTCGTCGATGCCGAGCACCACGCGCACCAGCGACTGGATACCGGACAGCGGAACCTGGCGACTGCGCGGTGGAACCGGAACCAAGTACATCGACACGCGTTGCTTACTATTGCGCAGACGTCGAATCGTTTCGTGCAGCAAGCGCGATTTTCCAGAACCGGCATCGCCCACGAGCGCGAGCACGCGACGCTTGCCTCGGTTTCCCAGCGCAAAGAGCTCACCGATTCTGGCGAGTTCGTCATCACGTCCTACGAATCGACCGTACGCTTCGGCGACCATGCGCTCGCCCAAGAGTTCCACCTCGTCCCGAAAACGGAAACGTTCGCCTAGTTGCTTTTGTAAAGCGCTCGAGACCCCGGTCGCGCCCATGCGCGTGCCCTGCACCACCTTGACCCCGGCTTCGACCACGCGCTCGAAAATGGACTGATCGTCCATTTCCAACTTGCCGTCGGGTAACACGCCTTCGAATAGAGCAAGACGAACACGCGAAAGCGCCACGTCTTCGTCACTTACTCGGGTAAGGCGCGCAACGCGCAGGGCGCAACGCGCCGCGTTGGCGGCGGCCTCCCCTTGCGCAACCACCTGCTCAAAAGCCATCAGACGCCGACGCCGGGCGCCGTCGCGAAAGTTGGCCACTTCGTGCCCCCCGAAACGGTGAATCAGCGTTCGCAGCGGACTTTCGGGCAGACTCGCCGCGTCCGCACTCTCGATCATCAAGAAAATGACTTTGCGACCGAACGTCGACTCGGCGGTGGCAATCTCGATCTCTTCGACCGCTTGCGAGTCGGAATATTGCACCGAGGTGTGCTCGATGGCTTTGATGTTGCCAAAGCTCTGTTCGGCGGCAAGCCCTTCGTCTCGCTGTCCACGAATGCGCTCTACGAACTCGCCCAAGTCGCGCGCCGCCGCACGGTTCTTTCCACCGTAAAGGTGTCTCACCAACGCCTCATAGAAACGCCCCGCGTCTGGGTAGCGCGCGTCTGGCTCTTTTTGGATAGCGCGCTCAACGATCGCGGCCAGCTCATCGCTCACCTCCGGGTTGCGCTCACGCAAGGGCGGCACAACCGCATTGCGCACACGTGCAATCGTCTGCTGAGGGTCAAGCGCGAGCAGTGGATTGCCGCCACTAAGGATTTCATAGAGCACGATGCCGAGCGAAAAGATGTCGCTCCGAGCATCGATATGACCGCCGGATGACTGTTCCGGAGACATGTACGCGTAGCGCGAGATCCGAACCGACCCCGACGCAGTCTCGGCGTATTGTCGCGCGCGTGCGAAGCCGAAGTCGGAGAGCTTGACTTCCCCTTCGAACGAAATAAGCAGATTGTTCGGCGTCACCTCGCGATGCACTACATTCATGGTTTTCATGCGCGTGTCTCTGCGACGGTGCGCGTAGTCGAGCGCTTTGGCTGCTTCGCTCGCGATCAGGACGGCAAGCTCCTCGGGCACCTTCGTGCCTGTGAGTTGCACGCCCTCGAGCAGTCGTCGCAGTGACACGCCCGCCACATGCTCCATCGCGATGTAAAAGTCGCTTTCGACCTGTCCGAGGTCGAAGACCTGAACAATGTTGGCGTGCGAGAGTGAAACCGCCACCTTCGCCTCACTGATAAACATCGCGATAAACCCAGAGTCGCGACTGAGTTCTGGCAATAGGCGCTTAACGACGACGACCTTCTCGAAGCCCTCGACGCCGTACGACTTCGCTCGATACACCTCTGCGAGACTGCTCTGCGCGAGCAGCTCCAAGAGTTGGTAGTCGCCAAAGGCACAGGGCGGGTTGAGCGTCACGGCCGCATCCTATCGGCTCCGTGTCACTTCATCTAGAGCCCGTTCGCGGCCCGCGCTACATCGGTCTCGATCTTGGTCGCAAGATCGAAAAGACGATGCTCCGCAAAATGGGGCCCCATCAGCTGTAGGCCGATAGGAAGACCGCGCTCGTCGCGTCCGCACGGCAGTGATAGTGCGGGCACACCTGCGAGATTGGCGGGGATTGTGAAGACGTCAGCGAGGTACATCGAAACCGGATCGTCGAGCTTCTCCCCAAGTTCAAAGGCGGTCGTGGGCGTCGTGGGCCAAAAAAGCGCGTGCACGTCTTCAAAAGCGTGAAGGATGTCCTGGAGCAACAGTGTTCGCACACGTTGCGCCCGACCGTAGTACTCGTCTTGAAACCCCTCGGAGAGAACGAAGTTGCCCAGCAGGATTCGGCGTTTGACCTCCGTTCCGAACCCCGCGCTTCGTGTCGCCTGAAGCAGGGCATCGATGTCCTTGCCCGCTACGCGCGCTCCGTAGCGAACACCATCGAAACGGGCCAGATTTGACGCCGCCTCTGCGGGCGCGATCACGTAGTAAGCCGAGACGGCGTAGGCGAGGTGTGGCATGTCCACCTCGACGACCTCGATGTCGTGCGTACGAAGCCGCTCCTCGGCCTCCTTGTATACGCGCACAACCTCTGGGTGGACGTCCTTGAGTAGTGCCTCGGGTAACACGCCGACTTTGAGCCCGCCGAGCAGGTCGGGCGAGGTACCTCTGATACGCCGCCGATCGGCCATGGGCACCGAAGTGGCGTCGAGCGGGTCATGCCCTGCCATGATGTCGAAAAGAAGCCGGCAGTCCCGAACGTTACGCGTGATCGGCCCGACCTGGTCGAGCGACGAAGCGAAGGCCACAAGTCCGCGTCGTGACACCGTGCCGTAAGTCGGTTTGAGCCCAACGACCCCGCAAAAAGCCGCAGGTTGACGAACTGAGCCGCCCGTGTCGGAACCCAAAGCGAAGGGTACGAGCCCCGCCGCAACGGCCGCGGCCGACCCTCCCGATGAGCCACCGGCGACACGCGACGTATCATGCGGGTTGCGGCATGGAAAGAAGGAGGAGTGCTCGTTCGACGACCCCATCGCGAACTCGTCCATGTTCGCCACGGCAACCGGAACGGCGCCCGACGCGCGTAAACGCGAGATCACGGTGGCCTCGTATGGGCTCTTGTAGCCCTTCAAGATCTGTGAGCCACAGGTCAACTCGACACCGGTCATCGCGAGGTTGTCTTTCACCGCGAAGGGAATCCCGCGCAGGGGCCGCTCAGCGTCGGTGCTGGCCTCGAACTGGGCCCAACGTCGGTCATCCGGCACCCTGCGCACGATGGCGCCGAGTGCCTCGTGTTCAGCGATTCTGGCGTCTGCCAACGCGATAGCGTCTTCGGCGCAGGCGTCCCCACTCTCGAACGCGGCTTGAACGGACGCGATGCTGTCAAACGTGAGGCTCATCCGACGACCCGCGGCACGACAACACCGTCCTCGTTGCTCTCAGGGGCAAGCTCGAGAAACGCCTGCTTGTCGAGCGCATCGTCGACCTCGTCCGCCCTCCCCGTCCCATCGAGCTCAACCGGGTGAAGGGTCGGTTCGACGCCGGAGACATCCACAGATTGAAGGTGCGCAATGGTTGCAAGGATCTCACCGACCTCGACTCGGAGACGTTCGATGTCCTCCTCCCCAACGTCGAGGCGCGATAGACGTGCGAGGTTTCGAATGGTCTCCAGAGATATCGACGGACGGTCGTCTGCCATGGCGCGTTCCTAGCCGCGCCGGGCTGCCGATGCAAGCGTGGGCAGCCATGGGCATTCGGTGTAGTCTGCCTGCGTGGCTGACAGCGACGTCGACCTCTTGATCCACGACCTTCGCGGTGTTCTGACAACCATCAAGAGTTGGGCAGCGCTCGCCGAGCTACAGACCTCCCGTGGGCTCTTGCCCGAGGAGGCTGTTCAGGGACTGCTCGAGTCGTGCCAAACGGCAGACGCCATCATCAACGGGCACACCAGCGAGCCAACCGAGGACAGCACCAACCTCATCGAATTTCTTCCGCAGCTTCAACGTGCCCTCGCCAACGAGTTCAAGCAGCGAGGCGTGTTGCTGCAAGTGCGCCTTCCCGAGCCGCCGTGCTGGGTTGCAGCGAGCCGCGGCGACCTGAGCATCATTCTCACGAACCTGCTACGCAACGCCCTTGAAGCCTGCGAGCGCGGTGGTCGAACGGTCGTATCTGCACGGCTCTTGGCACCCAATCACGATCAGGTCGAGGTTTCGGTGGAGGACAGTGGCGAGGGACTCGAAGACACCACGTTCGAGAGCATCTTCACACCGGGCGTAAGCCGTCGCGGCAAAGGTCGGGGACTCGGGCTTCATGCAGCGCGCGCTGCCGCCACGCGTTCGGGCGGAACACTTCACGCCGAGCACGCGAGCTTGGGCGGCGCGGCGTTTGTGTTGCGCTTAGATGTTGCAAGGCAGGAGCAGGCAAAGCCCCCCCCCGGCATTGCGACCGCGGCGCAACGACGCAAAGGACGCGTGCTCATCGTCGAGGACGATCCCGCGACCCGTCGTTTCATGCAGGCGGCGCTCGAACACGATGGTCACGAAGTCCTGCAGGCAGGCTCGCTCAAACAAGCACGTGCCCTCCTCAACCAAGCCGAGCTCGTTATCGTCGACGATCGCCTGCCCGATGGTTCAGGGCCCGAACTTCGTCACGAGACAAGATCCCCGCTCATCATCGTCTCGGGCAATCCCGCGCTGGGCCAAGAGACCGGCCTCCCCATACTAAGAAAACCCTTTGATGTCTTACGGTTATGCGCAGCCGTCCGGGAACGCTTGGGCGAGCGCTAAACGCACATATCACGGGTTTTGAACGGAAGCGTCATGGCGATTGGCGGGTACGCGGCAGTCGCGTTAGATTTGCGAAGTGTCGAGCGCCCAAAGTAGATCGAGCGCCACGCAGCAGGCAAGGTGTGTGGGCCGCGAGCGTGAGCTTGAGCAGCTTGAGCACTTGTACAATGAGGCGACGCAGCAGGGCGCGCAGCTCACCATTTTGAAGGGCGCTTCCGGCACCGGAAAGTCGCGCATTCTTCGCGCGTTTCGTGTTCGCATGAAGCTCCAGGGAGTGCCGGTTCTCGAAGGCGACGCGGCGGGCCGCGACGCGAGCCCGCACTACCCGTACCAAGCATTCGCCCACATCGTTCAAGACGCACTGCGAACGCTCTCAGAGTTCGGTACCGAACCAAGCGCCGATCTGCACGGTCTGCGTTGCGGCGATGGCTGCCACGACTTCTGGTGGGAGCACTCACAAACACCAAAAAGTCGAGGCCACGCCGCCTCTGAGACGCGCGACGCAGAAGAAAAGCGCTACCAGTTTTTCGATTCGATTCGCAATCTGCTGCACGACGTCGCAGCGATTCGCCCACCGGTCGTACTCCTTCACAACCTGGAGCGGGCCGATCCAGGAACCCTCTCGCTTCTGGCTGAACTAGTCGGCGAAGAGCGAGACAGTTGGCAATGGCCAAAAGATCTCGAAACAGCTCAATCGCAGTACCTCGGCAACCCGGCCGTGAGTTTCGCGGCATCTGCGTGCGACGATGCACAGACATCCGCGGGCCTCCACGCGCTTGAGCAAGCGCCGCGCGTCACCTGTCTCGACGTCGCCGAACTCGACGAAAACGGCGTCCGCGCTTACCTCCAGTCCGACGACATCGTACGCCGCATTCTAGAGCGCACGGGTGGAATCCCAGAAATGATCGACCTGTTGGTGGCCGGCGCACCGCTGTCACCCGAAGACCGCATGCGCGGCCTGCGACAAGGTCTTTCGAAGAACACCCAAGCCCTGATCGAAGCCCTGTGCTTTCTTGAGGGGCCGGTTCCTTTCGATCTGATCTCCAAGGTTGCGGACGTCGAGACCGCCGCCACGGAGCGCCAGGCGTTCGCGGCACTACCTGAACTGCGGAGCGAAATCAAAGAAGGCACTCTGCTGTTTTCGTTTGTACGGACGCGAGACAAGAACGCCTTCTACGCCTCGATCGGCAAGGCGCGACGCTCGACGCTGCACGCCAACGCGGCGCGGGTTTTCGCGTCGATGCCAGGACATGAAGTCATCGCTGCCCGACATGCCATCGAAGGCCACGTCAATACAACCGCAGAACTGACCCACCGCGCGTGCTCCACGCTCGCAGCGACACACGCTTACGCAGAAGCGGTCGAGCTTCTCGAACAAGCCATCGCCTTTGACGCGCAAACCTCACTCCGTGAACTCGCCGCCGACTACTACCAAATCCTCGGTGACTATCAACAGGCGAAGAAGCACGCGCGGGCTATCTTCGATGCTCGCCCCGAGTCAGCGAGCGCTGCGCAGCGCCTGGGCGAGCTTCAACTCCTCGCGGGCGAACACGACGCAGCACAAGCCTCGCTCAAAAATGCGCACGAACTGGCAGAGAGCGCTCGCGACGAGCTCATCGCAACCGAGGTCCAAACACGCATTGCGCGCCTTCATTATCGGCGCGGCGACCTACCATCCGCACGCACCATCGCGCTCGAAGCCCTCGAACACGCGGAGCGGGTCGGCAACGTCCCTCTACAGATTCACGCTCGCAGCACGCTCGCGGTCACGCATATCGCCGAAGGGCGGTCTGACAGCGCCCTGCAGCTGTTCGAAAAGAACCTCGACGATGCTCGCGAACAAGGCCTTTCGCACGAATCGGGGCAAGCGCTGATCAACATCGGCGTCGCGCGCCTGCAGCTGGGTAACATCGACGACGCAAAACGCTGCTTTAGCGAAGTTCTCGAGCTACCGGGACCGCTAGAAACACGACGCATCGCCATCGCCAAGGAAAACCTCGCCATCGTGGCGCAGCTTCAAGGCCACTACGCTGTCGCACAAGAATACTACTACGAGGGCCTCACACACCTTCACCGTTTGGGCAACCGCGACATGCTCGCGCGTGTCGCAAACAACATGGCCGACCTCTACCTCATCGTCGGCGACGTGAAGCGTGCTCGTGCGCTCTGCGACTTCGCCTCGCAGATGGGCGGACCGAAGCTCGCTCCCTCGATTGTCGCGGAGGGCTTGCTCATCCGAGGCCGCATCGAACTCGCCGAAGAGCAGTTCGAGCAAGCGGAAGCATCGCTCGGCGCTGCGCACGAGCGGCTCGCACACCTCCAGTTCCCCGTCGAACAAGCCGCCCGTCAGCTCGTCCGTCTGGCCATGGCGCAGGGCAAGGTCAGCGCCGCGAGAAAGCTTTTTAACGGGCTCACGACACCCGAAGCTGGGCGCAACCAGGAGCGGCTTGAGCACGTGTTGGTCGACATCGAACTCAGGCGCCTCGAGGGTGAGCCCGCCGTTCGAGACGCCCAGCGACTGGTGCGAGATTGCAAAGCGTTGGGCGCGAACGCCGACCCCAACCTGCTCTTGCGCTGCCAAGTCGCTCTCGCAGAAACCTTGCAGTCAAGCGAGCAACCCGCCGAATGTGCCGCCAGGCTCGATGAAGCAGAGCGTCTGTTCGCCGCGTTGACGACTCGAGTTCCTGCCGATTCGGCCGGTTCCTGGCACGCCACTGCGCTTCGTAAGCGCATCGATGCGCTCCGGTCGTACCTCGAAAGCGCTGCGCCCAGTGGCCAGCCACCACGCATCTCGACCCTTCCTCCCATGCCCGCACAACAGCGCGTACGGGAATGGTCGACACGCTTTCCAGACCTCGTCGGGCAATCGGACGAGTTGGGCCGCGTCTTGCGTACCATCGACAAGGTCGCTCCCACCGAGGCCACCGTCTTGATCCGCGGTGAAAGCGGCACCGGCAAAGAACTCGTGGCGGGTGCGATTCATCGCTTCTCGGACCGTGCAGATGGACCCCTCGTGAAAGTCAACTGCGCAGCATTGGTAGAGACACTGCTGCTCAGCGAACTCTTCGGACATGAACGCGGTGCCTTCACCGGCGCACAACAACGTAAGAAGGGGCGCTTCGAGATGGCTGACAAGGGCACCCTCTTCTTGGACGAAATCGGCGACATCTCCCCGAAGACGCAAGTCGCATTGCTTCGCGTACTCCAAGAGCGCGAGTTCGAGCGCGTGGGTGGAACGCACTCCATCTCGGTCGATGTGCGCATCATCGCCGCAACGCACCGCAATCTCGAGAAGATGGTGCAGCAGGGTGCGTTTCGTGAAGACCTATACTACCGCCTGCGCGGCATCATGCTTGAAGTGCCTCCCCTTCGTGAGCGCACTGAAGACCTTCCGCATCTATGCGAGCATCTGCTCATCCGCATCGCCAGAGAACGTGGCGAACCCCCCAAGCGGATCGCGGACGACACCCTGCAGATGCTGTCCGAGCACACCTGGCCAGGAAACATCCGGGAGCTGGACAATATCCTCCGCAGCGCGACCCTTTTCTCTGAAAACACTACGCTTTCGCCCGACGACTTTCAGCCATTCGCATCGACCTTCCGTATCTCAGCCCCAGCCCTCGTCGGGGGCTCGGACGACGTCAGCGGACTGCAAGAGGCAGACACTGGCCAACAAGGGGGCTTTTATCATAAGGTAAGAGAAGGTCAGATGTCGCTTACAGAGGCAAAACGGGAACTAGAGAAAGCCTGCATCTCGCAAGCTCTCGGCGAGACGGGTGGTAACATCACCAAAGCCGCCGCTCTTCTCGGCATGAAGCGACCACGAGTTTCGCAACTTGCAAAACAGTACGGTCTTTCGGGCACACCAAGTGAGGACGAGTTGTCATGAAACGTGCTCTGACATGGTTCTTTGTTTTCGCAGTCTCAGGCTGCGCAGCGCAGCTCGGTGGCGGCGACGAGGTGGGCAGCAGCCAGCTTGCGCTTCAGCAGGTGCCCTACAATCAAGTTTCGAACGCCCCGCCTTGCTCAAACTCGCTGCAGGCCAGCGATCTGCACGCAGGGATGCTGCTCCGCGAGACGGTTCCCTACGGTCTCATCGCGGTCTTCGAATCAAATGCCGCCGTGTGCGTCGATTCTTGGGAAACCATCGAAGCTTTGCTCGCAAATCGTTGGCGGGTCGGTGATGGCGGACTGGTCGAACCCACGCCCGAGCCTGACGTAAAACTTGCCTCCGCGGATGCGTTCGAGCCCACGCCTGAGCCTGACGTCGAGCCCACACCTGAGCCTGACGTCGAGCCTACACCGGAGCCCGACGTCGACCCCATGCCGGGCAACGGCTAGTTATCGTCACAGCTTCGTCATCATAACGCGCTGTGCATTGCCAAGTTCGCGTTCTGCTGCACACTCTTAAGTAGGAAGGAGCGGCGAGAGAGGTAACACACGGCTCGCCGATGCGTCTGTGTACATATCTCGGATCGAACGTCGTTGGAGTCGCCTCGTCGCGGAAGGACTATTTTGCGACGAGGGTATCGGCCGAGTTCACGACGCCCAGCTTTCAAAGCTTCAGGGCTTCTTGAGCGCGGGTAATGCTCCTGCGCGGTGGGCCTTTCGGCTAGGCCTGCTTCTCATCGCGTTCGCGCCGCTATGGCGATGGCGTCGTTTGACCAAGCTCAGTTCGCTGTCCGTCAGCGAACGGGGCGAACTGCTGACGGAGCTTCTCAATCACAACTGGTATCCGATCCGCGAACTCGCTTTCATGATTAAAGTATCGCTCACCATGATGCTACTGGGGGATGATACCATTCGCGCCGCTACGCATTACGACAACCGCGTTTGGGAGCATGAGCCGGTCCTCCAATCCGGGCAGCGGCGCCGGCTCCGGGTTGTATCCGCTCCTGCTGCAAACGAAAATGAAGGCGCAGACGAAACCGAGGTTGCGTGATGTGGGGCAAACAAAAGACTGAGCGACTCGAATGCGACTTCGTCGTCGTGGGCAGTGGTGCCGGTGGGGCCACTGCAGCGTACGTACTCAGCAAGGCCGGTTTCCACGTGATCGTGCTAGAGGAAGGTCCACGGCTCAAGTCGCATGAGCGTCCGCGTGCTCTCCTAGAGAACATGCGCCAAAGCATGCGTGACGCGGGCATGCAGACCACGACGCGAGCGCACCCCATCACCGTACTTCAGGGTCGACTAGTCGGGGGCAGCACGGCGATTAACTCGGGTATTATCTGGCGCACACCCGACGACGTTCGAGAACACTGGCGCCGTGAGCGCGGGCTCGAGCCACTCGCCGGCCCTGCGCTCGACACAGCGTTCGACCAAGTCGACCGAGAGCTCGAAGTGACGCAGACGCAGGACCACATACTTGGTGGTAACAGCTCCCGCATGCGTGAAGCGGCCGAGCAGCTCGGTCTGCCTGGTAAAGCCATGCATCGCAACGCGGCGAGCTGCCAAGGCTCCGCACAATGCCTGCAGGGCTGCCCAAATCGCGCACGTATGAGCATGGACGTTTCGCTCATCCCGCGCTCCGAGGCGCTCGGTGCGCGGGTCCTTAGCGAGCATCGCGTAACATGGATCCAGATTGAGCGCGGCCGCGCCACCGGCGTCGAAGGCTTCGCCGAACACGCTCCGTATCGAAGTTTTCACGTACGCGCGCGGCGTGCGGTCATCTTGGCAGCCGGTGCGGTCCACTCGCCAGCATTGCTGCTGCGACGCGGCTTTCGTGGAGCTGTTGGGCACGGCTTCCAGTCTCATCCGGGCTCCGCCATGATCGGACACTTTGAACGGCCGATCGGCATGTCTTTCGGTGCCACGCAGGGCTACGAGGTTCCCATGCGCAAACGCGGCTACAAGCTCGAATCCCTGTCACTTCCGCCCGAACTCCTCGCGGCACGCATCGCCGGCGCGGGTAAGGCATGGAAAGAGCGCATCACGGCCCTCGACCACTACGCGCAGTGGGTCGTGCAAGTTCGCATGGAGGCGCGCGGACGAGTACGACTTGGCTTCGGCAGTAGACCGCAGATCACGTACCAGCCAACACAGAATGACCTTCTCAAGATGCGCGAGGCCCTTTGCTTACTCGCGACGATGATGCTTCGGACCGGTGCGACCGAAGTTCACCCAGGCATTGCCACCGCGCCAGCAACCCTTCGCAAAGAGTCGGAGGTCGATACGCTTGCCCAACACCCGATAAAAGGGACCGACCTTCACCTCCTTGCCTCGCACCTGTTCGGCACTTGTGCCGCGGGCAGCGACCCCAGAAACTCCGTCGTCGACCCAAACCTTCAGCACCACGAGTGTGAAGGCCTTTATGTCATGGATGGGAGTGCACTCCCGACAAACCT
Organism: uncultured Polyangiales bacterium; assembly: GCA_964487255.1. Classification (GTDB taxonomy): domain Bacteria; phylum Myxococcota_A; class Polyangia; order Polyangiales; family CAZAQV01; genus CAZAQV01. The sequence goes on along the minus strand of CAZAQV010000014.1, from coordinate 122,234 downwards.
GGGCGTAAACCCACAACACACCATCATGGCGCTTTGCTGGGTCGCTGCTGAGCGCCTAGCCAACTCTCATCTGGCTGTGGCAGCCTAACGCATTGCGCGCGCCCCCTATCCGCCGATCGAAGCAGCACGGTTCACGATACGTGGCGTGAGGAAGATTAACATCTCGCTACGCTGGTCCTGAACTTGACGCTTCTGGAACAACAGACCCAAGATTGGAATGTCGCCGAAAAATGGCACCTGACTCACGTTGCGCGAAGTATTACGCGTATAGATACCACCGATAACAGCGGTATGACCGTCTGCAACAAGAAGCTTCGTCTGCGCGTTGCGTTTGAGAATTGTAGGTTCACCACGCGCTCCGACTCGCGAGAAGTCCGGTTCGTCGCGATTGACGCTCACATCCATGGCAATCGACCCATCGCTCGTCACGTGCGGCTGCACGCTAAGCTCCAACTTCGCCTCTTGAAATGCGGTTTGCACACCCTGCGCCGAAACCTGCGAGAAGGGAATCGAGGTGCCCTGTGAGATGGTCGCCCGGTTGTTGTCGAGCGTGAGAATGCGCGGCGAAGAAATAATGCGCACCACACCGTTAGACTCTGCCGCCGATAGACGGACATTGAGGTTCACGTTTCCGCCAATGCTGCCCAGACTTAGACCGAGCGCGCCACCGCTTCCTGCCCCGACCGCAGCGGGCAAGTTGACCGCATACAGAGGATTGGGAATCGTGTTGGTGAAGGGTGAGAGCCCCGCCGTCGAGCCCTGACCATCGTCCGCACCACCGGCTACACCAACGCTGTTCGGAAACGCGAGACCTGTTGGGTTTCCAGTGGCCGTGCCCATCGAGATCCCGCCACCCCATTGAATACCGACGTCACGTACGTAGTTGCTCGATGCTTCGACAACACGAGCCTCAACGAGAACCTGCGGCGTCTGCGTATCGAGCGAGCGCACGAGCGCCTCAACATCTCCGAGGTTATCGACGATATCGCGCACGATCAGCATATTCGTACGCTGATCGACCGAGACACTTCCGCGAGCCGAAAGCAGCTCTTTCACGCGTGCCGAGAGCTGATCCGCCTCCGCATAGCTCACCGGCACCAGCCGAGTCTCGAGAGGCGCAAGCTCCTCACGCTGCTTGGCACGCGCAATCGCTTCCTCGCGCTCTTTTGCGAGCTGAGCATTCGGGGCAACTCGAATCAGGTTTCCGCGTCGCTCCATGCCGTAGTCCTTCGCCTTGAGCACGACATCGAGAGCCTGATCCCACGGCACATTGCGCATCTTGATCGTGACGCTTCCCGAGACGTTATCCGCCGTGACGACGTTGACTCCTCCAACATCTGCCAACAAGCGCAGGATGTCGTGAATGTCCGCATTTTTGAAATCAAGATCGATGCGACGCCCCGAGTATCGCCGAGCCCCCGAGGTCTGCTTGGGCAACGTGGTCAAAAAGCCGGCAACGTCGGTGCCCTCAGAAACCTCGAGCCCAAGATCCTCACGCGCCACAGTCTTCGACTTGCGCCCCACCGACCTATCTGGCGCGAACAGCCAAACGATACGACTACCCTCACGAATCGCAGTGACCGCCCCTTCACCGTTGCGATCCGCTTCGACAACAACGCGACCACCCTCTTCGCGCACGAGCACGCGCTGCAGTACCTTCCCTTGAATACGCCCCACTTGCTCAGCTACCGCCGATCCCAAGACCGCCTTACGCAGCTCAAGACGCTTCGAGTCGCCGTGCTCAGCGATGCGGTAAGCAACAGGCTTCGACGCTTCAATCACCAATCTCTCACGGCCATCGCGAACCTCCATGTGAATCGAGCGGACCGTCGCAGGCCCCTCCTTTCGAATCACCGCGTCCGGCTTTACATCACCAAGGTACACCACGATCTCATTTTGATTCCCACGTGCCCGAAATGGCTGAGATTCTTTCATCGCGATTTCGATACGAACGCCTTTGGCAGTCACACTCCCCGACACGCTGCGCACGAGCGAAACATTCCCCTTTGTACTGAGACCGTCTTGCGGCAGATGCGCTCCAGCCACTTCAAGCACGACCACGTTGCCACCATCACGCGAATGGGCGCGATAAACAGGGGTCCCAAACTCGCCCTTCACACGAACGGCCACCCCCCCCTCGACGGGCGTTAAATAGACTTTCTCGACCGTATTGTCTGCAAAAACGGGTGAAACCGAAACGAATAGTAGACTGAAAACAACTAGCGCAATGCGTCGCATGAATGCTCCTGAGTGGGAATGGAGCAATTGTTCCTGGCCCAGGCCCGGTGACGCAAAAAAACGACGAAAGTTAGTAAAAGACGCGCAAACCGAGCCAGGCCGTAAAGCGATTGTACGCTGCCGGGTCGAGTACAGGCGTCGATGTTTTATACTCGTAATCGGTGAAACGACCTGTGTACTCAAGGCGAGTGTTCACGCCCAGGTAGTTCGTAAAGCGGTACTCAGCGAAGAGATTGGCGCCCACACGCCAGTCCGTACGCTCGAACGAGTTGCCGACGGTGTCGCCCAGGCCGTCCGTAAAGGTCTGGCCAAAGTCGTAATGCGCGGCCTGCAAGTTGAGCCCGACCAGCAAGACACCGCCAATGTTTGTTGCAAGCCCGGCCGATAGCCGGTCTCGATAGTAAAAGCCGCCAACAAAAGACCGGAAAGCATCACGGTCGTAGCCAAGCTTGAGACTTAAAGCGTGGGTCAAGCGGAAGGTGGCTTGGAGCTGAGCCACGATGGTGTCGAAGTCGTCGCCGAACTCAAAGAAGCCCGCGCTGTAGCCAACCATGGCCAGAAACGAGAACGATTCGGTGATCGCGCCGTTGAGGCCGATGCGCGAACGCATACGCACGTTACTCGAGAGCTCGGTAGGCGAGCTACGGTCACTGGTGTAGTTATGAATCGTGACGTTGGCGTCGTAGAGCAAGGCCGTGGAGGGCAAGAAGCTGTAGGCGATTCCTCCCTCAACTTGGTGGCGGATGTTGTTGGCGAACTGGAAGCTTAGCCCCTCAAAAAAGTCGAGCCGCAGCGTGTAGCCCAGATGCCCCTTGAGCACGCCACCCTTGGTTTGCATCTCGACGCGGCCGCCACCGTTGATTTGATCTCGACTGTAGTCGTCGTCGATGGCGCCATCTTCAGTGAAGGGGCGAATCGTGCGTTGATAGTCTCCAAAGAGAATAAGCGCGATGGGACGTCCACGGTTGATCCCCAACTGAAGGTCCGCGTTTCCCGAGAGGTTTGTCCCCTGACTGGTCGCGAAGTAATGATAAAGACTCGCCGAAAGACCCGTGCGGAAATCAATGATGCCAGAAGGAGATCCATCGAGCCGCTCGTCAGAGAGCGTGGACAAAAACAGATGTGGGGTAACGCGCAAGATGGCTGATCCCTGCGCTGGATCGATCACGTCGTCGGAACTCAAAAAGACGTTCGAGTCATAGCCAATTTCGGCACCGATACCTGGGTGGATTTCCAAGTCACCCGCACGAAAACCCGGACCCTCGGCGCGGTCACGATCCTCAAGCCAACCTTGAGCTTGAACAGGTGCCGAAGCCATCCAGCATATCAATGCGGCAAGTACTACTAAGTAAGTCTTTGCGAATAATCTCATTGCGTGCCGTGACGGGCCCGGTCGCCCCGAGCGGTGGTCATAGCGTTTTTGTTAACGCTTGGCCAGTTCGAAATTGTTACATCGTCGTACTGGTTGGGGGGGGGATAAGTGGAACAATATCATCGGGAAGTTCGATGACGAAAGTTGGGTCGACCACAGGAGAACCGGGATCGATCGTCGTGATGACTTTTGTCGCCCCACCACCTGTTTCAAACATATCTTCGCCGACACATTGCGCTGCCTCTTGGCCGAGAAGAATAATGTTTTGATCTAGAACGCTCATGACCGTGAAGTGATGATTACGCTCGCTGTCGTTACCTGCACCAACCGAGTCGCGAAGCTGCTCATGACGTTGGGTAAGGTTGCGCGAATGCGCGTTGGCCTGCGTGTACTTGTCGTTCAGGCACGTGATTCGAATGATATCGTTTTGGGTGCGCGCTTCGTTGAGGAGGCTGCGGATGCGGTCGGTGGTGCGCGCTCCGCGGGCCAGCATCTTCTCAGCCTCCGCCAGCTGCTCTTCTGGTGTGAGGTTCGCCTGTTTTTGAACGTCCACCTCCCCTTCTGCAGACGTCTCTTCCGTCCCCTCTTCGTCTTGCGCCTGGGCGAAGACCATCACACCCAAAACGGGCACCGAAAACAGGAGTATTGCGAAGAGTTTTGAAGGGATGGAAGACATAACAAGCTTTCTCGAGTCGAAGGACGAGTATATGAGGCCGACCCGACCTGTCAACGGACCTGCGAGGCTTTTCGCAGCCTTTTTTTTGCTTGTGAAATCATGCCCTTTTTCATGATCAGATAGGCAGCGAACTGGGGCGATTCGTCACGGTTGCGGGGTCGCTGTGGCCGGTTTGCTCGGCGTGGCGGAATTGGCCACGATCGTCTGCGTCCTCAGCGCGGGGATTGCGCGCCTCATCCGTCAGCTCGCGACGGGTCGCGAGGTCAGGAGGTGTATCGCGTTTGGAACGGATCTAGTTCTGGGGCTGGAACACGAACGGATATTCGTACGTGACCGCGCCGCCATCCGGCCCTGGGCTCCAACGGAGCCGCTTGACGACACTCGTAATACACGATGCGAAACCGCTGTCCCCAGTGCTGTTCTCCACCGCGCGTGACTTGCCCACGTTGCCGCGCGGCTCGATGGTGAACTCAACAACGACCTTACCAGACAGTGTCGGGTTCGACTTGAGCGAGTTTTCGTAGCAGCGCTTGAGTGCGCTCTTCGCGCCCTTGATCTTTCGCGTGACCTGACTTTGATCGAAGTCACCGCTACCGCCGACGTCTGCTCCACCCGAGAAACTCACGTTTCCCCGGATGACGCGCTCCTTAACATCTCCGGTACCACGCGCCGTCGTTGCACCTGACCCACCCGCAGCTTTTAGGCCGCCAAGGCCGCCACCTTGACCGGAGCCACCGCCGCCGGTGCGTGTGCGAAGCGAACCACTTTTCCCAGTGGCGACACCGACGCCCGAAGCGGTCGCCAGCACATCGGCAGCACCCGAGGTGTCCATTCCACCGGCGAGCACGTCCGCGAGCGCGCCGCCTTCACCGAGCGCGCCGATCAGCGCGGTCTCGACTTGCTGCGCGGCCTCCTCGGCGATGCGTGCACGCGCCTCAGCGCTGGACGCGACGTCGTTTTCGCTGGGACCGCTCGACTCCGCTGAGTCGGCTGACTTTTTCGGCGCTTCGGCTACAGCCTCTTCCTCGACGGCCTCTTCCCCCTCGTCGGTTGTCTCTTCAACCACAGGCTCTTCAGGTGCCGGCACGACGTACTGCGCATAGTCGGCAGAAACTTCGGCGATACCTTCGGTCATGGGCCAGTCTGCACTTTCGAGCCACACGATCAGGCCAAAGAACAAGATGTAAAGGAAGACCACGATCGCCGTAAAGACCCAGTCGATGCCCTTGACGAAGCCGCCGCGCGCAGCCGCGGGGAGTTGCGGACGTGGCTGAGGCGGACGCGGTGTGACGAACTGGAACAGAATCTTGGCATCACCGATCTTGATGTTGCCGCGAGAACTGTCGTTAAGCTTGACCTGCCAGTACGACCCGGCATTGCGAGCGCCACCTGAGCGCCGCAACTGGTCGAGCTGCTGAACACCGCCGGGAAGCCCGACTTTGCCGTTCATGGCCTCGGTGAAGTTGAGGATGTAGTCGCTTCCGACCAACTGGAAGATATCGAAACGCGCAGGAAGCCCCTCGGCCTTCAAGATGAAGTGGTTCTTCTCCGATGTGCCGACGGACACGGTTTCGCGCTGCTCGATCGTTCGCTCTTCGACGATTTTTCCGCCGCGAATGATCATGATCTTGAGAACTTTTGGACCTGCGTTGGGGGTGATCTGGACCGCCCGCATCGCCATCGTCATTGCGCCGGGCCGCGCGCCTCCCGGTGCTGGTGCTTGTCCTGGCTTATTCTGGTTTTGTTCGGCCATGCTATCTACTCGTTCTCGCGGTTGGGTGAAGTTATCAAAAGCGCTCTCGAAAAGCGAACGTTTACACTCTTTTGTGCCCTCAAGGACACGATCAATTGGGTCCATCGCCAATGAGAAGTTCCCTCTCCCGTCTGGAGAGCGAAAAAACAACCCTTTTTGTTGCAGTCGACGCTAGAGGTGGGGTTCAGCTTCGGGCGCGTCGACGACTCCGCGGATCGGGAACCCAGGCATCCAGGATCTTGCGCCGCTTGGCGACCAACGCACGAAACCTGCGATGCGCCATCTTGCCGACGAAAAACCCGCCGAGTCCAAGTGCGACGTGGATGCTGAGGCGACCTGCGGCGAGCTTCTCCACGTAGCCCGCTCGAAGTGCAAACAAGCCGTGATCACCGGCAACCACCCAAATGAGCTCATAGCTGCCCAGCACGAAAGCGACGGTGACGACCAGCTTCGTCAGCCCCCAAATCGCCTCCACGCCCGACGCGTCCACCTCACGCGCATCCTCAACCGCGACCCGCAAGCCGTCGCCGAATTGCACACCCCAAAGTACTTCGAGCGCCGACTCAGCCGAGACGCGCCCCCGTCTGACCGCGCGGCGGAGGCGCCCCGTATCGATCGGCCAGCAAATGAACAACAGCCACGCCTTTCGTAGCACGAGCCCGGCGAGCATGACGGCGAACAGGGCGTGAAAAGCGTGGCGAAGCGTCAGCCAGTGTTCCAACTCTCGCTAGAAGGGTTTTTCTGTGACCGGACGGACGATTTCACGGATGAACGAAGTTCGCAGGTCGAGCACCTCATAACCGAGGTTCGAGCGGTTGAGAATGTAGAAAGCGTTCGGCTTCTGCACTGTGCCCTCGATCGTGATCTCCTCCAGCTGAATCACCTTCGGCTTTCCGCGACGCTGAGCGCTCGCTTCGCCACCCAAAGCGGTCAAGCACAACACACTGAGCAAAATCAATACGATGGTCCGCATCACTACTCTCCTCCCTCACCGCCACCCGCAGCGTCACCGCCACCCGCAGCTTCCCGCGCCGAGCGCGCAGCCTCGCGTTCGGCCCGCTTCTTTTCGCGCTCGATACGCTTCTGTTCGCGGTCTCTCTGTCGCTGCAGGTCCTCGAGATAACCAGCGGAGAGGTCGTCTTTGGGCAAGCGCGGTCCCATCTCACTGCGATATTGTTTGAACTCCGCTATTGCCGCGTCGAGCGCCTGAAGCGTGTCCATCCCGGGGTACTCGCCAAGCGCCGTCATATACATCAGGCCCATGTTGAAGTGCGCCTCCGGAAGGGGCGACTTGCGATCGAGCGCCTTCTGAAAGGCGTCCTTCGCCTCCTTCCACATCTTGTTGGCTCGGAAGGCGTCGGCGAGGTTGAGATGCACCTCCCACCGCGAAGGGGTCAGCTTCGAAGCTGCCAGAAGATGCGTGAGCGCTTCCTGATAGTTGCCGCCCTGCATGAGCTGGATGCCCAGCGCCGTTCGAGCCTCCGCGTAGTCGGGACGCAGTCGCACAGCATCTTTGAGTCGGTCGATGGCCTCGCGCAGCCGACCATCTTCTTCAAGCAACATCATACCCTTGAGGTATTGAAGCTCGGCGTTACCCCCTTGGATGGCCATCGCTTGGTCGAGCACGTTTGCGGCCAGCTCCTTGCGCCCTTGGCCGAGACTGGCCTTTACGATTACCACCATCGCGGGCACGAACTTTTCATCGCGCCGAAGGGCTTTTCGTGCCGCATCGACGGCCGCGTCGTACTGATTGGCGTGTACCAATGCCTCGCCGTGTACCGCTTGAAGGTACAAGTTTCGCTCCCAGTCACGCGCGAGTGGCGCCGCAAACGCGACTGCGCCGGATGCGTCTCCGCGACGGACGTAGATCGCAACGATGCCTGCCGCCGCCCGTTCGTAGTCAGGCTGAATCTTGAGCGACCTCCTGTAGTATTCCAGCGCACGCGCTTCGTTACCCGAGCGATCGGCAATCACGCCCAAGTTATAAGCCGCTTTGTACGCCCCAGGGTCGGATGCCAGTGCCTGCTCGAAAGCAACGCGAGCCCCCTCCATGTTGCCAGCGGTTGCCGACTCGACAGCATCCTCGTAGGCATCCTGAGCCGAGGAGTTCATGGGCTTTCGATCGGGAAGCGGCTTGCCGGCATTCGACTCGGGTGTGCCCCAAGGGCTGTCTTCAGAGGCACCTTGGGCCAGTCCAGCGTTTCCCTCGGGGTCGCCGTCCCATCCGGTGTCGCTTCCGTCTTCGCCGACACCGATCGCCGAGCCGCCGCCAGTTTCGCCACCGGACGTCTGTTGCTCTTCGGTCCCCGTTCCACTCTTCTTCTCTTCTTCATCACCACCACACGCGACGACCACGAGCAGCAGTGGAAGGAAAAGGGCGACTGGTTTTGCAAAAAACTTCATCATCGAAACCTACTTCATCGGAGCAAGTGGCGGCGGCGCGATACCTTCTGGCGTCGTCGCCAGCTGACCACGGGGCGCGCGCGTAAACTCACCGGGTTGATATGCCGTCAAATTGGAGTCGCTCTTTTGCACCTCTGCGATGCACTCGGCGATACGTTCGTCGCCGTATGCCTGCATGCGGTCGATGGCGATTCGCGTGTACTCGTTGTCCAAGCTGCCCGTCTGCGACGCACGCACAGCGTAGGCATAGCGAGCAACGGCGTAACACTCGATGGGTCGAATGTACTGATCAAGCACCTGCTGAACTGCGGTCTCGATTTGAAGACGCAGGTCATCTTGCACTTCAAAACTCGCACCTCGAAGCTGACGCTGGATGTCGGTCGGCGTGACGAACTTCGCGGTGAGAACTTCCTTGGCCAAAACCTCGTAAAGGCGACCCTGGCGCACCAAGGCAGCCACGGCCCAAGTCGGGCGTCGATAGCCAAGAATCGGCTCATAGTCTTCCTTCATGGTGCTCACCATGTTGGCACCACGGTCGATCTCTGATTTGAGCTTCTTGACGTAGTCTTGAATGGTCTTTGGCTTACCAGGGTTTACCTTGTAGCTTTCGATCTTGTCGTTGTCCTGGTCCGCGAGTATGAAGTGCGAATGCGCCGCATACTCCGCGGCGAGCGACCCGGGCTCTTGTCCCGACGACTTGAACGCATCAACCACGTCTTGGAGCGCCCTGAGGTACTCCCGCTCTGCGCGCTGCGCCTCAAACGACTGTGCGATACGCCAGTACGCCAAAACGACCAACTCGCCCGCCCCAGGGTCACCCTTGTAGGCGTTGATGAACTGCCGCATGCCGCGAATGGCCGATGGGTACTGCCGCTGCTTGTAGGACATCTCCGCGATGCGGAACTTCGCAGTGCGCTTCGTTTCCGGGTCGCGAATGGTCGAGGCCGCCCGCGTATAGTATTGGGCGGCACGCCGGTACTGTTGAAGGTTCTCGAGAATCAAGGCTGCGTTAATCAGACCGTCTTCGCGTTTTTCAACGATGCCTGGGTCGTCGCTCGCAGCGAAACGCTTACTGTCAGCGAGCACTTGGTAGTTGCTGACCGCCTTTTCAAAGTCGAAGAAGCGGTTGGCGTTGTATGCCAAACGGAAATAGGCATTCGCGAGAATAGCGTCGAGCTTGGCCTGATCTTCTGGCGAACTCGCCTTACGAGGACCGACCTCATCAATAATGCGCTCATACAGACGACCTGCCGATTCAAAGCGGCTAGTTCGCTCAAGCGCCGTCGCGGCGTACTCCAGGGCAATGGGCGCCTGCGGGTCTCCTGGGTTCTGATTGACAGCCTTGACCAGCATTGTTGCAGCTTGCTCATAGAGCTGCACTTGGCGTGAACCGGTGGACGACTCCGCATCTTTGTAGACCTTGAGCGCACGCCGATACTGCAGCGCGTTTAGGTCGCCCGCGACAATACAAGAAGGCTCGTTCTTGTTCTCAGGCTTTGAGCAGTCGACTTCTTCGTACTTCTCACCGCTTTGGAATGTACACTTTTTTTCCTTGATGGCTTTACCGAGGCGCTCAACTTCGTTGTCGTCTTGGAGTTTGACCGCCATGTTACGGAGGTTGGTCCAAGCCACGCGTCCGGTCTCATCCGCATTGGGTCCCGCGCAACGCTCCTCGAAAATGCGGTTGAACCGCTCTTTCGCCTGCGGCCAGTAACCGTAGAGATAGAGAAGAAGCGCATTGTTGAAGTCGTACGCTTCTCGCACGTTCTCTGTGTCCCGTTTCTCTGACACGCGCGCGAGGTAAATCTCCCGCGCTTGAGCGAGACGCTGAACGAGCTCCGGCATCTGAGTCGCCTGCACTTGCGGCGGCGTACCTTGTGGCTCGGGAGGCTCATCTGGAATCACGATCCGCCCGGCCTTGATCTCCGGATCTAGGAGTCGCTGAATGGATTCGACGATACGACGCGCAGACTCTGCAAAGTGCGTGTCGTCGAGGTTGGAGTCGCGAACGAGCGCGTACTCGACCGCGGCCTCTTCGTACTTCCCAGACCAGTACAAAGCATCAGCCAAGTTGTAGCGAAGTTCGTACGCCTGCGGCGTGTTGGGATAGCGCTCAAGATATCCGCGATAGGCCTTGGCCGCCACCGCGTAGCTTTCCTCGGCCTGATCGCACAGGCTCACGTTCTTCTCTTCTACGCAGCGACGGCGAAGAACCTGCGCCTCTTGGTGGAAGTGTAGCGCGGATTGGATCAAAGAGTTCTCAGCCAGCTTTTCGGCGTTGCGTTGCTCTTTAGGGTTATCAACGTTCTTGTTCCACCAGTCGGTGCCTTGCACATAGTCGCCGAGCTTCGCGCGCCAACCCACGGCTTCTTCCATTTCGTTGTGTCGAGCGTAAGCATTGGCGATGCGGTTGGTCAGGTCTGGCACCTGCTTGTGGTGCGGCCATTTTTCGATAGCCAGCTTCCACACCGCGATCGCATCCGGGTACTTCGCCTCCTGGAAGTAGACGTCCCCGAGATCGTAGTAGACCTCCGGTGTCCACTCTCGATCTTGTGGCATGAGACTCGCGTCCTGAACACGCTCGATTCCCGTTTTGCCACCCTCGAACGCATCAGGCACGTGGTTCTCGTCCCAATCGTCATACGCAAAGGAAAACGCAAGGTACTGAATGGCCTCGGGGCGCAGTTGCGAGCCGGCAGCTCCTGTTTCGCGTTTCTTGTCGTCAGAGAACTGAACGAGCTTCGAAAAGAAGCGAATGGCATCCGGATAGTTACTCGCGCGGTAATGTGCCCATGCAACCTTGTACAGCGCAAGGCTGTAGTTTCGGTCTTCCGGATCGGCGAGGATGCGACTGTAGGCCGCGATCGAAAGCTCAATGGAAAACGGCGTACCGTAGTCGTCGAAGTGACCTTCGCCTAGGCGGAACCAGGTCTCGCTGATGAAACGCGCGTCTTCTTTGATGGGTTTACACTCGCGGTATGGATCCACGAATACGCCGCCAACGTTGTAGTCGCTTTCGTCCAGCGTAAGAGACGGAAACTTCTCGGCGAGATTGAGTTCTTGGTCGAGAGAACCAGGATCGTCTTGATCTTCGGTGCCCTCATCTTCGACACCCTCCTGTCCCTCGGCTGCCAGAGCCTCCGCGGCAGCCTTCTCGATCATGTCGGGGTCGTAGGTGAACTTGTTGGCGCATACGAGGTTGAGAAATGCCGCCTTCGCTTCCTCGAAGCGCCCCATATCGCTTAAGCAGTAGCCGATGAGGTAGTACACACCGTCGATGCGACGGTAGTCGGGGAACTTGCGAATCAGATCGCGGTACAGCTGCACGGTTGCAGAAAAGTCCGGGCTGTTGAGGAGGTTGTTGTCGACCGAGCCATCAGTGGCTTGCGCCGCATGGAACTGTTCGTAGCTGCGTTCGAAGTACAGCTCGCCCAGCCGAAACATCGCATCGGGGGTATAGACGGGGTCGTTCGGGTAGTTACGGATGAAGCGCTCGAATAGCCGAATCGCGTTCTCGCGCGCCTCAGTGAGCGCCTCTTCCTCCTGCACGATCTGGCGCGAGTAGTACTGGTCCCGTGAGCGACGCTGCTGCAAGTATTCGCGACGCAAAATTGCGGTCACGGTGTCCCGGTAAGAGCTGCCTGAGCGAACAAACGCATCGACCTCTGCTTCCATCTCCAAGAGCGCTTTGACCTGCTCTTTTGTGGGAGGGGGGCGATCGTCGACGATGCGGTTGTCAGTGGTGTCAAGAAAGGATGGCGGGGGCGGCTGCGTTGCCTGCGCACCTTCCCAAGGAGCTGCCCCACCCGCATCGACGCCTCCTCCGGTGCCGGAGTTGGGCGAGCTATTAAACTCGGCGGGGCTTGCGTCCGGAACATTCATGATGCCCGCGTCACCGCCGCCGGAGACTCCACCATCCTGCGCGAACGCAGCCGAAGGAAGTAACACAGCACCAAGTGCAAGCGAGACCGAGAGCAGCGTCTTGCTCATTTTCATGGTGACGCCTCCGAGCCTGAGCTTCCGCCCATATCCATCACCTCTTGGAACTCATCATCAATCGCTTGCAGTTCCTCGGAGCGCTCACGAGTCAGAGCGTCGACACGCATGCGGTGCTCTTCACGACGCGCCCAAGCGACGTCGATACGACCCACGTCCGCGCGAAGCACGAGGTTGTAGAAGCGTCGCCGAACCTGCCTAAAGTTGTGGTACGCGATTCGCCCCACCACCTCTTCGGCCTCAGCTTCGAGCTCCGTGAGCTCTTCTCGATAGCGCACCAGGTTGCCCTTCTCTTCGTCGAGCACTTGTCGCATCCCCCCGGACCGCTCGTCGACGACGGCGAAGACCTGAGACTCACGGGCATCGAGTTCACCCTCGATGCGCGCGATGCGCGCAAACGACGAGGCCAATGCACTACTGCCGCCGCCGGTCTGGCCGAGTGCCGACTGCTCCTCTTCGGTCAGTGCCACATACTCGCGTACAAGCTCACGGTCGCGCCGATAAGACTCGTCGCCGATCCCGACCTCCAAACGCGTGAACTCGAGCTGTCGGTTCGCAAGTTCGAGTTGCTCTTTGTAGCCGTCAATGGCGCGTTCATGATTGGCGATCTCTTCGAGCGTCGATTTAGAAGCACCGACCTCTTGCCCCCGCCTCTCCGCTTCGTTGAGAAACTGCTTGGCAGCAACAACGCGCGCTTGCATTCCCTGGACTTCGATTTCCAGGTTGTTGATTTGACGTTCAAGGAGCTTCTGGCGCTCGAGTGATGTCCGATCGCGCTTTTTGAAGTCGTCGAGCTGACGTGGCAGGCGGCGAAGCTCTGGCTCCAGACGCTGACGACGCGAACGGACCTCGACAGCCAAACCAACCGCGCGCTGCTTGTCGAGAGCTTGCCCGCGCAGTAGCGCAAGACGGTTTCGCAGAGCCGTACTCATTTGCACCTGACGCCTAAGATCGGCGTGCGCGTGAACGCGGTTGGGTGAGTTGAGAATCACGTCGAGCTTTCCAGCAATATCCTCGGTCTCACGGACGAGCTTGCGAGACTCCGCCAAGTCAGACACCGCGCCGATTCCGCGGGCCATGTCACCGCCTCCAAGACGGCTATGCCGTCGCGCGGTCGCTGGCAAGAAGGTGTCTGCATCAAACGTATCGATGTTCTGACGCACGATTCCTTTGAAATATGCAACGGGGTCCTCGACAGCGCTGAGTGTGTCGTCGAGCTGACGAAGTACAGGACCGAAACGGTTGCGTATATCGCGAAACAGGTCTTCGGCTGGATCGTGTCGCCCACTTCGAAGCAGAAGATTTCCACGCAAGAGTTGGCCATCGGCGATGAAGACGCTGTCGGGATTCACGACCTGCAGAACCTCAAGAGCTCGCTCCGCGCGGATCGCGTCACCAATGCGAATGTGCGCCCACGCGATTTCGAAAAGCGCCCGTTCGAAATGCTTCGAAGTACGCGGCACGGACTGATAGGCAACGATCGCTTTGTCGATTTGGTCGGTCTCGTAATAGAGGCGTCCCAAAGCGAGCTGTGCGAGTTCCGACACCTCGATGGCCGTGGCGTCCGCTGCCGGCGCCTTGATGACTTGCGAGAACACTTCGATGGCTTCGGGGTACTTGCCCGTCAGCGAATAAATCGTGCCCACGAAGTACATCGCGCGCCCCCAATACGGGCTTGCCTTCGGAACCGCGGCGAACAGGCGTCGCGCTTCATCGAGCTGCGCGAGATTGAACGACGCGCGTTTCTTCTCAAGGCTCGTTTCCTCGCGCCGCATCTGTGGGTTTGCGCCCGGATCCTCTTGGATGATTTCGGCGACCGGGACCGCACGATTGAAAAGGTACTTGGCGCGCTGATAGTTCGCGGCAACCGTGATGTCTGAGGGCGGAAGTTGGTTCAGCCGAACGAAGTAGGTCTCGATGTCTCGAAAATCTTGCGTCTGGATCGCAATGTCGACGAGTCGTCCAATCGAGGGCTTCACGTAAGAGCGAAAGCCAGCATTGTTCGAGCTTCCTTCGAGGACTTGGCGGAAATGTCGACGAGAACCAAAGAAGTCACGGGCCTTGTACAACGACTCCGCGAGCATGTAGACAGCATTCGGGTACGCCGTGTGGTTTGGGTAGTTGTTGACGATATCGCTGAAGATGATCGCTGCGCGCGTGTAGTCTTTGAGCTGAAAGAATAACTCGCCATCCGCGAGGCGCTCCTCGACATGCGTTGCTGAACGCAGCTGCTCCTTACGAAGCGGCTCCGCCTGAAGTTGGTTCGCGCGACTCTCGATGTCAGCAAGTTCGCGCTCGATATTTTGCGCACTCACGCTCGTCACCGCACACAGCGAGAAAAGCACGAGCGCGGCGCTGGCCTGCAGCCGCCTGCAAAGGCGGCGGTGCGAGAACGAGTACACCCGCTATTCTCCCGTGTTCGAAACGCGCTCAAGGAAGCGCACGGCGGGTCGCTCTTCAAGTGGCGCAGTCGGTCCGCCGCGTTCAAAGCCAACAACGCGAATCGAGACGGCCTTGCCTTCGGGCGCCGTGAATGTGTGGCTTGAACGCACCTTGAAGCGGTAGCCCTTGAGGTAGGTGAACACGCCCTGGCCGTCGCCGCGGTACTCAAGATTGACCGTCAGCGTGTGCTCGCCAGGAACGATACTTCCGTTGTAGACGTCGAACTCTTCGCGGTCGCCGAGGTCGCCCTCCTCGTCAGCCTTGTTGTAAATCGGCGCACCGTCGAGCGCGTATACTGCACGCACCAAGCGGAACGAACTCGACATCTTGTTCTCGTGCTTAATGATCGATTGCGAGCCCGCCACGACGCCAGCCAAAACGGTTTCCGCAAGAAGTGAGAGGCGAGCCTTGGAGCGGAAAATCTGTTCTTTGAGTTCGTTGATACGCTGCTCAAGGTCACGAAGTCGCACGGCATACGTGCCCGCGTCCATGTCCTCGTCTCCGGAAACCGCACCTTCTGCGGTGGTCGCTGCGCCCTCTTCGCCTTCCCCGTCGGCCGCCTCGGTCTCGCTGCCCTCACCTTCTGTCGTGTCCGTACCCTCGTCCGTCGTCTGCGGGTCTTCGTCTTGAGCCGCTGCCCGCTGGGGCAATCCCCAGCAAAGGGTGCTCAGGGCGAACCATAGAGTGATCGTCGATAGCGCTCGCATGTTAGGCCTTTCTAAATCCAAGGGGCTGGACTCTCATAACAGAGGGGAATTGGGCGGTCAATCAATGTTCTGCGGGGGATTTTCCGCTTCAAAACCGGCCAGAGAGCGATCGATTAGACCGATTTACACGCGCCCCACGTCTAGACAAGTGTGACGCAACCCCTCCACCTCATGAGCCCCAGCCTGCGCTCGTTCGCGCGATCATGTGCGGGGACTTTTGAATCGGGGATGATCGAGGCATACTTGGCTCGCGGAGCGCAAGGCGCACGGGCGCAAAGCCATGTTTTCCTGCGATATCCAACACTTAACATGACACTCTCGTCCCCACCCGCCGACTCAGAAGCTACTAGCGACGTCGCTGACGAGGACGAGGTATCCGACGAGTCCCTGCTCAAGCTCTACCAAAACGGCGACGCGGAGGCCTTTGCAACCCTTCTCGCCCGCTATAGGCGGCCAATTTTCGGCTTTGTGCTGCGATTTACCCGTGAGCCCGCCTCTGCGGAGGAGCTCGCTCAGGACGTTTTCCTCAAAGTTATCGAGCGTAGCGACACCTTCGAGGGCAACAGCAAGTTCTCCACTTGGATCTACAAGATCGCGCGCAACCATTGCATCGACCACAAGCGAAAGATGGTGTTTCGACGCCATGCGTCACTCGATCAAGGGAAAAACGCCGACTCTCAGCCGCTGCGCGAGCAAGTCGCCGCAGAGCAAATCCCGGTTGACCGCCAAGCCGCCTCGACCCCAATGCGCGATCGGATTCGCGAGGCCGTGAGCAACTTACCCGACGAGCAGCGAGAGATCTTTCTGCTTCGGCACACACAACAACTTAAGTTCCGCGAGATCGCCAAACTGGTGGGGATTCCCGAAAACACCGTCAAGAGTCGAATGCGATACGCACTCGAACGACTTCGTGAGGAACTTTCCGACTTGGGCGATCAAGCCAGTGACGACCCGGCACAGCAGGCTGTGAGTGATTAGGAGTATTGAACGTGAACTGCGAACAATGTGAAGACCAACTGCTGGAGCTACTGTACGGGGAACTTCCCGCACAGCAGGCTACGTTGGTGCAGTCGCACGCGGATGACTGTCAAACATGCTTGGCCGCTCTCGACGAACTCAAAGAGGCGATGGGTTACGCCAACGCGTTTAGCTTCGACGAACCCCCAGCCTCGTTTGACGCCCCCATTATGGAAGCGGCCCGCTCGCACGTGCTGCGTGAGGAGCGCATTGCAGAGTTCGGCCAAGCCAAGGTCGAACACACCTCAGCGCGTAGCGACCAAGACGAGCAAGTCCCATTCTTGGCGTGGCTGCGTGGCTTGATGACGGGACCTCAGTTCGCGGCGACGGCAGCGATGATCGCGATCGTTGGAGTGTCGATCTGGGCCCTTCGCAAACAGACCATGCAGGGCGACACCTCGATGGTCATCGAACCCAGCCCGATGCAAGCGCCTGCAATCGAGGCCGCCGAACTCGAGCAAGCAGAACTCGCGGACAAGCTGACCGAAGAAAAAGCCGAAGCCGAGAAGAGTTTTAAGGAGGCCGCAAACCTGGAACGCGATTCGGATCTGAGACAGCAGGTCGCAGAATCCAAAGAGCGCGCGCCGCGAAGACGCATGCGTCGCAGGACGGCTTCCGACCGCAAATTAATGCCGATGAAGAAGAACGACGACCCGTTAGCCGGAATCAGAGGCGGGTCCGACTACCGGATGGGCCCAGAAGGCAACAGCCGAGGGTACGCACCGTCTTCTTCCTCGACGATGTCGAAGGGCGCTGGCCAACTCGCACCGGCCGCAGCCGAGCCTGCGCCCAAAGCGGAGTATGCGCCGGCCGAAGACGCCGAAGATGAAGCCCGTGTCGTGACCACAGCATACAATCGCGGCATCAACCTCTACGAAGCGCGCAAGTACGCGGAAGCTGCACGCGCCTTTGAAGACGCGCTATCGAGTCGCGATGCGCGGCGCAGCGACACCCTCTTTTACCTCGCGCGCAGCTATCGAGAGCGTGGAGACTGTGCCAGGGCGATCAAACCGTACCAGGCCTTCTTGCGCGAGAACCCGAAGGACGCGCGCGCGTCGACAGCGCAACGGGAACTACGCGACTGCCAAGCTCGAATCGACAAGAGCAGGCCGAGCAAGGCCAAACGTTCAAAGCAGCCCGCGAGCGAAGTCCAGCCCAGCTCGCTCTAAGCTTCGCGCTCGCCAAGCCACTTGTCGAGGCGTCGCAGCACGGCTCGCATGCGCGGCGCGCGCCCCTTGCGCATGTCAACATCGTCGAGCAAGCCATCCAAAGAGTCGGTGAAATCGATGATGTCGATTCTTGCGCGTGAACCCAGGACTTCTTGCGCACGCTCACGTTTGATGCCGGCAAAAGTGCAGCGGCAACCCAACGTCCTCGCCTGCTCGTCGATGCCCAGGACCGCATCGAGGACATCGCGCGTGAGCGGAGCGGCTGACAGCGCGCGCAGGTCCACGATCGCGGCCTGCGCGTCACGACGAAACAGCACCCGACCAAACTCCTCTGCGATACGCTCGATGCTTTCGGCACGCAGCGGTCCACTCAACATGAGCACGCATGTGCCCGAGGCCGTCACAAACAGGGGCTGCATTTGTTCGAGCTCCGCTTGCTGCTCGCGCTCGGATCGAGCTTGGACCCCACCGACATAACCCTCAAAGAAAACCCCGCGAAACGTGAGCCCTCGCTCGACGGATTCACTGGGCTCCAGCACGCGGCACAGCCCGGCGAAGAGCAGATCGCAACCTATCGTCGCTGCGCCCGGCGTCATGCCGCTTTCTCCGAGGTGGCGCCCCAGCAAGTTGAGCAGAGAGTACGCTTCGCCGGCCTCCTCCCAGCCTGCCTCTGCTACGCGTTCGAACGCTTCGCAGAACGCACGCACGACAGGACGAGCCTGCGCGGACAAGTCCGTCGCCAGGTCGCGGTCTTCGGCAAATGGAGCCCGCACCTCGAAAGCGGTTCGCACCTGCTCCAGCACACTCTCGACACGCTCCAGCATGAGATTTGCTAGCGCAGTAAGGTCACGAAAGCTAGCGTAGCCGTGAAGAGGCATAAGCCCCGATGAACGTGCGCAGCCAAAGCAAGCCGATGTGGTATATCCACGTCGATGGTTGTGACGCGTAGCCGTGAAGAGGCATAAGCCCCGATGAACGTGCGCAGCCAAAGCAAGCCGATGTGGTATATCCACGTCGATGGTTGTGACGCGTAGCCGTGAAGAGGCATAAGCAGAGTGGCGACGATAGTTCAAAAGTACGGCGGTTCGTCGGTAGCGACGATCGAAAAGCTGGAGGCCGTCGCCGAACGTGTCGTCGCTTGCAAGCGCGCGGGCAACGATGTCGTCGTCGTGGTCTCCGCCATGGGAAAAACGACCGACGAACTGCTGACCATGGCACATCGAGTGACGCACACGCCACCGCGTCGAGAGCTCGACATGCTGGTGAGCACCGGAGAGCGCATCAGCATGGCACTGCTCAGCATGGCCATCGACAAGCGCGGTGAGCAGGCTATCTCGTTCACAGGCTCGCAATCCGGTCTCATCACCAACGACCGTCATTTCGACGCAAAGATCATCGAAGTGCGACCTCATCGTATCGAAGACGAACTCGCTCGAAGTCGCATCGTCATCGTGGCCGGCTATCAAGGCATGAGCTACAAACGTGAGATCACGACCTTCGGTCGTGGAGGTAGTGACACAACCGCCATCGCGCTAGCGGCGGCTCTTGGTGCGAAACAAGCCGAAATTTACAGTGACGTCGACGGTGTATACTCGGCCGACCCACGCGTGGTCACGAGCGCCAAACACCTGGCCGAGGTCGACTACGACACGATGCAAAACATGTCGACTGCTGGCGCCAAGGTACTTCACGCCAAGGCGGTCGCATACGCGAGAGAGCACGGGATTACGATCGCAGCGCGCTCGACCTTTGGCAGCGAGCGCGAAACGAGAATCACGGACTCCAAGTCGCGCTCATCGGCTGTCGTCGGACGAAAAAACCTCGCGCGGTACGAAAGCAACATCGAACGCCTCGAGGCTGCCCAGCTCCCACCCGACGACATCTTCCACCTGCAAACGCGTGGTTCACGCGCGGTGCTTTGGCGAGTCGAGACCGAAACATCTCCTCCGCTCGACCTTGGCGATGACTGCGAAGTGTCGCATGCAGTGGCGGCCGTTACGGTGGTGGGTCATCGCCCGGCCGGCTTCAGCATGCGGGCGGCGCTCCGGGACTTTGATATCGAGGAGACCAGCGAGCAGGAGGGCCGCGCCGTCGCACTGTTGCCCGAACCTCAGTGCGAACTCGCGGTCCGTGCCCTTCACGCCCTCGTGGTCGAGCAGGAAGTTTAGTCCCGCCGCTATTTGCGCTAGGCTCGACAAACTGTGGCAGCGCGCATCCTCGTAGTTGACGACGAAAAGAACATTCGACGCACCATGCGAATGGTCCTTGAGGGCGAAGGCTTTGAGGTCATCGACGTCGAAAGCGGCGAGGCCGCGCTCAAGTCACTCGACCAGCACGAAATCGACCTCATGATTCTGGATGTTCGCTTACCGGGCAAAGACGGCATCGAAGTTCTGCGCGAACTTCGTAGCGACCACCCTCGTCTGCCCGTCATCATGATTTCAGGCCACGCATCCGTAGCCGAAGCCGTAAACGCCGTGCAGCTCGGTGCGACCGATTTTTTCGAAAAGCCGCTCGACCGCGACCGTGTTCTTATCGGTATCCGTAACGCGTTGCGCACTTCTCAGTTGGAGCGAGAAGTGGCTGAACTGCGCGCAACCACGCACGAACGATACGAGATGGTGGGTGAGAGCGAGGCCATGCGCAAGCTTTACGCTCAACTTGAGAAGGTCGCTCCAACCAACGGTCGCGTTCTCATTGTGGGCGAGTCGGGCACGGGTAAGGAGCTTGTGGCGCGCGCCATCCACCGACTTAGCCCACGCGCCAAGGCTTCCTTCGTGAAGGTCAACTGTGCTGCCATTCCCAGTGATTTGATCGAGAGCGAGCTATTCGGGCACGAACGAGGCGCTTTTACGGGGGCAACAAATCGCAAAAAGGGCATGTTCGAGCTAGCCGATGGCGGAACACTCTTTCTCGACGAAATCGGCGACATGAGCCTTAGCGCGCAAGCGAAAGTACTTCGTGCGTTACAAAATGGAGAGATTACACGCGTTGGCAGCGAGCGCACCATCGGTGTGGATGTGCGGGTTGTGGCCGCAACGAACAAGGACCTTGAAGAAGCGGTTCGCGAAGGTGAGTTTCGAGAAGACCTCTATTTTCGACTCAACGTCGTTCCTCTTTTTACGCCTCCCTTGCGCGAGCGAAAAGACGACATTCCCGCACTCGCGGAGTCCTTCCTTGAACACTTTTGTAAAGAGAGCGCCGCACGCCCAAAAGAGATCGACGACGACGTACTCGAAGCGCTTCAAGAGCGCCCGTGGCCTGGCAACGTTCGAGAGCTCAAGAACGTCATCGAACGCATGGCCATCTTGAGCGGCGACCGCATTGAGCTCGATGACCTACCCGAGCTCACGCGCCTTTCGCTGCGAAGCAAGGGCGGCAGCGAGGACGCACTTCCTGCTGTCGAGCTCGGTAATGACGCACTTTCGCTCAAGGCGTACCGGGAGCTGGCCGAGAAAACCTATATCCTCAAAGCGCTCGACCGACACGATTGGAACATTTCGCAAACCGCGACCTCGCTGGGGGTTGAACGCACCAACTTGCACAAGAAGATGCGCGGCTACGGCATCAAAAGGTCTTCATGATCAGCCGCGCGATCAACTTTGCCATCTGGCTCGTCGGGGCAGGGGTCATCGCCTACGTGGTCTTTTTCGTGCCGGTCGGAAAGCGGACGCTGAGTGAGCACGCGCAGCGCATCTGGGCCACGCCAGAAGCCCAAGAGTTGCAAACCGAAGTCAAAGAGGCTGCCCGGCAGGCCACGGAGCAGGCAACTGCGAAGCAGGCCGAACTGCAGCAGGCCCAGACCGAGTAGTCCACGAATTGTCAGTCGAATCACTCTAAGTTTCGGCTATCATCCCGGCAATGTTCGTACTCCGAAGGAGCCTCCGTCGCCGGCACATCGCACTCGTCTCGCTCCTCTTCCTGCTGCCCGTTGACACGACTGCAGCGCAGGCGCCTCGCCTCACTCCGACGAGCACAATGCTGACAATGCCCAGAGGGGCTCACAGCGCGGCACTTCAGCCGGCCGCGCTCCCTCGCCTGTACGGTTGGTCCGCGACGTTCGAGCATCAACAAGATGTTGGCTTTGTCGACGGCGACGCGCTGAGACTTGCAACACCGCTACCGTTCGGACTCGGGATCGGCATCGCATTCGAGCACATTCGCCCATCGGGGTTCTCGTCGATCGGTGCCTTGCACGTCGCTGGCGGCCTCGAACTTCGTCCCGGCCTGAGCGCAGGCATTGGCTTGCGCTTCCTCGGATCCGAAGACCCTCGCTTCGGTGGCGCGGTATTGCTCGATGCATCGGTACTTTGGACACCGGCAAACCTCCTCGCGTTTTCTCTCGGTGCTCAGGACATCAACGGTGCACTCAACGTCACAGGAGCGAATGCAGCGTCGACCTGGCCCAGCTCATTTTTCGGCAACGTCGCCCTCCGCCCCTTCGGCGACTCGCGTTGGACGCTCGAAGCGGGCGCCACCCTAGACACCGAGGGTGCCATCGGCGCCCAGGTATTCTCGGGCATGGCTCTGCCGCATATCGGAGAACTATTCGTGCGCGGCCAAGCGCATCGGCTCGACGGCGATCCCGACTTTTCAGTCACGACGGGCCTTCGCGTCGCTTTCGAAACGGCCGGGCAACGCGGAAGTGTACTGGGCGGCGCACATCTGAGACCCGAAGAGGGTCAATCGCACGGTTGGTTCGCCGGTGCCGAACTTCAGGAACACCGAGAGCCCGGACTGCCACGACCCAAGCGGGTCCTTGAGATCCGCATGTCTGGACTTGGCGCGAGAGGGATTTTGGGCGCACTGCTGACGCTCGACCGGGCGCGGCGTGACCCCGAGATCGCGGGTGTCGTGCTCTACATGCGCGGTTCCTCGATCGGCACCGCCTACGCACAGGAGTTGCGCGCCGCCATCGCCAACCTACGAGGCAGCGGTCGCCCGGTCGTTTGCCACCTCGAAGACGCAAGTGAACAGGAGTTGTTCGCGTGCTCACGCGCCACCCACGCGTTCTTTGATCCGGCGGGCGGTGCACGCGTAATGGGTGTGTCCAGCTTTCCCCTCTTTTACGGAGACGCCCTCGAGGCGCTCGGTGTTCGCGCGGACTTTGTTCGTATCGGGAAATACAAGAGCGCGCCAGAGCAATACACGCGCTCGGGTTCAACACAGCCGGCCAAGGAACAACGCCACGCGCTATACGGCGACGTCTACCACCAACGTCTGAGCGGGTTTGCGAAGGACTGGAGTTCGTCCAAAGAACAGATTGCGCGTTTGATCGACCGCGGACCGTTCACCACCAAGGACCTTGCCGAACGCAACCTTATTCGGGGTGCAGCAGACGCGTTTGACTTTGGAGAAGCTCTTCGGGGTGCTTTCGGAGGCGAGTTTGAGCGCACGTACTATTTGCCAACTCCGAGCTACGACTCGTGGAGCACGCCGGACCGCATCGGCGTGGTCATCATTGACGGAGACATCGTTGATGGCAACAACACCGATATTCCATTGCTTGAGATTCACCAGTCTGGTGGGCACACGATTGTCGACAGCCTCGACCGCTTGGCGAACGACTCGTCAGTACGCGCGATCGTCGTCCGCATCGATTCTCCTGGAGGTTCGGCACTCGCCTCTGACCAGATTTGGCGCGCGATGATACGTGCACGAAAAAAGAAGCCTGTCATTGCGTCAATGGGTGCCGTGGCAGCAAGCGGCGGTTATTACGCAGCGGCGGGCGCAGACGAAATCTATGCGATGCCTGCAACCGTCACAGGCTCCATCGGCATCTTCTTCGGGAAGGTCGACTTTGTTCAGTTGGCCTCGAAAATCGGTGTAGGCATCGAAGAAGTACGATTCGGAAAGCACGCGGGTGCAGACTCCTTTTACCGCCCGTTCACGGTTGAGGAGCGTTTACTTCTCGAGGACAAGATCGCCCAGTGGTACGACCTATTCTTAGACCGTATCATCGCGGGCGGAACCAAGTTGAGCAGGGAACGAGTCGACTCGCTCGGGCGCGGCCGTGTATGGTCGGGTCAACGAGCACTCGAACTGGGCTTGGTCCACAAACAAGGCGGCTTCAATGACGCACTTCGCAGAGCCGAAGCGCTAGCTGGGCTCGACGAAGGCGCCCCGATTTTTGCATTACCCGGCCGCCCCGAGGGACTCATCGATTACATCCTTGCCGAAATCGGCGTGTCCGTATCGAGCGGGGCAAAGGCCCGTCTGAGCGATGGCAGCGCATCGTTACCCGTGCACGCGGTCTTGGGCGACGCGGTCGCACTGTTACTGCAGACTCGTGAAGGCAGCGCGATGGCGCGCCTGCCCTGGGCCATCCGACAGCTGCCTTAAGAACCCCCGTGTTCGATCTTGGAAAGGTCGAAGCTTTCGCCCAGCACATCGCGCAGCTCGACTCCCGCCGCGGCCACATTGCTCTTGGCTCGAAGTTTCTTCAGCAAAGCGTCCAACGCCTCCCTGCGCAGATCAACGGAAAGCTCCGCGCGCAGGTCTGGCTCGACTTCTGCAAAGGGCACGCTTATGGCCGGCTCTACCGCTGTGACCCAGATTGCATGCCAGCCGAACGTCGAGCGCACGACTTTGCCAACACGCCCGACACCCTCACCTTCAAACAATGCATCACGGTATGCGGGGTCCAACGCGGCTTCTCGACCCGCCGCTGGCACGCGCTCAGCGATGAGCGAAAACCCGTCCTCTTTGGTCTTGTTGCGCTTTAGCAAAGCACGTGCGGACTCTTCATCACGCATGCTGCGCCACGCCTCCTCAGCGATTCGTTTGGCAGCCTCGCTTTGCTCCGCCGTGGCGTTTTTGGGCAGGCGCACCAAGAAATGAAGCGATGCACGTCGCTCAGGGCGAGAGAACTTCTCCGCGCGGTTTTGCGCATAGCGTTCTTCGAGCAAAGCTCGGGGCACGTCCTCGGGACGATTCGGTTCCTCAACGACGATGCGCAGGAGTTCTTGCACGGCGAACTGGCGAGTTCGTCGCGAAAGGTCCGCCGATGAAACGCCGCGCTTGTTGGCTTGCTGTGCCAGCAGCTCATTGTCCACCGCTCGATCGAGCAACGCACGAATCGATGTCTGCTGCCCGCCCTCAGGCAATTCAAGATCGGAACGAACCAACGGCGTCCCGTTCACCGTTGCGAGCAGCTCTCCGGCCCCAGGCACTTCATCGCTCGCTGGCTGCCCTCGCCCACAAGCTAGAAGCAGGCCACACACGAAGCACGCAAACGACTCAAACCCGCCCACTCGCCGCATACCTATTCCCCAACGACCGGTCGCAAAATCTCTGCGCCTCCGCGCACAACCGCGACGCCCGCAAGAAGAAGTAAAAACGC
Source organism: uncultured Polyangiales bacterium (assembly GCA_964487255.1). Classification (GTDB taxonomy): domain Bacteria; phylum Myxococcota_A; class Polyangia; order Polyangiales; family CAZAQV01; genus CAZAQV01. The sequence goes on along the minus strand of CAZAQV010000014.1, from coordinate 97,119 downwards.
TGCAACGTAGTCGGGCTCGGACAGCTTCCAAACGGCTGCCGCAAGCAACGCAAACCCGGCAAGGACCCCCGCAGCACCGAGCAGAGCACGAAGCTTGGTCATGTCATGCCGTATGACTTGAGCTTCTTGTGCAAGCCTTCTCGCGTAATCCCCAGCGTCTTGGCCGTCGCGCTCTTGTTGCCATCATGGTCGCGCAGCGCATCTGCGAGGATGCTCTTCTCGATCTGCTCCATCATTTCTTTCAGAGTGCCCTTGGCGGGCTTGGCGCGGATCATCATGCTCTCAGCCCTACGAATACGGGGCGCGAGCGCATCGGGCGGTACGACTTCACTTTCGTCAGTCTGAATGACCATGCGCTGCACCTCGTTCTCAAGCTCACGAACGTTTCCCGGCCAATCGTACGCCTGCAAAAGCTCTTTGGTCTCTTGCGCCAACCCGTGCAAAGTGCGTCCGAAGTCCGACGCGTACTTCGTGAGGAAGTACTCTGCCAGCGCTGGGATGTCCTCGCGACGCTCACGGAGCGCAGGCACGTGAAGCGGGAAGACACCGAGGCGATAGAAAAGGTCCTCTCGAAAGCGCCCCTCACGGACCTCCTTCTCTAGGTCTCGGTTGGTCGCCGCAACGACGCGCACATCGGCGGTCTCTGTGCGGTTCGAGCCCAACGGCCGGAACTCGCCTTCCTGCAGAACACGCAACAACTTGGCCTGAAGCGAAAGCGGCATCTCACCGATCTCGTCGAGAAACAAGGTGCCGCCATCAGCCAACGCGAAGAGGCCCTTCTTGTCGTTCGTAGCGCCAGTGAAGGCCCCTTTCTTGTGACCAAAGAGTTCGCTTTCGAGCAGATTTTCCGGCATCGCAGCGCAGTTCTGGGCAACGAACATCTGGTGACTACGATTGGACCAGTCGTGAAGAGCGCTCGCGATGAGCTCCTTGCCCGTGCCTGTCTCGCCATGGACAAGGACGGTCACGGGTGTATTCATGACCTTGCGCACATGCTCAAAGAGCTTCTTCATCGACGAGCTGTCGCCGATAATTTTCGCCCCTCTCTCCGAGCGCTCACGCTCCTGTAAGTACTGACTCCGACTGGTGGCCTTTTCCTCTGCGAGCTTGAGCTGCTCAAACAGACGTGCGCGCTCAAAGGCTTGGCTCGCGCTTTCGGCAAACACGGCGAGGAGATCGAGGTCGGCCGGTTTGAAGATTCCTTGCGAGGCTCTGTTGTCGACTTGCAATACGCCAATCATCTTCGAGTCCCCGCCGCCCACAGCACCCCAAAGTGGCACCCCGATCGTCGAGAGAATCTGCGCAGCCATCAGCGACTCCGTCTCACCAACGTCGCGTTTGGCGTCGGCCGCCAAGACCGCCGCTTGCGTCTCAAACACCTTTCGAAAAATGGAGCGCGTAATCGGAACTGGCGCGCTGGGATCGGCCTCGCCGCGAACGCGCGTGCCAACCGGGACAAAGCGAGGCTTGCGGCTCTTTCCCTGCTCCTCGGCCAGCGCCACCGTGACATGTGTCGCGCGCGACATGAGACCAAAAACGTTGTTGGCAACCGCGGTTAAGACATCGTCGATGCGCAAGCTGGTGCCGATTTCCTTTTGCGCTGCAACCAGCCGCTGCAGAAGCTCGCGATCGACCGAGCGTTCGACCTCCGCGATTTCGTCGCGACGACGCATGCTCACGACGCGGCCACCATCTTCGGGCTCAACGAGCGCAACCTGGAAGCAGACCTCCGTATCGGCAGGTCCCACGACAAGAATGTCGCCGCTCTCGAGCGGCAACTCACGTCCAGTCGCCGCACTGACGTCTAACGTATCCTTACCGCGAACGATTCGGGTACCATGAAGGCTGTGATGGTCGCGCACCATGTAACCGTCACCGACAAACACAATCGAAGCATGCCGCGCTGAGATATCGGCGGCTTCGAGACGCATATCACACCGCTCTGCACGCCCAATCCAAAGTTCGTCGGTGTCGAGCTCGCACTTGAGCTGGCCGTCAACCTGGGTAAGCGCGATCACTACTTACCGGAACGGTGGCGCAAGCGTTCTTGAACGGGAATCGCCTCGCGGGAGAAATTCGTCCAGATGGACCGACCTTCCTCTTTCTCGCGAAGCTGATCAATCTTTTCGACGGCTGCCTTACTGCCATTGACAGCAACATGATCCAACGCCGCGACAACGGCAAGTCGCGCCTCGACGGCGGAATGCCCGAGCTGTTCGACGAGTGCTTTAATGGCCGCTTCGTTTCCGCGGCCGAGCCGGCCGAGCATGTACGCAGCCTTACGCGCAACCGCCGCGTCTTGACTCGCCACCTTCTTGCTCCAGCAAGCGATGTCGGCACAGTCTTTCGCTTCGCGCAGCGGCACTTTGAGTTCGTTGATAAAGTTCTGCTGATACGGGTCTTTGTTCGCCGCATTGGCCCAGTTATTGAGGCTTGCGAGCTCTTTCTCGTTACCGAGCATGGCCACACCTTCGACCGCCTTGAGACGAACGACTGGGTGCTGATCTTTGTTCTTCGCCACCTCGACAAGCTTGGGCACCACTTCATCGGCGTACGTGTGACGGAGCTGAGCGACGATCTGCGCTTGCTTGGCCTCGGACTGCTCTTGGCCCTCGGCCTGGTTCAAAAGCGCGACCATCTTGTCGATGAGTTCAGTTGTCTGCGCATCGCTCAGTGGGAGGCGGCGAAGCGCGATAGCAGCGTTGAGGCGGCGACCGTAGTCCTCAGCCTCAAGCTCCTGCATCAGCGGCCCACGGGCATCTTCGATGCCTAGCGCGCCCAGCGCAAACGTCGCTTCCTGATTGAGGAGGGTCTGAACCGTGACGCCTGGTAAGGCTTTGGGATCCTGCTTTCGGTATGCGCCAAGCAGCCGCGCGGCGATGTCATGGACCTCCTTGTTCTTGTCTTGCAGCACGGCGATGAGCGGCTTGACGGCGGGCTTGCCCACACGGACAAGTCCGGTTGCGGCAACATCGTTCATGCGCATTGCGGGGTTCTTCGCATCGAACACAAACAACGCACGCACCAAATGCGGTACCGTCGACGCGTCTGCCAACTTACCGACCTGCTCGGCCGCCAAACGGTTGAACAGGAAGTTTTGGTCATCAGACTGGTTTTTCATGACCTCAAGCAGCGCTGGCAATGCGGCGAGGTCGCGAAAATGACCCAAGGTCTGGATGAACTCTTTGCGCATGCGGTTGTCCGCGCCACGGTTCCCCGAGATGCGTCCCAGCGCCGTTGCGACCGCTTCGATCACCTTTTTCTTTTCCGCGGCGCTGAGCTCCATTTTCGTCAGCGCACGTGCCGCCGTGATCGCGCTGTCCTCGTTGACTTCCGCGCGCCACTTGAGCGCCTCAAGCAGGGCCGGCAACGCGCGTGGGTCACGCATCTTGGCAAGCAGATCGATGATGTGCTTGCCATTTTGTGTGTCGTGGGGATTGTCGAGATACGTTTTCGTGAGCTTCTCGACGCTGGCATCACGCACGGCCTTGACCTCCGCCGCACTGCGGTCGCCCTTTGCGTTTTCGAGGGCCTTGTCGTGCAGTTTGATCAGGTGCTCGATCGAGTGCGTCCGGCGCTGGCTGTCGGACAACTCGTCCGCCAAGCCCGCGGGATCATCCTCTGACGCATGACAACCGAGGGCCGCCACCATCAGTGCCGCAATAAGGTGGTTCACAAAGCTGAATCGAAGGAGATTTATACGCATTTCGACGCGAGAATGCCCGTAGTCATGCTGTCATTGCAAGCCTCACCGTCTTCGCAAAAACCCGCTTGTTTGGGCGGAGCTACAAATCCCAGCGCAGATCGACCAGACCGTCAGGCCCGGCGAAGCGCAAGATGAAGTACTTCGCTTCGGGCGGTAGCACGGCGGTCCCGTCGGCACGATCCTTCGGGAAAGACACTCGGAAAGTGTGTCGAAAAGGCGAGACCGAGGGGAAATACTCTTGCTCCGCCGGCGTCGGCTTTCGGACCCGGTCGATCTTGGAGGGAGGGGTCGTACGCCCGTTCGGGTCAACCAGTAAGAGGCGCCAGGCAGACATGTCACTGGTGAGATTGCTCTCGCGATAATTCGTTCCGGCCAAGGTCACGAAAAAGCTGTGGTCGATCTTCGCGTCCGCAAGCGAGGAATCGCGCAGCTTCTCGCGCTCGTCGGTAGTGTAACCGTGGTCATGCGCGTAGCGAACCACGTAGGCAGCTCGAAACTCAGGAGACAGATACGTCGCTGTCGCGTTGAGCACATCGTGCAGATGCCCGAAGGAAAACTCGTCCGCATCACGTGTCCACTTCTCGTAGACCTTCGGGTAGTCCTCCGGCGTGAAGCGCCCCTTTCTCGCGGATAGGTCAACAGACGCACCACCACATGCGGCGCCAGTCACGCACAGGCTCAACGCGAGAGCAAAGCGCCATCGCGCGACCGTCACGAGCTCTGATCTCCAACGAAATCGGCACGTCGGTACAATGCATGAAACGCAAGGTCGGCAGCTTCCAGCGACTCCCGTCCGCCCGCCTCTCGATCCACCAACGCCAACACCCCGAGCACGCGATGTCCAGCAACACGCAGTTGCTCTACTGCCTGCAGCGTCGAACCTCCCGAAGTCACCACGTCTTCGAGCACGACGACGCGTGCACCATCGCAAAACCGGTCGTCCCCCTCGATGGAACGCGCCGAGCCGTGGTCCTTCACCTGCTTACGAACGTAGAACGCATCCAATGGGGTGCCCTCCAGCGCCGAACACAGCGCAACCGACGAAGCCAGCGGGCAACCTCCAAGCGCAACGCCCGCGACGGCTTGCGCATCGGTGTGTCGCGCCCGCACCAGGTCGAGAAGCACCGTGCCGACCAAGCGGTGCCCCTCAGCGCGCAGGACCGTTTGCTTGCAATCTACAAACCAGTCGCTCGTCGCGCCGGACGCCAACGTCACCTCGCGCCGCACGAAGCTGTGCGTGCGGAGTTCGTCCAGGAGTTGGGCTTGGGTTGGCGTCATCATTGCTTGCGGGTCGCCCCTGAGACTGCCACAGTGACGAAACTCCGCACAACATTCGACCCGGCTCACGACTCTATGGCAACTCAAGCACCGACCCTGACGCCCATCCAAAGCGCGGACGATCTTCTCTCGATCTTCGCTTCGGCCGAAAAACCGCGTGCGCGCTGGCGAGTTGGAACGGAAGCCGAGAAGTTCGCCGTATTCTCTTCCGGCGCCCCGATCGGATTTCGTGGTGATGAGGGCATCACCTACATTCTTCGCGAGCTTGCTGCCGCGCACGGTTGGCACGCCCAAAGCGAGTACTCGGGTGGCGAAACCATCTCGCTGCTTCGTGGAAACAGCTCGATCACGCTCGAACCCGGCGGACAGATCGAGCTGAGCGGAGCGCCACAAGATACGATTCACCAGACCTGCGCCGAGTTCCGAGGCCATATGGCGGAGCTTCGGAGCATCGGCGAAAAGCTGGACATCCATTGGCTGGGTTTGGGCTTTCATCCCTTCGCGACCCAGGACGAACTGCCGTGGGTCCCCAAGCTTCGCTACGCGGTCATGCGCGAGTACCTTCCCACGCGCGGCAGTATGGCGCTCGACATGATGCGGCGGACCGCAACGGTGCAGGCCAACTTCGACTTTGAATCCGAACGCGACGCGATGCGCAAGCTACGCCTGGCCCTGCGCATTCAGCCCGTAGTCACTGCGATGTTTGCGAACAGCCCTTTCGCCGAACGCGCCCACCACGAAGACAGCTCCCATCGCGCGCGCTGTTGGCTCAACATGGATCCCGATCGCTCTGGTCTGCTCCCTTTCGCATGGAACGAAAAAGCGACCTACGGCGACTACATCGACTGGGCGCTCGACGTCCCTATGTTTCTGGTGCTTCGGGAAGGCCAGACAGTGCGCAACACAGGCCAGACGTTCCGAGACTTTTGGCAGAACGGCTTCGAGGGTCATCAAGCCTGCATCGAAGATTGGGCCACGCATCTAGCCACGCTTTTCCCAGAAGTTCGGCTTAAAAACACGCTCGAAGTGCGTGGCGCGGACAGCCAGTCCACAGACCTGACTTGCGCCCTACCCGCGCTGTGGAAGGGCCTGCTGTACACCGACGACTCGCTCGACGCACTCGAAGCACTGACGGAGCATCTCGACTACGAAACCGTTGAAAATGCGCGCCCCGCGATTGTCGTCAACGCACTTCGTGCAGAGCTTGCAGGTCGCAGCGTGCAGTCCTGGGCCCAGGCGCTCCTTGAAATCTCTCGCAGCGGACTCGAACGACTCTCCAATCTGAGTCGCAGCGGCAAAGATGAAAGCATCCATCTCAAAAAGCTCGAGTCTTTAGCAGCCCAAGGACGCTGTCCGGCCGACGACTTGCGAGACAAGGTCCGCGCAGACGAGCACTTCGTCGCAGACGTCCTCGAACACGCAAGAATCTAGGCGCGAGCTAGAGGAAGCCTTCGCTTTCGTCAGAGGGGTCGTCGAATGGCACGCGCTCGGCGTCGAGCCAGAGGGCTTCGAGGTCGTAGTAGCCGCGCATGTCTTGGTGAAACACGTGCACGATGACGTCGCAAAAATCGATGAGCACCCACTGCCCCTGCGACGCGCCCTCCATGCTCTGGCAGGCAACGCCGTGGTCTTTTTTGACCGACTCGACGATGCCCTTCGCAATCGCCGAGACCTGGCGCTCACTGCGACCGCTCATCACCACCACGTAGTCGGCGTAGTCGACCTTACCGCGCACATCGATGATTTCGATCTGACGCGCTTTTTTGTCGAGCCCAGCTTCCGCGATGCGCAAGGCGAGCTCAGAGCCCTCCATCTCGTGGTCGGGTTGCGCCGTCAATCGACGCCCTACGTTCTGCTGTCCGGTTGATCGAGATACCAAGCTGATTCCCTCTTGAGTTTACTTCCGAATATGACCTTCGCCCACCACAATCCACTTTTTTGTGCAAAGTTCGTTGAGCCCCATCGGGCCGTAGGCGTGCAGTTTTGTCGTCGAAATTCCTATCTCGGCACCCAGACCCAGCTGACCGCCGTCGTTGAAGCGGGTGGAGGCATTCCACATTAATGCGCTCGCGTCCACCTCACGGAACCAACGTTCCGCCTTCTGCGCGTCACTCGTGACGATCGCCTCCGTGTGATGACTGCCGAATTGGCCGATGTGCGCGATGGCGCCGCTCAGTCCGTCCACGACGCGAGCCGCAATGATGGGTGCCAAAAACTCCTCGCCCCAGTCCTCATCGCGCGCGGCGACCACCCTGGTGTCCAGAGCCTGAACGGACGAGTCGCCACGCACCTCTGCGCCGGCGTCGAGCAGCGCTGTCACGATTTTGCGCTGCATGTCAGGCGACGCGCCGGCATCGAGGAGCAGTGACTCTGCGGCATTGCACACACCGACTCGGTGCATCTTGCTGTTGACCACCAGCTTTTCAGCCAATGCTGCATCGGCGTCGGCATCGACGTAGACGTGACATACGCCCTTGTAGTGCTGAATGACCGGGACCTTCGACTCGCGCGTCACGAACTCGATGAGCGACGGGCCACCGCGAGGAATCACAAGGTCGACGATGCCCGCAAGTTGAAGCAAGGCGTGCGAGGCTCTGCGATCGACCGTCGGCAACAGCGTAACAAGCGCCGGCGGCAAGTCGAACTTCAGGAGCACACTGGTGAGCACATCGGCCAGCGCACGATTGGACCGAAATGCCTCTTTGCCTCCACGCAAGATGACGGCGTTACCCGCCATGAAACACAGCGCTGCCGCATCGACCGTGACGTTCGGACGGGACTCGTAAATGATGCCGATGAGCCCCAGCGGTGCGAGGCGCTGTTCGATCCGCAGACCGTCATCACGGGTGGCACTTCGCACCACGCTGCCGACGGGATCGTCGAAGAGCGCGATTTGCTCGACCGCGTCCGCCACCCCTTGCAGACGTTCACGATCCAGGCGCAGCCGGTCGACAAGCGCCTCCGAAAGACCACTCTGCTGCGCCTCTTGCACGTCCAGCGCATTGGCGGCTTCGATGGTTTGCTCCGAATCGGAACGCAACCTGCGCGCGACTTCTTGCAGCACCTCGCGCTTTGTCTCGGTCGACACTCGCGCAAGGTCGGAAACGGCCGCCTTGGCCTTCTTTGCAAGCGCCTGGACTTGATGTTCGATGTCGGTCACGAACAGACGGTCACCTTCGCCCACGCGCGCTTGCCAGCCTTGATCACGTACGGGCCGCCGACCGATAGCTTCGCCTGTTCGTCGGAGACCTTCTCACCATCAACTTGCACTGCGCCGGCCTTAATGCGACGGCGCCCCTCGCTACTGGAGGCCACGAGACCGACCTCTGCAAGCAGCTTCGGCAGCCAAATCGGCTCAGCGCTTCTTACTTGATGTTCCGCGATGTCATCGGGCACCTGGCGTCTCGAAAACTGCGCTTGCCAACTTTGCTCGGCCTCGCTGGCGGCGTCCGCATCATGAAAACGTGTGATGATTTCCTTCGCGAACTCCGCCTTTGCCATCATGGGATGGGTTTGTCCGGCTTCGCAGCTCTGCTTGAGCGCTGCGATTTCCTTTGTGCTCTTTTCGGATAGCAACTCGTAGTAGCGCCACATGACGCCATCGGCGATACTCATTAGCTTGCCGAATTGCTCTTTGGGTGGCTCGCTCACGCCAACATAGTTGTCGAGTGATTTGCTCATTTTCTCGCCGACGACCTTGCCGCCTTCGACGCGCGCATTGATGCCTTCGAGGATGGGCGTTGTCATGACGATTTGTGGTCGCTGTCCGTGCTCGCGCATGATGTCGCGCGCCACCAAGAGGTTAAAGAGTTGGTCCGTTCCGCCAAGCTCGACATCACACTCGATGGCAACGGAGTCTTGCGCTTGAGCAAGCGGATACAAAAGTTCGTGAACGGATATGCTCTTCTGCTCAGCCCAACGGGTCTTAAAGTCGTCGCGTTCCATCATGCGAGCCAAGGTGTATTTGCCCGCCAATCGAATCACGTCATCGAATCGCATCTCTCCCAGCCAGTGACTGTTATAGAGAACCTCGGTCTTGTCCGGGTCGAGAACCTTGAAAGCCTGCTGCGCATAGGTTCGCGCACCCTCTATGATCTCCTCGCGCGTCGGCACGGGACGCGTGGCAGAACGCCCCGATGGGTCTCCGATTTGCGCAGTAAAATCGCCAACGATGAACACCACGTGATGGCCAAGTTCTTGGAACTGACGCATCTTGTTCATCAACACAACGTGACCAAGATGCAAATCGGGTCGCGTTGGGTCAAACCCCGCTTTGATTTTAAGCGGCTTCCCTTGCGCGAGGCGCTCCTTGAGCTCGCGCTCGACGTGGACATCAACAACACCACGTCGAAGCACCTGAAGTTGCTCCTCCACCGAAAGCACTTCGAAGTTGACCCTTAGCCGCCGAAGCCTTCAGGCTTCGAATCGTCTGAAGTCGTTGGGCTTTTGCCTGGAGGTGTATTGACAAGCTCTTTGAGTTCCTTGCCGACTTTGAAGAAGGGAAGTCGCTTCGGTGGAACTGGGACAGGCTTGCCGGTGCGCGGGTTACGACCGTTGTACGCCTTGTAGTGACGCACGGTGAAGCTTCCAAACCCACGAATCTCAATGCCTTCGCCACGTTCGAGCGCCTTGGTCATCGAGTCGAAAACGCAGTTGACGACTTGCTCGGCACGGCTCTTGGTGATGCGGCTCTTTTGTGCAACGGCCTCAATGAGTTCGGACTTCGTCATGATTTACCTTTCCGCGGCGACGCCCCCAACTACCGAGCAACGCACAGTCAATAAAGTTGAGTATATTCGTGCCCCCATTGAGGTCAATGGGCGATGAGATAGAAAACAGTGAAATTTCACACGCTTATCAAAGCAGTCCGCGAAGGTGGCCATGCCAGGCGCCATGTGCGGTCGTGTTTTGCTTATAATTATTGGGTTTTATATCGACCGGAGTTCGCACAGGTTTTGCAGCCCGAGCGATGCAGATGCTCGTGCAATTCCTTCGATTCTCCGCCATTTCGATCTCGTTACTAGCCGCCGCATGTACAGCTGCGCCCGCCGATGGAGGCTCCGGGCCTCGACGGATCAACGGCGCTGTTCACGGCAAGAGCGACAACTACATCAGTACCTTGGCAAGTGAGTTTCGCGTCACTGGTGTCGCCAACGCCGCGCTCGATGAGAACTTTGCCTCGCTCGACCCGAGCGCGCAGGACGCTGCAATCGGTAAAGCTGTCGAGAGCGGACTCAGTCAAGCGAGCCGCGCCCTACGCCGTCATATCGACCGCGTGATCGATGAGAACAACGGCGACATGACTGGCGATGACGCCAAGTACTTCACCTACTTTCGCCCGGGAAACGAACGCTCCGACAACGTGCCCTCGATGAGTGCAGACTCGGTGGAGTTCGCATTCGAACTTGAGATCATCGGAAGCAACACGCTCGTCGACATGGTGACCGAAGGTTCGGGGCAGATCGAAATTGACCTCAGCGACAGCGACAGCGGTTACGGGTCGAAGGTTCTGATCGACACAACGTTGATCGCATCCATCGCCCCAACGGCAAGTCGGGACGCGTTCCCAAAGTACGACGAACTCTTCGCAGACGGCATCTACGAAATCTCCGTTCATTTTGGCGGCGACTACAACGACGAACGCTACGACCTTGAGACTGCGAAGTGGCTGGTCGAAACACTGCTCGAAGACGGCTGGCAGAGCGACGGCGTAAACAGCTATGACGAACTTGCGATCGATTCCCCGCCCTTCACAAAGCAGCTTCAGGTCAACGGGCGCGCCGTTGAGGCACGGGTTTACGTCTTTCACGCCGATCTCGTTGACGAAGCCAACGAAGAGAAGCTGGCGGACGCCATGCGTACGAGTTTCGAAGGCTCGGACGTGATCATCTACTCTGGGCACGCCGGCTCGAACGCAGGTTTTATTCTCGACTATGATCCGCGTTTCGAAATCAAGTCGAGCGACTTTGCTACGCTTCCCATGTCGGACCGCTATCAGATCTTCGTACTCGATGGGTGCACGACCTATCGGACCTACGTCGACGACCTCATGGCAAACCCAGCCAAGACGTTCGACAACGTCGACATTGTCACCACCGTCAACAACACCCCATTCTGGGTGGGCTACCAGGTGCTACACGAGTTTATCTATTGGCTCACGCTGACGACCGACGACGGCGCACACCTTCCGATCAGCTGGAAACAAATCTTGGGCGGCATCAACACCGAGGAGCTTCAAAACGTTCACTACGGTGTGCACGGGATCGACAACGACCCGCAGCTCAACCCCAACGGGGGTCAAAATGCGATGTGCTCCAGCTGCCAACAAGACGCTGACTGCGGCGCCGGAGGCAACTTCTGTCTCGACCTTGGCAGCGGTGGTTTTTGTGGCGTTGCCTGCACCTCGAACGAGGCTTGTGGCGCCGGCTTCTCGTGCGCACCGGTCACCGAAGACCCAGAGGAGTCTTGGTACATCCCCAAGCAGTGCATTCCCCAAGCAAGCTCCTGCTGATGGGGACGATCTTCTTCACTTCGTCACTTTGTTGTGAACTAGCTGGAATGACGGGAAACGACGAAATGAAGAAGATCGTCCCCGATTACTAGTTACCGACGGAGGGGATGTTGCCAGCGAGCGCGGCGGAGAGGAAGTTGGTCACGTCAGCGCGCCCTTGCGCGTTTCGGGTCGAAACAAAGTGACCGTCGTAATCCCCTGGCATGTACTGACGGATGGCAATCGTCTTGGGTGAACCCGTGTATGGCGCCAATTGCTCGCCGATGGGCCAGCTCTCCGTCAGCACGGGTCCGACGATGGGGAAACGTCCCTCGACGGCATAGGCGTACATGGTCTGCTCAGGCGAAAACGAATCACCGAGTCCGTAGGTCATGAACACGTGTTGATAAGGTTCGTCGCCGCGCGGATTGGCCAAGACAAACTGCGCGTGATTGAGACCATCGACGGAGTCGAAGTAGGTTTGAAACAACGTCATCACCGGGTGCAGGACGCCACCAGGAAGCTTGCCCTCGCTGTCAAAGTCCGCGAGCGCGAATGGGACGACGCTCGAGATGTCGATGGGCTGCTTCTTATTGAGCAGCGATTCCGCCAAGTAGCCGCCATTGCCGCTCAAGATGGCCACTGAGAACCGTGGTTCGAATGGCAAGACGAGCGCGCCGTGCGTGGAACCCTGTGAATGGCCGTAGAATCCCAGATGCTCGGCATCGACCAAAATCTCCTCGCCCGTGGGAGAACTTGCCGCGCTCACCGACCAAGAGCTCGCCCAGCGCGCAAGGCTCATGATGTCTGCAGCGCCTTGCATGACGTTGCCCCAGGCAGCGCCTGGGTTGTTGAAGTTGAAAAACAAGAGTGCAGCGGGTTGATCGCTATCACCGCGACGGTCCCCATGCTGCGGCAGGTCGATCGCGATCGTGATGGCAGGCGCAACTGAGCTTGTCGCCATATCGGACGCAACACCGCTATTTACGGCCGAGCGGAAGCTGCCACCGGTGCCATGTCCATAGACCACGGCCGGGTAACCCGTTTCAGGCATCGCTGTCTTCGGCACCGTGACCGTCATGCAGGCTTCAACACTGCCTTGGATGATGGGCAGACCTGTACCGCCGAACTCGAACCCACCACCGTCGGCGATGTCTTCGTAGGGCACCGTGCCCTTCTGAAAGAGAGGGAGAGATATTCGCGCGTGCAGCTCATGAAAGTCCGCATCGGGCGAATCGGGACAACCCCGACCCGGCGTGCCATCCTCACAAGGCGAGGTTGTGCTGCCATCACACAGCGTGAGATCAGAGACCGTCGGTGCTGTCGCGAGCTGCACCGCCACGCGCACGCGCTCGGACACGACCGCGGGCTCGGCCGTCGTGAAGACCGCCGCATTGAGAATGCTCGAAGCATCGACCCCTTCGCTCGCGATCCAATCGCGAAGCGGTGCGTAGGCCTTCCAGGCCGCGGAGGCCGCACCGCCCGGATCACTGGCCGCGAGCAGCATCTCCAGCTCATCACTACGCGCGAACGAAGCGCCCACAGCCGAGTCAGCGGGGACTGCACTACTCTTGACGATGGCAGCATAAGTGGTGCCCGGAGCGAACGGGTCACCGGTATTCGGAGAAACCGCCACCCAAAATGGGCACATATACTTCGAAAAACGTCCACCACTGGTTGCGATGTAGCGTTTGCTGCTGTGGTCGTTGCCTGTGTCGAGGTTGACCAGTTGAAGATCCGCTAGACCGATCTTGGGTTCGTGCGTAAAGCGAAAGTGGATCGCCGAACTGGGGCTAAACCCATTGAGTGCTTCGGTCACACCCACGTACGCGTCGATGACGGGCCCACCGGGCGTGCCTGCGGGACTTGGAAAGCCACTCAGGTCGAGCCCATCTGCGCTGCGTCGGATGTCATTGGGGTACGGAAGTCGGAAAAAATCGCCGTGTGTTGGACTCGCTGTTGGCAACTCGAAGATCGCTTCTGCCGTCTCGGGCGGACTTTCCTCGTCCGGACACATCGCGCCGACCCACGTTGGCGGGACGGGTGGTGGCGGCTCGCCATCCATGGCGGGCAAAGAGATGCAGCGGTTACTGGCGCAGCTTAGCCCAGCGAAGCAGTCTGCTGCATTGACGCAGGTCTTGCCGAGGTCGCCGTCTCCGGTGGCTAGGCAGCGTGGGGTAAAGCCGTCAAAATCACAAACCAGCCCTGCCACGCACTCCGCGGTGCTGGTGCACAATGCACCCTCAGCGCCTTCGCCAGCCTGCGCGCAGACGCGCCCGTGGTTACAATAAAGCCCCGCAGAACAGCTCGCTGTAAACTCACAGGTGTCCCCAGCTTGGAGATCCGCGCGTGCGGTGCAGTCACCGCCCTCGCAGTACAGCCCCGTGCGGCACGTATTGTCTCCTGTGCACGGATCGCCGATACCACCCGTCGGAATAGGAATCGTGACGTCGCTGTCCCCAAAAATTGCGTCACAACCAAAGCAAAGAAGCGCGATGGCTAGTGCCCGCGCCAGTCCCCCAAATCTAACCGTCATCTCTTTAAGATACACGCTTGTAGGCCCAAGAAAAAGAGGTCCCCTTGACGCATGACACTGGTGATTTTTTTTGGACGCCGGTATCGTTCGCGGCATGGATCCATCGATGAACCCCGACGACCCAGCGAACCGCTACCAGTACACCACAGACCACCAGGCGCTCAAAGACATCGGGCGGCGAACTTCAACTGCGGGCCGTATCGGCTTCATCCTGATCGCAGTCGCGGTCATCGGCGGAGGCGCCTGGTTTGCAATCGGCTCTCAAAAGAGTGACGCGCACAAGGCTGAACTCGAAGAGATCAACAAGCTCGAGGACAAGTCCCAAGTCGCGCCCAAGCTTCGAGCGCTCTTGCCCGAAGTGCGCAACACGGACCTGCGCATCCGGATCTTGATGAACCTTGGCTTTCTCAAAGACGTCGAATCGGTGCCCTACATGACCGCGGCACTCGACGAGGACCCCCTCGTGCGCGGCGCAGCTGCCGATGCGCTGGCCATGGTCGGCTCCCCCGGCGCGGACCCCGCGAAGCCAAAACTTCTTGAAGTTCTTCCTGAGACCGAAGAAGTCGATCGCCCCTCCGTAGTGTGGGCGCTGGCAAAGCTTGGCGAGCCGCAGGCTTCGGCTGCCATCATCGAAGAGTTCTCGGCCGGTCGACTGCAAAAGAAGGAAGGCTTTTCGCCCAAGGTCATCGCCGACGTTCTCGGTATCGGACGGCTGAGTTCCGACGAACTCATCAACCACGAATCTGAAGCCGTCCGCGTACTCACAGCGCAAGCGCTCGGCGAGGTCGCATCACCAGAGGTCGTCGCACCGCTTGGGAAACTGCTGCAGGCCGAGATCAAGCGCGATCCAGAAAAGCGCTCCACGGAGGTCATTCGCGCGGCAAGCGCGGGCCTGGGTCGCTCGGGTGATGCCCGCGCCGCGGAGCCACTCTTCGCGCTCATGCAGCAAGACAAAAAAATGCGCGGTCCTGTCATCGAAGGACTTCGCCGTTCGACCGCTGCGCCAGGCATCGCCAGCTTGCTCAAGCAAGCCAAAGAACCCGAAATCAAGCGCGAGCTACTGCAGCTTCTCGCCGAGTCCCGCGACCCACGCATCGCGGACACGCTCGCCAAGTATCTCGACAGCGAGGACGAGGAGACGCGCCTTGCGGCCGCGCGCGGACTGGCCGAGCTTGGCGACCCCCGCGCAGCAGAAACCCTTTTGGCTCAGGCACAGTCTGACGACAAGAAGGTCGGCAACGACGCACTCGATGCCCTTCGCCACGTCGCAACGCCAGCAATCGTGCAGCCTCTCATCGCGCTCGCGGCCGAGAAGCCGGGACGCAAAGCTGCCATCTTGCGCGCTATCGGAAAGAGCGGAGACATGAGTGCCTCGGGCTTCCTTGAGAAGGAACTCGAGGGCGATGACGTCGGCGCAGCCGCCATGGCGCTGGCAGACCTGGGTAGCAAGTCTGGTTTCATCAAACTCGAAAAGCAGCTTGCGCGACCCAAAGACATCGATATGAGCGAGCCCAGCGTCGTCAATGAGATGCTGATGCTTAACCGCAAAGCAGCAATCGGAGCGATGGGACGCTTTGGCGATTCATCGGTCGTGCCCAAACTCATGACGATCGTCGAAGACCCTCAAGACGACGCGCGCCTGCGTGCGCTTGCCGCCGAGTCGATTGGCGCAATCGGCGACGAAAACCATATCGCGCAGGTCATCGCACGCATCAAGTCCGCCGAAACGGACGACGATTCGAAGCGCTTTTACGTTCAGGCGCTTTGGCAACGACCTCGCCCGTCGTTCGCGGCCGACATGCTCGACATTCTCAAGTCCTCGGACTCTGCCCCGGTCAAGAAGGCAACCGCGATCGCGATCGGTTACTCGGCTGGCCCCGAAGCCAGCAAAGAGCTCGCGGCCATGCTCGACGACGAGAGTCTGCGACGGTACGCCGCATTCGCTATCGCGCTGTCCGGCGAAACCGACGCAGTGGCAAAACTGCTTACCGTACTTGAAAAGGACGGCGACACCGCTGAGGTGCTGCAGATGGCCTTCTCACAAGAAGACGACGACACATTCAACATCCTTACGCGGGGCATGTTCGAAAGCGGTCAGATCTGGCGCCGCGCCCGCGCAGCGAGACAGCTTCGAGACGGCGATGGCAACCAAGGCTACAGCTACGCTTGGAACCGCGTCATCAACGCGCTAAGCGCTGGCTGGAGCGGCGCCGAAGGTGTGCCCAAGCACGAGATTCGCAAGATTCTCTGGAAAGAGCTGCACAGCGAAAACCCGCTTCGACGCCAACTGATCGTCGCGCTCTTGTACGGCATGTCCGAGCGTGGCCTTCTGCTTCGCGCCCGTAACGAGGGCGGAGAAGTCGGCGCGGCTGCACGCGACGCTCTGGTCGCTTCCGCCCGCCTGTAAAACACCGTTTACGAGATGGAGAGGGCTTCACGAATGCGGCGGTACGCCTCGTCGCGTGCCTTGCGTGCCGCGGCCGGCGTAGGGTCGACATCGAGGCGCGCAATCTCAACGATGTCGTACTGAACGACCTGCACAGGCCAGCGAAAAACTGACTTTTCCTTCGTCAACATGCGCGGGTGGCAACGAATCGCGAACACGCGCAGCGGCACCCCGGTGCGCGCCGCAACGTCGAAGGGGATACGAATGAAGCGATGGATGTCATCAAGCGGCGAACGCGTCCCTTCGGGAAACATCATGATCGGCTCGTTGCGGCGAATGCGCGCCGCAGCAGCCGAGAGAAAGTCCTCGGCGCTATACAGCGAGCCGACACGGATGGGCAGGTAGCCACACAGGTACGAAGCGATCGAGACCGTAAAGCGAGCCGCAGTGTGCCGAATCGTGAAGGTCACCGGCCCCAGAAACGCACCCATCACGGGCGTGTCGAGCAGACTCGGGTGGTTGGCAACGGCCACATAGGGCTTTCCCCGCAGGTCGGGCGCGCCCTCGAGTGGAATATAACGAAACTTCAGGAGCCGCAGCACCTCGGTCATCTTGAGGTACCAAAGAAAACCCACATGCACGAAGCGACGACAAAAATCGTACGGCTTTCTGCGTGCAACGAGTGACAGCACCGCGATAAAGGGAAGGACAAAAAGCCCCAGAAACAGCGAGCCCACAAAAAAGAACGAGAGCGCAAAGAGCGCAGCGGCGAGACGGAACGGATACGACAGAACCGAGCCTGATGTTTTTACCGAGTCAGATCCAAGCCGAATGCGTTTCTGGTGGGTGACAGCAACATCTATCGCGCCTGTGTGCGCATCGACCGTGTTTGCAGGCTGGCTCATGCACGCTGCTCCGCTTCGGAGGCGCCCCGTGCTGCATTTTTGAGCAAGCGCTGCGCCTGGCGCTCCGCGATGTGCGCGATATTCTCACGATGCTCGGCAACCTTTTCGTCTTTGATGCGGGTACCCATCTCATCAATAAAGGGAATGACAGCGTCGAAGGTCACGCGGTACGAGCCGAGGTTGTTTCGGTGGTATGCGCCTCCCGCCTTGAGTGTTCGTGCACACTGCGCGAAGAGATCCATTCGCGTCTTGAGTTCGGCCACGATGGACTCATGTTGCGCATTTGTGCGTGCGATACGCTCAAGATCGAGGTGATCGTCGAGCAAGAACGGGCGCACCACAAAATTGTAGTAAGCGTTGAGTTCGTACGGAAGCTTGATGCGCATGATGTCGTACGAACCAAAGGTTGGATACTGCCCCTCGTAGATCACCATGCTTTGCGTGAAGCGGTTTTGCATGAAGGCTTCATATGCACCAAGGCGCGACGAAAAAGAGCCATCGCCTTCGATGTCGCGTGCGATGAGGTCGCTCGTAAAGTCGCACCCAAGCGCTATGAGGTCGCTCCCCGGACTGTAAAACGGGTCGGGAAACACAGCTGCATCTCCGACCACGGCCCAGCGGTCTTCCGAAAAGAACCTGTCCGAAGCATACGCAAGCTTTCGGTACGCCCCGAAGTCGAGAAGCTCGGCATCTTTCACCAAACTGCCGAGTGCCGCGTGCTTTGACAAGAAGTCGACGAACCCGGCCTCTTTGCGCCAAGCAGCCTCGTCGTAGCCTTCGAGCGCAACCACGCCGATCGATGTGACCCCACCTCGCAGCGGGATCAGCCAAAACCAATAGCCCTCGTAGCAGAAGTGCATCGTGGAAAGCCGGCGCGATGTGTAGCGAACCCGCTCTCGCCAAGCATTGTCCCCAATGGCGTCGACATCGACGACGCCGCGAAATCGCCCCCACGCGGACGCAACCTTGTGGGTCTCGATGGGCTTTCGGAGGCCGAGCTGCTTGGCGACCACCTGAGAGCGCCCGCTGCAGTCGACAAGCCATCGCGCTTGGACACGCTCGCTGCCAACATCGGAATGCGCGACGAACGTATGTGGTGCGTCACCGCGTCCGATGACAAGATCCCGGACGGCCACGCCCGTGCGAACATCGCCGCCCTCGTCGCGGTTGAGCTGCCAGAGGTCACGCTCAAAGGTGCTTCGGTCGAGCTGAAAGCTCGTAATTTTTGGAAAGTACTCTGTGCCCAGTTCGCTCATGTCGAAGAGCGACGCATTGCGTTCGGCGTTATCAAAAAAGAAGCGAAGGCCGTTTTTGGGGAGGTGGTTGTCAAACAAGTAGTTCAGCAAGCGCTGTCGACGCACAAAATAGCTACTCGCGACCTCGACCGTTGACTCACCGATTTTGTATGAAGTCTGCTCGCTCTTTTCAAACAATGCCGTACGAAGGTCCGGCCGCTGCATGCGCAGCTGTCGCAAGATGAAGTTTCCCGCGAGGCCCCCACCCACGACGGCCACGTCGAGCTCCAGGTCACATTCGCTCACGAAAGTAGCCTAGCGCGATGAAGCAGAAGCGGAAGATTAAAAGGTCGGTCAGAGCGCTGGGTGCTAGCTGCACCCTGGCGGTCGGTCGAAGCGCGATGACGCGTCAGCGGAAGAGCCAAGAAGGCAGGCGAAGACCAGAGCGCTGGGTGCTAGCTGCACCCTGGCGGTCGGTCG
>CAZAQV010000014.1:53364-78003 GCA_964487255.1 uncultured Polyangiales bacterium | reverse complement strand
GAAGGCAGGCGAAGACCAGAGCGCTGGGTGCTAGCTGCACCCTGGCGGTCGGTCGAAGCGCGATGACGCGTCAGCGGAAGAGCCAAGAAGGCAGGCGAAGACCAGAGCGCTGGGTGCTAGCTGCACCCTGGCGGTCGGTCGGAGCGCACGATACAGTCCAACCGTGCAGATTCCGGACATTGAGGCGCTCATTCCACAGCGATCGCCGATGCTCTTCATCGAGTCCGTGCGCGACTGGAATGAGGGAGCCATCACGGCTCAGGGGCGCGTCTGCGAGCACTGGCCGTTGGTCGACCGGGGTCAAGCGCCCGGCGTGTGCGCCTTCGAGTTCATGACCCAGACAGTCGCCGCACACCAGGCGCTCTGTGCACTCAAGGCAGGCCAGTCTGCGAGTGGCATCGGTGTCATCACGGGCTGCCGAAGGCTGCGAGTGCAACGCGCTTCACTCGGCGTTCACACGACTTTCGTCGTACATGCGCAGCAACTCTGGGGCGACGGACCTTCGGGCATGTATGAGGCGCAGGTGCTCGTCGACGACAACATCATCGCCGACGCACGCTTCTCCGTCCGCCAACTCTCCCCATCCGAGCTCGGCATCTGACCCGTGAACGGTCGAGGCGCCGGGCTGGCAACGCTGCGCGAGAACCGCAGCGCAATGTACGTTGGAGTACCTGAGCAGCGGAAGCGGAGCGCAAGGAAGTCAGGCCGGATGGATCGGTCGTTCACAGCATGGCGGCAAGTTCGGCACAGGTCCGGGCGCGGTCGCTCTCTTTCATGATCATGCGCGCCCAGCTTCGCACCGTGGAGAATATCCAAGCGGTGTGCCTATCGACTTGCTCCGGGTCGATCTCTTGACCCATTTCGTCCACAAACGGAAGTAGCGGGGTAAACGCACCGAAGTCGCCCGTGTTCAGACGGTGATAGTCTCCCCGCTTACGAAGCTCGACATTCACCTTCTCGAACAGCTTTTTGTACTGCCTCATGATCGCGGTGATCGTCTCTGCGTTTGCCAGTGCGGCTTTGAGCTTGGAGACGTCCAGATGTTCATCAACCATGTACTGCCGCAGCCACTGATTGTAGTAACCCGAAATGTCGAAAAGCAGCTTGAGCCGCATCAACTCATAGCTTCCGAAGTACTTGTACTGGTCCTGGTACAAGAGCATCGTGGTCTCAAAGCGGTGGTGCATGAAGGCTTCGTACGTCTTCAAACGCTCTTGCCATTGCGCTTGCGGCTCTTCACCGTCGCGGCAGATCAGTTCGGTGACAAAGTCGTTTTCGATCGCGATAAAGTCGCTGCCTGGACTGTAAAACGGGTCTGTGAAGGCGCCGGCGTCTCCGATGACTGCCCAGCGCTCCTCCGAGAAAAACTGCGACGTTCCGAAAGCGAGCTGCTTGTACGACCCGAAGTCCTTGAGCTCCGCGTCTTCGAGCATCTCGCGCACCACGCGATGCTCACGCAAGAACGCAAGAAAGCCTTCCTGGCCACGCCAGCGGTCGTCCCATTTATCCCGCTCGCACACCGCTCCCACCGATGTCACACCGTTGCCGAGCGGAATGAACCATATCCAATACCCATCGTAGCAAAAGTGGTTCGTCGAAAGAGAGCGCGGCGTGTAACGGACGCGGCGGCGCCACGCGTGTGCCTCAGGAGACTCAAGCGCATCAAGGTCGGTCACGCCCGTAAAGCGACCCCAAGCGGCGGTCAGCAGATGGTCCTCAACAGGGCGCTTCAGTTTCCGAAGCTTGGAAATAACCTGCGCGCGTCCGCTGCAATCGATGAGCCACTTCGCCTCGACTGCGATGTGTTGGCTCCCGGATACCGCGATAAAACGGTGCTTCTCGCCAGCCGCCGAAAGCTCAAGATCGCGGCAGGCAAAGCCTCGCATGATCTCGACGTCGGAGTCCTCGTTCCAGCGCAGCAGATCCGCCTCAAGTCGCTTACGGTCCAGCTGAAAACTCGGGACCACAGGAAGGGCGTCGGTTCCAAGCTCGCTAAGTTCAAAGAGTGAGGCGTCCCGCTCTTGCGTGTCGAAGAAGAAACGCAGACCATTTTTGGGCAGGTGCTGGTCGTGCAGATACGAAGCGAGCCCGTGCCGCCTCACCAGATAGTCGGTCGCAATTTCGACCGTTGACTCCCCGACTTTATAGTCGGTCTCGGTCGCCCGTTCGACCACCAGAACGCGCAGCGAGGGGGCTCGCCGCCGTAGCTGCCGGGCCAATAGATTACCCGCCAGGCCACCACCCACGATCGCCACATCGACCTGATTTATTGAAGGTTCTTTCATACCTTTATCGGGGAGGGTCTAGCCCTGAATGGATAGGGGCGCTAGCTGCGCAAGACAAGTGCTTTGAAGCAATCGGGGCCGCCTTGCGTCTACACCCTGGTCACAGGAGAAAACTTGAGTATAACCCCCCAACCGATGGCCCCCGTTGTCCCCATTCCGATTACCGCCTACGCGGCCTGCAACGGCATGGGTCGCTCCGTGCAGGAAATCTCCGACTCGCTTTTCGCATCGCGTCGCGGACTCACCCCTTGCCCACTCGAAGTCCCGTTTGAGACCCTTTGTGGCATCGTCCCCGGTGAGCTCCCGCCGATGCCGAGCGGCCGGGAAGACTACGAATCGCGCGTGGTGCGTATCGCCCTACTCGCGTACGCCCAGATTCATGAGAGTGTACAACAGGCAATCGCTCGTTGGGGCGCGCGCCGCGTGGGCATGGTCGTTGGGACCAGCACGGGCGGCATTGGCGAAACCGAGACGGCCTACGATCACTTCATTCGCCACGGCCGCGCGCCCGATGGTTACGATTTCGCGAGACAACACTCGTTTTGCGCATTTGCAGACGTACTTCGCGAGCAAAGCGGCATCGAAGGCCCACGCTACGTCGTGTCGACCGCCTGCTCATCGAGTGGCAAGGTGTTCGGCTCTGCGCAGCGCCTTATGCAGATGGATGTCGTGGACGCCGTACTTGTCGGCGGCGTCGACGCCGTGTGCCTGACAACGGTTCGCGGATTTCACAGCCTTGGCGTGATGGCGTCGGGGCCCTCCCGGCCCTTCGGGGCCGAGCGTCCCGGCATGAACATCGGCGAAGGCGGGGCGCTCTTACTGCTCGAGCGCGACGGCAAAGCACTCGCACGTTGCACTGGAGTCGGCGAAACCTCGGACGCTTTTCATATGTCAGCGCCCGATCCGGAGGGACGAGGCGCCCAAGCCGCCATGCGCAGGGCTTTGCAACAAGCCGGGCTCGAGCCCTCCGCCATCGACCACGTCAACGCCCACGGCACGGGCACACAGGCGAACGATATCGGTGAGGCTCGCGCTATCTCGAGTGTGCTTGGGAACGCTGTACCTGTCGCCTCGACCAAGGGCTATACCGGTCACACCTTGGCCGCCGCAGGCGCCACCGAAGCGATTTTGGCCATCGAATGTATGCGCCGCTCGTTTCTCCCTAAGAGCGTCGGCGCGGCACCCGCCGACGCTGCAGTCGAGATTAATCTCGTCCACGAGCGAATCGAGCAACCATTGCGGCGCGTGATCTCGAACTCATTCGCATTCGGCGGGAACAACGTCAGCGTCGTTCTGGAGGCTGGACCATGATCCTGCACGTACGCGGCCTCGGCTTCTGGGCCACCGGCTTTCCCACGCTGGAGGCGCTCGTCAATCAGCAACCTGACGCAGATGTGGTTAAGCCACCCTGCAAGATTGCCAAGAGCCGCCTGATGCGAGGAACGAGCCTGCTCACACGCATGCTTGTCGAAGCCGGCGCACAAGCGGGTCAAGACGCAAACATTGACATGAGCGAAGCAGCGGTCGTGTTCGGCTCTGCCTTCGGTGAAACGCAAATCGCAATCGATCAACTTTCGATGATGCGCACGGGCGACGGCATCGTGTCACCAGCCCGCTTCAAGAACAGCGTTCACAACACGGGCGCCGGCGTATTTTCGATCGCAACCGCCAACCGCAACTTCGTCAGTGCACTGGCAGGCGGATGGGAGACGACGGCCTCAATCTTACTTGAAGCCGCTGGACTACTTTGCACCGAATATGAGCACGTTATCGTCGCGGTCGCCGACGAACCCATCCCCGAGGCGATGGACTCCAACTTCGTGTTTCATGGCGCCGGAGTTGGCATGGTTGTCTCGCGTGACGCCGGACCGAACGATTACGGACAGCTCCAAGGTCTTCGCGTCGTCGAACAAGCAGCTCCAAAGGGCGAGCTGCCCGAGGCTCTGCAAAAGAACCCGATCGCTCCCGCCATCGTCTTGGCACACCGGCTTGCGCGGCGTCAGTCCGGACCCGTTTCGCTCACCCACCGGGGAGCGGTACACTGGGTCGTGGAGGTGGCTGCACGGCCATGAGCACAACACTGCGAGAAGAAAACCCTTCTGACCATTGGGCGCTGGTGACGGGTGGTAGCCGTGGCATCGGCGCTTCCGTCGCTGTAGCTCTGGCACGCGCCGGTCATCCGATCATCCTCAACTTCCGCAGTCGCGTCGACGATGCCAAACGCATCCAAGGGGCCATCGAACATAGTGGTTCGAAGTGCAAGCTGCTTCCCTTCGATGTCGCCGACCCCGAAGCAAGCGCCAAGGCGCTCTTTAGCATCGTGGACCTCCCCGTCGGAGTGATCGTCAACAATGCTGGCATCGCGCAAGACGCCCCGCTGGCAGCCATGTCGCGTGAGCAATGGACAGCCGTGACCCGAACGACCTTGGACGGCTTTTATCACGTGACGCAACCTCTCTTGATGCCCATGATTCGCAGGCGCTGGGGACGCATCATCAATATCTCTTCCATCTCGGCGCTCGCCGGCAACCGCGGCCAAACTAACTACGCAGCTGCGAAGGCGGGCCTCATCGGGGCCTCGCGTTCGCTCGCCCTAGAAGTCGCAAAAAAAGGCGTCACCGTCAACGTGGTTGCACCGGGTCTGATCGAAACCGAGATGCTCAACGATGTGCCCACCGAAATGATCAAGAAAATGATCCCAATGCAACGACTCGGCCGACCTGACGAAGTGGCCGAACTTGTCGCCTTCCTTGCGAGTTCGCGCGCAAACTATATCACCGGACAGACGTTTCGAATCGATGGTGGCTTCCTCTAGGTTTTCTGCGTACGCCCATGGACAAGCACGACGTCATCATCATCGGAGCTGGCCCGGCAGGTTGCACGGCAGCAGCTTGCCTCGCAAAAAAAGGCGTCGACACGCTCATCATCGAAGCCGCAACTTTCCCCCGCTTCATGATTGGCGAGTCGCTCTTGCCCTGCGCAGTGCCGGTCTTTGAGCATATCGGCTTCGACGTCGATCCCGCACGGTACCAGCACAAACCGGGCGCAAAGTTCTTCAATGACGACGACGGCAGGACGAGCACCTTCGGCTTTGGCGATGGCCTCCCGGGCACTCCAGATCATGCTTATCACGTCGAACGCGCCATTTTTGATCTCGACCTTCTCAACCACGCCGTCGGCCTCGGAGCGCGCGCCCGGCAAGGAACCAAGGTGGAGCGCGTCAACTTTCACGATGACTACGTAGAAGTCGACCTAGGCGATGAGCGCGCTCAAGCGAAGTTTGTCATCGACGCCAGCGGTCGCCGCTCGGTTTTGGGCAAGCAGCAGCGCTCGCT
Organism: uncultured Polyangiales bacterium; assembly: GCA_964487255.1. GTDB lineage: Bacteria > Myxococcota_A > Polyangia > Polyangiales > CAZAQV01 > CAZAQV01. Next base: position 72,383 of record CAZAQV010000014.1, on the reverse strand, counting down.
TCGCCCCATTCGTGGTTTTGGCATTGCATCGGCCTTCGCCCACTTCACAGACATCCCGGAATCCTTCGCCCGCGACGTTGACGAAGACGGCAGCGTGATGATCGTCGCACATGAGCATGGTTGGGGGTGGATGATCCCGCTCAAAGGCCCGACCATCTCGATCGGCCTGGTGGTCAACAAGAAGAACATCTCCACGTCTTGGTTCGAAGATTACATTCGCCAGTCACGCTACTTCGCACCGATCGTACGCGACGCAAAGGCCAGCGAAACCCAGTTGGTCGGCAACTTCTCGTTCATCAACGACAAACCGCACGGTAGCCGCTTCGCCAGCGTCGGTGATGCCGCAAGTTTTTTAGACCCCGTATTTTCGTCCGGTGTATCGGTCGGCATGGTGGCGGCGCAGGACGTTGCCGCGCGCCTTTGTGAGGGCCTCCAGGCGGGCACCGAGGCCGAACCGGAGCTCATGGCCGAGCACCGCGCTGAAATGACTCGGGTGTACGAAACCTTCGGTTCGGCAATTCATCGTTTTTACAACACACGCATCGTCGACAACCTCTTTTTCGCTACGGACGCGGACCCCGAGACGAAGGCCGGCGTCATCACGGTCCTGGCCGGAGATGTGTGGCGTCGCGACAACCCGTACCAAAACGGCATACTTCGCGGACGACATCACTGGCAACTTGGCACTGGCACTACCGCTAGCGGCATTCGTAGTTCCAACGCCAACAAGAACATCCCCCCCTCATGAATATCCCTGTTCGGGTTACAGGCTGGTACGCTCGAGGGTTTCTATCTTTAGCTGGTATCGAAGCCAGCCGTTGCGCAGAGAAACTTCGGAGTCTGAGCCAAAGTCGACCACGATGGGGGCCTCGTACCCTTCACGGAGAAATCGTCGTTCGCGAAGCGCGCCATCTCGCCAACGCTCTTCGATGCGTTCGCCCGCGCGCTCGGCTGTCCGCACTCCGTCGGCGGTACCCTCGCCCGCGTGCATGAAGTTAACGCGATGGACGTCGAGGAGCACGAAGCGGGGTGGCACCGGGAACGGTTGCGGCACAAAGCTCTGAACCTCGAAGTTCACGCCTTGCTGCCGAATCATGAAGGCGCGTGAGCCGAAGGGCGTCAGTCCGAGCAAGATGAGTTCGCTACCCTGCTTTTGTACCACGGCCAACATCGACGACTCAGTCTCACCCCGCATAAACGTGACGCGTTGGCGCATCATGAAATCGTCGCCCATCGCGGCCGTGTCGACCAACTCTCCCGGGTACTCGGGAAGAGGCGGCTTTTCGTTGGATTCAGGTCCCCCACATGCAGCCAACGCAAGGACGCATGCGGTCAACAAGCACACGTGGATGTTCATGCCGACCTCGCTGCGAGCCACGAAGAGAGCGGTGCGAGAAGCAGCGACAGTGGCACGCCGACCATGAGCGCGGATCCCATAGAGCGCAGCGGCGCGTAGCTCGAGAGCGCCAGAAGGCCGAATGATAGCGTCGTCGTTGCGCACGCCGTCACGATGCTCAAAAACACCGTTTCTTCGCCCCCAACACGCTGATGTGCGAAAGGTTCAACCACGAAAACACCGTAATCCACCCCGATGCCCAGCACCAAGAGCAATGCCACAAGGTGAAGAATATTGATCTCCGTTCCCACCCAACCGAGCACACCCAGGGTTGCGAGGCTCGCCACAAACGCCGGCATGAACGCCGCGACGCTCCATCGCAGATTTCGATATCGCGCCAACAAAACCAGGAAAATCACGAGCAGACCGGCCGCACCGAGCACGAAAACTCGCTCTCGATAAGCGTTGAATGCGTCTGCGAGAAACTGCCTCTGGTCAAAGACGATGACGTCGTGCTTCGACAGTGCCGCGCGCAGCGCGTCGAGGTTCGCGCCTTGACCCAAGAACACAAAAGCCCAGGACTCCCCTGATGCTTCGACCACGAAGGGCTCTACCATGGCGGCGAGTGCGCTAGTCTGTAGATCGCCCAGTGTGAGCGGCTCTGCACTGGGCCTCGTGGGCCAGTCGAACGCCCCAGGAGAGAACCCTTCGTCTTGCGCAACCCGCGCGAAACGCTGCTCCAACTGCGGTTCGCCGAGTGCGGCTAGGTTCCGCCGCTGAAGCGCCTTTGACCAAAGGTACGGGTGGACGCTCTGCGCAACGTCGAGCGCGCCCTCTTTACGCAGCCGAGACAATACGGGCTGGATGGCTTCAAGCTTGCGAAGCACCGTCTCGGCGCTCTCGCCCCGCACAGCGACCAAGCGTCCAGCGGAGAATCGCGCAATGCGTGACCGCACGTGTTCATCCTCGTCCAGCAGCGTTTGGTCACGATCAAGCAAGGCCTCAAGACCGCTGGACCACTCGGCGCGCGCGAGGCCAGCCGCCATCAGCACTGAGAGCAACACAACCGACCAACCGACGCGCGGCGCTCGCATGACATCCACGAGCGGCTGAAGCTTCTGTGCCAACTGACGCGTTCGCGGGACCGGACGGCCCTGGATCCACGGGGGCAGCAACCAAAGCGTGGCGGCGGCAGCGCCGCAAACCCCCGCACACGCAAAAAACGAAAGTTCTCGCATGCCCGGGAAAGACGCCCCGGCTAGTAGGGCCAGGCCAGCGATCGTCGTTCCCGCTCCGAGCAGAATGCTACGCCCGACAACCCGCGCGCTGGACGCCCGCTGCGCCGCACCGTGTTCGTCCGACGCGAAGTCATGAATCACCCAGTGTACCGCGTAGTCGACGCACACGCCGAGCATGGCCGCGCCGAACGCGACACTCATGCCGTGAACACGGGTAAAGACCAACGCGGTTGCACCGACCGCAAACGAGAGCCCGAATAGCGTCGGAGCAAAGACGCCGACCAACGCCCGTCCGGCGGGCAGCACCAGCAAAAAAAGCAGGACCATGCCAAGCGTTGAAAAGACGGTGACACGCTGAATATCGGCGCGAATCATCGACTCCGTTCGCCAAGAGAAGCGGTGGGTGGCGCTTTGCGAAAGCCTGACCGCAGCCGCGCCGCACGACTCGGTGGCGCGGGCATGCGACTGCTGGACCTCCGTTTCGAAACGTTTCGATCGCTGCGCATCAAACGCGGAGAACTTTGTGCGCATCAAGAGCGCGACCGCGCCGCCGTCTTCGGTCACCAAGAGGTCTTCGTCGCGCCGAAGGCTCGCCGCAGTGGCGCGCTGCATGTTCTCAAGATGCCCCAGAAACACCAGCAAGGGATCTTCTGGCGCCAACTTGCGAGCGAACGCACCGGTAGGGCTTGCCAGCTTGCGCCTCAGAGCATCGAGGCGCTGGCGTAGTCCTTCCTCGGAGAGGAGGCGCCTTCGAGCATTGTCGTCGTCCGTGAGAAAATAGTTTCGGCGGGGAAAGTAGAGGTCAAAAAAAGCCTGATCGATCTCTTCGGTGCTGGGCTCCGCCTCGACCTGTCCGGTCTTGAGAAGCGATGCCCGGACCTCACGCGCTACGCACTTGCGCGCTTCGGGCGTACCACCTTCAATCAGCACGGCCCACGTTCTGGCCAAGAGCGACTCCGCCAGCACCTGCGAGAGTTCCGCCATCTTCGGCTCACCGGGTGTTAGCCGTCCCAGCTCGCTATGGATTTCGATGCGAGCCGCACCCCAGGCGCCAAAGGCCAGGCACGCGCCCATGACCAACAGCGATACGGCGCGCGCGCGCGTCACCTCTCCCCCAAGCTCGCGAGCCGGAAGCGGTACAGTCGGGGCGCGCCGATTCCGAGGTCGAGCGGGTCGATTTCGTCTTCCTCGAGCAGCTTTTCGGTAATCGCAACAGGTTCGCGCTGCACCAGTTCGGGTAGCCGATAAGACCAACCGTTCTGGTGTTCGACGCCAATGCCGAAGCGCGGGGGCAGCAGACCTTCCACTTCTGCCAGGGACTCGACGAGCACTGTCCCCTCGTCCTCCATGCGCCAGATCTCGATGTCGATCGTTTCTGCCACATCAGCGAGGTCCTCTTGCATGAACGCGCGTCGACTGCGCCACCGGTCGCGAATCGCCGAGGCAACCGTGAGTGCGGCCGAGGCGACCGAGGAACGTCGCGCCGAGCGCCACATTCGCAGCTCACCGCCCAGGCGCAGCAGCACGAGCAGCTCAACTTCACGCTTCTGGCGCATCGCACCCGGAAACGACGAGAGTTGGGGTGGTGTCTCTCCGCGAAAGATGCCGCGCATGACCTTCTCAAGCGCCGCCAGTTCCCTCTCCCCCAGTGCGTCCCAGCGCTCCGCCTTGGTATACGCCACGCAGTCTGACGAAACCCTGGCGCTCACGAACCCCGGCACAACGTCGACCGCGCGCATCTCGCGAAGCCACCCAGGTTCGAGGTTACCCTTGGCGTCAAAGCGTTCCTTTCGCTCAAAGATGACCCCGCCTGCGTTCACGTTTTCAAGCGCATCGAGCAGCTCTTCGGGTCCTTGAAGATCTGAAATTGACGACGCCAAGTTCGCTCGTTTTGCAAACCACCTCTGACATGCGCTTGCCTCTCCAAGCACCACCCAGCGCCCCGGGAGTGCCATCGTCGTATCTCCACCACCGCGCAACAGGAGGAACGCCAAGAGGCCACACGTCAGCCCCAACCCGAGCGTGATCACGGCGAGCGTTCGAGCGGCGCGCTGACGTTCCTTCTTGGACTTGCTTTGGGAACTCACTCGCCCTGGAGGTACCACACGCCCGGCTTTTCGGGGTAGATTCGCCGCGTGAAGACGGTCGCCCTCATCGACGTATACTCTCACAAAGCCTGCACGCTCAAAGACGTTGCCGGCGGGTACGGGACCGCTTTCGAAATTGGCGAGTCCATCCCGGCACGGGTTCTCGGCGCCGCAAAATCGAAGCTCATTTCGTTGCCGTCCCCCACCCTCGGATATCTGGCAGCTCGTCTCACTCAGGCGCAGCTGCGGCCTGTGCCAACGGCGCTGATCCGCACCGACCGTCGCTGGGATGACCCGCCAGCCACAGAGGGCGCGATCGTGCTTTCGTCGATCGTAGACTGCCACGCCGAACTGCAGGTCATCCGCGAACTGACTCGGCGGCACATTCCGGTGCTCGTCGTCGGCGCCTACGCAAGTCGAGCTCCCGATGCGTTTACGGAAGCTGGAGCGACTGTGATCCGAGGAGAAGCAGAGAACCTCCCCCCGGATGCGCTGTGGGACGCCCTGTTTCGCTCTGCACCCGCAAGTGTGATCGAGGCCGGGTTCGTCGATGACCTCGATGCGCTGCCCTTTCCCTACTGGAAGCCTTTTCCTTTTGCCCAGTACCGCTACGCGATGCTCTCTGCGCGCGGGCACGTCGCGCCACTTCAAGGAGCTCGTGGCTGTGCTTTTGGGTGTGGTTACTGCCCGTTTCGCGTCACGAGCCCCTTTCGCGAACGCAGTCCCATGTCTGTGGAGCTTGAGGCTCTTTACCTGCGTGACGAGGTGGGGGCTCGGGCGCTCGCTTTTCGCGACCCGCTCTTTAACCTAAGCCCCGAACGTGTCGAAGAACTCGCCGCGCGCCTGGCTACGGTGGGTTTACCCTTCAGCGCCGAAATGCGTGCCGACCGTCTCGAGCCGGCGCTCATCGACACGCTCGCGCGTGCGGGGCTGCGCAGCCTCGAGATTGGCGTCGAAAACGCGGACCTCGGCATTCTGCGGAAAGCAAAGCGTAAACCACCCTCTCATGCTCAAATCGAGCACGTGATCCGCCACGCCACTGCGCGAGGCATTCGCGTGATCGCCAACTTCATTCTTGGCCTCCCAGAAGACACACGCGAATCCATCGCCCAAACCGTCGCCTGGGCCAAACGCCTCAATCCGTTCGCGGTCCAGTTTACGGTCGCGACGCCCTATCCGGGCACCAGTCTGGCACCGCTGGCCGACCCAGCGCGGGCAAAACCAGGAACGCTCACAGGCTGGAACCCGGTCCTGCAACACCCAAATCTCTCGCCCGCCGAGTTGTCCGCGCTTCGGGAGCACGCCTACGTGAGCTATCATCTGAGGCCGCGCTACGCGCTACGCTTCCTGCGCGAGAGCACGAGGGCGCTCTTCGCCTAGCTTGCCCCGCTGTATCTCTGGCTCTTCGCAAGCAACCGGGCTAAGTTGCCGGCGCAATGAAGATCGGCGTACCCAAAGAGACAAAAACACGCGAATATCGTGTAGGCATCAACCCTGGCGGCGTTCGCGCGCTCACCGATGCGGGACATACCGTGCTCATCGAACAGTCTGCGGGCGTCGGTTCAGGGATCTCGGATGCTGACTTCACAGCCTCGGGCGCGACCATCGTTCCGACGGCAGCCGACGCGTGGGCTGCGGACATGGTCATCAAGGTCAAGGAGCCGATTCCGTCCGAGTATCAGTACTTCCGCGAGGGACTCGTGCTTTACACGTACCTGCACTTGGCACCTCTCCCCGAGCTGACGAACGAACTGATGAAGAAGAAAGTACGCGCCATCGCGTACGAGACGATTCAAAACGCGGACGGAAGCCTGCCACTGCTTCGCCCGATGAGTGAAGTCGCGGGAAAAATGTCCGTGCAAGTCGGTGCCTCGTGCCTTGAAAAGGCCAACGGAGGAAAGGGCGTCCTGTTAGGCGGCGTTCCAGGCACACGTCGAGGACGCGTCGTTATTTTGGGTGGAGGCATCGTCGGCTCTTGCGCAGCACGTGTCGCCATTGGCATGGGCGCGCATGTGACCGTCGCCGACATCGCGCACGAGCGAATGGCCTACCTTGAAGACATCTTTCAGGGCTCGATCGAAACCGTGTACTCCAACCCCTACAACCTGGAAATCGCGCTCAACCGAGCGGACCTCGTTATCGGCGCCGTGTTGGTCGCGGGTGCCCGAACGCCGACGCTCATCAAAAAGACGGACCTCGCCAACATGCAAGAAGGAACAGTCATCGTCGACGTCGCGGTCGACCAAGGCGGCTGCATCGAGACCTGTCGGCCCACGACCCACGACGATCCCACGTATGTGGTCGACGGTGTCGTCCACTATTGCGTTGCCAACATGCCCGGCGCCGTCGCGCGCACCAGCACTTTCGCGCTAACGAGCACGACGCTCGCGTACGCTCTGAAGATGGCGAACGCCGGCGTGGTGGCGTCGATCCAATCCGACCCAGCCCTCGCGCTCGGGGTCAACTGTTGGGACGGCGCGTGCACCTACGAGGCGGTCGCAACGGGCGTCGGCGTCGATTACACCCCGCTCTCGCAAGCGCTCGCCTAAGCCCACTCGAACTCATGCCCAAAGGTCCTAAGCTCCGCTATCGTGCGGACGCTCCTCCGTTTCGCGTCGCGCTCGTCGACCCGGAGATACCGCAGAACACGGGGTCTATCGCGCGCACATGCGTGGCCACGAACAGCGAGCTTCACTTGGTGGGCAAGCTCGGCTTTGACATCAGTGAGCGAGCGGTTCGCCGCGCAGGACTCGACTACTGGCCCCACCTTCAGCTCTCTCGTTTCGAGGACAGCGACGCGTACCTCGATGCGCTGCGCCCGGACCGCACCTTTCTGCTCACCTCGGGAGCAGGTCGGAGCTACCTTGAGGCCGACTTTGAACCGGGTGACACCCTGGTATTCGGGTGCGAGTCGCAGGGGCTTCCCCCCCACATCACCGCCCGCTTCGAGTCGCAGGTGCACGCGATTCCGACCTTCGGCCACGTCCGAAGTCTCAATCTTTCCAATGCTGTATCCATCGTACTCTTCGAAGCCTTGCGGGTGACCGGACAGCTACAAGACACACATCTTCGCACCTAAGTTGGCCCCTCTGCTGCGAGGAGTTCGTGCCCTGGGCTGAGTTATGTCACACTGGGAGCCGTGTTCACGCACCGCTCACTTCGACTCCTCGCCGTGGCATTCCTGTGCGCACCGCTGTTGTCGACTCAGCACAGCGCCATCGCAGACGACCTTGAAGCCGCCGAAGAATGCAATCTTGAGCTCGGTCCGCAGAGCACTCCACAGGCGCTCGCCGAAGATGCAAAACCGATCCGCTTTGAGCCCTCACGAGGTCGCGACTGCCACCGCTATCGGCGCAAGTGGGTTTGCGAAGGCCCTCGAAAGGTTCCCGTGGCTTCTGACGTGGCTGCCAAAACGCAGGTCGCACTCGATCTACTCGACAGTAAGAAGGTTGGCGCAAAACTGCTTCTTGGGCCTCCACCGGAAGCCTGGATTGCGGCTGCGCCGAGCGACGACGAGCAAACCCTTCGACTTCCTATCGACGATGGTAAGGTTTGGCGTGGCCCCGGACGACGCGGACGCGGACACAAAGGCGTGGACTTGGGCGCCGAAGAAGGCACAGTCATTCGCGCCGCGCGTGCGGGCATCGTCGTCTACAGCGACAACACGGTTCGCGGTTACGGAAACCTTGTTGGCGTCGTACACGCGGACGGAAGTGTTGCGTTCTACGCGCATAACCTGGAAAATCACGTCGCCGCGGGCGAGCTGATCAAGCGCGGGCAGGTTATCGGCCTCGTTGGACACACCGGCCTGGCGCGTGGCAGCCATCTTCACTTTGAGCTTCGCCGTCACGGGCGGGCGACCAACCCGATCGCCGCGTTCCGGCCCACCCCCATCTTCCGCTAAGCCAACAGATCTTCACACGCCCTTGTGAACGGTGGTTCTCAAGCTGGCATGGGTGGCGCACTTGGCGGATGCATTCTCACTGAAACCACTAACCTTTTAGCCCGTTCGACCCAAGGGATAGGCTGGCACGGTACTCGCATTCAATGGCAATAGAGGTCTACCAGATGAACGCTTTGATTCGATTTGCTCCGCTTCCCTTGTTCGCCCTTTGCCTGACGGGCTGCCCCGTCTACCCAGCTGGCGACGGGCCGGGACCCATCGATCCCCCCCCGGTCGTCAGCCCAGATGCCGGACCCCGTGACGAACCCGACGCCGATGTCGGGCCCGACCTCTGCTTGACCCACAGCGACTGCGTCGTCGGCAACCAGTGCGACGATGGCTTCTGCAAGCCCTCTACATTCTGCTCGGCCGATAGCGAGTGTCCAAACGGTCACTGCGATGACCGCGGCACCTGCATCGACGGCGACCGCCAGTTCTGCAGCGACAACGCGCATTGCGGCAACGACGAGGTTTGCGTCTCGCAAAAGTGTCGTCCGCTGAGCGATACCTGTCAGTACACGTACCAATGCCCCGCGGGTCGCCAATGCATCAACAACGCCTGCACGCCCACTTGCTCATCCGCGGACGAATGTCCGGGAGGCTTGGAGTGTGAGTCCGGTTTTTGCGTCGAGCCCCAGACTGGGTGTCGTCTAAGCAGCGAGTGCGCGGGCGACGAGCACTGTGTCGGTGGCCAATGCCTGAGCACCTGCGAGGCGGGCTGCGGCACTAACGAAATCTGCGAGGAGGGCATCTGTCGCCCTGACTGGCGTCCGACACCATTTTGTGACGGTCCCGAAGACTGCGCTGAGGACCGCCTGTGCGTCGAAGGCGTATGCCGGACCTCGTGTCCCACGGGTACGGACGAAGAGTGCATGCGTTTCGACTTCCAGCTCACGAGCTGCGGCGAGACGGACAATCTTTGCTACACCTCGTCGGAGGTCCTAGCCGAATGCGCTCGCTCGGAGGAGTGCTCAGGCACCGACCGCTGCATCGACGCCCTCTGCCGCTGATCCTCGTCCGATCTACTTCGCGATACTTCGTTACGCTGCGCTTCCGGTGCTCACGTACCAGAAGTACGCTGCGCGCCGGTTCTCGCGTTGCCTCGTCTCGCTTGCACCTCGAACAATGACCCAGACTTGCGCGGGCTGCTCGACGACGCTTCGCCACCGGCGCCTCGGTCCGTGCTCCTATTACCTTGGTTGGTGCGCTTGCCAGGCCGACTGGCGGCGCTCTATGCTTCGGTGATGCGTAGCGTCTTCGCCTTCCTGCTGAGCCTGGCCGCTCTCTGGCCAACGACAAGCCTTCACGCGCAAGGCGGCGACGCGCTGGCTCCACCGCGCTCAAGCTCCGGCGCAGCCAACATTCCTCCTCCCCCCGCAACGCAGGGCACATCGACGAGCCAGAGCAGCCAGGAGGCTTACCCGATGCCCCAGGCGGGGTACCGCACGCCGGGCGGTGGTCCGTTTATCGACAGCGACTTGCGCCTACCCCGCAACGCCGCAATCCGCCTCAGAGCGCTCGAGGGTGACCTGCTTGCGCTGGCGCGTAGCGGACGCAACCGCATCGTCAGCGGGGTCATGGCCATGGTGAGCGGCGGCATTGCCATAGGCCTCGGCTTCCTGGTTCGCGACGAAGACTTTCTTTCGAACTATCTGTTCGTCTACGGTGGTGGCAACCTTGCACGCGGTGTCGTGCAGATTGCCCTTGAGCCCGACACCTCGGACCCGCCGGTTGTGTTCAGCCACATGCCCATGCGCAACAACGAAGAGATCAGCCTTAAGCTCACGTACGGCGAGCGGGCGCTCGAGGAGCTGGCCGACCGCAAACAGCTCGCCCGCATTCTGGACGCGTCGATATCGATCGGCACGGGCGCAGCGATTCTGCCTATCTACCTCGGCCCTAACGACTACGAGGTCGACACCTTTGGAGCCTTCGTGCTCATCGGCGCGGGCGTCACCGTCGTCAGCGGTCTCGTCGATTTGATCATTCCGTCCGAGGCTGAGCGACGCTGGGATGCATACAAAACGCTCGATATGCAGCTCAAACAACGTGAAGACCAAGCCACCGGCATCAAGTTGCGCTTCGGTGGCGGACCGCTTCCACGTGGCGGAGGCGCGCTTTCACTCTCGGGCATCTTTTAGTGGGTCACGTCATTGGCGCGGCACTGCTACTGCTCTCGGTCGCGGCGTGTGACGAGCGAGCGGGCGCGCCGCACGCAGACCTCCGAGACGAAGGCGGCACGCCGGTCATCCAGATGTCGCCTGGCGCACAAGACGCGTCGGTCGACGCGATGAGCTCCGATGCAGAATTGCGCGATGCAGGCACTGACGACGGACAAGTCGACGGCGGGTCAACCACATTTTGTCGGGAAGTCGCTGCTGACGACACCACCAACCGCTTTACGGGAAATGAAGTCGGCTCCGATTTGCCCATAGACTTTACAGCCCACTACGCGTTCGCGGAGTGGGACCGAACTTGTAACCCCACAACGCTGTTCATGGGCTTGGCTGAAGCATCGTGTGTACCGAACGTCGGCGATCAGCTGACGTTCGCGCTGGCGCGCGAGTCGATCGGCACGGCGCTGATGGCGGGCGGCAATCAGATTGAAATCGCACCCTTCGAGGACCGCGTGTCGGTCACGTTTCGAGACACGGACGCGGGCCGCCCCGCGTATCTTTGGGGCAACTGTATAGACTCGAGCGGCTCGCTGCTCATCGAGGACATCGGGCCCGACCCCGGCGACCGCATCACACTGACCTACGACTTGGTGCTCAGTGACTGCGCCGAGCCGCAACAGCTTGCGCCCATCGCGATTCGCGGCGCCATCGACATTACGGTGCCGAACTTCGAACCCGTCTGCCCTTAGTCCGCTTGTTGTGAATCGCGGACAGACGTCGTCTCAAACGCAAGCGCGGCGACGTCGTGCGAGAACCGCAGCGCAACGTACGTTTCGGTACTTGAGCAGCGGAAGCGCAGCACGACAAGCCGCCGCGTAGCGTTTCAGGCGACAGGTGCCGCGATTTAGAAGTAGTAGATGGCAGCGATGTTGCCGGTGAAGATGTCCCACGGCTCAGCTTGAACCGTTGTACCGAGACCCACACGGCTCAGCGTCGACTGTGTCGAGCCCTCGTTACAGCTGGCAGCGGGGTCGGGATTGCAAACGTCGTTGGTGGCCGACTGGAACTGGAAGCCGAGCCCGACGGTGCCCTGAAGCGCGAGCTCGGGAATGTCGATGAAGCCGAACTGGATCTCCGCACCGATGCGCGCGCCCACACCGAAGTTGAACCCGGAAATCAGCGTGTCGCCGTTGCCCGCAACGGGAACACTTCCGTCCGCGAAGCCGACGTTGATCTCTGGGATAAGCATGAAGTTGTAGTGCTCGCCGTAGTAAAACGACAGCGGCAGACCCACGTGAAAGGCCAGACCAAAGACCGACTCAAGGTCCACACTCGTGCCGTCGTTGTCCACGCTGCCGCTCGAAAGTGCAAAACCGATGGCGCCTTCGATGCCGAGGTTTTCCACGAACCACATGCGCATGCCCACCTGCGGTGCAGACACCAGGGTCGCGCCGTTGGCGTCGAAGCCCGCAGGAAGTTGCGCGGTGCCGAAAAAGCCGATGCCGAGCCGGCCGACGACCATTTCGTGGTCGGTCCCGCCCTTCTTCTTCGTCGTCATCTCTGGCGGTGCTTCGTTCTCTGCGCCCCACGTGCTTTGTTGTGGAGCGGGAGCAGGCGCGGGAGCAGGCGCGGGAGCAGGCGCCGGTTCAACCGGTGGTGCCCAGCCGCCTTCGCCTTCTTCACCGCCCTCTTGGGTAGTGGTATCGCCACCTTCGGGGTCCCATCCGCCTTGCGCGGACACAGGCGACGGAAGCGCAACCCCTGCCAACATGAGCACCAAGATCAAACCTAGGTTCTTTTTCATTCTTTCGTTCCTCCTAAACGCAACCCCCGAGCCCAAGCTCCCAACGGCGGTCGTTCTCAGAGACCGTCCACTTCAGAGCAACGGAGTCGCGGGGCGGACGTAGCAGAGCCCTTTGCGGCGCGCCACACCTAATGTTGAGGAAGCGGTGGCATATCGGGGAAGTAGCGCCCAATCGCATAGGCGTCGGGTCGGTTGGCCTCGGTCCGGAGCTGTGGTAGCCCAATCGGCGTTTGGAGGTTCGATGACCATGAGAGCTCCTTATTTTCTCTTCGTCGTGGGGGCCCTGCTCACAACGGCCTGCAGTTCGACCCGTTCACGCGGCGGGGGGCCCGGCTTCGATGGCGCCATCGATGAAGACGGCTCCACCCGTGGCGAAAGGGGTAGCGATGGCTCGATCATCGTGACCGGGCCCGACGGGAGCCTGGGCCGGCCGGACGCCACATTCAACCAGCCCGATGCGACGGTGAGCACGCCGGACGCCTCCGTCGTCGACAACCGCACCCGAATGTGCGGCATGTACGGCCCGCCGCTTCGGTCGCTGTGGGACGAACCGAGGTGCGAAGCAGCGACTGCGACCTGCATCGCGAACTGTGACGTCGACACCCAAGAACAACTTGAGGCCTGCGCGCAAAGCTGCGTGTCCTCGGATGGCGCGACGCCGCGAACACAGGACGGATTAACCATCGATTGCCAGTTCTGCCTGACCTATGAAGCCTTTCGTTGCTACTACGAGAGCGGCTGCGACGTACAAATCGCCGATTTCGCCTGCTGCTTTGAAGACAAGTGCACTGGCCTGACCGGCAGCGCGGCGCAGAGCTGCGCCAACTCGATGTGCCCGGTCGAGGGACAAGCACAGAATTCCTGTTTTCAGGCAACCCGAAGCAGCTGCAGCAGCGCTACGGACAGCTGTTTTCCCTAGACTCGATCGCGCGGGGTCTCATTCGGGACCCGGCTCCGATTGAGACTAGGTTGGAAAGTACTGCTTTTTTTGTCGGCAAATCCGCTTCGGCTGGATCTGTGGGATCCGAGGTGGTATCCCCCCGGTTCAGCTGACCTCAGCAGTTAGGAGATCCAGGTTCATGAAACGCAACACCCTTCTTATCTTTTCCATCGCCGCACTCACCTTCTCAGCATGTGGCGACGACGACCGCCCTATGACGACGACAGACGGCGGCGGTGACTCGGGGACACCCGACTCGACCATCAACACCCCAGATGGCTCCACCGAAGACGACGCCAGTACCGTCGACAACCGCACCCGCGAGTGCGGCATGATCACACCTTCTCTTCGCACGTTCTGGGACGAACCCCGATGCGCTCAGGCAACGCAAGAGTGCATCAGCGCTTGCGAAGACACCGCCTGCATCACCGCTTGCATCCAGGCAGACGAGACACCAGCAAGAACTGAGGCAGGACTGACCATCGACTGCGGTTTTTGCCTTAGCTATGAGCCCTTTGTCTGCCTCTACAACAATGGCTGTGACACGGAGATCGCAGATTTTGCATGCTGCGCGAACGACAAGTGTTCAGGTCTGACGGGCGAAGCAGCTCAACAATGCTCCAGCTCAATGTGCGCTAGCGAAGGACAGGCTCAAAACACCTGCATCGCGGCAAACAGGGCCTCATGTACGAGCGCCCTCGACAGCTGCTACCCCACCGGCAGCGATGCGGACGGCGGCACGGGCGATGCCGGCACTGACGCCGCGGTCGACGCAGGTGCGGACGCTGGCGCATAGCCCTCCGCGAACCAGCCAAAGAGAGAAGCCGTCTGGGAGACCAGGCGGCTTTTTTTATGGCGGCGGCGAGCTCGCCCGCCGGGCTACGAGGATGACGGGTCCGGCTCGCCAAGCTTCACCGGTTCATCGGGCCCACCCGGTAGGCCAACCAACTCCCCACTTTTGCGCTCTTCTTCCTCGCGCACCTCACCGGCCGTTCGGTTGCCACCTTGGCGGTGCGTTTCGATGGCTTCCTGCCATTCGCCGGCAACGTCCGGGTCAAACTGGGTGCCCGAGCAGCGATGAATTTCGTCTACCGCAGTCTGATGCGGCAGCGCCCGACGGTAGGCACGGTCGCTGGTCATGGCATCGTAGGTATCTGCGACCGCGACGATGCGAGCGACCAAGGGGATCCCCTGTCCCTTGAGCCCTTCGGGATAACCGTGCCCGTCCCAACGCTCGTGGTGGGAGTAGACGCCAGGAACAACCGGCTCCAAAAACGCAATAGGTTCGAGGATGTCTCGTCCGAATCCAGGATGTTTCTTGAATAAGGCATACTCTTCTCGGGTGAGTTTTCCGGGTTTGTTGAGGTTGAGGACGCAGCCCACCTTGCCGATGTCGTGAAGCAGTGCGGACTGGCGGACCACCTCGACCTGCTCTTCGGAGAGCCCCATCTTGATGGCGAGCACCTGGGCGTAGGCTGCAACGCGCTCCGAGTGGCCCGCCGTGTAGGTGTCCATCTTGTCGATGGTCTTTGCGAGGCCTTGGATGGTTTGCTGAAAGGTCGCCTTGAGGTCCTCGAAGAGCTTGGCGTTCTCGATGGAGGCCGCGGCGCGATTGCTCATAATGGCCAGCAACTTGCGCTGCCCTTCGTCGAACGCGCGCGTCTTCGTGTACGAAACGCAGCACAAGAAACCGACGATGCCACCGCGCATGCGAAGGCGAGTGACGAGCAGCGACTTGGGCTCGACCTCGCCGTCGGATTGGAAGTAGCGTCGCACCCCATCCCCCGATTCGCGAAGCGGCCGGTCGTCCTCGAAATGACGCTGAATCTCGCCCACATCGAGCGAAGGAAGGTTTGCCTCAGGGTGGTAGCCCGCTGAGATGCGGTCTTCGCGCACGAAGAACCCTCCCGCCCCGTCGCTCATCAACACGACCGCCTGGTCGGCACGAACCTCGTCGAGTGCCGTGCTCATCACGGTTTCGATAACCTCGTCGAGCGACAGCGACATGGCGATGGCCTCGCTCACCTTGTACAGAGAAAGGGTCTCCCGAAGCCGCATGTTTTCGTTTTTCATGCGCTGGCCCTCAAGCGCACGCTTGACGATGAGCATGACCTCGTCGATTTTGAACGGCTTGAGTAGGTAGTCGTAGGCGCCCGCCTTCATCGCGTCGATGGCCGTCTCGACGGTACCAAAGCCCGTCATGACGATGGTCGCCACATCTGGCGTGTGCTCGCGGATCGCCTTGAGAAGCTCAAGCCCGCCCATCTGAGGCATTTTGAGGTCCGTCAGGACGAGGGAAAACTCGCCGCGGGAGAGAAGTTCCAGCGCTTTCTGGCCATTGTCCGCTGTCTGAACGTTGTAGCCCTCCATGCTCAGAAAGTCGGTCAACACATCCCGTATCGCTTCCTCGTCGTCAACGACGAGAATGCTTGGAACTTGCGTGGCTGAATCGGACATGCCCTTCGTTCTCAATTTACCAGCTTTGAAGCGCAAAATCGCCAAAAACCTTAAACCTTACCCGAGGCAGCGAAGCGCTCACAGCCTGCTCGACGCAGCAACGCGCTTTTGCTAGGCCAAAGCGAAGATGCGCCGAAGGCAGCAAGAGCTGCGTGTTGATATGCCGCCGCGGCCGAAGCTGCTGAGCCGACGAAGCTGGACGGCTCTCGCCGTGTACGTGCTGATGTCAGCGGGTGCGCTCTTATGGGCGCACTGGCAGAACTTCCCGCTCGTGCGTACGCCCGAAGCCAGGCAACCGGCGCATACCCTCAGTCTCTTGCTGGGCTGTCTGGTCGCCGCCATCACGATCGCTGGGACGCGCTGGGCCGTTCCACGCGTGAGTTGGTTCCGCCGCCTTCACCGGGATTTTCGTGATCTACTCGGCCCCCTGCAGCGCCGGGAAATCCTCGTATTCGCAGTCAGTTCAGGCATCGCCGAAGAACTTTTGTTCCGTGGTGCGATGCTCCCCGCTGTCGGACTGGTGGGCTCATCGCTCATCTTTGGCGGGGTGCATATCGCGCCCCGGCCTCCGCGCTGGGTCTGGCCGCTCTGGGCGGCCGTGATGGGCCTCGTCTTCGGTAGCCTCTACGAGCTTACCGGCTCGCTGTACGGCCCGATCGTCGGACACGTGCTCATCAACCTCGTCAACTTGCACTATATCGACCGCTTCGACCCGGGCTCGGTGCCCTCTTCCGAGCCTGCGTCCTCGGCAGCTTCGCCGGCAATAGATCCCGGCCGTAGTCGCAGCTCGTAGGCCGCGCGATTGCCGTGGCCACCATCACGGACGTAGAGGACGTACCAACCCGGCTCGAGTAGACGAGAGATGGTGTGCTCTTCACCTGCCTCGTGAATGCCTTCAATGAGCTTACCGCGGATGGAACGGAGCTCGATGTCGAGGTCGGTGCGGTCGGCGGCAGTTCCACTTCCGACAATGGACAGCTCTGCCACAATCCAGGAACGAGCAGGCACGTTAAATCGATACACGTCGAGCGCATCGACACCATTTTGTGCCCGATTCGGTCCCCCACTCGGCGCAGGCTGACTCAGTCCATCCACTTTGCCCTGCGAAGTGGATGGAATCGCAACATCACGCAGCCATCGCTTGCCCAAGAAACGTTCGAGCGGATGCTTGCCGTGCGCAAGTACGCGCTTGACCGACGCGGAATCGGTGGCACCAGAGCGCACGAGGTACTCCAACATGGCGGTGATATCCGGGTAGGACCCCGGCACGTCGCGCATTTCGAACATTGCGCGCAGCAACTTGTCGGGCCCAAGCGCGACGCCGTCATCGTCAGCATCTGGGATCGACGGCACGCCGTCACTCAGGTCCCAGAGAATCTCCGCCACCTCGCGCTCCGAGCCCGGCCCTCTCGGCTCCGTTGTGGCTTCGTGTTCGATGTCGAGGCGCACGCGAAGGCGGCCAAACGGAGCCCGCCCAACTGCATCGGCATAGACGGGGTCGGCCCGAACGGCGGACGAAAACCACGTGGCACGCCCCTCTTCCCACGCCAAACCAGGATCGATGAGATAGCCCGCCGGGTGATCGCCGCCCGCAGAAGAGTCCGTTCCGTAGTGGTCGAACACGAAATGTCCAAACTCGTGCAAAATGATCGCGTCATCGTATTCATCGGCGTCGCCGTGATTGACGTCGGCCGGCACCCCACCGAGGAGCTCCAGTGCGTAGCGCCCCGCGCCACGTTCGCCGCGATAGTAGCTCCAGCCGGTTGTCACGCCACGCCCCCAGTACACGAACAAGGGCGGCAGGGTCTGCCCGGTCCATGCATGTACCGCCTCAGCACCGCGGAGCAAAGTGTCCAAGATTTGAAAGGCCGCCGCAGCCCCTTCGCCAGGCGCGTCTTGGATCAGGATTTCAAGCGGCTGCATCGGACTGTCAACCGCTCTGCGTGCACCATAGGTTCGTCGTCCAAGCGGATCTGGAGAGACCGAAAGTCGGTGCCCTGCCTTGTCGATGGCGCTCAGCGCCACCACTTGGGTGGCGCTGCGTGGCGCGGCCAAAACGAAACGGCCCTCCCAGTCGGTCAGACCGCTCGCAACGATTGCGCCCGAACTGCCGAGCGCCTGCACCGTCACCCAACGGGCCGGGCGAATCTCAGTATCCTGCGATGCGCCTCGGGCGGTCACCGCACGCGCCTCGTACTGGACGCGGCCAATCCACTCGACCAGCTCCCCATCGACCGGAGGCACGTTTGAGGCGGTCGGATGAGAACCACATGAAGCGAGCAGCAGCGCGATGCCCACGCACCACCCACTGCACAGACTGCATGGCCGTTGCGTCATGAGAAGGAAAGAACGCCCTGTGGGAGCGCGTCAACGATCCGCGCCACGAGCTTCTCAAGGTCGTCCTCGGAATGCAGAAAGTCATGCTCCTCCGCTGCGACAACCATCTTTGGACCACGTTGGTAGCGCTCGAACCATTCGTCGTACCGAGACGAGAGCGCCTGCAGGTAGCTCGACGGTATTTCTTGCTCGTAGTCGCGACCGCGACGCGCGATCTGACTCTGACAGCTCGGCACGCCACGCCTCAGATAAACGAGCACCTGAGGTGGTTCGAGCCCCGTGAAGAGCTGCTCGGCAATCTGCTGATAGGTCTCGAAATCGCGGTCGTCCATCTCACCGCATGCATGCAGGTTTGCTGCGAAGATTTCTGCATCTTCGTAACACGTACGATCCTGAATCGCGGACGCGCCGCGAGCGATAACATCGCGTGTGTCGCGAACACGGCCCGCTAAAAAGCGCAGCTGCAGCGGCAGCGCATATCGTCGCATGTCGGCGTAGAAGTCTGCCAAATATGGATTGTCGCTGGTACTTTCGTACATCCCCAGCACGCCCAAGCGCTCCGCCAAGCGCCGGGTCAACGTGGTCTTGCCCGATCCGATATTTCCAGCGATAGCGAGAAAGAGCGGCGCAGACATCCATCTGAAGGTAAGCCGGAAAAAACTGATTTGCCACCAGAAGTACCGTGATGAGCGTGCGAAGCCCAAGAAACCCGATGTGTTATCAACACATCGCTGGTTTCGACGCGAGCCGCGAAGAACCA
>CAZAQV010000014.1:34693-53264 GCA_964487255.1 uncultured Polyangiales bacterium | reverse complement strand
AAACCCGATGTGTTATCAACACATCGCTGGTTTCGACGCGAGCCGCGAAGAACCATGAGCACCGTGATGAGCGTGCGAAGCCCAAGAAACCCGATGTGTTATCAACACATCGCTGGTTTCGACGCGAGCCGCGAAGAACCATGAGCACCGTGATGAGCGTGCGAAGCCCAAGAAACCCGATGTGTTATCAACACATCGCCGGTTTCGACGCGAGCCGCGAAGAACCATAAGAAGAGCGCCGTTGACGAGGAGCCGCGGAGCGTGAGAAAAAGGATTTCTGAGTCATTTTGCAGACTCAGCTGCGAGGAACAGGGGAAGGCGTCTTGTCGTCGGATATCAAAACGCGGGTCACACCGCTGGACGAGATTCGGGTCCACATGGAAAGTGGCCACGACTGCTTGGTTGTGATCTACAGCTCAGACCCGCGTCAGTTTGGGAAAAAGTACCCACTTGGCGAGGAGCCCCTCACCATGGGGCGCGAGCAAGAGAACACGGTCGTTCTGGAGGCGGACAGTGTGTCTCGCCAGCACTGCCGCATCGAACAGGAAGGGCGCCACTACATCATCAAGGACAACAACTCGACCAACGGTACGTACGTCAACGACGATCCCGTCGACGCGATGCAGTTACGACGCGGTGACCAAGTCAAGGTGGGAGACACCATCTTCAAGTTCTTGGCCGGCAGCGATGTCGAGGCACAGTACCACGAGACCATCTACAAGATGACGATCAATGATGGTCTCACGGGGACGTACAACAAACGTTACCTTCTCGAGACCCTGGAAAAAGAGATTCCGCGTGCGCGCCGCTATAAGCGTCCTCTTTCACTGGTGATGTTCGACGTCGACCACTTCAAGAAGGTCAACGACAACTACGGGCACCTCGCTGGTGACTACGTCCTCAAAGAGCTCTGCAACGTCGCGCGTGGCCGCCTCAGGCCCGACGACGTGCTCGCTCGTTACGGCGGCGAAGAGTTTGCGATTTTACTGCCCGAGACCAACCGCGCCGGCGCTATCGAAATCGCCGAGCAGATTCGCTCGCTTATCGAAAAGCACGTCTTTAGGTTCGAGAGCGAGACCATCCCGATCACCTCTTCGTTCGGGGTCGCGGAACTAAGTCCTGATGCCGACGAGCTCGCGTTCATCAAAGCCGCGGACGAAAAGCTCTACCAAGCCAAAAACTCCGGCCGCAACAAAGTCGTCTAAGAGCGGGTTAGCCCGCGGACCCGTCCACAGGACAGATGTCATTGATACTGTTGCCGGCCGCAATTGCCGCGAA
The DNA here is from genome assembly GCA_964487255.1 of uncultured Polyangiales bacterium. Classification (GTDB taxonomy): domain Bacteria; phylum Myxococcota_A; class Polyangia; order Polyangiales; family CAZAQV01; genus CAZAQV01. Next base: position 51,986 of record CAZAQV010000014.1, on the reverse strand, counting down.
GAGCTGGGTGCAGGGCTGCGATCTCAAGCACGAGATTTGGTCGACGGTGGGTGACCCTTCACAAAGATCGCTACAGGACGCAGATTTTGACGGCTCCGAACCGCCGCACACCCCGTAGCGAGCCTCGCAGATCCCACGGCATGTAGCGGGCTCGGTGATGCTCGAGTCTCGTTCGCCCACGCGGGCGTCCAGGTCTTGGTTTTTTGTACACGCGACCAGCAGGAGCAGAACCAAACAACCGCCCTTCAGCATGGCTTTGGCTTAGCTGCAAAGGTGCAACGATGCAACGTTAGCGCGTGAGGCTTCCCCGAGAGACAAGTCTCAGCGCTCCCGCCAGGACTCACGCTCCCGTCACGAACGATCGTTCCGTCGACATTGCCATCCGTCGTCGAGGTGCCAGCCTCTGCATCGGCTTGGGCGTCCGCAGTCGCGGCATCGCTCGCCTCAGCACCAGGCGAAGAACCGGCACTTAGCAGAATGGCTACGAAACCGAAATACAGCAGCGCGCGACCGTCGCACAACCGCGCCTGATGTAGTTGAAAAAGTCGCATCCCGTAGGAAAAGCTTACGAGAAGGCTATGCCCTTTTACAATAGCGTGATCGCAAACATAATGAGGTAACGATGCGACTTATTTACCCTTCGATTTGCGCCCTGCTCTTTTCCCACTCGCTCGCAGCCTGCGGAGATGACGACAACAATGCCAACACCGACGGCGGCAGCGACGCCCAGGTCTTTATGGACGGCAAAGTCACACGCAATGACGGCGGCATGCTCATGATGGACTGCCCCGGCGGATGCGAAGAAGGCAAAGAGTGCATGGCCGGAAAATGCGTCGCGGTAGGCGTCCAGAAGAAGTGTGGCTGCGTGGATGGCGACGCAGGTGACGGCGAGACCTGCTACCCCGAGTACGGCGTCTTCTCCGACGACGCCACCGTGCTCTTTGTGAAGAAGTCCGATACGAACGGAGACGGTTCGCTTGAGAGCCCCTTTTCGTCCATCTCGGCCGCGCTCACCAAGGGACAAGAGGTCGACGCGGCAGCCGGTGGGGACAAGCCTGACATCGTTATCGCCGTCGCGGCGGGCGAGTACGACGAGAATCTCACGATCTCTGGAATCGCCAACCCCATACTGGCCGGTGCTTGCGCTGAGCAAACACGCATCGTCGGCGAGATCCACTTTCAGTCTGGGATCGACAACGCGGGGCTGACCGGGTGCACGGTCACGGCCCCCACCTTCGACCCGTCCAACCCTTCCTGGCCGTCTGAGGAAGTCTGTAACAGTGAAAACCCGACCATCGGCGTGCAAATCGCGCCGGGCGCATCCAGCACCGCACTACAGATCACCGAGTCGGTCATCGAGGGCTTCTGCACGGGCGTCTACCTCAACTCCACCGGTGGTGCGCAGCTGTGCCTCGCGAACTCCCGGGTATGTGCGAACGAGGTCGGCGTCGATATCAAGGGTGCGGCTAGCACTGTAGCCGGCACGGGCGCATGTCTACTCACCGGCTATGGAGCGTCGATTCAGCAGTCGATCATCGACCAGAACCGCACGTACGGCATCAAGGCCGGAAACGATTCAGAGTCTCTCGGCTTCATCGAGAGCGCATTGCTACTGACAGGAAAACTCGGCGAAGATGGCCCGAGCCAGCAACTCTCCGCGGACTTGGCGTACGGCTTCTACCTCACCAATCTGCGAGATGCACTGATCACAGCAAGCACGATCGAGAACAACGGCGGCGTCGGTTTGAGCGCGATCGATCTACCCTGCCCAACGGAAAACCTGGTCTGTCCCGAGGGAGCTCCCGGCTGCGCCGATGAAGACAAAGTGTGCAACCTCGCCGCATTGGATAACACCATCGAGATCTCGGGAAACGAAGTGCTCAACAACATGGGCGCTGGAATTGCATTGCAACAATTGCTTGCCGTTCAACCCGCTCAAATCTCCGGCAATCTCATCTCTTCCACCAGCGCATCTGCCAGCGTAGCTGGTGACGGACTTCAGGTCTCGGTCAGGGACGGGACAAGCTTCGACGTGAGCGTATTGAACAACTTCATCGACCTGAGTGCGCGCGATGGCGTGCTCCTCGACGGTGTCGGCGGCACAATCGACGGCAACACCATCAGCGCAAGCGGTGAGTACGGCATCTTGCTACAAAACAGCGACGCGCTGATTCAGACCAACACCATCAGTGGAAGCGGGACGCTCGACGAAAACGTCACCACCGAAATCGTTCACGATGCTATCAACATCCCACCACCGATGCCCTAACTGCGGGGGGCGATAGACAGCGAGCGTTGAGTCTGGGCAACGCGTAGCAAACGGTTGCGATGCTCCGTGGCAGACAGTCGGTGCAAGTACTGGTCTACGCGTTCTTTGGCGCGCAGGCGATAGTCGTCCCCGACTTGACCGACGTTATCGGCCGCATCGGCGATGGCGAGCCAAGCCTCTACTTCGTACTCTTCACCGCCGATCTGTTCGAGTAGCTCGGCCAAGCGCTGGGCCTGGACCCACGCCTCATCGTGTTTGCCCGCCTGCAGACACGCCTCGGTACCGGCCAACCTAACCTTGAGCTCCGTCGCGTCACCGCTTTCACCAATCATCGCAAGTGCGTCGTTGGCCATGTGCAGTAGCGCCAGCGCATCTTCGTGCTCCGGACCGTCTCGCAAGCGTGCCCTCACCAGTCCGGCCCTGGCACTCGCGAGCGCGGCAGCTCCGCCGAGCTCCTGCGCGAATCCGACCGCACGCTGGTACGCTGCGATGGCCTCCGCTGTATTCTCACGCTGCAGCGCGAGATATCCTTGGTACTCAGCGACGCTGTAGCGCGAATACTTGGCGCGCAATCGAGCCGCCAGCGCCGCAGCGTCCGCAAGCGCGGCCTCGGCGTCTTCGAACATCCCGGTGATAGTGAGCACCACGCCGAGCAGGAGCAGCGCATCTATTTCGCGAAGGACGTGGCCCACTTCCCTTGCGAGTTGGGTCGCCTGTTTCGCCAGCTCGACGGCCACACTCAGGTCGCCGTCGACCGCGTGAATACTCGCACCCGCCAACGCGGCCTCCGAGACGCGATCAGGTCGATCAAGTTCACTTGCTGACCGACGCATACGCTCCGCAACGGCTCTCGCGGCCTGTCGCTCTGCAATCGACCACAGCCCCCAAAAGAGCGCCCAATCAACGTCGAGGTGGAGCTCTGACAGTGGCATCTCCTTGAGTAGTCCCTCGGCTTCGCGCAACACAGAAACCGATTCAGGAAGGCGGTTGAGCCCCCTAAGCGTGCGCCCCTGAAGCCATAATATCCGCGCCCGCTGTTTTTTGTTTCCGGAGACCAAGTCCTCGTCAAGCAAGCGCTTGCAAAGCCCGAAAGCTTCTTCAAACTCGGCCGTCAGGACCAGAGCCGCCGCCAGTTCCGCTGTCCGGGCAATGCGGTCAAGCTCACCCACTTCCTCACCCAAACTTTTCTTGAAGCACTCAACTGCCTCGTGCGAGTCGAAGCTCCGCAAGGCATGGGCGCCCGCCTTGGCATACCAGTCTTTGGCGCGCGACTCTTCGCCAGCTCGCTCGAAGTGGTGGGCGACCATCTTGGCGTCCACGTCGAGTTGGACTTCCAGCCAACGCGCCGCATTGCTGTGCAAGAACTTCTGTCGGGCGGGCGGAAGCATCTGGTAGGCCACGTTTCGCACAGCCCGGCTGCGAAACGACCACTCAAGACTCCCCGCGAAACGACTATCGGCACTAAGTTCGAGAAAATCGGCGGCGACGAGTTCTTCCATGCGCGCTGATGGACCGTCCGCCCACATCGATGCAATCGCCTCGCTCCATGCCGCATTACCAAGCACCGAAGCAACCTTGAGCAGTTCTTTAAGGTCCGACTCGAGTTGGTCCATACGGCCTTGAACAGCGGCTTCGAGCGCAACGGGTAAGCCCAATTCCTCGGGAGCGCGAACGTACTTCCATTCACCGTCGGCCTTCGTGATCGCATCATGACTTCGGAGCCAGGCCACAAACTCCTCGACGAGATATGGGTTTCCGTGACTCCACTCGCGAATGCCGGCCTCGAGCTCTTTGCCCACCTTACCGTCAAGAAGCGCGGCGCTTAGCTTCTTGCATGAGCGTTTGCGTAAGGGCTCGAGGTCGATACGACTGGGCTCAAGCTCGGAAAACAAGCTGGGATGCTCGTCGAGCAGCTCCGGATGCGCGGTGACCAACACAAAAATGGGCGAATCGTCGAGGCGTTCGAGGACCTGTGAAAGTAGTTCGCGGGCCGCTTCGCGTTCCCATTGCATGTCGTCGAGCCAGAGCACCAACGGCCGCCGCGCGCTTAGCGAGCCCAGCAGCGACACAAACGCTTCGGTGAGCCGCTCCTTCATCAGCCTCGGATCAGAGAGGGCGGCTTGAAGGGCCGTGGTTTCATTGCCCGTCTCGCCCAGCCCGAGTGCGAAAGCGAGAAACTGGGTACCAGCCTCTCCGAGGTCTGCGCCTTGCTCGTCAATAAAAGACATCAGTGCGTGGCGTGATGCGTCGCCACGCCCTACCGACACACCGGCTGCGCGTCGGATCGTACTTGCTACTGCGCCACCTGGTAAACCTGCAACCCCTGGATCCACGGTCGCGCTGAGCACCAAGGGGCGTTCGTCGGCCTCACGCTCGTCAAGACCGGCCACAAACTCACGAACGAGTCTCGTCTTGCCGATGCCCGACGGGCCGAGCACCAAAGCGACACGACACTCCCCGTCTTCAACCGCACCGCTCAGACTCGCGGACAAACGCGCCAGCGGCTCGTCACGACCCACCATGGGAGCGCGCGCGGGCGCGGCTGGCTGCACACTCCTTCTCGTCGCGTCTTCGGCCACGATATGCGCATCGAGCTCGCGCGTTCGAATGCGCGAACGGGCCAAAGCCTGGGTGGCTGGGTCCAGCACGACCTCACCGCGCGGCAGGCGGTCAAGCGATGCGATAGCGCGCTCGAGTTCCTCCGATGCGAGGCGCAAACCTTCGCCGACCTCCACACGGATTGTGGACGCCAAGATGCGGGTCGGCCGGTCCGCGGCCCGCGCCACTTCCAAACCGGCCAGCACAGCGCGAAGCGCTTCGTCTCCACGCGTGCGCTCCACCCCGAACAGACCAAGCAGGTAATCGCCGGCCAGGTTCTGCACAACACCTTCCGCTTCGGCGATCGCGCGGTGAGCATCGCGCACGAGCGCATGCTCATCCCCAACCTCCACGAACAAGAGCGTGACCACCCGGAACTCGCCACTGCGACGCGGGTCGAGGAGGTTCCCCTCGTTGATGGTAGCTGCATCGACAAGATCTGGCGCGATCATCGCTGGACGCGGCGACAACTGACTGTGGCGGCGGCCGAGCGAAACCTCGGAGAGCGCCAAGCGCATGGCATGCGCAGAGTCGAAGCGGTCCGACGGCGCTTTTTGAAGCGCTCGCCAAATTAGGGCATCAAGCCAATCGGGCAAGTCAGGCTGGAGTTTCTTTGGCCGCTCCGGCGTCTCCGTCGTGATCTTGATGAGGACCGCAATCGGCGCACTGGCCTCGAACGGAAGCTTGCCCGTGCAAAGTTGGTAGAGCATGACCCCCATGGCGTAGATATCCGCACGGTGATCGACGTGAAGAGAGCCCTGCGCTTGCTCCGGCGCAAGGTAGTGCAGCGTCCCGAGAATGGCGCCAGCCTCTGTCATCCGCGTGTTGCGCGACTCTTCGAGGGCAATGCCAAGATCCAGCAGCTTGACCACGCGGCGTTCGTCCTCTTGGACGACAAAAAAGTTATCAGGCTTGATGTCACGATGGACAACACCGGCATCATGACACGCCGCAAGTCCGTCGAGTCCCTGGCGCACGAGGTCTAGCGCTTCTTCGAGGTCGAGCTCTAGCTCCATGAGATCAGAGAGGGTCTTTCCGTCGAGCCACTCAAGCACGATGAAGGGGCTGCCGTTTTGGTCACGCCCCGTGCCGAGATAGCGAATCACATTGGGGTGGTCGATCTTTGCAGTGGTTGCGGCCTCGCGCAGCATTCGATCTGCGAGCTTGCTGAGTGTCGCGCCCGCACCGACTGAGAGAATGCGTTTGATGGCAACGGGCTGTCCTGAGGCTATAGCCCGCGCCTTCCAGATTTCACCCATCCCGCCCGAAGCAACCCGCCGCACGAGTTCGTAACCCGCAGCTTCGATCGCCTCATCGCGCGGCACGTCTTGAGCCGAGTCGCTCACCGCGGCAGTGTACCGAGGCCCGGCCTTCGGTGCACGCGCCATTGCCTAACCGGGACGGGGGATCGAATCAGCTCCAGACGATCGCTCACCACAGTGGCCCACATCGATCGCCCAGCCGCAACTTGGTAGCCTCGTTGGATGAGTGCGACAAAAGGCATCCACGTCCATCGATTCGGCGTTGCGCTGCTCATGCTCGCCCTACTCGGCTGTGGTGGAGGCTCGGACGATGCGACCAAAGACGCGGGCGTGGGTGACGCGATGCTCGTCGATGGGCGTATTGTAATCGATGGACGCGTTATCGATGGTTCGTTGAACCGGCCCGATGCCACGAGCAGTGGGAGAAGTTGCGCGAACCACCACGAGTGCGACCAAAAAGAGTTCTGTCATCGCGGTACCTGTAGACTCGACGCAGAGGCCGTCTACCACTGCGGCAAAGCGGGTTGCCCGCCCGGACATTGGTGCGTCGAAGCCGACGGCAAGCGCGACCGCTGCGCCGAGGATCCCAACTACGCATGCGAAAACGCTTGCGATTGCGGACCGGCGCACTGCTGCATCGACGACGACGGCAATCCCAACACACACAAACGCTGCATCAAGGACGACGGTGACCCGTGGATCGGCACCGGCGATCCTGCCGCACCCTCGATGTGTGAAGGCGAGCCCACCTATTGCTCCACGGCGCCCGAATGCCCAGTCGCCGAAGCCGAGTGGCACGATAAGCGTCCTGGCGAGTTTCTTGCTTGGAGCTCCGATCGCGGGACGATCGAGCGATGCAACATCAAGGGCTGTTTTGGCTGGAGCTGCAACTGTGCACCCGGCCAATCATGCATCGACACCACCGCGCCTGGCGTTCCTAGCGGATCGACTTGCGGAATCCTTTCAGGAGGCACGTGCGTGAGCCACGCACTCGCCGAGTCGGTGTACGCATGGAAGCCGAGCGATCTCTTGGACTGCTGCAGCGAGAGCACGCCCGAAGGCGCCCGGTGTGAGGTCGGTTGGCTGCACCACGGAAATCGTTTCGCCTTTCAACGCGTAGTCGCTCAGTCTGCAAGCGACTGCGCGTGTGGAGATAGTCGATGTTGCCCGGAGGAAATGAAAAGCTGCCCAAACGACTGCGCACCCGAAGTATGTGACAAGCTTGGAAACTGTTCGCCGAATCCCTGCAATTCCAACGGCGTATGCGAGCTGAGCGAGACGTTCCTTTCCTGCTGGGAAGATTGCGCTGAGACATGCGGAAATGGCCGCTGCGAGGAAGTTCCAGAAACCTGCCCGCACGATTGCCTCGAACGCGACGGCGATGGTTGGTGCACAGCCGCCGAGGCAGACGCATCCCAAGAGTACCCCGTTGACTGCGCCACCCGTTGCCCCGACCACCTTGGCTACATTCAGCGAAGTGGCATATGCGGTGACGGCAAATGCAATCAGCAGTGGACTTGCCAATGGGGAGAAGCCGAAAGCTGTCGGACATGCCCACAGGATTGTGGAATCTGCGAATGGCTCTTGTCCCCCGATGCACCAAGCGCACCACTCACGCACAACCTCTACGGTCTATGGGGAAGCTCACCAACCGATTTCTATGCAGTTGGCGGAAGCGGGACCATCATTCGCTTCGACGGTAATGCATGGAAGCCTAGCTTCTCTGGCACCACGGAATCTCTCAGAGCTGTCGCAGGAAACTCCTCTGGCCTGGTTGTGGTCGTAGGAAGTGGAGGAACGATTCTTCGACAGGACGGCGTCGGTTGGACGATCATGAACAGCAACACAACCGAAGATCTAACAGGCGTCTGGGTCAGCGAAGAAAACACTGCGTTCGCGGTCGGAAATCGCGGCATCATTCTTTACTTAGATGGCGTTGATTGGAGTGCGCTGGATTCGACAACGTCAGAGCCGCTTACAGACGTTTGGGGAGTCTCTCCGACAGACGTCTTTGCCTCAGGCTACGCAGGAACCGTTCTACATTACGACGGGACGAGATGGTCTGCGATGAAACCAGGAAAAAGAGACGACTATCTTTCGGTCTGGGCAAGCTCAGCAACCGATGTATATCTGGGCGGAACGACACCTATTCACTTCGATGGAAATACTTGGACAGGCCTCGACCGTAGTCTCCACGATTTGTGGGGCAGTGCTCCCAACGATGTCTTCGGCGTTGGACTCCAGGGTCAAATCGAGCACTTTGATGGAAGCAATTGGGTTTCGCTGCAATCGCGAGGGCCATCGCTCTACGCCGTTTGGGGCTTTTCGAGCACAAACGTATTCGCTGTCGGAGCAAGCGGCACGATCATGCATTTTGACGGCGACCAATGGAGTTTGATGAATGAGCGCGCAGCGGCTTACGACGACGTCTGGATGGACACCGAGAACACAGCCTTTTTGGTGGAAGCTCTGCGTGGAGATATCTGGAGACTTGAAGTCCAAGATCCCCCTCGCCTCTTCTCGGACGACATCACCCGCATTCACGCAATTTGGGGAACGTCGACGAGCAACATCTTTGGAGTGGGGCAATCATCCCGCATCGTCCACTTCAACGGCTCGCTGTGGCAAGAGATGGAAGCAAACAGCGCTGCCTCGCTAAACGACGTTTGGGGGGACGCTCCGTCGAATGTCTACGCGGTGGGCCATGGAGGCACAGTACTTCATTTCAACGGTATCGAATGGACACTCATGCAAACACCAACGACCGAAAATCTTCGCAGTCTCGGAACGACCGCAACGGGGGAGCTGTGCGCGGTTGGCACTTCGGGTACCATTATTTGCCTTGAAAACAACGCGTGGGTTGCCGACCCCTTGGGCCAGTCTGACTCTCTCAGCGCGATAACAGGCAGCAAGACTGGCGAGACCTTCGTGATAACGAGCAGGGGCAAGGTGTTCTCTCGGACCGAGTCGCGCTGGCTAGAACAACTCGGCGCGGGTTTGTATAAGACCATGCCTTCTTATGGCACTTCCAATTTTGATTTCTCTGACGGACATCGCGGCCGCTTATTTGCCGCAGGCTATCACTCGAGCAACACCACCCCACTGCATGCGGGTCTGATTGCAGAACTCAAGAGCGGAGCCTGGGTCCCGGCAAAGGCCGACTTCAGGCAAGTTGGCCACCGCGACTGCCCACGATTTAGAAGCATCGATACGCTTGGAGATGCTGCGGGCATCGCTGTGGGCTCGGAGGGCGTAATCGCCAGGTACTCGCCTCAGACGAGCACCCATTAACCCGGCGCGCAACCCCAGAGCTGGGGTTCGATGACCTGCGCTCAGTCCTTGGGGGGTTCGACTTTGTTGGCAAAGTCTTTGGGGGCGAGCGTCATGGAGTGACCTGACGTGCCGTGCACAGCGCGCTCGATCGCGTCCAAATAGCGCTCTAGCTGCGCTCGGAACTCGAACGCACTCGCGAACCGGTCTTCAATCTCAACCGCGAACGCACGTTCAATGACGTGGACAAGACCCGGAGGCACATCGGGACGGAGCTCACCGAGTGGTGGATGCTTGTGTTGAATCGCCGCCATAAAAATGTCCATCAGCGTTTCGCCCACGAACGGACACTGCCCAGCCAGCAGCTCATAGAGCATGACCCCGACGGAATAGATGTCGGTGCGCTGATCGACCGTGGACGCATCCTTAAATTGCTCGGGAGACATGTAGTACGGCGTGCCCAGCGCGCTACCCGCGGCCGTTGCAAGCGTCGCTGCGGCGATCTTGGCGATACCAAAATCGAGAAGCTTGATCGCCGGCCGAGCCGCATCGGGGTCGATCAAGAAGACATTCTCGGGCTTGATGTCCCGGTGCACGACACCGGCCTGATGCGCCGCCTCAAGCCCCTTGAGGATTTCGTTCACAATGTGCAAAGCGCGAGGAAGCGCCATCTGGCCCTTGCCCAAGAGCGACTCGAGCGACCGCCCCTGCAAAAGCTCAAGCACGAAGTAAGGCGCGCCTTCATCGGTTTGGCCGATGTCAAACGACTTGATGATATTGGGGTGGTTGAGTCGCGCAGAGACCTTCGCCTCGTTGATGAAACGCTTGAGCGTATCGGGACGGCTATCGCTCAGCAGTTGTGGATGCAGCACCTTGATGGCAACCGGTGAGTCGAGCGGGATGTGGCGCCCAGAGTACACTGCGCCCATGCCCCCTGATCCGAGTTCGTGCTCAATCTCATACTTGCCGTCTAGCACGCGACCCAGCATGGGGTCTCGCGGGGCAATCGCCGTCGGGCCATCCATCTCGTTGGGATCGATTGAATCCGACACAGTCCCCAGAGCCTATCAGGCCCGCAGCCAGTTGAAAATCGTCATCTCGGAAGTTCGCCGCCAGGGCTTTAGCTGCCCTTCTTGCCAGCGGCAAACTCGTCGCTGCTCATCGTTCGACCGGTGGGCGAGACGGAGTCACGACGCTTCACGAAGAAGTCTTTGTACGCTTCGAGCCGCTCACGAAACTCTTTGGCCGTTTGAAACCTGGCCTCAGGCTCGAACTCGAAAGCCCTTTCAACATCGCGCGCCAGGGTCTCTGGTAGCTCCGGGCAATATTCGCGCAACGGCCTGAAATTTCGCTGCACAATTTCCATAAAGACCTTGGTTGCATTCTGCGCCGCAAACGGACACTTCCCGCTCAACATTTCATAGAGCACCACGCCCACGGCATAGAGGTCCGTTCGCGCATCGACTTTGGAAGTGTCACGAAACTGCTCAGGAGACATGTAATAGGGCGTACCGAAAACGCTGCCCTCGATGGTGGAGAAAGTCTTGCTCGTAATCTTTGCGATCCCAAAATCGAGCAACTTGATGCGCGGCTCGCTGGCGTGCGGGTCGAGCACGAAAATATTTTCCGGCTTGACGTCACGATGAATGATTTTGTGTCCGTGCGCCGCCTCAAGCGCCTTAAGCGTTTCGATGGCGATATGTAGTGCCCGGGTTGGTGCGAAACGCCCCTTATTGAGCACGCCGACAAGGGGCGTACCTTTGAGCAGCTCTAACACAAAGTACGGCACGCCCTCCTCGGTCGTGCCCACATCGAACGAGCGCACTATATTGGGGTGGTTGAGGTTGGCCGAGATTCTCGCCTCGGCCATGAAGCGGTGCATCGTTTCTCGTTTGGTATCGTGAACGAGCCGAGGATGAAGGATCTTGATCGCGACGGGCGAACCGAGCTGCATATGTCGGCCGAGATAGACGGTGCTCGCTCCCCCTGCGCCGAGTGCTTCTTCGACCTCGTACCTTCCCCCTAGGCGCCGACCGAGCATCGGGTCTCGGGGCGTGACTTCTGTTGGACCGTCGAGGTCCTCCGGCGCGCTAGAATCCGACACTACAGACGAGCTTACCAGTTCGGGCTTCGTTTCGGAATCACCCGCGCGGGGTCTCGCCATAGATGTAGACCCAGGTCGTCTTGGCGTCGCGGGTGTAAACGCCATGCCAGCTTTCGGGCAGGGTCGGATCGGCCCACCCGAAGAGGTGCTTGGCATCTTTGGGGGCGAGGTTGACGCAGCCATGACTCTTGGGGCGCCCAAAGCGGTTGTGCCAAAACGCTGAATGAAAGGCGAACGCGCCTTGAAAGTACATGACATACGGAACGTCTTCGATCGAGTATGGCCCGTCGATAGCGCTGTCCCCATCCATCACGTGCGACACATGCTTTGATGAGATCTGGAACACCCCTGGAGGGGTCGGGTGGTTTCGCGATTCGACCGTTTTACTGCGCACGCGACCGCTCGAAACGAGAGTCACGTAGACCGGGACATCCCCCTCATAAGCGACCAGCGTCTGGTCTGTGAGGTTCACAGCGATCCACTTGTGCGCGGGAGAAATCTGCTTCGGCCTCTCGATCGCTTCAACCAAGACGACTTGCTTTCGCGGGACCCAGAGCTCACCTGAAACGATGTAGGCGCGTCCACGCTCCTCTCTGACTTCCGTCACCGACCAGAACGTGCGGCGTTCGAGTTTCTCCAGCTTTCCTGTCTTGCTTCGAATGCGCTCAGGTGCCGCATCCACACCAGCATCAACGACGCTCGCTCTACGTTCTGCGCGAACGTTACTTCCGATTACAATGGCCACAGGCAGCCGAAGCTTGTCCCCGAGCTGCACGCCGTGAAACTCGCTGCCCTCGATTTCTCCAAGTGCCTCGGTAGGGATGTACTCATGATGCTGCGTGCGCCAGTAGGTATACGGTCCGTATTTTACCTCGCGGTCGAGGCTGACAAAGAATCCACGATTCATTCGACGCTTGAGGATGCGGTCTGTGCCCTCGCTCAGCGCTTCGAGAGAAACACGCTTTTCTCTGTGTGAAAGCCCACCGTCGACCCCCGCCTCGGGAATACCCGCATCGATGATGCCACCGCGTTCGTAAAACTCGCGCTGCTCGGCCGTCGGCATTTTACCAAAGACCATGGCACCGTTGAGCCGCGCATAGGCAAACGCATAGGGCAAGTCCGCATCGAAATCGGGCTGTTTGGTACGCCAGTCTGGCAACTTCTCGCCCTCGAAAAGGGTAACGTCCGCAACGTTGCACACAAACCCGCCCGACTCGATCTCGTACCAGCCCCCGCGACATCGCTCATTTCCGTCCGCCTTGCCGCGCTTCGTTTTTGTGGTCGCACCGGCGCGTAGGTACCCTAACTTTTCGGCGTCACGACTCGCAGCAGCTCGAACGTGCACGACAAAGTCTTTCGCGAACACACGAAGCGGTGAACTTCCCACCTGCGTATCGGCTTCCCCGCCTGCGTCGCGCACCCTCGGCGCAGCGGAGACTGCAGTCGGTGCCGAGACGGACTTCGCTTGGTCAGACTCCCCTTCGCATGCGAACGCGAACACAAGCACGCCAAGTGCCATTCGGGGTATTTTCGAGCTCGACAGCATGGGCCGCGAAATGTTGTGGAATCAGGGCAAGTCTGCAACCACGCAGCTTAGAAACGCCGAAATTGAACTAAAATCCGTGATAAAACGTCATTAAGAGCGATGCGCATCGACAACTCAAACAGCATCAGCGGTGCGAGCTGGTTGGCGCTATTGCTATCTGGTGGCCTCCACGCCGCCGTTGTCCTCGGCGTGACGACCTTCTATTCGGTGCCTCCGCTCGACATCGACTTTACCCTCCCGACGGAGGTCGAGTTCGGCCTTACCGAAGAATCCAGCGCTACGCTCTCTGCCGAAAACACGCCGGCGCTACCCGCCCAAGAACAGCAAGACACGGGACCGAAACGGGCGAGCGACGAGAAGCTTTCTCCCGAGGAGCAGGCGCAGCGCGAAGAAGAACAGCGAAAAGAGGCCGAGGCCGCAAAAAAGCGTCGCGAAGCGCGCAAAAAGCGTCGCGAGGAAGCCGAGCGACGGCGACAAGAAGCACGCGAGGCACAGCTCGCGAAAAGTCGTGAAGTCGCAGAAGAAGAAGTCCGTCTGCCGGCCGGTGCACAAATCGCGTTAAGGCTCGACATGGCGCGCGTCCGCGCTTCACCGCTCAAGGGTTCTGTTTCCAGACTCTTGGCAGAAATTCCAGACTGGCAAATGATGCTGCGCGGGTCGGACATCGAGCCGGTCGAGCAGCTCGACAAGTTGATGGTCGCGTCGGCCAACCTTCAGCGGGGCAGCTGGCTCGTTGCCGGCCGGCTTCAGCAAGACACGGACATGATCGTCCCCATCGCGGCCAAGATGGCAAGTTCGCGTAATGAGTCTGCTTCATGGTCACCGGCACACGGCGTGCGCACTGCACCATGGCACGACGACGAAACCGCCGAACACATTGTCGCCATTTGGGACGACAAGCACTTTTCGATCACGCGCCCGGACGACCTACCCCGGCTCATGGCGGTCGCAGGTGCATTGACGAAAGCCAACGCCGAGCAAGAGTCGGTCGGACCCACATCGTTGGCACGCACACTCATGGAGATGGCGCAGAGCGAAGCCATCCGCGTCGACGTCGAAGGCGCTCGACGGTTTGCGCGAGCCGAGGGACACGTCGTTCCGAAGTCCTTACACCTCTCCGTCCTGGAGGTCGAAAGCGGCGCACAGCTAAGTGCCCGCGCCACGTTCGATTCTGTGTCGCAAGCACAGCGGGGACTTTCCTACTGGAGGGGGCTGCGCGACGAATATGCGGCCAAGACCATTATCCGCGCGATGGGGTACGGGCGACTGCTCGATGGCATCGAATTCGAGCAACAAGGTGCAGTCGTTCTCGCCCGGAGCAACATCACCTATCGTGAAATCGAAACCATTCTCGGTTTCGTTGAGAACTGGTTGCGAACGCGCAATCGGCAAATACAGCAACGCCGCGAGGCCACAGAAAGGAACCAGACTCATGTTCCAAGATCACCGTAGCTTTCACCCTAATCGTGCCGGGACAGTGCTTATCTTCGCGTTTGCGCTCGGCTGCGGCGGGTCGAGCACAACGCAAGACCCGGCGACAAGCGGACCACGCAACTCTTCGAAGCTCTCGAAACTCCCCGAAGAGCAGCCAACGGATTCCCACCGAACGCACTCCCCCGCCGAGACCGGAGTGCCTTGGCCGCTCGACGAAGACCAGCCGTCAGAGGGCAACACAGCACGAGCATCTGCAGAACCCGCCCTACCGGCGTCACTTCGGCTCAACGTGGCTCTTGCCCGGAGTTCATCCCTGAAGCGTTCATTAGACGACCTCTTGCGAGCATTTCCGATTACTCGGTCGCTCTTCGTGTCCGGCCAATTGTCGCCGGTCGAGCACGTGAACCAACTCTATACCGGCGGATGGAGTCTCGCTCGCGAATCGTCGATCATCTTGCTCCGCATCAGGCATTCAAATGCGGACCTTGAACAGCGCCTCTCTCGCGCTGCAGCGAAGAGCCCACCGGCTTTGACGTGGACCATACGCGACGGAGTTCGGCACGCCATTTTGGACCGCCCAAGCGGGCCCAAGTTGGCTCTCGCATTCTGGGGTCAACAGACGGCAACAATCTCTGAGGCGAGCAACGTACTTGATGCGAAAATATTTGCAGAGGCTGCGCCCTCACTGCTCACACAGCCACCCAAGGAGCTCCTCCGCTTCGAGCTTAAGAACGCACGCTCTCAACTTTTGGTGGACCAACTCAAGTTGATCCCTCTTGCGCTGTCATTGCGCATCACACAAACCGACGGCGGCTATCGAGCCATATGCAAAGGAACATTTGGCGACGCAAGGGAGACGAATGCTGCCCTCGCCCAGTACCGCAAGGCACGCGACGAAACCATGAAGCGAGCCTCCGTTTTGCTATTCGGCTTCAAGAGCGTGCTTGAGAACCTGAAATTCGAAGCCAAAGACAGTACGATCAAGGCCGAGACCCAACTTGAAAGCCGCCACATTAAGGTAGCGCTGAGCTTGCTCACTCAAAGCCTGACCGGAAAACCTACCAAATCTCCCTAGTTCGCCAAAGAAGCCTCGTGCCGTGGAACCGGGTGGTCACTGACACGTGTAACGGGTTATGGAAGGTTCCTCCATGGCGCACCGCTCGACGCCCCCACCCGGCAGCCGTCCCCATCCGCCGGAAATCGACGAACTCACCCTGGAACGCTGCCGACGTGGCGACCATCAAGCCTTTTTTCAGTTCGTCAAACGCTATGAGCGGCCCGTATTCGCCGTCATCTCACGGGTGACCCACCCTAGCTCCGATGCCGTCGTCGAAGAACTCGCACAGGATGTTTTTCTGAAAGCCTTCGACTCGCTGTCGAATTTCGACGTGAAGAGATCAGCCCGGGTTTCGACCTGGCTGCTTACCATCGCGACCCGTGTCGCGATCGATCACCAGCGCAAGCACTCGACCTGGCGCGAGCAGACCATCGAGCGCCTGCCAGACGGCGCCGTGCACGACCGAGCTGACGATTGGTTGATCGGCAAGCAACTTGAAGAGCGCTTCGCCGAACTCGTGGCGGAGTTACCTCCGGAAAACCGCGCCGCTTTCGTTCTACGCACATACCACGACTATTCCTATCAAGACATCGCAGAGACGTTGGGGTTGGAGATCGGAACGGTGAAGTCCCGTGTCTCGAGAACGAAGCAGCACATCATCGAACGATTGAAGGTGGACCATGACTGAACCAGAACTCCCCCGCAGACTCACCGACAGCTTCCAGGCGAAAGAGCCTCCCGCCGATTTCGCATCCCGTGTGGTCGACGCGCTCAGCGAGTCGGCCCTTTCTGAGCCGCAGTCAACTTACGTGGACGCGCCGCAACCACCACGCACGCGACGTATTCCGAGTCAGGCGTTGTGGTGGGCAGCGGGCGTGTTGGTCGGCGCCGCCGTCACCATCGTAGCCATGCGTCTTTCTGTGCAAGTCCCCGCACAGGGTGAGGTGATCTCAGCGAGCCCAGCACCGCCCGACACGAAGGTAGGACAACACGGCGGACCACAGGACGAGCGCGACTCGGACACTACACAAAGCGAAGCGACTGGTACCAACGCACCCAATCGGCCGAAGCGAATACTCGACGCGGTCACGACAGGAACACTGATTCTGACGACAGAACGACCGGCGACGGTGTTCGCGAATGGCAAGAAGATTGGCACA
Organism: uncultured Polyangiales bacterium; assembly: GCA_964487255.1. GTDB lineage: Bacteria > Myxococcota_A > Polyangia > Polyangiales > CAZAQV01 > CAZAQV01. The sequence goes on along the minus strand of CAZAQV010000014.1, from coordinate 35,286 downwards.
ACCCCGCTTCAAAAAGCGCTCAGGCCAGGAAACTACAAGCTCGCGATCAGGAGCACGGAGTGCAGCGATAAGACCTTTCGAATCGATCTGGGTGTCGGGGAAGTGCTGCGCAAGAGCCTCACGCTTTGTGGAGAAGAGACAACACCAAACGCTCTGGGCAAGGGCAAGGTCCGCTTGGCCACAACTCCGTGGACCGAGGTGTACTTTCGCGGCAAAAAGTTGGGCGCAACGCCCGACGTGTTTGAGCTTCCGGCCGGCAACCAGAAACTCGACCTCGTACATGTCGAATCAGGTTGTGAGCTATCCTTGATCGTTCCGGTCCGCGCAGGCGCGACGGACAACAAGCGTGTCTCCTTTACGCTGCGCGAATGCGCCAGCTGGCGAGATGGTGTGAAGCCCAGCAGCAGCAGCAGCAGTGACAAGGCCAGCAATGACAAGGCCAGCAATGACAAGGCCAGCAATGACAAGGCCAGCAGTGACAAGGCCAGCAGTGACAAGGCCAGCAGTGACAAGGCCAGCAGTGTCAAACCCGGCAACAACAAGGCCAGCAGTGACAAGGCCAGCAGTGACAAGGCCAGCAGTGACAAGGCCAG
>CAZAQV010000014.1:23179-34593 GCA_964487255.1 uncultured Polyangiales bacterium | reverse complement strand
CAGCGAAACAGGAAGCACCGGCACGTTGATCCTCGTCACATCGCCTTGGTCAAAGGTCTTTAAAGATGGAAAAAAGATCGGCAACACACCTCTAAAAAAGAAGCTACCGGTTGGCATCCACCGGCTGAGCCTTAAGAATGCAGGCGCAGAGTGCGAAAAGCAGATTCTCGTCGAGATCAAAGAAAACGCGAGCACCTCACTTCGTCTGCAGCTCTGCAACTGATCGCCTATCTATTAGCTACGATCCCTGCGTTCTGCACGACAACCTAAATTGACGTATGGTGCCGCTGGCGGCGGTCAACGATGGCAAAGTCGAAGAAGAAAAAAGGGCTCGCAAGCGACGGCGATGTCGTTTGCACCAACCCAAAGGCGACGAAGCATTACGATATCAGCGAGCGTTTCGAAGCTGGCATGGTGTTGTCGGGCTCCGAGGTCAAGAGCCTACGGGAGCGACGCGCGGACCTCGAGGGCGCGTACGCAAGCGTCGAAAATGGTGAGCTCTGGCTCCATGGCCTTCACATCGGCGCGTACGCCCAAGCGACGGCCTACGGGCACGAAGCGCGACGCAAAAGAAAGCTTTTGATCAAGAAGCGTGAAATTGAAAAGGTACACGGCCTACTGACCATGAAGGGCTTTACGCTTGTGCCCATTAAGATCTATTTCAAAAATGGCTGGGCAAAAACACAACTGGGTCTCGGTAAGGGGAAGAAGCACGCGGACCGGCGCCAAGATCTGCGCAAGAAGGCTGACATGCGCGAAGCACGAAGACACACTGTACCGGGCAAACGATGAAACGCGAGCGCGACACATCACATACAACAGCGAGCCTCGAGGACGGCGAGGCGGTTCGCTTACAGTCCTTTTCAAACAACGTGCTCGCATTCTGCGGGCCAAAGGCTTTCCCTCCTGGCGCTCCCGTTCACCTTCGTTGGAACAGCCACGCACTGCAAGGCCGGTCCATTGGGTCCAAAAGACGCGACGACGCGTCCTTCAATGTTCGCATACGCATGGTCAGCCTTACCCGCACACAAAGAGAGCAACTGATGCACGGAGCCGAGCAATGGTAACGCAGCCACCGAACAGCAAGATGAAGGTCGCGCGATACCTTTCGGTCGTGCTCATCCTTGCGCTCGCCGCAGCGGGGAGCGTTTGGTTGCGTTCGACGCTGATGGACGTCGAGTTCACACCAGCTGCGTCGGAACACGGCGACACCAACGAGACAGCTCCGGCATCGGAACCCGAAGTCGTCGAAGCAACACCGTCAAGCAAGGAGGCAGTGGGTCCACAGCCGAGATTGCAGTGGCGAACGGTGGACGGCGGCACTCAGCTCGTTCAATCCGAGTCAGCCCGCGAACGGTGGGAAGATGAGCGCAAACGTATTTACGAAGGACTGCGCGCGCAAAAAGAAACGCTTGCAGCGAACACGTTCGATGCAGGCGCGGGTGGCCCAAAACCTGGCACGCTCGGCAAAGAGTATATTCAAGGTGCAATCGCTGAACTCAAGCCGCTTTTCAAAGAATGCTACGACCTCGCGCTGCACGACGATGACAAGGTCGAAGGCAAGATCGTCGTGGCGTTTACCATCGCGGCTGATGGCCACGGCGGTATCGTGGAGAGCGCAGAAATCGCCGAAGGAGCGAGCGCCAAGCACAGCGGGTTGCGCGAGTGCATGCGCGAGACGATCTACACTTTGGACCTCCCGGCACCAGAAAACGGTGGTGTGATCCACGTTCGCTACCCTTTCGAGTTCACAAAACCTTGATCGACCTCTGATGGTGGTGCTTAAAAATTGAATTTCTTTTTTGTGGGTCTGCTAAATTTTTATTGCACGACTGCGTGTTTTCGGGCAGAGTTTTTACATAGGTAAATCGAGGCGCTTCGCCACGCTTTACCAAAATGTCACACCACAGAGCACGAATGATCACATGTAATCATTCGTAAATTTTCTGCCTACAGGTTTACAAAGGGCTTCTTCAGTCCTTTGATACCTCCATGGCGAGCCCCCGATCGCATGCACCGAAGTTGATGTGCATACCCGTTGTGACGCTGCTCACAGTTGCCTGCACAGGCAACATCAGCGAGCTCGAAGGATTCTCCTTCGAGAACTCCCCCGATAACGCTCAAGGGCCTGAGGGAACCTCCTCTCAGTCCATGAACGATCCACGTTCGTCGCTTACTGTGCGCGAATGCACGGAGCGACAAGTCGATCAGACTCCGGCACGGCTTCTTTCACGCGTCGAATACAACAACGCCGTGCGCGACCTCCTGGGCGACGCGAGCGAGCCGCTTCAGGACTCTCCGTCCGCGCAGACCGGTGGTTTCGACAACGACGCACAAAGCTTGTCGATCTCGGTTCCGATGGCGCAACACTACCTTGAGACCGCTCAACAGGTCGCAGAACGCGCGATGAAAGATCCGGCATCGGTCATCTCGTGTGGCGATCAAGCCGAGGTCGAATGTGCCAAATCGTTCATCGACAGCTTTGGCCGTCGCGCTTTTCGCAAGCCCGTACCGGCCGAGGAACGGGATGCGCTATTCGCTCTGTACCAAGGCGTTCGCGCATCGGGAACATTCAACGACGGCATCACGATGCTCATCGTGGGCATGCTCAACTCGCCGAACTTCCTCTACCACGTCGAACAAGGCGAGCCGCAAGGCGACGGCACCTCCAAACTGAGCGACTACGAAATCGCCGAAAAGCTGTCTTTCTTTTTGACGGGTTCGATTCCGGACAAGGCTCTGTCTCAGGCGGCCGACGACGGCCTACTGCAAGACGTGCAGGAGATTCGCGCCCAGGCGGAGCGCCTCATCGACACCCAGGCCGCCAAAACGCACGCGGCTCACATGCATGAGCAATGGCTTGAACTCGACAACGTGCGTGCGCTGACCAAGGACGAAACGCTCTACCCCGACTTCAACACGAAGATTGCCGAAGGGCTCATCGAAGAGACAACGCAGTTCATACAACACGTGATCTGGAACGACGGCACAGTCGCGGACCTCTTCGCGTCCGACTTCACCCTCCTCGATGAACAAATGGCCGCGTACTACAAAATCGAGGGTGGCATGGGCGACTCGTTCGTCCCCCGCCACCTCGACGACCAACGCTCGGGTCTACTCACCCACGGCAGCATTATGACAGTGCAGTCCAAGCACACCCGCACATCTCCGGTTCATCGCGGCATCTTCGTGCGCGAACGAATTTTATGCGAGACGCTTCCCGAGGCCCCTGAGGAGATCCCCTCGCTCGACGAAATCAACCCCGACTTGCCTGTTCGCGAGCGGCTCGCGCAACACCGTGAGGACGCCGCCTGTGCCGGATGCCATGCACTGATGGATCCCGTGGGCTTCGCATTCGAGGGCATCGATCCAATCGGTCAGACACGCACCCACGACGAGCTTGGACATCCCATCGACAGCACCGGCGAAGTCGCCCCGACGGGCGGCGTCGAGACGATCGAGTTTGCCAACGCCAAAGAACTCAGCGATGCGCTGGCATACGACCCGCGCGTCCAAGGGTGCGTGGTCGAACAATGGTACGAGTACGCGATGTCGCGTCAGAGCGACAACCACGACGACTGTACGCTGCAAGCCATCGCAGGTGAAGCGGCTGACGGAGGATACCGCATCAAGGACATCATCCTCGCGGTTGTTTCCCAAGATGCTTTCCGCTTTCGCACCGACACCACTTCCGATCAAGGAGCTTGTCTATGACCCCCCTTATGCAAAAGTCCCTAAGTCGACGAACCCTCTTACGCGGCGCTGGCGGCGTTGGTCTGGCCTTGCCGTGGCTCTCCGCCATGGAAGCACGCGCCCAAGCCGCGACCGAGAAACCAAAACGTCTGGTCGTGTTTTACACACCAAACGGCTTCAGTTCATTGCCCAACAGCATGGACCTGACCGGCTCTCCGCTCGAACCGCTGAACCGCCACAAGTCGCGCATCTCGCTCCTGCAAGGCTTCGACCTCGCCTCGGCGAAAGCCGATCCCACACCACTCGATTACTCCCACTATCTCGGTTGGGGCCATCTACTCACCGGCCACAGTGTCGCCGCTCAAAATGTGGCCGGCGGCATCTCCTTCGACATGCTGCTGTCAAAACGCATGGGTTCACGAACTCCACATCCCTACAGTTTGCACGGAATACCGCACGACCAAGGACAGTCACCCATCTCATGGAACGGTGCCGCGGCAGCTGCCAATCCGGAATTTCGGCCTGACCGCGCATTCAGCAAGCTGTTCGCAGGTCTGAACCCGGACTCGTCCGCGCAAGAACAGGCCACGCAGCTCAAGAACCAAAAATCGCTCCTCGACTACGTGCACGGCTCGCTGGCACGAATGAAATGCAGCGTCGGCAGCGACGACGCAAAACGTCTTGATCGACACGCGCAGAACATCCGAGATATCGAGCAACGTCTCGGTCTTGGAGCCGCCGGCGGGACAGCGTGTAGGGTTCCAGCCCAGCCGGGAACCGGTCTTTCGTACGTTAAGACCGCGGAGGTCCAACGGGAGATGCTCGCGATGGCCTTTGCGTGCGACCTCACGCGTGTGGGGTCACTGCAATTCTCACAGGTCGCCGGCGGCGGAACACCAACCTGGCTCGGCATCAATGGAGAGCACCACGAAATCTCGCATCGCCAAGACGCCGAAGGCCTTGCCCAGATGAAGAAGATCAGCACCTGGTACGCTGAACAGTTTGCCCTCTTCCTCGACCGGCTCACCGAGTATACCGACGCGGATGGCACGCCCATCATCGACAACACGGCCGTCATCTGGGTCAACGAGTGTGGTTACCCGGCGTGGAGTCACATCGGAACGCGAGACAAGAACGCGAACATGTGCTTCGTCCTCGCGGGCGGAGGCGGCGGCACACTCAAAGGTGGTCAGCGCATCGATGCCGCGGGCACCCCCCACCAAAACCTCTGGGTCGAACTCGTCAACGCGCTCTCTCCCGACGACGTCACACCCATCAAGACCTTCGGCAACCCCGAAACCTGCACCGGCGGCTTCTCAAAAATCCGCGCCTAACCGCTCGGCCGGCACCTAGCGCTTGTCAGAACGTGCTTTGCGACGGATCCATAGTCCCCCCCCTAGCCCAATCAAAACCAAGAGGAGCGCACCGACGACAGGCCATCGAGAAACGACTCCATTGTCTTTGTCTCGACCCAATGCTGCATCGTTAGATTTGGTGGCCGCAGCTGTTGGTTCCACATCAAACGCTGCGTCGCCGATTCGTTTCGTCTTCACGGCAAACTCTGAAACTTGGGCTTCTGGCTCGCGCGGCATTTGGAGGTCGAGCTCAGTCTTTGGTCCACCGCCGAAGCCTGGAAGGACCAGCTCCAAAGCAATCGTGCGCTTACCAGGCTCAATGGGCGACTCGCGACCCACAAAAATAAGTTCATCCGGCTGCCAACGAAAGACGGCAGCGAGGGTCCCCATTTCGCACAGTGACTCCCTGGGGCGCTCAAAGGGTTCTCCATCCACGCGAGTCAGGATCACCCCGAGGTCTCTCCATGGCTCGGCATGCGCATCGACCGCGAGACCGAGCCTCCAACCTGCTACGGCCCATGGTACGGAACAAGACCCCGCGGCCGAGAAGGGCCGTGCGTACACCCCACTCTCAATCTTGGACATCGCCCCCAAATGCGTGGGTACAGGTGCGACCTCGATGATCCGAAAGCTTTTCGCTTCGAGGGCCATCCTACTGCCCTCCGCAGCTCGAACACTCAACAATCCGCCTGGCGCAAGAGGGCGCCGGAATTGAATCTGGGCAAGTCCAAGGCCTGGATGCCCTGTAAGCGAAACCGGGACTTGACCCAGTTCATCGCGAACTTCGAAAATATGCGACAAGTCTTCGCTCTCGATGAACCTTTGATAGCAATCGGAAGCTGGGTGAGTCGCCTGCTCTTGAGCACATCGATCCCACGACCCGCGGTTACGTAGGCAAGACTGAAACGCTTCGTCACCCGGTACGCCGGGCAGGCAAATAGAGTCAAAATTCTCCCGTCCCCGTCGCAGAAGAATGGTATCGAAACGGGTCAGAGACAAAAACAACCCTTTGGCATTGGCAGGGATCTCTGAACCGCCAAGCACGAGGGAGTGCCGGTCCCGGGCACAAGAGCACGCCGCCGCAACGGACGGACCGACCGTAAGCACCATCAAGACTGAGTACATGATTGTGCAAACGAACTTCGTGGCAGTCATCGCCAAAGAATACTACAAACTTGGCTTCGTTCACCGTGCGGCAATGGATGCCCCGCGAGCGAAGCGCTCGGCGATAATGCTTCTGGTTAGGCGCGTGCGCAGGTAAAAACCGCGTGGGTTGTGCATTTGCACGCTGCCATCGGGCGCTGGCGCAAGCGAACGGACGCTCGCGTTCGCGGCCTTCGGGCGCAGCTGCAGAAACTGACCTTGTCGTGCGGTCACGTTCTCAACGTCACCGGCTGCCACGGCGCCGATGATCGACTCCCAGTCGTCCCGAAGCACGCGCTGCGTCGCTTCGTCTGGCGACCACAAGAAGGGCTCACCGAAACGGCGCTCCGGGACCGACACCTCGGAGCGTGCTTGGACAGGCACCCAGAGCACCCGACGAAGCTTCGACCAGGCACGTGACGACTCCCACTCGGCGCGCTCGGCTTCGCGAAAGGAAAGTGCGCAGACGTAGGTCGACTCACTCGGCCTGCCATCGTCTGAGAGCGGCAGCGTCTTGACCTCGACACCGAGTTCTGGGAAGTCCGGGCCCGCTGCACTGTGGTCCTGCACGCCAAGATAGGTCTCCACCAGCCCACCAACACCACCTTTGCGGTGCAGCTGCGACGCGCCCCCTCGCATCGTCCGCCCCAAGCGCTCGGCCAACGCACCTACCGTGATGCCACACAGTTCGTGCGCCCTTGACAGCAATTGTACCTCATCGATCCTGACCATCGTTTCCTCAGTTCAAATGGGCGCTATGAGAAGTCCTGTCCGATGTTTAGCTGAAACCCTGGCGACTTCGAGAGCTCTTGCATGGCCTCCTCGCGGGACAGTACTTCGATCGTGATCCCAATATCCGCTAACCGTTGTGTCCAGTTGCCACCATCAGCTTGTCCGGCACCATCTTTTTCCAGCCCATCCGTGTTGGCAGAACCAAGCTCTAACGAGTTGAGCAGCCTTTGGCCGTAGTGGGTACCTTCAGGGCCGCACTCGCCGTAGCTCGCATATCTTTCCGAAACGCAAGCACCCTCGGCTTCCTCAATTCTCAAACTGATCATCACCGCCATGTCCCTTAGTCCCAAAGCGAGCGACGAAGCGTCACGCGATAGTCGTTGTCCGTGTGTCGCGCAATAGCGAAAAAGGGACATTCCTGACTCCGGACTGTCCACCAATGACAAGAAATCGACAAGGATGCCGTCGGGGTCCCATACCCATTCATCCTTCGCGAACTCATGCGCAATCGAATTGGCCGGCGACTCTTCAGCTTTGCCGTACGCAAATTTCGACGAACGCACGATCAAGATGCCAGCGATGACGACAACCGCGAAACTCCAAACTGCCACACCGCCTAACATCGGCCGCTCATCGAAGTTCGCAGACCTTGTGACCGAAGAGGCGCTCCATGGTGGAGAGGAAGCGGTCGGAGGGCTCTACTGAAAAGCCCGTACCCGTAATGGCTGACCAGCGCTCGGGTGACCAGAGCTCAAGGGTGACGGGACATGGCCCCGGAAACTCACCCAGCGTGTCGCGTAGTGCCTCAAGCTGGACGCGGTTGGTTTCTTCCGCGCCGAGCCGAACGCGCACCTGCGTCGTCTTTTTGCGGAGCGACTCCGTCAGCGGCGCAATCTCGTCGAGAATGAGTTTGACCTCTTTCGCGCCCTCTTCGAAACTGCCGCGCGCTTGCTCGTGCTGCACTCGGCCCGTGGCGAGCACCGGCACGCCCGACTGCAGCACCTCGCGTAGCCCCTCTTTGTTGAGAATGCGCGGACGGACGACAACCTCGACGCGACCTTGTGGGTCTTCGAGCGAAAAGAACGCGATGCGATTACCCGTCTTGGTCGTGCGCTCGCGGTACCCCTCGACCGACCCTCCCGCGGCGACTTCGCTGCCGTCGGGCAGAATCGCCATGCTCTGCGTGTCGGCATTTCCGAAGCGACGCAGTTCACTCATGAAGCGATCGAGCGGGTGCCCCGAAACGTAAAAACCCAATGTCTGCTTCTCGCGCGCCAACATCTCGCGCTGCTCCCAAGGCTCGACCTTGGCAAAGCTTCCCCCCGGATGAGAGAGCCCCTTGTCGCCGTCATCATCGCCCAGCAAGCCAAAAAGATTCTCCTGACCGCTGCGCCGTTCTGCCGCGATCTTTTTCCCGCGCTCGACCGCAGCCTCGATGGTCGAAAAAGCCTGCGCGCGATTAACGCCTTGCTTGTCGTGCAGACTGTCGAACGCACCCGATTGGACGAGCGCTTCGATAACGGACTTGTTGACGCGCCGCAGGTCCACCCGGGAAGCAAAATCGAAGAGATCGACAAAGGGCACAGCATGGCCATTTTCGTCGACACGCTCGTTAAACACCGCTTCGAGCGCCGCACCACCCGCGCCCCGTATACCACCGAGACCAAAGCGAATCTTCGGCCCGGCAGGGTCGCGCAGCTTTCCGCGCATACTGGCGGGCTTGCCTTTTTGACGGCGTGGCGCTTTTTCCGGAGGTTCGTAGACGACGGTAAAATCGATTTCGCTGTCGTTGACGTCCGGAGGCAACACGGTGATGCCCATCGAGCGGGCCTCGGCGACGGTGCGCACGACCTTCTCGGTCTTGTCTTTGTCGGCCGAAAGCGTCGCGCACACGAACTCGACGGGAAAATGCGCCTTGAGGTACGCCGTTTGGTAGGTGAGCAAGGCGTACGCTGCCGAGTGCGACTTGTTGAAGCCGTAGCCCGCAAAATACGCCATCAGCTCGAAGACTTTGTCTGCGTCTTTTTGTTCGAATCCCTTCTTCTGCGCGCCTTCGAGGAAAATGGCCTTCTGCTTTTCCATCTCGGACGCCTTCTTTTTGCCCATCGCGCGCCGCAAGATATCGGCGCCACCGAGCGAGTAGCCCGCCATCTCGCGCGCGATTTGCATCACTTGCTCCTGGTAGACGATGACTCCGTAGGTGTCTTTGAGTGCATCTTCGAGACTCGGATGCGGGTATTCCACCGCCACGCGCCCATGCTTGCGCTGCACAAAGTCCTCGACCATGCCCGAGCCCAGCGGACCCGGCCGATAGAGCGCGACCGCCGCCACGATATCTTCAAAACAATCGGGCCGAAGCTGTTTGAACAGCGTCTGCATCCCGCTCGACTCCAGCTGAAACACGTTGGTCGTCTCCCCCGACTGCAAGAGCGCGAACGTGGCCTCGTCGTCCATCGGAAGCGTCTCAAGGGAAAACGGCGCGTCCTCGCGGTCCGGGCGCTTGTTGATGAGACGGACCGCGATGTCGATGACCGTAAGTGTCTTCAGCCCGAGAAAGTCGAACTTGACGAGCCCTGCCGCTTCGACGTCGTCCTTGTGATACTGCGTGACGTAGGTTTCGGGCTCAGGGCAAAACACGGGCACGTGGTCCCAGAGCGGCCCCTCGGAAATGACCACGCCCGCCGCATGCATGCCGGCGTGGCGTGTCAGGTCTTCGAGCTTCATGGCCTCGTCGATCAACTCTTTAACCGCGCTGTCGTCGTCGTAGAGCTTTTTGAGCCGAGGCTCCTGCTTAAGTGCGTCGGGGATGGACACGCTTTTGCCGCCCACAGGTTCGGGCACCAAGGTGGCGACCCGTCCGGCGTCTTGTGGAGAAAAGCCGAGTACTCGGCCCACGTCGCGCACCACGCTTCGACTCTTGAGCAAGTGAAAGGTCGCGATCTGACCGACGCTTTGCTTTCCGTATTTTTCGCGCACGTAGTCGATAACGACGTCGCGTCGGTCCATGCAAAAGTCGATATCGAAGTCCGGCATCGACACGCGCTCTGGATTCAAAAAGCGTTCGAACAGTAGCCCGTGAAAGATGGGGTCGAGGTCGGTAATGCGAAGCGACCACGCAACAAGCGAGCCCGCGCCCGAACCGCGCCCCGGGCCGACGGGCACCCCGTTTTGCTTGGCCCAGATGATGAAGTCCTGGACGATCAGAAAATAACCCGGAAAGCCCATCGAGATGATGACGTCGAGCTCGTGCTCAAGACGTCTTTTGTAGTCGCCTTCGTCAAACGCATAACCCGCGCGACGAATCTCCCCAAAGCGCTCGCCAAGGCCCTTTGCAGCAAGCGCACGCAAGTAGCTCACTTCGGTCTCGCCCTCGGGAACCGTAAAGGTCGGCAGCTTGGGCGCACAAAGCGGTTCAACTTGCCCAGCACACATCTCGGCCACGCGCAGCGTATTGGTGATCGCAGCGGGCAGATGCGAAAAGCGCGCGATCATCTCTTGCGGTGATTTGAGATAAATTTCGCTCGAACTGTGATGCACGCGCTCCATCTCTTCGAGCGAACGCCCTGCACCAATGCACTGCAAGATGAGCTGCGCGCGGGCGTCGCTGGCTTGCGCATAGTGGCAGTCGTTCGTGGCCACGTAGGGCAGGTCGAGTTTACTCGCGGTTTCGACGAGGATGTCGTTGAGCGCCCGCTGTTCGGGGAAGCCATGGTCTTGGAGTTCCACAAACAGGTGCCCTGGGTCGAGAATGTCCCGCAGGGCTTCAATTGCAGTGACGCCGGCATCGGGCCCCTGGTTGAGGATGGCTTGCGCGACATGCCCGCCCATGCACGCGCTGAGCGCGACCACGTCCTTGCTGTTCTCGGACAGGAGTTCCGCGTCGACACGCGGCACGCCGCCGACGTTTCCATCGACCCAGCCTCGGCTGACCACCCGAACCAGGTTCTCGTAGCCTCGGTTCGATGCCGCGAGCAGAACCAGGTGGTGGGCATGCGCTTTTTCGTCACCCCGACCAACCGGCACGTAGTTGACTTCGCAGCCCAAGATGGGACGGACGTCGTTGGCCTGGCAGGCACGGTGAAACTGCACGGCGCCGAACATATTCTGGTGGTCGGTGAGTGCGACCGCGTCCATGCCGAGTTCGGCGACGCGTTTGGGCAAATCGCCAAGCCGGATCGCCCCGTCGAGCATCGAATACTGGCTGTGCACATGCAGGTGCACGAACTGACTGTTTTCCTGGCTCTTCACTAGCCTTTTCTCCCAATCATCGATGTGGTGCTACCACATCGGATTGTCCGAAAAGAGCGTTCATCGCGCTGCTCCTGGCTCTTCACTAGCGCTCCCCCCCCGACTCTTCGCTAGGCTTTGTTCGGACGATCGATTTGCAGATAGCAAATCGCGTCCTCGGCAAAGACCGCTCATCGTGGTCTACCCCTGACTCTTCGCTAGGCTTTGTTCGGACGATCGATTTGCAGATAGCAAATCGCGTCC
>CAZAQV010000014.1:0-23079 GCA_964487255.1 uncultured Polyangiales bacterium | reverse complement strand
TCGGCAAAGACCGCTCATCGTTGGATCCCTGGCCACGCACGGTTTCCAGGAAATAGCACGATTGCGGGGCCCAATGGGCCCTCTAGCCTTGCACCTCGACCCAGGGACGTGCTAGGCATTCGCCCCCTCCGAGGATCATGACCATGAAGCAAACTCCTATTTCTCAGGTAAAAGAGCGTTTTGGCTCGAAAGACAAGCTTGTCGAAGCCGTTCGCGCCCTCGGCAAGGATGGCCTTTGGATCGACCGCGAGGGCGATCGCGGGCTCGGCCTAGCATCCAACGCCAAACTTTTGCGTCTACACGACCGGTTGACCGAGATTTCAGCCAATTTCAAGAGCCGTGACGCCCTCATCGATGCCATTGCCAAGGCCAAGAAGCACGAAAACGATAAAGATTTTCGCAATAAATTCGCAAACTGGTCACCCCTTCGTCTGTACGACTACTGGCAGAGCGTCTCGAAGAAGGCCAACTAGGCCCCACTGCACCGCCTACCCCGGGGTCCCCTTTGCTGCGCGTGGCGGTGCTATGATCGTGCTGTTGGGAACCTTTGCGCACATCGAGGTTACGAATCGGGTATGGGATGGGCCATGGCCGAACGCGTAATCGACGCCGTTGCACCCACCGCTGAGCCGGTGGACGAGGAGCTGGTTGCCCTCACCGCTCCACCGAATACACGCCGGCTGATCACGGTCGCCGTCATGGCAATTACCGCAGCCCTGTGCATCGCAATGCTGCTCTCGCTGCGACAAGATCTAAGCTACTTCGCCTCCGAGACCGCCCCCACGCAACTTGGCAAGGTCAACGAAGTTTCGACGGCTTCTCTTCCGCTCAACCGCTTCGTTGAACTCGAAGGCGCGCCGATGCTCGCGCATGCGGCCAAGTATCGAACGTCAAGCTTCGGCGAAACGCGGGTCATCACACCCTTCGCGGGTCAACGTGGTGTACTGATTTCACTTCCCGAATCGCAGTTCAAGGATCCTTCTGCGCTCGCTGGGCACCGCTTCACGGGGCGCCTCATTCCGATGCGTAGTTTAAGCAACATGGACAGCGTCAAAGAGTTTCTAAAGGACCGTGCCAACTACCCGGTTGGAAGCGATACGCTAGTCTTCATCGCCTCGGACGCACCGCGTGAGCAAGTTGGAAGCGTCCTTCTCGCCCTGCTCGCCCTGGCGTTTATCGTGATCAACCTGTGGCTCATCGTTCGCTGGTTCAAGCCGTTACCAGTCAAAGAAGACGCCCCCGTCACTGGTTAACCTCACGCTATCCGCTGGCCGCTAACGTCAGAGAGTACACACGCTCTACGCCCGCCGCGCGAAGGGCAAGCGCACACGCGCGAAGTGTCGCCCCCGTCGTTCGCACATCATCGACAAGCAAGACTCGCTTGGGTGCAGCTTGCCGCGCCACGCCCACGAACGAACCTACGCTTGAGTGTCTCGCCGCAATGGCCGCCTTGGTTCGCGGAGCTCCGTGACGAACGCGCCGCAACAACCCACACTGCAGCGGCAGCGCAAGACCTTGGGCAACAGGACGCGCCAGAAGCACGCTCTGGTTGAACCCACGCTCACGATAGCGGCGCGGGTGGATGGGTACCGGCACCACCGCATCGACCAAGCCCGCAAAACAGGCTGCGCCGCGACGCATGTCTGACTCGAACATCCGAGCGATGTCGCTTCTTCCGCCGAACTTCATACGCACGACGGCGTCTTGCAGCGGCCCACCATAGCGATAGAGCGAGATACTCGGCAGACCCTTCGCCTTGGGTAGCGCAATCGGCTCGAGCAACGGCAAGCAAGCTCCGCAGAAAAAGCGTGCACCGTCGGGATCGACCAGGTCACAACCTGGGCACCGACGAGGCGCCAAAAGGGACAGAAGTGATTCGCGAAGGCTTTCGATCACGACCGCTTATCGTCAGAACGTGCCGAAGGTTGCGTACGGAGGACGGTTTAGACGCTTGCGGAGGGTCTACTGGCGGGGAACGACGCGCACCTCATCAAATAGCGGGTGGCTCCGACCACGAACGGAAATCGTCCCCACGTGTTTACCCACAACCGGAACGCCGCGGCCTACCATCTTACCTCTCGGATTGGACGTCGCGCGAGGGTTCACCTGCGCTTTTACGGCGCCTTCAAAGATGACCCGTTGAGCATACAAATGCGAGCCGTTTCCACCAACCTTTTGGCCACGAGCCTCCGTGGTCTGGAGGGACACGAGGTAACCTGAGTGACTCAGGACAGCTTCGTCGCCATGAGCCGTCCACCTTTCCGGGGCGACAAGGTTGACTCGAGCTAGTGGTCCAGCGTCCTTTTTCAAAGCTTCCACGCTGTCGTCGGGAACTCGGACTTTCCGAGCCGCTCCGTCTACCGTGGCGCGAGAAAAAACGCGCCCGTTAACGACCATCGCTCGACCCCCAACGTCGGGTTGTGCCACAAAGTAGCCGCCTCCAAGGATCGAAGGGTCGGCCTTCGCTTGCCGTGTTCTCATCGGGTGCTCCAAATAAAGCCCCAAACGCGTCATTCCCTTTTCACCATCCGGAAATTCCACGTCCTTGAGATAGGTCAAGCTAAGTCCGTCATCGCTGGGAACCCTCGCAATGTCCGGCGACAGCTCCCGCACGGCCGCGCGAAAATCCGAAGCAAGCGCGGCGATGTCGCTGCGAGGAAGGCCTGCAATACGCGTAGGCAAGCGGATCGCGCCCCGCCGTATGGTGAGCCTATCGGTTCGTGAAAATCCAACCTTGAGCTTCGCACGAAGTGGCTCGACAAGCTCCTCCCACTCATCGATGTTCAACTCACCGAGCCGTTTGCCTGTCCCCCCGGCCGGAATGCTCGCACGCGTGACACCATCTACCCCAGCGGCCGCAAGCTTGTCGCGAGCTATGTCGGCAGCCGATTGGCGACTTCCGCGCAGGCCCAACTTGCCCGTCGGCACCGCATCAAATTTTTCAATGATAGGTGCGAAGTCGTCACCGGCGTGAAACGAAGTAAGTTCATCGAGCAACGCGCTGAACTCGGTCTCTGCAAAGCGCTCAGGAAGAAAAGGTGCAACGCGGTCCGCAGAACGTGCCAGCTCCTCAATATCGACAGCATAAAACACAGAGCGGTTTATGCGTCCAAGGGCCTTGCCATCCGGGATGTAGCGCTCGATGCCATCGAGGGTCTCCGAATCGAGTTCACGCGCGAGAAGATAGCGAACCGCACGTTGCTCTTCGGTCTCGGTCGGCAAAAGACGCCTCAAACGTTGGTGTACAGCAACGTCAACCCCGTGCAGTCTTTTGGCCACCGAATGGCTGAGTGCCACGTCACGCTTGGCCCACTTCGCAACCTCGGCCGCGCTCACGACCTCGTCGGCCGCACGGGCCGCGCTTCCCACCACGCCGGCGAATGCGCGAGCACGCACGGTCAAGCTCGGTGCGCACTCGAAGCGTGCGTGCGATGAACTCACACCACCCACCACATTCTGACTGGCAAGGCCCACGTGCAGAAGCGGCGGGGCTGCGCAAAGCGCGACCACCAGCAACAACGCGGTAGACAACTGCGTATGCCCGGTCTCGGTCACGCCGACACCTAAAGCAAGCTTCGTTCCAACCAATGTACAGGGAATTGCGTGATTTTCCCCAGTCTCATCCGGGGTCAATCGACCGAGATAGCCGCCAGAGTGGGGAACCCATGGACCCACGTCTCATTCACGTTCGGTTCGGCACGTGCTGGCCGTCGAGATGGAGGCGCAACAAGCTTTTGAAAGACTTCGGGACCGCTGCAGGCGCATCCGCAAAACTGTCGCCGAACGTTGAAAGACCGAGGCTTCTCGCAGCACCCATCGTACACATCAGAAGCGTCGCCTGGACACTCGTCAAAGCTTCCCGGTCGGCGCACAACACTTGCAGCCATTCGACCAACCAGCTACACCCTTTCCGCAGGCACCTGGACGCTTAGCTCAGCTGGATAGAGCGCTGCCCTCCGGAGGCAGAGGTCAGAGGTTCGAATCCTCTAGCGTCTGCCAAGAATCATGTTGGATGTCCGAAAACTCGACCGCTTGGTTGCCGCCTTCGAAAAGCACGGCATCGCCGTTTCGGACAACCTCCGGCCTGGGGCGTCTGACGACGAGCTCGACAAGCTCGCGGAGCAGCTAGGCGTTCGTATTCCTGACGATGTCCGTGCGCTGTTCAAGTGGCGCAACGGACATCACGATCCCGAAGCGGAACACGTGCTTCGTTTTCGGGACAACACATTTTTGAGTCTCGACCAGGTCCCCTTCATCTACAACGACATGATCGAGTTTTACGGTGACCTCTCGGATGAAGTCGATCTGAGCAAGTCCATTCCGATCGCAGAGTTCATGGGTTCGACGTACGCAGTTGCAGCTGGGGGTCAGGCGCTTACGCGCTCCCGGTATCCCGTCGTGGGCGTGTTCCAAGGAGTCGGCCCCTACTACCTCTCGGTGGAGTCAATGATTGACACGTGCATCGCCTGGGTCGAGCAGCCAAATTATAGCAAGAGTGGCCCGACTCCAAACGAAATGGAGATATGGAAGCGCCACAACCCGGGCATCTTCGGCCTCTAGCGAGACACCTCGGGGGACGTTAGCGCAAGACACGAAAACTCGCGCGCACGAGGCGGTGATCGGAGGCGTATTCGGTCTCACACGCGGGGGACTCAACATCCAACGTGGCAAAGTCGGTGACCTCGAGTGAACCGTTCGCTGGCCAATACCAAATATGATCCACGCGGACCGCAACCTCGGGCTGCATGCAGGGGACCGGAAGGAGCCCACCAAAGCAACTGAACGTCCCCTCATGGCTCGGGTCGTCGTCGAGCACATCGACGGGCGCGCCTAAACAGCTCAACTCGAGCGTCGCTCGCGCTGCAGCGTACTCGTCGTTGTTGAACTCTGCGCTGGGCTGCGGCAGATACGGGATGTTCAAATCTCCCATCACGATCACTGGGCGAAGGGCGCGACTCTCACCGCAAACGGTACTCTCTAAGAACGCGCGAATTTCCTCGACTTGACTCGCTCGAATCTCTGGCGCCGGCACCGCGCCGCCAGCAGCCTGCAAATGGGTAAAGAGCAGATGGACGTCGGTCTCGACCGAATCGCCGAAAGATACGGGAAGGTAGAAGATGCCCTTGTTCGCTAAGCAATCTGTCCCCTGACAGTCAGAATACCCCTTGGCTTGCGTGGTTCCGACACCGATGGTCGGCCTCGCAAGAGCGGTTAACCCGCCGGGCTGAATACCGCACGGCCCGTCACGCTCGCACTCCTGTGGGCGCGGACCATTTACGAAGGAGAGCGCAGGCGCCGCGGCCACGAGCTCTTTCTGCAAGTCGGGATCGAGCATTTCTTGAAGACCTACGAAGTCGAGCCTGGGCTCGGCCTTCTGCAGAAACTCTCCCGCGCGCTCGGCGCGACACGCCGGATCGCTCGGCGGAAGCACACCACCCTCAAGGTCGGGCGGTCGCAAGAACGTGTTCCAGGTCGCAACTTCGAAATCGAAAACGGTCGTTTGCGGCTCGTTTCCACAGGCGGCGGCGAGCAAGACGGCAACAACAAATCGCATCGATAAGACTTTAGCGCATATAAACCTAAGGCTCACATGAAAGCGGGCGCAGCGCGACTGCGAAATCGTCAACCTCGAACGTGCCGACGCCACCGCTGACAAACCCGGCGCCAATGCGAATGCTCTCAAAGGTCTCATCAGGCTTATCGGGAACCTCGAGCGACTCGGCCCACTGTCCGTCCAGCGCAACGGATACGGAGCCCGGATTTCCCTGAATGACGTGCATAAGCAAACAAGTCCATTGCCCAACCTGGGGAAGCGAAACGGTTGACCCCTCTCCCTCGTTGTCTGCAAAGAAAATAAACGGTCCAGTCCCGCTCTGTAAGGACCGTTGGCCCTTCACAGTCGCCCCGATTTCGTAGCGCCCACGAGAGTCTCGAGCCAGAAAACGAAGTGGCTTGAAATAATTATAGTCCAGCGAGGAAACGCGCACTCGCACCCGGACGTAGAACTCTTCGGTTTCGTTGAGCACTGCAACGTCGCCAAAGCCCGCATACGCTGCAGAACCTGCACTCTCAACGTTGGCCCGAATAAACTGCTCGGAACCGTCTTCGACCCGCATGACGGTCGCACTAGACTCTTCGCCTTCGCTCCATCCTGCGCCGAGTCCGTCGGCAAAGTCGTTGCAGACGAGTAAGTCTGGGTCGTCGAGCTCTGCGCAAGGGGCAAGCGCAATACCGCCGTCGGGTCCCACCGTGGGCCCATATGCACACTGGGAAGGAAAGGACTCGGCAAAGGTTGGCTCAAGCGTGGGTTGGCATTGCCCGCCGGTGCACTCGTAATCTTGCCCGCATGCCGCAGAGGCGCATTCGTCCGCCAACGAAAACTCCAGCTCGACACGTGAATCGGGCACGTAAGCGCCGACGATGCGACGGCGAGAGAGCAAGCGGTCCGAATCGACCAGCTGAAGCGACGCGTAGAACCGCCGCGCGGGATCCTGCCCGCGGGGCGTCAGCAAGATACGTCGCGCTGTAGAGTCAGACACGGCAAAAGAGCGTTCTAAAACGCGTGTTCCCTCCTGGTCGCACACGCGAACCTGTAACGTCGCACCAGCGCCAGAGCGAACATTGAGCACGACCGAGGTCGAGTCTTCTGCACAGGCCACACTCGCGAGCGTTAAAATGAGGGAAAAGACGAGCCTCACGCAGTCATTGTACATGCACAACGCCTGGATGTCCGGGTAGAATCCGGTCGTGGTGACCGAGAAGAAAGAAGCGCCTGTCGCCGTCAAGCGGGCTCAGCTGGCGGCTGAGCGCATGGACCACCAAGCTGCACTGACTGAACTTGCGGCGGCCGAGCTTGACGAGAGCCAACGCCGAGCCTGGCAAACGACCCTACGCGTCATCGCCATGCATGGTCGACTTGAGTCTCCCGCAGCACTGCTGGCGGAAGCTGCAACCTGGTCGGCTGGGTGCGCACCGATCGCGGGGCAGCTTGCCGGCTGGTTGGCTCGCTTCGCTGCGTTCACCTTTGACCAGGAACTCGTGCGCGATTGCGCAGCGTTCTATCAGCGACTCGAACTTGCGAACGACGAACTCGATCTGCAAGCATCTGAGGCGCAGCTTTGGCATGTGGTGTGGCGAAGCGAGGTTCCAAGTTCGCAGATTGCGCTGGCCACTCGGGAAGTCGACGAAGGGGCATCGACGACCGCCACGCACCACTCGCTAGCAGGGCTCATCTGTTGGACACATGGCGAGCGCCGACTCGGCCTAAGCCACTGGCGCCGCGCTTCGGAACTGGCTCGCAAGTCGCGCAGCCCACAGCAGCAGTTTCTCGCCAACATCTTTCTTGCCCGGGCTCGACGACACTTCGGGCAACCGCACCTTTCGCGCCGGATCCTCACTGCGATGGCTCGAGCGTCTGAAAGCCAGGACGCATGGGGCCTGTGGCTAGAGTGGGAGCACGCAATGCTAGGCGACGTCGTCACGACCGGCGGCCAGGGTCCAGGCTCCGCGCTGCGGCGCGCCCTTGAAGCATGTGACCAAGGCGCGCAGAACAAGCTTCGCGAAGAGCTTCACCGTGCACTCTCTTTGTCCGAACACTGGCCATTGGTGCGCGAGGACGTTGCAGCCATCGCCACCACGTTCGGCATCGACGACCCAGCGCTCCCGCAAACGGCTGTCATGGACTGGCAGAGCGGCAAGTCGGTCGACCTGCCGGGTTGCGTTAAGGGCTTGGTCTTGGCCCTCTCTGAACCCAGACGAGCGGCTCGCCACGACCTCGATCTCAGCACAGCGCACTTCGTGCTCGTCTCTGCGCGAGGGCCTGCAAAACGTATTCATGCCCGGGCGATGCCGCTGTTCGCAGATCTCGAACGCCTCGACGCCAATGAACTGCGCGACACCAAAACTTTGACCCTCATCGCAGAGCTCGCATTGCGCGGCGGTCAACGTCCGCTCGAGGACGTTTTCGAGGCGGTCTACGGGTTCGCTTACCAGAGTGCGCGCCACCAGGCGATCATCGACACACTCGTGTACCGGGCACGCAAGCGGCTCGAGGGGCTCGCGACGCTCGAACGTGGCGAGGCAACCCTCGAATTGGTTCCCAGCCATGCCTTCCTCGTCGCCGATCCGCGCGATGAGGCGGGACTGGTCGACAAGATCTTGAGTTTGATCGGCTCCGGTACCCACACTTCCGCGGCGGAACTGGCGCTGGCGTTGGGCGTGTCGAACCGCACCGTTCAGCGCACCCTCAAGCCGCTGCTCGAAGACGGGGCCTGTATTCAGCGCAAGTCGGGCAAATCCGTTCACTATGAGGTCGAGGACACCACTTTTCACGAACCGACCGAAATTGTTGCCTAATCCACAGCTCTTTGTGCACGAAAGGCGCGAGTTCTTCTATCCTTAGAGAGCCGTGGCCAGATTTAAGAAGGTGCGAACGATCGCCGAAGGAGGAATGGGTCGCGTCGACCTCGTCCTACGGCAAAGCGGCAAGTTTCGCAGGCTCTTCGCGCTCAAGCGACCACACACCCATCTGCTGAAGATTCCGGCTTTCGAAGAGATGTTCTTCGACGAGGCGAACCTGGCGGGACTCGTTCATCACCCCAACGTCGTCAGCGTCGTGGAAGTAGGCCGCGACCGCGAAGGCCCCTTCATGCTGATGGAATACGTGGAGGGGATCACCGCCGCTCAGCTCATCGAACGGACGCGCCAGGACGATGAGTGGATCGCACAATCCGTGGCAACCGACGTCGCCCGACAGGCCGCAGAGGGGCTCGCATCGATTCATGGTCTGCGAAGCCACGACGGCAAACTTCTGCAGGTCATTCACCGCGACATCTCGCCGCAAAATCTGCTCATCGGCTTTGATGGAAATGTGCGCATCAGCGATATGGGCGTCGCCAAGTCGCTCGACTCCACCTCACGTACAACCACCGGGCTCCTCAAAGGCAAGGCAGGCTACATGTCACCTGAGCAGCTGCGCTTTGAGCCCATCGACCTTCGAAGCGACCTCTTCGCACTAGGCGTCGTTCTTTTTGAACTACTCGCCGGCGAACGGCTTTATGCGGAAGCAGACGCACGCCAAACAGCAGCGCGCATTCTGCACACTCCACCGCCGGATATCTACGATTTTCGCCCCGATGTCCACGAAGGCATTGCAGAGCTGCTCTTCGAACTCTTGGCTAAGACAGCAGACGCACGCCCAGCGAGCGCAGGCGAAGTGGCAGGACGTCTCGCGACCATCCAGCAACAGCTTCAGGTTTTCGACGAGGACACGCCGACCCTGCGCGCGTTGGTCAAACGTTACTTCTCTCCGGAACTGGAAAGCCAGCACAACGAAGTGCAGACTTGGACCGAGTCTGCACAGGCTCCAACAAAACAACGCGTCGGTCTTGCATTGCTAGTGCTTGCAGCGGTGATGCTCGGTCTGGGCGTACTTGGCGCAAGCTGGCTCACAAAGATTGAAACATCGGACGAACCCGTCGTTCAGGACGTGCGCGCCGAGCCTGTTGCTACCCAGCGCTTGTTCGAGCCCAAACCGCTTGCCGTCGAGCGCACAGATGCGGCAATTCCATCGCCCCTGCCCGACGCAGCGAGTCGCGAACGAAGATCCGCCCAATCCGAAAAACCTTCCGTGTCCCGAACGCGTGGCCGCGGCCGCAAGGCCAAACGTCGCGAGGCGCGTGAAACGAGCAAGACACAAGTTGACCGACCTGGGTGGGACTGGAATGATTAGTCTGCAACATGAAGCGCGCCCTTCCCTTCCTTCTCGCGCTCTACGCGCACTTATTTTCGCCACTTGTGAGTTCGGCACAAGACGATGCGGCGGCGGTCGCCGAAGCTCGCAAACTCTTCGAAAGTGGACGCGACAAACTTGAGGCGGGCCAGCATGCGGCAGCAGCGGCTGACTTTCGCCGCTCGCTCGAACTATCGGACCGCAGCTCGACACGCTTCAACTTTGCGATCGCGCTTTGCGGAAGCGGTCAATACGTCGAAGGCATCGAACAGTACGAACTCCTTTTGCGCACCACCGATCTCGAGCCGGAAAAGCGCAACGAGGTCATCGAGAAGAAAGCCGAAGCGGAAACACGCCTCTCACGCATCGCCCTGACCAACAGCTCTTCGGTCCCTCTTACGGTTTTTGTGGACGCTAAAGAGCGCGCAGCGCTGCCGCCGAGGAAAACCGTGGTCCTGGCGGTCAACCCTGGAGTGCACGATGTCTTCGCCCGTGGGGTCGCCGATGCACGCACCCATGTACGCCAGCTGACGACGCACTCAGGACAGACCGTATCACACACCTTCGAACTCACGCAGCCCGTGCGCCCTTCTGCCGCGCAAAGCGAGGTCGATAGCACGTTGATCGCCGACGGAGCGCCTACGCAGCACCTTGACGATGCATCGAGCGACGACGCGCCGGTCTGGCCTTGGGTTGTACTCGGTATCGTGGCCGCGGGCGGCGTCGCGCTGACGGCTGTCCTTCTTTCAGGAAGCAGTGACGACGAAGCTTTCGATGCGCGCGCAGAAACGCTGAGCGTTCGCTTCTAACCCTGGCACTAGGCCGACTTCGACTAGGAATGATCGGTGGATCGGCGTTCAGCGGGTTGGAGGCGGAGAAGCGAAAGCGCAGGACGTGCAGCGTACATTCAAGCTTGAGCAACGAACGGATCCGGCTCGCTGGGCGGCGAGGGACGGTCAGTTCTAGTCGAAGTCGGTCTACTGCATCGAACAGGGAACCGTTGTGGTCTCGTTGCCGCTCGTGCGCAGGCGTCGCGCGTCGGCATCCGGCTTCTCACAGCCTGCCGTACTGTCGTCCTGAAAGTAGAAAAACGTGCCTAGAGACTTGCATTCCCAGTCCCCGTCGAGCGTATTGTCGCGGAACGCATTATTCCAGGACGGGCACTCCGCTGTGGCTTTCGTGCAGTCGTCACGCACCTCGTGATCGCAATACCAGTCGGTGTATCCGGCCGCTGTTCCGACCTTGGAAAAACGGTTGCCTGTGATCTGATTGCCGTTCGAAAAGTCGCGCACCCGAACCGGATCTCCCGTACTCATCGAAAAGCGGTTGCGTGAAATGACATTTCGGTCGCTCATGTGGGCGACATAGATCGCGTGAATCAGCCCACCGCTACGCGTATTCACGACGTTAACGAAATGATTGTTGGCAATTTGATTGTCGTCAGAGTTGACCAGACGAAGCGCAGCTGTCGACGGTTCGAGTTCGGCGTTGAAGACGTTGCCGATATTCTCCAAGTAGCAGCCGTAGATTCGGTTCGCCGCATTCGACGTCGCCTCCTGATTCCGACCACCGTCGAGACTGATCGCGGTTTGGTAGTTCTTGATATGCATGTACTCGAAGTGAAGGTTGGTCTTTTGTCCGGCAGCATGCTTTAGCCGCAGCCAGGTTCCACCCGGGCACGCCCCGTTTGCGAGGCAACCATCGAACACTGGACGGTCTTTACCACCGTCAGCGGGCATGAAAACGATTCGGTGCTGGGGCATGGTGAATGTCCAAAGCACTTTTTGAGCGTGATAGGTGCCGGGAAGCACGCGAACATGCACCTCTTTGTCGGGTTCGCGAATCATCAGAATCTCATGAACCCGCTCAAGTGTCGCCACCGCTGCGCCCTTCGACAGTCCGTCCCTGGCGTCGTCGCCATCGGGGTGCATCCACACGTCGAAATGCTCTCGCTCAGGCTCGCCGATGGAAGCATCAAGCCCCCCCTCGTGCGTCGACGCATCGTCTTGGGCAGACCGGATCGAAACATCGACGGCAGCGTCAGCTTCGGCGCCGCGTGGCACATGGGGCGCCCCCCCATCCGCATTGCCCTCGGTGGGAGTTTCGAAGCTGTCGGTCGTCTCGCACGCAACGAGAGCGAGCACGATCAGCGCGCGCCGCATAGCCACAGACATGCGGGGCAGTCTAGCAGCGAATCGGCGGGTGTCCCGAGAAGGCCGAATACGCTATCACTCCCACCATGCACCTGGGAATTCTTGGCGGCGGTCAACTCGCAAGAATGCTTGCCGAATCGGCGTTGCGGCGCGGCCATCTCGTTAGCGTGACGAGCGCTTCGAAGCCCACTTCGGCATCAATTCCAGAAGTCGAGGTCATCCCTCAACCCGCCGACGACAGGGAAGCCCTCGAAGCGCTGATCGCCAGGGGGGCGACCTGCGTGACCATCGAAAACGAGTTCCTCGACACGCAAAGTCTTGCGCGTTGCCTCGCCGCACACCCGCATGTGCAGTTCTTTCCACAGCCCGACAGCATTGCGGTTGCCCAGGACAAGCTTGCTCAGAAAAGACTGTTCACGGAACTCTCGATCCCAAGCGCGGCCTTCGTGCTCATCGATCAGGACGGCATCGAAGGCTCACTTCAGGTCGCCGGCGAACGTTTCAAGGAAGGATTCATGCTCAAGTGGTCGCGCTTTGGCTACGACGGCAAGGGCAACCTTCTGGTCACGGTGAGCAAACCACCCAGTCAGGACGCGATTACAAGGTTTATCCGCCAGGCGGCCGAGCGCGGCGCGACCGTGTACGCCGAGCAGCTGGTCTCGTTCGAGCATGAGCTTGCGATGGTGGCAACACGCAGTGCAAGCGAGCAGTTCGTCAACTTCCCACTCGTCTACAGCGTGCAGGAGCGAAGCGTGTGCCGCGAAGTGTTCGGCCCTTGCAACGCGCTCGGCCTCGACCTCACACTTGAGGAGACGGCCAGCGAAATTTTGCGCGCAATCGGCGACCGACTCGACTTCGTCGGAACATTCGCCGTCGAGTTTTTCTTGACGCGAGACGGTACCTTGCTTGCCAGCGAGATGGCGCCTCGTGTTCACAACAGCGGGCATTACTCACTGTTTGCAGAAGCGCACAGTCAGTTCGACGCACACATCCAGGCGCTGAGCGGCGAACCACTGAGCACCCCAAATCGGGGGGAACTGGTGCTGATGCGAAACTTTCTTGGGCCCGCCGGCAGCTCCCGCGATGTGCCATGCCCGCGCCCCATCGCAGCCCTTCCCGACCACAGCGAACTCTACTGGTACGAAAAGGGCGGAGCATCCGAAGGCCGAAAGATGGGGCACTTGACGGGGCGCGCTCATACGCCTGAAGCCTTGAACACGCTACGCAAGCAGTTTGAAGCCTATGAGACGCAGTACTGGGCGCAGCTACGAAACGAAGGTATGTAGACGCATGGCGCAAGCAAACCATCCTCCCGTCGCCATCATTATGGGCTCCGACTCGGACTGGCCGGTCATGCAGGCCGCTGGCAATGCGCTCGACGAACTTGGCGTGGCCTACAAGGCCTCGATCGTCTCGGCGCACCGCACGCCCGAAGAGATGGCCGCATTTGCAACCTCTGCCCGCGAACGCGGCATTCGCGTCATCATCGCGGGCGCGGGAGGCGCAGCGCACTTACCCGGCATGGTCGCCGCTCAGACTTCACTTCCGGTGATCGGCGTTCCGGTGCCCCTTGGCCACATGCACGGACTCGACGCACTGGCGTCGATCGTGCAAATGCCCAACGGTGTTCCGGTCGCCACTGTAGCCATCGGCGGCGCCTACAACGCGGGTCTACTCGCAGCGCAAGTTCTAGCAAGCGGCGAAGGTGAAGCCGCGCGCGAGCTTGCGTCCAAGCTCGACCAATACAAGCGCGACATGCGCCAGCGTGTGCTCAATAAGTCACTCGAGCAATAAGCCCGGAGTGTGGCGTTTTGGCGGAGACGTCGCACATCGACTCGTCCGCAATATCACGATCTGCATGTCTACAGGCCGGACGCGCCTCAGCTTTTTCAACGATATCATCCAGCCAATCGCCTTCCGTCACTCGACCGTTACGGGAGCAGACGATGGCACGTCGATTGCTCGGCATGGGCCTGCTGCAGCCAAGCAAGAAAGGTCGATCCGATGAACAAAAACAAGATCTACATGGGTTCGTTCAACACCTCTCGGGGAGCGCGTGAAGCCGTCTACGACCTCGAAGCGCGCGGCGTACCCGTTCAAGCGATCAGCATCATCTTGCCCGAAGATGCGCGCGAAAACTTTGTCCACATCGAGACCAAGTCCAGGGCGCCCGAAGGCGCGGCCGCAGGCGGCGCGGCGGGCATGGCGCTGGGGGGCTTGGCGGCGGGACTGGCAGGCGTCGCCAGCTTGGCAATCCCAGGCATCGGCATTTTCGCCGCCGGCCCCATCGTTGCCGCTCTGGCGGGCGCGGGTGTAGGTGGCGCGGCCGGTGGCGCGATCGGCGCACTCATTGGTTTGGGCATCGATGAAAATGAAGCCAAGTTTCATACTTCAACGCTCAAGGAAGGCGGCGTCGTTGTTGCGGTCAGCAGCACCGACTCGGTCCACCAAGCTACCGCCAAGGAAGTCTTCAAACAGCGCGCGATCCAATTCGAGGTCGCCCGGAGCACCGACGCACACATCTGACCGGCCGCAGCGCACCGCAACCCTTGCGGTTGACCAGCAGGCCGACCTACAGTGCCATCGTGGCGAAAGTTCGACTCACGCGACACCTGTTTACGTTCTTCCCCGACCTTGAGCACCGGCAGCTCGCTCTCGAAGGACGGAGCGTCGCCGAGGTTGTAGAGAGCCTCGAGCGCGTCGCTCCTGGCATTGCCTTCTACATCTGCGACGAACGCGGGCGACTGCGCCATCACGTCAACATCTTTTTGGATGAAGAGCCCCTGCGCGACCGGCATCGCCTCTCGGACGAAGTCGGTGCGGACACCGAGATATTCATCGCTCAAGCCTTGAGCGGTGGGTAACCCATCAGGCAAAGAGGACAACAGCATGAACGAGCGAATACTGGTCGGAACCCGCAAAGGCGCCTTCTGCGTTAACAAAGAAGCTGGCGATTGGCGCGCGCGCCTCGTCGGCCACGCTGGCCAAGGTGTCAACTTCATCGCACGAGACCCCAACTCGGGTTCACTTTGGGCCGCGCTCGGTCACGGACATTGGGGCGCAAAGCTCTCGCGCTCGGACGACGACGCAAAGACCTGGCGCGACGCAACCCAAATCAAGTACCCCGAGGGCGCACGCTATCTGGCCCCCCCTGCGCCCACCGAAGAAGACCCAGACGGTGTGACTGGCGCAACGGTGCTCAAAGACGCCGTCGTACTCAAGCTTTGGTGCATCGCGTTTGGCGCACCAGGAGACATTTACGTGGGAACGATTCCTGGGGGCCTCTTCGAGAGCCACGATGGCGGGGAAAGCTTTTCGCTAAACCTCGGACTCTGGAACCACGAGTCGCGCGGCGGCGACTTGTTCTCAGGCGATGGCACTGGCACCACCCATTGGTTTGGAACGCCCGCGTCGGAAGGCGAGTTTGCGCCAGGCATTCATTCCATTGTCGTGGACCCGGCGAACCCCAAACGCATCTTCATCGCGATTTCGACGGCGGGTGTTTTGGTTAGCGAGGATGGCGGAAAAACCTGGCAGGGACGGAACAAAGGCATGACCAACGACTACTTGCCCAACCCCGAAGCCGAATGGGGACATGACCCACACGCCATCGAACTTTGCCTTGGAGACAGCCGACACGTCTGGCAACAGAACCACTGCGGTGTCTTCTACAGCAACGACGGCGCGCACAACTGGCGCAAGGTGAGTCGACCCGCGCAGGGCGTACATTTCGGCTTTCCGGTGGCCGTCGATGCACAAGACGGGCGCACCGCGTGGGTCTTACCTGGCAAGTCAGACATGCAACGCATGACCATCGATGGCAGTCTTTTCGTCGCGCGCACGAATGACGGTGGGGAGACGTGGGTCGAATTGCGCGAAGGCTTGCCGCAAGAGTGTGCATATGACGTCGTCTATCGCCATGCCCTGCACAACGCCGGCGACACACTCGCTTTCGGCAGCACGACGGGCAACCTGTATGTCAGCGAAGACCGTGGCGATCACTGGCAGTGCGTCGCCAACAACCTGCCGCCCGTCTACAGCGTCCGCTTCGCTTAGCTGAACATTGAAGGTGTCTTGGGGGCCAATGCGTGTGTTTCAGCGTTGATGGCGGCGCCGAGCAGAACCACGATTGACGAGAGCCAGAACCACACGAGCAAGATGGCGACACCGCCAAGCGCGCCAAAGGTCTCGTTGTAACGGCCAAAGTTTTCGACGTAGACGCTAAACCCGAACGAAGCCGCGAGCCATGCGAGCGTCGCGAAGACCCCGCCAGGACTAAGCATCCTGTAACGCAGCTTGCACTGCGGCGCGGCCTTGTAGAGCGCCCCCAAGGCGGCCAACATCACCCCGAGCATCAAAGGCCAGCGCAACCATAAGGCGCCGAGATGCAGCTGTGGGTCCGACCCAAAAAGCCCCACGGCGGCGGGCACAACGATGGACAACGCAACAAGCACAACAAACGTCAGCACGGCGCCTAGCGTCAGCACGATCGCAAGCGCCGTGCGGGACCAGAAGCCACGCTTGGTTTTGATGCCGTACACTGCGTTACTGGCACGCATGAGCGCATCGATTCCCTTTTTTGCGCTCCACAGCGTTAGCACGAGTGAAATGCCAAAGCCCCAACTGAGCGAGCGCGAATCTCCGCCGGCGATCTGAGCTAGCTGCCCGGAGATCACGTCGTAGGCGCGAGCGGGAAGCAACACTTCCAAGGTCGCGAAATGCGACTCGATGACCACCGGATCAGAAACGAGCGCCCAGAGCGAGACCGCGGCCGCCAACATGGGGATCAACGCAAGGAAGCAAAAGAAAGCCACGCCTCCTGCCAGCAAAGTAAGGTCGCTGGCTTGCGCGCGCCGACGCACACCTCGAAGCGTGTCACCCAGCGTGCGAGGCGTTGAAAACTCTCCACTAAAGTCCTCGTACCAGGCCTCGACCTGGGCACGCTTGGGTGCGATATGCGAGGGACGCAGGTCGAGCGGCTCTGTGTCTCGAACGAGGCGCGGCCCATCTGGCTGTGATTGCTTCATCGTATAGTCTGGGAGCAACTGCAGTGTTCGTGCCACCCGACGACGCGTAGTCACGGCGAAAAAGACGCTACTCTTTTCCTCAATGCCGCAACCGTGGCAATGTGTCCCATTTGCAGGCCAGAACTCCACAGAATGCCGTCAGACGACGCCGCTTGAGTTGTTAGGCGCTCTGCGAGATGTCTTCGACGGCAAATTGTTCAGTCTTGTGACATACTTAACCAGGTGACATCTCGTGTCGTGCTCTGCCTCGGCTTAAGGCTTGGGATCCTGGTCGGGCTCGCCGGTTGCAGCCAGTCCCGCAACTCGCTCGAACGCTTTGAGCCAGACGGTACAGTTTCACGATCCGATGCGAAGGTGACAGACGCTTGTACGCCACTTCGCTGTGATCAAATGGAATGCGGCGAGTACGATGACGGGTGCGGCGAGACCATC
Organism: uncultured Polyangiales bacterium; assembly: GCA_964487255.1. Taxonomy (GTDB): domain Bacteria; phylum Myxococcota_A; class Polyangia; order Polyangiales; family CAZAQV01; genus CAZAQV01. The sequence goes on along the minus strand of CAZAQV010000014.1, from coordinate 5,737 downwards.
TTTTGCGGCACCTGTCTCGATGGCCAACAGTGCCAGCAAGGCCAGTGCACTTGCACGCCAACCACCTGCGCCGCGAGTGGCGCCCAATGCGGCGAGATACCCGACGGCTGTGGCGGGACCCTAGACTGCGGCAGCTGTGAAAACGGCCAGATGTGCGGCGGCGCCGGCGCGAACCAATGTGGCGAGAACATGTGTCAGCCTCGCACTTGTGCGCAGGCGGGCGCAGAATGCGGACGTGTTTCCGATGGCTGCGGCGGAACGCTGCGTTGTGGTGGCTGTTCAGGAAGCAATACGTGTTCGTCAAACCAATGCGTGTGTCAGCCACGAACCTGCGCCCAGGCGGGCGCGGAGTGTGGGCGTGTTTCCGACGGATGCGGCGGAACGCTGCGCTGCGGTGGCTGTTCAGGCAACGATGCGTGTTCGTCGAACCAATGCGTGTGTCAGCCACGAACCTGCGCCCAGGCGGGCGCCGACTGTGGCCAAGTCTCTGACGGATGCGGCGGAACGCTGCGCTGCGGTGGTTGCCCTAGCGGACAGCGCTGTTCTTCGCGTCAATGCGTGTTCCCTCCGCACCACGGAACCACGCGAGTACAACTTGCATACATCGTGATGGCGCATCCCGACGACGAGATGCACGGCTGGGCAATTTTGGAACGCTCGACGGACAATTACAGCGTGATCATCCACGGTACGCGCGGCGAAGCCACAGGCTACTGCAAAAACGGTTTTCCAGGCTATCAACCTGGACTCGGCGAAGCACCTCCTGGCAACACCAAAGACTACAAGAATCGATCGTGCAAGCAACTCCGCATCGGTTCGTCACGTGCATTCTGGAACGCTGCCGCCAACTTTGACTCCGCCTTCCGCCCCACCCCAACCGAACACCACGCCCGAACCGGCGTGTCGTTGCCCTCTGGAACGCCCGGGCGTGGCTGCGCGGTGTCGAGCAACCGCTTCGACATGTGGATCGGCAAGAACAGCACACTCGTCTACTTCGACCTGGGTGACGGCAACCTCAAAGAATGCGAAGTGCAGTGGATGATCAGTCAGATACGTCGGCTTCGGGGCACGTACTACATTCCCGCTTTGCGAGAACACTCGGTGGTCGCGGTTGGCCACTATAACGATATAGATGGTGACCCCGTGACCGTTGATCCACGCTACCCCAACTGCAGCCACTACGGGCATCCCGACCACTATGCTGTCCATCGAGGAGTCTTCCACACCAACTACGGAACGAGGGGGCCACAGATCGGACGCACCTGTTCGGCCGACCCCGATGTCCCCGATGCTCGGCGCAAGCTGGTCGTCGACGACTACTCGAAGATCATGAGCGTTGCTGCAGACGGCACACGTCGCGGCGCGGTCCAGGTCTACTACGGCTGGCTCATGGGTCCAGACCCATGGCCCACGGGCAACGAATCCGCAGCAAACGCGTCCAATCCACAGAGCTTTTGGCAAGTCCACTGAGGCGCGCGTCTGAAGTAGATGCAGAACTTCGCGAGAAACGCAGACAACCTCACCCTTCTTGCCACTCTGGGGTGGACAAGACGCTGAGAAGTCCGCTGCGCGTGTACAGATGACTGTACACGTACGTCCAGACGCCTGGACAATGTACAGACGACTGTACACACGAACTTAGGGATAAGAACAAACTCGCTGAGGAGGCGCGCAAAGCGCCAGAGCGAACGCCTGGGTATGCAAGCCGGAGCATCGAGCAACGTCGCGCTCTGCAAGCGAGCTCCTACTGCAGCGTTGCGCTCCCCGAAATGGGATTCATGTCGATCCAATTCGCGAAATCTTGCGTTCCACTAGCCGCTGTAAGCAGCGTAATGCTGTTCCTCAGAGGTCATATCGGGTGGGCGTGTCGCCGGATTGGTCGACAACCCACCCCTCGTATGTCCACCCTCGCGGCAACTGAGGCAACATTAGACCACTGGTAGGAAGCGTTCCGATTGGACTGTCGGTCGCAAACCAGATTCCCTGATCTTCGTCATCGTTCGTATTCGTCGTCGGTGTCGCGAGAACAAATTGACCGGCTGCAGAATTACAATCTTCTCCAATCGCGAAGGGGCTGGGTTGATGTCATAAACGTACCAACCGAGACCGGTTGTTCGGCCACAATGAGCCAGGCTTCGTAGACATACCCCGAGCCGAGTCCCGGTAGGTTGTTGAAGGAAATGGTTAGTCCTGGGGAGACCCCTCCTTCGTCGTTCGCATCCCTCGATCCGCCCGCATCCCGTCCAGCGTCGCTTCCACCGCACCGTGGCGAACCCGAACAAGAGTCATCGGCGCAATCAAAAAATCCGTCTCCATCGTTGTCGGATCCGTCTTCGCAGTCGCCCGCTTCAGTTCCTTCCACTCGGCCTGGAGTTCCACCGCCTCGGTCGTCGTCGCATGCGAGCGAGCCGCTTAGCATCAGGCAGCAAGACACAATATTAACCGCTTTAGAGAAGCGGCTGGATTTCATGCGGCCTCCCTACAAGCAGCCTAGGCTTTGCTCAAGCCGTTGGCGGTGGGTCAATCCGACGGTCTGGCAGGCGCCCCCAGCTCGGAAGGAAACACCTTCGAGCGACGCGATGACACGTCAGCGGAAGGGCTGGGAATAAAAAAGAAACTCGCTGTGCGAGCAGCACCGCGGGTTTCTGTGGGCCGTACAGGATTCGAACCTGTGACCGTCGGGTTAAAAGCGGCGTCAAGTCTGCTTGTGTAGTTGATTGCCACTTGAATACTAGAGGTTAACAGCAGCCCGATCCCTGTCAAACTTGTTCCCAACTTGCACCGCTTGCTAACTTGCGGACCAATGGCTGACCAGCACTCGACGGCTCTGAGGCGACGTTTACGACGACGACCAGGCAAGCCAGCGAAGAAGAGAAACTACTCCTTGCCTTGGCCTCCCAAGCGATCGATATCGCGTGGAAGTTACGCACTGGCCAGGACCCAGGCACCAACCACAACAAGTTGCTGTCATTCGCAAATCAACTCGCAAAGACGGCCGAGCCTGCGCTTGCCAAGGAGCGTGGCAACCGCATCAGTCTGCAAGACATTTTGCATGTGAGGTGCCTCGACAGATTGAAAGCGCTCCTGCCGCCGGGCTGCAAGGGCGAAACTGAAATCACGGCGGACCGCGAAGCTGTAGAAGGACTGCTAGCAGAGTATGCACTTCATTTGAGTGAGACTTGGGCACTGTCCGCAAATGAGGTAGCCGAACTGGGAGGCCCAGAAAAACCGCGACGCGCATTATCGCATCGAGTGCAGGTACGTCTCGAAGTCGGCTCGAAAAGATCGCGAACAGATGCCGTCAGCTGGACAAGATTTATGTACTCACGGGTTCGCATTCGACGGAAGCGGTCTGCGAGGAACCAAGTGTCGTGCAGAAACACGTCTCGCTGCTTCACGATGCCGAAGGACTCGACTTACACGTGGCTTTCCATGATGAGCTGGAGAGCCTTGAGATGCATCGCGAGCGCGAGACGCGGGCCGAAGCTGACTTGTCTTTGACACTGTTTCCACACCCTGGAGAGAAACTGGATATCGGGTTACTTGGCCCGCTGCACTTCCGACCTGCTTCGACACTTCACGACCACCGATGGCTTCACCGCTGGTTGCACGATGCAACGCTGGAATGTTGGGCACGAGGTTCCTCAGAGAGCACGTTGGTCGATCGCCTCGACCTGTTTTTTAGTTTCCAACACGAAGAAACTACGACTCAGCCACTTGCTCTATCACGCGAGATCATTCGTTCGCTACATCCCGCACTGGCTTTCGTGGGTGCAGTGCCAGAAGCGTGGTTTGGTGACGAGAGTTCGCTGACCGCCGTGGACGCCTGGACCAGCTTTCTCCTCAACCAGGTTAGCGCCACGAAGCAACCTGTAGAACTTTGGGTTCACGAGAGGTGGCCTCAGTCAGCCTTGTTCGTGTCCGAGGGAGAGGCCGTTGGCGAATACCTCGTCTTCTCTACGTTGGGTATTCCGAGCTACAGAAGCCTAGGCAAGTCAAAACACTCGGAGATAGAATCCAACAGACAGGCCATGCGGCAACGGTTGCTGGAGACGGGCCGACAACTACCGGAACTCTCTTCGTTCCTTGGACTTTCCAAAAAATGAACAGTAGCTCTTCGCTTATTGCGTGACTTGCCAAATCCGTGCTTCCCCATCACGAACCGACTCCACACCCGCTATCGGCTTGGCGCGATCGAGGGTGCGCTTTGCGAAGCCGGCAGCCTTCGCAACACGGTAGACCTCGGTTGCTGGCTGTGGTCCGTTGGCGAGGAAAGCAAGCAAGAACTCGCCGGCCTGCTTGCGCTTGTCCTGCGTTCGTTGGCCTTCCGTGGCGTAGAGTTCTGGCGCCGTGTAGTTCAGCGTGTCTCCCCATTTGAGCTGCCCTGTGCCGCTACAGTCTTCGATTGTGAAGTGGCGCGACGGTCCACTGGCGGCCAGATTGTTCTTGGACTGACAAAGCACGCTACCCTCTTCCCCTTCAGGATGCAGGCTCACGCCTAGGACAGAACGCGCCGCACCTGCAAAGCCAATGCTACCCCCTCCCCGCTGTATCGCTGAAGAGTCAAACCCCTTCTTGAAATGACGAATACCCAGCAATGCACAACGATGAGAGCGAAGGACTTGCACGAGCGGGGTAAGCGCAGACCGGACCTCGCCGTCCTTGTGCTCGTTGATCTGCGAATCCAAGAAGCACTTAATCGGATCGAGGACCACGAGGCGCGCACCACAGCTTTCGATGAAGTCCGCCAACGCTGGGAGCTGGCTCGGCAGTTTGAGCACAGTGTCTGCGCTGTGAACGTTGCGGAGGTTTCCGCCGGCTACATTGATTCGCGCGCGAACCGCACCGCTCAAACGCTCTTCCGCGGTGAGCCATAGGACCGGCGACAACTCTACATTGCCAGATTGCCCTTTGGCCGCTGGCAGCCTTCCACCGACAGACACTTGTGCAGCGATGTAGCTTGCGAGGGTGGACTTACCGCGGCCAGGGTCGCCTTCGAGCAAGGTCAGCTCGCCAAAGGCGATGTACGGCTCCCAGAGCCATTCGACGGGCTCTTCCTTCAGCTCTGCGAGCGTCACGAGACGAGGCTTATCCGTGCCCTCTGCAACCGGCTTTCTAGGCTTCCGACGCGACTCTTCCTCGACCTCTTCGGCCAGAACCCCCATGAGCTTCAGCGCTCCATAGATGAGCCCGTCCGACACTGGTTCCGCCACGACGGACTTAAGGGCGTTCAGGGCTTCGGGTGATGTCGGGTCAAGCGAGGGCTTTCCGCGAAACGTGAGCGTGAGAGGCCCGGGACCGTTGCCATCCCCAAACCCTGCTTCAACGAACCGCGCCTTGAGCTGGGCCGGATTCATTCTGCCGCCTCCACGCGATGCGACGCGAGCCACGCTCGAATCTCGCTCTCCTCGAAGACCACCATGCGAGCCGAAAGTCGAACGTGGGGAATCCGCTTCTGGCTGACCATTGCGTAGAGGGTTCCCATTGGAAAACCCGTCAGCTCATGTAGGTCTCGATACGTTAGTAGGGCTTTGTCTGGTTTTGCTTCTTTCATGGGAAGCAAACTGCGGCCCTGCCCTGCCTACGTCCCGCCCAAATCCGCAGCCCCAATTTGTGCGAGGTGTTGCCCTCACGGTTTCGGCCAACCTTCCTCCATGTCGCCGGACCCGAATAGCTCGCTCGCTAGTCCTCTGACTGGGAAGTTCTGGTCCTTTTGTATCTGAACTTGTCACGCGCA
>CAZAQV010000013.1:179976-183855 GCA_964487255.1 uncultured Polyangiales bacterium | reverse complement strand
CCCAGGCTCCTGCACACTTGAGACGACGGTCACCGAGCATCCGATCCTTAGTGACGCCGACAAGTGGGCCAAGGTCGAAGCCAATATGAAGATCATTCTTCAGCTAAACCAAGCCAACGCGCACCTCGATGGTCGCGGCGCTGGCATCAACAAGCGTGGCCTTCAGCTGCACGTCGAGGCGGTCACGGATCTTGCCAGTGACCCGACTCTTGCGCTGCAGCTCGATAAGATCCAGGCCGAACTCAAGCAGGGCGCGGCCGCGGTGGGCGAAGCCAACGACAAGCAGCGCGCCATGAACAGCGACCTGCGCACGATGACCGGTGCCATCAACGCACAGTTCCCCGATCTGAGCGCTGCGGTGAATGCCAGCGCAAGCGCCGGCTAACGCTTCGACAGAACGCTTGCATAGAAAAGGGCGACCACCCAGTGTGGTCGCCTTTTTTTAATGGCCGTGCCTTCCACAAACCTGCTGTGCTGCACTATTCTAACGAATGAGGATCCCGCCGTCGTCTCCTGAGTTTCCGTCGCCCGTGTAGTCTTCGTCGACCTTGCCGTCGCCATCGTCGTCAACGCCGTCGCCGTCGTCGTCGAGACCATTGCCTCCACAAGCGACGATCAGCTGGAGCTTGGCGTTTGGATCTGCCTGCACCGTTGAGCATGCGGATTCGCAAAGTTGCACGCCGCCCGTGCTCGCGTAGTAGGCGTCGTGGTTCGCGCATTCGTCTTGCGACGGAACATTGGCGAAGTCTTGAACGGACCCTGCACCTGACGTGTAGCGGACAATGATCGAGTTGAGGTCATAGTCTAGGCCTGCAGCCGGAGCCGGCAGCCCATACCAACACGGCACTTGGCTGACGGAAATGGCATTGGCGGCAAGCTCTTCAAACAACTGGTCATATTTGCTCGCGTCTCCATCGTTGCAAACTGAGAAGCGTAGGCCCTGGCTGTTGATGCTCAGCGTTTGATACTCGTTGCCCAGGTCTGATGCCGATTCGCACTCGTCGCCTTGCATACCGTCTTGGGGTGACCAAAACAGTGTGCCGGGTTTTTCGACCATCCCCACGACACTATGAAAGACATAGTTTCGAGCATCGGCCGTTCCAAATTGGCCGCCTCTGGCAGCATCGAAAAGCCAGTCCTCAAAGACATCGGCGTTGAGGTCACTGGTATCGTCAGTGAACAAGACGAAGAACTTGAGCGCGTCGGCGCGCAGCCGCTCACGCCAGCCGTTGGGCGCCAGCCCTGATCCGGATGCGCCGCCCTGGGCGTACTTATAGGCGTCGTGATCGTAGGTGTACATCAGGACATCCAGTGCGTCGTTGCTATCGACAGACTGGTCGATATGCACAAAACGCGGACCAGGCTTCGGCGCCATTTCAACCATGTCAGTGACCCCGTCGCCATCGGCGTCGCCGGAACCGACCTGGCACGAGTTGCCTCCAAGAGGTGGGCGGATACATATCCCGAAAAAATCATCGAGTTCGCCGTTCCAGCGCACGATCACATCGTCGGTTAGATCGTCTGAGTTTCCGTAGTGCGCGATCAAGGTGACCTGGTAGTCGATACCCTTTTCGTCCAAGATCTGAGCAAAGCTCTGGTTGATAAAGCCTTCGATGCCCTTTATTTCAGCCTGCATACTCGACGATGCATCCACCGCGACGACGATATCGAGTGGCCGCGATCCGGGGATGGCGGTCGAGGACTCGTTCACACACGCCAATGCCTCGGGTGTGCTCTGAGCACTGTTGGGGTCGCTTCCAAAGTCGAACTCCTGGCGATCGGAATAACCGTCGCCATCGCTATCGCGCTGGTTGGGGTCGGTTCCGTTGCTTCGCTCTTGCGCGTCGGAGATTCCGTCTCCGTCGCTGTCGACGCCCTCTCCGATGACGTTTCCGTCACCGGTCGGGCCGCCAGGAAAGGATTCTTCAGGATCGCCACAGCCTACCGAAGTGAGGCATAGGGCTAGGGCGAACTTGCACGGCACACACAATTTCAAGATCATCGTCTCCTACTCTCTGGGGCATGAGGGGCTCCAGTAGTGAAGTGTGTGCAAGTTTCATGCGAAACTCAGGCGCACGGATCTACAAGAGAAGTTGTGGGCGTTTGGCGCATCGACCCGTATTGGTGTGTGGGTTGGAACGCGACGTGCGCTCCAACTGACGCTTGCGAGGAGACTTGTAAGCGTCGTCGGGTGCGCGCGAATGCGGTTAGCGGAGAGGTAAGGTGACGGTTTCTTCGCAACCGACCACGATGTCGACTCGGGCATCGTTGGCTGCGCTCGTCACCGTGTCGCACGCCTTTTGACACAGGCGGATGGTTTTGGGTGTGCTAGCGTTGTCGTAGTACCAGGCGGGCACGTCGTCAGGGCAATCGCTGCCTGTTGGCACCTGCCCGAAGGTGTCTACGACGTTGTTCTCGGTAAAGGAGAGGTTCACTTTGCCGTAATCGAGGGCTTCGCCCTGAGGCGCCTTGAGCCCGGTGATGTCGTAATCACACGGAAGTGGCACGGCTTGGTTTACGATGGCCTGAAGCGCATCTTTGAGGGCTTCGCCCGAGCCGTCGCCGACATTCCAATAGTGACATGGGGGGCCGATGTTGCCGCAGTAGTCGTTGTGTGGCTCGGCGCCACCTGCGAGCGCGAGCCGCTCGAGGTTGTTTTCGTCCGCGCCGGTCATACCGATGATGAAAATGCGCTGCTCGGACTGAGAAATGATGTTCGCTAGTTTGCCGATGTCCTCTTCGCAACCGCCTTCAGGGTTGCCGTCCGTGAGTAGCACGCCGATCATCTCGCGGTCCGCCGATTTGTTCGCCGCGGTGAAGACAGACATCCCCAGAAGTGCGCTCTCGATGTCGGTCCCCAAGCCGCCTTCAAAGGTCTCTTTATCCAATGCGTCGATGATCTCGCTGTCTAAAGAGACCGGTAGAGACGTCAGCCCGACCAGGGGCGTCTCGTAGGGCACGCCGTCGCAGGCATCGTCGTCCGGTTGCGACATGAACTGAAAGGCGAAGCGCGTCTCCTTTGGTGGCGACACGGTGGTCAGATAGTCCGAGAGCGCCCACACGGCGTAACATGCCTTTTGCGCACGAAGGGGCGGATGCTGGTCGGGAACATAGTCGCAGGTCTCTCCCATGCTGCCGGTGCGGTCGAACACCATGTAAATGTCGAGCGGGCCACTCTCAAGCACGGGGGCTTGAACGAGTGAGTCGCAGTTGCACATGTTGTCTTGGCAACCGGTTAGGCAGTTGGAGTCTGATGCACATGGGCTACCTGCGCGGCCAGGTAGACAAACTGCTTTCGTGTCGTCGCAGTAGGTGCCTCCCGAGCACTCCGATTGAGCCTGACAGGCGTCGCCCACCGGCGCACAGGTCCAGGAGACAGGGTGGCAAACGTCGGAACCGCATTCAGAATCGTTGACGCATGGGATGGCGTTGCCTGAGTCCGGCAAGGCGCTGGCGTCAGCCTCCGTTCCAGGATCGCCGTCGTCACAGCTGCATCCCCAGAAAAGCGCGCCGATCACAATACATGTTAAGAGTTCCCGCATAAAACCTCCCTCACCCTTTAGTCTAACAAGCGGTTACGAATCGAGCGACAACGCGTGTGCGCTGCCGCTCGCTTCGAAGCTAGGTTGATGTTTGGGAACTAGCGGATGATGATCCCGCCGTCGCCATCACCGGACGATCCGTCACCGACGTAGTCTTCGTCGATCTTGCCGTCGCCGTCGTCGTCGATGCCATCGTTGTCATCGTCGAGACCGTTGCCGGTGTAGTCTTCGTCGATCTTGCCGTCTCCGTCGTCGTCCACGCCGTCTCCGTCACCGTCCCAGCCGTTGCCGGTGTAGTCTTCGTCGATCTTGCCGTCTCCGTCGTCGTCCACGCCGT
>CAZAQV010000013.1:160370-179876 GCA_964487255.1 uncultured Polyangiales bacterium | reverse complement strand
CGTCCCAGCCGTTGCCGGTGTAGTCTTCGTCGATCTTGCCGTCTCCGTCGTCGTCGCGACCGTCGCCATCGCCATCGCGGCCGTCACCCGTGTAATTTTCGTCGACCTTGCCGTCTCCGTCGTCGTCCACGCCATCGCCGTCGCCGTCCCATCCGTCGCCTGAGTTGCCGGTGTAGTCTTCGTCGATCTTGCCGTCGCCGTCGTCGTCACGACCATCGCCATCATCGTCAAGTCCGTCGTCACCGCCGCTGTTATTCGGAGTTCCGCCGTCGCCCGTGTCGCAACTTCCGGGGGCGTCGAAACGCTCACCGTATCCTGGGCCTTCGCCACTCTTGTTGTTGCCCGATTTGACGTAGACCGTCTCGATCTGTTTGCCCGCGTTCTGGCCAGTCCCTTCGAAGGTTCCGCTTCGCCCGCTTAGGCCGTCGAACTTTTGTACGCTGCCATCGGTGAAGCGAATGACCACGTTCGAGAGGTCTTTACACGAAAGGATGTCCACCGAGGTAGGCGAACCCGAATTCGAACCCGAACTCTCACATTCAAAGCCGACATCAACATCTTCACCCGGGTTGCCGTGGCCGCTGCAGTCGACCTGAGGGGGATCGAGCATGGCCATGTCTTCGGCTGTGAGTCCGGAGCCATTGGATGCTGGGTCGTCGTTTTGCGTGCACGCCGTGCCCAATACGAGTAGGCCGGCGCAGAGAATGAATTGTGCGATGTTGGTACTGCTCACGGGTGAAACCTCCAGGATTCAGCAAAGTGATTTGCAAGATGTGTGCGCATGGGTGCCAGGTATGAAAGGACGCACCTTTTGGAGTTTTTGAGGGCCAAAGCGGAGCGATTCGTGTGCTGGACTGTTGCTTGGAACGTTGTGAGTTCCTCCACGTCGAGCAGAAAAACGCTGCTGCTGTACTCTTTTGATTGGATCGCAACTCCGAACAAGTCGGTGCCGGTTGCGAAACGACTCGGCGACAAAGCGATCGGTGTCAAATAAGGACGTACCCGCACCGATGCAATGGATCGATGCGCCACCAAGTGTTTGGCGTGTCGGTTGTCGGTGCGTCAGTGGGGGGTTGCACCGTGAAGGCCTGCGAGTATCGGGCGCGCGAACAAGGATGCCGATCAAAGACACGCTCTGCGTGTTGGAAGCGCAAACGCAGCGAGCGTTCGACGTGTTGCAGCGCAAGCGATTGCAGAAAAGAGAGAGCGCGTCGATTCACGTTCTAAGTGCACGATGCGGGCGAACTGCTACACCTAATTCTATTCAATCGCGTCAAACTAAGGAGCCCATTGATGTTTAACACCTCGCTTCGTTCCATTTGTTGCCTCTGTTTTGCTTTGAGCATCGCCTGCGGTGATGACGATAGCTCGGGCACGCCAGACAGCGGTCGCGACTCATCGGTGGGCCGTGATGGCTCGTCCAATCCAGACGGTAGTAACCCGACCTGTACCATCACGCCGTCAGGCACCGATCGCGAGCGCGGGGCGCTGTGTGGCGATGGCATTGACAACGACTGCGATGGGTACACCGATTGTGATGATCTGACGGCGTGTGAAGGCGCGGTCGGACACTGCCCCGGACGGGACGGTGCCGATTGCACCGACGTTCCGACGGGTGCGGACGAGAACACCTCCGAGATGTGCAGCGATGGCTGCGACAACGACAACGACGGCTACGTCGACTGCGAAGACACCGATTGCTACGACGAGGGTGCAGGCTGCGTCCGTGAAATCACGCCTGAAACGTGTGCCGACAACATCGACAATGACCGGGACGGCTTTACCGATTGTCGCGACCAAGGGTGCGCAGAATTTAGTGTGTGTGCCGACGCAGGTCTTGGCGAAGACGCCAGCTTGCCCGACGCAAGTGTCGACGCCAGCTTGCCCGACGCAAGTGTCGACGCCAGCTTAGCCGACGCTGGGTAGCCGACGGCAGTTAGAGCTGATGTCGCCGTCGCTAAGCGCAACGCAATTCTAAGGCGCCGGCTCGCTTTGTGATGGTGGAGTGAGGTCCGGCCAGGCGTTTTTCCGCGTCGCATAGGCCCAAGCGAAAACGAGCGCGACTGCGATCACAGCAGCCAAGACAAACACGGCGAGCCAACGCTGCGCGCGCCCCTTGGTCGGCAGAGAAACGTCGTCCAAGGGCTATGGCCTCTTTGGGCCGAAGTAGCGCGTGTTGTTCGGGCCTTGCGCAAAGTCCGAACCACCACCCAGTACGTATCTCAGCATCATCGAATCCGGAATTGTGATCGCGCCGTTATCTTGGCGAATGAAGCCAATCTCCCAGATCTCCGTGCTGCCAACACGCGATGCAGCACCTTGTCTACGAGCGAAGAAGGCTTGCTCCGCCGGACGCCCCATGATGTTGGAATCGATCATGCCGAGCGGTCGCTCCTCTGTCCTCATGCGAATCATCTGAAGAACATCGCTGTCTTGTACCGTCTTTAGAAGAGCATTTTGCTCGACAACGTGAAGCTCGGGAAAGATGGGGCGCGCCCCATATCCGACGGCACTCGCCGATGCCGCCCGCGCGATCTGCTCGATATCGATGGGATCGACGTTGATGTTGCGCAGTGCCAACGCGATTGCGGGTGCGAGCTGTTCGGAGATCTTCACCGTGATCGGGCCTTCGTAGTCGCCCCGGTGAATCGCCGCGATCAGCGATTGTGGAACCTCTACCGTGAGGCGCCGCTGGCGGCGAATGCCGGAAGTTCGTACCGAAGCGCGCGGAAAGCTGATGCCTTCCGGTGCAGCGATCAACGTTGCCATGCTGATCTGCCTAGCACGCGCAAGCTCCACCTCGTCGAGGTGTGCTGTCGACGATTGCATTGCCGAGAGGATGGCGCCCACCTGATCGATTACGACCTGGGGTACCGTGGGCCGTCCGTACATCTTACCCGCGCGCAGCTCAAGCGAGTCGAGGGTCGTTCGGAGGGCATTGCGCGCCGCGCGCCAGGCCGCGTTTAGAGAAGCTGCCTGAGCTGAGGACGTGAGGTCCGCAGTCGTAGCGCCTTCTCGGTCTTGAAGCGTTGTTGCGCTCGTATGTGCATCTCCTTGCACATCGTCTTGCAATGCGAGGCCGAGTGCCGAGATAGAGGACACACCAGCCAGTGCTACGGTGGAGACGAGAAGTAGGCTCTGCTGCATAGAGGACGCTCTTTAGCAAGCACCATGCCGCCGGCGGGTCTGCGAATTGTGACACGATCCCAAGCATGTTGTCTGCGCCTTGGCCGCCATTGGCAGCTTCGCTATCCGCTTTCAGGTGGTGATCGGAGAGCTTCTGACCGTGACGAGTGCAAGGTTGGCAACCATCATGACTTTACTCGATGGTCTCGGACGGCCCTGGTAGAGGAATCGGCGTCTGCAATGAGCTGGGCGCAAGGAGCGAGGCGAGCTCTTCGTTGATGTGTGCGGCGAGCGTCTCAGGGGCATCGATTGCAGTTGGGTCCGTCTGAACGCCGATACACACGTTGCCTGCGTAACTTCCAATTCCGATGCCCAAACCCGTGACGTTGGTCGGCACCCAGAAAATGAGGCGCTGAATCGGGGTGCCGGCGATCGCGAGTTTTCGAATCGGACCCGGCACATTGGTCATAATCATGCTCGTTCTTTTGTCGAGGATGCGCACCAGAAGCTCTTTGAGCCATAGCGGGCCGGCGCCCATCAAGCCCAGGGTCGCGTAGTTGCCGAGCGGTTGGCCGGAGCGCTTGAGTCGCTGTGTGCTTTTGCGAATGTGCGCAAGGCGCTCATTGATCGTGGTCGCGGCGAGCGGCAGCGGCACGAACAGAAAGCCAAGCTGGTTGCCCAGGCTTGCCATCCGTCGCAGCGGGCGAAGGTTGATCGGTACAGCCGCGCGTATGTCTCCTGTGAGTGTGTCGTGGCGGTTTTTGAGATAGCGGTGGATGCCGCCGGCGACAGCCGCGAGCACAAGGTCGTTGATGGTTGCGCTTCGTTCTTTGCCAATTCTCTTGAGTTCCGCAACTGCAACGTCGTCGGTCCACGCTACTCGACGCTGTGCGCTACGGGGTGAGCGCAAGTAATGCGGGTCGTGCCGGGAGAGGGCGAGCGCGATCATTGCGGTCGTCGCCTTGAGCGCCGCGACCGGCCAAAGCCATCCTGCGATGCCCAACCCGCGAAGAAGGAGGGCGCGCGCGGCGGGCATGAGGCGCTCGATATAACCGTGCGCGCGCTCGGGGGCATGCTGTTTACCTGCAAAGAGTTCTGCGAGCGGGTTGGGGCCGTCGTCGATCTGCAGTGCTGCACGGTCAGCGTCCGGCAAGTCCGCAAGCGAAAGTAGCATCACCATGAGTGTGATGCCGTCTGCGATGGAATGGTGAATTTTGACCACCACGACACTGTGGGCCTCGGGGCGATGCACCAGGTCGAAGGTCCAAAGGGGACGCGCTTCGTCGAAGGGCTCGGCCAAGAGGTTGCCCACTTTGTTCCAGAGCGCTTGATTGCTCGCATCTCCCAGCAGGCTCTCGCGGACGTGTGCCGACAGGTCGAACGCTTCGTCGGCGAGCCAGCGTGGCCGTGCGGTGTGTCCGTCGACAACCCGGTCGCGAAAGCGGCCAACCGGCTGCACGCGCTCGCGAACCACCGCTCGGAGGTCATCAATGCTGAGGCCATCTTCAAGCTCAAGTACTGCAGAAATGACCATGGTTGTTTCGGGCGTATGCACGCGCCAAAACGTTCGGTCCATGACCTGCATCATTCCCACGTCAGGAAATGTCTCGCAGCCACGCTCGAAAAACAAGCGCTGGTGGAGCGGGCCGATGCCGTGAAGTCGTTGAGGTTACGAGGACGAGCTTGCGAGCTGGCGCACTTGTTTGCTGACGTGCTCGCTCAGCTCATGCCCCCCGAAACAGTTTGTGAAATGCCTCGAATCCAGTCACGAATCGCTGCGTGTGATGGGGTGATCCGGTAGTCGCCTGGGCCGATAACAGCGGTGGGGTTGATGATGATGAGCTCGATGCCGGCTTCGTCCGCAAGCTTCGCGATCACGCGTTCTGAATCGCGCTTTGCAATCGCATAGGGAAGTTGCGTATCGTCCGACCAGTCGGAGCGCCCAAGTTCGCGCGGCTCAGTGCTGGTCCCGATGGCAACCGTTGAAGAGGTGTAAACGAGCCGCGTGATACCGTGCGTCTTGGCCGCGGCCATGATGTTCTTGGCCCCTTCGACGGCAGGCGCCATCACCTCTTCGGGGTCGTTGGAAAAGGTGTAGACGGCGGCCATGTGAATGATGGCGTCACAGTCAGCGGCAGCGTCTCGGAGGGCCTCGGGGTCGAGTACGTCACCACGCGCATACTCGAGGCCAAGTGGGTCGATACCCGTCGTGTCGGCAGCGTCTCGCACGAAGGGCACCACGTCGTGCCCAGCTTCTACCAACATCGGCAGAAGGTTTGTCCCGATATGGCCATTCGCTCCGGTGACCAAAACGCGCATGCCGTCACCTTAGCACGTCAGTTTGCTGGGGGGGTAGCCCGTCGCACGTACGAACGCTGAAATCGTGTCGACAACCATGGGCGTGCGCTACGATGGGTCATGAGAGCGCTTGCGACTGTACTGATTGTGATCGCGGCACCCGGTGTGGGGTCGGCGCAAGATCAGCCGGAGCGTCCGGTTTACTTTGGGACTAGTGCAGGTTTTGCCGGCGTGTCGCTTCACGTCGGCTTGCGCGAAGTGATTACGCCGCGAGCGGACCTGCGCCTGTCGCCTTTTCTTGGCGCATATTTCGGCGAACAGAGCGTCGTCGGAGGCGGAGGCAATGTGCAGCTTTTGTGGCGACCAGGTGCCTACCCGCTACGCGCATACTTCGGCGGTGGGCTAGAAGCTTCGTACATTGAAGAGTTTCAGATATGTATCTTCGGAAGCTGTGGACACAAGTGGTCGGGCGCATACGGCGGCGGCATCCTGACTGCAGGGGTTGAGGCAGGTTCATCGGCTGTGCGTTTCATCGCCGAAGCAGGTCTTAGCGTTGTGGCTCGCTTGGCCGCCAGCGACGACGCCCCCGTGCTCTTCTTACGACCTCGGATCGAAGTCGGCATCAGCTTCCTCTAGGACTCGGTGCAACACCGTGTAGCGCTACGCGGTGGAGCGTCGCTGGAACTTGAAGCGCTCTGCGACCCATTCGTATACTGCGTCGATGGGGGATACGCGAAGAGGCGCCAAGGCCATGGAGCGCTGGTGTTTGGGGTTTCCTGAGCAGAGTACACGCAAACTGAGCGATGAAGAGCGTGTGATGCTGATGCGGGCTTCCGCGCACGACCGCGCCTGGACACAGGCCTATGGATACGTTCTTTGGGTCGCCGGCGCAGCTTTCGTGACGCTCGTTGCGTTTCTCACGCTGACCGAGCCCGAGCAGAGTCTCGTCGCGTGGAGCTCAAAAACCACCCCAATGATGGGCGTGGCTACCTTGAGCGAGGCGGTGCGTACTGGCACGAAACGCTAGAGTCATGCTCAGCGATCAAAGGCCGCGGGCCCACTCGGGCTTGAGCGCGATTTGCCCCGCGAGTGCGCGGTCGATGACTTCCAGAATGGCTTCGCGGTCGGTCGGCATGTTGCCGCCGATGGGCAAATAGTTCGAGGCGTGGTTCGTGCGAAACACGGCATCGCTTGGGTTTGTTTCGGCAACGATGATGCGCAGCTCTTCGAGCATCCGCGTCTTGGTGGGGAGCGTAAACTTACCGCGCTCTTCAAGCTTGGCGATCGGGGTGCCCGGCACGATCGTCAGGGTGAGCAAGGAGAAAAAACGCGGGTCCATCGCCGTGATGAGCCTTGCCGTCTCTGTCGCGTGCTCGGCGCTTCTTTCGCTGCCCCCTGCACCGAGTAAGAAAATCGTCGAAAGCGTAAACCCGGCTCTGTGAGCCCGCTCCGCCGCTTCGGCGTGTTCGGCGAAGCCCGCACCCTTGGCGATTCTTTTGAATGTCACATCGTCGCCGGTCTCCGGTCCGATGTAGAGCATTGCGAGGCCGAGTTGTCGAAGCTGTCGCAGCTCCTCGTCGCTCTTGGAGAGGATATTCATGGCCGTCGCGTACGCGCTGACCTGTCGCAGCCGTGCAAACTTGTCTGTACAAGCCTCAAGGATGGCCTCCCAATGCGCCATGTCCATCACCAGGGCGTCGCCGTCCGCAACAAATACTTTTTCGATTTGTTCGCCGTGCATCGCCGATGCCATCTCGATATCCTCAAGCGTCTGTCCCAGTGGACGCACGGCGAACTCTTTATCGCGGTACATGTCGCAGTAGGTGCAGTGGTTCCACGAGCAGCCAATCGTTGCTTGCAAGATAAAAGAGCGGGCCTCACTCGGAGGACGATAGATTTTCCCGACGTAGCGCATTAAGAACTCTCGTTGCGGGTGCGTTTCGGCGCGTTCGCGATAAACAGCGTGTGTTTTGGGCCCTTGGCAAGTGGCCAGCGCGCGCGGATCGTTCGAGAACGCGCGCAAAGCCCGGCAGCGCGAAGGCGTTGTAGAAATTTCTCGCTGCGAAAGGCGGACCAGACGACGAGCACACCACCGGGCTTGAGAGCCTGCGCCATTTGTTGGACACCGCGTGCATTGTAGAGAGTTTCGTTGCTGCGTACCGACAGCGCGCTCGGTCCATTGTCCACGTCCATTAAAATCGCATCCCACAAGCCAGTGCGAAACTTGGACCGAACATCACCCTCAAAAACCTGAACGCGAGGGTCGCTTAGCGCGTCTGCGGCATCGGCTCCAAGGAAGGTTTGATTGTAGTAGATGATGCGACTCATCAGTTCCGCTACACAGATGCTTACTTCAGGTCCGAAGACCTCGAGCGTCGCGCGAAGTGTAAACCCCAGACCCAGCCCGCCAACCAGGATGTTCGCGCGTCGCGTATTCGAAAGCTCCTCAAGAGCGACCTCCGCCATCGCTTCTTCCGAACCTTGCATTGCGCTCGACATCAGCGGGGTACCGCCCAGTCGCACAATATGGTGGCCGTGCTCGAAGGCCAGTTCGATGACTTTTCCGTCCGGCGTGTGCGACGTGTCTAAAACAGTCCGTGCTTCCAATGCTTACCGTCGTTTCTTGCAATGCCTGTCCATGTGCTGATGGTAACCGAAGCTCGTGCGTGCGCGCAGGGTGCTATTGTGAAAACGCCACGCGCTGCTTATATATACAGGACATGAGAGACACGATTGTAGAGCAGCTGATTGCCCGTGCGGGTTTGACCAAAGAGCAGGCCGAAAAGGCGGCCGACGTGGTGATGGAAATTATCGAGGCCAAGACCGGTGGCCTCAAAGACAAGCTCGGCTCTATCCCTGGGGCTGGCTCGCTCTTCTAAAGCACAACTTGATGGCCTGTTGCTAACGAAGCATGCACAGGTAAGCCGTCGCCAGGCAGGCAGAGCAACTGCGGCCCTCACACGGGTTGACGTAGATGGTGCCGCATTCCATGCCGTTCGGGCATACGTCGGCGCCCAGTGGACATTGGGTTCGGTCGATCCAAGCGACGCATTGCGGCTCTGCCCACTCGTTGTCGGACGCCTCAAAGCAGCCATTCGGTTCAAGCCATGAGCAATCGTTTGCGCGACAATCTTCTTTCGTTTGCGCGGAGGCGCAGCGTGCGACGCAGTCTGCATCACATTGCAGTTCGTGTCGCTGGTACGAGCCAGCGATGCATTCGGCATCTTGCTCGCAACATGGCCCGAGCTCGTAAGTGCTCCGCTGGCCCTCGTCGCGGCAGACCTGTCCGAGCGCAGGTGGTTTCGGGTACATGACCTCGAACTCCTCGCCATGACAAGCGAGCGCACAGAGCGCCAGGGCGAGCGTGAAGAAGCGGGCCATACCCAACCTTAGCACTCTACCGCCGAGCGCTTGCGAGTGGCGGAAAAACCGGTCTGTCTCTGGCTGGGGCAGTGAGGCTCGAACTCTTCCGTGATAATTCGTCGCTTCGTGCTCCGGGGCGGGTCTAGCGACGGCCGATGCGACCGTTGCGGATGCCTTCGCGCAGGCGACGAATGTCTTCGATCTTTCCAAGCACGATGAGCGTCGTCTTGTGTTCGAGCTTTTGACTGCTTTTGGGATTGTAGGTGTAGTGGCCGTCTTCGGACCGGCACGCGATCACCAATAGGTCGGTATCCGCGCGAATGTTGGTTTGCTGCAGCTCGAGGCCGATCAAACCGCTTGCGTCTGGTATCACGACCTCTTCGAGGCGCAGGTTCTCCTCGGAGTTCAGCATCATGTCGAGAAACTCGGTCACATGCGGTCGAACAAGCTCGCTCGCCATGCGAAGGCCACCGATTCGGTTTGGGGAAACCACCTCATCGGCACCGGCTCGACGAAGTTTGTTGTCTGTGCTGCTCTCGACCGACTTGGCGATGATCCTTGCCTTGGGGTTGAGTGCCCGCGCAGACACAGTGACGAACAGGTTGTCCTTATCCTCGGTGAGTGCGCAGATGACGCCCGCTGCGCGACCTACGCCTGCTCGCTCCAGCGCGTCGTCCGAAGTCGCTTCACCGACGACGTAGAGAAGCTCTCGGTCTTTCAGCTCCTCGTCCAGCTCTTCGAGTGCTGATGCGGTGTGGTCGATCACGACGAATGGGGTGCCTATGGTTACGAGTTCTCCGACGACTGAAGCGCCCGTCGCGCCAGCACCGCAAACCACCACGTGGCCACTGAGCTTGTCGATTCGTTCTTGCATTCGTTTTCTCCGGATGGTGCCCAGGATGTCGCCTTCGACGACAAAAGCCATAAAGGTGGAGGCGAGATAGAGTAGGGTGCCGCTACCGAATAGGATGAGCAAAAGCGTGAAAGCGCGGGCACCAGCCACGTCGTTCATGTGGGGCAGCACTTCGGCGAAACCCACGGTTGAGATGGTGACCACCGTCATATAAAAGCAGTCCCAAAGAGGCCACAAGCCGGCGCCAAGAAGATAGTAGCCCACCGTTCCACCCATGGCCACGAGCATGAAAAACACATTGGCAGCCAAAAAACGCTGCCGGAAGTTGACGAAAGGTCCGCCTTTTGAAGTCTTTGCCATGAGCGTGGGTCGTACTTACCAGGCCGCCGTGCACGCAAAGGCTGAGCGAGGCACCGTAACCTAACCGCTTATCGATGCGTGGCCAAGAGGTGTGCGCAGTGCGCGGTTGATGTACAAGACTGAAGACATGAGCTACCGAGATACGGATGAACGTGGACTTTTGATCGTCGCCTTCAACAGACGGGTGTTTGGCAAGGATGCACGCACTGGTGAGACCGTATGGGAAACGCAGCTAGGGGGGGCCTTGGTCACTGTTGAGATCGGCATCTGCCAAGGCCGCGTTTTTGCGAGCAATGGAAGAGTGCTGGCATGTCTCGATTATGCGACTGGGGAAGTTCTGCAGACCATCGAAACCAACGCTAACTATCCCTGTCGACCTACGATGCTAATCGAAAATGAGCTTCTGTATCTGGCCACCAGCGGAGAGCTCTTCTGCTATGACCTGGGGCTCAACGAGCTGTGGCGTGAGCCTTTTGCGGGCAAGGGGCTTGGACCAGCGGCGCTCGGCTTCCCGGGCAACGTGCGCCAAGCCGACGTGCGAGACTAGAGCACCGTGGCGCGGTGCGCGCCCCTGGTGGTATGAGGTTAGGTCATGCAAAAAAGGCTGGAAGGAAAGGTGGCGTTCGTAACGGGCGCCGCGCGTGGAATTGGCAAAGCGATCACGCGCAGGTTCCTCAGTGAGGGGGCCGCTGTTGTCATTGCCGACTGCGATCGCGAAGCTGCCGAGCGAACGGTCGACGACCTTCGAGGGCTGGGCGATGTGCGCGCTACCGTCTTGGACGTCTCCGTCGAGGGCGAAGTCCACGCTGCCGTGGCGCAGGCATGTACTTGGAAGTCTCGCCTCGATGTGCTCGTCAACAACGCGGTGACCACGGAGGGGTTTGGCACACCACTTGAGAAACTCGACCTAGCGCACTGGGAGCGCGGCTTGGCGGTCAACCTCACGGGTCCGCTACTGCTCAGTCGCGCGGCGAGTTCAGCTCTTCGCGCAAGCAAAGGGGCGATCGTCAACATCACCTCGACGAGAGCGGTGATGAGCGAACCCAATACTGAGGTGTACGCGGCCTGCAAAGGCGGCCTCAGCGCGCTCACTCATGCGCTTGCGATCAGCCTCGCTCCAGACGTGCGGGTCAATGCCATTGCTCCTGGTTGGATTCACACGAGTGACGATGAGCTTTCAGAGCAAGACCACGCACAGCATCCGTGCGGTCGCGTGGGAAAGCCAGACGACGTCGCTGCGCTCGCCGGCTACATCGCTTCGGACGAGGCTTCCTTCGTCACCGGGCAACTCTTCACCATCGATGGCGGCATGACGCGCAAGATGATCTACGTCGATTAGAGATGTGCTCTAGCTGCTCGTCTCTAGTCGTCGAAGTCGATTTCGTTGGCCATGATTTGCACGATGTCGTGCGTGGTAAAGATGCCCACCACTTTTTCGCCTTCAAGCACGAGCGCTGTACCGTACTTGTGATCCGCCATTTTTCGTAGCACGAGCGAAATCCGCTCAGCCGGTTCCACGTGGTAGGGAACGGTCGTGATGGCTTCCTCGACCTTGGTCTCCTCGGGATTAGAGCAAACGGCGTCGCAGCGATAGGTCCCGTTTGGAAGTCCGGTCAGAACGGAGGCCCTCAGGGACCTTCGTTCAGGTCATCGTGACGCCATCCGGCCGTGACGATGTGTCGCAGCGAGGCAGCTTTGCGTGCCTGTTTTTTGCACAGACGTGCAGATTCATGCTGTCCGGCCGAGCATGGTTGATTGGAACGAGCGTTGCATCCTACTCGCGATATGGACTTCATCCGAATCCTACTCGCGATTTTCCTTCCCCCTCTGGGTGTCTTTCTTCAAGAAGGCCTCAAGAAGAGGTTCTGGATCAATGTTCTTCTCACACTCTTGGGTTACCTGCCCGGCATCATTCACGCGGTGTATGTGATCTTGAAATACGAGCCAGGTCACTCGCGACTTCGACGTGAGCACGCGTAGTGCGCGCGTGCTTCTCGCGTCTTTGGGGGGCAAGAGAGACCGTTCTCTACGTGTTGCTCGCCGGCACTCTCATCTTGAACCTCGTTGATATGGTCTCGACCATGATGTTTGTTCTCTCGGGGGCGGCTCTTGAGGCCAATCCGTTGCTTGCCGGACTGCTCGCCGATTCTCCGCTCAGCTTCGGAGCCGTAAAGATCGGTTTGGTATCACTCGGTAGCAGCTTGTTGTGGCGCTATCGTCAGCACCCCGCAGCCTTGTTTGGGGCGAGCATTGCCTTTGGAAGCTACGCTCTGGTTCTGCTTGTTCACATGCAAGGCCTTAGCTTTTTCGTCTAGTTCAGGCGCCCGACGTGTTCGAAGATCCAGTGCGTTGCTTCGTCATGGGGCAAGTCTTCACCATCGATGGCGGCATGATGCATAAGGTGATTTACCTAGAGTAAGCATCGTTCGTCAGTGCGGCGGGCGATGCACAAGACCGTGTTTCAGCTTCGCCAACGCCTTTGTCGCGATCACGAGCCAATACGACCACGTCCCTTCGAAAGACTATCTCGGCTGGCAGCTCTTGCTGGTCGTGGTGGGGTTATTGCTCACCGGCAGGCAGGCCTCGGTGCTCGCGCAGTCGGCGTTCTCATTGCAGACGCGGCGACACACCGCGCCTGCACCAGTTCCGTCCGCACCTTCGTCCGTGCAGATCGCGCCGTCCACGCAATCGCCGGTGCTGCCCACGCCGTTACACGCTTCACCGATGTCGGCAACGCCGCAGCCGAACGCGAACATTGTAAACAAGAACCCAAACCAAGCCTGGCGAATCGATGTCTGCATGGGCGAACTGTAGCCGAAGGCGCGCTCGGGCGCCCGTCTCACTTACGGACAGCTCAGATGCCCCATGAGGGCCGGCCAGTACGTGCCGTCGGCGTTCGTTTCGTCGTAAAACGGTTTGGCGGTCGCCTGTGGGACACCGTGGCACTGCATGGGCTCTCGCGAAGCTCGCCGAGTGGTTCGCGTGCGGCGCTCCGTGACGACGAACTGTTACGGGTGGGCGCGGTCCAAATCGACGGTCGATGTAGCCGGCACGGCTGTAGCTGAAGCGCGGATGATGATCGGCTCGAGCACAACTTGGTTTGGAGGCTGCTCGAAGCGTGGCGGCGGCGCGCTTTCATAAACAGGCATGGAAAGCTCGCTACTTAGCTCCGCCGCGACGAGCGGCTCGGCTTCGTCGTCGCGTAGTTCGAGTTGCTCGCCGGGTAGTGCGCTTAGAGCCAACCACGAGGCGGCTGTCGCGATGACGACGGCGAGCGTGATCATGGTTATCACCGCGGGCAGCCGATTTGCCTTGCGCACGGATGCGATATGGGAATGGTGGGCTTCGGTGCTTGGCACTTCGAAAGCCTCGACCGAGACCTCATAGGACTCGCCGTGTGGTGTCGACTCTCGACGTCGAACCCCCGAGGGTTCCTCTCGAATTGGTTCGCGCACATCGACCCAGTTTCCTGACTCGTCGAGGGCAAACTCCGACGTCGGTAGATCCTCGAATGTGACGACCTCTCTTGCTGCTCCCATTTTTCCCTCCCCAGGGCCAAGCCCATGTTGGTGGCACCTTCCCAAGCGCACCTGAACCACATGGATAAGCATGCATAATGTGTGCGAGCGAACGCTCGCCAACTCCGCTTGTAGATACGTGACTTTGACGCGTCGCGTGACGCGAGGTGGCCTGGCGCTCGTGTCGCGCGCGTGACGAATCGCCACACTCTGCCGGCGATTTAGCTCGCTGTCTTGGAGCGTTTGGGTTTTCGCTTCGGTCCTTTTGTGCTGCGCGAAGCTTTGCTCTTTTTCGTAGACTTGGCCCGGAGCTTGCCAGTTGCGTTCTTCTTGCTTCGGGGTTGACTGCGCGCATCGGAGGCGCCGGAGTTCACCTTTGCCATACGAAGGGGGCGTTCCAGCACCCAGGTGCGCTTGAGCGCGCGCAAAACGTCCTTCGGCATGCCCTCGGGCAAGTCGACGAAAGCATGCTGCGCTTGGATGTCGATTCGGCCGATATCTTTTCCGTGCAGTCCCGCCTCGTTCGCAATGGCTCCCACCAAGTGACGTGGCTCGACCCCGTGCTCACGTCCAACATCGACGCGGTAGCGCTCCATTCCTGCCTCGGTTTGCTTCGGCTTTCGTCCGCCACTTCTGTCGGGTCGTGTGCTCGTGTTTTTGCCAAACTTCGAAGGTGAGCGCTTCTCGCGGTCGAGCTTCTTTTTCCCTTGTTCGGGAGGGTTCAGTGGGTTGTACGGAGGTACCAGAGGTTGCTTTTGTCGTGCGGCGTAGAGCGTTGCCGCCGCGAGCTTCACCGCGTCCACGCCTTGCTCGTCGCACAGCGCACGGACAAAGTCTTCGTATTCGCTTAGGCCTGCCCCCTCCATCAACTCCTCGACTTCAGTTTTGACCGTATCGTGGCGAAGCTTGACGAACTCGGCCTGGCTCGGAAAGCGATAGAGTTCGATATTCTGCCGCGTATTGCGAACCAATGCCGAGAGCCGGCCTTTGGCGCGGGGCGTCACGAACAAGATGGCGCGCCCGGCACGCCCCGCTCGTCCCGTGCGACCAATTCGGTGCACGTAGGTTTCGGTGTCCGGCGGCAAGTCAAAGTTGATGACGTGACTGACGCGCTTGACGTCGAGGCCGCGCGCGGCGACATCGGTCGCGACGATCACATTGAGCCGACCGCTGCGCAGTTTGCGCACGAGCTCTTCTCGTTGCGGTTGGCCCAGCTCGCCACTCAGAGGCGCTGCGAAGTGTCCCCGTTCCGCCAGCGCGCGAGAGACTTCGGTCGTCGCTGCGCGGGTGCGAACGAAGACCAGTACGCCTTCGCTTTGTTCGACCATGAGCAGCTGGGCGAGCACGTCGAGTTTCTCGCGCTGGGGGCACACCACCGCGAACTGTTCGATGGTCTCCGCGCTCGTGGCGGAGTGCTTCGAGACGACACGTTCGGCGTCGCATAGGTACTGGTCGGCAATGCGCCGAATCGGTGCCGGCATCGTCGCAGAAAAGAGCGCGATCTGTCGTGATCCAGGCGCGTGCTGCACGATCCACTCAACGTCTTCGGCGAAACCCATCTTGAGCATTTCGTCAGCTTCGTCGAGCACGAGCATCTCGAGTGCGCTTAGGTCGAGCGTCTCACGGCGCATGTGGTCCATGACCCGTCCAGGGGTGCCCACCACGATGGATGCACCCGACTTGAGCGCGCGAAGCTGCGGCGTGTAGCTGGCGCCGCCGTATACAGCGACCACATGTGCGCCGGGTACATACCGGGCGTAGGTTTGCACAGCATCCGCGACTTGCATGGCCAGCTCGCGCGTGGGTACCAGCACGAGCATTGCGGGACCCGGGCGCTTGGCTTGGAAATCGATACGGCAAAGCGCCGGCAGCGAGAAGGCAGCGGTTTTGCCGGTGCCTGTTTGCGCTTGTCCAAGCAGGTCTTGGCCACGAAGCAATGAGGGTATCGTCGCAGCCTGAATGGGCGTAGGGCTTTGGTAGCCGGACTCATCGAGCGCGCGCAAGACAGCGGCGTCTAGTCCGAGCGAGGTAAAGCTCGGCTCGTTACTCGTGTTCATGGTTAGGCTCGTGTTGCTTGCGAAGTGCGTCGACGGTTGTTTCGACGACGGCGGCCGCTTCGATTCGGTGACTTCTTGTCGGAAGTCTGTGGTTTGCTTGAAACCGTCGATGCAGCGTTCATGTCAAAGTCGGGGTGTTCGCCCAGTCGCTCAAGCGGCTTTCTGGTGAGTCGCTCGATGTCACGCAGGTAGGCAACCTCTTCATGATCGCAGAATGAGATCGCGATGCCTGACGCGCCGGCGCGGCCCGTGCGACCGATGCGATGGACGTAGGTTTCTGGCTCGTTCGGGAGGTCGAAGTTGATGACGTGCGTGATGCCATCAACGTCGATGCCACGTGCGGCGATGTCGGTCGCGACGAGCACGCGCAAGAAGCCGTTCCGAAAGCCAGAAAGCGCTTTGGTGCGCGCACTTTGGCTCTTGTTTCCGTGGATCGCCGCGGTGCGGACACCCTTTTGTTCGAGGAACTTCGCAATCTTGTTTGCGCCATGTTTGGTGCGGCTGAAAACCAGCGCACTTTGCACCTCCGGGCCTTTGACGACCTTGAGCAACATCTCTCGTTTGTGTTTCTTCGGCACGAAATGGAGCTTCTGCACCACATCGTCAGCAGTTTTTGCGCTGGGGGTGACGGCAATGCTCTCCGGATTGTCTAGGAGATCATCGGCCAGCTTACGGATGGCGTCGGGAATGGTGGCAGAGAAAAGCAGTGTCTGTTTCTTGCCAGGAAGGTGACGGAGCACCCGCTTGACGTCGGGTAAAAAGCCCATGTCGAGCATGCGATCCGCTTCATCGAGGACGAGCACACCCACGTCTTCGAGGTCAACCTCGCCCTGGCCGATCAGGTCTAGGAGCCGACCCGGGGTGGCCACGAGGATGTCGACGCCTTCTCGCAGTTGTGCAATCTGCCGCTTGTCGGACACGCCACCAAAAATGACGGCGTGGCTGAGGTCCATGTGTGCGCCGTACTCGGTTAGGCACTGGTTGATCTGCGCGGCGAGTTCGCGCGTTGGTGTCAAGATGAGCGCGCGAATGGCGTATTCGTCATCGACCAGTTCTTTGACGCGCTGTAAAAGTGGTAGCGCGAACGCGGCGGTCTTTCCGGTCCCCGTTTGTGCGCAGGCGATCAGGTCACGGCCTTCGAGTGCAGGGCCAATTGCGGCCTTTTGAATCGGAGTGGGTTGCTCGTAGCCGGCGGTTTCGATGCCGCGCAGGATGGCTTTGTGTAAACCGAGTTGGTCAAAAGATGAGGGTTGAGTGTTGGATTGAGTCATCGTGACTCCTTTGCTTGGAGCCTCGACATGCTGCGAGCTAATTGTTGAGTGCCGTGAAACGGCTTTCGTGCATGCGGGCTTTGGGTTAGGTAACTACGCGTCCCGTCCCTACACGCGCTGAAAACGAAATCACCCCATTTTGTGGCACCGCAGCTTTATGTGGGCTTGGTGGCCGGGGCAGGACGACGGGCAGCAAAGGCCCTGAGATGCACGAAGGCTGACACCCCGGTGGCTGTGACGCAAGCTGAACGTTCACGGCGAGAAGACGACACCAAGGCGAATCGACAGCTCAGAGAGTGTGACCCGCATCGGTGCGTATCCGAGCGTTTCGTTGCCGTCAGCCCTCGTTCGAACCTGGTAGCCTAGTTCGGAAAAGAACCCGAGATCACTAGATATGAAGGTCTCGAGACCCGCCATGCCGCCGTAGCGAAGTCCCGTTTGACTATCTTCGTAGATGGAGACGCCCACTGGCACGATTCCGTACACCGCCGCGCGTGAACCCGAGATGGGAAAGCGTACGCGCGGCAAAAGCGCGACGTCGATCACGACAAAGTCTTCAGAAGCTGGGCCTGATCCAGCCAGACCGACCCCGCCCAAGCCCCCTGAACGGCCGGCTCCGGCCAAACCAGCTCGCCCGCCGAAGACAACCACACCCTGGTTGGGCTCGTGCGCAAAGCGGGTCACCTCGAAGCGCCCACCAATGCCGAAGTGCTTGCTCAAGAGGAGACTAAGTCCGACACCTGCGCCCAGACTCGGCGCCAGTTCATCATTGATTTCGATTCCCCAATCTTCGAGC
The DNA here is from genome assembly GCA_964487255.1 of uncultured Polyangiales bacterium. Lineage (GTDB taxonomy): Bacteria > Myxococcota_A > Polyangia > Polyangiales > CAZAQV01 > CAZAQV01. The sequence continues at coordinate 162,234 of CAZAQV010000013.1, read as the reverse complement.
TGGGTACTTCGTCGACCAAGCAGTCCGAGGTTGCCAAAGACTTCTGCACGGATTGAACCGGGCTGGCCAGAGCCCTCCGCACCCGACGGCAGGGCTTGATGCTGTGACCGTTCGTCCGCCGATGCGCGCGATGACCACGATAGTGCAACTGTCGCGATGATGACGATTGGATAGCTAGGTTTCATAGACACTCCTTTGTTGCAACGTGAGCAGTGCAAGGAGTGCGCCACTTGGCCTGGCTCGCGAAACGCAGAAATCTCACGCCTGTCGTCGCTTCTGCCGTGAATGCTGCCAGCCATCGTGACGGTCGTCGCAACGCTTTGAGACAATGTGTCTTCGCTGAAATAGAAGCCTGAGCGGGATTGTTGATGCAGGCTGGTCTGTGCCGCTGCAGTGCGCTTCGAACAGTGTCGAGTGTGAGCGTCAGCACGCAATCGTTGTCCACCGTAGGTTCTTCTTGTCTGAATGCGTGATAGAAGAATGGCTTACCAAAAGCCATAAGGGGGTAACGTTATGGGTAAACTAGAAGTATCTGTTAGCAAGAACGTCTCTACATCGTCAGACCATTGTTGGGCGCGCGTAGGTGGTTGGGGCACCATTCACGAGTGGCACCCTGCAATCGACAAGACAGTTGCTGAAGGCGAGGACGTCGGCGCCATTCGAACGCTCACGCTCGGCGATGGTGCAACGCTCAAAGAGGAGTTGGAGAGCTATGACTCTGCGGCGCGAAGCTATAGCTATCGCTTCGTCGAGCACCCTTTTCCCGTAGACGACTATCACGGCAAGATTTCCGTTTCCGACAACGGAGACGGGACGAGCACCGTTACCTGGAGCGGAAGCTTCTTGGCGAAGGGCGTCTCTGACGATGAGGCACGACAGATGTTCGAAGGTGTCTATCAAGCTGGTCTCGATGCGGTTGAAGCCGAGTCGAAGTCTTAGATTGTCGACTAATTCAAGTATCTAAGTGCAGGAAAGAGAAAGCCCGGATCCAATGCTGGACCCGGGCCTTCGTTCCGCGTGGACGGTCGCTAATCGAGGGTGCAGAACCCTGCGCGACACTTTAAGTTACCTTCGCAGCGATTGAAGCAGCGTCCGCAATGACCGTCTTCATCTGAAAGGTCACGGCACTGGTCTCCGCATCGGACCTGACCCGCAGGGCAGTCTTCACAGGTGTCACCGTTGCACTCTTGCGTGTCAGTGCATCCGTTACCGCACGCGCCGCAATGCTCGGGATTGTCTTGGGTATCGACGCAAACGCCAGAGCAGTCTGTTAGACCGCCGCAGTCTGTCTCGCAGCCGCCTCCCCGGCACACTTGGTCATTGGCACATGGAATACCGCAGCTACCGCAGTTGGCCGGATCCTCGTCAAAGTTCACACACGCGCCGTTACACTCGTCGAGACCGCCGCGGCAGTTGAGCTCGCAGTCTCCGCCGTTACACTGGTAGTTGGCCGCGCAAGTGTTGCCGCAAGTGCCGCAGTTGGCAGAGTCGTTGTCCAGATCTGTGCAGCGTGTCCCGCACAAGTCAGGTGCGCCCTGTGGACAGGTTTGACAGCTTTCGTTGATGCAGCCCTCGCCGTTGGGACAGGCTTCGCCGCAGGTCCCACAGTTTGCGCTGTCGAAGCCGATGTCGACGCAAGTGCCCGAGCAGTCGGTCAGACCGCCGCACGTCGCCGCGCATGCTCCCGCGTTGCAGACATCGTTTCCATTGCACGAGTTCCCGCACTTTCCGCAGTTGGTCGGGTCCGCAAGCACATTGATACATGTGCCGCCGCAATCGACGGTCGGCGGAACGCAACTAATCGTACCTCCATCGGCGGTTGTGCTGCCATCGGCGGTTGTGCTGCCATCGGCGGTTGTGCTGC
>CAZAQV010000013.1:0-160270 GCA_964487255.1 uncultured Polyangiales bacterium | reverse complement strand
CCATCGGCGGTTGTGCTGCCATCGGCGGTTGTGCTGCCATCGGCGGTTGTGCTGCCATCGGCGGTCGTGCTGCCGTCGATCGAACCATCGGTGGTTCCGGGATCGGGATCGCTGTCGCCGCAGCTGCAACCCGTAAGTAAGCTCTGTGTTAAGAATAGGCTAGTTATAATTAAGTATCGCATTCGTGTTTTCCTCCTAAGCGAATGTTGTAAGTCTCGATCGTCCCATGCTGAATCGGTTCCGACAATGCGACATCGTCGTACAGGCCGACCACACTTGCTTATGCACTCGGTTGGCGTCTGTCTGACGTTATGCTTGCCGTCCCAGCCCTGTCACAGAACGTCAAGACCTGAGATAATCGGTTCGCATGGCGCTTTACGGACCGACAAGCATGGGGTTAGCGTTCACCCACGCCGTTCTCGTCGTCGTGCTCCTCGTGGCGTGTAGCAACGACGATTCAGCGCCACGCGACGCTGGATCGGATGCAAGCGATGGCTCGACTCCGACAGGGGATGCAGCAGCCAACATGGACTCAAGCGGAGAGGCTGGTGTACTTCCCAAAGATGCATCCCTCGATGCTTTGACGCGGGTCGATGCAGGCAATGGTTCGTGCGACGACCACCATGATTGTATGCCGGAATGGTTCTGTCACCGCGGTGCTTGCCGGTTCGAAGCGGATAACCCGATCTATCATTGCGGCGCGGCGCCATGCCCGCCTGGTCACTGGTGCGTCGAAGCGGATGGCCGCCGTGGAACATGCGCGGAGGACCTGACCTACCGGTGCGAAAATGCGTGTGACTGTGGTCCTGCGCACTGCTGTATCGATGAGGACGCGGACCCCTCGACGCCCAAGCGTTGCGTTCGAGACTTCGAAGACCCTCTTTTTCGGGGTTCTCCGACGCCAGGTGCGGGGGCAAGCTGCCGTGTCGGGCGGGCGGGCGCCGCGGGGCGAACGCCGACGTACTGCAGCCGGGGTCTGTCCTGCTTTCCCGCGCTGACGGCCTGGCTCAGGGATTCGTCTCGCGATGCCGCATTCTTGGCTTACGACGAGCAAAAAGGAGAAGCCGTCTCGAGTTGTGCAACGAGTCAAACCTGCTTCGGCACGGCCTGCGGCTGCGACCCAGGACGGCAGTGCGTCAGCCCTACGCAGCTCGGACTTCTGCCCGGCACGACCTGCGGGGTTGCTGGTGTCCTGATCGACTGCGATGAGCAGGAGCAGACCGTTTTCAATGTGGGTGCCTGCTCGAGCAACGCCATTGCCGAGTCCGTCTACAACTGGGCACCCGGTGATCTGCTTTCGTGTTGCGACGAGGCTTGTGTGCCAGGCGACACCTGCGACCTCACTTGGATTGTGCGCGGAGACCGTTATCGCCACGAGAGAGTCACCGCCACCTGCCTGGCTGCGGAAGACTGCGAATGCGGTGACGGCGTTTGCTGTCCAAGCGAGCTGAGAGATTGCCCGCAAGACTGCCTTCCAGGTCAACCCGAGTGTGGAGACGGCGTCTGTGATCCCTTCGAGCGAACGCGGACCTGTCCAGCCGACTGCCCGCAGGGGTGTAGCGATGGCTTGTGCATCGGCGACGAAACCGTTGAAACGTGTCCGGCCGATTGCAGAGAGGTATGCGGGGATGGTTATTGCAGTGTCGACGAGAAGGTCGATGCGTCATGCCCCGCTGACTGTTCCGGATCTTGTGCAGCCTATCCTTCTCGCACGTTCTCGGTTTGCGGGGACCTGTATTGCGATGGTGAAATTAATCTGACGCCTTGCTTGGGGAGCGAGGACTCCGGAGGCGAGAGCTGCCTGAGTTGCCCCAGCGATTGCGGGAAATGTCTCGGTACCCAATCGTGTTCCCCGTCTTGCTAATTGGTTTCCCGTTCAGCAAAGCCTACGACCAACGACGACGAGCCTTGACTAAGATGCGAGGGGCGTGCACCACACGTCATGTTTTCTGGCCTCGAAGTTCTGGTGCTCGCTGCCCTGGCGTTTGTGTTTTTCACGGCTCGCAACGACAACAAGGCGCTGGCGCTTCGACTGGAGGGTGCCGAAAAGGAACTCCGCTCGCTCCGCGGCTATGTCCAGGCCCAGCGCGCGTCGACGCGAGACCGGGCGGCTGTGCTGCAGATACTTCAAGATGCGACCAGTCCCGTGCGCTTGCGTTTGCGCGGAGACCGACAGTGCCAAGGGCACGTGCGCGGCATCACCGACGAGCAGCTGTTGCTCGAAGCTCTGCCCACGCCCTACGACGAGGGCCAAGACCCGGCACTTCGCACCGACCGAGTTCCGCTCGAAAACATCGTCGCGTACCTCGACGAAGCCGGCTTCTGGCAACGCATGCCGCGCGAGTGAATGTGCTCAGGGGGCTTGGACCCAGCGTCTCGCTTGTGCGGCATCTTCGAAAAACCTCATCTTGCCGGAAAAGAAAGGCCGTGAGAGCCGTGTCGCCCACCTTTCCCACTTGCGATCGCCGACGATCGCCGTCTTCTCCAAATCGTCTCGGTGTTCGGCATCGAACTTGAACTCTTCGATGAGACCACCGGTGGTCCAGCCTTCAAAGTCTTTGAGTTGAATGAGCGAACGCATGTTCCCACTCGAAGCGGCTTCCTCGAGTTGGGGCGCCACGCTCGCGTAGTCGGACCGATCGACCTTGCCGCTCGCCACCAGTTCGATGAACGAGCCTTGTTGATGTGTAATCTTGATCATGACTGCTCCTGTTGAGTCCTGTTAAGCAGTTCAACAGCAAGGAGGATGCCAAAACGAAAAGCGTGATTCTTCGCGCAAATGGTAGGGTTGGTCCTCGTCCCGAGTGCGACATACGGCCACAACTGGGGCGTGTGCGACAACCCGTTCAGGTGCGCGCCGGGGTTCGTGTGGTGATTCGGATGGGCATGGACTTGGGGTGCATGACGAAGGAAAAGATTTCTTCGATGTCCTCGTCACTGCCATCAAAGCGAAGATCGAAGTTGCGGCAGATGGCCGCAAGCAGGACTTGGGCCTCGAGTACAGACAATTGCGCGCCCGGGCAGGTGCGCGGTCCTGACCCGAAGGCCAATGCCGCTTTGAGGTTGTGGTTCCAGCCTTCGCTGCGCTTTTGCAGCCAGCGCTCGGGCATGAAGCGTTCTGGCTCGCTGAAGTGCTTTTCATTCATGGCGATACGGCGCGTAAGTGCGACAACGATCTGTCCCTTGCGGAGCTTGAGTCCCCTAACCTCGGTGTCTTCGGTGGGCTCGAAAAAGACGAAGGGAGCTGGCGAGCGAAGGCGCAAGGCCTCCTTAAAGACGGCCTCCGCTGCTCGCAATCCGGACAACTCACTGATGTGTTCGGGCGTGATGCGCTCACCCAGAACGGACGTCGCCTCGTCTCGAATCTGCGTTTGCCAGTGCGGGTGGAGTGCGAGGTAGTAGAGCGCCCAGGCCAACCCGTTGGCTGTCGTGTCCTCTCCTGCCAAGAGCAGTGTCAGCACGTTTCCATAGACGTCCTGGTCGCTGAAGTCCTCGCGTTCCCGTGCTTCGAGCATCCCTGCCAAAAGGGTTTGCCGCGTCGGCTCTTCGGATTTAGCCCGCGCGATGACGTCGAGGACCAGTGGTTGCAGGGATCGGACGGCGCGCGTCACCGCCCGGTCTCTGGGTAGCGGCAGGTAGCGCCAGTAAGAGAACGGGGCGGTAAGCCTACGACCGATGGCATCGAAGATGGTCTGAATCTGAGCTTGAACGTCGCTCTGGCGTTCGACGGTGTTGAGGTCGTAGCCGAAGGCGAGCAGCGTTGTCACGTCTGCTGTGAAGCAAGTTAGCGGTACCCGCAGGTCGAGGGTGGTTCCACTGTGTGGCTTCCAGGATTGCACGAGGCGCTGAGTGACCAGGTCCAAGACGCCGAGTGACGCCTGAATCGACTTGCGTGAAAAGGCGCCCTTCACAAGACGCGACTGGCGACGCCAGTCGTCTCCTTCCGCGTCGAACACGCCGTGTGCACCGAGCTCTGTGATGACCTTCTCGATGTTGCGAGTTCGACGAAAGGCCTCGGGCCGACGCTTGAAGAACTCGAGGACAAGCTCGAGGTCGGAGATCGCGAGCACTTCGCGGCCAAAGATGCGGAAGCGCACGAGTGGTCCGTGCGCGCGGTCCCACGACTCAAGCAACGTGTGCGTTTGGGTCGAAGCGATTTGGTGGACGTTGCCAAGGACCGGCAGTGCCGGCATTTGGTGGACGTGTGGAGTACTTGAGAGCACGAATGGTTCTTATTTTCTTGTCGTTCTTCGTGCAACCCGCCGGGCGACCTCAGGATGCGCCCTCTATTCCTTTCGGACTTTACGAAGCTCAGCGATCATACGAGCGTAGTGCAGAATCATGTGCTCATGGTACGAAGTCAGAACGTTTCCATCGCAGCTGCCGGTGATGTCTTCATGTAGCTCCTGCAAAAAGGGGATGTTTCCGTTGGCCATGCCGATCCATTCCGTCAAGGCCCGGCGACGTCCTGGGCGTAACTCGATGCCATAGTGTCTATGTCCGACGATCTTATGTTCGCCGTTGACGTAGTTGCCGACGCACGCATCGGCAGCGATCGCCAGATTGTCCATGTAGGTGTGCCGAAAGCGGCTGGCGCTTCCGGGTCCCATCAAGGCAGCATCCTCGTTATCGGTATCGACCCAGCCGCGTCGCCACGCCTCAAACATGAGTCCCACGTCCCAAGAACCGTGAGAGGCGTCTTCGATGTAAGGGTAGCTCGTCGGTGCGTCAGCCCACGCGTGCCAAATGTAGGGCTCGGCTTCGCTCCATGGTCCGGAAGAATCTGTCATGTCCTTCTTCATCCAGCGCGTGAAGCGCACCGCGCGCGTCAGGCGATAGGTGCTGCCGAGTTGCCGGTGCTTGTTGGAAACGTCGGTCCATGCGCCGACCGCGCGCCAGAACCAGGTTTGCTTATTCCATTTGACTGCGCGGGCGCCGCTTTCAAGTGTACACGAACTGGTCGACTCGAGTTCGCACACCCAGTTCTGACGAACGGCGACGCTGTCGGTGGAGCTGTGAAAAAGCGAATCGTGGTGGAGCCACCAGTCGATGACTTCGCCGGCGAATTCCATATACTTGTCTGCATCGGTCCGGTAGGCGGTGAGGGTGCTGTCTTCGTAGATGGCCTCCGCTAACAGCACAAACCCGAGTAGTGTGGGTCCGGTGGTGTACATGCTCACCTTGGCGCTGGTCGTGCTTGCGAACCAACCGCGCGTGCCGTTCATCAGTTCTTTGTCGATCCGGTGCTCCTGTGCCCAGTCCGTGCTCGCTTCGGTTGCGATGAAGCCCTCGGCTTGTTGCATCGCCGCCTTCGCAATGGACTGCCGTGTTGCGGCCGCCGACGGCATGGCGACCCCCTGCAAAGCGCGCAGCAATTCCCCGCGCCCCACGAAACCGACATTGGCCCAATCCGCGTGACCGTCGTAGCTGCTCGGGCTGACCACAAAACGCTTTGTGCTCTGGTTCTTGAGTTGCGCATCAAGCGCGCGATCGATGAAGAGGCGGTAGTTCTTGCAACCGGCAAAGGAACCATGGTCGGTGTCGAGACCCTCGTCGACCTCGCTATCGCAGTCGTCGTCTGCGCCATTGCAGGCCTCGTCTTGTGCGAGACAGGTGTTTCCATCAACGATTACAACGCGCGCATCTTTGGCTCTTGCGTCCGGATCGCCGCCGTCGACCATACCCGCCTCGGCGTCCGATGCGGCGTCGCGTTCTTCGACATGTGGCGCTGTCTGCGCACTACAAGCGAGGCAGAAACTCAAGAAAAACCATTTGTTCCAACGGTACATTGGATGGGGCTCCCGTCTAAGGTTAGACGATAAAGCCAGCCATGCCCGTCTAAACTCTGAGAATTTTACGCTGAACCCCGCGTAGTTAAGGCGAGCTTACTTTGCAATCCCCGGAAGCGGTCCGGTCTTGTAGTCAAGGTCGCCGAAGGTGTCGGTCATGACGCCAAGGGCGTGGCAGATCGAGACCATCAGTTGGTTGTGCGGCGCACTGTTGCATTGGACGAAGGCATTGTGCCGAAAATAATGGCTGCCGCCGGCGATCACGAACGGCATGTTCTGAAACGAGTGGGTGTCGCCATTCGACACCTCTGAGCACCACAGGACAACCGTGTTATCGAGCATCGTGCCAGCACCTTCCGGCGTGTCGCGAAGCAGCTTGACGAACCACGCAAACTCTTCGGCATACCAACGGTTGGCGCGCAATAGATCACGTTGGGCCGCTGCGTCCGAAGCGGGCTTGTGCGATTGCACGTGGTAGGCGTCGCTGAGAGGATTGCCGAGCCACTCAAAACGCCAACCATGCGGTGAACCTGCACCGACTGCCACGGTAGCCACGCGTGCAAGGTCACAGGCGAATGCGTCACGCACTGTACGCAAGTGTGTGCGCATGCGTGTCGGAATGGCGGAGCCACCTGCGTCCGACGGACGGGTACAATCTGCAGCGGGGGCCGATTGCAGGTCAAGTTGTGCGCGCTCAAGCGAGGCGAGGTGCACGTCGAGCTTTTCGCGGTCGGCTTGTCCGAGCCTACTTTGCAGTGCGCCGAGTTCTGCACGCACGTGGTTGAACAGACCGGCCTTTCGTGCCGTCGCCGCGGCGGCCGTTTCTGCGGTCGCGTCTCCGGTAGGAACATCTCCCCAGAAGCGTGAGATGGTTCCGGCTGGGTTGAGCACAGGTGCCAAAGGTTCGGTTGGTCCCCGGAAACTAAGCCGGGTCTTGTACGTCGCGCTGGGGGAGCCGTTGCTGGAGTGAACGCCGAGAACCATAGAGCGGGCCTTCAGCTCGTTTGCCAGAAACTGGTCGACGGAGGATCCACCAGCTTTGGCGGTCCACGTTCGGGCTCCCCCGCCGACCATGCCATCGCCTTTGACCAGCTTCGCAGCTGTTAGCAGGTTGCCCAACCCGAGTGGATGGGCGCCTGGAAACTCTTTTCGCTGGTCTTGCGCGGTCTGCAACGTGATGCCATTGAGCACGAGTAGGTGTTGCTCCAGACCCACCAGCGGTTCGAGAACACTCCCTGCCGCGAAGCGAAGCGGTGAGGCTGCGTCCGGCTCCCAAACTCCTGGGTAGTCGGACGGCATGCCCATCGATGTCTGAAATACGACCAACCGAACCGGAAAGTCAACGCCGCGTGCCCGCGATTGCAGTAGCGGCACGAAGGGATGGAGCGCGGAGAAGGCGCCGGCGCCGCCCAATCTTGCCAACAATTGTCGACGGGATAGACTCATTTTTCCTCCGCAGGGGCTTGTGCGCGAAACGCTTCGCTTCGCACGATGGCGACGATGAGTTCTTCAAAAACTTCTCCTTCGCCTTCAAAAATCCGATGCAACTCTTGTAAGGAACCGATGTCCCCTTGCATCGCGTCTTTTTCGAGCGCGTACTGAAACCAGTTTTGGACCATACAAACGAGAGCCTGCTGGCTCGACGCGATTTTCTCGGACAGCTCTGGGGTTCCATCGAAATCACCGGTGACGTCGGTGCCAAACACAGTGCCTGTGGTGTCGACAGCCATGCCGCCTTCTTGTTCACGAAACCTTCCGACCCCATCAAACGCTTCGAAACCTACACCGATAGGGTCCATGAGCTGGTGGCAGCCGGCGCACGCTGCGTTTTCGCGATGTGCGGCGAAGCGCTCGCGTGTGCTGAGGCCATCCTCAACGTCGGGTGGCGTGTCGTCCACGTCCGGTGGGGGCGCCGGCATGGTCTCGCAGAAGATGTTCTCACGGATGACCTTGCCGCGATGGACCGGCGAAGTCTGGTTGCTGTGCGCATGCATCGCCAAAAAAGCGCCCTGCGTCAGCACACCACTGCGTTCGCTTCCCGCGAGTGCGAAACGCATCCAGGTGTCGCTTGCGGGAGGTGCTAGCCCGTAGTGCTCAAACAAGCCCCCTCCCAACACCGAAAAATCTGACACGAACAACGCGGAAAAACCACCGGCGCCTTCGCGAACGATTGCATTGGCAAAGAGTGTGGTCTCGCGCAGGAAGTCCAAGGCCAGTCGTTCGTCATAGGACGGGTAGACCGAGGTGTCTTTTTGCTGTTCGAGAAGTTTGTCGACCCCGAGCCACTGTGTGAAAAACGAGTCGATCGCGCGTTTTCCGCGCTCATCGGCCAGCATTCGTCGCGCTTGACGCTCCAGTTCGTCCGGCTTGGATAGCGTGCCGGATTTTGCGGCTGCGATCAGGATCTCGTCAGGAAGGCTATCCCACAAAAAGAACGATAGACGAGCCGCGAGTTCGTAACCATTCAGAGCAAATGTTTCTTGTGGCGACGCCCCGAGCTCGATGCGATAGAGGAAGTGGGGCGAAAGCAGAATGGCCTGCAATACAAAGCGTGCGGCATCGCCAGGCTTGCCATCCGCCCGCCCCAATTGATACAGAGACAACAGGCTGTCGCGTTCTTCGTTCTGCAAAGGCCGCCGGTAAGCGCGTGAACCAAATGTGTCGACGAACTTGCGGGCGCACTCGACGTCGCCTTGCTGATTCGGGTCGCAATCGACGAGGGCGAACGGAGTCTCGACCCGCGAGGCGATGCGTTCCGCTTCTCTGACGTAACGAGTGAACTCAACGTCGGAGACCGGGATGGGCTGGTTGCTGCGGAAGCCTCCGACCGCCGTTTCGGGGCCCAGATCGCCGAAGGGTTCAAGGTCGAATGGAGCAAGAAGATCTGAGACCGCGAATCGATATTGCGTATTGCTGAGGCGTGTCAGGGGCACGTGCGTTGCAGCGGGATCGAGCTGCGTCTCCGGATCGAGGATGTCGTCGACCGTCGGATTCCGCATGTCGGAATCCGATGAGCCACTGGTCGGCGAGTTTCCTGCGGGATGGTCTCCCGGGTTGGCGCCGGGATCCGCCGCCTCCTCGATGAGCTGTCCCGTACAGGCGCAAACGAAACACAGCACCCATAGATGGAGTGGGTAGGAAGACTTGGGGATATACACCTGACACACCACAACGCAAGCCAATGCAACCACCGTGCCGCCTGCAATTGGGCATAATCTCAACACAAGAGTCTGGCACTGTGGTTGCGTCAGGCTGTTTAGAGCACCGCGCGCTCTGTCTTTGTTCTCATGATCGAACGAAGCGCCGCGGTAGCGTTGGGGACGCGCGCATTCAGGCCGAGCTTGTTCCTTGCTCTCTGACCAGGATCGTGAGAAATCAACGCTTGGTGTCGACGATTCGTTCATACCGCGTCGCGCTGTGGCTTAGCTTTGCTGTGGTGCAATCTGTGGGATGCTCATTTGCAGAGCCTACGCTCGAAGGTTTTCCCTGTCCCTGTCTCGAGGGGTATGTCTGCGTGTCTGGAAACTGCCAACCCAGCGAAGGCGGGTATGCTTTCGTGCAAGAAGGGGAGGGAGACTTCTTGCTCACGGTTGAGGCAGAGAACTTCACGAGTGGAACAATGAACGAAGGCGATCATGAATGGACGATCGTCGACCGACAGGGCGCTTCCGGCAATCGAGCTTTACAACCGCGTCCCGTTCGTGGAGATTCTCTCGATGCCGACTTTATGACCCAGGGGCCTCGTGCCGATTTTGCGATCGATTTTCAGACCGCCGGGCAGCATGTCGTCTGGGTTCGAGCGCGACCGATCGATGCTGACAGCAACGCCGTATATGTTGGGTTTGCAGATGGCGATGTAGTGGATCTGGAGTGGATGGTGGTGGCCGAGTGGGAGTGGCGTTCCAAGACTGTCTCCGTGCCAGCCAAGGGGATGGGAACGCTGGGCCTGTGGATGCATCGAGACGGTCTGCTCGTCGACAAGATTGTGCTGACACCCAGCAACGACTTCGATCCATCCACCTTTGCCAACGGCGAAGGTCCACCAGAAAGTCCGCGGCGCCAGCTCTAACGGCGCTTGCCGGAAGTGTTGGCTTGGCTGTCGATCGCCGGTTACGCTAGGCACATGGTCGAACTTCCAGATTCTTCAGGGGCGACCGAGGAGATCATCGCCGACCACGTGGAAGGTGCTCCGCGACGAGCACGACTTCATCTCAAGTGGAGCGACGACAAGGGCGTGCACTCGTCCATCGTGTCGAGCGACACAACCCTTGGGAGCAGCGAGCGGGCTGACGTGGTCATCGCGCACGCCTCGGTCTCACGTCTACATATGCGGCTAGAGACGCAGGGTAGCGCTGGGTTCTGGTTTCGCGACCTTGAGAGTACGAACGGCACATGGATTCATGGATTTCGTGTTCGTGAGGGCGCCGTGGCGCGCAAGGGTGTGATTCAGCTGGGCGCGGTGGCGATTGAGTTTAGTGAAGAAGCGCGGAGCGTTCCCGTGGAGCTCTGGCCGACCGATCACTACCGTGGGCTTATCGGTGGCTCTACCGTGATGCAAGAACTCTACGCAAAGATCGAAGCGATCGCACCTTCCGACATCCCTGTTCTCATCTCTGGCGAAACGGGAACGGGCAAGGAGCTTGTTGCGCAGGCGATTCACCAAGCGTCGAAGCGAGCAGACGGTCCCTTCATTGTTGTGGACTGCACGACGCTCCTTGCGGATACCGCTGACGCAGAGCTCTTCGGTCATTGCCGCGGCGCCTTTACCGACGCTCTCGTCGACCGTATGGGTGCGTTCGAAGAGGCCAATGGTGGCACTGTGTTTCTCGATGAAGTCGGGGAGTTACCACTTTCCGTACAGCCAAAACTTTTGCGCGTGCTCGAGTCGATGCAAGTTCGTCGCATCGGGGAAAATGAGTACCGTCCAATCGACGTTCGCGTTGTCTGCGCGACGCATCGCGACCTCTCAAGCATGGTCAATGCGGGTGGCTTTCGTGAGGACTTATACTTTCGCCTTGCTGGTGCGCGCGTGCAGGTTCCGTCCCTTTCTCAACGAGCGAGTGATCTGCCGGTTTTGGTGCGCAGCCTTGCTGGCGCAGAGCCGGACGAGGCCAAAATCGAAGCTATCGTGCTGGCCGCGACGGAACGCGGGGCGTCCGCGTTCGCCGGAAACGTGCGTGAGCTTCGCTCCTTCGTTCTGCGTTCGCTCGTGCTTGGACCTACAGACCAGGTGGACGTGGCATCCGTTAACGAGGCCTCGACCTCGCTGCCCGCGCCGGATACGTCACTTCCGTTTGCGGAGGTGCGCGCGTTATGGAACGAGCACCTCGAGCGAGAATACCTAGCAGCGATGATCGAAATTCACGGGCGAAGCCTGCGGCGGATTGCCAAAGCGGCAGGCATGGCTCGATCGAACCTGCACCGTTTGCTGCAGCGACATAACCTCTAACGGAAGACCGCACGCCTAACGAAACATCGGAAAGAGCGGTTCTTGAGACGTCTTCGCGGTTTTGGTTGGCCGTTTGGTCGGCCGGCGCTTGGTAGCTCTGCGCTTGGCGACTCTTTGCGTAGTTGCCTTCGGGGTCTGCTCAACTAATGTTGTATGCACGGACATGTCGCGTTCCACAGTCAACTCCTGACGGTAGACCGTGTAGCCATCCAGTGAAAGCGCTAGCGTTTGGGGGTGATCTGAAACCGGAAGTTCTGTGCGAACTGGCGTTTCGCCCAGGCTTTTGTCACCCAGCGTCGCGGTTGCGCCTGGGGGAACACTCACGATGTGCACGACGGCCGTGGCCGACTCGTTTCCGTTTTCAACGACGTCTTCTCGGGCTCGGCGAGCGGGTTTGTCGAGTAGCACTGGCGCAGCATTGGAGATCAAGGCATCGCTTGGGGGTTCGGTCGACGCGCGGGGCTGGGACTCGGATGTAAGCACCCACGCTCCGAGGCCACCCAACACGATGGTGGCGACAGCGACCCACGCGAAAGCGAAACGTCGTCGGGTCGGACCTCCGATCTCGGTAGAAACGGTGATGATCGTCTTTTCCTCTGGATGAAGCGCCCGTCCGACGTTGACAGATTCTCCGCTGCGGATGTCCTGAAGCAGGGACTGTTTCTCTTGGTATCGTTTCGGTAGCAACGTCTGCATCGTCGAAGCCAGTTCAGGTCCAAGTGCGGCTGTGCTTTGCTCGCTCTGTTCGTCGAGCGCCTTGAGCAGAGCGAGCCGCATCTCATCTGCGTTCTTGAAGCGCCCATCCGGTTTCGGTTCGAGCGCGCACAAACAGATATCAGCCATCGATTCCGGGACGCTTGGGTTGAGTTCGCTCGGGTCGGGTGGCAAGTCCTGGCAGATCTTCTTCATGACTTCGAAGTCGCTCTGCGCATCAAACGGAAGCTTGCCAGTGAGCAACTCGTAGAGCACAATACCTGCGGAGAAGATGTCACTTGCGCGGCTGAGCTCCTTTTGAAGGCATTGCTCGGGGGACATGTAGCGAATCTTGCCTTTGAGAATACCCTCTCTGGTTTCGGTCGAACGCTGATTGGTATGCGCGATGCCGAAGTCGATAAGTCGTACCCAACCGTCGAAGCCAATGAAGATATTGTGAGGAGAAATATCTCGGTGAACGAGGTTGAGTGGTTCCCCATTGACTCCGCGTGTCTCGTGCGCCGCATGAAGTCCACCACAGACCTCCGCCACGATATGTCCAGCGAGCCGCCAATGAAGGCTGCCCGACGTTTGTGCAGCTTTGAGCAAGACGTCCAAGGTCTCCCCGTGGAGGTACTCGAAGACGATGTACGGCCTGTTGTGCTGGTCGCTTCCGACTTCGATGACGCGAACCACATTCGGATGGTGGATGAGCGCGAGCGTCTTGGCTTCGTCAATGAACATTTTCTGACGTTCAACCGAGTCATCGAGGCCAGGGAGCATGCGCTTGACGACGACCGGCATATGGATGCCCGAGCCAGCCTCAAAACGAGCGACCGAGACGGATGCCATGCCCCCGCGGCCGACTTCACCGAGTACATCGTAGCTGCGAACTGTGTTCTCCACCGCCTGTTGATTGTAGCGGCAATGGGACATTTGCGCGCCTTCCCGCTATATTGGCGAGCGATGGGTCAGCGTTTGACGGCGCTTATGGCGGGTTTGCTGATGGGAGTAGCACTTCTATTCAGCGCTATCCCTCTCACACATGCACAATCAGACGGTGCCGAGGCCACGCTTCGTGAACGAAGGGAAAAGTCGGCAACGCTCACCCTTCAGGCGGCAACGGCCTTCGAAGATGGTGATTTCCAGGTGGCCAAGGACCTGCTTTTGCGCGCACGGCGGCTCTTTGCAGACCCGATAATCGACTACAATTTGGCACGGGTTCACGAAGAGCTCGGTGAAACGTCGTTGGCGATCGGAGCCTATCGACGGTACATCACGGTTTCACCCAACGCGCCCAACGTTTCGGCCGTCGAGGCGAAAATTGCGGAACTGTCAGAACGAAAGACCGGTGAGTCGAGCGGTAGCTCGCCGCCAGTTGAAGAAGGGCACGTCGACACTTGGACTCAGCAACGGAAGTCCGAGCTCGAAGTGACAGACGAAAGCCTATCACCCTGGCCCGTTGTGTTGCTGGGTGTCGGTGCTGCGGGCGTTGCCGTCGGCGCTGGGCTTGCTGTCAATGCGGCCTCAGCTGCAGAAAACTTGAACCAAAAAGCCGAAAACCAAGTCGTGGCTGGCCAGATGTTGGACGACGCTCGGGCTCAAGAAACGATTGGCAATGTCGCGATCGTTGCAGGCAGCGCGATCTTGACGGGCGGTTTGGTGTGGCTCTTGGCAGAGACTTTGAGTGCGTCCTCCAAAGACCTTCAGGCCGAAGCGCACGGCCAATCGCTTATGATTCGGTTCTAGTGTCCGATCCACCCAAGTTGTCACAGTTTTCTTGTGAGCTTCGCCCGACTCGGCGTTACTCAAACTCGAATGTACGCTGCACGTCCTTCGTTTTCGCGCCTTGATTCGAACAAACCTCTCTTCGCCTCCTGCGACAACCTGAGTGGATCGGACACTAGACTCAAAACGTCCCACGGTTGCAGGGAAGCAACGAAAAAAGCGCCGGCCCGAAGGCCGACGCCATGCGCTCTAGTCGAACGTGCTCTGCTCTAATTGGCCTTTTTGCGGGCCTCTTCGAACTGCTTTGACAGCTCGGGGTCCGCCGCGATGTCGTACATGACCTTCTCGAACTCCTCGATCGTCATGTCGTGTTCTTCGAGGATGGCTTTCGCCTTCTTCGGTGTCTTCTTGATTTGCGCTGCAATAATTGCAGCCTTCTCGATGTCGTCCTCAGAGCTACAGCTGCTGCAACCCACGCTCAGAGCGAGCGCAAAACAAAAAAGCGACGAGACGAGAAGGGTGCGTCGCGATGGAAAACTAGTGTTTGCCACGGCCGCCCTTTGCCTTGAATTTGACCTTGTGGCCACCGCCACCCTTGAATTTGACCTTGTGGCCACCGCCACCCTTGACCTTGACGCTGTGGTGGGCGGGTCCGCCGCCATGTAGATGCACATTCACATGGGCGCTTGGGGGGCGGGGGATGTGCGGTCCATGAACATGGACGTCGACTCGGCCGTGGCCGTGGTGTTTGGGACCTTTGACCTTGATCTTGCTGTGCCCGTACGCCTTGGCGTGCGGTGGAGGCCCATGTCCCGGATGCTTGTGCGCGATGCGAATCTCTTTGTAGAGGCGCGGCCCACGGTAGCCGTCGTCGAGACGGATTTCCACGAAGTGGCCGAAGTCGGGAATCACACCGTGGACTCGTACGTGCCGCACGCTGTGCGTGAGCATCAGGTGCACTTCGGGCGCGGGGATGTGGTGCTCGTGCACGGCGACAAAGGCCGTCTGCACTTCGGGCTCGGGCACGCCAGCCGCGCGCAATTCGATTGCTGCCGTCGGAACCTGTATCGCAGCGAGCGCGCGCGCGCTCACGGAGAAGTTCGCTTCTGCGCTCACGGTCTGTGCAGCGCTTGTGCTTGCAAGACCGAGTGCGACGCCAATGGTGACGACAAACGCGAGAGTGTGGTGGATTGTGATCTTCATATCGGACCTCCGGACTAGTGGACGAGCGTAACACAGCGCGCATTCAGAGTGCACGGGCGCCAAGTGCGTGCACGTGCGCGTCCTGCTTACAAACACATCGTGTAACTTTTTACTTGCCTTGCAGTATATGAATGAGTCGCGACGAATCAGCGCGCTCTTCTGTCGACTTGCGAAGGGAAAACGGGGATGGGAGTATCCGGCACATGCCTGGACTTTCCGAAGAAGCGCTGCGTCAAATGTTTGATCAAGTCGACCAAAATGGTGATGGAAGTCTAAATCTCGAAGAGCTCAACGCTGTGCTCGTGCGCTCTGGCTGGAAACTGAGCGACGACGATTTTCGGTCGGCGATCGAAAACCTCGACACCGACGAGAACGGCCGCGTTACATTTGACGAGTTCGTTGTCTGGGTGCGTAAGCTACGCGTGTAGATGCGCGTGCTAGGGTGTGCGAATGGCTACGGTTGTCGATCAATATTTTCGCAAATCCAAGAGTTGGCGGGAGGAGGGGGAAGCTCTTCGAGAAATTTTGCGCGATTGTCCGCTCGATGAGCAGCTCAAGTGGGGAAAGCCGTGCTACTCAGCCGAGGGCGGAAACATCGCCATCATTCAAAAAATGAAGAGCTTTATTGCGCTGATGTTCTTCAAGGGGGCGCTGCTGAGCGACAGCAAGGGACTGCTCAGGGAGCAGGGCAAGAACACGCGTTCCGCACGCCGATTGGAGTTCACTTCGGTCGCTGACGTGGAGAAAAAGAGGGCGGCGATCAAGCGTTTCGTCCGCGACGCCATCAAGGTCGAAAAAGCGGGTCTCAAGGTCGAGAAGCCAACGAAGATCGATTGGGCTCCCGAGTTCAAGGCACGCCTCAAAAAGGACCGCGCGCTCAGAAAAGCCTTCGATGCGCTCACGCCGGGCCGGAAGCGCGAATACAATATTTATTTCTCTGGTGCGAAACAGAGCGAGACACGCGAGCGCCGCATCGACAGGTACGCGAAGAAAATTCTAGACGGAAAAGGTTTTCGCGACCGTTAGATCGGTTTCAGGTTGAACTGAGGCTGAGTGCCTCGGTGATCAGAAGGCTTGGCGGCTCAAGATCTTCGCTTTGATCTCTTCGTACTCGGCGTCGCTGATGGCACCGGAATCATACAGGCCTTTGGCGCGCTCGAGTTCGTCGAGGGTCGAGTCTGCGCCGCCTGCACCCGTGTTGAGCAGGACCCCTCCACTTGCTGCGCGGCTCTGTTCGAGCTCCCGAATGCGCCGTTTTTCTTCCCACGCTTGCTCCTCGGTTTGCGCATGTTGATAGATGGTTTGCGCTGCTTCTGTGGGTACGCCATCGATCGTAAGCTCGCTTCCGTGTTCGAACTTGAACGCGAGTCGTGCGCCGAATAGTCCCGGGATGACATTCTCGGAGATCTTTACGTCTCGTAGGTCCTTCCACTGATAGTCTGTCATGTTGAAGCCACCCAGAAGCGGTCGCTCGATGCCGATGACGCGACTGGTAGTCACCGCGACGAGCGACCGACGGTTGATCAGTGATGCAATCCTAGCCTGTAGAGCTCCCGCTTCGACGCGTTCGCTTTTCATCAAGGTGCCTTCGAGCTTCTTGTGTGCGGCTGCAGCGCGCTTTTCGCGTCCCACGACGAGCAGCAGTACATGAATCGGAAGAAGCGCGAGTGCGTAGAACTGTGAAGCCGCGATGACGATGAGCCAGACGAGCGTCACCGCGCCAAGATGCGCCAACGGTTTCATGGCCGAAGCCTACTACCGTTGAGCCGCGCTGCGAAGCCTCACGCCGCGTGCCTCCAGGAAGCGTAGGTCTGCTGCGCCCAGTGCGTGGCATCGGTAAAGGGGGCGACACGGGCCGCGAAATCGTCGGGAACTTCGTCGGGCCAACGAAGCCCATAGCCCTCGGGAAGCCATAGCGGTGCGAGCAGCGCACAGACGGCGATGTCGGCGCGCGAGAGCTGATCGCCAACCAAAAAGTCTCGTCCCGCGCGAAGCGATTCAACATGTTCGATCGCTTCTTTGAGTCTCTGTTCGGAGCGGCGCGTGCCTGCCTCATCGATGCGCATACCCTTGCGCATGAGCCGTCGAAGCACCGGAAACGTTGCGGCGACGCCTGTGCGCTGGTAGGTCGGTTTGCCCTGCATGAACAGATCGATGACGATTTCGGGAGACTCCAGCAGCGAGTGGTAGCAAATGCGGCGTACATGCGGGCCGATCTCTTTATCCGCAAAAGCTTCGATCTCACGGCAGCGCTCTGCGAGCGCCGGGTCCGCCGGTGTCAACGGTCGTCCCTCGAAGCTTGCATCGAGATGGTCCAGAATCGCGGCCGACCCTTGGATGACGCGGTCGCCGTCGACCAGCACCGGAACCGAAGCCCTGGCTGCCAATCGCTTGGTCACAAGCAGATGAAAGCCGGGAATCAGATCCCGCTTTCGATAGCGCACCCCTTTGAAGTCGAGCGCCCAGCGTACCTTTTCGCAGAAATGCGAAATCGGAAACTGCACCAACGTGGGCGGGCCATCAACCTTCACAGGCAGGAGCCTATCAGTGATCCGCAGCCGATGTCTCGATCTAGCGAAGCGTGGACTTAGCGTCTTGTGACGGGCTCAAGCACATTTTCAATCGTGACCTTCGCGCGTGCACGGCGTTGCGCCCAGTTCGAGCGCGTGAGACGGTGCTGGAAGCGTCGGTCGCCGAGCTTCCAGCCCATGTAGCGAAGCTTGTCGGAGACGGACTCATAATAGGACGCCATGGTTGCACCGCCACCGTGACCGGCATTGCGATTGACCCGCAATAGCACTGAGTTATCGGGGTTTGCGGCTTGGTAACGTGCTGCGAATTTGCGCGCGTGGTTTGGTGCCACACGGTCGTCTGAGTCCGCCGTCAACATAAGGAGCGCAGGAAGGTCGTCGCTTTCGTCGATGTTGTGGTACGGGCTGTAGTCGAGCAGTGTCCGAAACTCGGCTGCATTCTCGGCGGATCCGTACTCGTCCACCCACGTGCGGCCAGCGCCGGAAAGGTGGTAGCGCACCATGTCCAAGAGCGGCACCCCACACACCCCGGCGCAGAAGAGTTCTGGGTATTGCGTGATCATCGCGCCGACCAAGAGTCCGCCGTTAGAACCACCCTCGATCGCCATGTGCTCGGGCTTGGTATAGCCGCGGTCGATCAGGTGCTGCGCAATCGCAGCTGCATCGTCAAACACGTTTTGCTTGTTGGCGCCCTTACCAGCCTGGTGCCACGACTCACCGAACTCTGCTCCGCCGCGAAGAACCGCGTCGACGAAGACGCCGCCCGCCTCGACCCATTGCGCAGCATCGCGGCGAAAATACGGCTCGACATTCGAAGAGAAGCCACCATATCCATGCAGCCAGGTTGGGTTGCTGCCGTCCAGTTTTACATCCTTGCGGTGCAGGACGAACATCGGGACGCGCGTGCCGTCTTTCGACGTGGCCCACTCTCGGGACACAGTCATGTTCTCGACATCGAAGTAGGTGCGGTCTCTTTTGTACTCTATGAGTTTTCCGTTCGCGACATCCCACTCGTAGTAGGTCGTTGGCTGATCGTACGATGTGTAGCGGAGCACCGCGCCAGGTTCGCCCTTGTTGGAAGATACGGTAGCCGTTCCAAGTCCAGGAAGTTCCTGTTCTCGAATGAATGTGCCGTCAAGCTCGCGGACTTCGATGCGTGTCGTGACATCCTCGAGATAGCTGACGACGAGGCGCCCATCGACAACGTCGAAGTCTTCGAGTGTGCGGTCGCTATGCGGGACAATTTCGACCCAGTCTTTGACCGCGAGTTTGTCCGGAGTCGTGCGAAACAAGCGGCCGCGTGGGGCATCCCAATCGGTATAGATGTAAAAGTATCCATCGTTCCAGACGTAGTGAACGATGGCGTCGAGTTCGTGGGCGAAGGGCACAAAGCCACGTGACAAAGCTTCGTCGCGAACCCAGTCTGCCGCGTCTCCGCCGCGCTTTACGATCGGCTCATCGCCCAGCAGCAAGTCCCCCGCCTGCATGTCGAAAAGGTAGTGGTCGTTCGCAGACCAACCGCCGCCGTACGAAAGGTGGAGCCAGCGGCCGTCGTCGCTGAGCCCGCCGCCCAAGAAACGTTGCGGGTCGAGCGCCGCTGGAAAGGCGGTCGCATCGTCGGCCTGCGTCTGACCGACTTGATGGAGACGAAGCGAACGGTGGCCGGGACGAAGCTCGTCGGACACGGTGCCACTCTCGGGAAGCCAGTGATAGAGAAAGCCCGTTTCCTCGGGCAGCCAGCTGACGCCGCCACTTCGAAGTCCTGTCAGAGTTTCATCGAGGTCCGTTCCATCGTCGAGCTTGCGAATGCGAAGAATCGAGTCGTCCATGCCGTTTTCAGAGATGCGGTAGGCCGCGTACGAACCTTGTTTGCTAACGTCGTACCCTTCGAGGTTTGTGGTGCCGTCGTCGCTCCAGGTGTTGGGATCAAACAGCAGTCGTCGGTTTTCGCCGCCTGCATCTGCGACGTAGTAGACGCGTTTGTCGAGTCCGCGTACAAGCTCAGATTGTATCTCGATGTCCCCGTAGCGCGTGGGGCGACCGACATCGTTGACTTCGAACTCAAGAGCGAGTCGTTTTTTGATTCCGCGGTCTCCGGGTAAGTCTCGCAGAGCGTCGCGTGTTCGCGTGTCGTTCGCGTCGAGCCAGGCGTGCACCTCGGGGGCGCCCGGGTCCTCGAGCCATCGGTAGGGATCAGCGACGCGCACGCCATGGATTTCGTCGACGACATCCACGGTACGAGTCGGAACGGCCGCTGCGACACGCGGGTTACCGCTGAGCCACGTTCGTGCGCGTTGGGTGAGCTGCGTAGCGCGTGAGACGAGCCCGGCCTGCGCGGCAGAGCGCAGTTCGGGAAGCGCATGCACCGTTTCGCCGTGGGAGGGACCGTAGATCGAGCCACGCGTCGCAGTGCCGAGAGCGCCAAAAGCGGGGACCGCGCCAAGTAAAAGGACAAGGGTGAGGGCGTAGGTGCTGGCTTGGCCGAGCGAGCGTCGAGGAGACATTGCCGCTCAATCAGCAAGGATTGTACCCAGCGGGGTGACGATCTTTTTTCGTAATTTCAACGCACTGCAGTTCAGGCTGAGTTGTCCGAAGTGAAGTTGGCGTAGCCGTCGACCACTGGATTTGCCGGCTCGGAGGGGACCGGCTAGCTGAACGTTGCAAGTATCGCGAACGCCAGGATGAGAAAGAGCGGTAGCAAAGCGATCAACGGGTGAGGCTCGGCCTTGAATTCCGTGTGATGTGTTGGGTTTGCCACGCCCGAAAGAAGTGCAAGCGTAGTGCCAGGCGCATCGCACTGGTTTCTGTTGGCTTTGTAGGACATCGTGAGCGACTTGCGCGAGGCACGCTGACACAGTGGGGCATTGACCGGCGCGCAGTCCGCTCACCCGTAGATAGCGAGTGCAACAAAATTGTGCGAAACCCGGTGGGTGAACCGATACTTTCGATCCCGATACATGTATCTCGCAATCGCTCGCAGCATGGCCGTGCTTGGCGTGGCCTGCTGGTGGACGGCTTGCGATGACAAAGAAGAGCGAGCGGTCCAGACGCTTGACGAAGGCAGCGCGAAACCCGCTGCACCCAAGACCAAGAAGCCCGGCGAGGTTGTGGCTACGGAAAATGCGATTTCTGATGCCCAGGTGAAAGCATTGCTGGACCGATGGGTGAAGGCCCAGAACGATGGGGATTTTGAAGCCTACCAGGCGATTTATGCGGACAAGTTTCTCGGCATCAAGCGAGCGGGGGAGCGGACCAGTAAGTTCGCTCGCGACGGCTGGCTCAAAGACCGCGCGAAGATGTTCAAAGCGCCCATGAAGGTCGAAGTTCGAGACATGCAAGTGCGTTCGGTCAGTGAGACGGCTGTCGTGACCTTCACCCAGTACTGGAGTTCCAAATCGTTTGAAGACGTCGGGCCCAAGCAACTGGTGCTGGTCAAGGACGACGACGCCCTTCGCATCGCACGCGAAGAGATGCTGCGGTCGGAGATTCGAAAGGATGACGGCAAGTTCAAAGATACGGGTCTGCACTTTGTGTTCAGTGGAATGGTCGCCTTTGAGCACGGAGGGAGTCCCGCTGGCGCGCTTCAGCCTTTTGGTGGAAGTGCTGCTTTTAACGTTCGCCGACCAGCGTCCGATGCGAAGGTGCCCAAGTCGCTGACGACGTTTGATGTCGAGGGAAAATCCTGCGAGGCTAAGGTCGATGGCAGTTGGTTTGCGGTGCAAGTGGATCCACACTTTGCACAAGTCCAACACTGGGATGGTGAACTCGAGGCGAGCAAATCGCTTAGCGACCGTCAGAAGCATGCTGAGGTCTGGCAGATGGGTAGACCCATTGCAGCGCTCAGCATAAAGGGTTGCCCAGACGCGCGCTGGGCCGTATCGAGCGAAGCTAAAGATCAACATCGGGCGTTCAAGCAGCTGGCCTTCGATGCGTCGATTTCGTCTGCGGTAGGTAAGGAATTTCAGAAGGCGGCGGAGTATGCACAGGTTCAAAAGCGCTATGCGGACGCGGGCGGAAATGGTGCCTGGACGAGCGGCCCGCCCGAGCGAGCTGTGCGAGTTTATGCGCTCGGCGACATGAAAATTGCCGTCGCGTCTGCGAAGGCGGACCAGCCCGCCGGGGAGGAGTGCGGGGGGTACTTGCCAACCATGTTCGCGATCTTCGATGTAAGCACAGGCACGCCCCAGTTGCTCGGTGCCCAGAGTGATGGCCAACGCAAGGTCGTTGCAGTCCTGGACCTTCACAACGATGGGAAGATCGAGGTGTTGACCCAAAGTCCGTGGGCTTCTGAACTGTGGCGCGCCCAGGCGGGGGAACTGATATCCATGCAGAGTTTGACCACTCGGCAAGACTTTGACTGCGGTTGCTAACGCACGGTCTCGGTGAGTGATCCAACTGCGGCGGCGCGTGGCGCCTGTGCGGTGTGTGGCAGATCACTACACCGTTACGGATGAGAAAACGCTGTGTACATACGGTACCTACGGGTTACACGACCTGGCACAGACCTTGCGTTGACTCTCAATATCTTTTGGTTCTTCGAAAGGGACGATCGATGAAAGTCAAAACAGCAAGAACAGGTTTGTTTCGTAGCCTCCTCCTCTTCATTCTGTGCGCGTGTGGATCCGAGTACGACTCGCAAAGCAGTGCCGTCGTTCTTCGGGCCAGCTGTGTGGACGGCAATGTTGTCGATCTCGACATGCTCTGCCCGGCACCGCGCGTTTTCGAGTGCGATCGCGACAATCCGAAGAGTGCGGTCGTGCTCGTAGACGACCTCGTTTGCTATGAAGACCCCTACTTGACCCTTTCTCAGGAGCAGCTCGACGACGTGGGCAGCTATCAAGTTGCCGTCGATGTGGGGCCCGAACCCATCTGCGCCTTTGTCGCGGAAGTCGTCGATACCGTAGCTCCGGAAGTCGAAGTCACAAATCACTCGATGTGGCCGCCCAACCACAAGATGCATCGATTCGATGTTTACGACTGTGTCACCGTGCATGACGCCTGCGACGTGGCGCCCGAAGCACGAATCGTTTGGGCGACGAGCGACGAACCGTTCGATGGCAAAGGCGACGGCAACCATGAACCGGACATTGTGATTGCGAACGACCGCCAGTCGGTCGACCTGCGCTCCGAACGGAGCGGTCGTGAAGATGGCCGTGTCTATCGCATCGGTATCGAAGTGACCGACGCTTCTGGAAACGTCACGGATGCGACCTGCCGTGTGACTGTACCGCACGACCAAAGCGGAACGCCCGCCGTAGACAGCGGACGCGTGGTGGGCATCGATAGCTAGAAGGGGGTTGAGAATCCGCGCAGAGAGTACCTAACCCTGCTATAGCGCTAAGGTGAGCACGTCGCTGAACAATGGGCGCACTCACCTTGCGCTCATGTTGGGCGGTGGTGGAGCGCGCGCTGCCTATCAGGCAGGCGTTCTGAGGGGAATCGCCTCCATGATGCCCAGCGTTCACTTTCCTATTCTGACGGGCGTGTCGGCCGGGGCCATCAATGCAGCCTACCTAGCGAATGCATCCAAAGATTTCGCCTCGACCACGCACGACCTCGTTCAGCTGTGGGAAGGGATTCGAAGTGAAGACGTCATTGCGACGCAGGGAGGCCCCCTCGTTGGGAACGTGCTTCGTTGGGGCATTCGCTTGCTCTCCGCAGGGAAGGACCCACTTCCTCCGACGCGCAGCATGCTCGATACGGGCCCGCTTCGGCGCCTGCTCACGATGAAGCTCGCGGCCACTTCCAGCGGTCAGCTTCCACAACTGCAGCGCAACATCGAGTCTGGCGCGCTTGAGGCGCTCGCCATCACCTCGACGAACTACGCGACGGGTCAAGCAGTCTCGTGGGTGTCGGGAAGAAACCCCAAGATGTGGCAACGGCCCCTTCGACGCAGTGAGCCTTGCGAAATTACGGTCGAGCACGTGATGGCTTCGACGGCGCTGCCGTTTTTCTTTCCAGCAATCGAGATTGCCGGGCATTGGCACGGAGATGGCGGGATCCGTCTTACCGCACCGCTTTCGCCGGCGCTCCATTTGGGAGCGCGAAAAATTCTCGCCATTACGACGCGGCGAGTTCCCGGTGTGCGTCCCCTCCCCATGGAACATGCGAACGTCTACCCGTCGCCCGCCCACATCTTGGGCATTCTGATGAATGCCATCTTTCTCGACAACGTTGATTTCGATGCAGCCAACCTTGAGCGTATCAATCGCCTATTTGCGGACGACCCCAATGGACGGGACGGTGAGCTTCGGCGAGTCGAGCTGTTCGTCATTCGTCCGTCAGAGGATCTTGCCGCTATCGCAAGCGAGTTCGAGTTCGAGCTGCCCGGAGCGCTGAAGTACCTCACGCGTGGCTGGGGGACACAGGAGTCTCGAAGCAGCGACTCGCTCGCGATGCTGCTTTTTGAGGCAGGCTACGCCCGGCGACTCATTGAGCTTGGCGAAGCCGACGCCGAGCGGCAGGCAGACGAACTCTTGGCGTTTCTGAGCGACGATCCGTAGGCACGCGATGGTGGCTGAGCCCCAACACTTGGTTTGAGATGTGCATTAGCCGCGGCGGGCGAGCAGGGGGTGGGCAGCATAGTTCTCGAAGGCGATCGGGCCGAGCACTTCGTCGGGAAGGCCGAAGCTGTTGACCAAATCAACGCCGACCTCAGCGGCTTCGAGGCAGGACTTGGCAAAGCGACGACGAAGCGCGCGCGCCTTTCGCTCCTCGAAGCAACCGTTTTCTACGAACCAGCCGACATCTTCGCGAAGACGCCATAACGCCCACAGGCTGCGCATCGATTCGAGCGCGTCGCGTTCCGGTGACTCCGGGAACTCTGCAATAGCCGAGGCGAAGCATTCGTGCACATGGTGCTCCGTGTGGGCACGGGCGAGCGCAACCAGGTGGTCTTGGATCTCCGTTGCTGCGGAGAATGAATCGAGTCCGTCGTCTGTGCGTCGCTTGATCCGTCGTGCGGCAGACACCAGCAGGTTGTGCGCGCGGAAATCGAACGCATCGCGATGAAAGTCCAGATCGACGAGGTGCTCGTCTTCCGTTCGTCGCTTGTTGATCGGGTTCTGATCGCGAAGCGCACCTTTTGCCTTGCGTGAAATTTCAGCCAGTAACGTGCCAAGCAAATCGTCCGACAACTGTTTGGCGTAACCGCCGAGGAGGCTCTTGGCGACGAGCTGCAGCAGCACAATGTTATCACCCTCGAAGGTCGCAAAAACATCGAGATCTTTGCGAAGTTCACAAATGCGGTTGACGCTGAGAAAGCCCATCCCGCCGCAGGTTTCTCGTGCGGCTTGCGTGCCGTCGATGCCATGCCAGGTGCAAAGTGCTTTGATACCTGCGGCGAGGCTTTCGATCTCGCGTGTGTCTCCGCCTTCGTGTGCTTCCCACCGCTCTTGTAGGTCGTTGACGGCGAAGTGAAATGCATAACATGCTGCAACGCGTGGCATCAGGCGTTGTGCATGGCAGGGGTAGCTAAGGACGGAGCGCTCGTCCTGTCCCTCAGCACCGAACTGGCGACGCAGAGCGCCATATCGAACCGCTGTTGTCAGGGCGACCTTCGAAGCGGATACAGCCGATGCGGCGATGCTGATGCGGCCTGTTACAAGTGTGCCGAGCATCGTGAAAAAGCGTCGTGAGGAGCTGGCGATGGGGCTTGCATAGGTTCCGCTTCTGTCGACCTGACCGTAGGCGTCTAGCAAGTTCTCGCGGGGCACGCGCACGTGATCGAACCAAATGCGGCCGTTGTCGACGCCGTTGAGTCCCATCTTGTGGCCGCAGTCTTCGATGTGAACACCCGGAAGCAACTTCCCTTCAACATCACGAACGGGCACAACAAACGCGTGCACACCATGCCGCTCGCCGCCGGTTTCGAGCTGCGCGAACACGACCATGGCTTGCCCGTCCTGCGCCGCATTGCCGATCCATTCCTTGCGCGCGGTGGCTGTTGGGGTGTGCAGAATAAAGCAGTCTGCTTCGGGTTCGTAGCGGGCGACGGTCTCCAGGTCGCGAACATTCGAACCGTGGCCCAACTCGGTCATTGCAAAACCACCCAGCAGCTCACCGCTCGCAATCCCCGGCAAGTACGCCTGTTGATGCCGCTCGGTGCCGAGCGCCGCGATGGCTCCGCCGAACAGACCGAGCTGCACGCCCGCTTTTACGACGAGGCTTAGATCGTGCATTCCCAGCGCTTCGAAGACCTTAATGAAACGCTGGCGCGGGCCGTTATCCTCCTTTTTGGTCGGATAGGCGATTTGGCCCCAACCTTCTTCGAGTAGTGTCTGCAGCCAGGCACGGACCTGCTCGCGCCTTGCTTTCGTCGTGGTGCCGACATGCGCTGTTTCAGAGACGAGGGCGAACTCCTTGCGCCGCACCAACTCTCGCACGCGGTTCCATTCGGCTGCAGCATCACCGTCGAGCAATCGAGATAGCTGCTTGACCTCGAACCGACCAGGGGCTTCGGGGAAATCTTGACGCGGCGTGGGTCGATCGGCGAAATAGCGCGCCTGAGCTTCGCGTCCCTGGACACCGAGTGCATCTTCGAGCTCGTGAAGTGCGCGGCGTTCGGCCTCGGCAATTTCGTGTCCATCGTGTCGGGCGATTTCGTATCCGAGGTCGATCAACGACCGGCGTTCGTCCTTATGGATGTCTCTTGTCCGGTCGCGAATGTAGCGGTAGAGGCGAAAAAGTTCGGTCGACGTCGGGGGCGACTTTGGATCGAGCCAACGCTCGAGCGGCGCAAGACCAGCCTCTGGGAGAAGCTTCCTCGCAGCACGCTTAACTGCTGAAAGTTCGCGTTTGTGCAGCGCTCCGTCCGCCCACGCCACGTACAGAAGCGGTCCTGTGATCAAGAGTACTGGACGTGAAACGAGATCATCGAGAGTCGGGGCCTTGTGGGGTTGAGCCATGGCCCAGCCTAGCGCACGAGCTAATCGCGGCGAAAGACGCGACCGTGCGGTGTGCCTTCTGTATAACCACCGGGCGTTTGGGTGCCGACGACGGCACGTTCGCAGAACTGAGCAAGATTGGCCGCCCCAGCGTAGGTCACTGCACTGCGGATGCCGCTGACAAAGTCGACCACGATCGCACCTGTGCTCTCGAACCCGGGGCGTAGGTAGATCTTCGAGGTGGAGATGCCTTCGCGGAAAAAGCCTTTCTTCGCCCGAATGAAGGGGCTGTCCTCGCTGGTTCGCTCGGCGACTGCCCGTGCGCTGGCCATCCCGTAGTTCTCCTTATAAAGGGCGCCGTGCCGATCTTCCTTGATGTCACCGGGGCTCTCGTAGGTGCCCGCGAGCATCGAGCCGACCATAACCCGTGAAGCACCCGCAGCGAGGTAGAGTGCGGCGTCGCGTGGGAAGCGCACACCGCCGTCGGCCCACACGTGTTTGCCATGCTTTTTCGCTTCCGAAGCGCAGCGCCACACGGACGAAAAAGAGGGGCGCCCCACACCGGTTTGCATGCGGGTGGTACACATCGCGCCCGGGCCGACGTTGACCTTGATGACGTCTGCGCCTTCGTCGATGAGTGCCCGCGTGCCTTCTTCGGTACAGACATTGCCGGCGACGATGGGCACACGGTCGCCAATGCGTTTGCGAACATCGCGGAGCGCTTCGAACATCCGGCGCTGGTGGCCGTGCGCGGTGTCCAGCACCACCGCCGAGACGCCGAGCTCTACGCACGCTTGTGCGCGGTCGGCCGCGTCGCTGGAAATGCCGATCGCCGCAGCGACCATCAAGTGACCGGCGGAATCGATGCTGGGGTTGAGGATTTCCATGCGTACGGCGTCGTCGCGGCCGATCACGCCAACAAGTTTGCCGGACGAGTCGACGACAGGTGCGGAGCGAATTCGCTCGCCCTCAAGTTGATCGTAGGCCTCTTGGTTGGAGACGGTGTTGGGCAGGACCAGAAGCTTGTCCTTGCTGCGCATGAGTTGGCGGGCCGGCGTGTATTGGTCGCGGTCTTTGAGGTCGTGATGGGTAAGCACGCCGATCGGTGTCCCGGCCTCGTCGATCACGACAACGAGATCGTGCGAGCGCTTACGGATGATGCCCTGTACATCGCGCAGCGTTGCCTCGGGCTTCACCGTTAGCGGCGTATCGAAGCGCGCGTGCGCTCCTTTGATGTGCCTCACGATTCGCTCGACGGTCTGCAGCGACATATCCTGCGGGAGAACGCCGAGTCCTCCGTAACGGGCCATGGTCTCGGCCATGCGCTTGCCTGTCACCGCGTTCATGTTCGCCGATACGATCGGGTGTGAACTGCCTGCGAAATCCGGTGGCGTGAGGTCCACGTCCATTCGTGAGAAGCCGTCGAAAAGCTGTGGGACCAAAAAGACGTCTTCGAGCGAAAGTTCACGGTGTGCTTCTTGTTCGGGATGCAAAAAACGCATGGCGGCCGAGCCTACACCAGCGGCTCGACGAGCGCACAGTGTAGTTTCAGCGTACCGCTGTCCGACAACTTTCGCAGTGGGGCGGTAGCTTGGTATCCTGGCAAGCATGCGCGTTCTTTCTTTGTTGTTGGCTTTGGGTTTGGTTTGGGGTTGCTCGTGTGACGATGACGATCCTGCAACGGGCACCGACGGTAGCGTCGATGGCCAGCTCCCGGACGGTTCCTCCGGTGACGATGGCTCCGTGTCTGGCGATGCCAGCCAAGATGGTTCGACCGAGGACCCCAACGCGTGCGGCGACGATCCGTGCGCCAACCATACGGGCGAAAAGTCTTTCACCGCTCCTGAGACAGCCGCCACAGCGCCCATGACCTTCGCGGAGGCAACAGAAAATGCGCCCGGTACGAACGAAGCCCGAGAGCCGCGCATCATCTACCCGAGCCACGAGACCATGTTTCCCATCAACGTGACGCGCATCCGCTTCGAGTGGGTGGCGGAAGGTTCCGATCTCTACCAGTTGCGCTTCATCGGGCCGAATACAACGGTCTCGGTTTATACGAACGCCACCAATTGGACGCCCAGCGAAGAAGAATGGGAATGGATCGCTGAATCCAACCGAGGAAGCAAGGTGACCTTCGAAGTGACGGCGCTTTCGAGCGCCGACGCAGGCGCGTCCTTTGCGAGTCAGAGCATCGACCTCTACTTCAGCCAATCGCAGGTTGAAGGCGCGCTCTACTATTGGTCAACCGGTACGGCGGGCGTTATGAAAGCGCGCCTCGCCGAGCCCGACCCCTTCAAGTTTTACACGGACCCCGAAGGCGAAAGCGCGGGAAA
The DNA here is from genome assembly GCA_964487255.1 of uncultured Polyangiales bacterium. Taxonomy (GTDB): domain Bacteria; phylum Myxococcota_A; class Polyangia; order Polyangiales; family CAZAQV01; genus CAZAQV01. Next base: position 131,659 of record CAZAQV010000013.1, on the reverse strand, counting down.
ATGCGTGGCGTGTCACACGCTTTCACGCGACGGCAAACGCCTTTCCGTTGGCTACGAAGGCGAGAACTTGGCGGTCGTGAGCGCACCCGACCGTGACGAGTACATCCCTGGTGATTCTGGCATTCGCTCCGCGTGGACCACCTTCTCTCCGGACGGCGAGCTGATTCTCGTCGCTTTTGACGGGGTGTTAACACTTTATGACTCAAATACCGGCATCCCCGTCGGTCCGGACGAGGGCGTGGTGCCGCTGCCTGTTGGCATGGAAGCCAATCATCCGGATTGGAATGCCACAGGTGACACCGTGGCTTTGGCAGTCGCGGAAAGTGGCGGCAAAAAAGAGATCAAGCAAGCCTCGATCGCGCTTCTGCCCTACAATGATGGCGCTTGGGGCGAGCCTTTGGTTATCGTCGAGAGCACCGGTGGCGATGACAATAATTTCTTTCCCTCGTGGAGTCCGGATGGAAAATGGATCGCGTACGTCAACGCGGATGAGGATAGCAAAGACGCGCTCACCGCGAGCCTGCGTTTAGTCTCTGCGAGCGGTAGCGTGACGCACGAACTGACGCGTCTGAACCAGCGCGTAAGCAACGAAGATGGCATCATCGACATTGGCAACAGCATGCCGACTTGGGCGCCGTCATCGACGCCTGGCATCTTCTGGGTTGCGTTCTCGAGTCTTCGTGCGTACGCGACCGTGCGTGAAGCCCACGACAAAGAAGACCAAATCTGGATTGCCGCCATCGACCCGAGCGCGTCGGGTGACTTGAGCTATTCGGCTTTTTGGGCGCCCTTTCAAAGCATTGAAGAGGGCAACCATCGCGCGTTTTGGACGCGTGACGAGACCGACAAGCTCTGTTCTTGCGTCGATGAGTGCGGCGACGGCCTCGACAACAACTGTAACGGCGCCGCTGACGAGGCGAGCTGCGTGACCTGTCAGGACCAGGAAATCTGTGGCAACGGAATCGACGACGATTGCGATTGCGTCGTCGACGACTGCAACGTCGAAATCTGCGACAACGGCATCGACGACGATGGGGACGACCTCATCGACGGCGACGACCCCGCCTGCCAAATCCGTTAGTGCGGCGCCAGCCGCCGCCAAGGGCTTGGTAGACGTTGACGAGCGCGTGGAGTTGACCTTCTTTGGTCTCGATGAGTTCGAGTTGGGCCTCGAGGGCATCGCGTCTTGTCATGAGCACTTCCATGTAGTCCGCGTGCGCGGATTGAAAGAGCATGTTCGAGACTTCGATCGCCTCGGTCAGGATCGCGACCTGTTTCTCGGTCAGCTCGAAGCTCTCCTGCAGGTTCTTGATCATCGCGAGCTGGTTCACGACATCCGTAAATGCGCGCAGGAGCGTACGCTCGTAGTGAAAGACCGCGCGTAGCTGCTCGGCATTCGCCGCGAAGTACTCGGCCTTGATTTCCTGACGATTAAGCAGTGGCGCTGTGATGTTGGCCGCGATGTTGTAGAGAAGAGAAGCAGGCGTGTCGATGAGGTGTTTGACGTTGAACGACTCGTAGCCCAGCTCAGCATCAATGCTGAGCGAGGGGAAGAAGCGTGCACGCGCCACGTCGACATCGAGCTGTGCGGCTTGAAGCAGTGCCTCGGCCTCGCGCACGTCCGGGCGGTTTTGGAGCAGCTGCGACGGGACGCCGCTTTCGATCGCAGTGGGAACGGGTTGATCGAATGCCGCCACGTCTCGCTCGATGGGTTGCGGGTAACGGCCGACGAGGAAGTTGATGAGGTTTTCCGTCTGGACGATTTGCTGCTCAAGGTAGTACTTGCGACTTTGGTTCTTGAGAACTTCCGCCTCAAATCGCTGCACGGCCAGTTCGGTGGCCTTAGCGGCTTCTTTCTGCAGTTTGACGATCTGAAGCGCGTCTTGTTGGATCTCGATGTTGCGTTCGAGGACCTCAAGCTTCTTATCAAGGGCAATCAATTCGTAGTAGGCGTTGGCAATCTCCGCGACCAGCTGCGTGATGAGAAAGTTCTTGCCTTCGATGGTCGCCAAGTAGCGGAAGGCCGCTGCTTTTTGTGCGTCACGGAGTTTACCCCAGATGTCGACTTCCCAGGAGGCAACGAATCCAAATCGGTAGTCTTGAAGGTGTACCGGCACGTCGTGAGCCTCGTCACTTACGCCGGTGCTCGTGTGTTCTCCAACCTTGTCGAGACCAGCGCCGAGGGCTACGCCAACCTTCGGTAAGTACTCGCCCCCCCGCGCCATCACGATGCTCTTGGCGACGATCATCTCTTGGACACGAATGTTGAGTTCCTGGTTTCCCTGCAAGGCGGCGGAGATGAGTTTGCGAAGATGTGGATCGCGAAAATACTCGACCCAGACCTTCTGAGCGGCGTTCGCCTGTGTGTTCGCTCCGGCATTGCGGTAAGCCGGAGGAACCTCCCGCCGTGCATCGCGCGGTGGGTTTGAGCCAAGTGAAGGGACGCAACCACAAAGGACGATACTTAGCGCGGCCAGGGTTGCTAGTCTGGGCATGCCGAAGCTAGTCATCGGACTTCTCCTGCTTCGTCTCCGCGGTGACGTCCTCTTGGGGAACGTCCTCATCGGGGCCGAGTTCTTCATAGTGCACGAACGTCTCGGAAACCGGAGCGAACTCCTCGCCTCGAATCAGGCTCTTTCCGTCTGCGAGTTTCGCGAAGACGTAATAGAGGCCTGGGATAATGATGACACCGAAGATGGTGCCGAAGAACATGCCGCCCAAGGCCGAAGAGCCGATCGTTCGGTTTCCGATAGCGCCAGCACCGGTCGCGATGGTGAGCGGCAAGAGGCCCGCGATGAACGCGAATGAAGTCATCAAGATGGGGCGGAAGCGAACCCTCGCGCCTTCGACCGCAGCTTCGAAAATCGATAGCCCTTCGTTTCGTCGTTGGACCGCGAACTCCACGATCAGAACGGCGTTCTTTCCGAGCAGGCCGACGAGCATGACCAAGCCGACCTGTGCATAGATGTCATTCGCGAGTCCGAGGCCCTTGAGGAAAAAGAAGGTGCCAAAGGCGCCTGCTGGGAGTGAGAGAATCACAGCAAGCGGCAGAAGAAAGCTCTCGTATTGCGCGGCGAGCACGAGGTAGGCGAACGCAAGAACGACGAGAAAGATATAAAGTGCCTCGTTTCCACGCTGGGACTCGTCAAAAGACAGACCTTCCCAGGCGATGTCATAGCCGCGAGGCAAGGTCTTGTCGGCCACCTCTTGGACCGCCTTGATGGCATCACCGCTTGTATAGCCTTTGGCGGGTGCGCCACGAATCGCCGACGAGTTGTATACGTTGTAGCGCGTGATTTCGTTGGGTCCTTGTCGCTTCTTGATGGTCATGAAGGCCGAGTAGGGGACCATCTCGCCGTGGTGGTTCCGAACGTAAAGTTTCAAAATGTCCGAAGGCATTCGCCGGAATTCGGGGGCCCCCTGGACGTAGAGTTTGAAGAACTGTCCAAAACGAATGAAGCCCTGTTCGTACGTGCTTCCGATCATGATGTTGAGATTCTCCATCGCGTCTTTGATGGAGACGCCTTTTTGCATGGCGAGTTCGTTATCGATGATGAGTTCGTATTGTGGATAGTTTGCTGCGAAGAACGTGAATAGCCCGGTCAACTCTTTGCGCTCACGGAGAGCATCCATGAACTGCTGATTGACGCGGTCGAATTCCTGGTAGTCCGTGGTGTCGTTCTTATCGAGCATGCGCACCGCGAAACCACCTGCCGCGCCGTAGCCGGGAACGGCCGGGGGCTCGAAGAACTCGATGACGGCGCCGAGCTCGGACGACTCTTCTTCGAGCTTTTCCATGATCTCGAGTACCGAGTGCTCGCGTTCGGACCAGTCTTTGAGGTTGATCAGGCACGTGCCCGCGTTTGAACCGCGACCTTCGGTCAGAATCTCATAGCCAGCGAGCGCAGAGACGGACTTGACGCCTTCGACGTGCTCGGCGATTTGCTGCAACTCTTGAGCAACCGCGTTGGTGCGCTCCAGTGTCGAGCCGGGCGGGGTCTGAACGATGGCGTAAATGATGCCCTGGTCCTCGTTGGGAATGAAGCCACCAGCCAGCACTTTGTTGATGCCAAAAGTCGCTATCGCGAACGCGATGAACAGCCCGAACGTGACGGTTCTTCGGTTCACGATCAGGCGAAGAACCTTCACATACTTGGCCGTCACGTTCTCGAACATGGCGTTGAAAAGGTTGAAAAAACGCGTGATCGGCGACTTCTTCTTTTCCTGACCGTGTGTGTTCTTGAGAATCATCGCGCACAAGACGGGCGTTAAGGTGAGCGCGACGAACCCAGAGAGCACAATCGAGGTGGCCATCGTGATGGAGAATTGTCGGTAGAACACGCCTACCGGACCGGTCATGAATGCAACCGGTACAAACACAGAGGTCATCAGTAGCGTGATCGCAATGATCGCACCCGTGATCTCACGAAGCACTTCTTGCACGGCGCGGTAGGGGGTGATGTGCGGGTTCTCCTCCATCTTTACGTGCACGGCTTCCACCACGACAATGGCGTTGTCGACCACGATGCCGATGGCGAGCACCAGTGCGAAAAGAGTGATCAGATTAATGGTGAGACCAAACGCCGCCATGATCGGAAAGGCGCCGACGAGGGACACCGGTACAGCGATGGTTGGAATGAGCGTAGAACGCCAGTCGCCAAGGAAGATGTAGACCACCAACGCTACGAGGATGAAAGCCTCGACCAGGGTGTGAACGACCTTCTCGATCGAGGCATCGAGGAAGTTTGAAACGTCGTAGCCGATCTCGTACTTCATGCCTGGCGGAAAGTCGTCTTCCAGCTCTTTGAGTTTGGCCTTGACGTTGTCGATCACCTCGCTGGCGTTACTGCCATACGATTGCTTGAGCACGATGGCAGCTGAAGGGTGGCCATCGAGGTTGGAGTAGATATCGTAGAACTCGCTATCGAGTTCGACCTCGGCGATATCTTTGAGGCGCAGGAGCTCGCCTTCGTCCTTCGCGCGGATAATGATGTTCTGGTACTGCTCCGGTTTGTTGTAGCGTCCCTGATAAACGAGCGTGTATTCGAGCGCTTGCGACTTCTTACCCGAAGCCTGACCGAGTCGTCCTGGGCGACCGATGATGCTTTGCTCTTCCAACGCTTCCATGACTTCTTCGATCGAGATGTCGTAGGCGCGCATGCGGTCTGGGTTGAGCCAGACGCGCATGGCGTATTGCCGGCTGCCCAGGATGAGGGGGCGGCTAATACCTTTAATGCGCTTGATTTCCGGAAGAATATTGACGTTGGCATAGTTGTAGAGAAACTTCTGGTCCGCCTTTTCGTCCGTGCTGTAGAGGTTGACATACATCAACATGCTGGGCTGGACGCGCGAGACGATGACGCCTTCGAGCTGCACGAGCGGGGGCAAGCGGTTGAGCGCTTGGTCGACGCGGGTTTTGACGTTGACCATGGCGTCGTTGGGGTCTGTCCCTAGGTCAAAATACACCTGAATGGTCGCCTCGCCGGCACTGGTCGCGTCTGACGTGATGTAGCGCATGCCCTCGACGCCATTGATGGCTTGTTCAAGAGGAATTAGTGTCGAGTTGACCAGGACCTCTGCGCTCGAACCTGGAAACGCGATGAAGATGCTCACCATGGGCGGCGCAATGTTGGGGAATTGCGACTTGGGAAGCGTGTTGATCGTGAGGATGCCCGCAAACACACCCGCGATCGATAGGACGATCGCAAGCACCGGCCGGCGAAGAAAGACTGTAAACATGATGGAGCCTACTCAGCCGGCACGTCGAGCTGCGCGAGCACTTCGGCTGGCTCTCGGAAGTCGGGCTCGATTTTCATCCCGTCGCGGACTTTGCGCAGGCCCTCAAGCAGAAGGTTGTCCCGTTCGCTTAGTCCTTCGCGAACGACGTAAAGGTGTGGAAGTTCCTCCGCGATTTCGATCTCACGAGCACGGATCTTATGCTCCTTGTCGAGGATGAACACGAAATGCTTGTCGAGGACTTCGTACGTGGACTTTTGCGGAATGACCAACGCATTCTTAAGCGGGGTCGTCATCAGGATGTTGCCTGTTTCCCCGTGTCGTAACAGGCCGTCCGGGTTTTCGAAGGTCGCACGAAAGGCGATGGTGCCGGTCTCGTGGTCGAAGTCCGCCGTCGTTGTCTCCACGACGCCCTGTTGGTCGAAGGTCTTGCCGTTGGCCATGCGGAAGCGGACGGTTGGGAGGGTGGCGTCCGCGGTTTTTGCGGCTTTCTCCTCCATTTTGTAGTCCAGGTACTCCGCTTCAGGAACGTTGTAGTAGATCCAGAGCTTGCTGTTGTCCGAGACGGCGGTGACCAACTCTCCCTCGTCTACAAGACTGCCCAGGCGTACATGAAAGCGGTCCATCAGCCCGTCGAACGGGGCACGAATGATGGTCAGGCTTCGGTGCGCCTTGGCGAGAGCGCGTGCGGCCTGAGCTTTGGCGGCCTTGGCCTTCATCATGGCGAGCTGGTTTTGAGAGACGACATTCTTCTGTGCGAGAAGCTCGGTGTTCTTGTATTCGATGTCTGCGAAATCAGCCTCGGCTTTTTCCTTCTCGTACTCGGCCTGATAGATGAGCGGCATGATCTGGAACATCTTCTGCCCCTTTTTGACGGCTTGCCCCTCATCGACGTAGATGCCCTCGATGTAGCCTTTTTCGAGCGCCCGAAGCTCGATGTGCTGAATGGCGTGAACTCTCGCGACGTACTCGCGCGTCAGATCAACGTCCATGCGAACGGGATGGGTGACTTGGAGCTTGCCGACCTCGTGGTGACCATGTTCTTCGTGGTGGCAGGCCGCGAGGGATAAGAGCAGTGCTGGGCCGACGAGGTGTAGTGGGATGTGTTGCGTTGCAAAAAATCTATTCATGGCAGACCTTATGGAGGCTTGAAGGGGCCAGCGCGCTTAGCGGTGACCTCAGAAATGAGAATTGAAAGGGTTGCGCTGGAGGCACCAAGGGGCAGTCCAGCGCGGCAAAGTCGGCTCGGAGGAGGGGCGAATGCCCCCGGTATCACATCGTTCCGGGGCTAGGATGCCAGTGGCGGGCCGCGGGCAAAGTTGGCCACGAAGGTCCATTGAGACGCCAACGTATCGCGAGTCGGTAGACGGGTGCGCTCAAGTGAGGCGTGTGTCCTGAGCTCGAAGAGATCTTGCAGCGTGCAGTCAAGATCAAGCGTAGAAGCATCATCTGCTTCGTTCTCCACTTCGGCTTCAGCGGACTCGAGTTCTCCAAGCTGAACGAGGTGGGCGTGCCGGCTGTGCTCGAGCGGGCTTCCGTTGGTCCACCCGGGTTCCGTGGCGCCGGAATTAGGCGCCGGCGCGACGGGGAAGGCTACAAAAGCCAGGGCTAGCAAAAGCCACTTTGAGACACGCAAAGGCATTCGATTCGCTATGACACTTATTGGTACCACAGTATTCTATAAGTTCGAGCAAACTTATAGATTGAACGGGTGAACGAGCTAACAACCGCCCTCGTCTACACGACGGCCGCAGGTCTTGCGATTCCCCTGGGTGGAGCGCGCGCCGCAAGCGAAACTCGAAAGCCATTGGGGACCGCCGTTTGGCGCGGTGCTCGGTTTCTGTCTGGGCATGCTTGGCGACATGCTGATTTCATCAAGAAGTGGTCCGACCTCGGGCCGACATGTCGGGCCGTTCGGCACCCGAGGTATTAGCTCTGTGATCTGGGGCGTCTAGGTAATTGGTACGCCAAATTTCTGAATGCGTCGGTACAATAGGTAGTCATAACGACATTGCTTAGGAGGAGCTTCCATGAACCGTACTATTTATTTTCTTACTCTCGCTATCTTCGTATCGGCGCTCAGCGCCTGTTCTGACCCCGTGTCGACCTCGTCACCTATCGCACTCAACGACAAGCTCAAGTCCGGTGACGTCAAGGATGGCACCGGCACGCTCGACAAATCTGTAACTTCAGAGAGCGGCAACCCGTGGGCTGCTTTTATCAAGGACACGCGCGACCGGCTTGGTGGTGACCCTGGCGATATCCAGCTGCTATCGGCGACACTTACGCTTTCAACCGAGAGCAAAGGCGTGACCAAGATCGGTGAAGTCTATGCGGGTGCCATCGATATCCAGTTCGTGATGAACGAGAGCAAGAACCTCTACCCGGTTGCTGGCGCGACGGTGAACGCCGATTCGAGTCGAACGGTCGAACTGATGCCGGACTTTGATTTCTCAACCATCGTAGGCCAAGACCGTGAGAAGCTCTTCAACGGCAGTTTCGACGTGGTGCTCTCAGGTCCAACGGTTCCAACCTTTGCCGAAGGCGACAAAGAGGCCGACTTTCAGATGAGCTTCGTCTTCGAGTCATTTGAATAGCCGCAGCAGCCTTTTCGCTGCTGCAACTCCACTCCTGTAGGCCGACCACGACCCGCCACCTTCTCCTCTCGGGGTACTTCGGGCACGGCGTGGTTGGCTTCGCTCGAGGCGCTAGTGCTCTGACCAGGAGGTTCTGATCCGTGTCGCTTCGCAGCAAAGCGAACTCGGTTGTCGTTCAAACTCGAATGTACTCTGCACGTCCATCGTTTTCTCTCCTACGATTTCACTCCGCTGCTGTGCGATCCAGGCTCACAATCTCCCGGTCAGAGCACTAGCAGTTATTCCAATTCTTCGTGCATTTCCCCATTTTCGAACAGCACGATAGGGCACCCCAGCCGCCCGTGACACACTGATAGTCGGAGATGCATGCGCCAGTCTCCGTCATGCAAGGGCTGCAGCTGCCTCCACAGTCAGGACCTTCCTCATCTCCGTTGAGAACGCCATCGCTGCAGCTCGGCGCCGACCAAGAAGTTTGGTCCAGCTCGGCGTTGCAATATTCGACACTAACCGAGGGGTTTGAATCGCCGTGATACCAACACTGATTCTCGATATAGCAGCGACCTACAGCTATCGTTCCAGTGCACTGTGCGGTTGCATCGCAGCTGCTGCTTGCTGTGCAGGCGGCGCCGTCATCGCACTCGCTTCCTACAGGGCGCGGCGTCCACGCATCGGTTGCGCTTGAGGGATCACAGTGCTCGCACGGATTGTTTGGGTTGGCTTCTCCTGCCGTGAAGCTGGTTGCCTGGATGACACAGCCCGCTTCGCGGCATTGGTCTCCCGAGCAGGTGCTGCTTTCGCAATCTGTGTTCTGAGCGCATGCTTGTCCGACTTGGCAGATGGCGCCGCAAGTTCCCCCGCAGTCGATATCGCTCTCGTCTTGGTTCTTCACCCCATCCGTGCAGCTCGCTGCAAGACAGCGCCTTGTGCCTTGCAGGTCGCAGATACCGCTCATACAATCGCTATGGGCTTCGCACGATTGACCGGTCATACAGGTGCCGGCACAATCCTCGCCGCCGCAGTCGACATCCGTTTCGGTGGCGTCCTGTATCCCGTTTGCGCAACTGGTGCCCACGCACATGGATGATGAGCAGACCTTGGACGCACAATCGAGTGGTTCGGTACAAATTTGACCAATTATGCAGCCCGCGCACGTTCCGCCGCAATCGATATCGCTCTCGTCGCCATTCTTGATCCCGTCCATGCAACTTGGTTCAGCGCAGGTGCCCCCGCTGCAGGGCGTCGCTTGGCAGTCCTCTGTGGTTTGGCAACGTTGCCTCTCTGCACACTTTGTCTCGCACGCTCCGCCGCAGTCGATATCGCTCTCGTCTCCATTGCGTACCCCGTCGACACAGCTCGCGGCCTGGCAGATGTTGTTGCTGCAAACACCTTGGAGGCAATCGTCAGCCTGGTTGCAGCGCTGTCCGCTCATACACGCTGCGCAGGGTCCTCCACAGTCGGTCGCGCTCTCGCCGTCATTGAGCAAACCGTCATTGCAGGTCTCGAGCGGCTGGGCATTAAAGGCAGCGTCAAAAGCGCTGCCGGCATCATTGTCGTAAAAGGGGATTTTGTCGAAGTTGATGCGCCCGCAACCAAGCGTGCTTACAAGCCCAGCCATCAAAAGCCACGTTGTAGCCAGCCGCATTCCTGTAGTTTAGCACCGACAAGTCTGGCAGGCAGATTCGATGTCGGGGGATATAGGGGGATGTATGCTCGCCGGAAATGCCCCTGAGGTCAGTTTGGCCCGAGGCCGGAGAAGCGGATGCCGGAGAGGCGCGCGAGGTCGTAGTGCCAGGTGGCGATGTCGTCCTGGCATAGGTCGGACAGCGCTTCGCGGCCGCACGCGCGTGCGAGCACCGTCATCAGCTCTATCGATGACTCAAGGAAACGTTGGAGGCGAAGTGGGGCGGCCTCGGTGTCGAGCCGCTTGCGAAGTTCGGGCTTCTGTGTGGCCACGCCCGAAGGGCAGTTGTTGGTGTTACACATCCGCGCGGCCACGCAGCCGATGGCCTGCATTGCGCTGTTCGCAAGCGCGACGCCGTCAGCGCCGAGCGCCAGTGCCTTGACGAAGTCGACGGGCACGCGAAGCCCGCCTGTGACGATGAGCGTGACCTGGCCGCTCATGCCTCGCTCATCGAGGAAACGCCGTGCGCGAGCGAGAGCCGGAATCGTCGGCACGCTGATGTGGTCGCGGAAAATCTGCGGCGCTGCCCCGGTGCCGCCGCCGCGACCGTCTAGGATGATGTAGTCGGCGCCTGCATCGAGTGCGAACTTCATGTCCGCTTCGATGTGGTTGGCGCTGAGTTTGAAACCGATGGGAATGCCGCCGCTCACCTCGCGTACGCGATCTGCGAAGCGCTTGAAGTCGTCGACGGTGCTCAAGTCCTTGAAGGTCGGCGGCGAGATCGCCGGCTCGCCCTCCGGAATACCTCGCACCTCCGAAATCTTGCCGCGGTTCTTCGCGCCTGGAAGGTGACCGCCGGTCCCCGTTTTGGCACCTTGTCCGCCCTTGAAGTGAAAAGCTTGGACCTTCTTGAGCAACTCTTCGCGATAACCGAACTGCGCGCTTGCCAGCTCGTACAGGTAGCGGCTGTTTGCGGCTTGCTCCTCGGGCAGCATGCCACCTTCGCCCGAACAGATGCCAGTGCCCGCCAACTCGGCACCTTTTGCGAGCGAGACCTTCGCCTCTTCTGAGAGGGAACCGAAGCTCATGTCGGAGACAAAAAGCGGGATCTTCAAGGTCAACGGTTTGTCGGCCTTTGGACCGATGACGAGCTCGGTGCTCACTGGGTGGTCTTCGAGTAGCGGCTTGCGCGCCATCTGCGCGGGCAAGATCTGGATCTGGTCCCAATGCGGCAGCGTATGGCGCGGAACACCCATCGAGGTCATCGGACCGTGATGGCCGAGCTTCGAGAGACCTTCTTCGGCGAGCTGGTGAATGAACGCCACGGTGGGCTCTTCGGGCGTTGCTTCGACAACGGGTAGTTCGTGCTTCGCGCTTGGGCCGGGTCCTTCCTCGCCGACTTGCTCCTTCGAGAACTGCTTGTGGGTCCCGTCGCAAAACGGTGCATTGCCGGTGTGCTTGCACATGCAGAGATATGCCGGTCCATCCTCGTCCGCGGTGAACGCTTTGGGATTAAACCCTGTGCCTTTGTGTGAACCGTCGCAGAAAGGTTGGTTGGACGAGCGCCCGCAGCGACAGAAGTAGTACTCTTCCCCCTTCTTCAGAGCGACCTCTTTGGGCTTGTTATCAGCGACGATAGGGAGCGCTTTGGTCATCCCTCTCGGCGTTGCACTATTTTTTGATGGCGTCAATCGTGGTTTCGATCGCACCCACGAGCGATTCAATCATCGCGCGACGCTCGGACCGATCGCTCAGTACGAGCGCGGCCTGGTTAATCTCAAGCTCAATGCCGAGATAGTCGCGAGGCTTGTATTCCTTGCGTAGCGTCGTGGTTAGACCGTCGGTCGTTCCCTTGTACGGGTAATTGCGCCGAACGCGGAGCTCCGTCTGCCCCTTCAGGTTCGAAGTCACTCTTTCACAGAATGCCTTTTCTAGCTTTCGCGACGGATCGTAAAGAAACGCAATATCCGCCGTTCGTTCCTCCCCGTCGAGCACCGGCGTAAAACTGTGGACGGCGATGTGCACGACGGGTTTCAGCGTTCGTGTGTTGATCAGTTTGCGAACACTATCTCGGTGGCGGCGATGGTAGTTCCGAAGGAGGGCCTCCCGCGTCTCCTCGTCGAGCGCATCCGAAAACTCAGAGAAAAGTTCCTTGTGTTGTTCGCTACGGTTGTGGTCGATCAAGAGACGGCTGACCTTGGTGAATGCCAAGGTTGCGTCGAGAAGCACAGCGAGTTGCTTTGCCGCCCAAAATGCACCGACGTCGTAGCCCAGGTGGCTGTTGAGTGCGCGTTTGGCTTCGATGCTTTCAAACAGTTCGAGATACTTCGGGGGGATGTGGTTGCCGGCGTGCTCGCACGTGAGTACGAGGCGATCACGGATCACGCTTCACCCGCAAAGAGTTCACCTTCCCGCAAGCACTGTGCGAGCTCCGTGTAAACGGTCTTGATTTCCTCGGTTGTTGGCTGGTTGGCAAGACGGCGTTCAATACGCCGCGCCAAGCACCCGTTTCGTGCGTAGACATCGAACCAACCTTCCCACTCCTGCGATGCCGGAGCGTCACATGCTTCGAACAGCTTCTGCCACAGCTCGCGAGCGACCACCGGCTGTGAAGTTTCGTACCCAAACACTGATAGGTAGTTTACATCGTCAATCTCGGTGAGGTCACCGCCGTCGACGCACTTTTCGAAAATTTTGTAGAGGTCCCTTTCGTCCCAGGCTTGCTGCTCTTGGACGGAGGCCCAGCGCTCATCGACCAGCGCGCGGACGACTGAGGTGACGGCGCCGACCACCGCCAGGTCCGCGGCCGGGCACTCTTGGATGTCGAGAACACGAATCTCAAGTGCCATGCGATCAAAGCGCGCGATGCAGCCACGAGCATTGACCCATTCGTGTGAAAGCACGCCCTCGGGGTCGAGCGGGGCGAGGTCGCGGTAGATGCGCTGAAGGAGCTCTTGTTCATACGCGTCCCGGGTGAAAACCCGTTCGGGAACGACGTGGCCTGTGACGGAAAACACACGATCTGCATTGTGTCGGTAGTGGTGTAGGCGGGTGTCCATCATGCCCGTAAGCCTGCCTTGCTCGACCGGCGAGCTCGCTGCGAGAGCCGGTAAGATGGGTAGCACCATGCGAATCGCGGCGTGTAGGCGCCCGAACTCTTCATCGTTCGAGAACGGCAAGTTGATGTGGGTGCTCTGCAAGTTCGACCAGCCATGGCCTCGGCAGTCAAAAATGCGGTCAAAAGTGTTGTAGATCCGTTTGTCTTCGTGAGGCCATAGACGCAGCTCTTCGTCCGGGTTCATCAGGGGGTGCATGCCGCTCGGTAGAAGACGAGCGTTCTCCGGTTCGAGCAGTGCTTCGATCTTTTCAATGTGCTCTTGAAAGGTCGCACCCAACTTCGAGAGGTCTTGCGCAGGGCCGTTGGTCTTGATCTCGACCACGTGGAGCGCCAGTTCGTTCGACCACGCGACAGGGCCAACTTCGACCTCCATCTCATACCCACCACCGACCTTGCGCAAGAGCTCGTCGGCGATGGGGCGAACTGCGAGGGAGTCTCGGTCTACGATCATGTACTCAAGTTCGATTCCGTAGCCTTCAAAGAGCCTGAGGTGGGTCATGGAGCTTCCTGTTTTTGACCGCGTGCTTCAAAGCGAGTCACGAAGAAGCGCATGATCGTATCGTAAAGTTCGTTCTTGAGCACCGCGTCTTCGCAACCTGCCTCGATGCTCGGATTGTCGTTGATCTCCATGACCATCAAGCGGCCGTCGACCTCCTTGATGTCCACGCCGTAGAGTCCTTTGCCGATGAGTCCGGCAGCGCGCACAGCGAGGTCGACCACATGCTTTGGTGCGTCTTCGACTCTCATGGTGTCTGTCCTTCCATAGCTACGGCGTTCGGCGTCCAGCGCTTTTTGGATCTGCCAGTGCCCGCGCGCCATGTGGTACTTGCATACGTACAGCGGCTTGCCCCCAATGAGACCAACGCGCCAATCGAAGTCCGAGGGGGCGTACTCTTGTGCGACGACCAGCTCGGAGCGCCCGAGAAAGTCATCGAGATGACCGTTCAACTCCTTCTCATCTGTTGCTTTCACGACGCCGGCCGAAAAAGAAGAGTCAGGGCGCTTGATCACGCATGGAAAACCGAGTTCTTCTGCCACGCGCTGGCGGTTTCCAGCGTGAACGATCATCGTTCGCGGTTGTGGAATATCGTGCAGCGTAAAGATCTCCGCTTGGTAGACTTTGTTTGTACAGCGCACTATCGACTCGGGGTCGTCGATCACAGCCAGCCCCTCCGCTTGCGCTCGCGTTGCGAAGCGAAAGGTATGGTGGTTGACCGCAGTCGTTTCACGTATGAAGAGCCCGTCAAACTCAGCAACGCGGCCGAGATCGTCCTTGCTTACAATCGAAACGTCTACCCCGAGCCGCTCTCCAGCTTGAACGAAAAGTTGAATCGCGCGTGGGTCAGAGGGCGCGTCCACTTCTTCCGCGTTGTATAGAAGTGCCAAGTCCCATCGATACTCTTTGGGGCGGCGTCCGGGGCTTCGCGAGAAGAAGCGCTGCGCGCGCGCGACAACAAATTCTTGGTGCGACTCCGGGATATCACTCGCGGCGATCACGTTGAGGCCCTGTAGATGCCAGCGCTTATCGCTTTGAATAAATGTTGCGCGCATGAGCGGTGCTGGAAAATGTGCAAATAGCGCGCGGGCAAGCCTATCGTGACGCTTCGCCAAGTTTCGACCGAAGTAGATGCTCAATTCGAAACGCTCAGCCTTGATACCTGCCAACGACTTCTGAACGATGTCATCGACCCAGCTTCCGGCGACGCGCAGCAGTGCCGATTCTCGCAAGTCTTGAAGCGTCTTGACGGACGGAAGCGTGCGGTGTCCGCGGGCGGTGGCCAGCAAAGATACGTAGTAGCCCGTGCTTTGGTAGCGGTAGCTACGGCACAGGTTGAAAACATTGAGTCGCCTCCCTCCACCGAACCGGGCGTTGGTCAGGTACTCTTTCGCGGCGATGACTTCGATGCCTGGAATCTCAAGTGGCCAACGTTCGATGTTTTCGATGACGACGAGTGTTCTCACGTTTCGTGCTCCGGCTTTGAGATCATGAGCAGGTTGGCATCATACGTCATGATGCCCAGGCATATTGCCCCAATGAGCCGTGAGATGCTGACCCTGTAGTACTGCTCGCCGAAGCCGGGGTTGTCGCGCAGTGGGTCTGCGACCTGAATGGAGCCGGCTTCTTGATCATAGTCTGCAAGTACGACGAAATGTCCCGTCGGCTCACCGGAGATCGCGTCGTACTGGTCGTTGAACTCGCGCGCGCAGCCGTACAGGTAGGTTGCACTCAGACCGGTGAGAATCGGTTGTCGTTTGGCAAATAGCCGAGCCAGGAGTACGTCAGAAAGCTCTTCGTAGCAAATGGTGCCGCCGCGTTCGAGGTACTCCACATAGGCGTTGGTAGCGCGCGAAAGTTTCGACTCCAGGTGGTCCGACTTGAAGCGTTCTTGCGCTTGTAGGGCTGAGATGAGGTCGGTATTCCTACCGAACCAAGACGGATCAAAGAGTCTCAAGTTGTAGGTGTAGAGCGTTGCTTCGTAGCCGCGTGCCAGCGCGTGATTCGCCAGGTTGACTGCGAGTGTGCCGCCCTCAGGAAGTGGTTCGATCTCACGCACCACCTCGTGCAGCGGAATGTCATCGCCCCAAAATCTGTACACGGCGTGCAGACAAGTGGGGCCGCAGGTGGTGTCGTCGGGCTGGGGAAGCACCGTGATCGGTGCAGACGGATTCATACCTTGATGTCCTTGATCTATAGCTCTGGCCAGGTGGGCGCCACGGCAAATCGTCCAACCATGAGGTCAGCTCAGAGTGGGTTCAGGAGAACCCAGATCGGCGCGTCCATCGCTCCGAGAGCGACCAGTCTAGCTCAGAAAATACAGTAATATCAAGTTGAGAAGTACACTCAAGACTCGGCATGATTGCTGCAAAAATCCACGTGTATGGCAATGTGTGAACAATACGAGGTTGTCCTGCAGTTTGGTCCAAACCAGGTGAAGGGCCACCGGTTCAGTAACGCGGAGCGGGCCCGTCGACAGGCTGCCATGCTCTCGGCGCTCTATCCGGAGGCTCGGGTTGCGTACCGATCGCTGCGCCAAACCGAGACGGTGATGCTTTCCCTCGACGAGATTGTCTTTGAAGACGATGCCGACATCGACACCGACACCGTCTCGCTCGAAGAGCTCGAATGTGTAAGCGACTCCAACCCGGGCACTGCCGTTCTCTCCATCGGTGAAATCGAGGTTGAGCCCGAGCGAGTGTTGGGAACCGCGATGCTGAGCATTGATGAAATCGTGTTCTCCGACTTTGGTCGGCCGCGTAAGCCGGTGGACCTGGAGGTGACGCGAATGGTTAGCAGCCTCTACGAGGACCAGACCCGCCCGGAGGTGCAGCTTCCGGACCAAGAGGACCACCCACCCTTTTACTAGAATATCGTCTTACTTTTTCAGGAGGCTTGGTGGGATCAGCCAACGAAGGGTGCCACCCGCCTCGTCTGCATGCAGATCGACGGTCGCGAGCGCACACTTTTTGAAGGGCATTACGCCGCTTTCGGTGACGTGGGCGAGAAGCTCCGCGAAGTCGGGGTTGTGACCGACAAAAAGCGGTTCGCGCGCGCCACTCTCAAACAAGATTTGTGCGACATCCTGAAGTGAAAAGTCGGCCACGCGCTCGTCGAGAACGACCTCGACACCGAGCCCATCGCCAAGGACTTGCGCGGTCTGTGCGGCGCGTAGCAGTGGGCTCGACACGATGACATCGGGCGTGATGCCGTGTGCTTTCATGAACGATGCGAGACGTTGCGCTTGCGCGAGGCCTTTTTGCGTGAGTGGGCGTAGGGCGTCGTCGCCCTCCCATTCTTCGGGCTTGCCCGCGTGCGCATGACGAACCAAGTGAACATTGTAGCGGCCCGAAAGAGTGCGCTTTTTCACCATAACCTCAGCCTGCCATAGTTTGCTGCGGGGTCACGGAATTTTGGGTGGTGTGTGGTGTGCATGCAGTGCGAACCGAGCGTGTGAGCCCGTGGCTGTGGATTATCATTGGCGTGCCCGTACTGGGATGTCTCATTTATGCATTCTCGATTCATATTCCCGAATTTTAGCGTTCGTCGCCACGACGACGAGTCAGCGTTACAACCGCGGAGCTTGAAGCTGAGTTTGCAGCCCTTGATACCCTCCGTAACCGAAAAGCGTTGGCCGATGCGTACCTCCAGGAGGGGCGCCACGACGACGCGCTCCAGCTTTGCTTGCCTTCGTTAAACGGTCCCTTTCATAAAGATCCTGAGTTGCTGTTTCTTGCCGCAAGCGCGAATGTCGAGCTCGGACGTGCCAAGCCCGCGGCCGAGCTGCTTGATCGGCTTTCCGGGGTTGCTCCGAACTACAGACGTTTGGATTGTGAAGTGCTCAAAGAACGACTGGTTGGCTCGTCGCCCAGTGCGGTGCCAGCACTTAGCGATAACCGTTGAGCAAGTCATCGACCGAGGAGGACCAGCTCGGAGCCTCGTCGACGGTTTGCCAAGGTACGTTAGGCCACCAACGGTCGACCGCAGGCAGTGGCGCGTCACTCCACTCGAAGGAGCCTCCAGGACGCGGGGACGCCACCTCGACCGCGTGCTTTTTCGCGGCCACGAGCGTGCGCTCAATTGGCTCGGTCCAGCTGTGGAGTGCCAGGTCGAAAAGTCCCCAGTGCACGGGGAACATCACACGGCTGCCGACCAGTTGGTGCGCGAGCACGGCTTGCTCTGGGCCCAGGTGCACGTCTGCCCACATGGCGTTGTAAGCCCCAACCTCGAAAATACCGACGTCGAAGGGACCGAGCCGCTTGCCGATGTCTGCGAACTCCGGATGGAGCGCCGTGTCGCCGCTATAGAACACGCGTCGCGTCGGACCGGCGATGGCCCACCCGGACCAGAGGGTTGCATTCTGATCGGCAAACAAAGCGGACCTGCCTGAGAAGTGCCGCGCGGGGGTGCAGGTCAGCGTGAGCGATCCGACCCTGGTGTCCTCCCACCAATCGAGCTCCGTAATGCGGTGTTTGGGGATGCCCCAGTGCTCAAGGTGTGCCCCGACGCCGAGTGGCGTCACCCACCGCGCATCGTTCTCGCGGAGTGCCTTGACGGTATCGAAGTCGAGGTGATCGTAGTGGTCATGCGATATCACGATGGCGTCGACGTCTGGAAGCTCGGCAAGAGGCAGTGGAGGTGCATAAAAGCGTTTGGGTCCGGCGAAAGAAAGAGGAGACGAGCGCTCGCCCCAGACCGGGTCGACGAGCACACGCGCGCCGTCGATTTCGATCAGTAGCGTGGAGTGACCGAGCCAGGTGATGCGCAGCCCCCCCGGCGGTGGTTCGTCGAAGTCGCTGCGCTTGCGACGAATGGGATCGATAGGCTCATCCGGAACTCGGTCGGCCGAGCCACCGAAGAAGAAGTCACGCATCATTCTCGCGAAGGGTCCGTCGACCCGCTTGAGCGGGTTCGTAAACTGGCCGTTCTTCCATTGTGCCGAGTTCTGCATGCGCGTCAGACGCTCCCCTTGAGCTGACGTCCCGACCCGTTCTCGCGTAAGCATCCAGATGCCTGCTGCTAGCAGCGCCAAGATGAAGACCGTGCCGATCAGTCCACGCAGCAGCCATTTCATCGGGCCGAATATAGGCGATGCCAGGTGGTCTGTCGTTATGCGAGCTGTTGCGCCTGTTTCGTGCTCTTTTGTCCAGCGCCGAGCATGCGGTCGGCGTGTTCAAGCAGGGACGTCATGACGAGGGGCTTGGGCATCAAGATGGCCCCGAGGCGCTTCGCAGTGCGGTGTGTATGGGGAGCGGGATCACCGGTGACGATAATCGTCGGAATCGCACAGTTCGCATCCCGAAAAGATTGGAGCACCTCCAGACCGGAATAGGCCGGCATGTTCACGTCTGAAATCAGCAGGTCCGGGTATCGCGCGTTGTCCTTATCGAGCAAGGCACTTGTCATCGCCTTCGCGAGCTCGGTCCCGCTGCGCGCGCTTGTAACTCTGCAACCCCGTTTTTCAAACTGTCGGGTGAGTAGCGAAAGTGTGTCTGCGTCGTCCTCGGCCACCACGACCCACGGTCTTGTATCCTGCGTTGTCATAGTCGAAAAAAAAGCAAGAAGCGGGCCAGCATGCGGGACTGCTATCCAAGCCAATTCTTAGGTCGCGTTGACGTTTCTGTGCTCCGTGAGCGCCACGATTGAGGCACATCGCTACGTCCGCTCTGGTCCCACAATAAAAAGACGTCCGGCGGGCAGTAAGACCCGGCCGGACGCGGCGTTCACGAAGTGAAGAACTATTTGTTCTTCTTGCCCCTGTTGCCTGATCCGCCCTTGTCGGCGTCGTCGTTGTCAGACTTGCCTTTGGCACCGGCGCTGCCTTTGGCTTCTTTTTTTTCGCGCTCGGCCTTGTCCTTTGCAGCCTTGGCTTCCTTTTCCTTTTTCTCGCGCTCGGCCTTGTCCTTTGCAGCCTTGGCTTCCTTTTCCTTCTTCTCGCGCTCGGCCTTGTCCTTTGCAGCCTTGGCTTCCTTTTCCTTCTTCTCGCGTTCAGCCTTGTCCTTTGCCGCCTTAGCTTCAGCCTTCTTGCGCTCGGCCTCTTCCTTTGCAGCCTTGGCCTCTGCCTTCTTGCGTTCTTGTTCCCGCTTCTTGGCTTCTAGCTCTGCCTTCTTGCGGTCCTGCTCAGCCTTTCGTGCGGCCTCTGCGGCTTCCTTCGCTTGCTTGCGTGCCTCTTCGGCAGCTTTCTTCGCAGCTTCACGCGCTGCCTTGTCCTGTGCCTTAGCGGCTCTCTTACGTTCCTGTTCTGCTTTGCGTGCAGCTTCAGCGGCAGCCTTGGCACGCTCTTTCGCAGCTTTGGCTTCTTCTTGCGCTTGTTTCTTTGCTGCTTGGTCAGCCTTGCGCTGCGCCTCGCGCTCAGCCTTACGGCGGTCCCGCTCGGCCTTCTCCGCAGCTTTTCGCTCGTCGTGCTCGGCCTTGCGCTGGGCATTGCGGTCGTGAACTTCTTGCTTTCGAATCTGTCCGGGAGGCACCTTCCCTGCGGGGTTGGTGGGCACAGGCTCGGCCGGCTGGGTCGTGGCCGTTGTGGGCGTCGTCGTCGGCGCGTTGCCGGTCACGATAGCGCGCGTTTGCGCCCCGCGAGGCGCACGATAGTATACGTAGCGCGAGCGGTTATCGATATCGAGTACAGCCTGTGGTGCCACGAACACGGACCACCCGCCGTCGTAGCGCGTCGAGCGGTACCATTGCCCCCCGCGATGAGTCCAATAATAGCCGTCGGCGTAAAAGACGGCCTCGTTGTAGTTTTCAACGACCCAAACTCCAGGCGCAATGCTAACAAGACGGAGGTCTGCGTTTGCGCGGTGTCGAAACGTGACGCCGCCGCAGCCGACAGCCGTTAGCGATGCGGTCGCGAGCAAGGCGGCGAAGACTGGCCCCGCCCACGCGCGCACGCGTGAGCGTTTGAGTGGTGAAAGGTAAGTTGGCTTTATCATGGATTGCATCATCCCATGATGGACGGCTCCTGAAACCCCTTATTCAGACTTTTGAGTCAATGGGCAAGAGCATGTAGGGAAAACGGCCACACGACGGCATGTCTCCTCAGTCCGTCTCGGTAGCGTTCAACAGCCGGGTGATGACCCTGAAGCCGCTACCTTGATCACGGGAAGCGGAGTTCAACCACCTTTCCGCGAGCAGCCGGCGGCGCATCAAACGTGTAGCCGTTAGTTGAGGGCAAGCGGTGGCCCTCGCCAAGCATTTTTACGGCCTTGATGAAGCGATCCCTGCGCGCAGGCTGGTTAGCCTGTCGCCGTACACTCGAATGCGAGGCACAGATCACCCTCGCTTGACATGAGCACACGGTCAACCTCCGTGCTGATGAATGCCCGAAGCAACATCACGATTTCATGGCAGCTCCGATCCGCAAAGGCTGCTTCCCGCAAGAGAATCTCCATTTCGGGGACGTAGAAGCAGTCGCGCTTTTCGCTGCGAATGATCCGCCTGCGTAGCTCCGAGATGCGACTCTGAAGTAGCGTCTCACATTTGCGGCGTAACTTGCTCACCTCGGAGCCTTCCCAGATTAGGAGGTTGTGGTGCGTCTCGGGGGGGAATGGAAGCCACTCGAGACTGCCCTCGACCTCAAGGACGCGAACATCTCTGAATCCGGAACCTGTCTTGTGCTGAAGCTGGACTCTCACGCTGCGACCTCTCTCAGCCTGAATGATGTTGCAGCTATTGTGCCGAGGGCCCAAGCGAAACACCCTGTTGGAAATTCATCGAAAATCTGCCGCAACGCGGAGCTCTGGGCTTCTTCCGTAGAGCACGTCGTGTTCCATGTGTCGCTTGGAGCCATTATCCAGAGTCCACCGCGCTTGAGCCTCGCTGTTCTTGCGCAGACACGAAACGAGAGCGAGCTGGGTTTGCAGGTTGTCTCGCCTGTCGTAGTCTTCGATCGTGCGCATTGCGCTCGTATCCTGCTTGCTGAGTCTTCTCTCGCTATCTTCGTGTGGCGACCTTCGACTCGTTGTGGCCGAGCGACAAGGCGATGGCGGCATGCAAGCGGATGCAGATCCGGAGACCGGTGTGCCCGAGGGTGGTGTGCCCGCCTGTGCCGGCGGGATCGCTGCTTTCACAACGGGTGACGATCACGTTTGTGTCACAGATTCGGCTGGGACGCTCTATTGCGGAGGCGACAATGGCTTTGGACAGCTCGGTGACGGAACTACCGATTCGGCGCAAACGCGTGTTCGCGTGCAAACCGATGCTTCTATCGTCGATGTAGAAGGTGGCGACGAGCATACCTGCGCGATCGATTCGCAGGGTGCACTCTATTGTTGGGGGCTTAATGATCGAAACCAGCTCGGTGACGGAGCGTTTGAGAATGCAACGGTTCCTCAGAAGATCGCCGACGGTCCTTTTGTCTCGCTGTCGGTTGGCTTCAACTCGAGCTGTGCCATCGACGCGGCGGGAGCCTTGCACTGCTGGGGCGCGAACGATACGGGGCTTCTCGGAACGGGCGATACAAACGACCGCGGGACACCGACGCTCATCGACGGGGGCCTGTGGTCTGACATCTCGGTCGGACGTTATCACACCTGTGGGATCAAGGCCGGTGCGCTGTACTGCTGGGGCGACAATGGCGGTGGTCAGTTGGGCATCACGGGTGCACAACAGGAGCTCCTTCCGCGCATGGTCAGCAGCGGTTGGCGTGAGGTCTCATCGGGTGAAAGACATTCGTGCGCCATCGCCAATGACGATGGGCTGTTCTGTTGGGGAGACAACGCGAACTTCCGTTTAGGGCTCGGCGACACCGACGATCGCGAAGTACCGACCGAGGTTGGTGGACAGTGGAGTGATGTCGCGGCCGGTCGGCTTCACACCTGTGGGGTTCGCGAAGGTGTGGTGTACTGTTGGGGCTCAGGTCCAGCGATCAGTGGCTTTACATGGGATGCCGTGAGCATGCTTCCTGCTGCGATCGAATTTGATGGCGTGCCCCTACACGCTGACGCGCTCGACAGCTCCGATGAGCTCTTGTGTGCAGCGACAGATGAGTACATTGTGTGCTGGGGTGAGAACAACAGCGGAGAGCTGGGGCTCGGTACGCTATCAGAAACGGGACCTCCCGTTGTCGCTTGCCCGCTAGGCTTTCTGTGATTGCCGCGAATTCAAGGCATTTTTCGAAAGACCTCTTTTTTTTGCTCACTTTTTCTCGCGCAAACCACTTGGTGTTCGATGGAAGAAGGCGTTCAAAGCTTGTCCTTGCTGGTGCAAGCCTGGCATCCCATGATGGCGCCCGCCTTGGGGCGATCGTGGGAAATGGACGTCACAGCGAAATGGAGAGATGCTCCTGGCGTGAGCGCTCAAGACGCGGATGGAGCGGCTACCTCGGCTGGCGTGCCCACGATGGAACAGATCCGTCGCGCCTCCGAAGGCTCGGCGAGAGACCAGCGAGTGGTGTTCGAGTACGTTTCACCGCGGGTGATCGGCATCTGCAAGCGCATCCTGGGCTCAAGGCACAGCGCCGCAGAGGACGCGATGCAAGAGAGCCTCATCGGCGTTCTCAAAGGGCTCGATCGAATCGAATCGGCCGACAAGCTGAGCGCGTATGCGGCGCGCATCGCTGTCCGCACGGCGATCCGTACCGCCAAACGGACGCGTAAGCGCCGCCGAGATGATGACGAGGTCGGCCGAGAGGTCGGCGAGCAACAGGGAGCGTCTCCGGCTGCAACTTTGCTCGCACGTCGTCGAAAGCAACTGGTTCGAGAGATCCTCGCAGAGCTTCCTGATGAGCAGAGCGACGCCATTGCCGCACAAATCGTGCTGGGGATGTCGCTCGAAGAAACTGCGGATCAGCTCGGTGTACCTGTTAACACGGTGCGCAGCCGTGTGCGTGCGGCGAAGGAAAAAATGCGTAAAATTATCCTCAAGACCCCGAAGTACAAGGAACTCATCGAGTGAGCACCGATCTACATCCCGAAGCGCTTTTGGAGCGTGCCCAGCGCGGCACGCAAGGCGCCCAGGAGCGCGCGGAACTTGATGCACACCTTGAGGCATGTGAGGCGTGCGCGTTGGCGTTCTATGCGCGAGAAGACTTTGCGCAAATGCCGCTCGACGATACGAACGACCGTCTGCTCGTGCGGCGTATTACCGAAGCGGCCATTGCAGAGCAAGCTGCGACGTCGCGTGTACTGCCCTGGGTTGCAGCGGCCGCCGCGATGTTGTTCGTGGTTGGGGGCGCGACCGCGGCAACGTACCTTTGGGTGCAGTCGAAGTCGCCCATCGACTCCGAGGTCCCGAGCTTCCCGGCGCAGGGGCCCTCCGCGGAAGAGCACGAAACGGCGCCAGCAGAGGTCGAAGAGGATGCCTCCAAAACGGTCGAGTTGCAGCGCGTGGTGGTGACTCCCGCGACGCGACGAGAGCGTCCCAGACGGCGTCCCGTTCGTGCTGTGGACGCCGCTCAGCTCGAGCCGGCAGTCGATGCCGCCACCTTGCTTCGCGACGCAAACCAAGCGCGCCACCAAAAGCAGTATGCCAAAGCCAAGTCGGGTTACGAGCGACTTCTTCGCGAGTTTCCGTCTTCTCGAGAAGCCACCGTCGTTCACGTGTCGCTCGGCCGGCTGCTGCTCGATCGCTTGGGCGACCCGCGAGGTGCTCTGGCGCAGTTTGAAGCCTACCTTCGCAGTTCAGGGGCTTCGGCTGCGCTCGGTGCCGAAGCGCTCTCGGGCAAGGCGCGAAGTCTTCGCCAGCTCGGGCGCGCACCGGAGGAACTTGCAACCTGGAGGCTGCTCGTTAAGAAGCATCCTTCCTCGCACCACGGCGCCGCGGCCAAGGTGCGCATATCGGAGCTTGAGTCGTCCGGCAGTCAGTGAGATGGTCAGGCCGCTGTGAGACGGTCTGTCGAACTCGTGCTGCTTGCGCTTTTTCTGTGGGCGAGTCGGTGCTCGACGACCTCTGCCCAGGTTCCTGACGAGACGACAACTAACCAGGTTGACGAGACGACGGCTCGCGCGGAGCGCGAGGTGGTTGTGCGCTCCGACAGTGCGCGTCGCGCAGACCTCATGGTCACGTTGGGCGACCTGCTCTCTGTGCTACCCGTGCGTTTGCGTGGCGAGCGTACGCGTAAGGCGCTGCTGGTCTCGACGTTGCGCGATCGGAAGTGGCAAAGGTTGGAGTTGCCTATCTTTGTCCTCCACGATGAAGACGTGGTGGAACTCTACGTCGTCGATGGCTCGCGTGATCGTGTCTCGCGGAGGGTTTTCCAACTTGGGGGACACGGTTTCGATGACGTCATTCTTGAACAGGTCGGACAAGCTACGTTGGGGCAGATCGAAGCCATC
Source organism: uncultured Polyangiales bacterium (assembly GCA_964487255.1). Classification (GTDB taxonomy): domain Bacteria; phylum Myxococcota_A; class Polyangia; order Polyangiales; family CAZAQV01; genus CAZAQV01. The sequence continues at coordinate 106,821 of CAZAQV010000013.1, read as the reverse complement.
CTACAAGGGCAGGAGATTGGCGCGACCGTCGAAGAAACGTTGAGCTTGCTTGAAAGCGATATCCCGCAAGGGCCCACTCCGCCCGAGGCGTCATCGACTGCCATCGAGGCGCGCGTGGCGTACCATGCGCTCGCCCCTGGGACGGGCACCTTGACGCACGAAGGGGAACTTTCGGTCGGACTCCGCTTCGGAACCTCGCCGGCCATCCGTCTAGATCTGCTGGGGGCATATGGCCAAAACACCTCTTCGCATACGGGATTACAACTTCAAGTTGACGTCTTTCGATTGGGGGGGCGAGTGGCCGGTTTACTTGAAGTTGCGCGCCCATTTTGGTTGCTGGTGATGGGCGGGGCTGGTGTCGAACTGGAGTCGGCCAGCGGTTCGTCAACCGAGCCACAAGTCCTTGCACGCGCAGACTCAGCGCTCGCAGCGTATGCGGATGTGGCCCTGGGTCTTGCGCTGGCAATCGATCCCTTGCGTGTCGAGTTGGTCGTGGGGGCGCGGTTTGCGCCGCGCCGCGACTACGTTGAACTCAGTGCGGGTGAGCCGGTAGGCGTCTCAGAGCGCGTGTCGGTCAATCCGTTCGCTGGGCTCGCACTGAGTATCGTATCACCGTTTTAGTTTGCGGACCCAGTCTGCGAGTACTTCACGTTTCTCGAACATGTCGTAGTTTGCCGTGCCTCGCACCGTGACCTTATCGCCGACCTTGAACTTGTGGGTCCCACGGCGAACGGAAGCCGGTCGCTTCGTCTGGCTCGTATCGATCCGTAGCTGTCGGTTCGAAGTGTCGAGGGTTAGGTAGTTGCCGTGTACTTTCGTGACCGTTCCCTCAAGAACAAAGTGTCGAGGGTCGACTGCTCGGAAGTTGCGCACATCCTCTTCATCGACCGGACTCGCCGTGTAGGTCTTGTTTGCGGATGGATCGAAGACGGTCGCAGCTTCGATTCGGGCGCTGTGAAAGAGGTCTTTGTCGACCCGACCGCGGACGATCACAAATCGCCCGACAGGAAGATCTGACGCTTTGGGTTTTAAGTCGAAGTCGTCGAACTCGACGAGAAGTGTGTGTTTGCCGTGCTTGAGGCGAAAGGTATCGGCGTCGGTTTCGACGATCATTCCGCCCAGCGTGATCCAAGAGCCGTCATGGACCCGAATCCGTTGTTTCGAAGCCGCGCCCTCGTCTGCGGCGGCGACACAGAAGCACGTCGTGCTGGAGATGAGAAAGATGGCCAAGCTGAGAGAGAGGGGGCGGAGGTTCATGCCCGACTAACCTTGCAAGGCGTGATCCAGTGTTTTCGCCCTATCTTGTAGCGTAAAAGAGCTTCGTCGATGTCTCGAACTTGGCACACCCGTGACAAAGCGCCTCAAATGGACACAAGGTGTGTTCAGCGCGTCGTATCCGGGTACCGATCCTACATGTCTGGTTAAAAAATTTAGTCTGACTGACAGTTTGGAGTAGAATCGAAAGAGGTAGCAAATGAGTTGGCTCCTCTACGATGACAAAGCGTTAGCGCTGTCTGGGACAAAGAAAATTGTGGTCGGGCGAGGACACGATTGTCAGTTGGTTGTGCTCGACTGTCTGGCGTCGCGTCGACACGCAACGGTCGTCCTTCGGGATGGAGCAGTTTCGATTATCGACAATGGAAGCCGCAACGGCACGATCGTGAACGGAAGTCGCGTCGCGGGTATGCGAACGCTGGAGGACCGCGATCGGATCATCGTCGGCTCTTCCGAGATCGTTTTTTCGACCCGTCCTCCTGCCAAGGGCGCGCAAGAAATCACGCCGGGCGCGTTTGTGCCTGCTACCGATGAAGACCAGGTCTCCACGGTCACGGCGACCGGCACGGGCATGATGTTGCTCAATGCGCTTTTCGTTAAAGCGATTGAGAACAACGAGATGGAGCAGGCTCAAAAAATTATTGCCAACCTGAGCGAGCGAACGGCTCGCGCTGCGAGCTCGGGAACGCTCACCCGCGCTGAGTTGGTGCCCGTCACTGAGATGGTGCTGCGGTTTGCGGGCGAAATTTCCGACGTCCGTTGGGTTGAATGGCTCTTGCGCGTGCACACGAAGCTCAAGTTCTTTCCGGCGCCTCATGCCGCCAAGCGAATGAGAAACCTCGGCATGGAACTGCAGCTCTCGGACCCGAGCGCAGTGGACCTGTGGGTTTCGGCTGTGCACGGGCGCGTCACGACCGAAGCACAGAAGCTAGCGCGAAAGCACCTGGTTGAGTTGGCGAAGTTTGCCGACTCCACGCAAGCGTAGTCCCACTACTTCGACATTGCGTTTTTGGGACGAGCCTGCGCTTCAACCTTGACGATGCGGTTCTCTGACCAGCGCATGTGCGTCGTGGCCGCTTTTTTTGCGCCGTTGCTCACAACCTCGAGCTCCGCATCCGCTACGCCCTCAGACCGCAGTGCGGCGCTGACAACTTGCGCGCGTGCGAGCCCGAGACGACGATTGTCTTCAGGGCTGCCCAGTGGGTCCGTGCGCCCTTCGAGGGTGATCGTGTCGACTCTTCGCTCCTTGATGCATGTGGCGATAGACACAATGCGCGACTTGGCGACGGCACCGAGTTCGGTCTTTCCGTGGTCAAAATAGATTTTCGACTCGCACTCGGACGGCGACTTGGTCACGTCCGCAGTCTTCGTGCTATCGGCTGCACGCCAACCCGTCGACGAGCTGGCGCGCGGTGCAGCCTGCCCGTCCGGCATTGCTAAACTTCCGCCACACGAGACCATACTGACCACAACAGCCAGGCCCGCAGTGATGACTTGCCAATCGCTGCGTGATTGCATTCGGGGTTCCTAGAGCAACGAATGCTCAGCGCAAGTTGTCGAGCGCAGCGCGTGTCCAACGCTGCGTCACGAATGTACAGTCGTTGCATTACGCCTCAGTTGCGCGTGGAAAACCGTTGTGTGAAGTAAGTGGTAATCGGCATAGGCATTGCAGCACTGAGCTAGCCATGTTCAAGCTCCGCGACGACGATTCGTCTGCCTCGTATGATGTTTCTGGCGTTGCGCCTGGCCCGCGATGGCTCCTCCCCAAGGCGGTTGTTTCGCTCGAACTCATGGCCTTTGTCCTCGTTTGCGTTGCCTTGTTTCAAGCGCGTGACGTGGTCGTACCGGTCGCGTTCGCCGGTCTTGCGGTGTTGACGGTGTATCCGCTCTACCGCGCAATGCGCACCAAGATCGGGCGTGCGGCCTCCGTTGCAGCCTGCTTCATCGGGGTGGTGGCCGTGTTCGCCGCGTTGGTCGGTCTTGTCGCGCTTTGTCTGTCACAGGTTGGGAGTTCCTTTTCAAGGCTCAAGGAAGCGGTAGAGGCGACACAACGAGAGCTTCCCGACTGGCTTGCAGGCTTCATCGATGTGGTCTCGGGAGAAAACCTGGGTCCGCAGGCGCTTGATGCGACGGGCGACAGTGTGCAAATGAGTGTAGGCATTATTCTCGCGCTCGCCTTTTTTACTCTGGCGCTGCTCGACGCGGATCGGCTTGCCTCTCGCGTTCGTGAAAGCGAAAGCCTTTTGGGTTTTGCGGACGCCACCGAAGAGGTCGCCCGTAACGTGCGTCAGTATCTCATTGCCCGGACCGTGGTCGGTCTGATGACGGGTGTGGCGGTGGCATTCGGTTGCTGGGGGCTCGGCATCGAGCTGTTCTTGGTGTGGGGCGCACTCAACTTTCTGCTCAACTACATTCCGACGCTGGGCTCGATCCTCGCGGTCATTCCACCCGCGCTCTTCGTTTGGGCGACGACCGGCAGCCCCTCGGAGGTCTTGTTGGTGCTGGGAATCATCGGCGGTGTGCAGGTCGTGATGGGGAACTATGTGGACCCTCTAATACAGAGCCGTTTCGTCGAACTCTCACCTTTTGGCGTGCTGCTGTCGGTCGTGTTCTGGGGCTGGCTTTGGGGAATCGCGGGTGCTTTCATCGGTGTGCCGATGACCGTTGCCCTTCTCATGCTGTGCAAGCGTTCCTCTCGCTATGCGTGGGTACACACCGCGCTGGTTGCCAAGAAGACCCAACCTGCAGGTTAACGCGTACGCCGATGCTCAACCGAACTCGCCAGCGTGCCGAACAGCGCGTCGCAGATTGGAAAGGTGATGTTGAAGTTGGCGCGGTGCATCGATGCCAAATCGTGGTGCTTCGCGTGGTGCGCTTGCAGCCAGCGCAGGGCCGGGAGCCGAGCCAGACGCGAGGTGGAAGGCAGGTGATAGGAGAAGTGTAGCCACTCGTAGGTCAGAAAGTAGCCCATCGCGGTAGCGACAAAGAGCCATGCGACGTTGTGTGTGGCGGCTACGAAGAGCAGTAGCCCAATCGGCGTTGCTATCGCACCCAAGAAGAAAAGCAGCATCGAGGGCGGAAACAAGACCATATGAAAGTCGCGCGAGTTTTGGTAGCCCATGTGATCGTGTGTGAAGTAGCGATGGTGCTGCAGTGAGTGGCGAAGGTACAAGATGCGCAGCAGGCGTTTGGGTTTGTGCATGGGGCCGCGGTGACCAAAGTACTCCACTGCGTTGGCCAGAAAGAAGGTGGCCGGAACGGTCAGCCACTCCACTGCCGTCGGCGCGTCGACACGCGTGATGGCGAAACTGATCGCACTGAGAGCGCCGATCGACGTGAACGAAAAATGCAGCCAGCCGTTGTAACCCGGTCGCAACTCCGTTTCGCGGTAGCTTTCGCGAAAGGCCTGTACGTCATGACCGGTTTTCATCGCTCTGAATGTGCACGACCCTCGCGTTTGCGCAAGCCCTCACGTGTTGTCGTTTCGGTGTTCTGCTGTGATATGACTACGAGTGCATGACGACGCACGCGGTTGTACTCGTTCCAGGTTTCTTTGGCTTCGAAGCGTTGGGTGACCTGCGGTATTTTGCGGGTGTGCGAGAGGCCTTGGGGCGCTCGTTTGAGGCCCGTGGTCATCACGTGAAGGTCTTTGAAGTTTCGAGTTTACCCACCGCTTCGGTACGGTATCGCGCGGCTGCTGTGCTGGAGAAGGTCTCTGACGTTATCGAGTCGACAGATGGTCCCGTGCACATCGTGGGTCACTCGACGGGCGGGCTAGACGCGCGCTTGGTCTTGGCGCCTACGGCATCACTGCCCTCCGAGCGTTCGCAAAGACGGGTGCTCGATCGGGTGGATGCCGTGGTGTCGATTTCAACCCCACACCTCGGTACGCCCCTGGCGTCGTTCTTTGCGGGCGCCGCGGGCAAGCCTTTGCTTCGACTGTTCGCGACGTCCATGGCGCTCTTGCTCCAGTACGGTCACCTTCCCATCCGTGCGGTTTTGGCGCTGGGCGAGCTGATGATCAAAGCGGACAATGTGATCGGTCTTGAGCGCACGACGATGGACGAAATCTATGCGCAGCTTCTCTCGGACTTCACGCAGGAAAGACGCGATGAGATCCGCAAGCTCCTGGATGACGTTGCGTCTGATCAGGCGCTCATTTTCCAACTCACGCCCGCCAGCGTCGACATGCTCAACGCGGCGACGGCTGACCCCGAGGCCGTTCGCTATGGTTGCGTCGTGACCGAATCGAAACCGCCCGGGGTGAACGGCGCGTGGCAAATTGGTCGCGATGTTTACGCACAGGCGCTGCATGGCCTGTTTACGGCGCTTTACTTTCTGGCCGGGCGTGCCGATCCACCACCCGACTTGCGGCCCACGCAGGCTCAAGCGCTGGAGCGCTTCTTGGGCCACGTGCCAGGTACCAAAGACAACGACGGCATCGTGCCTTCGCGAGCACAAATTTGGGGTGAGGTCATCTACGCCGTGTCCGCTGATCACTTGGACGTGGTGGGGCACTATCCGTCGAAGGAGCGCGCGATGAACATCGATTGGCTTCCCTCGGCCAACGGCTTTGACGACGAAGCATTCGATGCGTGTTGGGATGCGATCGCAGGTTTTCTCACCGCGCCTCAGCGCGGCGATCGGCAAGACGAGCGCGGACTTCCCGCCATCCGCAAGGGCAACAGGGAGTAAGCAGGTCGGACGAAAGCTAGTGCTCTGACCAGGAGGTTCTGATCCGTGTCGCTTCGCAGCAAAGCGAACTCGGTTGTCGTTCAAACTCGAATGTACTCTGCACGTCCATCGTTTTCTCTCCTACGATTTCACTCCGCTGCTGTGCGATCCAGGCTCACAATCTCCCGGTCAGAGCACTAGGATCGGAGCAAAGGGTGGGAAAGCTACCGGCTGATTTCGAACTCGTAGTCCTTGCCGCCGCCCCGCGCTTCGAACTTTTGTGCTTGGGTGCGCTTGCGGACGCAAGCAGAGATTTTTGTCGTGGGCGCGCGTACCTGAGTCGAGAGCACCTGGCCGGTCAACCCGGAGACTTTGATCTTCGCCACAACCTCGCCGCCTTCTTTGCCACGGCAACGGTCGATAATGGTGCTCACCCGCTTGATGGCAGCGCTATCTGCGCCGCGGGTGGACGGTGCCCTGTTCGAAGCGACAGGCTTGCCGGATAGCCGGGCGGGTAGGGTCACCGAGAGTTCGGGCAAGCGCACGGGTGCGCGTCCGGCCAGCAATACCCGCGCACTCACCGTGCGCTTTTTGGTCGCGCCTTTTTGCTGCTCCATCGCCAGTTCGGTGGCGAACAGGTGCTCATGTGCAACTTTCGCAGGAGAAAGGTGCGCGAGGTGACCGTCGCACAAGTGATGGCTCTGGCTTGCGAAGGCTTGTCCGTCCACTTCGGGTACGACCAGCGCGACATCGGCCCAGGGCGCGGCGGCCTTGCTCCACGAAAAACGTAGCGTGCTGCCGCTCGCGCCGACGACCTCCTGACACGTCTTGGTCTGTGCCACGCGAACCTTCATGTTTGCCGTATCGCGCACGGAGATGCTGCCCCAGTCGGTGGGCACGGGTGCTTCGTCGGTGACCGAAAATTGACTGACGTGCAAGGTCTCTCCGTGCGTTGAAATCTTCACGCGTAATGTCTGCGCGCCGCGCAAAGAGCAGCGAAGGTTGAGCAAGCGAAGATCCTCAAGTGACGCGTTCTGAAGGTCACTCCGACAGGCCTGCGTTTGTCCATCCCTCACCAGTTCCGCTTCCACGCGAAAGTCGCCGCGTACCGGCAGGTTGAGAAACACACCTTCGGCGTTGGCTGGGATGCGACCGTTCTCTCCAAATGCATGAGGAGTGCGTCCCACGCAACTGCAGGCCGAAGCCGCCGACGGCGCGAGCAAAGCAAGAACGAAGAGCATGCTGCTGATGGTGGCGCGGAGCATGTTCAGGACTATGGCCCCCTTGCGGCGACGACACAAATTCCAGCAGCTGTGTATGCTAGGCTTCGTCTATGCGCCTGTTGGCTGGCTTGGTTTATGGGGTGGTGTTCGTGAGCGCTTGCACTGGCAATGGCGAGTTCGATTTGGGTACCCCTGACGCCACGGTCGATGCTCGCGTGCCCGATGCGCGGGTCGGGACCATGGACAGTGCGGCCCCGGACGCACAAGACACCAGCGATGCGGGTCGCGACGCATCGGTAGCCGACGCCGATCGCGATGCGCGGATCGTCGGCACTTCGGGTTGCGGGCAGGCCGCGGGCGCCAGCAATGGAGAGGTCACGTTCACGCACGAAGGTCGCGAACGCAGGTACTTGCTCTACCTGCCTGCCAACCACGCGCCCGACAAGCCCACGCCTTTGCTCTTCGCGCTTCATGGCAACGGTGGCAGTGTCAACTACTGGAACAGCACCGATGGCACCAACGACCGCAACATTCGCGGCGAAGTCGAAAACGATGCCATTCTCGTCATCGCTGAGGCCATCGAGGGAAACTGGCGAGACTACGGGGCTGATCGCTCCACTTGGCCGGCTCGTATCGAGGAAGAACTTGGCTATTTCGATGCTATCGTCGAAGACCTGTCCAACAAACTCTGCATCGATCGACGCGCCATTTTCAGTATGGGCTTTAGCGGCGGCGGCTCGTTTTCTGGGGTACTCGGTTGTCGACGCGCCTACATTCGCGCGATTGCTGCTGGTGGCTCCGTCATCTACTTCGACCCCGACGACTGCGTTCAAGCGCCGGCCGCGTGGGTCACGATGGGGCAGATGGAACTCGACACGCGCGGGACGGCCTTTCGCGACCACTTCTTAGGGGCGGCAGGTTGTTCGTCGGAGTCGAGCGCAACCGACCCGTCACCCTGTGTCGCCTACCAAGGGTGTGCAGCCGATGCGCCGCAAAACTACTGCGTGCACCCCGGCGACCACGTATGGCCCGACTTTGGCACCACGGCCGCGTGGGCGTTCTTCCGTCAGTTCGCTCAGTAGCTGCGCTACGGTGATCGGAAGGCATCAGGCCGGTCTCGGCTGTAATCGGGGGTAGAGGGCTTTGGCGGAAAGGGATTTCCGCCCATGTTTCAATGATGCATACATTTGCGTACGATCGTCCACAGCGCCGGCGCACGCAGCGTGTGGCTCGTAGTTAGGTCGTCCTGCGTGTTATCGTTGAGTTCGTCATGCAAACTCGATGGCAGCGACCGATGGCCAGCACGGAGCTGGAAAGCGAAGTGCCGCACAACGCGATGCTCGGCAGTGTGCTCGAGGGGCGTTACCGTCTGGACGCGGTGCTGGGCGAGGGCGGGATGGGGGTCGTCTATTTGGCCGAGCATTTGAAGCTTGGGCGTTCTGTGGCGGTCAAAGTCTTGCAGGCGGACCTTGCCTCCAACGAGCTCCTCAAGCGCCGTTTCGAGCGAGAGGCAAAGACCCTTGCAGCCATGTCCCACCCACACATCGTGTCGGTGACAGACTACGGCATTTCGGAGCAAGCGCCTTTCCTGGTGATGGAGTTCGTCGAGGGCGAGACGCTGCGAGACTGTCTCGACCGTGAGCAGCGGCTAACGCCGATTCGCGCGCTCAACATCGTCGAGCAGCTGCTCCAAGCGCTTGCTTATGCGCACGGCCAGGGACTTATCCACCGCGACCTCAAACCAGCCAATCTTGCGGTGCAAGACGTCGAGGGCAAAGGCGACCATATTCGGGTGCTCGACTTCGGACTGGCAAAGTTTCTCGAAGCAGAAGGCAGTTCCAACAGTAGCGTGGTTCTCACCAGGACGGGCGCTGTGATGGGCACGCCGGCGTATATGGCGCCGGAGCAAAGCGTCGGGGGTGAGACCGACGCGCGTACCGACGTGTATGCAGTCGGCGTGATGCTGTTCGAGATGCTGACGGGTGAGCGTCCCTTCGAGGGCGAAGTGAGCGACCTTTTGCGACAGTCGTTACTCGAGCCAGTTCCCTTGATCGAATCGCGCCGGCCGGAGCTTGGCAGCCTTCGCGAAATCGATGCGTTCGTGCAAAAAGCGACCGCCAAGGACCCCGGCGATCGCTTCGCAAACGGGGCTGCCATGTTGGCGGCGCTCAAAAAGGTTCCGCGTACCCCCATCGCCTCGCTGTCTCAGCAACTGGCGCCGACGAAGCGCAAAAAGTCGGGCGCTACGCCGGTTCGAGTGAGCCCCAAACTGATGTTTGGCGTGGGCGCCGCTTTTCTATTGCTCGCTGCGCTGCTCTTTGTCTTTTTCGCAGGAGAGCCTGCCAGCGACGAGGCGCAGCCGTCGCTGTCTGTGGACGCTCCGGAAGAGGGCAAAGCAACGCGTCAAAACGCCGTCCCGGACGTCGGCTCGCGCGCAAAGTCAAAGCCCACCCCCCCCGCCGAAGAACCGGGCGTCTCCGACACGGAGGCCGCCGACTTACCCCCCGATCCGTGGAAGAAGCCGGCTCCCAAGCTCTTGACTCAACTCAAGCAGGCACTCGATCGCGGGCACCGGGTGAATCAGCGTTCGGACGAGCCACTTCGACGTCTGGGCCTGCGTTCGAAGGATGGCCGTGCCTTCGTGCTTTTGGGCCGCGCGTATGCGGCGCGCGGATGGCGCAGCGATGCGATCGAGTCGTTCAAGACAGCGGCCGAGATTCAGCCGGACGTTCGCGGCGACCGAGCCATGCTCGGGACGCTCCTCGCGCTGATGAAAGTGCGCTCTTCGCGTGCTTCGGCGGGTGCTGCGATCCGCTCAATTTACGGCACTGAGGCCACCGCCGCGGTGCAGGCGGCGCTGCACAAGCCCGGTCTCGATGCGGCCACAAAGCGCGGATATGCTCAGCTTTTGGCCGATCTCGAAGAATCGTAGACAACATCTGGGAGTCGCCGTGATTTGCTTCAGCGTGGTATCTTGGGTCGGCCATCATGGACCCGGAGAATCAAGCTTCGCCAGCAAAAGCGGCGGCCATGGCTCAGACCCCAAACGACCCGCTCATCGGTACGGTGCTCGAGGGCCGCTACCGTCTGCTCGACGTGCTTGGGCTGGGTGGCGTGGGTGTGGTGTACCGAGCGGAACACCTCAAGCTCAAGCGCCAGGTCGCGGTGAAGCTTCTGCAGAGCGAATACGCAGAAAACGATCTGCTTCGTAAGCGCTTTGAGCGCGAAGCGACCGCGCTCGCCGCCCTCTCTCATCCACACATTATCACGGTGACTGACTACGGTATCTCCGAGCACGGGCCGTTTTTGGCGATGGAGTTGGTCGAGGGAAAAACCCTTGGGGAGCTGCTCAAAACCAAAGGAGCGTTGCGACCTGGACGCGCGATGGCCATCGCAAAGCAGATGCTTGAAGCCGTGGCCTTTGCCCATAGCCAGAAGCTGATTCACCGCGACCTCAAGCCAAGCAATATTTTTCTCCAGGGGCTGCCGGACGGTCAGTACCATGTACGTGTGCTCGATTTTGGGCTGGCCAAGTTTCTCGCAGGCGAAGGGGAGAGCGGCGCAGTTCTGACCAAGACAGGTGCGGTGATCGGAACACCGGGCTACATGGCACCCGAGCAAGGGGTTGGGGGCGAAGTCGATGCGCGCACCGATGTCTATGCGTTGGGGATCCTCATCTACGAAATGATGACGGGTCAGCGGCCGTTTATTGGCGAGCCGAGCGATCTGCTGCGACAGCATCTTTTGGATCCGGTCCCCGCCTTTCGCGAGAGCATGCCGGAGATTCGCCCCATGCCCGAAGTCGAAGCGTTGGTGCAAAAGGCCATGTCCAAGCAGCCCGAAGAACGCTTCGCTGACGCTGGAGAAATGCTGCAAGCGCTGCTTGCGCTGCCTGTATTTCAGCAAAAGGATGACGACAAAGAACGCAGCAAGGGGCCCCTTGTCGCGGTATCGGTGCTCGCGATCGTCGCACTTGCTGCAGCTGCATACTTTGCGCTGCAGTAGAGCATGATAGCATCGGGGCTATGCTTTCGGACCTGACGCACGACCTTGAGAAGGGCACGCTCATCGACGGCCGCTACGAGGTCGTCGAACCCCTGGGCATGGGCGCTTCGGGGAGCGTCTATCGTGCTTGGGACCCGAACACCAAGAAGTTCGTCGCACTCAAGATGTTGCACGCCGACGTCGGCGAAGAAGAAGACGTGCGTTTACGTTTTGAAAGAGAAGCGCGGGCTTTGTGGGCGCTCACGCATCCGCACATCGTGCCGACGCTCGGGTTTGGCGTGCACGGTCGGGCGCCATATCTGGTACTCGATTTCCTTCAAGGGCAGACGCTCATGAGCATCCTGCGCACGGAGGCGCCGCTCGATACGCAGCGAGCGCTGCGGCTGGCCGCGCAGGTGCTCGATGCCGTCGCCTTCGCACACAAGCAAGGCATCATTCATCGCGACCTCAAGTCGCCAAACATCCTGATTACGGTCGATGAACAGGGAAGTGAGCACGCCTGGATGCTCGACTTTGGTCTTGCGAAGTTTTTCGACAAGGAAAAGTGGAGCGACGAGCATACGCTGACCGCACAGGGCGAAATTTTCGGAACGCCCGGGTACATGTCGCCGGAGCAAGCCTCGGGCGCAAAACTCGATGCCCGAACCGACGTCTATGCGCTCGGGATTTTGCTTTTCGAGCTACTGACAGGCCGCCGCCCTTTCGTTTCGAAGAACCGGACCGAACTTTTCAAGATGCACTTTTTAGCGCCCGTTCCAGCGCTCACGGAAGTTCGTCCCGACCTACAAATCCCTCCACACATTGACGCGCTCATTCACAAAGCGCTTTCGAAGAAAGCCGATGATCGATTCGAAGACGCGGTGATGATGAAAGCTGCATTCGACGGCGCGTTGCCTGTGGGCGAAGTGAACCAATCTAAACCCAACCCGCTCTCCACCTTTCGGCTCCTGCCACGGAACGTGCGCATCCTGTTTGGCTTCGGGCTGGTTGTGGCGCTGATCCTTCTGGCGACGCTCGTGTTCGTACTCGTTACCTGAGCTCCAGCAGCGCACGCTCGGTCATGGCGCGCGTGTAGTCGTGGATTTTCCAGTGACCCGGAGCCCAGCCTGCCAAGAAGCGATGAAAGTCGGCCCACGCGGCGGGGTAGAGCGCGCGCCACTCGTCCTCGACCGCTCGCCCGTTGATGTCCGGCGGGAGACGGAGCTGAAGCTCCTCGAAGTAGGCATCCAGGTGTGCGGGCGCGAGTCGCGCGCACTGCTCGTCGCTGAGGCAACTGCTCAAAAAGTAGGCGACGTCTTTGATTCCACAGCCACCACCCACGTACTGAAAATCGACGGCCGCGACGGCGGACTTTGAAAAACAGAAGTTGGCGATTTTCGCGTCGCCATGCACCAAGGTTTGGTGCTCGCAGCGGCTCAGTGCTGCATCGAGTAACGGCGCAGCTTCCCGAAGCGGCCGGTCGTCGAGCGCTGCGAGCTCCTCTTGTCGCGTGCCCAGGTGCCAGTACGTCCCGATGGGCCACAGCCCTTCGGGTTGCACCGCCATGAAGGTGGCGTGAAAGCCCGCCAGCCACTTGAGGCACTGCATGCGTTCGGGCTCGGTCGCTCGCTCTCGCCGGCCGTCATAACCGGCCGCGTCGAGGTCCTCCAGGGCGATGAACCAGCCGTGGTCAGTGCGCTCAAGTGCATAGCAGCGTGCTGTTCGGCTCTTCGGTCGTGCTCGGCTCTCAAACTTCTCATAGAACGCGCACTCCACCTCGTATGAACGAAGCTTGCGGGCATGCGATGCGTTGGTCGACCAGCCGCGTGGATGCTGCGCCCGTGATGGCGGATGAACACTCTTGATGATCATCGATCGGCCGTCTTCAAGCCTGGCGCGAACGATCTGTCCGTAGCCGCTCCAGAGCGTCTGCACGTGCTCGAACGAGGGCACGCGCGCGTCGAGCGTGCGCTCGATGAAAGCACGCTCCCCAGCGTATGCTTGCGCTTCGTTCATGGTTGCGCCCGCTAACGTCTTTGCTCCATGTTGCGGCGTCAAGGCTTCCGATGGCGATCGGCTGCTGCTGGGACCCTGCGGCCCCCGAGCGACTACTGCTGCCGCCGATTAGGAGCTGGCGTGCGTCGTTTTTGCGTGATTTATTGAACAATAACAAGCTTGAGTGTCCGGCACGACCGTTGCTTGAGAGGCAAGGGTGTTCGAGCGCTTGAGCTTGTGTTCCCTCCTGCTTGCGGGGGTTGTCGCGTGGACGACGCTCGGGTCGGCCATTGAGCAGGGTGTGACTGGGGCGGCACACGTCGAAGCGGTGGCTCAAGGCGGTGAATCGATGCCCACGCTGGGCTGGTCGATGCACGCGGGGCTTGGCGCGAGCGTCGCGCGGGGAGCCGGGCGCGCCACCCGAGCCGGTGTTGAGACGGTAGGTTCGGTGGTGGATCGCGCCGGATATGGTCTGCAACGGGCGGGTCTGCAACGGATGGGATCGGGAGTTATCTACTTTCTCGGCAGTGAAACGCTCAGTCGCACGAGTCTTGAGGTTGCGGGGGGGCTTACCTTGCTCGTCCCGTGGATCAAGCTTGGCGAGACTCCGTTGATCAATTTCTCCTACGTCGGAAAGTACTGGTCGGGTCATCTTGCAGACGCGAACGCGCCCCTCAGCGGGAAACTCTATCGCATGCGCGGCGTGCATACGCCGGTGTTTGGGTTCGCGGTCGATGATGCGGCGGGCACCATGAAGTCCGCGCAGCTGCCGTTCGTGAGCGGCTACATCGCGGACCGCGCTTATGGCGTGACGGTCGGCCTTCAAAACGTTGGGCTACTCAAGAACATCACCAGTGGTCCGCTCGGCGCCATCGGTGCCTTGGGGCTTGGTCATTACGCGGATCGTGCTGCATATCTCGGCGTGGGCGGTGGTTTTTCGTTGGCGGGACCGGTCGGGGCGGGCTTTGGCTTTACGTTCTTTTATCCGCCGCTCGAAAAAGTGGTGCGCGGACTTCAGGTCGAGCGCATGGCGAGTTGGGTGCGACGTACCGAATCACGCATCGGACAGGCCGTCCGTCGCCGCTTACCTCAAAAGCTGGTCAACCGATTCTCCCGACGCGGCACGGTGTCGGCCAATGACCTTGCGCCCAGTATCGCAGACCTCGACGCTGCGAAGCCGGCTAGGGTACACGAGTCCGAGACCCGTGTGCTGTCCGCTCCCCACTGACTTTGCCTAGTGCAAAAAGAGCGGCGTGTAGAGTTCGGGTCGGCGCAAGGTAATCAAGTGTTGCTGGTTGAACCACCAGGTTTTGCGCTTGCGAAGGTCGACGCGCTCGCTAACCACGGCCGGTGCGTGACCGGTCGCTGTGTTCGTTTTGTCGAGTCCGTAGATCGGATCGATGCCGTAAATGCCGCTCGCGCCAAAAAAAGGCTCGCCGGACCAGTTGGCGACGACGGTGGTGGCTTGTGAGAAACGCGCCAGCGCATCCCAGCGCACGTCGGCGTTTGCTGGGTAGTCGTTTTTGCTGATCCCAGGGTCGACGTCGAGCGCCGACGTTTCGTCTGGACTGAGGCTCTCGCAGACGGCGACCACGTCGACGCGGCGCACGCCCATGGTCGCGGCCAGCAGTGGGCTGCGCGCTTCCTCGCCGATCAAAACGCCGACGCGTCCCACGCCGGGCAGGGTGAAGACGCTGGCCTGCGCGCCTGGTCGAAGCCAGTGCCGGTCGCGCGGTCCAGGCAGCGTCTTGCGGTGGATGCCGAGTTGTTTGCCGCGGGCATCGATGAGTACCGCGGCATTTGCGTAAGCGGCGCCTTTGCCGCCGCCATCGGTGCTGCCGCTGCGTTCGAGGGTCCCGACGAGTACCGCCAGGCGGTGCTTTTTTGCGCTCGCCTCAATGCTGGGGAGCAACTCGGCTGCTCGGGTGGCGCGCTCGGCAGCGTTGCGTGCGGTGACCGGGCCGCTAAGGGCGAGTTCGGGAAAGACCACGAGCGCGGGCGCGCTGTTTCGGCGGCGGCTCCTGGCAATACGAGCGAGCTGCTTGTCGATTTGGGTGGCGTTGTCGGTGGGCACCGTGGACGGCGCCATCTGAACCGCGCGCAGGTCGACGACGCCCCAGTCGGCCTCGCGGGTGCGGTCTGGGTTCATCGGCGCATAGCTTGCGAGCACGCGCATACCGGGAGAGACACGACGGCGTTTCGCCCGTGTACGCTTGGAAACCTTGCCGTACACAAAGCGCGTGTTGCCGGCGACGCGGTCGGTGGCGTTGCTGCGCGCGATGACCCGTCCGTCCGGGCCCCAAATGCCACTCGCGCCCGGCATATGGAAACTCTTTTCGGTGCCGGCCCGGTTGGCACCGACGACGTGCAAGCGGTTGAGGGCTGCGATGCCCTGCATGAGTGAGACCGTTTGCGCGCTCGAGTTGGTTGGCACCACGAGGATGTCAGCGCCCTGGGCAGCGATGACGCTCGACGTCTCAGCAAAGACAATATCCATGCAAATGAGAATCCCGATGCGCCCGAGCGGTGTGTCGAAAACCGGTAAGCCGAGGTTGCCGCGCGCCGCCCAAAACTCTTCTTGCTGCCAGAGGTGACTCTTGCGGTATTTGCCGAGCACACCGTCGGGTCCCACCACAGCCGCCGCAATGTAATAAAGGTCGGTGCGTGCGTCTCGTTCGGGAAGGCTGACCACCACGTAACCGTCGAAGTGTCTGGCGATGCGCTGGAGGCGCTCGGTCGTCGGTCCGGGTATCGTCTCGACCAGGTCGGCGATCTCGGCACGCTGCGAGAAGTGGTAACCGGTCGTTGCCATCTCGGGCGTCACCACGAGCTTTGCCCCGTGCTCAAAAGCTTGGCGTACGTCCTGCTCGAGGCGCTCGATGTTTTGCGACTTCTTCCCCAATGCCGGTTCGAACTCTAACACCGCCGCTTCAAACTGGGCGCGGGTGGTCGCGGCACATGAAAGGACCATGAGCGTGAGTGATGCCGTTGTGATGCGCACGTTTATCCTTTCGCTTCGAGACCTAGTTTGCGTCGCTGTGCGACGCGTAGGCCTGCCGTAAGCAAGACCGCAAAAGCAGAAACCAGTGTCAGGGTCGTCTCCCAGTAATAGCCTTGACCCACGAAAACAGGGACCGCGGAGATCATCACCAGTTCGAGCGGTGCGATAAGTACGTACGCCAGCCCATATGCCTCGAGCGTGCCCGAGCGGTGGTCGGGGTCCGCGATGCGTAGCAACGTGATGCCCATGGCGACCACGCCGGTACACCAGCCGAAGACAAATATGCCCCGTTCAAACCAGTTTTCATCGAAGAAGCGTCGCGATAGCAACAGGACGTACGCGAGCGTCGTACAAAAGCCGATCAAGACCATGAGGGCGACCGCGGGCAGGTAGTGCGCGACGACGGAGAGTTTGATGGCGGCGATGCCGAAGCCGACCAGCCAGTCCGTGACAGTGCCGCCGATACGGTTGACGACATCGGCATCGATTTGGTCTTCGCCAAAGCCAAGGCGTGCAAGAACAAAGCGGACCAGCAGGCCGGCCACCATCGCGGTTGCCACTTCGGGTAAATAGACGGAGAAGCCAAACGCATTTTCTGTCAGCGCCTGGATGCCCTGCGTGCTGTACACGCCGGCGAGCGCGGTGACCGCGATAACCGCGAGGTGAAGCGCGAGTGGGTCCATCGAGCTACTCGAGATGGTGGCGCGGCCGAGCGAAAGTTGGACATCTCGCGCGACGCGGCCCGTGCGCATGTGCTCGGGCAGGTCCTCCATGCGCACCGCGGAGCTCGTGTATTCCTTGCGCATCGCCCAGCGGATGAGCGGCACGCCGATCACGATCGAGCTGATGATGCCGATGGTGGCGAAAGTGTAGCCCACCGCGATCGCGGACTCGAAACCTGCGTAACGCTGCAAGGTGCCGCCGATTGAAGCTGCGTACGCGTGGCCGCCCACAAACCCTGCGGGAAGCAGCAACGGAAATGAGGCTTCGACGCTGGGAAAGAACAGAGGAACGGCAATGCCGCCAAGCACGAGCGCTGCCGAAAAAAGGCCGACCTCGGCGCTCATGTTGAAAAAGAACGTGGGGCCGGCGCGCCGCATGATGTCGCGCGGAGAGCGCACCGGCGGGGTCGAGAATGGAAAAGATGCAAACAGTAAGACCACCAATAGCCAGGCGTAGCTCGCGATGTCGTCTGAAAAAGGGATCCAGCCGAGCACTTGGGGTCCCAGTACAAGGCCGAGCAGTCCGGCGGTGACTGCCGATGGTAAGTACAAGAACTGAAAGACCCGAAGGTGGGTTCGAAGCAGTTGACCAACGAGGAGCAAAAGAGCCATCCACGCGGCGTCGAGCAGCATTGCCCAAGGGCCGCTCATCGTGTGGCGCCCTCCACATCGAGGCCCAAGAGGCTGTGTGGTGCATCGATGAGCATCGCGCGCACACGGGCGATGTTGACCCCGGCCGCCGTCAGCGCTTGGGCATGACGCATTAGCGCTTTGGGGCTAGGGACGTTGTCGCGCTGGCCTGAGTCACTGACCAGGACCCACTGCGCATCAGGCACCGAGCCGATGGCATGGGCGACTGTGCTTGGCTCGGTCGCGCGCACCAGCGCAGATGTCGATAGGTCGGCGACCTCGAACCAAACGTAGGGTCGAACCATGTCGTGGATGTCCTCGACGGAGAGATTGGGCGCATGAAAGAAGCAATGGTTGACGAGCACCTTGAGTGAGAGCTGGTGTGCGTCGATGTGTGAGAGCAAGGCGCGAATCTCGGTTGACGAAACGTGACCCGTCGCGAGCACAACCTCGGTGCTGCTCAGCAAAGACAATATCTCGACGAGCTCGCCCTTTAACTTGCCCCGCTCGTCGACGATGGAGATGCCTTCGGAAACGCTGCGCTTGGCCTGCGACGCTTGAAAGCCAAACCCGCCGAGCGCGCCGACCTTGTGCCCGTGCTCGCTTGCGTGCAGGGTTGGCAGCCAGACGAGTCGCGCGCCCAGCGCAACCGCTGCTTCGACCGCGTACGGATTGAGTCCGCCGACAAAGTAGTTAAGCACCAAGCCACCAAACACCCGCAGGCCTTTGACGCGACCGTCGAGTGCCGACGCCAGTTCGGTACTGCTGCCGTGATGGAACTTGATGACCACACCGGCCATGCCAGCGTCGCGCGCAACGCGTGCAAGGGCCCAGCCGTCGCCCCAGCGCGGGAACAAGCTCGGCGCGGCGTGCACGTGGAGGTCGATCGCGCCCTTGAGGTTCAACGCTAGGCCTTTTGGATCCAGGTTGCGACGCGTTCCATCAGGCGCTTGAAGATGGGATTGTCGTCGAGCATCCACTCGGTGTGCCCGGCGTCCTCAAGCAAGAGTAGTTCACTTGGTCCCGGATACTTTTTGTGGAGCGTGCGTGCTTCGATAGGCGGATGGAGCGCGTTTTCGGCGCCGTGTGCGATGAGCAGCGGCGTTTGTTCCAAATGGTCGAGGTGTCGTTCGGGGCAAAAGCGCAAGAGGGATTCGCCAAAACCGAAGTTGACCGCACCACTAAAGCCGTCGGTCTTGCGCAGCACGTTGTCGACGTACTCTTCGGTGATGGGGTCGAGCGGGTAGACCGCGTAGGGGTCGGCCAGGTCGGGTTTGGACTCGGCCGTGCGCGATGCACGCTCCTGTTGATAGTTCGCCCAGAATGTCTTGAACCCGTCCTCGCCGCGCACGGCGCGCTGTACGCGCATGGCATCGTAAAAGCCGTTCATCGCGATCAGGCCTGCGGGCGGCTCACACGTCCGAGTGGCTTCCAGAATGAGACCGCCGGCCATACCCCAGCCGATGACGAACACGCGGCGTCCTTTCGCGAGTTCGTGCTGGCGAACGAAGTCAAGCGCATGCGTGATGTCGCGCGCCTGCGCCTCGGTGGTCACGTGGCGGGGGGGGCCTTCGCTCCTGCCAAAACCTCGGTAGTCAAAGCCAAAGCACAAGTAGCCGCGGGGTGTGAGCGCGCGGGCGAAGCGTTCGGGGTGGATGTTCATCAGGCCCGTGTACCCGGAGCAACCGATCACGACCGGTGCATCATCGCTGAGCGAGCCTTCGTCTTGATAGAAATTCGCGTCGAGTTTGAGCCCGTCGCTCCAAAACTGGGTGGGTAACGATTTCATGGGCCACAGCCTGGCTCAGAATTGGTTGAGCTGCTAGTGCTTCGGGATGATCGACCCCGCTGCGCTTCGGGAAGAGTTTGAGCGACGAGGCTTTGTCCATGTTCGGGGCGTGTTCGACGCGCATTGGCTGCGCGACCTCGAAGCGGACTTCGACCGCATCGTTGCGCAACTTAAGGACTCCGGTGAGCCGATCGACGCGACCTGGCGCGGCAAGGAGCGAGAGCGCATTTCGGACGGCGCAGCGCATACCATCGTCCATACGCACAACGTGCAGCAGTACTCGGCGACGTGGTTGCGTGCGCTACTGAGCGAGCGCTTCGTGGACTGTGCGGCGGCGTTGCTCGGTGATGACGTCGTCCTTCACCACAGTAAGCTCTTTTTCAAACCGCCTAAGGCCGGTTCGCCCTTTCCGATGCACCAGGACTGGACCTACTTCCCCGCGCAGAATGACTCGATGCTCGCGGCCATTATTCACGTCTCGGATGCCGACGATGAGATGGGTTGTCTTCGCGTGGTCCCAGGCTCGCATCGCTTAGGGCGTGTGCCCGACAGTTCAGGCGAAGTGCCGTGTGCGCTCCTCGACGAGTATCCGATCGAAGAGGCGATGGCGGTTGAAGCGAAAGCCGGTGACGTCGTCTTCTTTCACTACTTTACGCTTCACGGTTCGTACCCCAATCGCTCGAGCCGTTCGCGTAAGACGGTGCTGGCACAGCTTCATCGTGGAGACGACGTGATCGAAGGCGACCACCCCAACGAAAGCCTTGTGCTTCGAGGCTGGAACTACACGAGTACACGCGCAAGCGCTGGCAAGTAGGGCAGAGTCGGCGAAGCTGGTATGCTGGCCGGGTGTCTGCGCGTCGCTACGACCACGACTACCTTGAGCATGTCACGCTGCGTGACGGGACCGAGGTGCAGCTGCGGTTGACGCGACCCGACGACCGGGAGCACATCCGCCGCGGTTTCGAGGAGCTTTCGAGCGAGTCGCGCTACAAGCGGTTTTTGTCGCCCAAGACCGAGCTTTCCGAAGCGGAGCTGCGCTATCTGAGCGAGCTCGACGGGGACAAGCACTTTGCACTCGGCGCAATTGCCCGTGAAGGTGAAACGGAAAAAGGGGTTGGCGTGGGACGCTTTGTCCGCCTGCGCGAGCACGGGCATATCGCCGAGCCGGCGATCAGTGTCATCGACTCGTTTCAGGGCAAGGGGCTTGGCACGGTGCTTTTGCGGCACCTGATCGCAGCCGCCAAGGAGCGCGGGATCACACGCTTTCAGTGCACCGTGTTGGCGACGAACGCCCCTGTGCAGCGGCTGCTCGACGCGTCTGATGCGGAAATCGTGGACCGCGAAACCTCCCTCGGCTACTCCGAGGTCACGCTCGTGCTGCCCGACACCGCGTCGATCGAAACGGTGCGCGAGAGCACCGTCCACCGCTTGCTCACCCAAGCCGCCGGCGGTTCGAGCGCCATCTCGCTCGGCCGGCGCCTACTCGCCCTGTTTCGCCAGCGTAAATAAATCCAGCTACTCACGTGTCGACGTTGACACAAGATTGTGTCGACGTTGACACAAGGTTGTGTCGACGTTGACACGCGGTCACCAGCTGCCGGTGCTGGGCATGGAGAGCCAGGGTTCGCGCGGGGGCAGGGCGTCGCCGTCTTGCAGGAGCTCGACGGAGATTTCGTCGGGCGAACGCACGAAGGCCATGCGGCCGTCGCGCGGCGGCCGTAAGATCGCAATGCCTACGTTCTGCAGCCGCTCGCAGGTGGCGTAGATATCGTCGACCGCGAACGCCAAGTGACCGAAGTTTCGTCCGCCGGAGTACGGCTCGTCTTGGTCCCAGTTGTAGGTCAGCTCGATCTGGGCGTTGTCGCCTTCGCGCCCGGTTTCGAGGAAGACGAGCGTAAAGCGGCCGCCTTCGCTGTCGTGCCGTCGGACCTCCTGGAGGCCCAAGTGCTCGCAAAAGAAGGTCAGGGCGGCGTCCAGGTCGTAGACGCGGATCATCGAGTGTAAAAAGCGCATGGTGGCCAAGAGCTTAGCGATTTTCACGCTGCGAGGCACATGTGTTGTGCTTTGTCCCCGCTTCTTTTAGCTTCGCGCCATGACTGAGCTCGACGAAGATAAAGCCATCGCCACCCTCAACCGTATTTTGGAGCTGGAGCTGGCGGGCGTGGTTCGCTACACGCACTACTCGCTGATGGTCTTCGGCTATAGCCGCATACCCATCGTCTCTTGGTTGCGCGACATGGCGACCGAAGCGATGGCGCACGCCACCGAGGCCGGCGAGCTCGTGACGCATTTTGGTGGGCACCCGTCGCTAGGCATTGGGCCGCTGCTCGAGACACACAACCACGACATCGGTGACATCTTGCGCGAGACCCTGCAGCACGAGCGCGCCAGCCTCGAAATCTATAAAGAGCTGCTGCGCATCGTCGACGGTAAGAGCGTCATGCTCGAAGAGTACTCGCGTCGGCTCATCGAAGAAGAAGAGCGCCACATCGGCGAGGTCGACAAGATGCTCCGCCGGCCCGGCGCGATGCACTCGGTCGTTCCACCTGCACCCTAAGTTCTATGCCGCTTGCGGCGTGTCGATGACATGAACGTCGAGCTGCGGAAACGCGATCGTAATCTTGTCGCGCTTGAGTTCGTTCCAGATTGCAAACTGTAGCGCCGAGCGGTGCAAGCGAATGTTCCACGGTTGCCGCGTCCAGCAGCCGATCGAAAAAACCACGGCGCTATCGGCAAACTCCGAGAGCGTGACGTCGGGTGGACCGTAGAGCTCGGACTTTTCGGTCTGCGCAACGGTTTCGACCGCGCGACAGAGCGCAGCGCTCACGGCCTCGATGTCGCTGCTGTAGGAAACGCCGACCGACACGCGCACGCGGGCTTCGGAGCCGCCGAGCGAGAAGTTGCGCACCGTGTTCTGGATGAGGACGCTGTTGGGCACGATCAGATCTTCGTTGTCTCTGTTGCGGACGATCGAGGCGCGGATGCCCATCTCGACCAGTTTCACGCGCTGGCCCTCGAGTTCCAAGATTGCACCGGGCGTGATGTATCGTTCCGCCAGCAAAATCACGCCTGAGACAAAGTTTTGCATGATGCTCTGCATGGCAAAGCCAATGGCGACCGCGAAGACTGCGCCCGCGGCGAAGAGTCCCGTGAGGTTAACGCCTGCGAAGTGCAGCGCGGCCATCACCCCAACGATGACCAACACGTGGTGGCTGATGCGCGCGACGGCTGCGGCCGAGCCCACCTCTTCTCCTCGGCGAGCCGCAAGCGTGCGGTGGACGACGCTCTCGATCCATCGAGACAGTATGAAGGTGAGTATCAGCGTGAGTGCAGTAACCAACACGCGTAAGACACTGACTTCCACGCCTGCGAGTCGAAACAGCGTCGTGTTGAGCCACTCGATGACGTTCATCGCGGCAATTTTCGCTGCGTAGGCTTCCATGAGGCAAGAAAACGCCCGCCGCGATGGTTTTAGGTCTCTTTTGCG
This sequence comes from uncultured Polyangiales bacterium, assembly GCA_964487255.1. Lineage (GTDB taxonomy): Bacteria > Myxococcota_A > Polyangia > Polyangiales > CAZAQV01 > CAZAQV01. The sequence continues at coordinate 84,041 of CAZAQV010000013.1, read as the reverse complement.
TTAGTCTAGCGCAAGGAGCCGCTTTGGATGTACCGAATTGCGCAACTGACTGACGTCCACATCGGGCAGACCGGTGAAGACACCTTCGGGGTCGACGTGCGCAGCAACTTCAAGCAGGTGCTCGCGCAGGCCCTGCGTGACGGCGCGGATGAGGTCCTGATTACGGGCGACTTGGCGTATCGGTCAGGCGAGCCAGACATCTACGCGTGGATCGCCGAGCAGCTCGACGCCGTGTCTACGCCTTGCTGGGTCTTGCCAGGCAATCACGACGACGTGGCAATGATGCAAGAGGCGTTCGGTAAACGCATGTACGCGCGAACGGTCGTGGTGCGTGACATCGGGGCGCGACGTCTCATCTTCGTGGACAGTAGTGCCGGGTCGATCGACGAAGCACAACGGACCGCCGTCGCCCAAAACTTGTTGGGTGTGAGCGCGTCGCCGCTGGTGTTCTTGCATCACCCGCCCGCTTTGCTCGGCGTGCCGTACATGGACGACGGTCACGCTTTGCAAAACCACCAAGAGGTGCTGGACGTTCTTCGTGGCGCCTCGACATCCGTTCATGTTTTCTGTGGCCACTACCATGTTGAGCGCTCGCTTCAGGTCGGCTCCGTGAGCATCTTCGCAACGCCTTCGACCTTCTTTCAGATCGATCCACGGCATGCTTCGTTTGTTGTCGACCACCGCATGCCGGCCTACCGTTCGGTTACTTTCGACGACGTACACCTACAAACCGCCGTGCATTGGCTATCGTCGTCCCCTGAGTCTTGAGCCATGTCCGTGGCGCACTGCCCCAGTGAGGCGGGGGAGGGTGCGCGCTCGGCGCTCCATCGCGCGTCTGGTGAGGCGTTTTCTTGTGGCACGGGAACTGCAACTTCTCCGTGTCATGAAACAAGGCGCATTCTTCGGGGTCGTGAGCATCTTAGTGGCTAGCGCATGTGGATCCTCCTTACCTTCGGCGCAGCTTCGCGACGCACGCTTTGCTTTTGCACAGATGCGCAATGGCGACGCGGTGCTCACAAACCCCGAGGATGTGGAGGCCTGCCACAGGGCCCTTCGCAGAGCCGAGGAGGCGAGCCAAGAGGGTGCACCCGAAGCTGTCGCCATACGACTCGCGGTGCAGGCCAGGATGCGCGCCCAACGCGCCATGCGACGCAGCGAAGCGCTCAAGGCGCAAGCCAAGGCAGAGCAAGCCAATAGCACCTACCGACGGGCGTTTGAGCGACGCAATGGCGTGGTGCGGCCCGCGCCCACGTTGGGCGAGCCGGCCGTGATCGCTGCCGCTCGTTAGCAGTTTTTCAACGTGTCGAAGCGCGCACCGTTGTGGCGAAGTCGGTTTGAAACTCGTTGTAGCTCAGTGTGCGGTCGTGCTCTGTACCCCAAGGGTTGCCGACGTTTACGGTTCCGGCGGTCACATCGACCGACTGGACGTAATAGACGTGGCGCGTGACCAGGCCGTTCTCACTCGAACCTTTGCTTGTTGCAAGTAAAACATCGCCGTTCGCGAGTGCGTCCGCCATCTCTTCGAGTCCGGGTAAGTCGAAGCCAAGTCCGATGTCTGCGGCGACGTTGTCGATGACATAGTTGCCTGCAGAGGCCGTCTTCCCGGTCAGTGCTTCGACGATACCCTGTCCGTAGTTGCCATCGATACGCTGATAGCCTCCCATGTGCTCCGCCCAGGCCTTTTCCATAATCGCGACCCAGAGTTCACCGTTCGGAGTGCGTGCATAAACCGGCTTATCGTCAGGACCGTGTGGGAGCACAGCGTCGACCGTGACCTCGTGGGTCGTCCATTCCGGCTCCCATACAAACCCCGGTGGTCGCTGCTCGAAGAAGCGGACTGTATAGGTGCCGTCTCCGTTGTCCGTGATCGCGTCTTCGATCAGTGCAGGGTGCTGTGCCGCAATCGCAGCGAGCCCAGAGAGAACCAGACAGCTATTGATCAAGCCTTGGCGCACGTCGCTTGACTCGATGCCGTCGACGAACAGCCGCCCGTTGTCGGGCACCCGCCACACTGATGCGCGGTGAATCGCATTCCAAGGTAAGCGGACCAAACGAGCCAAATCGTATCCGCCTTTGCGGATCACGTCGTAGCTGAGGCTTCCCAAGATGGTCACGGGGGCCGTGACCACATCGAGTGCGGCATCCCAGAGTCGCCTCAGCAGACCCGCTCCCTTCTGCTGGTTTTCGCGGCTACGCCAGCCGAGGTGCTCGACGAGCGGAGAGAAGATCTCAGAGAAAGCCAGCTTGAGCCGTTCCTTGAGCGAGCGAGGTTCGGAGTTGTGTGCAATGCGTTGGATGGTGCACCAGGAGAACAGCGAGCATGGCTTGTTCCAAGCCGCGGATGGGTCGACGGGAATGAGGTCGGGCGCAATCGCGGCGGCAGCGTGCGAGCGAAGTGTGGGGACCGAGGCCTTGGTGGCATCGGCCTGGCTGCGCGAGTTGATGAGCGTCTGCGCACTATCGCCCAGTGCGGTCCACGCGGGGACGCTGGCTAACCCAATAAGGAGAATCGCGATGAGAGCGGCCAGCGAGGACTGGCCACTACGACCCTTCGATCGAAATGGAAAACACAGCATCAGCAGCGGCTGTACGAAGCATGCGCCGTGCCAACCAAACCGCGCTGAGATCATACGATAAATTTGAGTGCAGCCCAGCTCTAGCGGCTAATCCAGAATGCAGATGACCTCTGAGCTATCCGGTCATCGGACCCTGCTAAAGCTGTTCGACGAGTAGGCGCGAGAGACGCTCGCCGATTCGTAGCCAGACGCTCCGCTTTTGCCAGCGCTCGAGGGAGAAGGCCTCGCCGTTGTTGGCGATGTCCTCCTGGAACTGTTTCTCGAGCGTGGCACCGATCTGAGGCGAAAGCATGATGGCGCAGCACTCTTCGTCTTTGCTGAGGGACCGGTGGTTGATGTTGGTGGAGCCGACGCAGCTGAGCAGCCCGTCGATGACGGCGACTTTGGCATGCAGCAGGCTGCCCTCGAACTGCCACATCTTAACGCCAGCGCGCAGTAGGGGCTCGATATCGACGTGTCCTGCCAGTTGAGATAGTCGGCTATCGCAATGCTTGCCAGGGACCAGTAGGCGTACGTCGACGCCACGCTCCGCGGCCTCGACAAGTAGTCGAACAAAGCGGGGATCCGGTACGAAGTAGGCCGTCGTAAACATGATCGACGAGCGGGCAACCGAAACCAACGAATGCAGCAACGTCGCCATGTCGGTCCAGCCTACGGTGGCCGAAGCACGCAGCACTTGCACCGGCACACCCTGCGGCTGGGGCGGTACCGGTTCGGGAACCCGCTCGGGCCATGTCCAATCGCCGGCCTCGTTCCAGTTTTGGTAAAAGGTCGAGCTAAACTGCTGCACAGCGGGACCGACCAAGCTCATGTGCGTCTCACGCCATTCGTTCGGGTTGCGCGCATCGCCCAGCCATTCGTCGGCGATGCCGACACCCCCCGTAAATGCAATGCGGTCATCGACCACGAGAATCTTTCGGTGCGTGCGTTTGTCCGTTCGCCAAAATCGCCAAGTGGAGAGTGGGCGAAACCACCGCACCTCTACGCCAACGTCCTTCATGCGCTCCTCAAGCGCACGGTCCATCTGCAGACAGCCCGCAGAGTCTAGGAGCACGCGCACCGCGACGCCGGCGCGAGCCCGCTCGCAGAACGCCTTGCAAAACTCTTCTGCGACTTTTCCGGTCCAGAAGATATACGTCTCGAACTCGACGCTCGTGCGCGCCGCGCGGATGGCCTCTAGCATCGCAGGAAAGATTTCGTCGCCATTGCGGAGGATGTTGATCGCGTTACCGTCGACAAAGGGGACGCCGAGCGCGTGCTCCATACGTACGCGATAGCGGGTGCGCGTTTCCGGTTCGACACGCACGGCTTCGAAGCCGTGGCCCTCGGGTGTCAGCTCCCGACGGCGGCGTGAGAGCTTTGGTGCAATCAGCGACATACGTGGCAATCCTCTACGTACAAACCCTATTGAGATAGTGCGCGATCGGGGCGCTCAGAGCGCACGTCTCGACAATTGCCACACTCTTCGTGGTTGCAACCTTCGCCGGTGGCACACGCGGGATCACAGAAAAATTGGTGTCCCACACGGTGTGCGTGTGCTTCCTCGAAGGTGCACACGCAGCCCTTATGGTCACAAGATCGTTGTTTCATCAACCTAAACTCAAGCAATAGGCGTGCCGGCCGCGGCAGCGAGCTGAGCTGCTGGTACGAAAGGTGCAGGTTGTTTGAAGTATGACCCACGCAGAGACCGAACTAGATGCCCGTCCGCAACCCCTGCGAGACCTTGTCCGACGCACCTTTGATGACCGCGCACTCCGGCGGCTCTACGAGCTAGGCGAACGCGCAGAAGCAACGGAACGGCCGCTCTGCCTTTCGCTCTACCTTCCGATGCGAGCTGCGGATCCGGAGCACAACTGGCTGCAACTCAAGAACGGCCTCGCGACGATCTCTCGAGAGCTTAGCGACGAACAACAAGCGACCTACGCGGACCTGCTCGACGCGCTGGCTTCGACGCTGCCCGACGAACGGGCGCTCGAGATGCCGGATGGAACACTCGGTATTTTTGCCTGCAGCGAGGGTAGAGAGATGTTCTTTTTCGAGGAACCTCACTCGCAATGGGTTCAAGTTGCCAACTATTTCGACCTCGTTCCCTTTGCGCAGCTCGTGCGCGATCATGAGCCCATCTTTCTGGTTGCACTGACCTTCGACTCGCTTCGTCTGTATCGTTTGCACGGGGCTGCGTTTGAGCGCGTTGGAGGCGGTGAAATTCCTGAAAGATTGGAGGACATGCTCGGCGAAGAACTCTCGCAGGACGGCATCAAGGGACACATGGGTCAACGTGCTTCGCAGCGCCATGAGGGAATGATCTTTCACGGTCACGGTGCCGGGGGCGAGGGTGAGAAGAAGCGGGAAGCCTTGCAGTATTTTTCCCGTGTTGACGACAAGCTATGCGACCTGGTGGGACGCAAGCGAGTTGTGATCTTGATGGGCACCTCGGATGTGCTCGCGATCTTTCGCCAGCAGACTTGTCTCAAGGAGGAGCAAATCCAATACGAGATCACCGGCAGCCCGGCTCACCTCGACGACGCGGCCCTTCGAGAAAAAGCCATCCTTGCGCGATCGCAGCTGCGAGAGCGCTGGGCGAAGAAGGAGATTGCGCAGCTTCAGGAGAAGGTCGAGCGGCACGAGCTGGTCACCAACCCGAGCAAGCTCGCGAAGGCGGCGCGAGAGGGGCGTATCTTGGCTCTCTATGTGGGCGAACGCATGGCGAAGAGCCGTCGTAGCGCGGGCAAGCATGCGCGAAAAGTCATCGATCTATCCAATCGCAGTGTCGCCGAGCTCGCCAGAATGGTGATGAAGCTCGGCGGTCGTGTGCGCCCGCTGCCACCTGGCTTTCGCACCCCGCACGGAGCTCGGGTCGCTGCGGTGCTGCGTTATTAGAAAGGGACAGGTCCATGATCAACAGGTCGAACAAACAAACACAAACCCGCTACGTATCTCCAGCACAATGCTCGTCGTGTACGGGTACGCCTCACCTCGATGCGAGCGGTGTCGCGCTTTTTTGCAAAGACTGCAGCAAGCGTGCGCACGCAAAACCACAACGCTACGACATCGGTTATGGCGGCCCTCCCGAACGCACCTCGCCGTCTTGATGGCCGTGTCATTTTTGTGCGAATGTGACGTTTTGCCGCGCAAATCGCATGTCGATCGTCCGGCATGAGCCTATTTTTCTTCGTGCAGCGGGTCGGCATGTGTCCTGCATGTTGATCCATTTGGAAGGGAATCGAAGGAGGACTCATGTCGAAGAAGGAGAAGCTTAGGGCCAAGACACATCGCGGTCGCGTTCGCCGAAAGAAAAGACTCAGAAGGAAGCTCGACCGAGCGTGCCTGCGTTTACAGAACACAAAGAAGGGTTGTGAGGACCGCTACGCTTCTTGGTCCGAGTTTGCCAACGATATTCGCGAAGAATACTTCGCGTTTGCACTTTTTCAGACCGAACCCGGAGAGCGCCCCACGCTCTTTTACTCACTGATGCCGAGCTAGCCCACCATGTGCTAACCAATGCCGAGCTAACCCACCATGACCAACTCAAAGATTTTGTGCGCGGTTGACCTGTCACGCGATTCTAGATTTGTGATCAACGCTGCTCGCCGGGAGGCAGAGCAGTCGAACGCCGCACTTGAGATCGTCCATGTGCAGACTCCGCACGCGCTAATGGCGATGCCCTCGATGATGGGGCTGCCCGCGGGTGGCTCACCGAAGCGGCGAAGCGCCGAGCAGATTGCACGACTTGAAGAACTCCGTTGTTCGTTGCCTGGGCGTCCAGAAGTGACCACGCTCATCCCGTCCGAGGGGTCGACCGGCGAGACGTTAATCGACTACGCCGAGGCGGCGGGAGTCGACCGAATCGTGATCGGTCATCACCCTCGTTCCGGCATCTTGAGATGGCTTTTCGGTAGTGTCAGCGAGCGCGTGGTGCGCGACTCACGCATTCCAGTGTTGGTGGTTCCCGTTGAGTACGACGCCTATCAGGAGCTCGAGACGTTGGTCGATGGTACCGACCGAGTCGAAGACAGTAGCGACCATTCGTTTCCAGCCAGCGATCCACCTTCCTACCTGCCGGGGATCGCGTAGCGGTCGAACGGCGCAGCGCGCTATGGCTTGCGAGGTCAGCCTTTGATAAAGACACTCCATGACTGACGCTCTCATCATCGACGCTGTTCGTACACCTCGTGGCCGTGGTAAGGCCGAAAGAGGCGCCATCTCGGGCGTCCATCCACAAGAGCTACTCGCTCAAACGTTGAACGCACTGGTCGAGCGCACGAAGGTCAACGCCGAAGACATTGACGACGCGGTGATGGGCACGGTCACGCAGGCGGGAGAGCAGGGGGCGTGTATCGCGCGCAACGCCGTGCTGGCCGCGGGACTACCCAACGACCTGACGGGGGTGTCGCTCAACCGTTACTGCGGCAGTGGCCTGCAGGCCGTCAACTTCGCCGCCATGGGCATCATGAGCGGTATGCAAAAACTCGCCATCGGCGGCGGCGTCGAAAGCATGTCGCGTGTGCCGATGGGCTCCGACCAAGCAGGGCTCGACGGCAACAACCCGCACCTGCGAAAGAAGGTGTTTCAAGTCCCCCAAGGCATCAGCGCGGACCTCATCGCCACACTGGAGAGCATCGATCGCGCGGCGTGCGATGCGTTTGCCGCGCGCTCACAACAAAAAGCGGCGACCGCCATCGAGGAGGGGCGCTTTTCACGTTCGCTCCTTCCCGTCGTAGACCCTGTATCGGGCGAAACGCTCTTGGAGCGTGACGAGCATCCACGGCCTGGCACCACCATCGAGTCCCTGGCTGAACTCGGCCCCGCGTTCGAACGCATAGGTGCGATGCCCGCCGGACCCAATGGTGAGACCCTCGATGCGATCGCGCTTGCGCGATACCCGCAGGCAGGCACGATTTCGCACGTGCACACCGCAGGCAACTCGAGCGGCATCGTTGACGGCGCGTGTTCGGTTCTGCTCGCCAGCGACGAGTACACCAAAGCCAATGGACTCAAGGCGCGAGCCAAGGTGCGTGCGCTGGCCACGGCGGGCGCGGAGCCGTTGATCATGCTGACCGCACCGGCCCCCGCATCGAAACGTGCACTTTCCATTGCGGGCATGCAGCCCTCGGACATCGACCTGTGGGAGATCAACGAAGCCTTTGCGGTTGTTCCGCTGCAGACCATGCGCGAACTGGGCATCGATGAGGAGCGCGTTAATGTTAACGGTGGCGCGATTGCGCTCGGCCATCCGCTGGGCGCGACGGGCGCAATGCTTCTGAACACCGTACTTGACGAACTAGAGCGTCAAGACAAGACGACGGCCCTGGTCACGCTGTGCATCGGTGGCGGCATGGGCATCGCCACCATCATCGAAAGAGTATGACGTCCATCTTGAGCTGATCTTGGCTTACCTCCTCCTCTGGTCGCTCGAAGTACTAGTTTGTACGTCTTCGCTCCCTCCGTGCGGGGGCACTCAAGCTCAACTCAACCTGAACATCATACTTGGGGTTAGCGGCCGCGGCGGTGGCGGCCGCGAGAGCGACCGCGCGTCTTGACTTTGACATGGTGGCGTCCGCCACGCGCCCGTACCCGAGCGTTGCCTCGTCCAGGGTGGTGGCGGTGTACGGGATGGCCACGACGGCCCACGAACGAATAGTGGGCGCCGCGTTTTACGCGCACGCGGCGGTGCGGATGCACGAAGCGGTGACGAACGCGCACGCTCGGAGCGGCCCAGCGCCCCGGCATAAAGACGTACTGTCCCCCGCGTAGCGTCCATCCGGAACGAATCCAAACGTGACCCGGATGCGGTGGTGCCATCCAGCGACCACGGACCCAAACGTGCTGTCCGCCTTGCCATGCCCAGTAGCCGTCCACCCAGACGTAACCCGGTGCCGGTGCAAGACCCACGACCTCTTGATAGGGCGCGGGCGGTCGAACATGGACGGTCACGGTTGGACTTGGTGGCATCGGTGGTGCAGGCAGGTGCGCGGTTGCGCGCACGTCGACGCGCACTTGCGCCAGCGCGCTGCCACGCGTGCTCAGGGCGCTGGCGGTTGTGACCAACATTGCGGCGAGGATCATTTTTGTGGTCCGAGACTGCATGCTCCTATGATGCGACGCTCAATAGAAGTTGCAACGTGTGCAAACGTAGGTGTTCACTGCGATGGTAGATTTACAGCCTTGTGTAACGTCTTTCCTTCGCTGATCCGCAATCGTGCTCTAAAGTGTGGCGAATAAGACGATGCCCGAAGTTTATGTTGGTTGCGCACTGCTTGCGAGCGGCTTCGTCGTTGCGCGATGGGCCGGCGAAGGCGGTGTGCGAAATGTGCTTGCTGTACTCACTGTGCTTTTCGCGTGCGTGTGCGTGTGGTGGATGGAGGGCGGTCGCTTCGTCCGCTTTGCGGCCGCGCTGATAGGCGCCGTGCTCTTTGCGCGCAGCGTCGGTTTTGTGCTTGAAGGCGCGGCGCTCAGCCGACGTCAGCGGCTACTCACGCTGCTGGCAATTTGCGACGCACGTAGGCTTGAGCGCGTCGCGCCGCAGTTCGACGCGGGCAAGCTGCTCTCGACTGCGCTGCACGGACTTGGCTGTGCACTCGTCGTGCTCACGCTCATCGAGACGCCGCTTCGCGGACCGCACGCACAACATTGGCTGCTCCGATGGCTGCTCGGCGCCGTCGCCGTGTACATGTTCGTTCCGTCCGTGATCGGGACTGTCGAGTCTTTGTGGCTCGCGGCGGGGTGGCGCTTGCCGCCATCGCATCGGCACCCCGTTCTTGCGCGCAGCGTTGCGGAATTCTGGAGCCGCCGCTGGAACCTCATCGTCCACCGCTACCTGTGGCGGTACGCGTTTATCCCCGTGCTGGGCAAGAACGGACCGACACTTGCGCTGGCGTGGGTGTTCTTTTTGAGTGGGCTACTTCACGCGTGGTACGTCGCGGTCGTGTTTCGCGGCGAGTTTCTCATCGTCACATTGCTCTTCTTCAACGCGCAAACGGTGTTTATCTTGTTCGAACGCGCGCGTTCGATTCGCCACTGGCCTCGGGCAGCCCAACACTTGTGGACGACCAGCTGCTTGCTCCTGCCGTCGCCCGCTTTCGTCGAACCAGTACTCCGAATTTTCAGCCTCTGAACAGGAGGCTCGCGATGAGTGGTCTTTTCGAAAAGCTGATTTTGCCGCTTCGCCCGAACGCGGCTGTGCAACTAGTGCTCTGACCAGGAGGTTCTGATCCGTGTCGCTTCGCAGCAAAGCGAACTCGGTTGTCGTTCAAACTCGAATGTACTCTGCACGTCCATCGTTTTCTCTCCTACGATTTCACTCCGCTGCTGTGCGATCCAGGCTCACAATCTCCCGGTCAGAGCACTAGCACAGCTCGTTCTAGGCTTCGCCTGTCTTTCTAGCTCTTCCGCTAACGCGTCACCGTGCTGCAAATCAATGCTTCGGAGAAAAGCCTAGCGAAGAGCCATAGGTCGAGTCTCAATGGGAGCCGGGGTAGTTTTGAGACTACAGGCGGCCGGTCCGTGTCGTCGGTTGCGACGAGGCAGGTCTCGCTTCTGCTAACAAGATTCCCTATCGCCTCCGTCGGTTCTATCATGCCCTGCCGGATGACCCCGCTGGGCAATCGCCACTTGACGCGCTACACGTGTGTTCATGCGCTTGTTGCTCTTATGCTTGATTACACTCTTATGGAGCTGCGGTTCGGACGACGATCGCAGCGGCGGTGCTGACGCTGCCACCAGCGATGCGACGACGACCGATGCTGCGGTGGACGTAGCCAGCGATGTGACAGACAAGCTGCCTGCGTGTGAGCCTCCCGCGCAGACGGACTGCACGCCCTCCTCCGAGGCACCACTACCGCTCAACGAACACGCTGCCGGCTGGGACCCGATCCATCGCGAGATGGTTGTCTTTGGTGGCAACACCGCCGTGCCGGTCAACTGCGGCTTTCCTGCTTGGGTCTATCAAGATGCCACGTGGGTGTACCGAAACTACGAGTCGGAGTGTGGGGCTTGGTCGAAGCTTGAGGTGACGGGTCCTTCGGCTCGCGGGCGTCACGCGTACGCGAGTACGGCCGACGCGCTGTGGATATTCGGTGGCCGCTATCGCGCACCCGGCGCTAGTACGGGGCCCTACACGGTGCACGCGGACCTGTGGCGCTACGACTTCGCAACCCGCAGATGGAGCGTGGTCGAGCCCGAGGGCGAAACGCCCACCGGTCGCTACAACGCATCGCTTACGGCAGATGCCGAGGGCAACCTATGGCTTTACGGCGGCAACACGTCGACCAGCGGCACGTCAGCGACGGTGCTCGACGAACTGTGGCGCTTCAACATCGAGACTCAAGCGTGGTCACCGGTGACGCCACAAGGCGAGGGACCTGGCAACCGCATTTGGCATGCGAGCGGCTTCGATGGTCAGCGCGGACGTGTGTTGATCTATGGCGGCGCGGACGAGACGGCGTTTTCCGTGCGCGCATACTTTGCAGACCTGTGGGCGTATGACATTGGTGCCAACGAGTGGAACGAGCTCGGCGCAACGTCCGCACCCGAAGGCCGCTTTTGGGCCAACCTGCTCGTCGACCCGTCCGAAGATCGCTACATCGTTTTTGGCGGACACGACGCCACCGAGCTCGGCAACCGTAATGACACCTGGGCTTATAACCCGAGCGAAGAGGCGTGGAGCAAGCTCGTGGTTGGCGACACCTACAACGAGCCCGCCAATGGCGCGTGTGACTTCCCGACCGACTTCGTCAACGTCGACCTGAGCGCGCCTGAGCGACGAAACGCTGCCACGCTCGTCTGGGCCGACGAGTGCGACCACGCCATCTTGTTCGGCGGAAAAACAGACTGCGGCGCGGTCGTAGACGTTTGGCGTTGGCGTGGTCGATGGGAGGCTGTGTTCTCAAGCGGGCAGGGCGAAGTGTGTCTGCGCGCCTCCGATTCGCCCGAGTCGTGCGCCTCGCTCTGCTTTTAGGCCTAGCGCTACAATGGCGAGACGGTGCCTGCGGCGACGGCTTCGGCAACGGCGCCGCTGCGCGTCGCGCGTGCGCGAATCTCGATGCTGCGCCCCACAATCTCTTGCGGATCGGTGCTCATAAAGATGACGCGCTCGCCGGACCAAACCCACAGGCCGCTGAGTTTCTGGACGTTGGTGCTGTCGAGCATGCGCTGCAGTGGGTGACTAAGCGTTTGCTGATCGCCCGCGTCGACGGCTTCGAGCGCAATGCTGACCGAATCGAAAGCCTGCAGGTCAAAGGCGAGGGCGATGTCGATGTGATAGCCGCCTTGCGGTCCGGCTACGAGCGTGAAGGCGTTGTCCAGTGCGGCGAGCCGCGTGAACCGCCCATCCCAGGTGCCGATCTGCAAGCTGTCGTCCCAGCGCGGTGCATCGGGAGCGACTGTATCCCAAAGCGTGGCGTCGCGCACAGCGCCATCTTGGACGCTTCCGTCGTCTGTGCCCGCTGTATCGCTGCAAGCGCCGCCCGCCGCCCCGATCGCGAAGAGCAAGAGCAAGAGGCAGCGGCGGGTGGGGTGTCTCACGAAGCGGAGGGTATTTCGCTTCGGGATAGCTCGACAAGTTGAACGCTGGCCAGACCCACAATTTCGCTAGGATGCGAGGCGTCGATCCGTTGGCGGAGCGCTTGCATGTATTCGACCTGCATCTCGCGTATCGCGCGAAAGTCGCTGCGAGAGACCGCAAACACGGACCAGGAGAAGCGGTCGTTGGCGTTCTTTCCGATGCGGGCGGCGGCCTCGCCGAGCCAGTGTCTTCGCAAGAAGTTTCGGTCGTCGTCGCTCGCCATCGAGGTGTCCACTGCGTCGGGGTCGGTGACATACTTGCCGTCTTGTTCGCGGATGAGCCCAGCGTCTCGCAGCGCGCACAGCACCTCGTCTTCGACTGCGCGTTCGATGCCAAGCTGTTCGGCGATGAAACCGGGCTTGTGGCGCGGCAGTGAACGATATCGCTCGAGTTCGAGTTGGCGCAGAATGGCCGACGACCACGGGTGGGTGAACGAAACCCTTCGCCTTGCTTGCAGCGTGTGCCAGTGGGCTTCGAGTGACGGCAGTTGATTTGGGTCGCAAAGGGTGAACACCAGGTCCGCACCGCGCAATGTCAGGACTTCGACCAGCTCCAGGAACGCACCAAGTTTCGGTTCGGTCTGACCCTTGAGCCAACGGCTGACCGTGAAGCGACTGCAGCCAAGCTCGTCTGCGATGGTTTGAAGACGTGCCGTTCCGCGCAGCGCCTTGAGCAGTTCGCCGACGCCTTGCGAGCTCGTCAAATCGACACCGGCGAGGTCGAGCGGAAAGGACGACCACATCGAGTTGGGGTCTCCCCAAAAGACCGACACCGCGCGAAAGAACTCCGAGGCAGACGGTTCGCGGCGCCCACTTTCCCACGGATAGGCGACGTTCGAACGATAGCCCAGGCTGCGACTGAACACGGTCTGCGAGCGCTTCGCACGCAGCGCACGGATCAGCTCGCGGCCCACGCGCGGCCATGAAACATGGTCCATAGAAGCGAGTATAGCAGTTTTGCACCTAAATGGGGCTTGTGTGGCGATAAAAAGTGCATTATTGGCTGATTTTGGGCTGGTCTTCGTGTGCAGTGACGCTAGATTGAACAGGTGCCCAACTCTCCAACACCCGCGCTCTTTCTCGCGCTCCTGCTCGCGCTGGGCGCCTGCACAGGTGGCCAGACGGGCGACATCACGGAGCTGACTGCCTGCGAGCGTCCCACCGGGACCATTCAGCCGAGTGAGGTGCCAGAAGGCTTTTCCGAACCCGTGAGCGGCATTGTCATGGGTCACCTGCACCAAGACGCGGTCTTGGGTTGGGCGAGCGGGCGCGCGCAGACGGGCGTCGATGTCCTGTGGTCGGCGCAGGCACAGAGCGACGTGCAGGTGCTCGGCGACGATAGCTGTCCCTCGCAAGTGCGGGCGGTGGTCGAGCTCACGATTACCACGCAAGACGGGCAGCTCGACGAGCAGGTGTCGGGGTTTGCGATGCTCATGGCGGATGGCTCCGGCTACGTACGCGCCGAGCAACCCGTTGCTGACATCGGTGGCATGCTCGAACCTTTCGCCGAGCTGGGCGTAGCGCCCGACGATGGCGCTCTGTTGGTGTGGCGACTTGATGTGCAGGGCGGTGGAATGTTGGTTTTGGCAGCGGCAGGCGACGACGAGATGTCGCTCGCAACTTGGTAAAGGAAAAAGGTATGAAAGTTGTAGCTTGGATTGAAAAGAAACTCGCAACTTGGGTCGCGCTCATGGGCATGGTCTTCGTGTTATCGGTTGGCTGCTCAGACGATGACGACGGCAATGCAGCTGTGGATGGTGGCACAGATAGTGCGGTCGATGCTTCGAGTGACGCAGAGCAGGCCGACGCACAGTCCGATGCTTCCGCAGGAAGCTGCGCGCAGGCCGCATTGACCACTTGGGAAGGGGAGTTGACGGATGTATCGGTTTGGGCGCAGAGCGACTTGGACCAAACCTACTTTGGCAGGGCTCTGATCTTTCGCGTGCTTTTTGAGCGCTATTCGCCTGAACCGGATGTCGGGACCTTCGATCTGTCGCAAGGCGATGACGCCAACTTTGGAACCTGTCGGCATTGCCTTTATGCATTTGAAGACGGGAATCCGGACACCGTTTATTACGCAGATCAAGGCACGCTCGAACTGCGACAGGATCCGTATAGCCGGCGTTTCGACATGAGTGTCAAAGGGCTTCGCCTCGTCGAGTCCACCGTCGGTGAAGGTCGGTCGCACACGCCTGTGCCAGATGGTGATTGCATTACGATCCCCGATTTTGAGATCGACGAAGTTTTTGTCCCGGCAAAGTGGACGTGTGACGCGAGCAAGTTCGCGGACGGTTCAGAATGTCATTGCGACTGTGGCGACTTCGACCCCGACTGCAATGCGCCATTCCCTGAGCCGCCGCCCGAACCGGTGGACTGCACGGAGACGCAGCGTTGTGGGTTCGATCCGGTCAGTGGCTCGACGCTGTGCATCGACAAGTGCGACTGGGGCGCGCGCAGTGGTTGCGCCGATGCGGTGTGCGTGTTCGACGATGCGCAAGGCAGCGACTCGTGCATCGCCCAGAGCGAGCGCTTTGCGGACGTGACGGTTGGCGAATCTTGCGGACCGGCGCAGGGGCTTCAGAAGTACTGCAACCTCACACAGACCGAGAGTGGCACTTTTGCCGATGGCTATTGCGATGCGGGCGATATGTGCCGCGCCATCTGTGACGCCGAAGAAGACTGCACCGAGCAAGGCCACTCCTGCCGGCGCTTTGGGGCGCCCGACCAGGGCTACGGCTACTGCGGGCCACCACCGCAGGACGGCTAGCTCTAGGTAGTCGTTGTTAGCGTTCGGCCCTACAGTCGGGCGGTGGCAAAGGGTGAGCTTAAGACTGGCGTTCGGGCGCGATCTGCGAAGTTGATCGGCATGGCCTCACGTCTTGCGGCAAAAGAGGTCACGCAACGGGCGCGGGGCGTGGTGAGTCGCTCCGCGGAGAAGCTCGCGCAATCGGAGCTCAAGACGCGCATCGATCAGGCGAGGGTACTCGCGGACAACCTGTCGCAGCTCAAAGGTGCGGCGATGAAAGCGGGCCAGCTCCTATCGATCGACTCGAGTGACATCTTGCCGCCCGAGGCGACCGAGATCCTCAGCAAGCTACAGAGCAGCGCCGATCCTGTTCCCTTCGAGACGCTAAGACCCGTGCTCGAACAAGACCTCGCACCCCAAGCCCTTGCCGAACTCGAGGACATCGAAGAGCAAGCGGCCGCGTCGGCGAGTATCGGACAAGTCCATCGTGCGACCTTCCGCGGTGAAGAAGTTGCCGTAAAGATCCAATATCAGGGCATCGCAGACAGCATCGACTCCGACATCTCCGTCCTTCGCAAGGTGGCCTCAACGTGGCTCACGGTTTCGCGCAGCAAAGTCGAACTCGACGAGCTGTTTGAAGAGTTTCGGGAGATCCTTCACCAGGAAGCCAACTACGAGTCGGAGCTTGCGAATATGGCTTTCTTTTATGAGGCGTTGGCAGACGACCAACGCTTTGTCGTTCCAAAGCCGCATGCGGCGGTCAGCGGAAAGCGCGTGTTGACGATGAGCTGGGAAGAGGGCATGGCGCTGCAGCAGTGGATTGCGAGCGCGCCGTCACAAGTGGAGCGCGAACGCTTCGCCAAGAACGTGCTCGACCTCTACTGCAAAGAGTTCTTCGAGTGGGGCGTCGTGCAGACCGACCCCAACTACGGTAACTTTCTCGTGCGCCCGGAGAGCGGACAGATCGTGCTGCTCGACTTTGGCGCGACGCTTCGTTACGAAAACACGTTTGTGCAGCAGTACAAAGCCGTGCTTCGCACCATCGAGTCGGGTAGTGATGTGGCCATTGTAGACTCGGCCATCGCCTTTGGCTTGCTGGATGAGCGAGAAGGCTCCGAGACGCGCGAGGCCTTCGTGGCCATGATGCACAACGCGCTTGAGCCCTTTGATGCCGCGCGTCAGCCCTTTGTGTTTCGCGATGAAGGCTACGACCGACGCGCCCGAGAGATTGGCTATCGCTTCGTGCGCAGCGTCAAATACTCGCCGCCACCGCGTCGGCTCGTCTTCTTGCACCGAAAACTGGGCGGCATCTTTCAGCTTCTTCGTAGACTTGACCTCACCTACGACTTGCGTCCTTTTTGGGAACAAATGATCGCCGAGTAGCCAGCTAAAGCTCGATGTCGGCGGGGCAAATATATTCGTAGTCGACCACGCTCGGGCTCGCGATTTCATCGCTTCGATCGTCGCGTGTATACCGAGTCACACGACCCTGTTCGTCTCGCGCCCAAGTTTGTAACTCCTCGAGTAGCTCGTCGCCGTCGTGGTCGCGTTCACACATGGTCATGTTGCCGTTGTCGTCGTACGCGTAGAGCGCGTAACGACGTTCGGAGAGTTCGCCGTTGCGGTAAGTTTCGTAGCTCGTTTCGTCGCCATACTCGCTGTATGTATAGCTGTCATACGACTCAAAAGTGCCGTCGCCGTCGTCGTCCCATTCTTCCTTGAGCAGGTTGTGGTCTGCATCGTAGCTGCGCTTGCTGTGGTCCTTAAACGCGCCGCCGCGAACGCGACTTTTGCTTTCGATAAGCCACCCGTCGTCGTCGAAGACAACGATGGACTCGAAATCCCACTCGCCGTCGGGAGCTGTGCCGCCGGTGCCATCTGTGTGGCCAGTGCGCGTGTTTCCGTCCCAGGTAAAGGTGGTCACGGTGTCTTCGGTATCCTCGAAGTCGGTGTCGCCGTTAGGGCTCTCGGCTTGCCGCAGCCAGCGCTCCATCTCGTCGTAGTCGTTTTCGTCGTAGCGTATCAGTCCGTCAATGTTGAACTCGGAGTGCTTGGTGGTGAGGCCGTCGTACTCCCAGGTCTCCCACGAATCGATGGCATCGCCGTTCGGGTCGTCACCTGCCGTGCTGTCGGTCTCGCTGCGCGTCAGTCGCCCTTGCTCGTCGTACACCCGCCGCGTGAAGCCGTCGAAGCTGCCGTCTTGGTCTACATCGGTTGCGTTGATGGTTTCTGCGACTTCTCCGTTGCCGTGATAGGTCCACGTGATGACGGTGTTGATGACGCCATTGAAGTTGTTGTCGAACTCTTGGCGCGAGGGTCGTCCTTCGCCGTCATATTCCATCGTGATGCGCACGCGCTTGTCATCGTTTCTCAGATCGACAAAGTATTGTTCGAGCCGTGCTCCGGGGGATGCGTCGCCGGTGTCGCGGCGAACCGAGTATTCGCGCTCATCGTAGGTTCCGTCCGCGTCGCTGTCGGTGTCATAAACAGCGATGTGCTTGTAGCTCTCGGTCCACTCTGTGGTTCTGATAATGCGTTCATACGTTTCGTTGCCGTCGCTGTCGTACTTGGCCACTGTGGAGCAAATCTCTTCGACGTGCGCATCGGTTTCAGCATCCCCAGTCGCACCGTCTGAGCTTCCGTCCAGAGCCCCACCGTCGGCCGAAGCATCCATTTGCGCCGCATCCATTGAGGCGTCGGGAGTTGTGGAGCCGGTTTCGTCGTCACCACACGCGGAGAAAGCAAAAAGTAGGGCACCCAAGCACAAGACTCGATGAAGCATGCAGCGAGTGTAACGTTTTGTGTCGTTCGTTTGCTAGCCCGGTTGGTCGAGCTCGGGATAGTGTCGAAAGACGCCATGTTCGTTGAATGGGAGGCGCCGATCGCTCGAGAGGTACGCAGCGATGCGTTCACGGTCTCGAACACGTCTGCAAAGCAGGTCGCAGCGCGGAATCGTCGGCGCGAGCTTGGCGAGCGTCTTTGGGAAAGCGTGGCGGAGACCCTCAAGCACCTGGAACAGGGATAGATCCACATAGCTATGATTGTTGCCGACGAGAAAGCTTCCGTCGCCGACGTTCTGTTCGAAGTGCTTGAGGAACTTGGGAATGCGCGTCTTGCAGAAGTCTCCGGCTGCACGTAGCGCTTCGTCTTTCTGATCCTCGTAATACTGCGCAACGCCTATGGGATGATGTACGTCGTGCGCTTCGGCGGTGAGGTCCATCAATGTGAGCTGTAGCTGATGCGCGCGGTGTTCATGTTCGGGCGCGACCAAAGCCAGTTCGCGGCCCAGGTAATGCAGTATGTTTGCAGTCTGTGACAGAACCTGCTCGCGGTGGCGAAGATAGGGCGGCGCAAAGCCGACTTTTTCGTTCATTGCTTGAATCAGCGAAATCCCGCTGTCGTTGTCACGCGCGACATCGGTGTAGTCTGCGCCCGCGTCCTCAAGCGCCAAGCGCACAAACTCGCCGCGTCCTTGCAGCACGGGCCAATACATGAGTTCAAATTCCGCCATGCCTCGCTGTACACGCTATAGTCGCCAGCCTCAAATGCGGGTAGATTCGCGCTCGAGATGAAAGAAAAGCATATTCGCATCCGCATCGAGCAGTGCCTGTCGCTGGCCAAAGCGTCGAACTGCCCGCGTCGTAAGTTCGGCGCGTTGCTGCTTGATCCGGAGCGAAATGTTGTATTGATGGACGGTTACAATGGTGGTCCGCGCGGCGGCGGCGAGCTCTGCGGCGGTGAGACTTGCTTGCGCGATGACCTCAAGGTGCAGTCCGGAACACGTATGGAAATCGGCTGTCATCATGCCGAGATGAACGTGATCTGCAACTGCGCGGCGTCGGGCGTAGCAACCCAAGGCGCGTGGATCGTGGTCACCGGAGAGCCCTGCATGATGTGCGCGAAGATGATTCACCATGCGGGCGTGACCAAAGTGATCGTGGTCGGCGGCGGCTATGCGGGCGAAAACGGTCTGGGTTATCTACAAAACCATGGCGTGGAAATCGAAAGCGTCGAAGGCCCCCAAGACCCGCGGCTTGCGAAGATTGGTTGAATCATGAACGATGGAGCCAAATTCAACGGAGTGGACGTGTCGAAACGGGTTGCTGATGCCTGGGCGGCACTGGCCGAGCTTGAAGTTGAGCATTCAAGTGTTCCTGGTCCTCTAAGTGAACACGAGATCTCGGCTGCCGAGCAGAAAGTAGATTGTCGTTTCCCAGAGCCATACCGTGATTCCTGTGTCTCCGCGGTCTAGTGTCCGATCCACTCAGGTTGTCGCAGGAGGCGAAGAGAGGTTTGTTCGAATCAAGGCGCGAAAACGAAGGACGTGCAGCGTACATTCGAGTTTGAGTAACGCCGAGTCGGGCGAAGCTCACAAGAAAACTGTGACAACTTGGGTGGATCGGACACTAGCTCTTGCAGTAGACAGTTTCCTCTCCCGTCATCGTTTTCAGCACGCTCACCCAGCGGGAAACGGCCCGACGTTGAAGATCGTCCGCCATCTCCGAATCGCAAGAAAATGTGGAACAAAACTCAACCTTGGGTGGTCCAGGTGGGTGGGTTCGGTGGACATGGTCTTCGATGGGTGACAAGGCCAAGTCATGCTCGATGGTTCCACAGTCCGTTCACAAGAGTTTGATGTTAAGGCAGCGCTGATCGCGGCCGGAGAGAAGCTTTCTGAAACGACGCGCGATCGCGTGGCGAAGATGGGGGCGGATGCGGTTCCTTCGTTGGTCGAAATTTTTGCCGATGAAGAGCTCGCAAATGTTGGTTCGGCCGGTGACGGTTGGGCGCCGATTCACGCCGCAGATCTCTTGGGTGCTATCGGTGATGCGAGCGCCATTCCTCATCTACTTGGCTTGTTGGAACGTTCGGATGATCCCTTGTCCATCTTGTACGACCGCACAATGTTGGTGCTTGGGTCCATGGGCCGTCCGGTACTCGAGCCAGCCCTTTCTGTGTACAACACAACGACGGATGAAGATTTTGCGCGGAGTTTGCGTTGTATCCTTGCATCGCTTGGTGTGAAAGACGAGCGGATTTTCAAAATCCTCATCGAATCGTTGAAGACGGAACCCGATCGCGCTGCAATGAACTTGTCAGAATATGGGGATTCAGATGCGCTGCCAGCTCTTGGCGCCGCGTTGGATGTCTATCCAATTGATAACGATGAGGCATTTCTCGCAAATCAAACCGTCATCGAGTTGGTCCATGCGATTGAGGAGTGCGGAGGTCAGCTCACAGCCTCTCAACAGCACAAGTATGAACAGGTGATCGGTCAGCGGGATGCATTTGCTAGCATGCTTGCATCGGGTTCACGTGCGACGCCGTCGCGCCGGAACAAGATTGGCCGCAACGCCCCTTGCTGGTGCGGGAGTGGCACGAAGTACAAGCGGTGCCACCTTCGCGAAGACCGCTCAGTCGATGTTGAGCCCTAATATGACCAAGTTCTTTCATGTTCACGCCCATCTAAAGTACACGCCGGTTTGGCGACTTCTTCGCGTTCGAGCGGACCATTCGTTCGAGGACCTGCACCTGATGTTGCAGCATGCCTTCGGTTGGGACAACGCTCACCTCTATGCGTTTTACAAGGGCCGCAAGGAGATTGCCACGTGTCCCGGATCTGATTCGTTCTCGCCCGAGCCTGCGCCGAGTGCGGATGAAGTTTTGGTGGGTGAAGCGTTGAAGAAAAAGGGCAGCACTTGCCAATACATGTATGACTTTGGCGATAGTTGGGAAGTGGAACTCAAGGTGGAGTCGAGCGAAAGCGCAGCCCGCGATGGCCACTGGTTGCTTGCAGGAGAGATGGCGAGCCCTCCAGAAGACTGTGGAGGCATGCCCGGATACGAGCGCCTGGTCGAGTTCTGCAAGACGGGAGTGGACCCTTACGGCGAAGACCCAGAAGACCTTCGAGAGTGGCTCGGTGATTGGGATCCCGACGCGTTCAGCGTGGACGAACTCGATCAACAGGCGGGTGCGTTTGAGATAGACGTTGAGACGCTCGACGAGACAGCCCTCGCGATTCTCTCGCTGACACTTCACGCTGAGGGGCGCGTATGGAAGGGGCTGGACTGGAGCCTCATGGAGCGTTTGCACGAACGCGGCTGGATTCACGACCCAAAAACCAAGGCAAAGTCAGTGCTGATGACCGACAAGGGTATCCGCCTAGCCAAACGGTTTCTCAAAGAGTACTTCGCAGCATAAGACCTCTTTAACCGCTGCTCGGCGTTCACGAGAAGTCTCGCCCAATGTTGATAGCGACTTTTTCGAGATCCGTTTCAAATGTCCTGGTGATATCCGCAGGATCTATCCGGACAATCTCGATTCGTAACGCTTTGAGGGCTGTGGTCCACGTTGATTCATTGTCGGCATCAAGCGCAGATTTATCGAACCACGACGGACATTCATCCGGGCTCCACGGTACGAAATCAAGAGTTCCGAGCAACTACCTTCCGTACTTCGTGTAGACTGGATGACATTCTCCAACGTTCGCGTACTCGTCGGCGATGTTCGTTCCGTCAAACTCTTCCAAACGCAACGCGATGACGATCACGAGTGTCTTGAAGTCTACGAACAGGGATTCGCCGTCTCGGCCCAGCACTTGGCCCTGCTTCGCGCAGTAGCGCAGCAAAGATGCGCCCGACTCGGGACTGTCCACGAGTGATACAACGTCCACGAGCGCTCCCAGCTCGTCCCATGCCCATTCGTCCGGCCCAAACTGATGGTAGTTCCCCTCAACCCATTCATTGTCGTGCGACTCTCGAGATCGCAACGCTTCGTCGGAGGGCGTGAAGCGCGTCAGTACAAAGTACGTACCCAGCGAAAAGACGAGGACAACCAGTCCCACCACGTAAAATATGTCGCGCGCAATAGCTTCGTTTGTTTGGCGGCGCCGCCGAAAGTTCGGAAAACTCCACGAACGGGACCGTCCCAACGGGACCGTCCCAGGTTCGGCGTTTCGGGGACCCCGAAAGAAGAAAAGCGTGTGGTTTCAAAGTGAAACTGCGCAAGCGCCTGCGAACGTACTCTTTTGTGCCGCGTGTTGTGCGAGTCTTTGTGCATGACTACCAACCTCGCGATTGACCCAAAATTGCTTGAGGCGGCTTTGGCAGTGAGTGGAGAGAAGACGAAGACGGCGGCCGTCACAGCAGGCTGATCATCTTGGAGCAATGCAACTCACTCGAGTGGGCTTCCGGCTCGAAGCGCGTCCCACTCCGGGCGCCAAAGCGTGGTGACGGTACGGGTGGTTGTGCGCTACGTTGTACGGCGTGAGTGAAGAGAGCCAGGCCGTGCAGCGCATTTCGCCGATCTTTGATGCGAACTTTGTGCGCGGTCTCGGTATTGAACTGCTCGAGGCTGGAGACGGCTGGGTGCGCACGCAGATGCCGGTTGCCAAACTCGTCCTCCAACAACAAGGCTTTGTGCATGCGGGTGCGGTGACGACGCTTGCCGATCATTCGGCCGGTGGCGCCGCGGGCACGTTGTCGATGCCTGAACGAACGCCGCTTACGATCGAGTTCAAGGTGAACTTTTTGCTGCCCGCTACCGGTGACGCGCTCTATTGCGACGCGCGCATTCTTCGTGCGGGAAAGCGCGTTGCCGTGGCCGAGTCGGAAGTGCGAAATGCTCCGGGTGGGGCCGCACCGCTCATCGCAAAGGCCATGGTAACGCTCTCTCTGCAGCATGCGTCTCGACTTGCGCCAAGTTAGACGTGGTGGGTCGGCGTAAGAACTAAAGCGGAAGCGGGATAGGTGGCCGCGGACCGTCGAAATCTTCAAAGAAGTGAAAGAAGTTGATGGTGAAACCTCCCACCTGCTCGCGGACGTGGTTGCGCCGGCTATAGCGCTCAAAGTTGGGCACGAGCGGCATGGAGCCGGGGGTGAAGGTGACAATATCGAAGGACACAGGATTAAAATGCCCGATCACGCGCCGCGCGATCGCTTCGAGCGAGTCGCGAAAGTCGATGTTGGTCTCGAAGCTGACGTAGCTGCCGAGCTCTTCGGGGGTGACATGGTAGGTGGCGTAGCCCGAGCTTCCGTTCTTCGAGTTTCCCAGCGCATTGACGGAGTATCCAGCGGGCTGGAAGCAGAACTCGTCGATCAGAGGCTCTTCGAAGACGCCGTCGAACAGGGCCCACTGGGCCGCGTGTGATGACCCCGGCGGCTGCTCAGAGCCCTGGCAAAACTTACCTGCGCAGTCGGGGGCGATGCCGTGCATGAGGATTTCGAGGGTCGTGTCCGAGGGGTGGCTTTGGTAGGGCCGTGTGCTTTGAAAGACGCGCACGGCATGCTCGTGCTCCAGACCAAACTGCAGCGCGTGGCCATTGATGAGACTGTTGAGGCGTTTTGCGTCCTCGAAGAAGGTGGTGGGCTGGCTGTCTGGGAAGTGCTCGTTCTTGCGCTCGTAAAAGAGAGAACCGATGCGTGGCTCGCCGATAGCCTCGATGAGGCTTGCGGCGGCACGGACGAGCTGGGTGCGCCCGCAGGTGATCATCGTCACGTAGTCCTCGGCCACGAACAGGCTCGACTCGCTAAGCAGGTAAGCATCGAGCTGGTCGTTTGAGATTTTCGAAAGAACCTGCGCCTCACAGGTCTCGACGATGCGATGCCAGAAAGCATCACCCATCTCTCGCAGAGAGGGGCCCTCGTGGGCTGCGATTTCGAGTTTCTTCTCGGGGCCCTCAAAGAATGTTGGCGTGCTGGTCAAAGTCGCCTGCGTCTACCACAGATGTTGCTCCTGGAGTAGGGCGGATCAGGTGGGCGAGCTGAGCCCGGCCTCCCGCATACGTCGCCAGAGCGTTGCACGGCTGATGCCCAGGTCCTCCGCCGTCTTCTGTCGGTGCCAATCGTGCTTCTCCAAAGCGAGCTTCAGCTCGCGGTACGCGCTGTCCTGAGGCTGCAAAAACGTGGGGACGATCCCCCGAACCTCGGGCGGAAGGTCCACCGCTTTGATGACGTCGCCTTCACCCATCGCCAGGGCGTACTCGATGACGTTCTGGAGCTCTCGCACATTGCCCGGCCACGCGTAGTCTTGCAGCAAGTCCATCGCTTCGACGCTGATCGACTTGCGCGCATCCGTGGACTGCGCTTGCGTTCTCACGAAGTGCTTGGCTAGCAAGGGAATGTCTTTGGGCCGCTCGCGCAGACTGGGCAAAAAGAGTGGCACCACGCGGATGCGATACATCAGGTCCTCGCGAAAGCGCCCCGCAAGCACCTCTTGGCGCAGCGACCGATTCGTTGCCGCCACAATCCGCGCATCGATCGGAATCGGGTGGGTTGCCCCAACGGGAAAAACCGACCCCTCTTCGAGCACCCGCAGAAGCTTGGCTTGCATCGACAGCGGTAGCTCGGCCACCTCGTCGAGGAACAGGGTGCCGCCTTGTGCCGAACGGAAGTGACCCTGATGATCGCGCAGCGCACCCGTGAACGCACCACGGACGTGTCCGAACAGCTGACTTTCGAGAAGGTTTTCGGGGAGTGCCGCGCAGTTGATGGCCAAGAAGGGGCCGCCGGCGCGAGAGGAGGCCTCGTGGATGGCGCGGGCGATCAGCTCCTTACCCGCGCCCGTCTCACCCCGGACCAGGACCGTCGTGTCGCGGCGCGCGACCTTTTGCACGGAGCGCAGAAGCGCCTCCATGCCCTCGTCCTGCGTCAAAATACCCGCCAGCGCCACGCGCGCATGTTGCGACATATTTCACACACGTTGCAACACTCTCGCCCATCTCGTGTGAGAAAAGCATTGTTTTCGGTGGTTTATACTTGGCCCAAGTTGTGCACCATATCGGATCATGATCATCCGCCAGCTCTTCGATGCCGATACCTGGACCTACACCTATCTCGTCGCTGACCTCGATGCGAAGCAGGCGATCCTCATCGACCCTGTCGACTCGCGCATTGTGCGCGACCTGCAACAACTTGAAGAGCTTGGCTGCACGCTCAAGTACTCGCTCGACACGCACGTGCACGCCGACCACATCACCGCAGGCGGCAAGCTTCGTGAACGCACGGGATGTCGCTGCATCGGTTCGCACAAAGGCGCGTCCTGCGTCGACACGCAAGCCGCTGAAGGTGATGTCTTCGAAGTCGGCAGCTTCGAGATCGAAGTCCTCGAGACCCCAGGCCATACCGACGACTCGCTGACCTACAAAATCGGAGACAATATTTTCACCGGTGATGCGCTACTGATCCGTGGTTGTGGTCGAACCGACTTTCAGAACGGTGACGCCGAGACGCTGTACGACTCGATCACCCACAAACTCTTTACGCTCTCTGACGACACTGTGGTGTGGCCGGCGCACGACTATCATGGCCTCACGCGCACCACGATTCGCGAAGAGAAAGCGTTCAACCCACGCATCGCTGGCAAGTCCAAGCAGGAGTTCGTCACGTTCATGAACGAACTCAAGTTGCCACGACCCAAGTACATCGACATCGCAGTCCCCGCCAATCGCGTGTGCGGACGTATGGACGGGCCGACCAAAGCACCCGGGGTTGATGTCGCGGAGGTCCTCGATTCACCCCGCCACCAATGGCCACGCATCGTCGATGTGCGTCGCGAAGACGAGTGGGAGAACGACCACCTCGACGGGATTGAGCACGTCCCGCTCGACAATCTCGAACAGATCGCGGAGGGCTGGCCGCGCGACGAGCCCATCTATTTTCTATGTCGCTCGGGCAATCGCTCAGGTCAGGCAGCACTCAAGCTCAAGGAGATGGGGTTTCGGGCTGCCGTGAACCTCGAAGGTGGGATGCTGCGGGTTCGCGAGAAGTTCCGTCCGGGGGAAGTATGAGCAACTTTACTCCCGTCGCGTCGCTGGCTGGCGGTGTATTGATCGGGCTCGCGTCCTTGCTCTTGCTCGCAGGAGCTGGGCGCATCGCTGGCATTAGCGGCATCACAGGTGGGCTTTTCGCGAACCCTGTCGGCGATCGACGTTGGCGCGTGGCCTTCGTCGGGGCGATGGTTGCAACAGGTTTCGTCATCGAAGCGCTTTTTCCCCAAGCCATCGAAGTCGATATTGGCGGTAGTTGGCTGCGTTTTGCCCTGGCGGGCGTCCTGGTCGGCGTCGGCACGCAGCTCGGCAGTGGCTGCACGAGTGGACATGGCGTATGCGGCATTGGACGCGGTTCGAAGCGTTCGATCAGCGCCACAATGACTTTCGTATTCGTGGGGATGCTCACGGTCTTTTTGATGCGGCAGGTGCTGTCATGAGTTCGCGCAGCTTCGACTGGCGAGCTACCGCGATAGCTGGAGCGTCGGGTGCCGTCTTTGCGATCGGACTTGCCCTAGGGGGAATGACGCGCCCGAGTAAGGTGATTGGGTTTCTCGACGTCACGGGCGCTTGGGACGCAAGCCTCGCGTTTGTCATGGGCGGCGCGCTACTCGTCTATGGGCTCGGCCATCTGCGTGTTCGTAAGTGGGATCGGCCCTTCTTTCGCGAGGGCTTCACGATGCCAACGCGCAGCAATATTGACCCGGCGCTGCTCGGCGGCGCGGTGCTTTTCGGCGCGGGCTGGGGCATCGCCGGGTTCTGCCCTGGACCGGCCTTGGTCTCACTGGCCTCACTCGAAGGCGAGGCGCTGCTATTTGTGAGCGCGATGCTACTTTCCATGGCTGCTTTTCGTATTGTGCCTAAGATGCTTCGGTGAAGTTCGAAGCGCCTCACCGTGGTGACTGGGCCGCCGGTTTGACCACGGCGGTGATGCTGATCCCGCAAAGTATGGCCTATGCACTACTCGCAGGTCTGCCAGCCCAACACGGACTCTACGCAGCGGTGATCGCACCATTGGCGTACGCTGTGTTTGGTCGCTCGCCGCATTTGGCCGTCGGCCCGGCAGCGATCGACTCCCTACTGGTGTTTGCGGCCGTTGGGGTGGTTGCGGAGCCGGAGAGTACGGGCTTCGTCGTCGCGGCGGCTTGTCTGGCGATCCTGGTCGGAGCCGTGCAAGTCGGGTTCTCGGTTTCAGGGCTTCATCGCATGGCCACGCTTTTTTCGAGCGAGATGACAACAGGCTTTGTGAGCGGAGGCGCGCTCGTGATCGCCTGCTCGCAGCTGGCCTCGGTGCTCGGTATCTCGCGTGCGAAAGAGCCCACGGTGCAAGGCGCTCTTGGGCACGCCTGGGCGAACCTTTCGGAGGCTTCGGGTCCGACGGCGCTGTTCGGCGCTGGGACGTTTGCTCTGCTTTGGCTGATGCGTCGCTATCTCCGTTCGTGGCCGCGCGCGCTGGTGGTCACCGTGTTGGGCGCGCTGGCGCTTTTCGTTTTTCCAGATCTGCCCGTCGCGCGGGTTGGCGAGGTGCCGGCGCGTTTTCCGCTACCGGCCGTGCCTGACGTTGAGCATGTCGCGTCGCTGGTGCCTGCCGCCATTGCACTCGCGCTCGTCTCGTTTGCGGAGAGCTATTCTGTGGGCATGCAGCTGGCCGACCGAGACGAGCGAAGTCTGAGGCTCAGTCCAGCTCGAGAGTACTTTGCAATCGGATTTTCCAATCTCGCAACCGGTTTGTTTCGCGGCTATCCGATCGCCGGAGGCCTTTCCCGGAGCGCGGTCAATTTCGAGGCAGGCGCCAAGACGCAGTGGGCGGGTGCGATCACTGCCGCGGTCGTGGCTATTTCTCTGCTTTTGCTGAGTGACGCGCTCTACTGGATTCCCAGGGCGACGCTCGCAGGCATCATCCTCTTCGCTGTTGTCAAGTTGGTCGACGTCAAGGCGTTCGTGCGGGCCTATCGGCAGAAGCAATGGCTCGACGTCGGGGTCATGTCGGCGACCGCCGTGGTCACTGCGGGTATCGGCGTGATCCCCGGCCTGGGCGTGGGCCTTGGCCTCGTCGCACTCCGTAAGCTGGTCGGCCGGCGAACCGAGTCTCAATCGGAGCCGGGGCCCGAATGAGACTGTATTGCCGGCTCTTCACGGCTCGGCGTCGCAACCAGCGATGCGCTGATAGCACATCGGGTAGCTTTGGCTTCGCACGCTCATCGCGAGAGTCTCAATCGGAGCCGGGGCCCGAATGAGACTAACAGGGGCCAGCTCAACAGTAGAGTTGCCGACGACTTGAGGTTGGTGATAAGTCATTCCCCATGATTCCTTTTCCTCACGTTGTTGAAACCACCCACCGCGGCGAGCGGAGCTGGGACATCTACAGTCGCCTGCTCAAGGATCGCATCGTCTTTCTCGGAACCCCGGTCGACGACGACGTTGCCAATATCATCATCGCGCAGCTCTTGTTTCTAGAGAGCGACGATCCTGACAAAGAGATCACGATGTACATCAACAGTCCAGGCGGTTCAGTCACTGCAGGACTTGGAATCTACGACACCATGCAGTACGTGCGCTGCCCGGTTGCAACCGTTTGTCTCGGACAAGCTGCGTCGATGGGAGCGCTGCTTTTGTGCGCCGGCTCCAAGGGCCTGCGTCGCGCCCTGCCACACAGTCGAGTGATGATCCACCAACCCCTCGGCGGGTTCCGTGGTCAGGCTTCGGACATCGAGATTCACGCCAAAGAAATCCTCTACATGCGCGAGCGGCTGAATCAGATCATCGCCACCCATACCGGCCAAGACGTCGAAAAGGTCCACAAAGACACCGACCGCGACAATTTCCTCTCAGC
Organism: uncultured Polyangiales bacterium; assembly: GCA_964487255.1. Lineage (GTDB taxonomy): Bacteria > Myxococcota_A > Polyangia > Polyangiales > CAZAQV01 > CAZAQV01. Next base: position 55,560 of record CAZAQV010000013.1, on the reverse strand, counting down.
AACCGCTGCCGTCGAGTACGGCCTAGTGGACGAGGTCATCACGCCCCGCAAAACCGCGTCGGTGCCTAAAGAACAGCAAAAGTAGAAAGCGCCCCACAGCTCGCGTCGCGCCGTTCCACTGGTCGCGCTCGTGTCGCGCGATTAGGGCGCTGCAGGGCGGTCTACTTCGCGTGGTCGTCTAGGTCGTCTTCGTCCGGCTGCTCGTAGCCCCAGAGCAGCGCATCGTGGAGCACGTCGCCTAGGCGTTCGTAGCCAAGATGGGTGAAGTGGATGTGATCTTTGGAACCGTAAGGCGGATCGTGCTGCACCCAAGTCAGCATGGACAGCGGTCCTCCCATAAATTCTTGAAGGTCGAACCACGCGCAGCCCATGGCTTCGGAGACCTTTTTCTGAACTGCGTTAACTTGTGCTGTGCGCGGGCGGTCCGTGAAAGGGTCCTGGTATTTCTCTCGCGTAGGTCGGTCGGACGCGCCGATCAGCAAGCAAGATGCGTTGGGTGCAACGTCCTGCAATCGCGAGAGCACTTCGCGCAGGCGTTGTTCGTAGAGTTCGAGCGGGACATCCTCGTCGCCGCTCTCGTTTGTGCCATAGGCAAGGGCGATGAGCGCGGGGTCCCGACGCATCACGTGTTCGAGGTAGGTAGGCGCGTCCCACAACAGTTGGTATCGTGCCCGTGAACCGTTGATCCCCAACGTGTCGACGACCACGCCCGGTCCCGGGTTCTCCGCGCTGATCCCGTAGATTCGGATCGGCCCATCGCCGCGCGAGCGGACCGTGACGCTTTTTGTCTCATTGGGAGTATCGAATGAAACGTAGGCGTTGGCGACGGTTTCGCCCTCGGTCGAGATACGGCGAATGACCTTACCATCGACTTCAATCTCGAGCTTTCCTCCGCCCGGCTGAGACTGAACAAAGAGTTCATACTGGGTGGGAAGCTTACGATTGCCGCGCGCAGTGAGGGTGCCGAAGTGACCTTCTTCGTCCGTTTGAACAGCCACGCCCGCCAACCCGAACCGGTCTTCTTCGGTGGTGCTCGCACGGATGCGGAAGGCCTCCCACTTCTTCCAGTCCGAATCGATATCGATCTGCTGGTGGCGATAATAGCGCCACGGTTTGACCGGCAACAAGAAGCCGGCGCCTCCGTTGCCAAAACGTGCCTGCAAGCGCTCGCGAATGCGCCCGGTGATGGCGTCGCTGGCAATGTGCGATGCACCAAAAAAGAGTAATCTGGCCTTGGCCTTTCCAAGCTCTGCCTCGCGCAGCCTACGGTGAAACTTGAGCATCGCTTGCCCGGTCGGATCGTGGAGATACATCTTTAGGCCGAGCACACCTTCCTCGACGAGCGGTGCGGGCGGGTTCGGCAGGCGTTCGACCAGCGGACCTTCAACCGTCGACTCCGATTCGGGTTCGGCGTCGTGGGATGCTCGTGTGGCCGCTTCGTACGTTTGTACCGATGTGCGCGGGGCGGCATGGCCGCAGGTGTATGTTCCTGCGCAGGCGAGAACTAAAATCCAGGGCCGCGTATTCACTCTTAGTGTGATAGCGGAAAGCGGAGCAGATTTCACACTTTGTGTGGTGGTCGGGCGCGTAAAGAGAGCAGAAAGATCAAGATCGGAACTGGCATAAAGGCCCAAAAAGCAGTCTCATACTGCCCCGTCGTATCTTTACACCAAGCGAGGTAGGGCGGACCGACCGCCGTGGCGAGCACGATGCACATCACGCGCACGCCGGCGATGGCACCCAGGTGTGCTCGACCAAAGAAAGCCGGAAAAATGACATTTGCGATGGGGCCAAAAAACGCTCCGGCGGCGCCGAAACCCACGATGGTGCACCACCATCCCAAAGTTGTTCCAAAGTGGGCGACGCCAAACACGCCCATGGTTTGGAACAGCAGCATCACAGGGCCATACAAGCGGTGGCCGCCGCGATCAGCGAGGACACTGAGGATCAAACCGAGTGCGGTCGAGCCGATTGCCATCGGAATGAACATCGTCATCACCTCGGCCTCATCGCGTCCGAAGCCAAGCCCCAAGTCGACGAGGTGGAAGGTAAAGCCGGTGACGATGAACCCCTGCGAGGCAAGTGCGAGGGTCAATGTCCAGAACGACAATGTTTGCACCGCTTCGGCACGCGTAAGCACCACCTCGCGCTTTGCGGTGCTTGAGGCGACATCCCTTACGTTGTCGGGCTCGCCATCCATTCGCAGGCCGCATGCTTCGGGGGTGTCGCGATAGAAAACGAGCGCAATGATCCCCATACCAAGCACGGCTGTCGCGATCAGATGCCAGGCTTCACGCCAACCCACATCGGCCACGATCGAACTAAAGACCTTTGGTGCGATGGCGATGCCGCAAGCCATCCCTACGCCTGCCAGCCCGGACGCGAGGCCACGCTTTCGATCGAACCATTTGGCGATCATGTTGCCGCTGGTGATGGTGAGCGCGCCTTGGCCGCCGACGCGAATGACCAGAAAGCCGGCGACCAAAAGCGCCGGTGCGAGCGTCGTTCCGTCCAGCTGGAGCAGCGAAGCCGTGGTTCTTGCAAGCGCGTCGACATAGCTCAGCAGCACCAGACCCGAGCTCAGTACCAGACACGCACCGACGCCAACGACCCGCGTTCCCCAACGGTCGAGCGCGATACCCACCCGAGGCAAGAGCAACGCACTTCCTACCGTACCTAAGGTGTACGTGATGCTCAGCGTGAAGCGAGATATTCCGGTCGCGTCAACAAGGTGATTGGTAAATGCACTCACGCCTGAGGTTTGACCGGGTGCGCTCATCATCATGCCGAGTGCGCCCACCCCGACAAGTACCCACCCGTAGAAGAACGGAAGTTGGCGAGGAGCAAATGGGGTGTTGGGGCGCGCGGCGAATACAGGCATGACGGACCTACGGGAAGGCGCGACGTCGAAAGCGACGTGGCTGATGGTGTTCGCAGGCCCTCCCCACTTCCCGCGCGACGACTGCAGCACCATCGAAACCGCAACCGCCCATCGACTCGTCGCTCAACGCCCACACTCGGGGTGCCAGTCGCATCGCGCGTGGCTTGCGCGTGGGCGACGAATCGCGGAACACCCGCCGTGCGAACTGCGGACCGCGGTTCCACAGGTCGAGCGAGCTGGCGACTTTGTCCTCGGAATAGACCGTGGGGGAGCGACCGTCATGCGGGGAGTCGACAACAAGAATGCCCGCTTCGAGGTCCGGAAAAAGTTCGAATAGGTAGTCGAGTAGGTCATCGCGAGCGCGATCGATGCGCTCGCTCATGTTGCTACGTCCCAGCGAAAAGTGTTGCTCCGCACAGATCAATAATCGACCGTCTCGTAACTCTTTGAACACCAGGTGCATGTCCGCTTGCCGTGGGTGGTCATAGGCGAGTAACTGCCTGGGGACGACTGCTGGAATGCAGTTTCGCTCGCAAATCGCGTTGAGCACGAAACGCAAGTGCGTGCGTGGCCTGCGGTTGAGTTCATCGAGCGCCTCGGGGACGTCTTCGAAAAGCTCGACGAGTCCCTCAAGGTCGCAGCCCGCGAAGACTTCTTCGCAGCGCAACACCCGACGCTCTTGCCGCAGTGGTAGCTCTAAACCGGACACTTGGCGACGGATGGTCTTGGCCGACCAACCCAGTTGCACTGTTCCGCCCGCGCGTTCGATGCGCAAAAGTAGCTCCGATGCGAACTTGATTGGATCGAGGAGGCTGCCCTGCAGGTGCTGGTAGAGCGCCGCGCCGCGCGCCTCCCAGTCCGACTCTTTTTGCCGGTTCGACACGTAGCTGGCCGACGAGAAGCGATAAAAAGCTGTTGCCAGGAGCCAAAGGTCATCGCCTTCGATCGGGGGTGGTGGTGGTTGACTCGTGCGTTCGGCATGGGGCCGATCAAAGCGGGTTCTCAAGTCCCGCAGCCAACTCGAAACTGAAGATATCGGAGACCTTGCGTGGCTGCCCAGCGCGGCCATCGTTTGCTCATGAACCTGCTGGCTTCGTTTCATCCAACGTGTCCAGGTCTCCTGCAGGGACGGAAACTCTCGTTCGATCTCTCGTTGTAGTTGCTCCGAAGAGCCTCGCAGGTCGATGCGCTTGGACGGGGTACAGGCGCCGATCGGTGCACTCGGAGAGAACAGCGATGCGAGCGAAAGTTCACGCTGCACGGCCCGCCCGAGTTCGCTGCACGGTGCCGCCAGCAGCGGCAGTGAGGTCGGGGCGTCTACCGAACCGAGCTTGTATGTTGGCGCGTGTTGCCCTTGTCCAAGCACAGCGACGCGCAAGCCCTGCCGCGCGCACAAGGCGGCGCTGATGAGGGCGGGAATATGTGTCCCGAGTGTAATGACATCGTAGTGTTCTTCGATGCTCTGGTTGACAGAAAATTCAGGTCCTGCCGACATGTCTAAACCACGAGGAGTTCGTTGCTCTGCACGGCCCGCGTCGCGGCGCCGCACAGCTTATTGATGACCGCTGGCAGGAGTCGATGCTCGACCCGCTGGATGCGTTCCTGGAGTACGCCTTCGTTGTCGTCGTCGTTTACCGCAACAGCGGCTTGACCGAGTATGGGTCCGGTGTCGACGTCGTGGTCGACCAAGTGCACGGTGCAACCTGTGATGCGAACGCCAGCCTTCAAAGCTTGGCGCACGGCGTGCAGTCCGCGAAAGCTCGGCAAGAGCGAAGGGTGGATGTTGATCATCCGCCCCTCAAACGCCCGAACCGTATGGCCACCGACAATGCGCATGAAGCCGGCGAGCACCACCCAATCCGGTTTGAAACCATCGATCGTTGCGCTCAAGCGTTCGTCCCACTTGAGGCGTTCGTCATCTTTGTTGAAGGGAACGAGCGCGACGGGGATGCCCTGTTCGTTCGCGTAGGCGACAGCACCGCTTTGCGCTTTGTCGGACAGCACCGCAACGATCTCGAACGGACAGTCTTCTTGCGCGAGTGAGTGAGCATGCAGTGCGCGCAGATTAGAGCCCTTGCCGGAGGCCAACACGACAATCCGCGCCGTCCTTACGCCCACGTGAAGGCCTCCGCTCGTCGTTCGACAATCTCGCCAATGTGCCACGCTTGGTGTCCGGCGCGCTTGCATTGCTGGAGCACTGTGTCGACGGCGCTCGGCGCACAAACGAGAGTCAGTCCGACGCCGAGGTTGAAAACGCGTGCCATCTCGTCGTCTTCGATTGAACCGGCGCGCTGCACGAGGCCAAAGATCTCCGGCGTCGTCCATGCACCACGAGCGACTCGCACCGCATGGCGTTCGGACACAATACGCGGCAGGTTCTCGACGAGCCCTCCACCCGTGATGTGCGCCATGGCGTGCAGCGAGTTGCTTTCAAGCAATGGGCGCACGAGTGGCTCGTAGATCACGGTCGGCTCGAGTAGGGCGTCGATGAGTTTTCGTCCGCCTAGGTCGTGCTCGAAAGGAAGCTTCGCGTGGTCAAAGAGAGCGCGGTTGGCCAAGGAAAAGCCATTGGAGTGCAGACCGCTCGAGGCGACGCCGATGATGGCGTCACCGGTTTCGATGGCGTTGCCGTCCAGAATGCGACTTTTCTCCACGACACCGAGCGCGAAGCCTGCAATGTCATATTCACCGGTTGCAAAGAAACCAGGCAGTTCGGCTGTCTCGCCGCCTACCAGCGCGCAGTCGGCACGCGCGCAGCCCTCCATGATGCCCGCGATGACCGACTCTGCCTGCTCGACGTCCAGCGCGGACGTCGCGAAGTAGTCCAGAAAGAAGAGTGGCTTTGCGCCACAAGTCACAATGTCATTGACGCACATCGCGACGAGATCGATGCCGACGGTTCCGTGCTGGCCGCTCTGAAAGGCCAGCTTAAGCTTGGTTCCGACGCCGTCCGTTCCCGCGACCAACACCGGTTGTTGGTACTGGGTCGGCAACTCGACGAGGCTTGCGAAACCGCCGATCCCGCCCAGGACGTTCGGTCCGCGATTGGACGTCTTGCGGCGCTTGAGGCGATTGACCAGCTCGGTGCCTGCATCAATATCGACTCCGGCATCCTTATATCGAAGGCCTGACATCGGGCGTACCCTGGCCGACCATTCCGCTTCTGGCAAGCGATGTTGTTTAGTAGGGGTTGTCGGTAACGAAAGTCGCCGGTTTGCGAGCCGACGATGTGCTCTGCGCTGCGGGCTTGGGTGCACGTCTTGGTGGCGCACTGTGCGCGGTTGGCCGCGTTCGACGTCTGGCCTTCGCTGTCTTCTTTTGAACTGGGCTGAGGTCCATCTGAACCCGACGATCACTGTCGAAGCGAACCCGGAGACGCTCCGTTTGGTAACCGTCCGCACGTGCGACGAAGAGGTGCTCTCCGCCCTGATCGACCTCGCCTTCGAATGGGTTTTCGAACGGCACCCCATCGACGGTGACCGTTGCCTCGGGTGGCGTCGTCTTCAGACGCAGTATGATTTTCGGTTCCTTCGGTACTGCCTGGTCCGTCACTTCGCGCTCGGCCTGCTCGAACATCTCCTGAGCAGCTTTCGCGGCGCTCGGCTGCGCCTGTGGTGGCGTTGGCTTGTCCGCGCGAGCCGCGACCGGGGCAGACGGCGTTGCGGTGCTGGGAGCTTCGGCCGTTTCAAACCCCTCGTTTGCGTTCGCGGGTCGATTGCTCTCGCGAACCTCAAGATAGATCATGACGGACCCGATTCCGACACCGATTCCGAGCAAGATCAAGGCAAGGTTGACCAGCGCTCGCCCTTGGCCATGTTTGGGTTCTAGGTCGTCGTGGTAGTCAGGCGCTCGGACTTGGACCGTCGCGGGAGCCGCAGCAGCGCGACGCATCTCGCGAACTTCGACATCGCGGGCCGCCGGCGCGGTTTGCTCCGGTGTAACCAAGGAGGGCTGGGTCGGCGCCGTTTCCGGTTGCTGAATCGAGATTTCCGTCGCATCGTTGTTAGCCGCAGGTTCGGGAGCCACGCCCTTAGGGGGCGATGCGTTCTTGACGGTTTGCGCGTCGTTGGAGCCCCCCGCAACGGGAGGCGCGGCCTCAGCCTCGCCCTTGGACTCGGCCTCAAGCGGATCCTCGGCTGCCCACCCGGGCGCGAGCTCGGCCGCAAATGCGTCCGCCTGTTCAGGCGAGATCTTCTTATCGGGCGATTGTTCGGATTCTTGCAAGAAAACCCCTCTGGCTATCATCCTAGCACGGGCTGCTGGCCTTTTTTATGCCTATCCGTGGGATACGACGACTGTGCGCAGTCCTTTCTTTGCTTTTTGTGCTCGGTTGCGCTGAATCTGGCGGGAATGCGCGGCTCGGGCAAGCATATTCTCTAGAACGTCTGCTGCCCAAAGAGGCCCCCGTAGCCGCCGCGCCAGCGCTCAAAAGCGTGCAAATTGAGCGTGGTTCGCAGGCCATCATCTCGTCGGTTCGCGTCGTGGTCGAGATGTCGGAGACCCGAGCGTACGACGTACAATCTCACACAGGCCTGTGCCGAGTTCGAATTACTGGCATCGAACAGGGCCCTGTGGCTTCTCGCATCCAGAGCGGCTGGGCCAAAGCGTCGGAGATCGTCGTTCAGCAAGTCGGTGAGGACATCGTCCTGTCCATGCGGGCCGATCCAAGCGTCACCTGTCGCGGGTTTCACCTGGCTGCGCCAAGCCGCATCCTGATCGACCTCGATGCGCCTGCTACGAAGCCCGACCGACCCATCGTCGTTCTCGACCCAGGTCATGGTGGTGATGACTTTGGAGCGCGAGCCGACCACCTTCACGAGAGCGACCTCGTGCTCGACATCGCGCGTCGCGTGGGCGGGATCTTAGAGCGCGCCAATCCTGAGCTGCTCGTTTTGCAAACCCGCACGGATGATCGCTTCATCGCACTGGAACGGCGTGTCGCGTTTGCGAACGCAGTGGGTGCGGTCGCGTTTATCTCGATCCACCTCAACTCAGCCGACGAAAAGGTTCGTCGGGGCGGCGTTTCGACTTTTGTACTCGACACATCGGGTTCTTCGCAGGCCCGGAAGTTGGCTGCCCATGAAAACGGGACTTCCCTTGACGGCGTCAGCGAGCTCCAAACTCTATTGGCGAGTTTGCACCGCAAAGAGCAGGTGAGTGAGAGCAAGAAACTGGCCGAGTTTATTCAAAAGGGCGTGCTGGTGGGTGCGCAGCAAACGCTGCCGCGCATCTATGACCGCGGGGTCCGCAAGGCGCTGTTCGCGGTTCTCGTCGGTGCCAAGATGCCTGCGGTGCTGGTCGAAGGGTCATTTTTGACACAGCCCGAGGAGGCCGCTGCGCTTGCCCGCGATGCGTATCGGCAGGACATCGCCCGAGGTATCGCATCCGGGATCCTTCGTTATATGTCGCGACCTTGACGATCGCGCTGGTCGTGCCAGCCTCAGATCTTGAGCAACTCGAGCGTTGAACTTCCATCGAACCCGGCCGCCTCTCTCACGGCTGAGCTCGCACCGGATCTGGGGCGGGTGTGTTCCGATTATCTCGAGACCTATCGTGCAGAGATTACAGCTGATTTGGGTGGCAATGGACTTTTGCTAGCGCAGCGCTATGCGGCCTCGCTCGACGGCCTGCTGTCCGCGCTCTTCTGCGCGGGTCGGGCGGTCGCGCTCTCGTCGTTACCCCAGGGCCAGCAAGATATGGGGCGCATCGCGCTCGTCGCAGTGGGCGGTTACGGACGGAGTACGGTCGCGCTGCACAGTGATGTGGACCTGCTCTTGCTATGCGACCGTCCCGAGCACCCCGCGGTGGCCTCCATTGCCGAGTCCATCCTGTATCCAGTCTGGGACGCGGGCCTTCAAATCGGCCACGCCGTGCGCGGCGTTCGCGAAACAGCCAAGTTGGCACTTCACGACCTGCGGACTGCAACCACGCTGATCGACATGCGAGTCATTGCAGGAGATGCCGACGTCGTGGACGAGTTGTCGAAACTCTGTCGGCGCCACGTGTTTGAGCCCTCGCTCAACCGCTTTCTCGATCTGCTGCGCGAGGAAATGTCCGACCGACACAGTCGGTTCGGCGGTAGTCTTTTTATGCTCGAGCCCGAAATCAAGATGGGTCGCGGCGGGCTGCGTGATGTCGACGTTGCGCTTTGGGCCGCGCGTGGTCGTTGGGGCGTCCGCTCCCTCTCAGAACTCGTGCGCTACGGCGCGCTCACAAGGCTCGAGCACGACGAACTTCAAGCTGCACGCGAACACCTTTGGACGGTACGGGGTCTACTTCACGCGCACGCAGGACGGCGCCAAGACCGGTTGACGTTCGCCGATCAGGAGCGGCTTGCCGAAGTTCGTGGCTACGCAGCGCGTAACAGTGGTCAGCTTGTGGCCGGTGTCGAACAGATGATGCAAGAGCACTACCAGCATGCGAGCGCGGTTGCGCGTCTGGCCGAGCGTGTCATCGACCGTGCGTACCGTCGAACGGCAATCGTCAAACGCAAGGTTCCGCGAGACCCCTCCTTTTTGGTGATCGACGAACGCATCACGGTCGCCGACGGAGTGGACTTTCGGCGCGCACCGTCGCAGGCTCTGCGTCTCGTTTACCACGCTGCAAAGCTCGGCCTAAAAATCTATGGTCGCGCGCAGGATACCTTGGTTTCGCTATGCAACGACGCCACTTGGGCCGAGAGCCTTCGAGCGGACCCCGAAGCGCGCGAGCTATTCCTTAATCTTCTGCAGCACACCGGAGAAGTAAAGCCGGGGCACCGCTCCCCTGTGTCGATGCTTCACGAACTAGGACTGCTGAGTGCCATGATCCCCGAGTTCGAGGAAGTCACGGGACGCATGCAACACGACGTCTACCACGTGTATACGGTCGACGTTCACTCGATTGCCGCCGTGGAGAGACTCGCGGGTACGTTTCGGGGCGACTATCGCGGAGAGATCCCTTTGGCCACGCGACAGGCCGCCGAGGTTGCCTATCGCGCGCCGCTATTCTTGGCTGTGCTGCTTCACGACATCGGCAAGGCGCACGGACGCGACCACTCTGAAGTCGGCGCCCAGATGACGAGGACCATCCTCGGGCGCTTGGGTGTGCCGCCTGCCGAGATCGATCACGTGTGTTGGCTTGTGGAGGAACATCTGAGTCTCTATCACTGGGCGACACGACGCGACCTTTCCGATGCGGAGACAATTCGTGAAATCTGCGAGCGAACCCGTAGTCGAGGACGCCTGCGCGACCTCTACCTTCTAACCCTCTCCGACTTGGCTACAACAAACCCGCAAGCGCTTACGACCTGGAAGCGCGACTTGATCTCCGAGTTGTTCAATGTCGTGAGCTCGGCGTTTCGCAGCTCACCGGCCGGTGCCGTGAGCAATCGCGCCAAAGAGCGCCGACGTGCGGTCATCAAACAGCTCGAGGACGAGGCGCTTGTCAAACGCGTGCTCGTCGGACTTCCTGACCGTTATTTTCTTGGAAGTTCGACCACGCGTATCACCGAACACGTGCGTGCACTGGATGCAGCTCGCGACGAAGTTCTGGTTCAAGCCTGGGAAATCGAAAATAACGATCGCTGGGAGATTCTCGTCGCCGCTCCTGACGAACCGGGGTTGCTATCGCGCATCGCCTCGATCTTCGCGAGTGAGGGGCTCGCCATTCAGACCGCGCAGCTGTTCACACGCGAGGAGCCTGCGCCGTACACGGCCGTTGACATCTTTCGCGTGGAGCCGCGGGCGATGCACACCGGAGCACATCACCAGGTCGCCGAACGCGTTGCCCGCGCGCTCGAATCGCGAACGGCCGTACCTGTGGAGCTGGAGCGCAAGGGGCCCTCGTGGTCGATCCGGCATCTTCCGGAGGTGCGCACCCACGTTGCGGTCGAAAGCGACCACGTCTCTCGCTTTACGGTTGTCGAGGTCTTCGCGCGGGACCGGCACGGGTTGCTCTATGCGCTGGCCGACGAGCTTTTTCGCTGCGGTGTCTCGGTGCGACTCGCCAAGATCAACACCGAGGGCCACCGCGCACTCGACGTCTTTCACGTGGTGGACGCCGACGGGCGGCGTATCGACAGCCCCGAAGCTCTCGACAACCTACGCAACCGCTTGCTGGCGCGTCTGGTTCAAATCGATACCCAGCTGCGCGAAGACTAAGTGTCGGTAACTGCGACGTTAAATAGATGGGCCCCAGTTTTTTTTATCTCTATCCTACATGTCATACACTTGGCTACACCGACGCAAAAGCCGAGGGCAAAATGGGAGGAATCAGACATGCTGCAGAGGATGGAAGTAGTCGAAGGTGGGCCGCGAAAAACACTACGTCGAGGAGTGCAGCTTGAGTGCGATGTATTTAGCGACTGGTGGGACGATGCCGTCTCCCTCGATGCGCGTGATTTGTCCCCGGATGGACTGTGGCTTCAGAGCGCGCTCAACCTTCGGCCCGGAGATCGTGTTCGTGTGACCTTTCGCCCACCCAACTGGCGAGGAGGCGTGCCGATTGTCGCCGATGGGGTCGTGCGCCGCGTGGATCACCAAAAAAGCAAGCGATGGGGTCGAGCATCGGGCATGGGCGTTGAGTTCCGGGGGCTTGAGCCTTGGGAGCGCGAAGCGCTTGGGGAGGCCCTGACGGGTTTGCCGCCCGCGCTACCGAGCGACCCACTTGGTTCACTGGTGCGCGAACAGCTATTCTGGGTCGAGGAGCTGTTGACCGAGTTTGAGGAGACCCGAGAGGACGACGAGCTTGCGTCGATGGTCGATCGACTCTTCGACAATGTAGGTTCCGCAGTGCGCGCGCTCGGGATTCCGCTGGGGAGCGAAGACAGCATTCCGATTTCGCTGGCTGCCTGATAACCTCGGGGCATGGCCGATCTCAACATTTCGCTGCGCCAACTCTTGCACTTGATGGTCGAGAAGGGGGCGTCGGACCTGCATATCTCTGCTGGCTCAGCGCCTCGACTGCGCCTCGACGGTCAACTTGTTCCCATGAAAATCCCGCCGCTCAACGGCGTGCAAACCAAACAGCTCTGCTACTCGGTGATGACCGAAGACCAAAAGGTTCGCTTCGAGAACGACAACGAATGCGACATGTCTTTCGGCATTCCCAACCTGTCACGTTTCCGCGCAAACATCTACGTCCAGCGCAACGCGGTAGCGGGCGCATTTCGAGGCATTCCCCACAAGATCAAGACCGCCGACGAGCTGGGATTGCCACCGGTCATCACCGAAATCTGCGGTTTGCCTCGCGGTTTGGTGCTCGTCACGGGGCCGACCGGTTCGGGCAAATCGACCACGCTGGCGGCCATGATCGACAAGATCAATCGAGAGCGACGCGAACACATTATGACCATCGAGGATCCGATCGAGTTTCTTCACCCGAATCGGACCTGCATGATCAACCAGCGTGAGGTCGGGCAGGACACACACTCGTTTAAGAAAGCGTTGAAATCCGTGTTGCGTCAGGACCCCGACGTGGTGCTCATCGGTGAGATGCGTGACCTTGAGACCATCGAGGCGGCACTCACCATCGCGGAGACGGGTCACTTGGTGTTCGGTACCCTGCACACCAACAGCGCGCTGGCCTCCATTAACCGTATTATCGACGTTTTTCCCGCCCATCAACAGTCACAGATTCGCGCCCAGCTCTCCTTTTCGTTGCAGGCGGTACTCAGTCAGACCCTCCTGGCCCGTGCAGACGGTCCCGGACGTGCCCTCGTGCAGGAAGTGATGATTCCCAACCACGCGATCCGAAACCTCATCCGCGAAGACAAGATCCACCAAATTTACTCCGTCATGCAGATGGGGCAGGGCAAGTCGGGTATGCAGACCCTCAATCAGGCCCTGTACAACCTCTTCGCCCGCGGAATTATCAGCAAAGAGGCCGCACTTTCTCGCTCCTACGAAGTCGGCGAGCTGGTCAAGATGATCCAGGAAGGCGGCAACCCGATGATGGCGGGACAGACATCGCGACAATAGTCGGCGACGCGTGTCGCAATACTTTGACGCCTGTCCGTAGGCTCCGATAAACTTTGTCGATGGCAGAGTTTGCCTGGGAGGCTAGGGGAGCCAATGGTCGCGTCGAAAAAGGCGTGATGGAGGCTGACAATATGGAGGCGGTCGAGAACCGTCTGCGTCAGCAACACCTTGACCCGGTCAAAGTCAAAAAGAAGCCCAAGGATATTTCACTCTCGTTTGGCGCGCCTGTCTCCGAGAAGGAACTGGTCGTTTTCGTCCGTCAGTTTGCAACCATGATCGATGCGGGTCTGCCGCTTGTTCAATGTCTCGATATCCTCGCGACGCAGGGCGACAACCAGGCCTTCAACAAGATCCTCAAAGACGTCAAGAACACGGTCGAGCAGGGCACGACCTTCTCCCACGCGTTGTCGCGACACCCCAAGGTGTTCGATGAGCTGTTCGTCAACCTCATCGATGCAGGTGAGCAAGGCGGTATTCTTGATACGATTTTACAGCGCCTGGCCGTCTACATTGAAAAGCGCGTCAAACTCAAGCGCCAAGTGAAGAGCGCCATGGTCTACCCGATCGGCGTCATGTGTGTGGCGATCATCGTGCTCTTTATCTTGCTGACGTGGGTTATCCCCGCGTTCGAGAACATGTTCAAAGACATGGGCGCCGGGCAGCTCCCCGCTGTGACGCAGATGGTCATTACCATGTCAAACTTCACGATCGGCAACCTTCACTGGATCATCCTGGCGGTAATCGGCATCGTAGCTGGCGTCTCGTACAGCTATCGCACGGTGGGCGGTAAAGAGTTCTGGCATCGGCTGTTTCTCAAAGCGCCCATCATCGGGCCTGTCATGCGTAAGATTGCCGTCGCGCGTTTTACACGCACCCTGGGCACGCTTCTCACCTCAGGTGTTCCGATCCTCGATGCCATGGCGATCGTGGCTAAAACTGCGGGCAATGTCGTGGTCGAGGCAGCCATTAACCAGACCGCAGACCGCGTCCGCGAGGGCCGCACCATGGCCGAACCTCTTATGGAAACCGGGGTTTTTCCGCCGATGGTTGTGCAGATGATCGGCGTCGGTGAGCAGACCGGTGCGCTCGACCAGATGCTCAGCAAGATCGCAGACTTCTACGAAGAAGAAGTTGACGTTGCGGTCGCCGCGTTGACCTCGATGTTGGAGCCAATCATGATGGTCGTGATCGGCGGCATGGTCGGTTTCATCTTGATCGCCATGTACATGCCTATCTTCGACCTCGCGAACTCCATCAGCGCGAACTAGTGAACGCGTTCAGTCCACATTTTTTGGAGATACCAAAAAACGTGCACATTCCGCTTCCTATCAATTTGAGGGGGGAGTTCCCCCTCAACCTCCCCCCGATCTTGAGCCACGCTTTCATTAACCGCCAGGGGACACACACCCGACATGCACATGGACTGACCTAGTGACGACGACCTGGTCCGACACAGAAGGAGCGGTCGCGACGCGAAGGCTGCTCTGGTTCATGCTCGGACGATTGGTGGTCGCGACGTTGCTTCTCGGCGCCACACTGTGGCAAGGGCTTCAGATCCAAGCAGGCGGGATGACCTTTACCCCCCTCGTTCTCTCGTCGCTCATCGCCGCGACCTATGCGGCGTCACTCTTGTTTGCCATCCTTTTGCCACTCGGGGGGACCGTTCAGCAGCACGGTATCGCGCACGTCGTGTTCGACCTCGCGCTGACGAGTGCCATCGTCTACCTGACGGGTGGGGCGTCTTCGGCCTTCGTATCTGTGTACGGTGTGCAGGTGCTCATGGCCGCCCTCATTCTCACACCGGGCGTGACCGTTGTGACGTCGCTGGCCGCGGTCGCGCTCTACGTCGTCGTGGCTGTGGGCACCGGCCTCGCTTGGTGGCCGCATCCGCCGGACCAACCTTTCGAGGTTTATGCGTGGCAGGAGACATCGAGCATGATCGTGGTGGCTCGCAGTTCTGTGGCCCTGATTGCGGTCAGCGTGTTGGCTGCCACATTGGCGCAACGTGTTCGCGCGACGGGTGGAGCACTGGCGCGCGTGGAGGAAGAAGCTGAGAAACTCGGTCACCTCAACGATCACATTGTTCGCAGTATTACCTCGGGCATCATCACGACGGACGAAGTGGGCCAGATTGAGACCCTAAACCCAGCAGCGGCTCGGATTTTGGGGGCCGCGCCTCCAGCGCTGATCGGTAAACCGATCAGCAATTACATCGGCGAAGACAGCGAAGTCGAGTCGCCTCGCTCCCAGGCGATTGGCAAGCGTCACGATGGTTCCGATTTTCCGGTCGGTTTTTCAAGGACTGAGCTGCTGGGACCCGATGGAAGCCACCACGGGGTGCTTGTGACATTTCAAGACCTGACCGAAATCGAAGCGCTTCGAAACAAAGCTGCAGCCGCGGAGCGGCTGGCAACGCTCGGTCGGTTGGCCGCCGGGCTCGCGCACGAAATACGAAATCCCCTTTCATCAATTTCGGGTTCGGTGGAGATGGTGGCGAGCTCTCCCGACCTGGCTGAGGAGGATCGAAAACTCTTGTCGATGGTGCTTGAGGAAAGCGAGCGTCTCGCCAGCCTCGTTTCAACCATGCTCGACGTCGCCCAGCCGCGTGAGCCGGCTCGCACGCGGATCGACCTTCTCAAAGTGCTCGACGAGGTTGCCAGCATGGCCTCGCGTGGACTCGGACGAGCGACCGATGTTGAGATCAAACTGTCAGAGGATTCCGTGCCGATCAGCGTATTTGCGGACGAAGGGCAGATTCGTCAGGTCGTGTGGAATCTCGTCAAGAACGCCGTTCAGGCTTCGTCCGCGGGGCAAAGCGTCGTGCTACGGTGCAAAGAAGAGGGAGGGAGCGCCATCTTGGAAGTCGCGGACTCTGGGTCGGGGATCGACCAAGCCTCACGCGGAAAACTTTTCGAAGCGTTCTACTCAGGCCGCGCACAGGGCGTCGGGATTGGTCTCGCGCTTGCGCGTCAGATCGTGCGTGCGCACGACGGGGAAATCGAGTTCGATAGTCAGGTCGGAGAAGGTACGACTTTTCGTGTCACGTTTCCGATGCACCGCACTTCAAGTGCCCCGCCGCAGCTTGCCGCGCCAAGACCTTAGAACGGCGGTGGGGTCCGCTGCTCGCATCAAGCCCTCTCCGATGAGCACGGCGTCGGCGCGACTGGATGAGACCTGCTCGAACCGCGCTTTGTCACGCACGCCGCTCATTGTAACGGCGACGCGATCCGTTGGAATTTGAGCGCTAAGATGATCTGCCTGCGTCGGATCGACCGAGAAGGTGTGGAGGTCGCGTGCGTTGATGCCGACAAGCGCGGCGCTCGTCTCAAGTGCGGCCTCAAGTTCGCGTTGGTTTGCAGCTTCCACGAGTGGCCAAAGAGCACGCGAGCGACAGCCCTCGACCAGTTCGTGCAGGGCGTCTCGGCTCAACGCGTTAACCAGAAGCAGAACTGCATCGGCGCCCGCCCAGCGCGCGAGATCGAGTTGAACAGCGTCAAGAACAAACTCCTTAAAAAGGATTGGCGAGGACACGGCATTGCGGACGCGTGCGACGTTGGCAATCGAACCTCCGAAACCCGGCCCGTCTGCGAGGACAGAAAGCATGGTTGCGCCACCGTCGCAGTAGGCTCGTGCGATGTTGACCACCGCGCCCGTATCGTGTCGACGGATTACGCCGGCGCTCGGCGAGCGAAACTTAATTTCTGCGATGACGTGCGCGGCCGCGCCGGGCGCTTTACGGAGAAGTGCGGGCACATCGAGCGGCTTGTGTTGCACTTCTCCGCTGGAGAGCAACGCTTCCGCCCGCGTTTTCCAGCGCTCAACTTCGCGTCGTTTGCGCGCTAAGATTTGCTCAAGGACGCTCACGACGAGGTGCAGTCAGCCCAGGCTTGCAGAAGGTCACGCGCGCGCCCCGAATCGATGGCCTCGGCACAACGGTTGGCAGCGTCTTTGGGGTCGTCCGAGAGTCCGGCAGCGCACAAAGCTGCCGCCGCGTTGAGCACGACCGCGGTCCGATAAGGACTCGCCGTGCCTTCGAACAACGTGCGCGTGATGGCCGCATTCTCGGCGGCGTCACCGCCCGCGATCGCACCCTCGGGAAGGGGCTCGAGACCAAAGTCGGACGGCGAGACCGTGTGTTCTTCGACGTTTGCACCATCCCAGGTCGCAACTTTCGTCGGCCCGTAGGGGGAGACCTCGTCCAGGCCACCTGCTCCGTGCACGACCCATGCGCCTTCGACGCCGATGCTGCCGAGCACTTCGGCGAACACCGTGCAGAGTGAAGCGTCGTAGACGCCGACCAGTTGGTGGGTTGCACCGGCGGGATTGCAAAGAGGGCCCAGCATGTTGAAGAAGGTGCGAACCCCGAGTTCTTTGCGGACCGGCGCGGCGTGTTTGAGCGCGCCGTGGTGCCCGGGCGCGAATAGAAACGCGATACCGTGCTCCGAGATACAGCGCTGCAGTGTGTCGTCGCGAACGTCGAGCCGAACGTCGAGTGCCTCAAGCAAATCGGCGCTTCCACATTTTGAGGAGACCGCGCGGTTTCCGTGCTTCGCGACCTTCGCTCCACACGCGGCAATTACGATGGCGGAAACAGTGGAAATGTTGAACGAGCCGGAGCCATCCCCGCCCGTGCCGCAGGTGTCGACCAGTGGACCGTCCACCTCAAAGTCCATCCTGCGACAAGCGCTTCGCATGGCGCGAGCCGCGGCCGCGAGCTCTCGTGGGGTGATGCCACGAACGCGCAGAGCGACCGCAAGTGCGCTGATCATCACCTCGGAGGCGTTGCCGCTCAATATCCAGTTCATCGTGTCGAACATTTGTTCTTCGGAAAGGGCGTGGCCTTCGATGGCACGCTGGATGTTTTGTTTCGGGTCCCGTGTCATACCTGAGCTTCCTTGAGAAAGTTTCGAATCATCGATGCGCCGTGTTGGCTGATAAACGACTCCGGGTGGAACTGGACGCCATAAATGCGGTGACTGCAGTGACGCACTGCCATCAAGACACCGTCGTCCGTTTTGGCGTCGACAGTGAGTTCCTTGGGCAGCTTTGCGGGGTTGACCACCAGCGAATGGTAACGCGCAACCGTCAGTGGAGAGTGAAGACCGACGAACAGTCCTTGGCCGTTATGGTTTATGAACGACGTTTTTCCGTGCATCAGGGTCGGTGCGTAGGTTACCTCACCACCGAAAACGTTGGCGATCGCTTGGTGTCCCAAGCACACGCCCAGGACCGGAACCCCGCGCTCGGCGGCCTGAAGGATAAGCGTCTGCGAGATCCCGGCGTCCTCGGGTCTTCCAGGGCCGGGCGAGATGACAATCGCACGCGGTTTTGCCGCGATGACAGCTTCCGCTGTGATGTGGTCATTGCGTTCGATCCGTAGGTCGGCGCAACCCTCCATCCAGAACAACTGAGCCAAGTTGTGCGTAAAGGAGTCGTAGTTGTCGATGAGGTAGATCACGCAGTTTCTTCTAGGAACTTCTCGATCCGTAGGTTGATAAGGCTAGGAAATTCTGCGGCGACGTAGTGCGTGCCGCCTGGGACCAACATGAACTCGGCATTTGGGATTTCGCGAACCATGCGCTCCGCGGCTTTTCGTGGCGTGAAACGGTCGCGATCGCCCGTGATCACGAGTGTTGGGACGTCAATGGTGGGAAGCACGTGCCACGCGTCATGGTTGCCGAGCTCCTCCATGATATGCAGGTAGTCTTTCATGTTGAGGTTGATGAAGCCTTCTGCAAGCTCGGCCCACAGTTCGGCGTCGAGCTCTTCGGCCACGAAACCTAAAGTCTTCGCCCACACCAAGAGCTCGGGGGCGCGCGATGCCCTCGCAACAATGCCTTCCGCGAGTTGGTGGCGGCGTCGTGCGAAACGGAGCGCCGTCGGCATGATTCGTTTAGATAGTGCTGCGATTGGGAGCGTCTCCCAGGTGCGTCCTGCGACACCTCCGATGAGCACAAGTTTGGAGAAGCGCTCCGGAGCGAGGCTGTAGAGTTCAACGGCGACTTGTACGCCGAGTGACCAGCCGACCACGTGCACGGGTCCTTCTGCTGCTGCCGCATCGAGCACTGCGAGTGCGTCTTCTGCGTGGCGACGAACGTCCAAGCGGCTCTGTGGGGGCGCTGGCGATTGATAGGTTCCACGGTAGTCCCAGGCGATCACGCGATGAGCGCGCGCAAAGTGTTCGATCTGGTGCTTGTACGCATGCCAGCTGCCGCCGAGCCCATTGAGAAAGAATACAGGCGGTTCGGTCAGTGACCCGCCCGCCTTTGCCATCAGTGGTACGCCGTCGTCGGCTTGGGCGGGTACGGTCTTAAGTCCGAGTGCGTCCACGGGATGATTGTAACAAGGATAGCTCAGCGAGAACGAGGAAAAGCCAATGGTTGTTGGCGAAGAGCCGGTAGTTACGCGATGAGGCCAGCGAGACCGAAAAGAGCAGTGCTAATTGCAGTGCGATTTGAATCGAGCGAGAGGCGAAGAGCCAGCAGTAGAGCGCTAGCCCTCCTGCGATGAGCGGTGTTTCGAGGAGTCGCCATGTCCATGGTTCTTCGGCTCACGCTCGCTCCAAGCCGGCCGTGCGGCTAGCACGTCGGCTCTCCATCTTGCTGGCCTCATCCTGCTAGCTGCAAAATCGTTACTACGCAGAAACCCTAGCGAAGAGCCAATAGTACAGTCTTGACTTCGTCGGTGGCTACGATACGGTTCCGCCCATGCCGGATACCAGCAATAAGCCCAAAAAGATCAAGGACCTAAAGGCCCGCCTTGGACGCGGTGCGGCCGGTGGAGCGAGCGCGGATGGCGCACCGGTACCTGCGGCAGGTCCGACGGGCACAGAGGGCGGACGCGTTCCGACCCCGGTTCCACCGATTGGACCCGGTGCGAGCGTTGCACCACGCCCATTCTCGTCACAGGGCGGTCGCAGCATGCCTCCTCAGCAAGAGATGCGCATCGTCGTCGACGAGGCCTCCATCCAAGAAGCGGACGCCGCGCATGGTTCCCGAACCAAGCTTTTGGTCATCGCCATTGCAATCGGCGCCGTCGTGGGTATCGGGGTGGGCTGGGGTATTGGTTCAGGCGCCTCCGATCGCTCTCAGTTCAACCTTGCTGTCAATGACGGTAAAGAAATTTATGAGTCCGTTCGTGAGGCGACGGACACTGTGAACAAAGCCCAAACGCTGATCGACAAGGTCCTTCAGGCGGCGACCGGAGCCAACGGAAAACCCAGCATCGATCTCAAATCCATTGAAGAACTCAACCAGCTCAAAAAGCCGTTTACGGCCAACGAGTTCTACAACCGACGTTACCTTGCGTTCCCAACGGGCGTGCCGGACCAGCTCTTTGACTACTACAATAACGTCAACAGGATGTGGGATAAGATCCCAAGCCTTGCGCGCAGCGTGATGGGCGACAAGAAGCAAGAAGCCATCAAAGAGGCTGCCGGTAAAGCGCCCACCATGGCGGCAACGGCGTGCGTGCCCGTAAGGAGTGGAGAAGACCTGCGCTGCAACCTCGTTTACGTCATGAAAGTCGAAGGAGACAAGGCTTTCGTTTCGGCTTCTGTTCGCTCACCCAACATTGTTGAGAAGCAGGTTTACTCGGGCGGTGACCTACCAGAAAAGTCATCCGACGTGGTCATTCTTGTCAACGCCGGAAAGAGTCAGGGCGTTGTCAGCCAAGAGCTCAGCGCGTATAGCCAGTACCTTGCAGATGTCATGGAGCTCAAGAGCATCACGGCCAAAACCATCGAGGTGCAAGGGCAGCTCGAAAAGGGCCTGAGCGAAGTCGCCGCGCTGGCGAACTAGCCCCCTTTCTTAGGTCAGCTCGATCGGTGGTCGGTCGAGCAGTACGTACCGGTTGTCGGACCATTCGCCCGCGAAGGCGCGAAAGACGTTTCCGTCAACTTCGTACATCCAAAAGCCGCCGTACTTTGCATCGGTACAACTGCCGGCACAAAATGTCGGCACCGACGCTTGCTCTGCGCTTAAGTAATAACGCTGATGGATATGCCCGTGCATGAGCACCGTGCGGGGCCGGTTTCGTAGTATTTCTTCGAGCGCTTCGAAGTTGGTCAGTCCATGTCGGAAGGTGTCCGGCAAGCCGCTTGCAAGGCGTGGCGCGTAGTGGGTGATCACAATATCCCAACCGTGCTCAGGGCTCGCCTCAAGTTTCTCACGCAGGGCTGTGAGGGCGTGTTGATCGATTCGTCCACTTGATCGCCAAGGTTGAGGGTTGGGGCGCGCACTGAGCAGCGGGTGGATGCGCACAGCTTCATCGAGCTCGTGTGTCGAACCACGCTCTGCGAGAGTTCGTTCGAAGCGTTCATCGCGTAAGACATCCTGCAGGTAGATGTCGTGATTGCCCGCGACGAGATGGAGACCGAAAGGTGCGGCGGTGAACGGACGCAACACGTCCGCGGCGACGTGAAGCTCAGCCTGCGTGCCCACGGTCGTCACATCGCCAGTGCAGATAACTGCATCGGGAGACTGCTCCGTGAAGAAATCGGTCATTTTGTCCATCCGCTCTCGGACCGACGTGAAGCGTTTTGCGCGTCGCAACCAAAGGTTCCCGAGACCGATCGCGCGTTTGGAGAAAAGCTCGCGAGTCCGCATCGAGCGAACCGGTGCCTGCACGTGGATGTCGCTAAAATGCAGCAGCCTTATCGGCTCTTCACGGCTTCGCGTTGCAACCATCGATGTGGATATACCACATCGGGTTGCTTTGGCTGCGCACGCTCATCGCGGTGCGCACGTTCATCACGGCGTTAGGGCCATAGTCCGATGGTGGGAAGGCCGCTTGACGCGGGGAGGCCGAGCCTCACGTTCATGCACTGAACGGCCTGTCCCGCCGCCCCTTTGACGAGGTTGTCGATGACGCACTGGGTAATGAGTCTGCCGGTTCGTTCGTCGAGCGCATAGCTGATCATCGCGCGGTTTGCGCCGCGGACCCATGCGGTGTCGGGGTGAGAGCCGGGCGGCAAGACCGTGACGACTTCGCTCTCGCCATACAGTTCTTTGGCCGCATTGGTTGCGAGTGCCGCCGTGGTTCCGGCTTTGGCCACACAATAACTGGTTGCGAGAATACCGCGCGTGATGGGCACCAGGTGTGGCGTAAAGCTGATGCGAATCGAAGCGCCGCACGCCGCGCTCAGTTCCTGCTCGATTTCTGCCGTGTGGCGGTGCTGGCCGGCAGACTTGTAGGCGCGGAAGCCTTCCGCGATTTCGCTGTAGTGAACGTGCAGGCCGGGCTTGCGGCCCGCACCCGAGACGCCGCTTTTGGCGTCGATGATGATGCCATCTGGTTCAACCAATCCGGCGCGCAGCAGCGGCGCGAGGCCAAGCAGGGCGCTGGTTGGGTAACAGCCCGGGACGGCGATGAGGTCGGCCTTCTCGATTTCGGTGCGGTAGAGTTCGACGAGTCCGTACACCGCTTGGCCGAAGAGGGCGGGTGCGCCGTGCTCGCCGTACCACTGCTCGTAGACGGCCTTGTCACGCAGCCTGAAGTCTGCCGATAGATCGAGAACGAGCAAGCCGCTCTGACGAAGCGCAGCAACGCTTACGGCGCTCGCACCGTGAGGGAGTGCACAGAACGCGACATTGTGGTTCTGTGCGATGGCCTCGACGTCGAACGCGCGCATCGTGCCATCGACGACCCCGTGCAAGTTGGGCAGCACCGAACTGACTGGTTCGTCTGCGCGTGAGTGGCCCACGAGCCAGCCGAGCTCGACTTGCGGATGGCTATGGAGCAACCGCACCAGCTCTGCCCCGGTGTATCCGCTCGCACCAATAATTGCTGCCCGGTTCGCCACGGTCCACTCTTAGCACCAAAAGCCAAAAGGCCGAAAGCCGAGCCAAGAGTCAACGATAGAGCGTTGACGGATTTGGTGGTTGTCAGTAATCAGCCCTCCGATATGAATGCCTCGCGAAACTGGCTACCACTTGCCCTGCTTGCGCTTGCCTCGTGCGGTGGCGCAGGAGCCTCCCGTGCCCCCAACCCATCACCGCATTTTGACGAAGTATCATCACACCTTCACCTCGGCGGCGAAGTCTATCTCTACCTGGACGTCGACGGTGACATTCGCAAACTGACGAACGAAGTCAGCGAGCTGATGCTCCGTATCGACCCTCAAGGGGAGATCGACCGGGAGAAAATCGAGCGGGTCTTGGTCGCAACAGGGCTCGGAAACTTGCAGGCTCTCGGTCTTAGTTCGTACGAAGACGGCTCGCTTTTTCGCAATCGCGCCTACATAAAGTTCGACGGCCAGCGCGAGGGTTTGATGAAGGTAGCGGGCGGCGCTCCGCACCGGTTTGAGTCGCTGCAGCTGGCGCCCGCGGGCTCCGACTTGGTCATCGAGCAAGACCTTCACCTCAAGCAAGCGTACAAAGTGATCGTCAACACGCTGCACGCTTTTGAGCCCAATGTGGCGCGCGATATTCAGCGCGAACTTGCAGAGCCGATGCCGGGGCTTGCGATGACCGGGCTAGACATTTTGGAAGCTGCCGACACCAAGCTGCTCTTGGTCGCGAAACTTGACCCAAAACGACGTATCGATCTGAGCGACTTCAACGAGAACATTTCCCTTCCGCACGTCGATTTCGCGCTAGCCCTCGACGGATACGGGTTTGTGGTCGACAAGGTCGCTGACCAATACGGCCAGGCCGGTCTCTTCGACGTCAGCCGGGACAATGATGTGCTCATCCTCCAGGTTAGTGTTCCGCCGCCGCCCTCTCTGCAAAGCTATAAGCCCGTGCTTGCGCGCCAAGGTGGACGTCTTTGGCTCGCCAGCACACGTGCGTTTCTAGACGCGACGCTTGGTACCGGTGGGGAAAAGCTAGTTGCCGATGCGGATTGGGTTGCCGCATCCGAGGGCCTCGCGACAGCAGGAAATGGGCTTAGCTATGTTTCGTCCGACTTTTTCAGAGCCTTGCGCTCGGTGGCGACTCAAGTTCCAAGTGGTGATGAGGAGCGTGCGCTAACCGAAGCCTTTCTCGGCTACTTCGTACCCGAGGGTGACCATGCGCTCGCGGGCGTCCAAGTCAATGGTACCCAGAGCGTGTATTACGCGTCGAACAGTACCTTCTCTCATAAGGCGACGCTCGGAATGTTCGTGTACCTCAACCCGGTGACCCTGGGCGTGCTGAGTGCGGTCGCATTACCCAGCTTCCTAAGCTATCAGAGCGCCCTGTCTGAGATTGCTGAGCCGCTCCCTGTGCCAACGCCGACGCCTGCGCCATCTCCCAAGCCCTAAAGCGTGGTTTGAGTTAGTAGCGAGGTACCGAGGGGTCGACGGTTTGGGACCACGCGTCGATTCCCCCGGTCACATTGTACACATCGCGAAACCCCAGCCTCAGGCAATGTTCGGCGGCAGCCGCCGAGCGCATGCCAAGGTGACAGATAAAGACGAGGGTCGTCGTCTTCTCAAGCTTCTCAAGATACTGCTTTGCCTCTGAGTCGAGTTGTCGAGCGCCAGGAATCGAGGCCGTCTCGATCTCTTCGTCCGAACGAACGTCGAACAGCTCGATGGGTTTGCCGCTGTCGAGCCACTCTTTGAGGTCCGTGGGCTGAATGTTCTTGACCTTGGGAGGCGCGTTGGGGTTGTCGATCTTGAAGCCGCCTCCGCCCTCTGAATCGAGCCAATCGATCACCGTCCCGTCGACACGCGCCGCCGATTTGCGGTCGACCAGTAGCACACATTCGCTACTTTGCAGCACGAAGTCGCCCTCGGCCGGTTCGTCGAACGCAAGCTCGTGCGCGAACTGTCGATCTGCGGCGAGGCGCACGTGGATCTTGTCGGGCCCATCCCAGTGCGCCTTGAGTTTCGCCAGTGCTTTGTCGGTCAACGTGACCTCTGGAGCGCGCACCTCGCGAACTGGGGACCCGAGAACCTTCTCAAGTTCGCCGCTCTTGCGCATCTCCTTGATGATGTCGCACCCACCGACGAACTCACCTCCGACGTACAGCTGAGGGATGGTGGGCCAGTCGCTGTATGCCTTGATCCCTTCGCGCACATCAGGTTCCGCGAGGACATTCACAGTCTGGTAACCGTCGAGGTAATCGTCGAGGATATCGACGACCGTCGCGGAAAACCCGCATTGCGGCGCGCTGCGCGTTCCTTTCATGAACAAGAGAACGCGGTGGTCACGCACAAGTTGGTCGAGCTTCTCGCGCAAATCGTTGGAAATCATATCGGTCATCAGAGTGCCCTCTCTAGCTCAAGGCTTGTGTCAGTTTGGTGTGTAACGAATCTCGGTGCCGGCGGTCAGGTTCTCGTTGTTGTGCGAGATCAGGAATACGTCGTCTTTGGTGTGAAGACCCGCCGTCGCACTGTCACCGTCGTCGTAGAAAGTGAAATCTGTGTCGAAGGACGTGGCTTCGTAGCAGGCACTAATCTCGCCGTTTTCGTGCAGAACACCTACGAAGATGCCTAGCTTGTCGGAAGAAAAGGCGCGCGGCGTCTCCCAGCGTACAACGAACATCCGGTTGGGCTCGGTGCCTATCTTTTGGTAGCGGATGTTGCTGCCCATTACGCCGTCGTCGTCGGATGGGTCAGCCGTTCCATTATCGTCGTATTTGGGGCGCAGGCTATCCCAGTAGATCGAAATGAAATCGTAGGGTGGCGAGGTCGGTAGGCGGTCGGTGTTAAAGGAGGCGAGGGAGTCGTTGTTTTGCTCGAGGTCGCCCTCCGCGAAGCTCAGCGCGCCATTGGACTGGACAGCGACCTTTGTATAGGTGCGGCCGTAGTATTCGAAGCTAAAGCCGAGGTCGATGAGTGTGCTGCCGGCATTGTGTGCCAGGTCGAGCGGTGTTCCGCTCGAAGAAATGTCGGGGCAGCTCAGCGTGTTGGGGCGGTAGAGGCAGCCGCGATAGTCGTGTCCGTCAGGACCGATGCTGATGTCACAGTTGACGGTGCAGGTGTTGCTCGCGGTGCAGGTTCCGCTCTCGCAATCGGTGCCGGTGGTACAGCCACGGAAATCGCCGCATTTGCCGCATGTGCTGCCACAGTCGACGTCGAGCTCGGCGCCGTTGAGCACCTTGTCGTTGCAGGTTGGTGCGGAGCACGTGCTGTCGCATACGCGGGATGCGCAATCTGGGCCGACGAGACACATCAAGGTGTTTGCACAGGGCTCGCACTCCGGCCCACCGCAATCGACGTCGGTTTCGTCGGCGTTCTTTCGTTCGTCCTCGCAGCCTGGGTTTTTGCAGACATTGTCGATGCACAGGTTTGAGTTGCAGTCTCCATCGTCCACGCATCCTTGTCCTGCTGGGCAGCCGTCGCAACTTCCGCCGCAATCGCGACCGGTCTCGTCGCCGTTCTGAATGCCGTCTACGCACGAGATGCAGGTGCCACGGTCGCAGTTCTCGCTCTGACAATCGCTAGGAGCGTTGCAATTCGCCCCATCGTTGCAGGCGTCGCACTCGCTGCCGCCGCAATCTTGGTCGGACTCATCTTGGTTGACGCGACCGTCGCTGCAGGTTGGTGCCAAGCAGTTACCGCCTTGGCAGACTTTGCTCGCGCAGTCGGTTTCGCTTTCGCAGCGGCCGCCTTCAGCGCACGGTTCGCAATCCGGGCCGCCGCAGTCGATGTCGGTTTCGTTGACGTTGAGTTCGTTGTCCTCACACGAGGTGTCGGCGCACACGCCGTTTTGGCACACGCCCGAGGTGCAGTCGGTGGGGTCGATGCACACCTGTCCGCCGGCGCACGTGCCGCATGCGCCTCCGCAATCGACGTCGAGTTCGTCACCGTTCTTAACCTCGTCATTGCAAGCGGCCATTGTGCAAAAACCGCTACGGCAGACGCCCTCGGTACAGTCTTCGCCCACGATACATTGGTTCCCCGGTGTGCACGGTGAACAGCTCCCACCGCAGTCACGGTGTGTCTCGTCACCGTTTTTGATGCCGTCCATGCAGGACGGCCCCGTGTCGGTCATGGTGTTGCCGCTATCGTCGCCGCAGGCGATCGTCATGCTGATAGTCAGAAGGGCTAGGGATGCGAAGCAAAGGAAAGAGCGCAAAAAGGACATATGGCGCGAATTATAGCGCGCGATGAGCGACCTGTCGCGGCACCCTCCGGTCGCGATGAGCGAGAAAAGGCTACGGAAGAGCAATATGCAGAGTCCGATTGACCGAATCGGGCAGCTTTGCTTTGTTTGGCGCATGAGCGCAGCGCGCAAGTTCAAGAAGGTGCTCGTCGCCAACCGCGGGGAAATTGCTGTCCGCATTTTTCGCAGTTTGCGCGAGATGGATATCGTGCCTGTGGCGATCTTCAGCGACGCGGACCGGGCAGCGCTTCACGTTCGGCATGCCGACGAGGCCTACCACGTCGGCCCTGCCCCGAGTGCCGAGAGCTATCTGGTGACGGAGCGCATTCTGGACGCCGCGGTCAAGGCGAAGGTCGATGCCATCCATCCGGGCTACGGCTTTGTCAGTGAAAATGTCGCCTTTGCCAAGGCCTGTGAGGAGCGCGGCATTACCTTCATCGGCCCACCCACGGGTGCGATCGATGCCATGGGCGACAAAACGCGCGCGCGTGCGCGCATGATCGAAGCCGGGGTTCCGGTCGTGCCCGGCGCGCATGTTTCCTCCATCGACGAGCTGGCCCGCAAAGCGGACGAACTCGGATACCCGGTCATGCTCAAAGCCTCGGCGGGTGGCGGCGGCAAGGGCATGCGACTCGTGACGCGGCCCCAAGACCTTGCTAGCGGTTTCGAGCGCGCGCGCAGTGAGGCGCTGGCGTCTTTCGGTGACGACAACGTCTATCTCGAAAAGGCGATTGTCGGTCCCCGTCATGTGGAGATTCAGGTACTCGGTGATCAACACGGCGAGTTGCTTCACCTCTATGAGCGCGATTGCTCGATTCAACGGCGACACCAAAAAGTGGTCGAGGAGACTCCCTCGCCAGTGGGCGATCACGCGCTGATCTCCAAAATGGGCGAGGTCGCGGTTCGGGCCGCGCGCGCCGTGCAGTACTTCTCGGCGGGCACCATTGAGTTCTTGGTCGACGCGCAAAAGAACTTCTACTTCTTAGAGATGAACACCCGGCTTCAGGTAGAGCACCCCATTACCGAGTGGGTGACCGGGGTGGATCTCGTACGCGAGCAAGTACGTGTCGCTCAGGGCGAACGCCTCGGCTTTTCCCAAAAAGACGTGACGACGCGGGGGCACGCGATCGAATGTCGCGTTTACGCCGAGGACCCTGCAGCTGGGTTTTTGCCGAGCCCTGGGCGAATCGAGCGCCTGCGTACGCCGGCGGGACCCGGTATTCGAGACGATGCTGGTACATACGAGGGCGCCGAAGTCAGTGGCCACTACGATCCGATGATCTCGAAGTTGTCGTGCTGGGCGCCGACTCGTGAGGCCGCCATCGCCCGAACGCGCCGTGCGCTGCGCGAGTACTGGGTCGCGGGGATTGCCACCAACATCGGCTTTCATCTTGCTTTGATGGACCACCCGGACTTTGTCGCGGGCCAGTACGACACGGGGTTTATCGAAGCGAACGAGCAAGCATTGTGTCACGCCGAGCTTTCGACCGAGGCTCGCCAAGGGCTCGCCGTGGGTGCAGCGCTTGCCCGTGATCAGAGCGATCGCAAAGCGGTCACAGAGCAGAATGGGCGCGCTGAAGGGTGGAGTTCTTGGCGTCTATCGGCCGCGCCCGGACGCTAGCCAAGTGTGGTAGGCTCGCGGCGATGAAACGTCTTCTTTTGATCAGTCTTGTCGGTTTCGCGTCGGTTGCCTGTGATGACGACGAGCCCGTCATCCAAGAGGATCCAGGGCCGATCGTGGCAGCGATGGGCATCCCGATCTCATTGCGTCAGGACTCCACCATTCCGGATGGAATCCACGTCGAGGTTGGTACCGAACGCGTCCGGGTCAATGGTACGACCGTGCAGATGATCGACGGCGGAAAGCTCGTCGCGGACTCCAAGGCGAGCGATGCACCAGATGCGCCACCGCTGGTCGGGTTAGCAGGGGCGCTCAAGAGTGCATCGGGCCTCGCGAAGATCAGCATGCATGTCAACACGCCGTACGCGACGATGTTAGAGATCCTCGAGACGCTGCAGAAGGCCGGAGTGCGTCGGTTGGCGTTCCAGGTTCGCGCACCCGGGGAGACGCAAAACCTCAGTTGGATGGTGCTCGACAACCTCTCGATTGCCGACCCACCCACGCCGCCTGCAGAGGGAGAGATCGAGACGCCTCATCCCAAAGCGCCCGAGTGGGATGCGTTTGTCAAGCACTGGAAGGCTATCAATGAAGCCTGCCGGGCGGGTCACTATGTGGACTGCGACGCGCGTCAGGAGCACGTCGCCGAGGGCGGCAAGTTGCGCATCAACATGTTGGGGCGCGGTCGTGCACTACAAGTCGAGTTCGAACGCTACGGCGCACCCAAGGACGAAGGCTCGGCAGAAGGCGGTGGCGGAGAGATGCTCGACGGGCTTGCTGCCGCGCCGAGCGAGGAGGAAGTCGTCGTAAAGAGAGACCGTGCCGTCTTCACCTGGCAATTTGCTGGTGCTACCGACGCGGACTCTGCGATCGGCCGAGCGTTCGGGCCCGTCTGCAAGACCCGCGAGTGCCCTGTGAACTTTCGCGCCGACGAAAAAACGCCGTCCATGCGCGTCATATCGTTTATCGGTGCAGCCTTTCCGAGCGGCAGCGAAGAGCCGCTCATCACCTTGATTCGACCCGAGGGCTAGCACGTTGCCCAAGACTCCAAACGTTGCCTCTACCACCGAGACGCTTTCTGCAAGCGTCTACTCCAAGTTGTCGGAGCGCGCGCATGCCAGTGGAAAGAAAGTGTACCCACTTCATGTCGGTGACACATATCGTCTGCCTCCTGATGGAGCGCGCAGCGAGCAACAGCGAAGCGACGAACATCCTCGGCTTCATAACTACAGCCCGCCGCCCGGGTTGCCCGAGCTTCGCGAAGCGATTGCGGCGCGCTTGTCTCAGCGCGTGCGCCGAGACCTTGAGCCTGAGCAAGTTCAGGTCACGGCTGGCGCGACCAATGGCTTGAGCGTCGCGATCCAATCGCTGGTCGAGCCAGGAGAAGAGGTGCTGGTATTGGCGCCATTTTGGCCGCTGATTCGCGGCATGATTGCGGCGCGCGGGGCAAAGCCCGTTCAGGTGCCATTCTTTACGCGTCTCGATGAAGAGGGGTTCGACGTCGAGCGGGTCTTGTCGCCGCACCTGAGCGAGCGAAGCGTCGCACTTTATGTTAACACCCCGAACAACCCGACGGGGCGCATCCTCGACGAGCCAACGATGCAGGCGCTGGTCGCATTTGCGAAGACCCATGGTCTATGGCTGTTTTGCGATGAAGCCTACGAAGACCTCTACCTAGGCGATGAGCGCCCTACGGCACTCTGGGATGTTCCCGGGGCGGAAGAGTTTGCCATCGCCGCACACACGTTTTCGAAAAGCTATGCGCTTGCGGGAGCCCGCGTCGGCTTTTTGCACGGCCCTCCACAAATCATGCAAACCATCAGCGGCGTGCAGACTTTTCAAAACTACTGCGCACCGAGGCCGATGCAATGCGCGGCGTTGGCCGCGATCCAAAAGGGAGCGTCGTGGCAACGCGAGGCGCGCCAAGCTTACCGTGCTGCAGGGGAGAAGCTGGCAGCCGCATTGGGCCTTGCCTCGCCCCAAGGTGGAACGTTCGTGTTCTTCGACTCACGTCCGCTGCGTCGCGACGGGGAGCAGCTGGTCGACTTTCTCGGACGTTGCTGTGACGAGGGCATCTTAATGACCCCCGGGGCGGCGTGCGGCGAGGCATATCCCGACTACGTTCGGGCATGCTTTACCAGTATTACACCGGCCGAGCTCGACGAGGTCATCGCGATCCTCCCCCGCATCCTCGGCTAACTCGCCGGAAGGGAGGCTAGCCGGCTTTGGCGGCCCAAAGGTTACAGTTGCCCTTTGGGCTGACTGGACCTTTGATGACCTTGCACGTCCCACAGGCTTTGTCGGTGCCCTCGTAGAAGTTGCAGTTGTAGCAGTTCTTCTTCGGGTCCTTCGAGACATCTGTGTATTTCTGCGTCTCGCGAAACTGCTTGTCCTGAGACGACAGACCGCTGGTGTCGTTACACTCAAGACCGCCTGAATCGTTTCCACAAGCGGCGAAGAGCGCTGCTGCCGAGCCGAGCACGGGTAGAGAAATGACCTGCCGAAGCGTTTGACGACGAGACTGTTTGTCCATGGCCCTAAGACTAGGGTCAAGCGGTCGGAAACGGCAAGATTTTTGGCTCTATTGCTGGCTCTTCGCGGCTCGCCGTCGGAGCAGCGATTCGCGCATAGCAAATCGGCTCCTTTGGGCTCGCACGCTCATCGCGGTTGCTGTGTCCGAGCCTAGTTGAGTTCGGCGTTCTTTTTGCCCGTCAGGTACGCCACGGACTTCACCAGTTCCACGATTTGCTCGCGTGTGTCGGCCGTGAGGTTGAGAAACTCAATCCCCATACCGGGGTTGATGTTGCCGCCATTGCGCACGGGATTGACCCACATCACGCGGCCACGAATTTCGATCGGGTCTTCGTCCTCTTCCCGTCCGAACTGCAGGTTGAGTTCGGTCCCGATGTCGAACGGTTCCTCGCTGTAGACGAAGATGCCCATGTCGCTAATGTTCTCGATGTACGAGTAGAGAAAGGTTTCGCCGTCTGTGTAGTTGACTTTCATGAAAGTAGGAAAGCGGTCGCTCTTTCGTCGCTCGCGCCCTTTTTTCTCTTTCTGATCTTTTTCCCCATCATCACCCATAGCATCCATCCCTTTTTCCACGTCGTTTCCCCTTTTGTGACTTGAGCCGTTGCTCGCCTATGTCTTCGTAGCGGACTTTTCGTGAGGTGCGCAAGGGGTGCGCAATGTCACACCCTTTTAGCCTTTGCGGGCGGGCAGCTGGGACTAGTCAGCCTATTGAATCTTCAGATAACCAGCTTCAGCGCGGTTGGCGGTCGCTTTGCCCGACTTGACGTCGAGGCGGGATTGGCCAGACCAAAACCCCACGTAGATCGTATATCGGCCTGGGCGGTAGTTGGCGCCGACATCTAGGGTTTGCGTGTCGGCGATCACCTCCCCCTTCTTCCACATCCGCACCGGATAGGTTCCGTGCACCGGCTCGTGGTCGCCGTTGAGTCGTAGACCGTGACCGTCGACGTGAACAAAGATCTTGTAGTTGCCAACGTTGGGCGCCAACACCTTCCAGTACCAAGTGATCTTGAAGGACTCTCCTGCGCCCACATACCCCTTGTGAGGGAGATCGATGTCGTAGCCGACCAGTTCCACTTTGTCTGCGAAGTTGATCGATGTCTTGTGGTCCATCTTCGACGGGGCTGAAGAGCGTACAGCATTGGCCATCGGGTTGGCATTGCTTAGTCCCTCGACCGGCTTGTTCGTGATCAGCGTTGCCGTCGCGCCTTCACTCTGGACCACAAAAACGTGCTCTTCGTTGGACACCTGGCGGTACAGACTGTCGATTTCGGGCAGACTCTCTGCGCTCGCGACCACCCACGCTCGGTCTGCGCCCTTGAGGAAGTCGACGACTTCGCGCGTCGACGCCAGTTCGTTAACTTTGACGTCGGTGTAGTACTGGGCAGCACGGCTTCCACGACGGTATTCACCCAGGGGCTCGCCTTCCTTCCGAAGCTCGTCGAAGCGGTCGTAGATTTCGCGAGGCGAGAGATGAGCGCTTAGTTCTGGAACAAAGTAGAACGAGGTAAATAGTCCGGTGAGCAAGCCTGCGCCAACGACGATCTGTTCGCGGTACCTTCCAGCCCAGTGGACGAAGCGCAAGGCAATCTGCAGTCCCACCACTGCAACAGGCACGAGCAGTGGAAGGAACATGAGGCGTCGGCCCCATTTGCGGACGATCGTGACAAGTTGGAGCGCATCGGCTGCGACCCAACAAAGGATCCCGAATACGACGAGTGCAGCGGCGAGCAAGGCTGCTGCAATCAACCACGCACGAAACCCCCAACCGGCTCTCCATCGTTCGCGTACAAACGCGAGCGAGGGGCTCAGATCGAGGCCGAAGCGTGCGCTTGGCTTTTTCGCCGGAGGTCGGGCATCGAAGGCGATGAAGCAAGCGACCGCAAATACGCCGAGGACCACGGCCCAACCCACGATCGGGTTGAACGCGTCGGGGACGCGGACTTCGTCGAGAGCACCGAGTGCTTCGATGGGTAGGGCGGGGTAGATGGAGAAGTCTCGAAGGGCAAGGCCGACCAAAAGTGCGACGATGAGTGCGGCGCCCCATCCGGGTGGGTAGGTCCGAAGTTGTGCGATCGCGGCGCCGCATGCCAGAGCAACCGCCGGCACTGGCAGAAACGTAGTGCTGCCGTAGCGCGAGGTGAAAACGAGCGTTGCCGCGTAACCTACGGCCAACCACGTTCCCAGAAAGACGGCAGCTGCTTGCGACTCGCTAAAAACGCTTCGCTGCACGGTGTGGTCTGCGTCGCGAAAGGGGCCCGCGGCGCTCGGAAGGCTGGCCGTGACAAAGGAGTGGCGCAACAAGATGCCGAACGCGACTGGCAACATGGCGGACCACGGCGCGAAGCCGTGAAAGATGGCTTCGATCAGTTTGTCGAAACTCGGTGGCGTGCCCTCGGTGACACTCCCGCCCAAAACCCAGCTATAGCTCGTACGATCGGCATCGATCTCCACTGCGACGGCGAGACACGCGACGGTGGCCGCGGCCAAGGCGCTCCACCTCGCGGACGAACGATCGGCGCGCAACCAGATCAATGCGCAAAGCGCCAGAACGACCGGCAACACGCCACACATGAAGCCCGCGGCGAGCGATGCAGTGGCGCCCGACAACACGGCCAGTGTGCCGAACAATGCGGACTCTTTTGTTGAGCGTGCGGCGAGTAGTTTGAGCGCGAACCATGCGCTTGCACATTGAAACGCAACTCCGACCGTGTTGCCGAAAATAGTCTGGGCGTTGATGACGAAGATCGGCGTGCCCAAAAGCACCAGGCCCGCGTAGATGCCCGCTCGCCGCGCGCGCGAGGGGCACAGCGTGCGACCAAGTTGGTGGGTGATGACGACCGCAAACACGGCGCTTAGTGCGTTGGGAAGACGACCCACCCATTCTTGTGTGCCAAGAAGGTCGAAAGCGGCAGCGAGAAGTGTCGTGCGCAGCCCGTGCGCCGCGAACAGCTTCGGGGTGCGTGCATTTTCGGCCGCGTCGAGCTCCCAAGGGTCCCACGCCCCGAAGCCTGAGAGTCCGCTCACGATGACGACCACGGCGGTGGCCGTGAGCAATACGGGCAGAAGCCATGGTGGCAGGACAGGTTGCGAGGCGGTGCTGGTTTTTGTGTTTTCAGACATCGCGACGTCGCCGGACACCTACCACATGCATCAAAATGTGGCCGCCATGATTTGCGTTTCGGTCAAGATGTAGGAAACTTCCTACATGGCGGCCAGTGTGGCCAATGGTGGCTAGAGTAGCCGCCGGCCAGGCTGCAGTAGCCAGTGGTGGGTCAAGAGATCCCTATGGGTTTCGCAGTGCGTCGAAGTGGCACCAAGTTTGCACAATGCGCAAGCATGGTCGTCGATAAGCTTCTTAAATTTACCGCGCTGACGGTTGTGTGCTTGGTATGGGCACCTTCCGCTCTTGCGCAGCGTACGCCGGACCCGGCAGATTCGACGGATAATGAACCGGACAAGACGGTTGATGATCCGCGAGCGGGTACAGCCGATGTGGAAGCCAAGGTCACACCGAGTGCGACGGCCCTCGCGGAGGCCGAAACGTCCTATCGCGGTGCGCTCATGCTTCGAGGCGGGGAGAGCTTCGACGACGACGAAGTCGATGTCGTGATGGGTGATGTGACTGTCGGCGTCGAAGGGGACGCGGAAAAGATGCGCATCACGGGGCGTTTTGTCGGAAATACGCTCATGGCAGAGGCGAAGGACGACGATGGTAACACCATTGCCCTTATCGCAGAGTTTTACTGGTTTGAATCGTCGATTCCGCGGGGATCGGACTTTTTCGTTGGTGTGGTGAAGGCTATCAATAGTCCGAACCGCGCAGAGAAGTGGGTCCTTGAGCACAGCGCTGACGGTCCGACCGATTTTATCCGTCCGGACCGAGGCGCGGTCTTGAAATTGACGGCCGACACCAACCCCGACCTCACCTTCGGTGGTTTCCGTGCTGACTGGTCCATCCCTTTCCATGACGTTCACATCGACAAAGTGGGCGAGGTCGCTATGAGCGCCACCTATGGGGTAGGGGCCAAAGGGGAAGGTTCTGCGGAATACGCATATGCAGCCACCTACGCCGATCCCACGAAGTGCGCCGAGTACATGGGACAGCAGACCGAGTACGGCTGTGAGCTTGGGGCTGGATCGCAGGTCAAGGGCAACTTCGACCTCAACTACACGGTTTCGACGAACTACGAGATTCCCCTCTACACATGGGACCTGTACTCCAATCTCTCGCCATCTACTCTTCAGTGGACGATGTTTCTTCGTAACAAGACCGCGGAGTTCAACAAAGCGTACCGCGAGTACTTCATCAGCATGCAGACGCCCTCTGAAGAAGTTTTCCAGATCGACCGTCTTGAGCTTGAAGGCCACTACAAGCGTAAGGTGACGCTGTTTCCCGACGAGCGGCGTGTGCTGAGTGTGGCCATCAACAACATCAAGTTCCGACGCCCCGCCGACGCGCTGCTTCGTTCTCAGCAAAACCAGACGAAGGCTACGAGCGACAGCGATCGACGCACCGACCGCGAGACGCAGGATTCGCGCTACACGTATGAGGACAACTCCTTCATGGCGCCACCCACGGCGGAGGCCGGTGGGTGTAACGTTCGCCGCACCGGTCATGCACCACTCGCTCTGCTCGGCGTGCTGGGACTGGCGCTCGTCGGCTCCCGGAGACGGAGGAGATGAAGCGGGCTGCGGTTGCCTTGTCGTTGCTGCTGGTCGCAGCTTGGGGCTGCAGCTCCGGCGAAGAGGCGCCCGACTTCGGCGAGCAAGAGTTCAACTCGGACTCTTTCGGCGACAGCGGAAACAACAACTCGTACTTTGATGAGACGGGTGACGCGTCTACGCCGACAAACAATTCAGGTTCAGACGCGTCAACGACGGACTCCGATGCCGGAAGCGGAACCGAATCGGATGCGTCAAGCGGTTGTGAGCCCGATCCAGCGGAGCCGGACAACGGAGCTGCCACCGCGACGAGTCTTGGAGAGTTCTCGGACTCGCAAAAAACAACACAGGAGTTGACCATCCACTCGCTTCACGACGCGAGCGACGAAGACTGGTTTTTGCTCGAAGTCGACGACACATTCGACCTCTCCAATCCGGAGCCTGAGGTGCGGGTTACGGGATTGGGTGCGAACGATACCTACGAGGTTGCGGCCTGGTATACGTGTGATAGTGGCGGTGGCGTTGAGTGCGTCGATGGAACGGCGGACGACACCTTTGGGCCGGGTTGCGCGGCGAGTGGCAGTGGCGAAGAGGGGGTTCTGATGGAGCTCAAGTCCAAATGTGACGGCACGAGCGAGGACGGAACGATGCTGGTACGGATTCGTGCGCTGCAACACTCGGGCTCTTGCGCACCGTACGTCGTTCGATTCCGCGTCGACTAGACCGAGGTCAGCTAAAACTGACCGAGCCTGACCGCCCAGCGAGCCGGATCCGTTCGTCGCTCAAGCTCGAATGTGCGTTGCACGTCCTTCGCTTTCGCTTCTCCGCCTCCAACCCGCTGAACGCCCATCCTTCGATCATTCTTAGATGACCTCGGTCTAGCGCAGAACTCTGCGAATATCGGTCCCTTAGCCCAGCGTAGCGGTGCGCGTGACCTGCGCCTGTGCGCAGGGGTGGCGTTGACCTCGTGCTCGTGACATAGCGCAAGCGGCTTTGGAGGTTCAGATGACATACAGACTCGCGACTCTTTTTGTTGTTGTTCCGGCGCTGGGACTTGCCGGCTGCTCGAGTGACGACGGCGGCGCGAAATGCGATCCATTGCGTGATGCGCTGTGCACGGTAAACAACAACACCGACTCAAGCGTGAACAGCCGCCGCGACTCGTCGGTGAACAACCAAGGCGATGCGACGGTCAACAATCGGCGTGACGCCACGATCAACCAACCGGATGGCACGATCCACCAACCGGATGGCACGATCCACCAACCGGATGGCACGATCAACCAACCCGATGCGACGCTGCAGCCGGACGCAACGGTCGACGGTGGTGCATGTGGACAGATAGAACCCAAGCCCTCAGGGCCGGCGGCTTGCACAGCTTCCACTCGTGCCTGCATTGACGCTTGCGGTGACGCAACTTGCGTGAACAATTGCCTCCAAGCAACAACAGGTTGTGCTGAGTGTGTCCGAGAGGTAGGCCGCTTTTGTCCAGCCCGAAACGGCTGTGAGACCGAGACGACCAACATTTTGTGCTGCCTTGAGCAAGATTGCGCCAATGCCCAGGACGTTGCCGCGTGTGTTTCGTCGATGTGCCCCGCCGCGGGCAATGCCTACAACACCTGTGTCAACACCAACACCATTACGCAGGCCTGTCTCAATGTCTTTAGCGCGGAGTATGCGGTCTGCTTCCAGGATGCACCGGATGCATCGGTTCCAGATGCATCGGTCGGCGATGCTGGCGTTCGCGAATGTGCACAACCGCTTTCGCCCGTACCCGACAACGTCCACACCTTTTGCGAATCGACGACCCGTTCATGTGTTGCGGGTGCATCGACAGAGCAGGAGTACGACAACTGTCTCGCGGCCGACAACGCTGCGCCCTATGTCAGTGGCACCACGACGCTCGACTGTGGTTGGTGTCTTGGTTACACACAGAGCAGCTGTGGTTCGAACAATGGCTGTGGCGATGAGTTCGGAGACTACTTCTGCTGTATCGAAGACAACGGTTGCACGGATGCGACTTGCGCAAGCACCAAGTGCGGCACTGAAGCGAGTGCGGTGAATACCTGCTTTGGAAGTGTCTCAGGTACGTGTGGCGACTTTAACAACGCCGTGTACGACCCGTGCTTTTAGTCTTGCGTCGCTAGACCGAGGTCATCTAAGAATGATCGAAGGATGGGCGTTCAGCGGGTTGGAGGCGGAGAAGCGAAAGTGAAGGACGTGCAACGCACATTCGAGCTTGAGTGACGAACGGATCTGGTTCGCTGGGCGGTCAGGCTCGGTCAGTTTTAGCTGACCTCGGTCTAGAGCTCGAGGGCGTCGAGCAAACGCTCGGCGCCGAAGCGAACCGGATCGTCGACCGTCACCTCGGCGAGATCGGCCAATTGTTCGATCGCCTCAAGGGCGTCACCATCAGCCGCGAGGCTTGCCGTGTTAAGCGAAATGCCGCGCCAACGTGGTCGTGGGAACAGTCCGCAGCACTCGGCAAGGTCTTGCACGAGCTTGATGAGCGCTGGGATGGGAGGGATCTCGATTTCCGAGCGCCCTTGTAGGTGCGTTTGCCCGGCGCGGTGGCAGAGGATGAGGTCGGTGGGCGTGCTGCCGCGCAGCAGCGGGAGCGTACTCGTGCTGGCCGGGTGATTGATGGCGCCCTGTCCCTCCACGAACACCACTTCGCATTCGCGATGGCGCCCAAGCTCTGACTCGATGGCACCACTTGCGTAATCGACGCGGATGGCGTCGAGTGCGACGCCTGCTCCCGAAATGATAATCCCGGTCTGTCCGGTCGCCAAGAAGCCCGCTTCTCGCCCGCGCACTTGTGCGGCGCGATGCAGTTCGAGTGCGGCGGTCATCTTTCCGACTGCCATATCCGTTCCGACGAACAAGATGCGACGCGGACACGTTTGGTGTAGGCCCTGCGCGATGTCGAGCGTGTCAGGCTCTTGCCGAACGTCCCAAATCCACTGGTCGGCGGCGAGTCTATCCGACCAAGTCGGCGCGAGCGCTTGATGCAAACCGTTGACGATACTTAGGCCAAGCTCGAGGGCGCGATCGATGGGCTCGCGCCACGACGCGGGCATTCGTCCGCCAGACGGCGTGAGACCGAGAATCAATGTGTTGACGCCCAAGGCCTTGGCTGCGTCGACATCCTCGACGATTGGGCAGTCGCCACGAATGCCCATCACCTCGGTGATGGTCTTGCCCGCCATGCGGCTGTCGATGACGCACTCGACCGGGTAAGGGGCGTAACGCAGGACCCCGTAGCCAAGCTTGCCTTGGTAGTGTCCGACGTGCCCTTCAAGGTAAATGGCAGCGCGCGTAGTTTCGTTGATCATCGTAGGTGAGCTCCGTGACCCGCGGAGGCAGGTGGCATGACGATGCCGTCTTCGAGGGTTGCGCCCGTCGCCGGGTCATCAGCAAGCTTAAAGTGAGAGTCGAGGTCAATATGATCAAAGGCTGCCCCGAGTGCCGCTCCTGCACTGATGGAGACCGACGACTCGCCCATACAGCCGATCATGAGCTTGAGGTGATGCGCACGCGCGGTTTCGATGATTCGAAGTGCGCCTGTGATGCCGCCGCACTTCATCAACTTGAGGTTGACGCCATCGCAGCGATCCGCCCAGCGGGGAATGTCGTCAGCCGTCTGACAGCTTTCGTCGAGGTAGATGGGCAGCACCCGTCGCCGAAACAGTTCGCCATAATCGTCGAAGGCATCTTGAGCGAGCGGTTGCTCGATGTAGTCGACCGCGCGTTCCTTCAGCCAGTCTGCCATCTGCAGCGCTTGTGGTAGGGTCCAGCCACAGTTTGCGTCCACTCGAATCACCACACCAAGCGGCTCGGCAACCTCTCGCGCGGCTTCGAAGTGTGCCCGGTCGAAGTCGAGTCCTTCACCGGCACCGAGTTTAACCTTCAGATATCGAAAGCGGTTTTCCGCAAGGAGCTCTGCAACGCGTTGTCTTGTCACTTCGGGGGGGTTGATGCCGATGGTGATCGAAGTCGGGACCGTTGGTTTCGAGAATCCCAGAAGCGTATGAAGCGGCAACTTGGCGCGCTGGGCCAGTAAGTCCCAACTCGCAACGTCGAGCGCGCACAGCGCTGGCATCGGCAGCCCAGCCTCGATCCCTTGTGCGTGTAGCGCCCTCGGTTCAAGGTGCTCGGGTTCAAACTGCGAGAGCGCGTTGGCCGACAACTCCGCAAGCGTGACTTCGGTTACGGAGGGCGCGCACTCGCCGATGCCGAATAGGTCTGGCTGCTCGGGGTCGCGCAGCACGACAAAGAGGTTGTCCGTCTGGGTGCTTGTGCCGCGTGCGATACGGAATGGATATCGACGATGAAGTGTCCGGCGTTCGAGTTCGATTGCCATCCCGCCAATCTTGCGCGAACTGACGCTCAAAACAAGCGCAGGTGTGCAGTGTGCGTGGTAGCGTTGGTGGCCCGTGTCTCGCTACCTCCCCGTGCCCCGAGAACGTCTGCGGCGTATCATCTTTTTGGCCGTGCCCATTATCGGCGCGATGGTCTCGCAAAACGTATTCAACCTCGTCGACTCGTGGATGGTGGGGCAACTCGGCGATGCGTCACTCGCGGCGGTCGGAATGGGGAGCTTCCTGAACTTCTTTGCCTCTGCCATCTTGCTTGGTCTCGGAGCCGGGGTTCAGGCCACCGCGTCGCGCAGGGTGGGAGAGGGTCGCGCGGAAGAGGCTGCCGCTTCGCTCAATGGTGGCCTCTTGCTTGGAGTTCTCTTCGGTGTTCCTTGGGCCGCGCTCCTCTTTGCCCTCACGCCCTGGTTCTTCCCGCTTCTCGTGGAAGAGCGGGCGGTTACGGACATCGGCATCGATTACTTTCAGGCTCGCGTCCTCGGGCTTTGGGCGATCGCGCTCAATGTCGCGTTTCGCGGCTACTGGAATGCGACCGATCGCCCTTGGGTCTACATGCGTACCCTGCTCTCGATGCACGTCGTCAATATCGTCTGCAACTACGCCCTGATTTTTGGCGTGGGCGGGTTGATTCCACCGCTCGGTGCGACCGGGGCAGGCTACGGCTCGGCAATCGCCTCCATCTTCGGCGCGCTCAGCTATGCGCTCATTGGCTTGCGTCGCGCGCGAGATGAAGGCTTCTTGGCCGCTCTTCCACCCAAACGAGAGATCCGGGCGTTGCTCAAACTGTCGGCACCGGCGAGTGTGCAGCAGGTTTTCTTTGCGGGAGGTCTGACCGCTTTTATGTGGATTCTCGGGCAGCTCGGAACGCGCGAGCTGGCAGCGGGTGGTGTGCTCATCAATATTACGCTGGTCGGGCTTCTCCCCGCCCTTGGGTTCGGGTTGGCGGCGACTTCCCTGGTCGGGCAGGCATTGGGTCGCCGGAACTCCGACGATGCCCGGGCTTGGGGGTGGCAAGTCGCCACCATCGCTTGCATCGTCGTCTCGTTGGTGTCGGCCGCAGGGTGGCTCTTTCCCGACCCGATCCTCCAACCTTTTCTGCGCGACCCCATCACGCGAGGGCTAGCGGTGTTTCCTTTGCGAATTACCGCGCTCGTGATGGGCCTGGACGCGATCGGTGTCGTGACGATGAACGCCCTCATCGGCGCGGGTGCGACCGGCCGCGTCATGACCACTTCGATCGCAGTCCAATGGGTGCTATTTTTGCCGGCGGCGTATCTCGTGGGTCCCGTCTTGGGCGGCGGAATCGATGCTGTCTATCTTGCCAATGCCTGTTATAGGCTGTTTCTGGCGTTGGCATTTTCGATGATTTGGACGTCGTCGTTCTGGGAGCGTATCCGGCTTTAGGTGCCCAGGTGTACGGCCTTTGCTCAACTGCGCACCGATTCGACAACCAACCGAGCGCCACGGGGCGTGCGGTGTTATAATGCGGCAATGTTTCGAAGGATTTGCTTGCTTCTCGGTGCATTGGCCACCCTGGGATTGACCGCTTCGACGGGCCGTGCGGACATCCTCTTTCTCACCTCAGACGGCTTCGAGTACGAGATTCGCGACTACTCTTCGACCTCGGCGTACGGCGGGCAGCTTACGCGCGGAGGCAATGACAAGTTCACTACGGCGCCCTTTTCGGACACGATGAAACTGGAAGTCAACGGGACCGCATACCAAAACCCCGTGGACGCCGTCGAGACCACCGCGGGCGGTCGCGAGGTTGTGCTCAACCCGGCTCGTCTTTCGCGCTTGTACGTCAACCGCCGGGTGTACGTGCCGGCCATTGTCGGTGAATACGCACGTTTCATCGACACCTTCCGAAACCCGACAACAGACTCCATCACGGTGACGGTCGAGTACTCCGGGCGCTACTACGGCGGTGGCGTTGCGAAGACGTCGTCGGGCGACGCAAACCTTAACACGACAGACCGCTGGTTCATCCTCAGCGATGACGAACCCGCGACGCAGACTCGTGTGCCCATCGCAGTATGGTTCCAAAATGACGGAGAGGTTGCCGCTTCCACCGCGAGTTTTACCGGCAGTAGCTACAGCGGAGGTTTCAGCATCGAGTTTGAGCTCACCATTCCTCCGTTGGAGCAGCGCGGACTCATCTCCTATGTGCTGCAGGCGGAGTCGGTTGGCGAACTCGAAGAGGAGCTACAGCGTATCGATAGCTTTCCCTCGGATGCGATCGTCAATTTCGCAGGTGCACCTTCGGATGCGGTCAATATGAAGTTTGGCGGCGCGCCGCTTATTCGTCCCGCTATCCCGTACGAGATGAACGAGGGCGACGCTGTCCCGATGTCGCTCACGGTCCTCGACCGTGAGGGCGACAATGTGACCTTCTCGTGGGACTTCGACGACGACGGTGTCTTCGGCGACGCCGGCAACCAGAAGAACGTCATGCTGCCCGCGAAAAGCACCGATGGGCCTGGTCGGCGATACGTGCGAGTTCGAGCGAGCGACGGCGACAATACCCGCGAAAGACGCTTCTTTTTTAATGTCAACAACCTACCGCCCACGCTCAACGGTCCACCGCCGATCGCGGACGTCCCGATCGGCCAGACCTACAACTGGAAGATCGACGCGACCGATCCGGCGGGCGACCTCGACCCGCTGCTCTTCCGGCTGATCACCGGCCCGGAGAACGCCAGCATCCAGGACGGCGCGGTGGTTTGGACGCCGAGCTCCGAGCAGCGGAATCTTGATTTCATGTTCCACATCGAGATCGACGACCAAGATGGGGAGATCGTCGAGGAGATGTGGTCGCTCAGCGTGGGCGAGAATCGTCCTCCCGAGCCACCCACGCCGGACGAACCCAAGAACCGGGCCGAAGTTAATTCAGCGACGCCCACGCTGACGGTCCTCAACTCGGTTGATCCAGACGGCGACCCCGTCGTTTATCGTTTTCGTGTGGACGCTTCTGCGGCCTTCGACAGCTCTGCGCTCATCGAGTCCGCGGATCTCAAAGAAGGTGCGGATGGCAAGACTTCGTGGACGCTGCCCAAGGCGCTGGAGCGCGGCCAATACTACTGGCAGGTGCGTGCATTCGATGGTGTGGCGGAGAGTGCACCGCGAGGCGGACGTTTTGTGTGGACCGCGGGTATGGGTGTTCTCGCCGATGGTGGCGTTGAGCTGATCGAAGTGCCTGACGTCGGCATCTACAACCCTCGTTCCGAATGCGGCGTGCAGACGAAGCGTTCTCCGCTCGGTATGTGGGCGCTCATCGGTGCGATTGGGCTCGTGCTGCGTTTGCGGTCGCATCGGCGCTGGATCGGTTTCAGGTTGAACTGAGGTTGAGTGCCCCCGCACAGAGGGAGCGAAGACGTACGAAAGGGTACTTCGAGCGACCGGCGGAGGAGGTAAGCCAAGATCAGTTTAAGATGGAGCCGATCTAGCCGCTTTTTCGACGTTCGAGGGCGCGGTAACGTTTGCGCAGAGTACGAATGCGTTGGCGCAGTGGCTCGACGAACAGGGGGCTCATGCTGTTGCGGCCCTCTCGCTCAGCCCGGCTCGCATGCCAGCGGTGAAGGGCGAGGCGCGCGCAGGCATGAAAGAAGTCGCGCCCAAGCCGACCATAGAGAATGAACGCGATGGTCGAGCCGAATGGGCTTGTTACGAGGTTAAGTTCGCTGGCGGTGAGTGTCCCGAGTTCGACCTCGATTTCGAGTTCGCGGCGGATGATCCGTCCTTTGCGCCAGACCAACACGACCACCATCACGAAGAACGCGGTAACGAAGCCCAGCCAAAGGGGAAGCAAGACGAAAAATGGGATCCCGCCACGATACGTTGCCGACGCGTTCCAAATGAAGTGCAGTAGCACCGCGACGAAGAACCCGAGCAGAGGTGCAAATGCACGGATGGTCTGGCTACGGGTCTCGCGCGCAATGCCAAAGCCGATGCCGACCATCGAGGTGTAGAGTGGATGAATCCATGGGCTGAGCACGCCGCGCACGAGAACCGTAACCGCGAGTGCACCTTCGCCCTCCTGAAGTGCGCGACCGTAGTAGAGGACATTCTCGGTTGCCGCGAATCCGATACCAACAAAGGTGGCGTAGATGATGCCGTCCACGATGCCGTCGAACTCGCGCTTGCCAAAGTAGAAGACCCCCGCAACGCCGATCCCCTTGAGGAACTCCTCGACAAGAGGCGCGGAGAGCACCGTGCTCGCCATCGTCGCCCCCGTTGGTCCAGAGATCGAAAAGCCGTACTTGTGCGCGCTTGAGTTGATCACAGCCGCAATGCCGGGCGCCACGATGCCGCCCCAAGCGAGCGCGAGCAAGAGCATGGACCACGGCTCCGGATCGTAACGA
The DNA here is from genome assembly GCA_964487255.1 of uncultured Polyangiales bacterium. Taxonomy (GTDB): domain Bacteria; phylum Myxococcota_A; class Polyangia; order Polyangiales; family CAZAQV01; genus CAZAQV01. The sequence continues at coordinate 11,135 of CAZAQV010000013.1, read as the reverse complement.
TCGAGCAGTCGAGGGATCGTAAGGTATGCGACCGCTGCGGGAAACGCGATGAGCGCGCCGATGCCCATCGCGGCGAGCTGTGACCGAGGCTGGTGCGAAGACAGGGCGGGCACCAAGAAGGTCGTGACGAGCACGAACGAGCCCACGAAAAAGGAAACCGCGGTCGCGTAGATACCAAGGCGTCGCCGCTCTTCATCTGGCAACTTGAGTTCCACCGGCCTATCGCCCTGCACCTATCTATCGTATCGCATTTCGAGCTGCGAAGAATTGTCCGGGAGCCTCCTCGAGAGGATAAGATAGAGAGCTCGTGGACTTGCTCTACAGAATGTTTCACGTCAGGTCGTCGCGGGCCTATCGGGTGACGAACCTCGTCATCGGTGTTCTGATCTTGATTTCGGTCGGCATTCTTGTCGCCGAAGCCTTTTTGGATAATCAGACTTTCCTTGTCCTTGGCCTATCGGTTCTGGACGGTGTCCTGCTCGTCTTTTTTGCGGTCGAGGTGGCGCTACGCATTGTCACCTATCGCCCCCCCGAGCTCCGGTTCTTTGATCAAGACCCTTCGCACTGGCTGTCCACGCAAATTAAGTCGCGCATTAAGTTCATCTTGAGCCCGATGATTGTGATCGACTTGATCACTGTGCTCGCGGTTGTTCCGGCGCTTCGCGGCTTGCGTGCAGTGCGCCTTCTGCGCCTGTTGCGGACCGCCAATATCTTTCGCTACTCAAATCCATTCCAAGGGATGAACCACGCTTTTCGAGAAAATCGGCTGCTGTTTTACATGGCGTTTTTCGTTCTTGGCGTCGAAGTGCTGGTTGGCGGAATCAGCATGTACCTGCTCGAAAAAAACGCCAACCCCTCCATCAATACTTTTGCGGATGGGTTCTGGTGGGCGCTGGTGACCCTCACCACGGTTGGTTTTGGCGATATCACAGCGGTCACTTCGCTCGGGCGGGCTGTTGCCAGCGTGCTGATGGTAGGTGGCATGTTCACGCTTGCGATGTTCGCCGGTATTGTCAGCAACAGCCTGCTTCACGTCGTGCTTGGCGTAAGAGAGGACCAGTTTCGAATGAGTGGATACATCGATCACATCGTCGTTTGCGGCTACCACACGGGTATTCAGCCGCTGCTGAATCAGCTCCTCGTCGAGGTTGATACGGAGAATCACCAGGTGGTCGTCTTCGATGACTCTCCGCGCCCGGTGGACCTTTCTCCCGATTTTCATTGGGTTCAGGGTGATCCCGCCCGCGAAAGTGAGCTCGACAAGGTGCGGCTTAGCCACGCGCGCGCCGCGATCATTATCAGTGACCGTCGGCTCGCGCCTTCGCAGGCTGATGCGCGTAGCATTCTGACCGCGTTTACCGTGCGCTCGTATATGGACCAGCATCAGATGACGGAAAGGCGCAAGAAGAAGATGTACGTCGTGGTCGAGATACTCGATGATGAAAATGCCGTCCATGCCCGCACAGCGGGCGCCGATGAAATTGTGCGTACGCATAGCATTGGGTTTTCTTTGATTGCGCATGCCATCGCCCATCCGGGCACGGCGGATTTGCTCAGTGGCGTCGTTTCCCTCGGGGGGGCGAATGTGTACACCGGTTCGGTTCCCGCCCGATTCGAAACGCCGATTGCGTTTGGTCAGCTCGTCCACGAAGAGAAGAAAGCCGATGGCGTGCTGGTGATCGGCGTGCGTCGCGCTGAGCATGACCTTGTGAACCCGCCTGACGAATTCTTGGTGCGCTCGACGGACATTCTTGTGTATTTGGCAGAGCAGCCGCTTCCTGATGAGGTCGGAGACAGCGACTAAGCCGCAGCGTTGGGGCGCCAGTTCTCGTTGAGAATCCAAAGCTTGCAGGGTTTTCCGCAGCTCGAAGCGGAGTGCGCTAATCTACGGTCGTGCAGGTCGTGCTCAAGATCTTTGCCGAGGTGGGCGATATCGCGACGCTGCTCGGTCAGTCGCTTTTCTGGGGCATTCGGCCGCCATATCGTTTTCGCCAATGGCTTCGCGCGCTCGATTTCATCGGCGTGGGCTCGATTTTCATCATCGTCCTGACTTCTTTTTTCGTGGGGATGGTCTTTGGCGTACAGCTGGTAGACGGATTCCGACAGTTTGGTGCAGAGAGCCAGGTTGGTGCAGTGATCGGTTTGGCGCTTACGCGCGAGTTGGCGCCGGTGTTTTCAGCCATCATGGTTTCGTCGCGTGCCGGTTCCGCCATGACGACTGAGATCGGTTCGATGCGGGTATCGAACCAAATCGATGCGCTGACGGTGATGTCGGTCAACCCGATTCAGTATCTCGTCGTTCCGCGCTTGGTGGCGGGTACCATCGCTGTACCGATTCTAACCATGCTCTTCAACTTGGTGGGCTGCTTTGGCGCCTATGCAGTGTGCGTCTTCATTATGGGGCTCGACCCAGGCGTCTTTATCGACAAGGTGCGTTGGTACGTCGATACCCCCGATGTAATGCAGGGCGTGATCAAGGCGGCCTTCTTTGGGTTCGCAGTTTCACTTATTGCGTGTAAGCAAGGCTTCTTTGCGTCGGGTGGTGCTGCAGGCGTCGGAAGTGCAACCAACCGTTCGGTTGTCCAGTCGGCGGTTGTGATTCTTCTTCTCGACTACGTGATTACGTCGATCATCACGGGAGCATTCTAGTTGATGGGGTGTCGTGCGTGACAGAGGCGTACCAAGAAGAGGTGCATTTGCGTGTTGTCGATCTCAAGAAGAGCTACGGCGACCATGAAGTGCTGCGCGGCGTAACGTTCGATGCGTATCGCGCGAAGACCAACGTCATCATTGGTGCGTCTGGAGCGGGTAAATCTGTGCTGATGCGTCAGATTATCCGCCTAGAAAAGCCTGACAGCGGGCAGATTCTGTTCAATGGCCAAGACATTGCGCAACTCGGCGAGCTGCAGCTTGGACCCGTGCGTCGCAAGATGGGCATGGTGTTCCAGATGTCGGCGCTCTTCGACTCGATGACAGTCTTTGAGAATGTCGCCTTCATGTTGCGAGAACACACGAAGCTCTCGCGTTCGGATGTGCGTGATAAGGTCATGAGTCTCCTCGAGGTTTTAGGGGTCGATCACGCCGCGAAGAAGATGCCTTCGGAGATTTCGGGCGGTATGAAGCGTCGTGTGGCTGTCGCTCGCGCTCTTGTCATCGAACCCGACTTGCTGATCTACGATGAGCCGACGACAGGGCTCGATCCGATCACGTCGCGTACGGTAGACGACTTGATTACGGAGACCGCCGAGCGCTCGAAGGTGACTTCGATTGTGATCACGCACGACATGGCCTCCGTGTTTCGTATCGCCGATCACATTTCCTATCTGTACAAGGGCGAGATCGATACTTCGGCGTCACCGGAGGCGTTTATGCAGCAGACAAGCGAAGCGACACGTGAGTTTCTGCGAGCCTCCGGCGTCACTGCCGCAAGTTGAACGACGTCGTCAACAAAAGTGTAGGTTTGCCGCTTTTTGGAGAGTGTAGGTGCATGTAGGATAATGTCGCATGCATGGCTACATCAGCGATGCGTGTTTGGGAGGAAAAGCCGCACCGTGGCCCCGTTCTCGTAGGACGGAAGCCGACGGTCGGTCGCGATCAGGACTTGGGGAAGCGCGCCGCGCCTATCCTCAAATGGGCGGGGGGAAAGGGTAGGCTGCTCAGCGAGCTGGAAGCACGGCTGCCCAGTGGTGACCAGATACGCCGCCATGTCGAGCCGTTTTTTGGCGGCGGAGCTTTCTTCTTTGGGCGTCGTCCTGATCGAGCGGTGATCGCGGACGTCAACCCTTCGCTGGTCGGCACGTACTGTGCGGTTCGTGACGATGTTGAGGAGGTAATTCGCAGGCTCATGCCGCTCGCGGCAAGACACAGCATCGAGAACTACTACCGCGTGCGCGATCGCTACAACCAAGCAAAAAACGTGGAAGCGCCCGATCGCGCTGCGATGTTTATTTACCTCAATAAGACTTGTTTCAACGGCCTTCACCGCGTGAACAAGAAGGGGCAATTTAACGTGCCGGCCGGTCGCTACAAGAACCCGACGATTCTAAATGCAGACGCCCTTCGTGCAGCCAGCGCGCTGCTGGCTCGCGCAGAGATTCGCAACGACGGTTTCGAGTCGCTTCTTCGTTACGCCAAGCCGGGTGACTTTGTCTACCTCGACCCTCCATACGCACCGGTTTCAGAGACGGCGAACTTCACTGCGTACGCTCTTGGCGGTTTTGGAACAGCAGAGCAGGAAAAGCTTGCGGACGTGTACCGCGCGCTGGACAAGCGCGGGTGTCGCTTGATGCTCTCCAATAGCGATGTCCCGTTGATTCGCGACCTCTATGAGGGCTTCTTGGTTGAGCAAATCATGGCGCCGCGGGCCATTAACTCAAAGGGCAGTCGTCGCGGTCGGGTTGCGGAAGTTATCGTGCGAAACTACGGCGAGTCACTCGCCGCATGACCATCTTGTTTCTCTTCGTGTTGGCAACCTGTACAAGGTCCACACGGAAGCACCTGTCCATCCGCGAAAACAGCCCATTTCCAAATGGGGACCACATTTTTGAGTTCGGACACAAACCACGCCATCGCCGAGAGCGCCTCGGCGCGGTGGGCTGAACGCATCACGACCCGGAGCGACGCGCGCCCAACCTGCACGTCGCCGACCAGGTGGTGGCAAATCAAGTCGGACAACGCAAACCGAGAGACCGTATGCTCGGCAAGCTCACGCAGCACACGTTCGGCCATTCTGGGGTAGTATTCGTAGCGCAGGGCCGCGATGGGTTCACCATCCTCAAGTTCCCGGACGCGCCCGTGAAAGATAAGTTCCGCGCCGTCCTGGCGTAGGTTGTCGGACAGCTCGATAGGCGGCAGTTCGCCCTGAATAATTTGTGTGTCGATCACGACGTCTACCCACCTTGCATTGGAGGCAGAACCGCGAGCTCGTCGCCTTCATGCAAGGCCTGGCTCTGCGTTACGAATGCATGGTTGAGTGCGAGACGAAACGGCTGCTCGCGGGACGTCGCTGGCAGCAGCTTGCGCACGTGCGCTTCGACGTCTTCCGACCGGCTCCCCTCCGAGAGTTCGAGTTCAAGGGTATCTTCGCCAATTTGATGGCGAACATGCGAAAAAAGGTGAACGGTCACCTTCACACGAGCCGTCCTGGCGCCTCGGCGCCTTGTGCGCCCTCGACCGATACTCGGAAATTGTCCGGCGATCCCGGTACGGCGCGGCTGAGATTGATGACGCGAAACTGCTTGTGGTCGCCCAAGCGTTCGAGGAATGCTTGTGTCACGAGCACCTGACCGGCTTCGCTGGCATCCGTCGCAAGTGACATGGCAGCGATCTGCTCGCGGCCGTGTACTTGAGCGGCGGTTCGCACCAGGTGGCCATACCCAATGCCGACGCACGCAGGTAGTGCGTCTTCGGCCGAGCGTTTGGCGTTGTGTTCAGCACAGGAGCGGGTGATAAGCATTGCCGCTTCGAGGGCGTCGTTGGCTTCTGCAAACGTCGCCGTGTGCGGGCCCATTTGTGAAGTCGTTGCGACCCCATCGAAGGCGCGTACGCTCTCCTCGAAGATCAAGCGAAGGTCGAACTGCAACTGCAGTTCATGAACCACGTCGAAGGCCGCGATTCGTCGAGCTTGTCCAGCGAGCGCAACGACCAGAACATGCGTCGTCTCGCCATAGATCTTCCAGACTTTTCGATCGATCTTCGTCGGATCGATTCCGGGCGTCGAACGTTTGGCGAGCAGTTCATCGAGCCTACTCGGACTTGCTCCACAGGAACCTGCCACGTGCAAGGTCTAGCTCGGAAGGCGGGGGTGCGCTACCGGGCAGGTCCAGCATGTGCGTAGGTGCTCGATCTGCGCTACAGCGCTTGGGTGCAAAAGGAGCGCCTTTGGATAGGGGTCTTGCTGGTGACCGCGTTGGCCTGCGTCAAGGAGCGGCGCAGCGCCGGTGAAACAGACGCTCAAGTGGCCTCATCGGACGCGCAGCTCAGCCAAATGGACGCGCGGGTTTTCTCGCCAGAGCAGGATGCAGCGTTGTGCGAGCGCCTTCGAGTCGACGCCACGGAGCAGCCACCCAATGTGCTTATCGTTGCCGATGCTTCGGGTAGCATGTTGGGCACTCGCTGGACGACAGCCAAGAAGGCCTTCTCATCCGTTGTCGAGGCCTACCAACAAAGCATTGCATTCGGGCTCTACCACTACTCATCGAACCGTTCGTGCAACGCGGGTGTCATGGACGTTCCGCCAAGACTAGGAGCGGCAGATGAGATTGCGATTGCCATGGGGAAAATCGATCCGCTCGGAGGGACGCCAACAGCAGCAGCCGCGCGCGCGGTTCGTGATGAGCTCTCCGATCTTGCGGGAACGACCTATGTGTTGCTCGTCACCGATGGGGCACCGAACTGCAATTCCGAACTCGACAAGTCGACGTGTGAATGTTCGATCAAGAACGAAGACAACTGTTCAACGGACCGCTGTCTTGATGACCTGGAGACTGTCGATGCGATACGCCTCCTCTATGAAGCGGATTTCACCACTTTTGTTGTGGGCTTCTCCGTGAGTGATTGGGCCGAGCTGCTCAACCAGATGGCCCACGCCGGAAGTCCCGGCGCCTCCTATATTCCCGTGGATGACGGTGAGAGCTTGGAGCAGGCCATGTCCGAGATTGCGGCGTCGGTTCGTTCCTGCTCTTTCGAACTAGCCACAGCACCCGCGGACATCCAGTATGTGGATGTGACGCTCAACGGAAGTGCGGTGGAACATGTCTCCCAGGGGGAGGGCGACGATGGCTGGGAGCTTGATGGGACAACGCTTCGGCTGGTGGGGAGCGCGTGCAAGTCGCTGCGATCGGCGCCCGAAGCAGTGACTGAAATCGTCGTCGAGTGCGAGCCCGTCTTCGTTATCCGCTAGCTCCGGCCGGACGACGCAGCGCAGATAGCGCAGCGCGTTCTAGGCCATCCGCCTGACTTTCTTGCTCTTCCGCTGACGCGTCATCGATCCTCCGCACAAACGACCCGGTGCAGGTAGCACCGAGCGTTTTAGTGCTTCGCCTGACTTTCTTGCTCTTCCGCTGACGCGTCATCGTGGGCGTTAACGTAAACCGCCCACCGTTAAGGTAGGCAGTTCGCGTTGCACAAACTTTGGCGAAGGCCGGTAATGCTTGTGATGAGCGGTGTTTGAACAGAACGGGATTTGCTAAATGCAAATCAATCGTTCGGAGCAAACCCTAGCGAAGAACCGGTAACTCAGAGGTTCTTGGCTTCTTCGGCGAGGTAGGTGGCGACGCCTTCAGGGTTTGGCTTCATGCCGCGAGCGCCCTTGTTCCAGCCTGCGGGGCAGACTTCGCCGTGCTCTTCGGTGAACTGCAGCGCGTCAATCATGCGCAGCATCTCGTCGATGTTACGGCCGAGGGGCAGGTCGTTGATGACCTGGTGGCGCACGACGCCCTCTTTGTCGATGAGGAACGAACCACGGAACGCCACTGAGCCATCGGGCACGAGGCAGTCGAAGGACTTACCAATCGCGTGATCCATGTCGGCGACGAGCGTGTACTTGATTTGCCCGATACCGCCTTTGTCGATCGGCGTGTTGCGCCAAGCGTTGTGGGTGAAGTGCGAGTCGATGGAAACGCCAATCACCTCGACGTTGCGCTTTTTGAACTCTTCTAGGCGGTGATCAAACGCGATGAGTTCGGACGGGCATACAAATGTGAAGTCGAGAGGGTAGAAGAAAACCACCGAGTACTTGCCCTTGGTGGCATCTTTGAAGTTGAACTTGTCTACGATATCGCCACTGCCCAAAACGGCGGGTGCGGTGAAATCAGGTGCTGGTCGGCCAACGAGTACGCCCATGTAGTCTCCTTTTCACCTCGCCATGAAGCAGCGAGGAACAAGAGATCTAAGAACCTAAGGTCAAAGGATCAACCCCCAAGCGCCACTGACCGGAAGGTGACTCCTTTGTTGTGTGAGTTAACGCAAGAGTTTGAACGCGTGGGCCCAGCTGTTGTCTCGAAAACCAGGGATACACCACAGCATGCATAGGGGTTCGATGGCGCGGGCTGCTTTCGCGCTGCCTAGATCTTCGCTTTCCCAACCGAACTCTTCGAGGATGGCGACGACCTCTTGCTTCGCGGCTTCGTCGTTGCCGCAGATAAACATTGTCGGCCTCACGTCGCCAAAGTCGGGATCGACCATGAGCGCATTGCCGACACAGGAGAAGGCCTTGACGAAATTTGCTTCCGGCGCTTTGGCTTGCAGACGTTCCATCAGCGACTCGCTCAAGTCCGTAAAGAAAGGCAACACACCGTCCTCGGGCGCGCCGTTGGCGATTGGGTTGGTGGCGTCGATGACCGTCTTGCCGCGAATGTTGTCGATGCCGACCGCATCGAGAGCTGCCGTCGCGGCGGTACCTTTGACCGCAAGGACCACACCATCGGCCCATGCTGCCGCGTCATCGGGCGTACCGATTTGGGCTTTGTCGCTGGCCGTACCCTTCCACTCTTCGAGCTTCTTCGGGTCGCGCGATGCGCGGAAGACCTCGCGTCCGTACTTAAGAAAGCCGTTGGCGAGGGTCTCTCCAACCATTCCGGAGCCTATCACTGCAACCTTTTCCATGGCGCAAGCCTCGTGCCGTCCGAGCCCAGCGTCAAGAGTCTCATGCAAGCGGTCTTTTGAGGAGCCGATTTTGTTAGCTGCAAAATCGTTGGTTCGCAGCAAGCCTAGCGAAGAGCCGTAAGCATAGTCTCAATGGGAGCCGGGGCCCGAATGAGACTCTGTCTCTCGCTTATGGCGAGTATTCGACCCAGCGTTGGTCGATCACGACGTCGGAAACGGTTTGCTGAATGATTGTGTAATGCGCGTTGGGGCCGTCCGGGGACTGTCCCACCGAACCGACGCTCACGACGTGGACGTCTTCGATGCGTCTCTCAAAAGGGATGTGACTTGCGCCACAGATGACGACGTCTGCCACCTCGCAATTGAGTAGCACTTCCAGTTCTTCGTCCGGCATGTCGTGCGTAATGTCTCCACCCGATGGAAGCGGCGAGTCGTGAACCATCAGCATCTCACCGCCGTTGATGAGTGGAATCCGCATGTGAAGTGGGAGGCGTCGAAGCTCCTCCACAACCAGGTCACCGATGGCGTCGCGGGCACGAATGAACGCTCGAAGGTCTTCTTGGTGCTCTTCGCTGGGGGCGACGAGCACCTTCGGATCGATGGTGGCCAGCGCCGTATCGGAAGCGCCGCGCGTACACTGAACTTCTCGCTCCCGAAGCAGGCGCCAACAGTCCAGCGGGGCGTCGCCGCCCAGCAGCAGGTCGCCCGCGCAGTAAATGTCACGCACGCCGCTTTGGTCGATCGCGGACAGGACGGCCTCAAGCGCGGCCAGATTCCCATGAACGTCAGAAATGAACGCAAAAGGGGGCGCTTTGTTGAATACCTGAACCATGACGACCCTGCCGTCCTAGCACGGGTGCCGAAACTGGCGAAGCGCGTTTCGACTTCGATACAATTTGGGGGTGAGATCCGATCGCCCCAAAGGCCTAGTTCGCGCCAAGTTGATACAGGTGTTGCGAAAGGGCCCCCGCCCAGCCCTGACCAGTGCTGCGGAAGAGAGTCTCTTTCGGCGCGCGGAGTTCTTGTTCGAGGGAACACGCGATCGCGACAGGTTTTTCGCGTCGTTCATGATGCAGATTTCGCTGGATAGGCTGCGCACCGAATGGCGCGAAATGCCGACGCCAGAGCAGCTACAGTCGATCCTCGAAGGGTCCGTTCGCGTGCGCATTCGTCTTGCACGCCTGGCGTTGCGAGAAGTCGTTGCGCGATATCCAAACGAGCGCTTGGGGCCGGTCGAGTTGGACGCACGGTGTGTCGTCGACGCCAACACTATCCGTATCGATCTCGATCTCGAAGCAGAGCGAATTCTGTTAGCGCAAGTCGTTGATTCGGAGTAAGGGTAACTCGTGACGAAGGAAACGATGCGAGGCGATCACGACCACGCTCCTCACCCAAGCAACGTTATCCACGTCGACTTTGCAACAGGTGCGACGGACACTGGGTCTGGCTCTATTCCTGGTCGTCACGCATCACGTTCCATGTCGCAGACGGACAGTCGAGACCCGCTGATCGGCCGCTACACGTGCGCTGAGGCATCACGCGTCTTGGGGATTTCAAAAAGTCGCCTACGTGCGTGGGCGCGCACGGGCTTGATTGAACCCGGTGGAACATCCGAGGACACACAACCACCACGCTACACGTTTCAGGACTTGATCGGTTTGCGCGTGGTGCGAGCACTGACCGACGCGGGTGTCCCGGTGAGAAAGGTTCGCGAAGCTGTGCAGGCATTGCGTAAACGTCTGCCGGAGGTTTCGCATCCGCTCTCGGAGTTGCGTGTCACTGCAGACGGCGTTCACGTCGTGGTCCAACCCGCAGAAGATGCGGCGTACCAAGTGACGACGGGCCAAATGCTTCTCGACCTTGAGCTTTCAGACCTGGCAGATGACGTTGTTCTCAAGCTCTCGCATGAAATGCAGCAGGGTGGAGCGGTTGCCTCTGCGTACGACGCTTACCTCGAGGGGTGTAAGCTCGACGAGTCTGAGGCGACCTGGGCCGCCGCTGAAGCGGCGTATCGTCGCGCGGTAAAGCTCGACCCGACGTTGGCCAACGCATGGACAAACCTCGGCAATTTGCGCTACCGCAGGGCCGACGCGGACGAGGCACGCGCCTGTTATCGTGCGGCATTGCGGGCCGATCGCGACCAGCCCGAGGCGCACTATAATCTCGGCTTTCTTCTGTTCGAAGATGGCCACCTTGGGGAAGCCATCGAGCATTTCGAGCAAGCTGTCGACTATGATCCGGCGTTTGCCGACGCCCACTTTAACCTGGCACTTGCGCTCGAAGAGCAGTCGCAAACTGAGCTCGCGCGCGAGCATTGGGCGATGTACTTGCAGCTCGACCCGACGGGGCCGTGGGCTGACGTTGCCCGCGCCCATTTGCTTAGCTAGCGGCCGATCCGCTTCGCGATACTTCGTTGTCGCCTCCGCTCCCTGCGCAGCTACCCTTAGGTCTAATCGTTGATCACATCTTCACTTTGTTTAGGACGAGGACGAATTTGGCGAGGTCCTCAAAACCTCGAAGAATGGTTAGCC
>CAZAQV010000012.1:0-184944 GCA_964487255.1 uncultured Polyangiales bacterium | reverse complement strand
AACAAGATCACATCCTTACAACCTCGTCGATCCCCTTTTTCACCAGCCTGCTAGTGCTGTGACCGCGAGGTTGTGATCCCTGGCCGCACAGCAGCGGAGCGAAATCGTAGGAGAGAAAACGCAGCACCTGCAGCGTAGATTCAAGTTTGAACGACAACCGAGTTCGCTTTGCTGCGCAGCGGATGGGTTCAGAACTTCGTGGTCACAGCACTAGTCCGTGTTCTTCCCTCTCACGCGGCGTCATCGATACTCCAACTTGGAAATAGAATCGCACCCGGGTGCACTCGAAGCGCTCGAGCGAGCGACTTGGCCCGCTCGACGCCGAGCGACACGCGCTCGTTCTCGATACTCGAAATCGTTGCCTGTGAAAGCCCCGCGAGTTCGGCAAGCTCTGACTGCGTCAACCCATGCTTGTCACGCAAGATACGCACGACCTCTCCGGGAGTGAGTTCTGACCTTGCCTTTGCAGGCACAAGCCCTGTGGCCAGCGCTTCGCGGACCTTGCTTCCGTACGCCTTCTTTTTAGTATTCATGTGGATTTACCTCCAAGACTGCAACTTGAAGCTCGTGCTTTTGGGCGACGTAGATGACGCGCCATTGCTTGGTTAGGTAGCTCGATCGCGCGCCCTTCCACTCGCCCTTGAGCGCGTGATCGCGATACCCGGGAATCGCCCGAAGAGCCCTCGGCCCCGATGTTGTTACGATCGCTTTCCATGCCTCATACTGCTTCAACACGTCTTTCGGACACTTGCGAACCTGTTTCAAACACTTTCGTGTCTCAAAAACCGCCCACATTATGCTTTCATAATATTACTTAAACAAAATATGCGCAACCAGCGGATGGAATCGCACCGAGTCCGAGAAGCTGGTGTTGAGATTTTCACCTGGCGCGACGGGAAGGCCACCGAAACCGTGGCCTGGACCGACTCCGCTTCTCGGAACATAACCGACCGATGTCCAACGCCACGAAGCTCACTCGCCACGTCGTTGCTGTCTGCCTGGCCGTAGTGTGGTGTGCGGCCTGTAGCGACGATCCCAACAAGGGTTCCTCACCAGCGGTCGAGTATGAACTCTTCGAGTCGACCGTCCTTTTGGACGAGGCAAGCCTGGCAGCACTTGCGGCCGTCTCGGACGACCAAGCGACCCTGCGGTTCGATCCGGTACCGCCGCAACTCGAACGCCTCGCGGCGGGGGACATCCTGCTCGCCGGCGCTTCGGAGACGATGCCCGCCGGGCTCCTCAGGAAGGTGACTTCCGCGTCGAGCGACGGCGCCGGCATCGTAGTTGAGACCGGACCGGCCACTGTGTTTCACGCGTTCCGCAGGATGAGCACCGATTTTTCGGTGCCGCTCGGCGGCGTGGTCACCGAGCGAGCGCTGCCGGGACCGGAGCCACCGCTGGGCGCGCGCATCGAGCCGCTAACCGAGTCGATCCCGATCGGGAAGGACCCGCTGCACCTCGTCCTGTTCGACGGGGATGGGATGGCGTCGACCACCGAGGATCGGGTCGTCGCTGACGGAAAGATGATGGCCACGGTGAGGGTTCACTTCTGGCTCAACTTCGACTGGGGGCAGCTGTCGCCGGAAGAGGCCTTCACCAAGCTCGACGGGCTGCTAGACACTGCCACCGGGCTGCTCACCGGGGACGCCTCACTCGGGTCCTTTCTCGACGTCAGTACCGGCCTCGAGGTCGACGGAGATCTGGACGTGCTGTTGGAACTCAGCGGAAAGTCATCTCTCAGCTTCCGCAAAGAGGAGCGACTGGCTTGGTTCACCCTCGCGCCCCTTCCCGTGGGGCCGCTCGTGTTCGTGCCGACGATCTCGCTCGACGGGGCGGTAGAGGGCGGCATCGGCGGTGCGCTCTCCATGAACTTCGGGCTGCATGCTGGCTTCGGGCTCGGTTTTGGGTACAACGGTGACGATGGCGTGACCCCCTACCTGTCTGGTCCCACTTTCGACGCGATCGAGCCTGCCGCCACCGTCACGGCGTCCGCCGACCTCAGCGCGGAACTCGAGCTGCGCATCAACTTCCTACTCTACGGGTCGATGGGACCGTACGCAGGGATGGCAGCGGTGGGTGACATGTCCTTGGACCGCGCGCGAACACCGTGCTGGAACCTCACGGCCGGCCTCGAGGGTCGCACCGGTGCGACGCTTGAACTCTTCGGTTTCGAGCTTGCGAGCTTCGCAGGTCCCTCCTTCCCCGTCGGAGATCCGCTCGAGGTGGGAGACGGCGCCTGCGAGCCGGTGCCGAGTCCACCCCCGACCGATCAGTCGATCACGCCTTGGTCGCGCGTCTATGAGGAAACGGCGAACGGCAGCGGGGCGAACGACGGTTGGGTCGACCTTGAGCTGGCCCACGACGGGGCGTTGCTGGTTTCCAGTGACGACGCCGAAACGGTCATGAAGGTCCGGGAGGACGGCACGCTCGTCTGGGCGCGAACGTTCGAGCAACCGGGCCGGTTCGATGGGGAGAGGCTCTGGCCGCAGCACGCCACACCGACCAGGGACGCCGGAGTGCTGGTCTCCACAGCGCAACACGTACTCGTGAAGCTTTCCCAGAACGGCGCAACCGAGTGGGGTGTCCAGGTCGAGACGGACAACCTCGAGACCGGGTGGTGGGCGTCACGCTTGGTTGGTGACGACGTCTGGCTCGCAGGCAGCCACCGAGCGGCAACGGATGGAGACGAGCAGGCATGGCTTCTCGGCCTCGGGCCGGATGGAAGCGTCGCCTTCTCCTGGCTCTGGGGGGATGCGGCGCGCGACGAAGCGGTTCGCGCCATCCTTCCACTCTCCGACGGTGCATTGCTCGTGGGACAGTCAAAACACATTGCGAACCACGATCGGGGCTTCGTCCTGCGCGTCGGGTCGGACGGCTCGGTGCGCTGGGCTCGGCACGTGCAGGACTGCGCTGCGCTCGAGGACGTCGTCATCGCGTCGGCCCACGAGACGATGGATGGAAACCTCGTTCTCGGGGGCTGGTACGATGCGACCGAGACCGACGCGCTGCTTCTGCGCATCGCCTCCGACGGCAGTCCCGAGACACCGGCGTGGGCCACCCGCACGGCGATCGGGACCGCTATCCTCGGCCCGCAAATCCGCTGGATCCAACAGCTACCGACCGGCGAGCTGAGACTGGTGGGCCGCTACAGCGCCGTGCCGGACCGGGTGTTTGTCGCCGGTACCGACTCCATCGGTCGGTTCGCCTGGCTGCGGCGCTACGGCAGCCCAGCCGGGACGGACGGAGCCGCGGCCGCCGCCACCGGATGGGTAACCTCGAAGGGTGGGATTCTCGTCGCCAGCGCCGCCGAGTGGCTCTCGCCGCTGCGGGGCGGATACTGGCTGTTCGAGGTTTCCGCCCCCGACGGGGTGGGCGACTTCACCGGGGTGAGCGCCGAGACGATTTCGACCGCCTCCACGGCAGCTTGCATCGTCACGCCGGCGGCTGATCCCGAGACCACACCGCTATCCGTGGGAATGTCAGCGGTGGAGGTCGCGGCGCCCATGGTGGCTCCGGTAATCACCACGCAGTGACCATTGGCTGATCCGGCCCAGGACGAAAGCAGACCACCTCCATCTTCAACTGATCTTGCCTTACCTCGTCCGCTGATCGCTCGAAGTAGCTTGGGCGAACGGCGAACGGCGAACGGCGAACCGTCCCATGTTGGCGAACGGCGAACCGTCCCATGTTCGCGCTTTCGGGTCCCCCGAAACGAGATGCTCGCGGTCGGAGTTCGACTCTAACGAGCGATGCTCGGCGCGCCAGTTGGCGCCCTGTGGTGTCGACATTTTGCGTCGGGCGATAAAAGAGCCCCACCTACCGAGCGACCTTGTTCAAGTCAACGGTCAGCCCGGATATGGCCCACGAACTCAGATTGCCGGTGCAAGGCAGAACCTCTCGTCCATTCCGGTTCCAGACTGTTACTTGTCGTTCCTTCAAATCAAGGCACCAATATTCGCAACCCCACATCTTTCTGAATTTGTCCGCGTGAATCTCCCGTCGACCTGATTCTTCAAGCACCTGAATGATGAGGTCAGGTTGCAGTCGGACACCGAAACGGTCGACGCCGCGCTCAGCTCGGACGAAAAAAAGTGGGTCAAACTCTGGATCCAGCGGATTTGGGTCAGTTGGCGACGCTTCGAACTTCACCCACACATCGCCACGCTCTTTGAGCGCGTGGTTTCGTTCGAGCGCCTTTTTGAGGCGCTTCCTAGTCCGTTGTGCGCTCATTTCTGGGATGGTACGTGATTCGGCTGCCGTGGCGATCGTCTGGCAATCGTTCAACAGATACGGTTCAATGAAAAAACGGTTTCGTCGTCCAGTGCCAACGCAGCAAACGCCAACGCCTGCCGAATGTCTTCCTCCTCGAGTTCGGGGTAATCAGCGATAAGGTCCTCACGACTCGGGTTCGTTGACAAAATCTGCAGGATCCGTTGGACAGACAAACGCTTCCCCCGGATGCACGGCTTTCCCCCGAGCAAGTCGCTGTTCACGGTGATTCGATCGAATCCTTGGAACGAATACGTCAACTGAACTCCTACCCTTCATTATGGCGCACCCACGCGTCCATCGCCAAACCGTGTTGGCCTCTTTCAAAAGGGCGCAAAAAAGCCTCTAATATACGAGACGAGGGTAACCGCTCTCGGACTATTTCACGCTTTTGCCGCGAGCCTCCCGCGGCAAGGCCACGGAACTACATATCCAGTCCCCTTTAAGGCAATACGACAGGGCAGAGGGGGCCGCTCCTTCTCATGTCATCATTTTTTCGAGCCAACGCAAGTCGCGCTGCAAAGTGCGCCGCAGCTTCTTATCGCGGTCGAACAACTCGGCCTTCTTCTTCAGCACGAGGGTATAGGGGCTACCTTTGCGTCGCGTTTCATGCGTGACCGGGAGTTTGTACTCGTCGATGCGTTGGTGGACATGTTGACGCTTTGCCTTCGCGATAGGCCATTCATAGTGTTGCCGGTCGGGATCTTCGAGAAACGATCGCAAGGAACCGCATAGCTCGCACCGGCACCCGCGAGGCAGCGAAACCGACCAGTCGTTTTTGCCACGTGGAGACTTGGCGAGTTCGGTTTTCAATTTCTCCAAGCAATGCATGCGGATCGCGTCGAGACTTGCGAGCGAAGTTTTCGCTTCTCCGCCTTTCGTGATGCGCTTGCTTTTGAATGCGGAGCGGAGCATGTGGAGAAGCGCCGACAGAGGCAAGGCACGCTTCTCATCGAGGAGGTCCGTTACCATCTCCTTGATAAGCTTATCGTGCGCGATGAGCTGACACGCCTCGATGAGATGCCAAACCTCGACGACGTACGTTCGCACACCCTTCTCGCAACTTGGATGCTCCGGGGCTGCAAGGTCTCGCGCACGTGTCGCTTTGGTGTCCTCATGCGTTTGCTCGACCAACCACGTTGCGAACTTGGAACACTCGCGCGATTCTTGCTCAAGCAACTGTTCGCAGAATGCTGGAATCAGCTGGTGGGGGATAACGGAAACGCGTCCGTAGCGCTGCTCTCGCATGTTTTGACAGACGTTTTTGGCCCAGCTCAGACCGTATAGCGATGGCAGCAGAGAAAAGCGAGCCAAAGCAAGCGCGTCAAATGCCTCAAGCGAAAACGGCGCAAGAAGCGAGTGCGCGATTTCTGCGTTATCGATCTGCTGGGCAAGCTCAATCGCCAAAGGAAGTGTTTCATTCGCAACCGGATGACTTCGATTCTGCCAAAACGGAAGGATACTCTCGATCAACGTCTTGGCTTTGTCGCGGCGATTGGCCTCAAGTTCCGCGATGATCGATCGCAACGCCCACTGTGGATTGGCGCGTGCCTGAATGACGAACGTGCGCGCCTTTGGCCACACGACAATTGCTGCACGGTGATACCAGCGGTCGAGGGTATTGCCGTAGTTGCCCATCCATCCCTCGTACTCCTGTCGAAACGGGTCCAGGTCGGAGCTTGGGATACTGAAACACACCTCAGACGAACCTGAAACAGCAATGTCGAGTTCCGGCCGATGATGGCCATCGCGGTCGATCCAATGGCGCATAGAGAAGTCGCCTTCAATGAAGTCTAAGAGTTCAAAGTTCGTGTCACTTGAAACTTCGCCTCGCTCGCGATGGTAGTCCCAGCCGTAGCCTTCCACTTCGCAAGACCAAGTCTCAAAGACATCAGCGAGCGTTAGGTAGATTTCGTAATCTGAGGACTCGGCAACCCGTCGCATGGCGGCCGCGCGCTGCCTATCGATGCCTTTGAGCTGGCTCCAACCCAGGCTTCTCTCCGAGTACTCATGATCTAGGAGATAAACGAGCTGATCGGGCAGCTCTTCTTCTTGAAAATCGTATTTCGATGTAGGTGTCGAGAAGTACCTGGACATGGCTGCTTGCAATGCCGCATCGGCATTTCTCTGGGCCGGTTCGCCATCGATCGCGTTGCCTTCAAACAGCAGATTGTAGACCAAGACCACGCGATGCCCGCTCTTGATGGGTGAAATGGCGTGGTGGCAGTGGGAAAAGAAGGCGACAAGTGAAAGTTCGCGTTCGTTCCTTTTCGTCGGCCGAAATGAGGTCCGTTGCTCGCGAAGTTCGATCGTGGCGATGCCGCCTTCGTACTTCGATGGCAAGGTCACGAGAAGTGTGCCCACCATCTCGTCGCACTTCTCTGAGTCTTGATGTGCCACAAAAAACTGGCCAGGTTCATACACGAGCATCGAAAACAACTCTGCGCGCAGCTCCCCTGCGTCGCGCATCCCTAGCTTCTCTTTGATGTTCAGCAAGGGGCGTTCGAGAGCGCGTTGCCATCGCGCATCGTCTACTTTGACAAGGTCGAGCGGGACTTCCCATGTGTCTCGCACATTGGGGTCAAAAAGGGTCTGTTCTTTGAGCCCGAACTTGGCCAGAGATGCCTTCCCAACCAGTTTTTTCACAGTTTCCGCAGAAACCGGAAACTCGACACGTCCGATTCCTTCGACCGAAACGTGCAGCTCCTTTGCGGAGAGAAACTTCCGCGCCGCAAACGTCGGTTGCGCGCGCCTTTCTTTTGAGTTCTTCTTCGCCTGTCCGTAAGCATGATACCGCCCGAGAGCCTCGACCACCGCGGTGCTGGTTTCCATGCCCTACCCATAGAACTGACCGAGTAAAGTCGTCAACCGAGGCACCACCCGTGCCTCGGAAGCCGCCCCGCTCTCACTATCGTTCATTCTGATTGCCTTCTCGAACTGGGACGATTGCCATGCGTGGTCCTTCAACTGAAAGCACAACCTCGGTGGGCTTGGCTGCGGACAACACGAGGTGGTCAAAGGGTTGGTCATTGACGTGAGTGCCATTCATCGAGGCAAGGTCAAAGAGCATCGGCTTGCCGTCCAGTTCGATCAGCAGGCAGTGAAGGCGAGACACTTCCGCCCCGAAGAGATCGCTGACAACGTGACAACGAGAATCGCGACCAATCAGGCAGCCTGAGCGAAAGATGTTCTTCGTCACATTGTAGCGCCGTATTTGCTCTTCGAAGCTGACATAGACGTGGTGTGAAGCAGGCCCTTCGTACCGGGACATGTCGAAGCGCACTACGGCAGACCGGTAAGGCCCACCCCTTCGACATGCCTCCACCCTGCTCTTGCGAAGCGTATACTCGACGGAGTCGCCTTCACCCTGGGACGCACCACCCTCATCCACAGGATGCGAATCAACAGCGGGCAGCACCTCCAAACTGGGCAGTGGCTGAGAGCTGCGGAGACGATCCACGTCACCTCGAAAGATGGCGAAGAGCGCCGTATCGGCTGCACGCACCGCGAGCGAACCATTGCTTGCGAGCGAAGGCGCCGAAGCTCCGTCGGTTGTTTCGAGCCCAAAAGACGACGATAAGTCGAGTAGCCTCAGAACCAGCGCGCCTTTTTCGTCGCGCGTAAGCAGGGCGAGTGCGTGGCGAAGCGAAAGCGCCTCATCAAAACGCACGCGCAACTGCGCCGCTGAGTGCCGACCGAGCACGAGTGAAACAGGCTCTTCACCGACGGATGCCCGAAAAAGCGAAATCTCGGAGTCGGCGTGGACGGCCGCAAGCAAGACGTCCCACTGACCTTCGAGGTAGCTAGGACGAAGCCGTAACAGGAGCTTCTCGTAGGCACGCTTCAAGAATACATCTGCTGGCATTGCGCTCTTCAAGAAGGCGTCGCTGAGCGGAGTGACACGTGTCCGACAGTTGCTCTCCGTCGCCGGTTGCACCCGACTTTTGGCATACGCTTCTCCTGAGCGTGAGGTGTGATCGTCACTCATCAGCAGCTCTCCACTAATTGAGCTCCTGAGGCTCGTCGGTGACCACAACCTCCATGCGTGCGTCCCAGTTCGCGTCGCCCAAGTCGCGACCTTCGATAATGCGGCGAAGCTGCGCACGCAGAATATTGGTGAATGTGAAGACGCCGAGCAGCATGGTGACGGTGATCTTTGAGAAGGGTTGATACTTTAGACATACGTTTTGTAACATGCCGACCGAGACCACGAAGATGGAAAAGCTGCTGCAACTGGCCCAAAAAGGGCCCGTGCGCGCTCGCGACCTCGATGAAGCCGACATCCCGCGCGCGTCAAAGGCGAACTGAGCCCACGCTTTGCCTGCCGCTGTAAGAAGACGCTGCTTCGAGCCATCAAACAGATGTACGCCTTCTACGATGCATACCGCACTGCCGTGCAAGAGATGGCCGAAGGCATCACGACCACTCTGCCAGAAGGCACCTGGCAGCTCGCACGACAACTCGGCCAACGCTGAACGTCAACTCATACGCACTCATCTTCGCAGGCGCATCACGCGTCCGCGCACCGGTCTATCCACTGTTCTAAACTGTCCGCTCGCGACATCTAAAATCGCGTCTCACTGCCCATCAAAGCTCAGCTCGGCACAAAAGGCCGCGCCGCTACCCGAATTCTACCCGAATTCACCCCAAGGACGTTTGTTCATATAGAGCACGCGGCGTCGGTTCTCTTTTTCGGATTCGAGGGCCTGCTGGATCAGCGAGGTCTTGCCAATGCGTCGGCGTCCCGTGACCCGGGCGAAGAACCATCGACCTCTGCAAAGAATCGCCGAGAGCTTCTCAAGCTCATGTTCACGGCCATAGAACTGCCATTTGCCCATCACCCCTCATAACTTAAAAACAATTAAGTTATGAGGAGTATCGCACAGTGGGGGCAGCTCGAATCATGAGCGCAGCAAGCTCTGCGATCTCCTACCGACTCACCCCAGACGGTGTAGCAGGAGCTAACGAAAACCGTCTCGCGCTGCTCGCACGCCGGCGAAAATGCAGTCCGAGAGTTCAACGGGAAAGTCGTTCGGTAGCTCTGATTCAAGTTCGCCGATCGCGGGTTCAATTCGAGCCAGGCACGCGTCGATGATCTGACCGGCTTGTTTATTCGCGAAGCGACAACGCTTGGCCATACCAAGCCATCGCTCGCGGTTAAAGTCGCGCCAATGATAGTGCGCGTTCTTGCCACGGAGCGCCATGGCCATCTTGAGTTTCTGTCGCGACAGGACCTTGCGCTCGATCAGCGGATAAGCGGACAGCACATCATAGAGTGGACAGAGCTGGAGGCGCCCGCCCGGCCGAAGAAAGACGCTGAAGTTCTTCGCATGCCCATCGATCGCCGCAAGAAGCCAGAACACGAACTGCGCCCGGAAAAACGTCGCACGGGCCTCGATGGGATCGAGGGCGGACCAAAGCAAGGCCATCACCTCTTCCATGCCGGGTCCACCGTCGGCCTCATATTTGTGGTGCGGTGCAATGCCCAGCGCCTGACAAGCGTCTTCCTGGGGAACGCGAAGGAGCCAGCGACCGTCTTTTGTCCATGTTCGATCAAAGCGCTCCACAACAAGCGCGCGAACGTCTGCAAAGTCTTGGATATGGACACTGGCGGTTTGAAGGCCAAAAGCCCGGGCCAGCTGCATGCAAAGCCACTCGTTCTCAATACTGTCTTGAAGTCCCTTGCGCCCATCGGCGAGCTTGAAGATGTGACTCGTTGGCGTCGTGCCTTGGGGCCGATGCCAGTTTCCCTTCCACCTGAGAAGCGCCGTCTTGTCCTGCATGCCCGCGACAGAGATGCGAAAGTCATCATCGCTCACCATACCGAGCGGCCTCCCCTCACCCAGCTCCAAAAGCAGTTCTGCAATCTGCTCGTTTGAAATCGGTTGAGCTGAAATCTGAGTGGGATACGGCGCCTGTTTATCTGAAACAAGCTGAAGGGCTCCTACGCAGTCGCGGCCGGTCTCGGCGAGAAGGTCGAACACACGCGGACTTGCCGCACCCACCACACGCTCCATTCTCCGACGGACGCCTTCGTCATCCGGCAAGAGGTTGTCGAAGTAGTTTTCAACCACCTTGCCTTGGTAGGGTTGATTGGAAAGTGGCATGGAATGCGAGACGGGTACGGGTGCTTCGCTCTGCACGTAGGCGCCGTCGTAGGTGAAAACGAACTCACCCTGTTTACGGGAGAGCGTTCCAACCAGCGCCCCGTCCATTCGAACGTAGAGCGTGTCGGTCACGGCTTGTCCCCACGCGCCACGACGTGCAGATCCAAATCGAGCGCACCCAACAGGCGAAGCAACGTGTCGAACGAAAGCGAAACCTGCGCCCGCTCGATGTTCGACAAGCTCGGCTGCGCCAAACCTGCACGTGCGGCAAGGTCAGCTTGCGACCAGCCCTTCTCCATCCGCCGGTCACGAATGATCCGCGCCAACGCCTTGTCTGAAACCACCAACATATAACCTCTACCTTATAACACCCATGTTATAACATAAAGGTTATAGATTGCATTCTATAATGCGAGGGTTATAAACTAGATTGTAATTGCTTGATATTATTGATACTCTCGCCGACACGCAAAGCAGCCGACGGTGAATACAGCGTTCTTAACTCGTCCTACGATGCCAGAAGCCACTTCCCGGCCTCATCCGGATCAGTTCCGAAAAGCCAGATCAAATATTCGACTTCAACAAGCTGTCGAAGAAGCGCATTTGCCGCGTACAAATTCTTGGCTTCGAGCAAAGCAACTACGCCGACAGCGACAGAGCCACCCATCTGGGCAACAATGGCCAACGCGCGACGTTTCGATTCGGACAGACCGAAGGCAAATAGTGTGTTTGCGCTATCCAGAAGGTTGTTGGCCGCGAGCACGCAGAACTTTCTTCGGGTGGCCATCGCGTTAGCGTCGTGAAGCTGCTCAATATATTCGTCGTAGTTCACCCTGTCGTCTCCCAGGAAAACGAGCGCCGTCTAGCTCGCCAGGTTCGGCTTCCAGAAGCATGTGCATGTCCTGGCCGAAAAGAGGCCCACCGCCAACTCAGGGACTTGAGTCAGGGGCGGGAGTCGCCACAAAAACAAAACCCCACGAAACGTGGGGTAAACTTTGCGGAGCGGACGGGACCGGTTTGTTTACGGCTCTTCGCTAGGGTTTCTCCGGCCGATCGATTTGGTCGACTACCAAATCCCGGCCTCCAAAACACCGCTCATCGCGTTTCTCGTCCCGTCCTCCCACAAAAAAAAGCGCCCCTAAAGGGACGCTTGTTTTTGCGGAGCGGACGGGACTCGAAGCCTGATTTGTCGACACCAGTTTCGCGTAGTTTCAACAAGTTAGAACCAGTTGAACCCTCGACGCACCCCCCGAAACTTTCCGAGAAAAACAGTTTCGCGGGTCACACATTGGCCAAGGCCAACGAAACGGGCCGCGACGAGCTGATCTCAAAGGTTCTCGAAGCCGCTGAGTGCTTGGAGCGCGCGCGTCCAGATTTGGCGGAGGCGATTCGCGAATGGCTCAGGTCAGAGTAGCCATGGCGTCCGCTCGACCGCTTTGCGTCGATGCAAGTAAAGGAGTTGGCGCACGGAGGCGAAGTAAAGGCGTAAGCAACCAACGCCACAATCGGTGAAGTCCGAAGACGGCTTGCCCCGGCTCATTGAGTCGGATAGGGAACGGCCAATAGCATGAATCAGCGAATCAAGAACTGGGGACTTGTGGTCGGGGCTACTTTGTTCGTTTGTTCTCTAGGCTGCGGGGATGACACCGCAGACCCTGGCGCTGACGCCGCGGCGCGCGATAGTGCCAGCGACACGGGTGCGCCGGATGCGAACATGGGAGACGCTGGGGGTGCGGACGCGACCGGAGAAGACGCCTCTGGCTCGGACCCGTTCTACGTGGTGAGCACTTGCGCATTTTCGGGCGAGACAGGTGACTGCGACCCCATCGCACTTCCTGACGGCGCCAAGATGACTTTTGAACTCAGCTTTGCTCTCATCAACCCGAACACGGGGCCCGGGTGTGCAGGCACACTTGACCTGAGCCTCAACGGAGTTGGTTCCGGCCCGGGCCGGATGGCGTGGGAGAGCCACGAGCTTGATTCAGAAAGCTGCATGATGGTTGGCCAGACGATCGAAGGCGACCGGGGACTTGAGCCGGTCTTTACCGAAGACGTCTACCATCCAATCGGTGACTTCACCTTCCGCATTCGCGTCGAAGCGCAATAGCTTTCCCCTGCACGTCCCCCGACTCTTCGGCGCGCTTTAAGGAGGCCAAGTCCCACAGCTAGTGTCCGGTGCATCGGGGTTGTCACGGGAGGCGAAGAGGTGGTTTGTTCGAGTCGAGGCGCAAGAACGAAGAACGTGCAGCGTACATTCGAGTTCGAGCAACGAAAAGTCGGGCAAAGCTCACGAGAAAAACGTGACAACCTCGCTGGATCGGACACTAGTTGCCCTGGGTCGATACGTTCTCCATTCCTGGAACGACATGCGAGCGACAGCACGCGGGCACCTCTTGCCGAAGAAACTCGAGCACTTGCGCCGCCTTGGTCAGAAAATGCGGGGCGGGCTCAACTGTGAAATGTCGCGGATGCTTGGCCCATGCTTCGGCAATCTTATCGTCGATAACCCGAGCCACTGCGGCGGTCTCGATGCGCAGTGGATTGTCGTGGTTGTAGCCGCCCTCCGCCGTCGGGGTGCGCAGGTGAATCACCGCATCGTAGCGACCGAGCTGCTCTTGCCGCGTCGTGCCGACTGACGAGAACAGGTCTCCCGGACCGGGCCAGTATGCACTTCCATCGACCGTGCCTCGATCACACAGCACGATCGCTGGCATGGGCGCTGACGCGGCATGTTCGAGTTCGCGCTGTACGTAGAAAATCGCTCGCTGTGCCGAGCGACGTTGCTCCTCGTGCGTTCCACGAGGAAAGCCGCCACCAAAGATAACGCCGGCGGCCTCGGGCAGGACGAGAACGTGTTTGCAAAACGACTGCCGAATGAGTTCAAGGACTGCCGTCTTGCCCGCGCCCGGTCCGCCAGTCAGAACCACACGCCGCGCATCGTGAGTATCGGAACATGCACAAGATGTCACATTCGCCTCCGCGGAATGAGCAGATTGTAGAAGGCGGCGATCAGTGCCCCTGCGAACCAGCCAAGCACAAAAGTGGTGACGATTCCGAGCGCCACTTCCCCCAACGGCACCTCTTCGCGCAACACCGGCGCAATATCGATTCCGTGCAGCAGACTGTTAAAAAATAGCACAGCTCTCTCTCTCGGAACGGTGCTCATGGTGATGATGCAGCCCACGTAGAACACCGCGCCGGTGCCACCGAAGGCAACGCCGAGTCGTCGTGGGCTGAGCGTGGCTAAGGTGTCATTCATGCTCGCTCTCCTTGTGGTCGCCGCCATGTCCACCGTGGCCCATGAACAGGTGGCAGCCGATCATGAGGATGATGAAGACCGCGGATGTAAGCCCGTTGCTCGCGCCAAGCGCCGGCAGCAAAAAGACCGCCAGAAACGCCAGCCCGCAACCGAGCAGCATACGAAGCGCATGGTTCATCGCTTTTTCCTCCGCGAAACCCAGCCTGCGAGTGCGAAAACCGCCAGAAGCACGAAGCCGCTTGTGATGGTAATGATGGTCGGGTTCAACTCATGCCTCCTTCAAGTGGCCGCCTTCAAAGCGGGGAATAAACATGGGCACTTGGTGCTGGTATTCTCGATATTCGTCGCCGAACTTCTCCAGCATCTGCCGCTCTTCTTTTTTGGCCAGAAGGGTGTAAGCGACCACGATGATCGGAAACGCAGCGACCGACAGAATCGTTGGCCAGTGCACGATCCCTTCGCCGAAAACGATGAGAAAGAGCCCCGTGTACTGCGGGTGGCGCACCTTTGCATAGACGCCGTCGGTCATGAGCTTCTCCTGACGCCTCGCTTTGTGGATGCGCCGCCAACCGTCTGCGACCAAGGTCGCACCCGAAAAGACGATGAGGTAGCCAACCACCATGGCGACGATATGCGCGGTCTCGGTGCCGAAGAGTTGCGCCCAGAGGTTGCCCCCTTCGCCCCACTCAAGGTCGAGCCCGAAATAGCGCGCAAGGAAATAGATCGTGAGCGGAAACCCATACATCTCCGCATAGAACGCGATGAGGAAGGCTTGAACGACACCCGCGCGTGTCCATTCTTTCCAGCCTTCTGGCGCCAAATACTTGTACAAGAGCCACGACGCGATCACGATGACGATGAGCGCAAGGCCCCACATGCCAACATGCATCAGACCAGCGCGCCTTCGTCCTTGAGCGTGTCTGTGACGCGCAAGATAGCATCTTCGAAAGTCACGTCAGGCAGCGTGGTGCCAAATCCGGATGGCGTGCATGTCATGGTCTACGTTTCATCATTTCGGGTCTCATGTCTGAGTCGTGCATTGGCTCACAGTAGCCCGTGTGGGTGCTCTCGAACTCGCCCTGCGACTGGTACTTAAACCAGTAGTAAGAGGTGCAGAGGCCGACACCGACGCCACCCGCTACGAGGACCCATCCCGCAGTCTTGATCAGTTTGGCAGGCGCCTCTTTGGAAGCCCGATGCAGTAAGACAAGTCCCGCCGCGATGGCGAAGACCTCAAGCATGCCGGCAATGTCTGCTAGAAATTGTGTCATAGTTTACCTCACGTGATTTTCTTTGCCTTTGCTAAACATCGGCTCCACGCAGGCGAAGGGCATTGGCGATAACCGACACCGAACTAAAACTCATCGCTGCCGCGGCAATCATCGGGCTCAGCAGAAGACCAAAGACTGGGTAGAGCACACCAGCAGCAATCGGCACCCCGGCCGAGTTGTAGGCGAAGGCGAAAAACAGGTTCTGCTTGATGTTCGCCATGGTTCGCCGCGACAGCTTGCGCGCGCGAACGATGCCGCGGAGGTCTCCTTTGACCAGGGTGACGCCCGCGCTTTCCATCGCGACGTCAGTGCCCGTCCCCATGGCGACGCCAACCTGCGCTTGCGCGAGAGCGGGCGCGTCATTGATGCCATCGCCTGCCATCGCCACCGTCGCGCCTTCGCTTTGAAGCCGCTTTACGTTCTCGGCCTTCTGGTCGGGCAAGACTCCGGCGATCACGTCGTCGATGCCGAGCTTTTTGGCTACGGCTTGCGCGGTCGTCTCGCTGTCGCCCGTCATCATCACGATGCGGATGCCCTCTTCGTGCAACGCGCGGATCGCCTCGGGCGTGCTCTCTTTGATTGGATCGGCCACCCCAAGTAGGCCCGCAGGCTTACCGTCCACTGCGACAAACATCACCGTTTGCCCCTCGGCGCGCAGCTCCTCGGCGCGCTCGACAAGGTGAGTAGCTTCAACCTCGAGGCTCTCCATCAGCGCGCGGTTACCTAGCGCGACCTCGCGGCCATCGACGCGCCCTTGGACGCCTTTACCAGTCACGGAGTCGAACGATTCGGCTTGTGTAAGTTTTGCGCCGCGCTCTTCGGCGCCTTTAACGATGGCCTCGGCAAGTGGGTGCTCGCTTCCGCGCTCGAGCGTGGCGGACAGGCGCAGCAAGGTGGCTTCGTCGAAACCCGCTTCGGGTGCAACGCTGACAAGCTTGGGCTTGCCTTCTGTGAGCGTGCCGGTCTTGTCGACGACCAACGTGTCGACTTTGCGCAAAACCTCGATGGCCTCGGCATTTTTGAATAGGACCCCCATGCTCGCCCCTTTGCCGGTGGCCACCATGATCGACATCGGCGTCGCCAAACCAAGTGCACAGGGACAAGCGATGATCAGCACGGCCACCGCATTGATGAGCGCGTGCGCCATACGTGGTTCGGGGCCGACGAGTGACCACACGACGAAGGTGATCACGGCGATGAGTATGACGGCAGGAACAAAATAGCCCGCCACGACGTCGGCGAGCTTTTGAATCGGCGCGCGGCTACGTTGGGCTTCGGCCACCATCGCAACAATTCGCGCGAGCAGCGTCTCTGAGCCTACTTTTTCGGCGCGTATTACCAGGCCGCCCGTGCCGTTGACCGTCGAACCAATCACGCGCTCTCCCTCGTGTTTTTCAACCGGGATCGGCTCACCCGTCACCATCGACTCGTCAACCGAGCTCTTGCCTTCAAGCACAACGCCGTCGACCGGGATTTTCTCGCCGGGACGCACGCGCAAGCGGTCGCCTGCTTGAACGGCGTCGAGCGGGACGTCTTCTTCGGTTCCATCGTCCTTGAGCAAGCGCGCGGACTTGGCCGCCATGCCAAGGAGCTTTTTGATGGCCTGGCTGGTCTGGCTTCGCGCCCGCAGCTCAAGCACCTGGCCGAGCAGAATCAGCGTCACGATCACACCCGCCGCCTCGAAGTAGACGGCCACCTCCCCGTTTTCGCGGAACGACGCGGGGAAAAGGCCAGGCAGGAGCGCAGCAACCAAACTGTAGACGTACGCCACGCTGACACCGAGGCCGATCAGCGTGAACATGTTCAAGTTCTTGTTCTTGATCGACTGCGCGAAGCGCACGTAAAAGGGCCAGGCGGACCACAAACAGACGGGCGTCGCGAGCGCGAGTTCGATCAGTGTCCGCGTTCGCGCTGAGATGAGCTTCGAAATCGGCTGTCCAGGAAGCATGTCGCCCATGACGATGACGACGAGCGGCACCGTAAGTGCCGCCGCAAACCAAAAACGTCGCTGCATGTCGACGAGTTCGGCATTGGGGCCTTCTTCGGCCATGACCGTACGCGGCTCGAGCGCCATTCCGCAGATGGGACAGCTCCCGGGCTCATCGCGCACGATTTCGGGGTGCATTGGGCAGGTGTACTCGGCGCCTGCAACGGCCTCGACCGTTTTCGCTTCGCCGTCGCCAGTATATTGGCCGGGAGACTTGCGAAACTTGGTGAGGCAGCCCTGGCTGCAAAAACGATACTCGCTCCCTTCGTGCGTGACACGGTGAGGCGAATCGTCACGCACCTTCATCCCGCACACCGGATCCTTCATCTGCGATGCGGGGGCGGGGCTTGGGTCTTGTCGAACTTGATGATGGGCGTGCTGCACTGGACCTCTTTCGGTCATGGCCAACCATGCAATCGCTGCGCCACTTTCACAATGAACGATGAGATTTCGCTCAGCATCTAGCTCGGGGCTACACAAACCACACGCCTCTTACCGACTGGTTACGAGAGTTCGCGCACTGCTTGCACGACTGAACGACATCAACGCATTTCTTTCGCCCGGTGGTCCCGTCAATCGTCGAGGCAAGGCCATGTCTTTAGGGCCAACCTTGCCTCCGCAAACGACTCGCAGCGGACTTTGCTGCACTCAGCGAGTTTGGCATGATGCCTGCAGGTCGAGGTGGGAAGCGGTTGCTTGCCCTGGGAGCATTCGTCGTGATGAATCATGCACTGGGATGATTGGCATATGGGCGGATGGATGATGGGCCTTTGGTGGATCTTGATACTTACAGCGATCGGCGCTGTGATCTGGTTCGCTCTGGCTGTATCCCGAGCCAGCGGCGACAAAGACGAGTCGCCTGAGCAAGCACTGAAGCGCCGCTATGCCAGCGGTGAGATCGATCGAGATACCTACCAGCAGATGCTTGAGGACCTACGCAAGTGACAGACCGAGCGAGCAGCACTTCCGGTTTGGCAGCGTAGATAATATGAGGAGAACTGACATGGACGTGAAGAGACATTTTTTTGGGCTGATCACAGTTGGGCTCGCCCTTGGCTTTGGATGCGGCGGCAGCGGCACAAGACCCGAGGATATGAGCGCAGAGGCGCACCGGCGCGAAGCCCAAAAGCACCAAACACAATCTTTTGCGCATGCCGACCAAGATGACCTCGACGCAACACGGCTCAACCCGAGCGGCGGGGCCGCCTCACCAAACGCAGAACTCGATTTTGGCGTAACGGACTATAATCCGACTGCAATTCACCGCGCTGAGGCAGAGCTTCATCAGCAACATGCCGAAGACCACCGCCGCGCTGCGGAGCAACTTGAACGCTTCGAGCAGGCCGAATGCGGCTCCTTCCCCGTCTCGACGCGTCCGCTGTGTCCACTACTCGGGCAAGTTGCCTCCGTCGAACGACTTTCCAACGGCGTGCGAATACGTTTCATCGAGGACGCAAATGCCGAGGCGATCGAAGCACATGCCCGTTGCCACATTGCTTTTGCGCAAACACAAGGTCGGAAAGGAATGGACCCGTGCCCGCTCTACGTCAAAGGCGTACAGGTTGCCAGCGAACATGCCGAACCAATGTCCATGGATCTCGTCGCAGAAGACACTCGCGCTGTGAAGCAGGTCCAACAGCGTACCGAAACGCATGTCCACGCGGCTACCGACTGAGGGAACGCGAATCGTAACGACTGTGGCGCTGGCTGCAGCGGCTATGCTAAGTCCTCTCACTATGAAGCAAAGCAGAACCAGTTTGTTGTGGCTTGCGCCAACTGTTGTTCTCGCAGCGTTGGGCTCGTTTGCCTGCGAAGGAGAGAAAGCAGCCCCTCAACAAGCCCCTCCTCCTGTCGCGACAGCTCCCGCTAACTCGCCGAAGCCGGCGGAAGCCTCGAAAGGCGAAGCGTCGGAAGCCCTTGCGAGCTACGAGCGGATTCGAGCGTCACTCGCCAACGATGCCATCGATACCATCGCCGATGATGCAGCTGACTTGGAGCGCATTTCACGGAGCGTCGCGAAGCAGAACACATCACAGGCTACGCACTGGACGGCATTGGCCGATGCCGCCAAGGAACTGCATGCAATAGATAAGAGCGACGGCGATGCGGTAAGGAAGGCTTTCGGGGAAGCCAGCAGCCACGTGGTCGGCATCCTCTCCAGGGAACCAAGGCTTGCAAAAGGCCTGCATGTCTTCGAGTGTCCGATGGCGCAGGGCTACAAGAAGTGGGTGCAAGCAGACGAGAAGATATCGAACCCATACATGGGCAGCCGCATGCCAGCCTGCGGCTCGAAAAGCGAACTCTAGCGTTCCCTACCCGTTGAACAACGACTCCCTTTGGCCAGGCGACAAGAAATGCTGAAATCGAGATGACCAGCAAGACAGAGCAGCATTGGCAGGACGTTTACTCAAAGAAATCGGCCCAGCAGGTCAGCTGGTACCGTGAGCACCTTGAGCAGTCGCTGGCGATGCTCGATGCCCTTCCAGACCGCGACGCAGTTCGCGGCGGTAAAATCTCGAAGATGACCATCTTCCACGTCTATACGGCCGTGAATGGTGCGCTGAACGATGCGGAACAGCGTCGGCTGATTGAACGTAACCCGTGCAAAGACTTGCGACGTGGCCAGAAGCCGAAACGTCCGAAACGCTCGGAGGTGCAGCGCGGATATTTTACGAAGGAACACGTCGAGCTTCTGATTTCAGACCCTGGTGTCTCTGAGATCGACCGCCTCTTCTACGCAATACTCTTCTTGACCGGCACACGCTCGAGCGAAGCGATTGGTTTGTGCTTCGAGGACTGGAACCGCGAAGCGGAGCCGCTCGGCCGAATCCACCTCAGACAGCAGTGGCACGACCAGCTTCGCAAGTACATGCCGCTCAAGGGCAAACCCGATTGCCCAGGCCCTCCGCGCGATATCCCGGTGCACCCGACACTGGCAAAGATGCTCAGCGAGTGGAAGCTCTCCGGTTTTGAGAAGCACTTCGGCCGCAAGCCGGAGTCCGAAGACCCGATCATTCCATCGGTGCGCGGTGCCGAGCATCGGCGAACGCTTCGCAACAGCCTCAAGCACTTGCAAGCGGACTGCAAACGACTCGATATTCGGCCCGTAGGCGGCGTCGGCGATGCCATCACGCAGCACCAGTCCCGAAACAGCTTCATCACTTTGGCGGCGGCAAACGGCGCGCCAGAGGCGTGGATCAAGCGCATTACACACAACGCTTCAGGCGACGTGCTCGCGGGTTATATGGTCAATGACTGGGACGCGATGTGCCGCGTCGTCTCGTGCATCCCCGTGCAAGTTCAGACCTATGGCGAAGTGATCGCGATGCCGCGTGCAGTGGGCGGCAATACCAGCAACGAACCCTCCGAAACGGACGGTACACACGCGCCAGGAGCCAACCGACTTGGCCTCAACTTGGCCTCTTCTCGAATCGCAACAAAAAAGCCTCTGATAACAGAGGCTCATTTGCGGAGCGGACGGGACTCGAAGCCTCCTTGTGCGACACCTGTTTCAAATAGTTCCGCGCAGTTAGACGGGAACCCGCCCCACTCTTACCCCCCGAAACTTTCCGAGGAAAACAGTCTCACGGGTCACAAGTTGGCCAAGGCCAACATTTCCGACCGCGACGACCTGATTGCGAAGGTAATGGAGGCAGCCGAGTGCCTCGAACGCGCGCGACCAGATTTGGCGGAGGCGATAAGAATGTTCTGCCGTCGAAAGTCGCGGAACGAGACCACTTCGGGCCGAGAAGAATACACCTAAAAAATACCCCCCAAAGTGCATAGGCACTCAAGAGGGCAACGATATGAGTATACTCTTCATAAGTCAGATGCCTCTATCCGAAGATCAAATTGACGAAGCCGTGGCTCGCTATTCGCGAGAATACGACCGGTACGTGAAACTTGCGGAGCTTGTGTATCAACGATGCCAAGAGATTCTCGATCGAATGTCTGTGCGAGCAACAGTTCAGAGACGGGCAAAAGCTCCACACAGTCTCCGAAAGAAGCTGCTCACCATGATGAGCAAACCCGAGAAAGCGGAGCGGTTCAACAAGCCGGACGATGTTTTCCACGTACTTAGCGATTTAGCGGGTGTGAGGGTCACGACGTACCTTGAGTCCGATCGAGAAAAGATTGTTCGTGAAATTGAAAAGGAATTCTCGGGTCCGGAAGAAGCGGAAGCTCCCGAGGTCGAGGTAAAAGACGGGAAGGCCGCAAATCCTCATTACCGCGCAACGCATTGCCAGGTTCGTATTCTTGACGACGAACTCCCAGAGAATGCGTGGAATCTGAAAGGCACATCTTGCGAAATTCAGGTTTGTAGCCTCTTGGCTCATGTATGGAATGAGATTGAGCATGACCTAAAATACAAACCGGACAGCAGTGGAGACCTAGGCACCACCGAGGTGGATCTTCTCAATCAGCTCGCGCTGTTGACGCAGGCGGGTGACATCTCTATCCGCCAGCTGCTCGGTGCGACCGATGATCGCCTCGCGAAACGCGAGGGAGAGTTTCTCGATGTCCATGATTTTGTCGCAAGAATGCGTGACGATTTTCCGACTTCCACAAACTTCGGTGACAACGCAGGTCAGCTTCTGGATGAGCTACAGCGATTGGGTCTGAGCACTCCGGAGAAAATCAAAGACGAGCTATTCGGAATTGATCGACAAGTAGATCGATCGAAGGTAGCTGAGACCTCGAAGAGTTTTCAGGCGTACCTGAAGGGCCAGGGGGAGAACGCATCCGTGGACGAGACATCATCCGACGCTCTGCTCATGTTGCTCCTTCAAAAGCGGGCGAAGGAAATCATTGAGGCTCACCCATTCGGCCCGGGAAAAGGACGCCCCTCACGACTTGTATACCTAGCGCGGCGCTTTGATGAGTGGCAAAGGTCCGAACAGCAACCAACGAGCCCAAAGTCTCATGGTTCGGAACACTCTCCGTGAACGCCGACCTCGACCTCGCGACCAAGGACGGTTCGTAGGCTAGACGATACTGCTCTTGGTTTGCACCGCGTTGGGTGACTAGAGAGTCAAGACCCGCCCGACGCCGACGAGCTCCTCAGACACTGTTTGTAATTGTCGGCCCGACTCACTCGAAGAAGAGGGTGTTTGTAAGGTAACGAGCCAACCTATTTGCATCGCCTGAAGTGACTCGATCGAACATAGAATGCTTCGTGGGACAGACAGGTAAACTCCGCCCTTCGGCAAATCGGATCGATCGAACCGCTCGCTAGCCTCCTCGAACCAAACCCCAGACGCCCCTACTTGCTTCCCCGCCGAAACGAGCTCGCCACCCGACAGCGTTGGTCGGAACTCGATGCTGCTCCCCAACGCTCCATCATGAACCAGAAAAAGATGCCCTGGCGAACTGGGAAACCACCAGTTGGGCTTGATCATTGCTTCTGCGGAGAACGGGAGGATGTCTAAATCGGACAAGGAAGTAGCGTGAGGATCCGAGCAAGAATATTTGCCGGCCGTCCAGTGCGACTCGAACCTAGCAGCGGGGCCTTGAACAATCTCACCAATCTCCATTTTTGACGGGTCGAGCGGGCCTTCGCGGCGCCACAGAAAAGCGCGAACCTTTAGCCAATACTCTCTCCCAACCGGCCCCTCAAGAGCGATGAGAGTCGGGCCGGAAGTCCTGAGCAGTTCTGAACGCACCGCGCCAAGAATCGTCTCAGCATTTGTGTCGACCGTTGTTTCTGAAGTGCCGATCCGAGGAAGCCATAGAGGTCGCTGCGAAAACAGTGACTCCCACAAGAAGGGATCCACTGGGCAGACGAACGTGCTTAAGTCACGGGCGGTTTGCTCATCGATTTTCCCCTTGTGGAGCAACGCAGCGAGAGCACGCAAGAACGCGGATTCGAGCACAGATGTTTGCAGCGCGTGTGCTGGGAGTTGTCCGCTCGATGAACTAAAAAAGTAGTGGTCCTGATAGTGGAGGTCCACACCAAGTTTCGTCGCCAACCTGACCGCCTCATGCTCCCATTGGCGCATGAACTCTGTTTTCTTGCCCCAGAGAGATAGAAAGATTGGTGCCATGTATGCGTCAACACTCCGACGAAAGCCTTCGGACACGTGATGCGAAGCAGAAGGAGAAGGAGAACCGGTGAACAGATCGAATGCGACCTCCGACAGATTCTCCAGAGGACTATCATTCAGAAGCGCGTAAAGCTCGTATGATAGAATCGACTTAGCTTCCACATTGCTCCACCAGTTTTGTAAGTCGCTAACCGAAAAACCTTGCTGCCGAGCACGGATGAGGATCAGGAGCACTTGTACGACAAGGTCTTCGTTTGTAGCTTGCTTTGCAACATTCATCAGCTCCCTCGACAGGAGCTCTGAGTGCTCCGACGCTGCAAGGATGCGAGCGGACGCGCTCGATGCGCGCTCGCGCACAACTCGGGAAGGACTTTGGAGCCGCGTCATTAGCATCCGAACCCCAACCTCATTTTCTTCATAAGCCTCGAAGTCGAACGAATCCAAAGGGGTGTCCGCGGTGAGTCTCATTGCACACGCAACGGACACCTCACACACGCTTCCAACTAGCGATATCTTTCCGACGACTGCTAGATATGAGATCAACCTGTCTACGTCCCACTGCGGGAAGGACTCGAAATCCGCCTGAGTGGTCGCTGCGATAAACTCACACCATCGCTTCGGAAAATGATCCCGCACGTAGCGGGCAAACCAAAGGAAGTCGCCCTTCTTTCCTCCGAATTGTCGCCATAGAAACGAACCTTTCGTGCCATCCACCAGGAGGCTCCAGACACTTCTTGTCCCTCGATAGTCCGCAAAGATGCCTATTAGCTCGCGATAGAACTCCACCGGCAGATGCCCGTGACTTAGTACTCCGTGCTCAATACGTTTAAGGGCTTCTTCTTCCGGTTCGAGAGTGAGCCAGCGTCTCACTCCATTCACAAGAACGCGCGAATTACGATACGCGAGGCGATTGGCGTCCCTTAGAAAATGCTCGAACTCATGAACGTCGTATGAGTTCAAATCTATCTCAGCAGAACGATCGTCGGTGTCACTTCGTTCCACGACTGGTGAGCGAACCTGACCGAAGTAGGAGAGGATCCCTTCGTAGACCAATCGCGCGCCGCGATGTCCGGCATTTGCCCTGCTTTCGAGCGCCGACAGAGCGTTGGCGTCCACAAGTGTGGACCCCAAGGCAATTTCAGAAGGTGAATCAATAGATCCCAACGAGGCGTAGACGGTGCCCACGTTTTCGAACTCGAAGAAGTCACGCTTGCCAAGCCAATGGCTGGCAAGCGCAGGAAAATATCTACGGTCGACAGCGAGCAGAGCCTCTGCGTAACTGTAGGGCAAGTGCTTGGTTTCGTCACCGTCGGTCAGTTCTGTTGAAACGGCTGTCATGACGCCCCACAACCCCTTCAGCCACTCAATCTGAACCTCCGAACTCACAGATTCTGCGGAACGAATCATTTCGAGCGTCTCAAAGAGGGAGATGTCTTTATGGTAGCCATGGCCTAGTGCGCATCTCGCGGCTAGATGAGCGCTCGAGTCGATTGTATCAGCCCTTGCATCTTGTCCACGAAGCGACTCCAACTCAGCAATCATCGAGTAGCGCAGTGCCCGCTCTGAAAGGTCAATCGCCGCGTCGCGCAGCTCAGTGGTGGCCGCATCGACGCAATAGCCCAGTGCTTCGTGGGTCAGACTCGCGTGGTACTGTTCGCACAGTAGGCGCACACACGACGACCAATTCCAGATTTCGCATTTGGCTGCCCGCCTTAGGTCATCGGCTTCTACTCGTGAGCGATGGACAAGAAACTCGAGACCGACAGCGATCAACTGAAAAACGCTCGCAACACTCCTTTTTTCCACCACCCAGCGTTCATTGGTTTCGTACCTATTCTTCGGTGGTTCAGGAGTGCTCGCATTGTCGTAGATCCAACACCATCCAATCTTTTCCCCAGCCTTACTTGCATCGGCAGCCGTGGCCGCGAGGTCGATCAGCTCGACCAAGAAACGTCTGGTATACGGTCCGCTCCCATTAGGTGCCACGGGACTCTCTCGGTTAGCCAGCCGATCGGCAAACGCAGCGAAGAACAGCTCAGCGCCAACCGGCGAAAACGAGTCAACGATGTCTTGACCCGCATAGTTGTCGTTCTCACGGAAGAGCTCCTCGAGTTTCTTCAGGACAGCGGCACTCGACCCTGCATCGGATGCAGACCCCATCGCGATCGAAGCAATCGGCAAGGATTTCGCTGAGTCGGAGAGATGGAGATCGGGTCTAACCCCAAGATGAATCGCTATCGTCAAGAAAGCATTCACAGCATCCGACGCCCACTCCTTCGCGTCCGCGCTAGCGTCACGAAGCAGAGCCAAACATCGCTCAGAACATACACCGTTGAGCCCAAAACGCAGCAGCTGCGCAATGTAAGGGCGCACAAGATGGCAGTTCGCACCGGCCAACTTGGGATTCGGTTTGGACGCTTCAATCAGCCTAGACGCTGCCAAACCGATCGCGACGCAGACAAGCTTTTCCCTGTAAAATATACGATCGATTTCCGAACACTTGTCTTTCGTTCGATCGATCAAGGGTTTCGCCAATGCGAAGCTCCCATGCTCTACCGCCGACGTTGTGAGTGCAGCCAACTCAGGAAGAGATCTCTGTGCCAATGACGAACATTCGTGAATCAATCGTTCCTCAGGCCATCGCTTGGCAGCTAGTCCGGTTAGACGAGCACAAGCTTCCTCACGTTCGTCGCGTGCCCAGGCAAGATTGCGAAGCAAGAACTGCGCTTCCGTGGCCTTCTCCAATCGTTCTTCTGCGAGCGACTCGCTCAACGCCAAAGTCGCGAGTTTTTGTATTTCACTGTGGAATCGACCTTCGACCAAGCAGGTCTCAAGCCAGTGATGAGATACTCCTTCGATTAGGGGGTCCGAGTCCCCTTGCTCGACTTTACACGGCCACAAATGCGCCCACCTTGTGTGCTCGGGCGCGCCGTTTTCGAGCCAGGAGAGAGTCGCACTCGCAAACAACGAGACATATGACGAATGCTCTTTTTGTTCTCGGACAAAAAGCAACAGACTCTCGTGGTATGGGGAAATTCCGCCCCCCCCTATCTGCAAGAGGTGTTGTACGCTTCTCAAATCCCTCCGAACTTCCGGGAGAGCTGTGCCGCGTGAGTTGAGGATGGAAGTGAGCCCAAGATCGGTCCACTGAAATGGAAACCCGCTGATCAAGTGAAGAATGATTTGCGCCCCTTCCGACGTCCGCCTCCACAATCGACCGTAGTACTCGTGAATCGTCGAACCTCTAGGACAGGGTTCGACATTTCGTACGGAACGCACACTAATCGCCGACACCGATCTTTCTACCTCTCCAAGCACGTATCGCATGTGGAGGGGAAGACCCGAA
This sequence comes from uncultured Polyangiales bacterium, assembly GCA_964487255.1. Classification (GTDB taxonomy): domain Bacteria; phylum Myxococcota_A; class Polyangia; order Polyangiales; family CAZAQV01; genus CAZAQV01. The sequence continues at coordinate 158,661 of CAZAQV010000012.1, read as the reverse complement.
CTGACCTCGTGAAACGCATCGACAAGCTCGTCGATACCAGCATCGTTGTCCGGCAGCGTGACATCCGATTGACGCAAGAGCCATGTGCGAACTTCCTCCCTGGACATCGGAGGAATCGCCATCCACTCATCTCTTGGGACCCGTGACAGCATACGTTCCGGAATCCGCAAATCGTCCAATCTCTGAGTGCCCAGTATGACCGACACGCCAGACGGCGGAGGAAAAAGAGTACTCGCGAGATGATCCATGCACTGCTCGGCAGTTTGGGTAACCTTCTCTCGCAAGAGGTGATCCAGACCATCAATGATAACTACAAGTTCAGATTTTCCCTCGCGGGTCTTGCCTGCACGCTCGAGAAAACCGCGAAGCCGCTCGGGGGTGGGGTTGATCCGCTCCTCATCTCTGATCAGATCGGCATACTCCTCGAACAGCTGGGCGATCAGACTATCAGCCACCACGTGCCATGAATGTCGATCAGCCGTGGAGTCATCAACCGAAATGAAGAAATGATGTCGGATCACCGGCTGTGCCGCTTTCCATTCCCGGTGCAAGTAGCTCAATAAACTAGATTTTCCGGATCCGGGATTGCCCGTGACAACCGTCGCCCGCTTCGCCAATAGTTTGGTACGCAAATCCGTTACGAATGCTATGGGCGGAACGTAATCATCCGGAAGCCGAAACTCTTGCACAACTGATTCGGGCTGGTACCACCCACACGCTTGCTGAACATCCCACAAACGGATGAATCGCTCCGGGTTCGGTGCATCTTTTCGATTGATCCATCGACGCACGGTCTCCGTCAATCGCACCCAACCTTGATCGTCTCCACCCAGATTCGCAAACCGTCTTCGCGCCTGCATCCGAAGCGAGTCGGCATCCGGTTGCCCAAAGTCAAAACGGAAACTCTTGAAGAAGTCCTCGGACGCCGTCCCGAGCTCTGTCGAAAGCGCCTCTTGATCAGAACTATCTAGCTTCTCGGGAGAGAGTCGTCCCTCCGAGTCGAGTCCAACACCAAGCTTCGCCCCTGGCTTCTTATTCGTATAGAGATATGCCTCAACACAGTCAAATCTCGAACGTAGATCTTCAAGTGAATCGCTCCATTTTTTCAGAAGCGAACGGGAACGCGCTCCCTTACCGCTAATAGCGAGCATATCGCCCAGCGTTATCTCAGGGACTGTCGGAGTGCCAAACTTCAGCTGTTGTACTTCCAGCACACCGTCAGAACGCAGCGCTTGCACGTCATCAAGCGACCCATCCTGAACTTCCAATTTAATCCACTCATACCGCGTGGGATTTTCAAGCCAATCGAGCATTCTCAAGATGCTCACAAGATCTTGGAATTCGTCTCCTGTACGGCGCGCTCCAGAGCTTGTGTATTTGCTGCCAACCATCGCAAAAGGCCTAGAACCATCGAGATACCATGATGCTCCTCAAGATATCAGCCGAAACCACAAGTGATTACTATGCCGCAACTTGAACCTCGGACACCTCAGTGAGACATTTTCCCGATGAGAGTCTTGCAATGCAGCAGCCATAAGGATGTCATCCGCTGGGGGACACAGGTCAGCCTCTCTAGCCATTCGGGCAAATGGACGTTTCGTGGCCAGGGAGACTTGTCATGGACACTTCTTCCCTCGCTTCTTCGCCGCGAAGGGCGAATCTCAGTCGCTCAAGCCTTCGAAAAATCGATGCTCGAGTACGCGCGACGCACGTTGCGCGAAAGAACAACGCTCCCAGCTAGGATGTTTGACAATGAGGCGAACTTGATGGCTTTGCTTCAACACTACGGGGTTCCTACCAGGCTCCTCGATTGGTCAAAAAGCCTAGACGTAGCGCTCTACTTCGCTGCGTCATCAAGTCTACGCATGGGAACAAACTTTGCTGTATTTGCACTTGCGGATCTGTATGCCCACGTTAGTCACGACGCCGAAGGAGTGATGATTCCAACGACCTCACCGGCAGGCAATCAGAACATGTCGGCTCAACGTGGAACCTTCACGCTTCACGATTGGGCCAACGCTGATCTTTGGGACAACACGAAGGCCAAACTTGCCCGCTCGATCGATGAACTTACGAGTTCCGCCGAAGTTCGAAATAGGCTCATCAAGTTCGAGATTGAATCCAGCGAGGCGGGCAACTCGCTCAACTACCTCTACGACCGTGGAATCGATGCATCAACCATCTTTCCTGGCCAGCATGGAATCTGCCGCCTTGCAGAAGACCTTGCATATCTCGATCCGTTCGTAGCAAAGAAACTCCTGACAAACCAAAAGCTTTACATCACGCAATGATGGCAAGGCGAGTGATCACCTAGCCACCTTTCTTCGGTCGTCCAGGCTTCGCGAGAGATCGTTTGACGATTCGGACGAGTTGGGCCTCGTCCCACAAAAGCAGCAAGCCCCACCCTCCGTCGGTCACAGGTTGGCCGAGGCCAACGAGAGCGACCGCGAAGAGCTGATCTCCCTTCGTTTCCTAGTCGTCTATTGCGAGTTCGCGGCGGAGCTGGCGCAAGTCTTTGTCGGAGAGTCCGCGTAGCCGATCGGTGACTTCTTGGCGAGCGTCGTCCTCGGGAAATGTGACGAGATCGAGTAAAAGGACACCGAGATGCTCGGCGATTCGGTTGAGGGTCGCGATGCTGGGACGAGAGTAGCCTCGCTCGATGTCGGAGAGGTGTCCTTTACTTTGATCCGTCTCGTACGCGAGTTTCTCAAGCGTAAGCCCAGCCTCGTCGCGAAACATGCGAATACGCGCGCCGATCGCGGCGGATAGTGGGTCGACCTCGGACCTGCGCGTCATGATGGCTTGACGCTACCGAGGCAGGACGAGAGACTAGTTCGGTATAGGCGAACAAGGAATCTCGATGCCAGAAACACCAGAAGGTCCCGCTCCCCAGGCTGCGCCCCCCGTATCCAGCCCGCAACCGACCGCAACCAAGACGTCATCAACGGGGCTCGTGGTCACGATCCTCGTCGGGTTTGTTGGCTTCTGCGTACTCACTGCGATAGCGGCGTCCTTCCCGTGGTTCGGTATGATCGCGGGAGGGCTAATGGTTGTCGGAGGCGTTGCCGCCCTGGTCGGGAAACTGGGAAACCTCGGTGAGCGAAAAACGCAGGTCGGTCTGCCGCTCATCATCGTCGGTGCGCTCGGTGCGCTCTTCGGAGGCGCTGCTCTGGTTTCGCAACTCCAAGAGCAGCGAGAGGCGGAGGTCGCCGAACAAGCCGCGGCGGATCAGGCGGCAGCGGAAGAGGCTGAGCAGACACGCGCTCATGAGGTCGCAGAAGCGGCCGCTCAAGGAGCATCGGAGCGCATCATGACGAACGAGAAGACTGTCGACAGTCAAATCAAGGCTGTGGCTGATGCTATGGCTGAGGGTAAGTTCGAGCAGGCAGCCAAAATACACGACGAGCTGAAAACGGATTTCGCTCTGATCGAAGAGTTGAACATTGAAGGCTCGATGGGACCATCAACACAAGGAAACGAACTCCTGCGAAGACTTGGTGCCCTCCGAGACCGGTTCCGACAGAACCGCGATGCGTTGGTTGAGAAAGAAAATGAGATTTTCGACTCGGCATTTGAAGCGCTTTGGGACCCAGATAACCTCCGACCAGGCGCGAACGCGGATGAAGACAAGATCATTCAACGCGTCGCACGCAAACACCAAGTGTCAACAGAGTACGTTGACGCCATCTACATTCCACGGCAAGACGAGGTGCAGAAGCGACTAGAGGCCCGGGGCAGCGCCGAAGGTCCAGCGACAGCTCCAAGCAAACCCGACGGCCCGCACATCAGCGAAACCCACGTGATCGGGTGTCGGACGCGAGAGCAATACACAGCTGCAATTCAACTCGCGGCAAGCGGTGGTGATCCCCGTTCGGCCAGCGGTTGCTCCCCACTCCGCCAGTACCTGCCGGTTACGGTGGTCGATTCGGCGGGGATGTTCGCTTCAGAGGTACGGGTTGCAGTGCCAAGGACCGGGCAAACCTACTGGATCGCCCGCGAACACCTGGAACTCTAGCGGCTTTGCCGCGCGTGCCAAAGCTGATGACGTTACTGACCAACCGCGGATCTCGGCTTGGTCCTAAAGGTGTCAAGGTAGACGTCGAAGGTATCGCCCTCTTCCCATTGGGTCGATGACATCAGCGAGGCCCTCTCCGGGTCAGAGGCCCAGTGCGATGCGAGCCAATGCTGCGCTTCGATAGCGTCCGCTTTTTTTTCCCTTGAAGCGAACATCCAATCCACTGCGTCATCCTCGTGAAAAGGAGGGTCCTCTTCAAGCCGGTCGAAGCGATCGACTGGCTCTTCCACTTCTGCCGCATCAGCCCCGTTCTCCCAATGGTAACGCTCGAGAAATGATCTACACAGGTCCGGAAACTCGTCCCGCAAGGCCGTATCAATCCGCTCGTTGACTTCTTTCGCGGAAGCTTCTCGCGGCGACGGTCGCCCAACAAACTTCTCGCCCGCAGATCCTTTGCGGCCAACAATTTCGCGCTTCCATGATTCGAGACTTGCCTGAAGAGCGTCGTCAAGCCCAATCGGAAAATCGACAACGTGTGCGAAGAGAAAGTTGACCGTGTAGTGAATCGGCCAGTGATCTGGCCTACTCCATGCGGGAGGCATGTCCTTCCCACTCCAGTGCCTGTATGAACTAAACTCGCTGATCTTTGGTGAGCCCGAGAGCCTCGCCAGACGGGTCTTTGCCTCTTTCACAGGACCGTTCGTGAAGTCCTCCGAGGTCGTTGGGCACAGGACATCGAAGGTTTTTAGCTTGCCATTCGACGTTCGTATTTCCTCGGGCACCTCATGCTCCCAGATCATGCGACGGATAACCTGTTCCATCGCTGTCTTGAGGCGAACGTCCGCACCCGGACGAGGGTGAAGCTTTAGTTCAATTTCGGCTCGTTGAAAGTCCGTGAACACGTCTGCCAGGTAGTCAACAGGGATGAAGCCTACCCAAAATCCGTCCTCTGACTTGAGCATCCGCTTTCTCCGTTGTGCAACGAGCGCGGTGACGGCTTCAATACATCGCACCGCCTCGTGTTTCTCGTCGGGAAAGTTGCCAGTCATCGAACGATAGGCCTGCAACCCAGATGCGAGGTTGCAAAGGTAAAGAATCGCGTCGTGCATTTTCCGCTCGAACTCATTCGTGCGCTGCTCCTGCTCAGTTTCAGTGCTCATCTCCAGTAGCGTCGCAATCCGCTCCGCGATTGCAAGACAATCATCCGCCACCAGCTGAGCGACGAACTTTTGCGCTAAAAACAAGCGGTGGACTAGTTGCGAAAGTCCATCCACCGGGAATCGAACTCCGCTGCTCGAGAATGACTCAGAGGCAAAAGGAGTTCCTGAATGGAAAAAGACAAACGACTACTAACGTACGCTCAAGCAGCGAAGAGATGGGGACTGCCCAAGGGCACCTTGTACAGCTTGGTACATCGAAATGCGATTCCGCACGTTCGGCTGAGCCGGAGAATGGTTCGATTCGAACCGGAAGCGGTCTCGCAATGGATCGCCGACCGGCGTTCCGGAGGCCGTTATGAGGGCTAGTTTCCACGATGCCGGCAGAGCGCTGAATCATCCGCTGGTTCAGTTGGTGCTCGATATCGCGAACTCCGCGGGGGAGCACGAAATGCCCAACTCGAGCGGGGTTGTGGCGCTCGTTCCATACGAAAACGATTTCGCAGCGGTACAGCTCAGCGCCCACAGCAGACGCGCCATCGATCCCACTAGGCACTTCATACTGGCGATGGCCAGCCTCAGCCCGTTCGAGCAAGCAGTCTACAGCGTCAGGCCATCGGATAAGTCGTTGCACGTATCGTTAGAGAACGAAGCTGGCGGTCGGACAGTCTTCGAGTTCGCCAGGATGCCTTGCGCGCCGCTCTACACAGAAGCAGCGGTTCGAATTCGCTCAACCCCACGCGGGGGGGCCTTCTCATGAGTCACGACGGAAAGTCGCTTTTCGGCGACGAGCTTCAGTACTTGGTTGGGCCCCATAGAAAGTTTTCGAGATCCGAGTGGAGGAAGGAAGAGAAGCGTCTCGGCAAAAGGAAGAAACACGGAAACTTGTTTGAAGCGTCTGCCGAACGACACACGGACGAACTTCACGATCGGAGAGCCGCTGAGCTTGAAGAGATGGGACGTCACAAACACGCCGATCGAATTCGCAGCTGTGGATTGCAATTCGGTTTTCGTACCTCTCGATGTCAATTGCGGTTCTGCCCTTCGTGTAGTGAACACAAATCACGGACATATCGGCACAGAATGGCAAGTGACATTCGAAAAATGGAAAAGCCGAAAATGGTTCTCTTCTCCTTGCCAGTATATCCACATGAGAATCTGAAAGAGGCGGTCTCCAGGTTTCGGAAGTGTCTTCGTCGGCTTCGACAGCGGAAAGTGTTTCGCTCTGTTGAGAGAGGCAGTGGCGGTGTCGAAGTGTCCCACTGCGAGCTAGACAGCAAAGCGAAATGGAATGTGCACGCGCATGTCGTGATCGACGTCGATAACCCGAACTACGACGCGTACAAGAACGCCTGGTCGCAGATTACGGGGCACGGCCAGTTCGGAGAAAACCCGAACGGAGATGCCGTACGCAAGGGCGCGGAGAACGATGCAGCGACCTACGCCTGCAAGTCAGACACATGGTGTCCCGAACCCGGGAGCCAAGACACCGAGGAGCTAGAAACCCTGATTTCTGCACTTCACGGCAGGCAAATCAGTGTGAGGTGGGGCTTCCGTCGAAAGGATATCGACCATGGTCAATAGACAATCTGGAGGCAACTCACCAGGGCCCAAGCGACGACCAAAACGGAACTGTGGCGGCGAAGTTGCTACGCCGAAGCGCAGAAACAGAGAGCACCTTCTAGGCGGCGCTGTGGCATCAGGTGGATCGAGCGCGAACGCACCAGCATCTTCGCGGACGAAACGGAAACGCCGGACTCCAGTTGAAATGGAAGAAATCTGTGACGCAATATTCCGAGTTTTGAAAAACGATCACCCAGCCAGCTGTCGCTCTGTCTTCTACCAAATGATTGGTACCGGTCTGATTGAAAAAACGGAGAGAGAGTACAAGGGAACGATCATCCGTTTGCTCAAGGCAATGCGAGAGGAAGAACGCATTCCGTATGACTGGATCTCCGACGGCACGCGTTGGCGTCGCAAGCCGAGGTCGCATCGCTCTCTTCAGGACGCTCTCAAGGCGACGCAACGCGACTATCGACGCGCCCTTTGGCAAGATCAGGAAGTGTACGTCGAGGTGTGGTGTGAAAAAGAAGCTCTGAGCGACACTCTTTACGAGGTGACTGAGGAATGGGACGTCCCGCTTCTCGTTACACGCGGGTATGCTTCAATCACCTTCATTTACAACTCGGCACAGCAGATTCGAGCACAAGGAAAGCCGGCTCATATCTACTATTTCGGAGACCATGATCCCTCCGGCTTGGATATAAGCCGAAAGCTTGAGGAAGGGCTGCGTCGATACTCGAAAGGGTTTCCAATAACTTTTGAACGAGCGGGGGTCACACCCGAACAAATTCAACGTTGGAATCTCCCATCCCGTCCGACAAAGTCAGGAGATACACGAGGCAAGAACTTCAAGGGTCGGAGCACAGAGGTCGACTCAATTCAACCGCAGCGCCTACGCGAACTCGTGGGGGATTGTATCACCCGACACATCGACGACGAGGTTCTAGATCGGCACTACATGATCGAAGCAGCTGAGCAACTGTCACTCGACCAGCTAGTCATTCGGCGACACCCGGACGATGGGGAGGGCAAATAGATGAGTCGGAATAGGACAAGAATACCCGCCACGAGTGACGCCGGACCGGCGCAGGTCGTTGCCCTCGATCATTGCCCTGCTCCCGACGGATCGATCCTGACCGATCACATCGACTTCGTCACAATCAAGGTCCGAGAAGACGCGCTCCGCCCTAGCGGTAGAGCAGGAACACGACACTCTTTCGGAAAGGGTCGGGTCCAGACTCCACGCCAGATGGGGGCGAGAGGGCGAAAAACTGATCTTGTTCCGGGGAATCGGCGACGATGGGGTCTGCACCGCGGATGGATGCTGCACAACGGGCGAGAAAGCCGATGAGCGGATCGGTTTCTCACCTGAGAGTCGTGGGTCGCGATGGCGAGCTAGTGTCTGCTGAGCAACTTCGAGAACTGATCCGCCACGAAGTTCGCGCTGCAATCGCGGAATCATTAACGAATCGATCGCAGTGGATGTCGCGTGAAGAGGTGGCGGAGATGCTGGGCTACAAAGTGACCTACATCTGTGAACTCGTCACAAGACGAGGCTTGCCTTGTCACCGGATAGGCCGAAAGATGAGGTTCAAGCGAAGCGAGGTCCTGGAATGGGCTGGCGTCGCGGGAGGGAACGATGGCGAAGGATAGAAGGCTACCGGAGGGTATTCGGCGCAAGCGCGGCGGCTACGAAATCTACTATCGTGTGGATGGTTCGTTGCGCTTCGAGTCGGCGGGCCTCACCACGCTCCGCAAAGCCGAAGCACGCCTGAGATTGCGAAAGCAGGAAGCGAAAAGCGGCCAGCTCGACTCGGACTTCTCATCGCGCATGACGCTCGCGGAATACTTCGAAGCTTGGGCCGAGGCGCGCATCGGAAAGATCCGAAGCGCGAAAGACGACATCAACCGCCTGAAGCACGCCACAGCGATCATCGGCAAACGAAAACTCGAAGATGTGGACGTGCGGGACATGCTCCGTCTCCTTGAAGCGCTTCCTGAGCGCCAAGCGATGCGAGGCGGGAAGCTCTCGAAGATGACCATCTTTCACGTCTACACGGCTGTGAACGGCGCTTTGAACGATGCGGAGCAAAGGCGGCTGATTGAGCGTAACCCGTGCAAGGACTTGCGGCGCGCCCAGAAACCGAAGCGCCCGAAGCGTTCGGAGGTGCAGCGCGGCTACTTCACCAAGGAGCACGTCGAGCTTCTGATTTCGGATCCGGGCATCTCCGAGATTGACCGACTGTTCTACGCCCTGCTCTTTTTGACGGGCACTCGCTCAAGCGAAGCGATTGGTCTGTGCTTCGAGGACTGGAATCGTGAAGCCGAGCCACTCGGCCGCATCCACCTTCGACGCCAATGGCACGACCAGCTCCGTGAATACGCGCCGCTCAAGGGCAAACCCGATTGCCCCGGGCCACCGCGCGACGTTCCGGTGCATCCGACGCTCGCGAAGATGCTGAGCGAATGGAAGCTCTCAGGCTTCGAGAAGTACTTCGGACGCAAACCGAAGCCAGAGGACCCGATCATTCCGTCGGTGCGAGGTGCTGCGCATCGGCGAACGCTCCGCAACAGCCTTAAGCACCTCCAAGCCGACTGCGAACGCCTCGATGTCCGGCCCGTAGGCGGCGTCAGCGATGCAATTACGCAGCACCAGTCCCGAAACAGCTTTATCACGCTCGCGGCAGCACACGGTGCGCCAGAGGCGTGGATCAAGCGCATTACACACAACGCTTCGGGTGACGTACTCGCGGGCTACATGGTCAATGACTGGGATGCGATGTGCCGCGTTGTCGAGTGCATCCCGGTTCAAGTGCAGACGTATGGCGAAGTGATCGCAATGCCGCGCGCGGTGGGCGGCAACACGAGCAATCGAGGCACCGAAACGGACGGGACATCGGCTCCGGGGCACGACCGTGTTGGCCTACTGTTGGCCTCTTCTCGAATCGCAACAAAAAAGCCTCTGATAACAGAGGCTCATTTGCGGAGCGGACGGGACTCGAACCCGCGGCCTCCGGCGTGACAGGCCGGCGTTATAACCAACTTAACTACCGCTCCGGGCGAGCAGCTTTCTAGCCCTGGCCCTGGCCGGTGTCAAAGGTTTTTTGAAGGGTCAGTTTACCTACGGCCGCAAGCTCTCGGAAAGCAGAGCTTCATCACTCTCTGCGTAGTCAAGCGCAGCGAGCACCGCCGACGCCTTGTTAACGGTCTCTTGGTACTCCGATTCAGGGTCGCTGTCGGCCACGAGCCCAGCCCCGGCCTGCACCGACGCCACGCCGCCCTCAAAAACGACCGTGCGAATGGCAATCGCCACGTCCATCGCGCCGTCGTAGCCAAAGTAACCGACCGCGCCACCGTACACGTCACGCGGCACCGGTTCGAGCGCGGAAATGATCTCCATCGCGCGCACCTTCGGCGCCCCGGAAAGCGTACCCGCAGGAAAAGTCGCGCGAAAGACGTCAATGGCATCGAGACCATCGCGCACCTCGGCTTGCACGCCCGACACGATGTGCATCACGTGCGAGTAGCGCTCGATGATCATCCGATCGCCCACCTTGACCGTGCCCGGCACACCGATGCGTCCCAGATCATTGCGTCCCAGATCGACCAGCATCACGTGCTCGGCCCGCTCTTTGGGGTCGGCGAGCAGCTCCGCGGCCAAGGCTTGATCTTCCTCTTCGGTGGCACCACGACGACGGGTCCCCGCGATCGGTCGCACTTCAGCGACACCCTTGTTGAGACGCACCAATGTCTCGGGGCTCGCACCGACGATCTGTCGCTCCCCCATGTCAACGAAATACATGTAGGGTGACGGGTTGAGCACACGAAGCAGGCGGTACACCAAAAAAGGGTCGTTCGCGAAACTTCGTGAAAACTTCTGCGAGAGCACGACCTGAAAAATATCGCCCTCAACAATGTGCTCTTTGCAGCGTTTAACCGCCGCCAAAAAATCCTCTTTGGAGAACGAACTCGGAGGCAGATTGCCGAGTTTTGTCTCAGGCATGGGAAGCGGCGGAAGTGGCGGTGTGCTTGCGAGTTCGCGACAAGTCATCCGTAGCTCTCCGAAGGCAATGTCATATGCCTCGGCGGCATCGTGCTCGATTTCGACGGGCAAGATGACGCGCACGGTGTGCCGAACGTTGTCGAAGGCAACGATGGTCGAGCCAAACTTGAAGTGAAACTCTATGCCCTCGGGCGGAGCGACACGTGGCTCAAAGCGATGCACAGCCTCGTAGGGGACATAGCCGATCGCACCACCTGAAAAAGGAAGGTTGGCGACAGGTGCGGAGTTGCGTGCCCGAAACTCTTCGCGCAAACGGTCCCACGGATCATCGCACGCGTGCTCCCGCCACGAACCGCCCCGCTCGCGACGCTGATAGATCCCGTCCTTGGCGCGAACCTCGAACCGAGCATCGAAGCCCACAAAGCTGTAGCGACCCCACTTCTCGCCACCGGTCACGCTCTCGAAGAGAAACGTCCCGCGACCGAGAAAGTGAGCAGCGACGCCCACGGGCGTAAGTCCATCGGCGAGCAGTTCTGTACTCAAGCACACCACTCGATGCTCATTGGCAAGCTTTACGAATTCTTCACGACTTGGAAATGCTTTCATACGCGTGTAAACGGCGCCAGCTTGGCAGTAAGCCAGGTGCGAGACAAGGCGGAGCCGAGGAGCCCGCGTAAGCCTATGTTGAAATAGGTGCGCAGGCACCGCAGGCGACAACGCCGTATCGCGCCCTGGATCACTGACAAGATGATGTCGTTTAGCTGTGCTATCACCTGAGCGATGCTTACGTCTACCATCCGCGAACTCGACCCTGAAATCTACCAGTCCATTGCGGCCGAAGAACAGCGCCAGCACGACACCCTGCGCCTAATCGCCAGCGAAAATTACGCACCCCGCGCGGTGATGGAGGCCTGCGGCTCGGTGCTGAACAACAAGTACTCCGAGGGCTACGCGGGCAAACGCTACTACGAAGGTCAGGCCCACATCGACGCTATCGAAGCGCTGGCGGTCTCGCGGGTCAAGGCGGCCTTCGGCGCCGACCACGCCAACGTCCAACCGTACTCGGGCTCGCCAGCAAACCTCGCGGTCTACTTCGCATTCTGCAAGCCCGGCGACACCATCATGGGCATGGGTCTGCCCGGCGGCGGGCACTTGACACACGGCTGGAAGGTCTCCATCACCGGGGCGTACTACAACGCGGTTCAATACGGCGTGAGCAAAAAAGACCACCGCATTGACTTCGACGAGGTGGCTTCGCTCGCACGCGAACACAAACCAAAGCTACTGTGGTGTGGGGCCACGGCATACGCGCGAACCATCGACTACGCGCGCTTTCGGCAAATCGCCGACGAGGTGGGCGCAGTCCTTGTCGCAGATATCGCGCACATCTCTGGGCTCGTGGCGGGTGGCGCGCACCCATCGCCCATCGGCGTCGCCGAAGTGACGACTTCAACGACCCACAAAACATTTCGCGGTCCACGCGGCGGCATGATCATGTGCGACGAAAAGCACGCCAAAGCCATCGACCGCGCGGTGTTTCCGGGCCTACAGGGCGGTCCGCACAACGGCACCACCGCCGGCATCGCCATTGCAGCAAAGCTCGCTGCAAGCGAAGAACATAAGGACTACGCCAAAGCCGTGGTCGACAACGCCAAAACGCTGGCCGAGTCATTGCAGTCGCGCGGCGTCGACCTCATCACCGGCGGTACAGACAATCACCTCATCCTCTGCGATCTGACCTCCAAGGACGTGCCGGGTCGCAAGGCCGCCAAGTCGCTCGAACGGGCTGGCATCGTCACCAACTGCAACTCAATTCCCTTCGACCCACGCAAACCCTTCGACCCCTCGGGCATCCGTATCGGCACGCCCGCCCTCACCACGCGGGGCATGGGCAGCGACGAAATGAAAACGCTCGGCAATTGGATGGCCGACGTCATCGAGTCACCCGACGACGAGGCCCTGGCCTCGCGCATTGCGGGCGAAATCCGCGAGCTCTGCAAAGATTTCCCCGTCCCGGCTTAGAGCCCCAACGGTCTTTCGGGTGCCTAGGGGCTTGGCATGCCGAGCATATTGTTCTCGTCCCCTCGCTTGAGCCGAGCATTGCCAAGACGACCAAGCTCGCCAGCCGCGACCATTAATCCCAAAAATGGGGTCACAGCCAGTGCTGCTCGCAAGGCGGCAACGCGTGGAGCGTCACCCAACGCAGTTGCGCTCCTGTAGACCAGGGCTGCCGCAGCCAGACTCGCCATCGTCGTCAACACTGAAAGCGAGACTTGCAACGGCCCAAGCTGCAAGTAACCGAAAAGCCCAAAGGTCGTGGTCACAACACCAAGGACCAAAGAGCCGAGCGCGATGAGCAAAGTAAGCGAAAGCCACCATTGTACGCGCTTTTGGCGCGCAACCGTCCCTTGATCCGCCATTCCCAACTGCCTAGCAACCGCGTTTCCGCGCGGCAACCTGCGAGCGCATGGCCATGGCATTTATCGCAGAAAAGTTGACGAATTCGCGCTCGATGGGTGTCATCGAGGCATGCGCCTTCTTCTCGTTGTGCTCGTATTTTTGGCGACGATCTCCCTTCCCGCCGGAACCCGTGCCCAAGAGCAACTTCCTCCGGCCCAGGCCGCGCTCTCTGCAGCCAAGACCTTCATGCACGAGGACTTCACGCTCCACGTCGGTGGGCAGAGTTTCACCAAGAAGCGCATCGACTGGGGCGCCAAGGTCGACGTCAAGGCACTCACTCGCGCGCTGGTACTCTCGCGAGCAGCGGGCGAGGACATGCCGCGCATCTCGGCGCATGTCAGAAAAGAGGCGCTATGGAACACCCTCGTAGCGATCAAGGACGCGGCCGACACCAAACCGACACCGACCCGCTATGTGCGTGAGGAAAGACGCGTCGTGCAGGGACGCGCCGGCATCAACCTCTCCCTCCGCCAAACTTTCGCACGCATCGTTTCCGCCATGCGCTACGGCGACCGCGAAGTCGAAGCGGCTTACGACGACGTTTCGCCGCCGCGCGTTTCTGAAGATAGCCCGATGCTCACCTCGAACGCGTTTGATGAGCAGCTCGCACACTTTTCAACGTCATATGACGGACGCAAAAAGAACCGCACCTTCAACTTGCGTGTCGCCACCGACAAGATCGACGGACACTTGCTTCAACCTAGGGAGGTGTTCGACTTCAACGAACTCGTAGGCGAGCGCAGCGAGACGAACGGCTTTCGTGTGGCGCCGGTGATCGCTTCGGGAGAACTCGTCGACGGCATCGGTGGCGGGACCTGCCAGGTCTCGGGCACGCTTCATGCGGCTGTGTTCTTTGCAGGACTTGAGATTCTGGAACGCAAGCCGCACAGCCGCCCTTCGTCGTACATTAAGCTCGGGCTCGACGCTGCGGTGTCCTATCCAAACCTCAACTTTCGCTTTCGCAACAACACCGAGATGCCCATCGCGATCAGTATGCGCGTCGAAGGTGGCCGGGTGTACGCCGAGATCTATGCCGCGAAGCGCACCCGCGATGTGACCTTTCGCCGCGAGATCACGGAGCTCATTCCCTTCGAAGTACAAGAAGACGAAGACCCGAGTCTCCCCGCAGGCGTTCGCGTGCTTCGTCAGCGCGGTACCCCCGGCTTTCGGGTGACCCGCATCAGAGAAATCGCACCCGCCGAACAGCCAAACGAACACGAACTACTCGCTGTAGCCGACGCAAATGAGAACACAGACAGCCAACCCCAAACCGTGAGCGACACACCACCCGCGGCCTTGCCGGACGCGGTCGAACCGACCATCGAAGAGGTCGAAGATTATTACCCGCCCACCACCGAAATATGGTCGCTCGGCACGGGTGGCCCAGCACCTGAAGGCTACGAGCCGCCACCTGGAGACCAGCATCGTGAATACACCGCCGACGCGAAACTCATCATGTATCTCGACGACGATGGCAGCCGTTACATCGAGCAAAAAGAACTCGGCATCTCCGGTCGCAGTGGCTGGACCGACCAATACCGCGCCGGCTCCAAATACGCCGCCAAACCCTAACTGGTTGCATTCTAGAGTCCTACTTAGTGCTGACTTGGAGGTCTTGGACCTCGCGCAGCAGGGCTTCGCGCGTTTGCTCGAAGTCTAGGCGAGCTTCTGCGAACTCCCGCAACTCGTCTGCAATCACAGCTTCAACGCGATCATGACCCGAGCCTGCTAGCTCGGCCTCCTTACGAAAGATCCTGTGCACTCCTTCACGGAACTCCACGATGGCGTCCAGCTGGGCAATCGCCTCGTCAACGTAGCGATGAACCTCTGCAACGGTTGCCGCCTCCATGGGGCGAGGCTCCTGCCAGACGCGATAGGATGCTCTGCTCGCGTGTTGCTCTTGCATGAAAGCTATGGTCTGACGGTTCTCAGCAACTTCTCGCACAAGGCGTAACTTCTCAAGCTCATCCGAAGAGAACTCGCGTCGTTCCTGTGCCTTGATGTCGTAGCCAGATTCGGCGTACCGCAAGGTTTCGTCGGCCTCTCCGAACACACGACGCGCTTCATCCAGACGTTTTTGCGTGACGACTTCGTATTTCGAGCCGTTGGTGTGATGCGAAGCAACTTGATGAAGTACCCCATCGCGTGGCGAAAGCGGGTAGTTGATGCTGTCTACCACGGTCAGCGGGTCTTGGGTCAGGAGGCCCAGATCATCAATGGCGCGACGAACGTCGGGCAAGATGTCGGGATGCACGCTGCCGATGCGCTGTATGCGGATATCATTGGCTGAGCTTGCGATGCTTGAAAGAATCTCGGCATGCGACGTTCTCGCTTGGTTCTCCACAAACACCACCTTGCCCTCGATGTTCCCAACGTTGAAAATATGTGCACCCCAAGCGCGATCGTAAATATCCATTCTTGCGACCGTAATCACACCGTGGCTGCCCTCGGGCCACGATGCGACTTCACGCACCACGGCTTGGTAGGGGTCGTCCAACGTCACGCGAAGTGGCGGCGGCTCCTCGACACCGAGCGAGCGCCAGTAGAGGTCCGTGGCATCAAGGAGGAGCGTAGCCTCATCAGGTGTTACATCGCCCCGATGCACCGCTTCAACGGTAGCCTGCGTGTCGACGAGAGCATCGACCCAAGGTTGCTTTCCCTCGGTTGTCGCAACACCTGATTCGAACTTTAGCTGACCGTCAACGGTGGATTGCGCGCGCGTCGTTGTCGGTAACGCCTGATTCAGACTACCTTCCGACAACGAATGTGCCGTGGCGGCTGTCACCTTAAAGCAGTTCTCCCCGCGTGCGACCGAGCACGCTTCAAGGGTTCGGTGGCCGTCTGCCCAGTTACCAAGGGACTCGAGGTCCTTGGGATTGACGGTATCCGGGTCAAGGATAGCGTGCGCGACGGTCGGATGCTCCAGTGGTTGACCGACAAAGGCCGCGAGTTCATCAACGTCGCCACCCCGAAAAACCGTCGCTTCGTCAAAGTTGGCGTGAAGATTATCGCTTCCGTGGGAGAGAACGGCTGCGATACGAGCTGCTCTACCTGCGTTTTGTAAACGCGCTCCCAGTGCATAGCGCGCACTTCGCACAAACCCATTTTCGAGCATCGCACCCGCACGCTGAAGTCCCGCGCGCGAGCTGTTGACCGCCATCCGTGAGATTCCGAGCTTCGCGGCACGACCAACATGACCGCCACCTACAACCATGGCCAGCGACTCCATGCAGCCCGCCGTCGAGTTCTCCCGGCACGACAGCACGCTCTCTTTAATGCCTTCCCACATCGCGTTTGCCATCACACCGGGACACGACCTGTAGCCGTTGTCTCGAACGCACTGCACAATTTGTCCCGGGAACTCCTTGATACCTCGCGCCATCGTGCCCAGCGCTCGAAAGCCATCGGCATTGCGGTCGAACGCTGCTGCCACCGTGGCACCAGCCAGTAGACCGAAACCCGTTGCAGCAAGACCCATCACCATCGAGGCAATGATCCCGGTACCCATCACCGCCGCAAGGGGCGCCAACAAAGCCGGCGCCGCCACAAACGTCACAAGCACGCCCACCGCAATGATCGCAAACGCTTTCCACGGAACGCGCGAAAGTAGCGACGGGCCGCTCGTTGTCCCGGCGGACACTGAACTGGCGACCACAGATGCGTGGACAAGGGGTGCCTCTGCCCCCACGGCCAGGGCAGCCAAACCGCCAGATTCTGCTGCGGGCTCACTCGCTGCGACAGCGTTGCGTCGCGCAGGCTCCGCGTCAACTCCAGCTAGCCCGGCGTCCGTCTGCTCGCTCACACTCGTCTGAAAGCCCCTTCCGATGCTCGTAAACGCCCCGAAAAGCAAGAGCGTGACCGCACCGAAAACCAGTGCCATGTCCATCGCTCCACCGCGCTCGTCGCGCGCTAGCCCAAACCTACCCATGCTCACATGTAACCTTAGCAAACTGCATGCCAAGACAAAAATAGAACATTTTCAATCGAGACATCGCTGAATCCTGGCCCCAAGGACAGCTGGAGAGCGTCAGATGCTCCGGTCTTTTTCGCTCCCATGGAACGATGCGGATGCTCAAGCTGCCATGAGATCGGCGCCGGGGAGGCTGCGCAGGTCTTTTCGGCGGCGTTTGGGCCAGTCGTTCGCGCATACCACCAGAAGCGGGTCGGGACTGTCGACGCTATCGGCCAGCGCTTGCATGATCTCGAAGAAGTCGGAGCCTTCGTGATCGGTAAACTTCTTTTTGATCACAACCGCGCAGATCCAGAACGGCTTGTCGGGAAAGAACTCGAGCTTCTTTTGAAAAAAGAAGGCTTCTTTGAGACGCGGTTGGAGCGCAATCGCGTCGCGCAAGTGTTCCGCCAAGGTCGGATTGTTCGGCGGCAGGGCTTCGTCATCTTTTTCGAAGAACGAGCGTTCGTGCTGCGCTTTGGCGATCAAGCTCTGGTGATCTTCGAGTTCGTGACGGACTCGTTCGGCCCGGTCCCATTCGCCACGCGCGGCGTGCCATTGGTAGAGCGTAGGCGCGGCGCTCTCAACCAAGAAAGGATCGAGCTTCATCGCACGCTCGAGTCTTGAAACGCCCGACGGGTCCTGTTGCTCTAGCGCGCCCTCTCCCCAGAGATAGAGCGCGGAGGCATTGTTCGGCTCTTCGAGCAAAAGCGCGTCACAGATGGCCTGGCAGCGTTCGCTCTGACCGAGGTGAAGGCAAAGGCCAGCTTGTTGAAGGCGCTCATCGCTGCTGAGTTCGGGCTTGCCATCGAGCATCGCGAGTTCCTCAGCGCTGCGAGCAGCCGCCTCTTGAATATGGCTCCAAGCTTCGCGCGCGCCCTGTTGCCAAACCGCACTAAACTCGTGGTTGAGCTGCTGCTCCATCGGGCCCAGAAGCTCCTGCGCAGCGGTTTGCGACATGGGCGCGGGTTGGCTGGGCTCAACCCCGAGGCCGCGAAGGCGATCGCAAAGCGCCGGGTGCGTATCGTCGGTCCCGGTCGCTCGAGTAAGGCTTAGGGCATACCAATCGGACGCTTTTTCGTGCTGCGCTGCCTGCGCCAAGCGCGCTCCAAGCTGCTCATGAAGGTCGACTGGCAAGGCTGCACCGCCCTGGTTGGCCTTGCGCAAGTCCTCGTAAAAGAGAGTCTGCTCCTCGAGGAGCAGTTCCATGCGCGTGAGGGCTGAACCCGCGGCCTCTTTGGACGTGAGCGCGGCGGCCGTGGCGTCGGCCTCGTACTCTTTGCTGCGCGCGATCGCGAACGAAATGTTGTCGAAGCGTGGCACATACCAAGCGATAAAACGACCGAGTATGCGACCGCCAGCGAGGTCGCCTCTGAGGGCGTCTTCGTAAAGACGAAGCCAGACACGGCGAACGCGATAGACAAAACTACCCAGCTGCCCGTGCGCCGCCGAAAGGTGGCCAAACTCATGGCCGATTACCGAGCGGAGTTCTTCGGCGCTCAAACCTTGCATGAGGGGTAGTCCCAAAATGAGGTAACGCGAGAACCACGGCAGCATTCCGAGCCGCGGCCGCTCCATCACGGCCGCGTTGATGTCATCGGTGATCACCACCGCTTTGAGCGGCTTGACGCCGGCCTCGCTTCGCAGCGCTTCGATGGTTGAGAAAAGCTTTGGTGCCTCTACCGGGGAAAGGTAACGTCCTTGTGGAGCGGGGTAGCGTGCCAAGAGCGCGCGCAAAATCGCCCACACCAAAAGCAAGCCTGGCAGCCCGAGGTAGAGCAGGATCTTGATTCCGCCAACGTGAAAGCGGCCGCTCGCAAACATCCAAAACACGGCACCGCCGACAAGGGCCAAGATAGCGACAGCGACCACAAAGGTGAACCCGACCACACCATAACCGAGCGCGATCCAACGAATGATCTTCCTTCGATAGGCTTTGGGATCGGCTTCCGCTTCCGCGATGAGCGCCTCGACCTCCGCTTGGTGCTGCGCACGCTGACGTTGGTTTTCTTCGCTCACCAAGCGCAGGTGCTGCTGGTGTGCAGGCGGCTGGGAGGGCGTGGAGTGGCGAAAAGAACTTGAGGGAGAAGGTTGTGTCATGGTGGCTCCAGTCGACAAGAAGAATCCTTTTCCCTTCTATACACAAGCTGGCCGGCTGCCTTTAGAACGCATCGAGAGAAATGCGCGATCGAGTGCTGGACCGCGACTGGGATAATTGCGCTACCCTACCCTTCATGGCCAAGGTGCTGGTCGGTATCGGGGGAGGCATTGCGGCGTTCAAGGCACTCGACCTTGTACGTCAGCTGGTCAAGCGAGAGCACCAGGTGCGTGTCGTGATGACGCAGGCCGCGACCCACTTCGTGGGATCCGTAACCTTTGCGGGCATCACCGGCGAGGCAGCCGTCACCGACCTTTGGGACCCGGAAGCGGCAGGCGAAAAGCACGTTGAGCTGAGCGCCTGGGCGGACATCATCGTCGTCGCGCCGGCGACAGCCAACTTGATCGCACGCGCCGCGCACGGCATGGCCGACGACGCGGTGCTCGCCACCTTGGCGTGCGCCGATGTTCCTGTGCTCTTCGCGCCCGCCATGCACACGCGGATGTGGGAGCAAAAAGCCACGCAAGAGAATGTGACAAAGCTGCAAGCGCGCGGCTGGACGCAGGTCGGTCCTGTGCGCGGCCCGCTGGCGAGCGGCGACGTCGGCATCGGCCGAATGGCCGAACCCGAACAGATCGCTGTCGCCATCAGCAACGTCATGAGCGACAACCAAATGCGTTCACTCGAGAACGTTCACGTCGTCGTAACCGCGGGTCCCACGCGTGAACCGATCGACCCGGTGCGCTTCTTGAGCAACCACTCAAGCGGAAAGATGGGCTACGCAATCGCCGCTCAAGCAAGCGCGCGCGGCGCCAACGTCGTGCTCATTTCGGGCCCCACAGCACTCGAGCCACCCAAGGGCGTCCAGGTCGTTCGTGTCGAAAGCGCGCAGCAGATGTTCGACGCCACAATGCGCGAGCGCGTGCGCGCCAACGTGTTCATCATGACCGCGGCCGTGAGCGACTATCGCCCCGAGGCTCCCGCGCATCACAAGATCAAAAAGTCAGACGGCCCGATGACATTGTCGCTTGTTCGAAACCCAGACATCCTCGGAACCTTGGGCGAAGACCCTGAAAGAAACTACCGACTGGTGGGTTTCGCACTCGAAACCGAAGATGTCGTCGAGCATGCCAAAGCCAAGCTCCTGGCGAAAAACTGTGACCTCGTGGTCGCCAACGAAGCAGGCACGGCGTTTGGCGCCGACGACAACCAAGTTTGGCTCGTCAGCGAGACTGACGTCCAAGCCCTGCCGCGCCAGTCGAAAACAGCAGTCGCGTCTCACCTTCTCGACTGGCTCGAGACGCACCTCAAGTCTCACTCCCCCCCCAGCTCTCCCTAGAGCAAACCTTCGAGCGGGCCTTTGCCCTCGCGGATGACCTTCGGGGCGTCGCCCGTAAGGTCGACGACAGTGGAAGGCATGTTCTCTGCGAGTCCAGCGTCGAGCACCAAATCCAAGTCGCGGAATCGATCATCGATCTCCGCCGGGTCGATCAGCACTTCATTTTCCCAGCTGGCGGTCGTCGTCACCAACGGCGAATCCAGTTCCTCAAGCAGCGCCTGAACTACCGGACTGGCGGGCACGCGAATGCCCACTGTCTTCTGCTTGCTCTGCAACATGCGCGGCACCTCGCGAGTAGCATTGAGCACAAAGCAATAAGGACCCGGAAACGCGCGCTTGAGCGTGCGATAGGTCATGTTGTCGACGATGGCGTACCGGGCGATCTCGCTCAGATCGGGACACATGAGCGCAAGCGGCTGCGTGCGCTTCATCCGCTTCATGCGGTATACGCGCTCAATCGCCTTCTTATCGTGGGCCCGACAGCAGATACCGTACACCGTGTCGGTCGGATACGCGATGACGCCTCCTTGACGAAGCACGTCCGCTGCGCGACGAATCTTTCGCGGCTCTGGGTGCTCGGCGTAGATGGACAGGCGCATGGGCGGAGATTTTGCACGTTCTCTCGGCTAGACAATAGAGAAAAGTTCGGCCACATTGTCAGCGCGAAGTTAGGCAACTCATGAACGATGCACCCTTCTTAGTTGTAACCGTCTTACAAGACAGCTCGGCCCGACCGGCTGCAGTCACCCGCTCACTCGGCGACGCCGTCGAAACCGCAATGGTGGCGTCGGCCGGAAAGCCCATCGCAGGCGTCGAGGTCGCAGAACTCGCCATCCATCCCAAAGCCTTTGCCGGGCTACGGAAGAAACTTCAGCTGCCCGAAGAGCAAATCGCTATCTACGACGTTTTCCCGATGGGTGCATCGGTTCCGATCGAGCTGCGCCGGATCGCGGGGCAGTTTCTCGCCGCCGAAGCGCTTTGGGCGCTCGAAGAGCAAGGCATGCTCGACGGCGTTCCTCCCGGTGAAAAACTCGATCTTCCCAATGGCTGGAGCAAGGACCCCAAAGACATCCGCCAAAAGCTCGTCGATGCCGGCGCGCACAATCTAAGCGACCAAGCCATCAGCACCTACCGCGAAATCAAGTCAGCCTGGGACAAGCACCGCGCCAGCAACTGAACTTCACCCACAGCTTCGCTGAGACATTCAGTTGAGTGCGAACGGCATTTCTAAAAGGAAAGGTGCGATGTTGGCGTCGAAGGGTGCGCCGTCGGGCCGCACCATTTGATACTCGCCATGCATCGTGCCCCACGGCGTTTTTAATATGCAACCGCTCGCGTACTCGAAGGATTGGCCGGGTTGGAGCAGCGGCTGGTGCCCCACGACACCTGGCCCGCGGACCTCTTCAACCTTCCCGTCGCCGTGCGTGATGACCCAGTGACGTGAGATGAGCTGCGCCGGCGCCGCACCCTCATTGCTAACTCGGACCTGATACGCGAACACGTAGCGCGAGTCAGAGGCTGACGATTGAGCCTCGATGTAGTGGCTCTGCACTTCGATTCGGATACCCTCGGTAACCGCACTGCATTGCGTCTCGGGCTTTTCGCTAAGTAGGTTCATAACTGGACAAAAACTCTATAATTCTCAACCTCGTTGAGGCAATCGACTTTTTCGTGTCACGTTTGCGCACCTCGTCGCAACTACCTCATATGACCGCTACTTCTGATCACGACCTGGTACTGCAAACCCGCACAGGAGATGCGAGTGCCTACGCCGAGCTCGTCACACGCCACCAGGCGGCCGTATGCGCGACGGCGCTGGCCGTGGTTCATGATATCTCGCTGAGCGAAGACGTGGGCCAGGAAGCGTTCGTTGAAGGCTGGCGAAAGTTGGACAAGCTCCGTGAGCCCGCCAAGGTTGGCGCATGGCTGTGTAGCATCGCCCGAGCCGAGGGCCTAAAACTGCTGCGAAAGCGAAAGCCAACGACACCCATCGATGACCACGCGCTCGGCGGGACAGAGAGTGCCGAGGAGGTGCTTGGGCGGAAGGAAAATGCTGCGCTCGTCGATCGGGTTTTAGACACGATTCCAGAGTCCTGCCGCGTCGCGCTCGTGCTCTTCTACCGTGAGGACCAGTCGCTTAAGGAGGTCGCCCGGATCCTCGGTGTGAGTGAAGAAGCCGCAAGGCAGCGCGTGTCACGCGGGCGACAAGCGATGCGTGAGCAACTTGAACGAGTCGTCGGACGGGCCGTCGCGCGGAGTCGTCCCGGTTCCAGTTTTGCGCTCGGCGTCATGGCAAGCATTCGTGAGCTCGGTGCAACGCCCTCTTCGCCCACCATTTCACCACCCGCAATCGGTGCGGGCTTGGCCGGATATGCGGCACCACTCGTTGCAAGTCTATGGTTTCGGGTCGGAGCCATCGTAGTTCTGATCGCTCTATGCGCATTGGCGATAGCGTGGCCGTACGTGTCGGACGCACAGGCCGAGCGGGTCCGTGAACCGACAAGGGCCAGCAAGACCGAGATCCACCGGGTAGACGAACGACAAAGATCTTCGCTGACGGGGCCCGCACCTCACGCACCACGAGACAATGCGAGCGGCACGTCGCGCGATGGGGATCCATCACCGGTCGGCCTCCCTACTGCGCCCCTGCGCGGTCGTGTCCTGATCAAAGGCTCCAATACGCCATGCATCCATGCCGACGTTTCGGTCTTTCGGCCGGAAAGAACATTCGTGAGCCGAATTGCCTACGCACTGACCGACGCGCGGGGCACCTTTGCGATCGACGGGCTTCAACCAGGTGAGTACAGCGTAGCGGTGACCTGTCGCGAGCATGGTTCAGCCGAGGAGCCCCGTGTCGGCTATCGCAAGGTTGATGTTGCGCTGCCCTCGGCGACGAGGGATTGGTTGATCGACCTTCCCCCAGACTGGGTTCCCCTTCTGAGCGAAAGCATCGACGAAGCACCGCCAAGCATCGCCAGACAGCTTCGGGACGGCGACACATCTCGCGTTCGGGCGGAGGACGAAATGAGAGAGGAAGTCGCTCGCGCGATGGACACCGATGGCGACGGAAAGGTCAGCGAGGCTGAACAACGCGCACACGAAGAAGCCCTCAGCCACATGATTGCGCCAACCGAGGGATACGCCAACGGAGACGAGAAGGGAGAAACCCAGTTCTACCTTCAGGAGGAAAAGCGCGCGACCATCGAGGTCCCGACCACCGGTCACCTTTCCGAAGGGAACAGCGAGGCAGCCGTCACGATCATCAACATCACGAACTTCGGCTCGCCGTTCTGTGTCAAGACACAAGCGATTCTCAAGAGATTGCGCGAGGACTACCCCGACGAACTTCACGTCGTAACCCGTGTACAGAGAGGTGTCGCCGACTCCGCGCTGGCCGACAAGGCGTACTGCGCGGCGGCGCGACAAGGCGGGGCAGCAGCGTTCATGGAGTCGGTGTGGTCCGAAGCGACGGTGGGTCGAGATTTCTCCGAAGAGAATATGCTCCGCATCGCGGAACGAATCGGTCTGGAGCACAAGCGCTTTTTGCGTGACATGCTGGGCAAGAGCTGCGCCCAACAAATTGAAAAGAACGAAGCCGAACTGATTGAGCTTGGCCTGCGTGGCACACCGACCTGGGTGATCAACGGCCAAGTTCTGGTCGGTGCACGCAATATCGATTCCTACCGCGAGGTCATCGAAAAGGAGCTAGCGCAGCGGCGTCAGCGTCTTTCGCTCGGACACCCACGGTGAATCCGCGAGAGCAAAACGCCAGCGCGCACGAACGTCTCGTGCGTGTGCATAGTCGATGCCCACGCGCGGCCCGGCCAAAAGCTGCGTCGGCGCGTCTCCCTTGCGCGCTTCGAGCCCACCGGAGGCGCACAAGTCGTGCCCTGACCAAGAGGTGTCGAGCGCCAGCGCTTGGCCGACCTTACCCGGTCCTGTGAGCAACACCGGTCCTTGCTTCCCACCGCGCCGGCGCGAAATCGTAGGCAGCCCTGCGATCGGCTCGCAGGCGCGAATCAAGACCGCCGCGCCTTCCCCTTCGCGGTTGGTGACCAGGTTGAGCATATTGTGCATGCCGTAGCATAAGTACACGTACGCGCGTCCCGGCGGGCCCCACATGGGTCGATTGCGCTCGGTCACGCCTGCGCGACAATGGTTCGCGGTGTCGCCCGGGTAGCGGTAGGCCTCGGTCTCGCTGATGCGCAGTGTGACCTTGCCCCGCCGCAAATGCATACCCACGAGCTCGCGCGCGACGATTAGCGCGTCACGAGCGAAAAAATCTCGATTGAGCAAGGACACGAGTCGATTATAGCCATCGATAAGGAGAAACCCATGGCTGAGATTCGCTTACTCCACGAAGACGACCGCCCTGCGCTGGAGGCACTGCTACAACAGCACGCCGAGGCGAGCATGTTCTTGCGTTCGAACCTGGCGAAATCGGTTATCGAATACGAGGGCAAGCGCTTGCAAGGGCAATACTACGGTGCAACCGAGGCGAGTGCGGTAACCGATCTCGTTTGCCACGCTTGGAATGGTGTGTTGCTGCTCCAGACGCCAAATGTCGACACTGCACTAATTACGCACGCCGCCGCTGACTCCGGACGGCCAATCATGGGCTTGATCGGACCTTGGCCGCAGGTTGAGGCGGCGCGACGAGCGCTCAGACTCAACGCACGCACGACGACGATCGACAGTTGCGAGGACTTCTTCACTCTCGATCTGAGCGCGCTCGACGCAACGTTTCCTGACGGCTGCGCCTGTCGCTTCGCACAGCTAGAGGATCTCGGGAAACTCGTTCAATGGCGAGATGGCTACGAGCGCGAGCTTCTAGGCCGCACGCTGGGCGACGCCGAGTTGGAGGCTATGGTTCGGCGGGGCATCGAAGAGCAGAACCTTTTCGTGTTGTATCGCAATGGGCAGCTGCTCGCGCAATCTGCCTTCAACGCCGAGCTGCCGGATTGCGTGCAGGTCGGGGGCGTCTTTACGCCGCCCGATCAACGGGGACGCGGCTACGGTGGCGCGGTGGTCGCGGCCTCGCTGGAGCAGGCGCGGTTTCGTGGCGTGCAAAGCGCGGTTCTGTTCACCCAAAAGGACAATATTGCGGCTCGGCGAGCGTACGAACGCATCGGGTTTCGCAGGGCGGGCGACTTCGGGCTCATCCTCTTCGCCTAGTTACGGCAGGAGCTTGACGACAGCCGGGCTGGAAGCTACACCTCCGCCTCCTTTTGGAGCGCGTCCACGGGCCCGCTTCGTGTTCTTTGCAAAGCTTAAAATACTCGGGGATCGTCTAATGGCAGGACTCCAGTTTCTGGTTCTGGCTATCTAGGTTCGAATCCTAGTCCCCGAGCCCCCGCTTTCTTCTGGCCAACATCAAAATGCTGACTAGAATGGAAGCAACCCGGCCCCATCGTCTAGTGGCCTAGGACGACGGCCTCTCACGCCGTAAACACGAGTTCGAGTCTCGTTGGGGTCACCGGCAGCTCAAAAAGCTTTCTCGCTAGTAGCAAGAAACTTTGAGAGCTGCCTTTTCTTTTCTGAGCTCTTCCGCTTACGCGTCATCGCCAGTGGGCCGTAACGAGACCCGCGATGAGCACGAAGTGAAACGGAGCGAACACAGCGTTGGGGTCACCGGCAGGAACAAAAGAACCTTTGGAGCTACCAAAAGTCTTTTGCTCCTGCCTCTTTTATTCAAACGTTTGCCTGAGCTTCTCGTCATGCGCGACCGCATTTCGCTCCGCTTTGCTTGCACGTAGTCGGTAATACGCGTTTCTCGCAAGCGCTACAGGCGCCACGCATCCGAGTCCAATACAACCCAAAAAACTAGGCACCACGTTCTCGGCGAAGAGCGTTGCTGCGACGAGCAGGAGCAGCAGGGCGGCAACAACTGAGTAGAGCAGCTCGTAGGAGAGGCTCATCGGATAGTGAAACGGCTTGTCACACCACTGGCAGTAGAAGCGGAAGAACCCGAGAAACGTTCTCGTCGCACGGGCTCGCCTCTTGCCTGAATTTATCTGCGCAACTTGCTTTACGTGACAGTGGGTGCACGTGGGGTAACTACGGTCGAGCACTCGCGTCTCGAAGCTAGCGGAGGACGGGAGTGGTGCCGACGGTGGCCTCTTCGACCTCCCACTCAAAGCCGTCGATGAGCACGGTCGAGTCGAGAAAGGGATCGCCGGAGTCCCAGATGGCAAAGCGCAGCGTGATGACGCTCCCGCTCTCGATCGGTGCTTTCGTCTGCAACCAACCGGTCGCAGCGCGGTCCGCGGGTACTGGAAACTCGAGGGTCTGCCCGCACTCGTACTCCTTCTCAAAGCCCGACCCTTCAAGTGATGCGACGCCTTCCTCACAAGAGAAGGCCTTTCCATTGTGGGTCCCAGCTTCGCATACCTGGAGCAAACCCGAGTTGACGCTCACGAGGTTCCCTTCGCTGTCAAACACAATATTGTCATTCTTGAGGCTCGAGACCCTCGGCGTCAGCAACGTAACGAAGAAATCGTTGTACTCAGAACAGATGTAGTTTGGGTACTCGTACGTGTAAAAGTTGGAGTTGAAGGAGAGCGCTTTGGCATTTGTAGGCACCCGCACTTTCACCTCAAGTGCGACGGGGTCGAACACATCTCCGCTCGTCACACCCGGACAAGAGGGTGACTCCACGGGAAACCCAGGAGGAAAACTGTCTGTCGACGGGATCGGTGCGATCTGGCAATAGTCATCATAGCAATCGCACTCGCTCGTAAACCCCGACTGGGTCGGTGAACGCGCCATTCCCGAGGAAAGGGCAAGCATCGACTCACCAACTTGTGGGTCCGCCTGACCAAAGTCGGGCAGTAAACCAAACTGCCTATCGTGGCTGGGCGCCCCCGAACCGCTGGCACGGGTAAAACGGGCGGAAATGACACCCCACTCTTTTGAGGATTCGCTCGTAAACTTGCACAATCCGATCGCACGCGCTGCGTCCTTGGCGTCCGTCGAGTTCATCGAGAGTCCAGAGTCGCAGAGCAACTCAGATGCCACGGCGTCCTCACTTGAGCAGTCCTCATCAGCACCGTTGCCGGGAAAGTCAAATGCACCTGGGTTGACAGCCGCATCGCAATCGTTGCAATCGCCCGCGGCGCGCGAGAAACCGTCGCCGTCTTGGTCGAGGTCCGCGCTACCATTGACGGCATCGCAACCATTGAGCGCGCTGCCGTCGCGCCCGACCGCGCCGTCCATACCCGGGCTTGCACCATCGACGTGTGTCGTCGTCGGCCCCGGTGCGCCGCTCCGTCGACTCGAAGAGCAACTTGCTGCGAGGACCGCGACGGTGAACAGGACCAGCTTTGGGGCTTGGGCTCGCGTGCGCATAGGTGCGCAAAGTTAGCACTCCTATCTAGCGACGCTAGTCCCACACACGAACGGCCTCAAGAGGCCGAAACTCTTCAGCTTGTGCCTGCTCCCAAACCGTCTGATAGGGATCGATCGCCCCGCCGCTGAGCAATGCCCCCTCCTCGACGCACGGGTAGATCTCCCCAAGACTGCGCACCGTCGTGGCCGACACGCGCCGGAACAAGTGCTGCGGGCGGAGCTGATCTGGGTCGCTGAGTCCAGCCGCGCCAAGTAGCTCCATCAACGAATCGATCGTTTCTTCGTGGTAGCTCGCGACTCGCAGCGCTTTGTCCTCCACGACCAGGCCACGCGTGAGTCGTGGATCCTGGGTCGCGACTCCCGTGGGGCAGCCGTTCGTGTTGCAACGCAGTGCCTGGATGCAACCCACCGCAAGCATCATTGCACGTGCCGAGTTGCAGAGGTCGGCGCCGAGCGCCAGCTGACGCACAATATGAAAGCCGGAGGTGATCTTGCCGGCTGAGATAATCTTGATCTGTTTTCGAAGCCCCGCCCCCACCAACGCGTTGTGCGCGAACACCAAGCCCTCGTCGAGTGGCATGCCCACCGAGTTGGAGAACTCGAGCGGGGCAGCGCCCGTTCCTCCTTCGGCACCATCGACCGTCACGAAATCCGGGTAAATCCCGGTGTGCACGATGGCCTTGACGATGCTCATGAACTCGACAGGGTTACCGAGGCAGAGTTTAAAGCCCACCGGTCGACCAGACGCCATTTCGCGTAGCTGGGCGAGAAACTCCAGGAGTTCGATCGGCGTGCAAAAAGCACTGTGTGCCGGCGGGGAGATGACCGTCTGCCCGACCGTGACTCCGCGAGCCTCGGCGATCTCCTCGGTCACCTTGATGCCCGGCAAGATGCCACCATGCGACGGCTTAGCGCCCTGCGAGAGCTTGAGTTCGATCATCTTAATGGCAGGGTTTTGCACCGTCCGCTTGTATGCTTCTCGGTCGAAGCCACCGTCCGGCGCACGACAACCGAAGTACCCAGTGCCGATCTGCCAAACCAAATCACCACCACCAGCCTTGTGGTGACGGCTCACCCCACCCTCGCCGGTGTTTTGGTAGAAGTGCCCCTTGGCCGCACCCGCACTCATCGCGTGAACCGCAGGGCCGGACAGTGAGCCAAAGCTCATCGCCGAAACGTTGAAGCGCGATGCCGAGTACGGGGATGTGCATTGCGCACTACCGATCATCACGCGTGCGGTGGCACGGTCAGGTTCGGTCGGTGCGAGCGAGTGCCCGATCCATTCGTACCCAACTTGGTAAACGTGGCGGTGCGTGCCGAAGGGCCAGGTGTCGAGATGCCCTTTGGCGCGACGGTAAACCAGGGAGCGTTTCTCACGGCTCAGCGGGTTTTCCTCGGCGTCGGATTCGATGAAGTACTGTCGAATCTCAGGGCGGATCCCCTCCGCAATGAAACGCAGGTGACCGAGCAGGGGAAAGTTGCGCAAGATCGAGTGTTTCTTTTGAAAGACGTCGTGGGTACCGATCATCGCCAATGGGACAAACACCACGGCGAGTAGCGCGAAGCCCCTGCTTACAAAAGCCGTGAGAAGCGCTGTACCCACAAGCAAAACGAAGAACAGAACGAAAAAACGCGTCGGTGTCCACGCCTCGAGAAATTCAGGCGTACGCGCTGCACCGCGGTCGTAGAGTTCGTGGTTTGACTTCGGCGGCCGACTGCGATCCATCGACCGCGGATCTAACACGCTCTGCTTCCCGCGAGGCAGCGTTATTGTCGCTCGACCTACCGGGCGCGTTTGAAAAAGGCCAAGCGCTTGGCCCAGAGTTTACCGAGCACCGGAACATCGCCCGCCGGCATGTCCGACGAGTCGAGCTCTTCGAGCGTGACCCAGCGGTGTCCGTCCGTTTCGAGGTCACGCACTTCGCCCTCGATCCAATCGCACACAAAGAACAGGAGCAGCACATCTTTTTCGGGGTACGCGTGGAACGTCACTTCAAAGACATCGCCAACGCTCACCTCAAGACCGGTCTCTTCGCGAATCTCTCGCACAACCGTATCGCGCGGGTCCTCCGCGCGCTCGACCTTCCCGCCAGGAAACTCCCACAGCCCGCTCAAGTGTCGTCCTTTTGGACGGCGCGTGATGAGCACGCGGTCGCACAAGTCCGGATCGCGGTATCGCTCGAAAGCGAAGGTGCGCCGAACAATGCCGGCTGCGACGACCGTGAGATGCGAACCGGGCCGCGACTTATTGGTCTTCTTTCGCACCTACTTGACCGCGAGCTTGCCTGTCGCGTGATTGAGGTTCGCGTTCGACTGGTGAATGCCGACCACGGCGTCCACGTACTGCAACCGCGCGCGCGCCAGCTCGACTTCCGCGTCGATCATCTCGGTCGTGGTGGTCGCACCCGCAGCAAACTGCTTTTGACGCAAGTCGTAGGCGGACTCAGCGGCTTCGACCGAACGCTTCGCGGCTTCGATCGACGCTTGGGCACTACGCAGCTGGGCAAGCGAAGACAAAACCTGGAGCTGCACGGCACGAGAAAAGCTCTCTAGTTGCGCCCGCGACTCCATGAGCTGCGCCTCGGTCTCTGCCATCTGTGCGCCACCGGTCAGCAATCGGTTAGGTGACCAGCGCAAGATCACAGAGACGTCCCAGGTGGTCCGAAACTCTTCCGTCTGTGGAAACACGCGCGGGTTTGGATTTGCGTAGTCAATGTTTCCCCCAAGCTCGAGCTTCGGCAACCGATCGATCGAGCGCATGTCGACCAGCTTGTCCTGTGCGCGCACGGTGAGTCGCAGCGCCTCCATCTCTTTGCGTCGTGTGAGCGCGGTTTGCACGAGTGCATCGCCTGCCTGTGCCGGCAAGGGCGGAAAGCGCTCGACCTCCATTTGCAGCGCAATCGGCTCGTCGGCTTTCAGCTGAAGTCGTGTACGCAAGTCACTCTCGGCAACCTGGACATTGCCTCGTGCTTGAACGACGCTGAGGTCCGCGGCAGCCACCTGGGCCTCCATGCGCAGCAAGTCGGGCCGGGCTGCTGCCCCTGCTTGAAACACAACCTTGATACGGTCGCGCTGACGCTCGGCCTGCACCTTCGAAGCTTCGGCAACTTCGAGCGCCAAATGAGCACGTACGAGTTGATAGTAGGCCTTGAGCGCACCTAGCGCCGCGTCCGCCTGCGCCGCCTCGACCTGAAGCTGTTGCGCCCGCATGAAGTCCTCATTCGCGGGAACCGATAAAAAGAGAAGGAGGAGTGCGTCAGAAATCGAAAATCGAAGGTTCGCGTTGAGCGCGTATTGATTGAGCAAGATTGGAAACTCGAAACTCGTGAGCGCCTCCGATTGCTGGCGAAACACTTCGAAGAGTTGGCGCGCCTCCGGGTCGTCCACTTGCGAGAGTAAGGCCTGATAGTTCGCTTGCGCATCGGGATCAGGTTGCGCTCCAAAGCCGCCCTGCTCGACGTCGGAGATGCGTGTGTAGCGCGCGCTTAGGTCGAGCACCGGGAGCGCCATCGCGAGGCTCTGATCACGGAGGGCTTCAGCCGCCATCCGCTTGGCCTCTTGGAGGCGCACCTGTGGGGCGAACTTGAGGGCGCGCGCGGTAACTTGTCGCGGCGTCAGTCCGTTCGGATCTTGGAGCCTTTGCACCGCCGACTGTTCATGATCAAGCGTTTGCTCATCAGCCTTGCCCTTCCGCGCAGCTTGCGCCTGCGCGGACGCGACGCACGCCACACCCACAACGGCCCAGAAGCCGAGCAATATCCCCCGTTTGAACTCTTGATCGAACGTAGTGCGTAGCATCGCGCAGGGAATGTAGGCGCGTCGATGCTTTCTGCAAAGGTCTATTCGGGCTAGGCTCCGCGCCATGAGTCATCCGCCTGCAATCGCAGTTTTTGGAGCCACCGGCCTCGTCGGGACCAAAATGCTGGAGGTCCTTGCGAAGCGTGAGGTTCCCCACCGCGAAATACGCGCGCTCGCTTCAGCGCGAAGCGCGGGTAAGAAGGTCTCTGTTGGCCGGGACACGATCACGGTGCAAGAGGTCTCCAAAGAGGCCTTTGAAGGCATCGATATTGCAATCTTTTCTGCCGGCGGGGGACCTTCTCGCGAATGGGCACCCATCGCTGCGCAGTGCGGGGCCACGGTGATCGACAACTCGTCGGCCTGGCGCATGGACCCGGAGGTACCGCTGGTCGTACCCGAGGTAAACATGGAAGCGGCGGCGCATCGCCCCAAAGGCATCATCGCGAATCCCAATTGCAGCACCATCCAGCTCGTCGTGGCTCTCAAGCCCATCTACGACCTCGTCGGAATCGAGCGCATTACGATTTCTACCTATCAAGCCATCAGCGGGGCTGGCGCAAATGCGGTGCGCTCTTTTCACGCACAGCTCGAGGAACTCGCTGCTGGCAGGCCGGTCAAACCTTACGATTTGCCCGGACAACTGGCAGGCAACCTGCTGATGTCATGGCCGGTTGACGCCGCCACGGGTTATCACGAAGAGGAACTCAAGCTGGTGCGCGAGACAAAGAAGATCTTGTCAGACGACGCGATCCGCGTCTCTCCCACCTCGGTGCGCGTCCCCGTGTTTAACGGCCACGCCGAATCGGTCACCATCGACACACGCTATCCGATCACCGCATCACGCGTACGCGAACATCTATCGTCGGCGCCTGGCGTTCGCGTGGTCGACGACTTCGTGGGCTCGGGCACCTATCCCGCGCCCATCGATGCAGACGGTGTCGATGAGGTCCTGGTTGGACGCATCCGCGATGACGTGGGCGGCAACAAAAACTGCATTCAACTGTGGGTCGTCGCCGACAACCTGCTCAAAGGTGCAGCGCTCAACGCCGTTCAGATCGCCGAACGCCTGCTCGCAGCGCACTGAACAAACGGGCCAAAGGCCTCAGGGAGCCGAGCAAGCTCGGGCGGAAAGACGGCGGGATTTGTCATCCCAGCCCTTCGGCTTTGCCAAGTTGTCGCTGGACATGGCGCCAGGCCATCAAAACCCGAATAGTTTCACTTGGCGCGGCATTTGCTATTCATTAGAAGGATATGCCCGAGATGCCTAACGTTCTTATTTTGCGATTCGCGCGCATGGGTGCGCTCATGGCAATGTTGTTGGTGCCCAGTCTGACGATGGCTCAAACCATCAACTACACGATTCTGAGTTTCGAAGGACGCGAGGGCAATGCCGTAACGAATCTGCAGGGCTTCCCCGTCGGCGCCAGCGAATGCAGCGCCAATCCAAACCTGGTGCTGCAATTCACAAACATCCCGACCGATGCGCGCTATCTCGACTTCTGGCGAAGCAGCGAAGGTGAGGACTGCTCGCTCGCAACAAGCCGCGAACAAGACGTCCAAGTCGACTGCGACTACATCACGCTCAACGAAGACGAGGCACAGACCGGTGGACGTGCACAGGAGCAAGTCACCATCCCGCTCGCCAGCCTCGTCGATTGCAGCAGCACCACGGGTGGTCTCACGAACGTCTACGTCCTTGCGACCCAATCGCAACAGTTTCGCGGTGAGATCACCGCGTTTTCGCTCATCCCGATCCAGGTCGACTTCAGTGCGCCCGATGCGCCCGCCGAGATAAAAGGCTCAGACGGCGCGACATCCTTTGGAGACAGCGCAATTCCTATCTCGTGGAAAGCTGCCGAGAACCAAGAAGACCTCGACTCGTACACCGTGTACAAGGCTGGCTCGTGTGATGCGCCTGACGTGGCCAACGCAACCGAGGTCAAATCCGTCGATCCATCAAGCAACTCGACCACCATCAGCGGTGAGTCGCTGGGCCTCGACTATGACGGCAGCGCTGCGATATTTATTACGCTGACGGACCGTGCAGGCAACACGAGCGAACCGTCGAGCGTAGTCTGTGTAACGCGCGTGCAGGTCGCAGGGTTTTGTGACGTGCACGGCGAATGCGAAGACTGCAGTGTCGGCCGCATGGGCACATCGCCCACGCCGCTCTTGGGTGCGCTCTTCGCGCTCGGCATGTTGGCATGGAGACGCAGACAATGAAGCACCTTGCGCTACCGCTTGTCCTCGCGACGCTCACATCGCTGTGGGTCACCAGTTCGGCTCAAGCCGACGACTACCTCGATGAGCTCGAACTCGCTGACACGAAGCGCACCATCGGTTCGCCCGAGCGTTTCGCATTCGAGCTGCGAATCGGCCCCTATAACCCTGACACCGGCGTTGACGCAGCCAACGATCTTTTTGTGGACGACGCGGGACTACTGCTCGCGCTCGAACTCGATGTATTCGCCTACCACATTCCGTACGTGGGCCCCATCGGGCTTGGTTTTGGTTTCGGTTGGGCAGATTACGAAGGCACGGCGTCCACGGCAACGGGTGCGCAAAGCGGCGAAGAGACGCATCTGACACTCTTTCCGCTCTCCGGCATGCTCGTGCTTCGCATCGATACCCTCGCACGCCACTTACGCATCCCATTTGTATTCGCCGGCAAGATCGGCCTTGACGCCATCGTCTGGGACTCGGACACAGGCGAGCGCGACGACGCCAACAACATCAGCCTAGGCCTGCGTTGGGCAGCCCAGGTTGCGCTCGAGCTCGACTTCATTCAACCGTCATCCGCGCGGCGGCTCGACGAAGAATGGGGCATCAACCACAGCTTTTTGTTTTTCGAGATTTTCGGCAGTGGCGCAGATTCAACCTTGCCGCTCGGCCCGCAAGACGGCTTTGCCTGGACCATCGGGCTGGGGCTGATCTTATGACTCTATTTCTGGCTCTTCACGGCTGCGCGTCAGAAGCATTGATTTGCAACTAGCAAATCAGCTTCTTTGGGCTTCGCACGCTCATCGCGGCTGACCAGCTGGGCGCTCATCGTGTCAGACGTGGGTGCTCATCGCGGCTGACCAGCTGGGGACTAATCGGTTGCGTCGTAGTCGAGAGCCAGTGTGACGAAGAGGGCGCGAAGTGCCTCGTTTTGTTCGCGGAGGCCGATGCGAAAACGAAGGCCCGCATAAATGCCCTCTTCGTAGTGTCCATCGGTCAACTCGTAGACGCCGCCGAAGTCGACGAAAGGTCCATCACCAAAGAGCGGCGGCTGCGTGCCGAGCGATACCGAGTAACCCATAAGTGAGGTCACAAAGAGTCGATGAGACGGGCGCGAAAGGATGCGCAGCTTGACCCCAGCAGAGCCGCCGAACTGCACGACGCCGTCACCGGACGCACGCGGGTAATACACCACGTCGCCACGGATTGCCGGTGACAGCCCCGACAGCACGGGAACCGAAAACTGAAGGGCAAACCCAGGTGGGCCGAGCGTTCCACCATCTGCAAACACGATGCTTGCCAACAAGAGCTCACCGCGAAGGCCGTGCACAAAGCCTTTGCTGGAGGCATCCGCGGGCGGGTCGTTGCAGCCGTTGCTGATAAAATCTCGATCCATTTGCCCTCCGCCGCCAAACCCTGCCGCAAACAGGAGCGCACGAAAGTCGGAAAGCTCGCCCAAGCCGTGCGCAAATCGTAGACCCAGGTGCGTTGGGCCGCGCGTCAAGCGAACGCCCGAATCGAGTAGCAGCCCGGATGCGCTCACGCCGTTTAGCGCGAGCCCAGCGCCGCCGCGAACATCGAACTCGAGCGCCGTCACGCCGTGGCGATAGCTGTTGTTCCCGAGACGGAGCGTCGGCCCGGCGGAAAGAAGCATGAGATGTGGGTTGTCGGAATCTTCATCATCCTCGCCATCGCCATCGGTATCGATACCCGCGTCTCCTCCCGTGAGCCACGCACTGCGCACGCCCAGCAGCAAGGCATCGGCGAGCCGCCAATCCGCGCTCAGCGCCGCTCCGATCGCGGCGTGATCGACGGGCGGCTGGTTCCACTGCGCACCGACGAGCATTTCGGCCTCGATACGGAGCGCAGAGAGCGCGGAAGGCTCCGGTCCTGCGACGGGGTCACAGCCGATGTCTCGCTGCTCTTGATAGCCGTCCGGTTCGATGACGTCGTTCCCAGGACCCGGCTCTTCGCACCCAAGTTCGTGCACTACGCCCGCGGCAGCCAGCTCGTATCGGCAGGCGCTCTTGATTTCAACATAGAGCGGGTAGCGATGAACACGTCCGTCCGAGTCCACGAGCAGAAGCTCGTGCATGCCCCGCGAAACTGCAGGCAAGGATAGCGAAGCAGCTCCGCACTCCAGCTCATCGAACGGTGCGCCACCAAGGCCGGGGGAAAGAAAACACCGAAGGTCTCGCCCACGGAATGTCGGATACGTGACATCGAGTGAACCAGTGGGCCCCGGATGCAAGAACAGACGCCCGCCACCGGGCGCCGCGTGTTCGATGACCGCAACACCCGTCGCCCCGTCGCGCCGCACAGCCACAACAAGCACACGTCCATAGGGAATGTGGTCGAAAATGACGTCGTCGAGGCCGCCGCCCTGCGCGCGGGGCTCGAGCGTTTGCTGGCTCACCCGAAGCGCTGGAGGAAAAGCGCCGTACTCAAGCCGCGCTTTAAGTGGTGCCGCGTAGACCATGACGTCGATCCAAGACGAGGCGTTGCGCCCGGTACGCTCGACCGACACCGTCAGCTGCCCGGACTGCTCAGCGCCATTCCCGACCGACTGCGCGTGAACCATGCGCCCACACGAAAGAACCAGCCCCACCGCGGCGACGGATTTGAGTGCCGTGTTCAAATAACCCTCGCGCCGTTCGCTTCATCGAATCGCTTCTGCGTCTCTTCGAGGCTTGCCGGTCTTTGCGCAGGCGGGTTCCCCACCCAATTGCTACGTGGTAGCTTAGCAAAGCCACCGCCATAAACGTGGATGGCCGCGGAGTATGTATCAGCTCGTGGATTGCGAACCGCATGAATCGCATCGGGCATCAAGAGCCCGACATCTCCTTGGACAAGGTTGAGTATTTCCGTTTCGACGAGACGACCATCCCGAATTCGATACATCTGATTGGTCTCGGCGCCCAGGTAAATCCCGTTGCAGGCCCAAGTCAGGTGGTCGTGCGGCGGAAACCTCATCGCAGGCGCCCATACGACTTTGACCACGGTGACGTCATCGCCCAAATAAAGTGGCTGCAGTTCAGCTTTGGTGACTGGCAACGCCTCGAGCACAGCGCGCGGCTCAAGCAGCGCCTCTCGCAGAAGGTCTCGAACGGCAAACCACGGCTCGCTTTGCATGACCGCCCGCTTGCACTTGTCAATGAATAGCTCTACCTCGAACATCTGCGATAAGACCAGGTTACAGTCCCATTTGACGGACGGCGAGGTCGCGCATGATTTCCTCGGAACCCCCGCCGATCGCCATCACCTTGACCTCGCGATAGACGCGTTCGACCGGATGCGGTCGCAGATAGCCAATGCCGCCAAGAATCTGCATCGCTTCGGAGGCACAGTATTCGAGCGCCTTGGTGGTGTAGAACTTGGACTTGGCAATCTTCGCGACCGGCATCGACCCTTCGTTTGCTTCCCAGCACACCTGGTGCAGGTAGGCTTCGGCAGCGTCAATACGTGCGGACATGTCCGCAATCTTGTGGCGAATCACTTGATGCTTGATCAGCGGCTTTCCGAACGTCACTCGCTGCTGCGCCCACTCGATTGAGACTTCGAGACACGACTTCATCATCCCTAGAGAACACGCTGTAAGCGCTATACGTTCGTGGTTGAAGTTGTTCATAATGGAAAGAAAGCCTTTGCCCTCGCGGCCCATCATGTTGCGATGCGGAACGCGACAGTCTTCGAAATAGAGCGTCGCAGTGTCCGAGGCCCACCAGCCCATCTTCTCTTTAAGCTCTGTTCGCGAAAAGCCCGGCCGGTCCGCCTCCACAAAGAACAAGGAGACGCCATACGCCCCAGGGCCACCTGTGCGGGCTCCGACGACGAAATAGTCCGACTTCATCCCTCCGGTAATGAAGGTCTTTGAGCCGTTGATCACCCACGCGTCACCTTCACGCCGAGCCGTGGTTTGCAGGTTCGCGACATCCGAGCCTCCCGAAGGTTCGGTGATCGCGAGACTCGAGCCGACCCTACCCGCGACAATGCCCGGCAGCACCCGGTCTCGAATCTCTTCGTTGGCGAGGTGTTCGATGGGGTTGATGGAAATTACGCGACCACCTACCGCAGCCCACACGCCACTGCCACCGGCTCGCCCAATCTCCTCGCTGAAGATGGCTCGCATGAAGCAATCGTCGAAACCGAGGCCGCCGTAGCGCGTGGCTACACCAAGACCGAACACACCGAGGGCCCCAACCTTTTCGTGCAGTTCCCATGGCGTGTCGCCGGCTTCGTCCCATGCGTCCACGAAAGGCTTGACCTCACGCTCAACAAATCGGCGACAGACGTCACGAAACGCTCGACGCTCATCCGTTTCAAAAGGGTGAGAGTTGGCTGTCATTGCGATAGCATATTCGCCTAACATGCCTTTGCTCAATCCCGACAGCGCGAGTTTCAGATCGAACGGTGGTTCCGATGATCAAAGTGGCGTTTGTCTCACCCTGGCGTATGACGGGCATGCGTACCACGGCTGGCAGTACCAAGAAGGCTTGCCGACGATTCAGCAGGCGCTCGCCGAGGCGGTGGCCTCGATGAACGGTGGCGAGACACTGATTCGCGGCGCCAGCCGCACCGACGCAGGCGTGCACGCGCTCGGACAGCGCGCGGCATTTCGGGCGCGCAACAACATCTCAGACGACGGCTGGTTACGCGGCCTGGGCACGAAACTGCCACGCGATATCGTGGTTCACGCCGTCGCTCGTTGCCCTGCGGACTATGACCCGCGCTTCGATGCACACCAAAAGTGGTATCGCTACCTGGTCGACTTAGGCCGCTTCCCAAACCCACTCATTCGGGGTCAGGTTTGGCACCTTGGACACGGACGCGCGCATACGGGCATGCGCCGACGCAATACCGACAGGGCGAGCGAGCTACTCGACCTCGATGCGATGCGCAGCGCTGCCTCAACCATGCACGGCACCCACGACTTCATCGCCTTCAAGGCTTCGTCCGACGACCGCGAAAACACCGTTCGCACGCTGCACGAGGTTCGAATCGAAACCCCTTTTGAAGGCAAAGAGCGGCTGCTCGCCATCCACGTTCGTGGCGATGCCTTTCTCAAGCACATGGTGCGCGTGATCGCCGGCACGCTCGTCGAGGTGGGTCGCGGGCGTATGGGTGTCGAGCACGTTCGCGCACTGCTGGCCGGTGGCGCCCGTCCTCAAGCGGGTGAAACAGCACCCGCGCAAGGCCTTTGCTTGATGCGCATCGAGCTTAAGTCCATCCCTTAACGTGGACACACAGGTAGGACGCACGCCCTACAACCTGTGTGTTTCGCCTACGAAAATAGGGGTTTGCGCAATGGAACGCTTGTTCGCGTACAAACGACAATCGTATTCTTGGTCTCTGTGCTGAAAGCTAGAAGTCAACTCAACATCCTGCGGCGCAACGCTGCCACAACTTTAAAGTCCTGCGGTATCGCGTTCGCTCTGCTCGCAAGCTCCGCCCACGTATCCGCCGATGAGCCCTCGCTCGCGTCGCTCGTTGGTGAGGCACCCGAAGCCCTTCCACAGGTTTACCTCGAAGAGCACGTTCCTGAGCGCTGGCTGAGCGGCGCCGCGGACCGCATGCCCCTTCAACCGAAACGCTGGCGCACGCGCATGCCGCCTCGTTGTCGAACGCAAGGCGGTTACCGAAATCATTGCCAGGGAAGGCGCATCGTCGCCGAACCGCAAGGCCCATCGCTCGCGCTTGCGGATCGGCTTGCACTCGGCCACCGTGCGGTTGCGCTTCATCTTCGACTTCACCCGGCCATCGAGCCGTGGCTCAAAGCTGCCAAAAATACAGATGCGAACCCGCGCCTGACCTTCCCCGTTCCCGACGGTCGGCGGGGACGCGGTTTTGGACGGGTGCGCAAGGGCTCGCTCAAGCATCGCAAACACCTCGGCATCGACATTGGCGCGGACCGTGGTTCGGATATCGTCGCTGCCCGAGGCGGCTTGGTTGTGTTCAGCGACAACGCGATCACTGGCTACGGCAACGCCGTCATGATTTTACACCAGGACGACAGCACGACGTTTTACGCGCACTGCGAACGCACGGTCGTCGCACCCGGCGACTACGTTCGACGCGGGCAAAAGATCGCCGAGATCGGAAAGACGGGGTTCGCGGGCGCACCTCATCTTCATTTCGAGTGGCGTACCCGTGGTTGGGCCCGCAACCCAGCCCCTTATTTCATCTGGCCGGAGCACGAAAAGAAGACACGTAAAGCGTCTGCGCGCGCTCGCTGAACCCGACGCGTCTTGTTTCTTGGGCATTCTTTCCAAAAAACAAAGCGATTTTGTGTTTTCCAACACTCCATGTCGCTTCGAGAACGTGGGTGTCAACCGCGCCCGACGGCGCTACACTAAGAGAGAAGTGCTCTTGTTGGCTCGGTTCATCCTCTGCCTGACTACCGCAACCACCGTGTGGCTGGCAGCATCCGCGGACAATGTGCA
Organism: uncultured Polyangiales bacterium; assembly: GCA_964487255.1. Classification (GTDB taxonomy): domain Bacteria; phylum Myxococcota_A; class Polyangia; order Polyangiales; family CAZAQV01; genus CAZAQV01. Next base: position 118,272 of record CAZAQV010000012.1, on the reverse strand, counting down.
TGCGCAGGACCAGAACTGGCGTGCTCCCAGCGGCTTTCAGGTCGAGAAGCGCGGGTCGGTGACCTGGCGCTTTCACCGTCGCACGGCATCGGCGGTGCGGCCGCTACAGTACTCTTGGACCCAACAGTGGCAGCGGCTGAGCAACATCTTTGGCACGCGCATTGCCGACAATATCGAGGTGCGTGTCGGCCGCGATGCCGAGGAGATGCGTCGTCTGGCACCAGCAGATTTGCCGCCCCCTCCCGGCGCCATCGGCGTGGCCTACCCCGGCCGCGGGATCATGGTGTTGGCGCTATCCCACGCCGCAGCGCCCGACGGCACCAAACTCGACAAGACCTTCGTCCATGAAATGGCTCATCTCGCCCTCTATCGCGCCACCCTCGGCAAGGACGGACGGCCCGCTGATATTCCGCGCTGGTTTACCGAAGGCGTTGCCATCCACCTGGCCGACGAGGCCAGCCTTGAGCGCTTCCAAAAGATGGCCGTCGCAGCCTGGGCAGGAGAACTCATCCCGCTTCAAAGGCTCTCGGCCCGCTTTCCGCGACTCGAGCACCAGGTCACGTTGGCGTACGCCCAGAGCGCTTCGTTCGTCTCGCATATGCTCGACGGCGAGCAAGACCAGACGCAATTCGCCAAGCTGCTAGAGCGGCTGCGCGAGGGCGAGACCTTCGAATCTGCAGTCAGCAAAAGTTACGGGGTGAGCCTGCAATACCTTGAGCGCGAGTGGCGACAAGTTCAGCACGACCGTTTCGCCGGACTACCACTGCTGTTATCGGGTGGCGGTATCTGGGCGCTCGGCTTTGTCGTCATCCTCTTCGGCTATATGCGCAAGCGCCGACGCACGCGCGCCAAGCTCGCGCGCTGGGAGGAAGAGGAGGCTCGACAATCCCCCACGGAGGTCGTTCCGCTGCGCCCCATCATGAGCAGCGAGCCCGGGCTCGAGAGTACCAGCGGTGGACAGACCTCGACGCACGGTGAGCAGACCACAACGATCTTGCTCCCTGCTCGGCAGACCGGCGACGTCAGCATCCCAACCGTCGAGTTTGAGGGTAAGACCCACACGCTGCATTAATCCCTGGTTCTTCGCGGCTACGCTTCGAAACCAGGGATTTGCATGTAGCAAATCCGCTTTCTCGGGCTCCGCACCCTCATCACACCAGGCTCCCTGGTTCTTCGCTAGACGTATGGGGGATTTGACGTGGAGAGAGGCTGGATCTAGGCTCCGTGGCCCAGCTTTAGGAGAAACCATGGCTTCCTCGACACAACAGACCAAGCGCAAGCGCGAACTCAAGTCCAAGAAGGCCGGTTCCAAGCGCAAGAAGGCGCTTGCCAAGAACGGCACCACGCCCAAGTTCCCCGTCCACCAAGACAAGTAGCTACAACTGCGCTTGGAGCTGTTTGGCCTGCGCATGTTCCGGATCTTCGGATAAGGCGCGGTTGACCATCGCTTTGGCTTTTGTGCCCTCGCGTTGCTTGGCGTGCAGATCAGCCAAGTGGAAGTACACATCGGCCTTGGTGATGCCGTCCTCGGGGCCAAGTTTCTGAAGCAGAAGCGCCCGAAGCGACTTTTGGGCACGAGCCCGGTCGCCATGGCGCAGCGACATCAGCGCTAGCTCCTTGAGAAACATGATCGAAGTCAAGTCTGCCTTGTGGGCCTGCTCGACTTTCTCGATCGCCGCGCGCGTATCGCCCTTGGCCTCAAGCGCCCGACCGAGCAAGTAGTTGTAATGCGACGCCTCTTTGCGCTGCCGAGCGCCAAAAGATGCCACCATCTTTCGGAGCAACGGAATCGCCTCCTCGGCTCGTCCCGTCTTCACGTAGAGGTCACAGACCAGACCGAGCGCCTCAGTATCAGTCTCATCAGCCTGGAACACCGCCTGAGCAAGCTCAAGCGCGCGTGCGTTGTCCCCCGTCGCAGCGGCAGCGTGAGCAAGCGACTTGTCGACCTCGCGGCGAGCCTCCGGGTCCTGCACCGACTCGCGCATCGACGAGAGCGTGGCAAGAAGCCGTTTGTGCTCCGATAACTCCGCAGCCACCCGGCCGAAGGCACGCATGGCATCGATGTGTCCGGGCTGCTCGCGTAGAATCTGCTCGTAGGTTTCCATCGCGTCGCCCAAGCGACGCGCCTCTTCGTAAAGCTGCCCCATCGAGTAGCGAGCCTCGATGTGACTGGGGTCGAGCTCAAGGACCGACTGGTAGGCCGGAATCGCCTCGTCTCGCGTGCCGTGATTCTGGCGAAGGCGCGCGAGTTCGAGCCGGTAGGTGATGGCGTCCTGCGTGTTGCCCGCATCGATTGCGCCCTGCGCCTGGTCGGACAAGAACCACGCAAGGTCGTCCCAACGCTTGTGGGCGCTCATCACGCGCCCGAGCTCCTCGACCGCCTTTTCGTCACCGGGACGCAGACTCAAGATTTCCTTGAGTTGGGTGATCGCCCCGTCCGGGTCGCGCAGACCACGCTCGCTCACACCCGCAAGTCTGATGCGAATCTCGATACGCTCGTCCTCGCTATCCTGAAGGGGCAACTGGGACTCGAGTAGCGACTTGAGCTCCTTCCAGCGTTTCGATCCTTCGTAGATACCTTCAAGAGCCGCCACAGCCTGCTTGTCGTCGGGCACCTTCGCGAGGATTTCGCGGAGCAGAGGCTCCGCACGTTTAGGCTGACGAAGCGGCCCTGCATAAAGCTCCGCCATGCGACGTGTCGCCTCCGTCTTGGCTGGCCCATCCGCTGTATTGGCAATCTTGTCGAGCATGGACATCTCTTGGCGCGAACTACCCTGCTCTTCGTACGCCTTGGCCAGCGCCTGCATTGTTTCAATGTCGTCTGAAGCCGTACGATGGAGCGCCGTAAGCACCGGGATGCGCTCCTCGGCGCCCAGGTGCGCCTTGGCAAGCTCGGCGGCTTCACGCAAAAGGTTCTCGCGCTCTTGCGCGTTGGCCTTGGCGTACTCTTGGAGCGCCTCGACAACCTCCGCATGTTTGTCAGCGGCGCGCAATCGCTCTAACCGAAGCAGATGCGCCTCAGGTCGCTTAGGCTTGTCGGCGAGCGCTTCGACGAGCAGCGCGTCACCGCGCGCCATGTCTCCGAATATCGCGAAGTGCCACTTCGCGACACGAATCAGCGCATCGTAGGCCGCCTCGGGGTGGGAGCGACCGATCTTCTTGAGCAGCTTGGCAGACCAAGCCTGGAGCTTGCGTGCATCTTCGGCGCCGGCACAAAGCCGCTCAAGTGCGTCCCAATGCGTTTCGTCGCCTGGAGCACGCTCCACTGCATCCATGTAAGCCGCGAGTGCGCGCTCGCTGTCGCCAACCTTTTCCAGACGTTGCGCCGCACCGACAAAGAGCTCGGCCGCTCTGGCTTCGTCACGTTCGCGCGTCGCACGCGTCAGTGCCAACGCAGCTGCCTTCTCGAGTTCGCCCATCGCGTCGTAGCTTGAGGCAAGCGCCTCAGCGGCGGCATCGTATGCCTTGGTCCGCAAGAGCTTCTCCAAGGCTTCGATCGCGCGTGGTTCGCCGACCTGAATCTCCAGTACTTTGGCATAGCTCGCTGCCGCAGCGTCACCGTCATTGAGCTTATCGGCTTGTACCTCCGCAAGTCGATGCAGGAGCTCAATCCGATCTTCGGAGCTCTCCACCGACTCGAGCTGACGCTCATAGACGGGCACCAGGTCCTTCCACTTGCGCGTCTGGGCATAGATTCGCTCCAGTGCCGCCATCGCCTCTGCGTCAGGTCGAATCTTGAGGATCTCTTCGTACGCGTCCACCGCGCCTTGCATCCGTCGCATGTTGTGTTCGCGTACGTTTGCAAGCTTGTGGAGCAGCGCGACCTTCTCGGCCTCGTCGTCGGTCCGTTCGATCACCTTCTCAAGCGCGCGGCAAAGTCGCGGGTACGACTTTGTCTGCTCGGCAAGACGGAAGAACTCGCTGAGCACGCGCGGACTGGCGTTGCCGCTTTCTGCGTTGCGGCTTAGCGCCTCAAACGCTGCACCGGTGTCTTTGCGCATATGCTCGTGGATGGTGGCAACGCGCAGAAGTGCGTTGTTCTGTGCTTCTTCGTCCTTGAGCGCAGCGGCACGTGTGATGACGTCCACCAGTTCGTTCCACCGCTCAAGACGTTCAAGTTCAGGCTCCAAGATAGGCGCAAGTTCCTCGACCAACGTTTCGTCTTTGCAGAAGTCGAGCAGCGCGCGAAGGGCCTTGGTGTCGCCCGGACTGCGACGCAAAAGGTCGATGTAGAGCATCATCGCCCGTCGCGAATCGTTGAGACGACGCTGCGCCGTTTGTGCTGCCTTCGATATGAGTGCGGCGGCCTCGTCATCGCCCAAATTCTGCACACGCGCCTCGACGAGACCCATCCATGCGTCCCAATCTTTGCGCTGCTCGTAGAGCTTCGCCAGCCTGTCGATGGCCTCACCGTCGGGGTCGATCTCGCGGGCCCGTTCGTAGTAGCCAACAGCCTCATCTGGGCTGCGCAGCGGACCGACCGCCAGGTCGCCCAAACGCAAGGCAAGACTGGCAACACGCTCGGGATCTTCGGCGCGCGAAAGTTGCTCGTCGAGAACCTGTCGCTGGCGACGAAAGTCGCGACGCGCTTCGGTCAGGCGCTCAAGCGCGCTCAGCACGTCATCGTCGGCTCGCTCGGCGGCCTCGAACGCCGCCCAGTAGCCCTCAAGCGCACCACGGCTGTCGTTCAGCTGCTCTTCGAGAAGCTGAGCACGTTGGTAATGAAGGGAAGCCTTCTCGTCGGGGTCACTTTCGTTCTCGGCCCGTACGGCGAAGACGCTAACGATACCTCGCCAATCGCCCACCATCATGTAGAGGCCCTGAAGTTGCTCGACGACTTCCATATCGCCCGGCGCCGCATCGAGCGCTTTTTTGAGCAACTTGATGGCAGAACGCGGATCACCCAGCGCGCCGTCGTAAATGCTCGCGGCCTCGCGCAGAAGCGAGCCACTCAAGGCCGCGTCGTCGGTCTTGCGGCTGCACTGCTCAAGCAACTTCACGTAGCGAAGTTGGCCCTTTTGCGCCTCAGCGAGGCGCCGCGCCTCCGCACGCGCTTGCTCGTAAGCGGGGTCATCGATCAACAGTTTCGACCATGTGCCAAAGGCAAGCTTACCGTCGCCGAGCTTCTCTTCGGCATCGCGCGCCACTTCGGCGAGGAGCTGTCGCTTGGCATCGCCTTCGAGTCGTTCGGCCCGATCGCTTTGCAATCGCACGTATTCTTTCCAGCGCTCGTCGCGACGATACAGATCGAGCAGCAGCAGCTCGGCGGGTTCGCAGTTGGGCGCCAGCTTTTGTACCAGCCCAAATGCCTCTCGATGCTCAGGCGAGGCTGCCAACAGTTCAGCGAGCACTTCGGTTGCGCGCGCAAGGTTCTTGATCGGATCGACCAAGACCTTCGCAGCGCGGTAGCGCAGGTCTGCCGCGCGCTCTTCGTCTGCGGTGTTCGAGGCGCCGCTTAGCAAGTGTTCGACCAGAGCCTCGTGGCGTTTGGCCTCGCGCAAGATCGACTCGACCGCCGAGAATGCAGCCTCGTCCTCGGGCCGCAGCGAAACCACTTCGCTCCACGCATCGAGCGCACCGTCGACGTCGCCCATCTCCGATGACAAGACTTCGGCAAGGTTGCGCAAAATGTCCTCGCGGTCCTCATCGCCAATGTCACGGCCCAGGAGTTCGCGATAGAAGTCTGCCAACGCTTCGTACGAGCCGCTCGCCTTAAGCGACCGCTCGCGGTTTTCGCGTTGGGCGCCGAGGTCGGGCTGCCACTGCCACGCCTTTTCGAATAGCTCGGCAGCTTTGGCCGGCTCTTTGAGCTTGCGCTCGTAGATACCGGCAGCGACAGTAGCGAGCTGCGCCTTGACCGCGTCAGGTGCATCGCTTTCGTCCGCGACCCGGGCCACCACCGCCGCGACGCGCGCTGCCATGCGCTCGTCGTTCGCAAAGCGGCCAAGCGCTTCGAGTGTCATCTCATCTTCAGGCGATTGCCCCAGCAAGTCGGCGTAGACGCGCAGCGCCTCGTCCTTTTCGTCGAGGTTTTGCTCAAGCAGCTCTGCGCGGCGACGAAGCAAGTCTGCGCGCTCTGTGGCCTCGACCGTTTCGTTGATGCGAATCGAAAGCACCTCGCTAAGGGTCTGCCAGTCCATCGATTGCACGAGGAACGGGTCAAGAAGCTTCGCGGCGTCGGCGCGAACGAGTGCAACGTCGAGCAGCTCACGAAGCGCTTGCCCGGTCGGCTCGTGGTCGGGCTTGAGCGCGACAACGTCCGAAAAGTGCCGCAGTGCGCGCGCCGGTTCGTCCAGGTGGTCCTTGGCGAGCATGCCGAGTCCGTAATGAAGCTCCACCGGGTCGCCGATACCTTCCTCAAGTTGGCGATCGAGGACGGTGGAAAGCTGCTCCCAGCGACCTTGGTTGCGATACAAGCGCGCCAAAGAGTCGCATACGCCCCGAAAATGCCCATCGTCCGACAGCCCCTCGATGACACGGATAGCGTCAGCCGGGCGCTCCAAATGCTGCTCAAACACGGCAGCAAGCTCTTCGCCTAGCGCGACGCGTCTGTTGTCGTCGTCGGCGAGCGGCACGGCACGCTCGAGAAGCACCGCCAAGCCGTCCCAGTCCTCCGCTTCGATGAGCAGCTCGCGCAAAGTAGAAAGCGCACGCTCGTCGTCGGGGTAAGACTCAACGAGTTTCTCTAGGTGAATGCGACAAGTCTCGGCGTCGTCAAGTTCGTCACGGCTGAGGGTCGCAATCTCCCACCAAAGCTTCTGTCGCAGGCTGCCATCGACGACCTCCGCAGACACGTCGCGCAGGAGTGTCACGTAGTCGGCAGTGCGCCCCGCCCGCTGCGCAGCCTTGCGCGCATCGTCGAGATGATCGGCCAAGTCTGTGGGCCCACCGGCCAGTCGGCGCAACAGTCGCGCTCGAAGTTCGAAGACGGCATTGTCATCACCCTCGAGCCCCGCAAGCCGCGCAGCCTCGGAGAGTGCGGCGATCGCTTCATCGCCGGTGCCCGATTCGGCGAGCACCTCAAGCACTCGACGGTACATCGCCGGGTCCTGCCGCAAAGACGGCGTGTCCTGGATAACCGATGCCGCACGCGCTTTGATCTCTTTGCTCTCGTGCGAGAGAAGCGTCACGAGCGCCGCGGCGGCCTCTTGGTGTTCTGGAATGGAGGCCAGCGCCCTTTCGTACATTTCGATCGCCTGACCCGGACGATCGAGATGTTCGCTGAGGAGCGAACCGGCGGAAACCGCATAGTCGGCCTTGGCCGTCGCATCCGAAGCGTGTTCTGCCAGGGCCCGCAACGAGGCGATGCAGGCTTCCCAGTCCTCGGCCTGGCGGAAAAATACCAATCGCTGCTCAAGAATCTGGGTGTCGGGGCCGTGCTCTTGCGTGTAGGCCTCGAGCGTGGCGCCTGCCTGCCCGATGTCCCCGAGTTGCTCAGCAAACACCTTCGCACGCCGTAACCAAAGGTCGCGAACGGTTTGCGGGTCTTGCTCAGCTTTCGCCTGTTGGAGCAAGGTGCCTGACAGGTCTTCCCAGCGTCCGGCCGCCTCCTGCTGCGCGGCCAACGCACGAAGCGGACCTATCGCGTCCGGTTGAAGTTCGACGCGCTGTTGTGTGATCGCAAGCGCTGCATCGATATCCTTATCTTCGACGGCAAGCTGCGCTGCTTCACGCAACAACGCGTCCCGATGCTCGACATCCTCGCCAAACGAAGCCTCCGCAACCAGCGCCTTGCGCAGCAGAACGGAGTCGTTGAGCTCCCTCGCAAGTCTCTGCAGCGATTGGGCAGCACGAGCAACATCTTCACCGCGCAACTCGGCAACGGCTTCGTTGTCTTCAAGGACGTCCGCGTATGCTTTGGCTGCAGCTTCGGGTTGAGAACCTTCAACATCAAGCACCTCTGCAGCTCGCAAACGAAGCCGGCTTCTCTCTCGTCCACCCAAGTCGGCCGCCGCCTCGAGCATGATTTCGACCAACCGACTCTCGTCACCCAAGCGGCGCGCGCAGTTGCGTAGACGCTCCAAGCCCGCGTCGGCGTCGGCGTCTTTGCGCCAGATCTCGACGAGCAACTCGAAAGCTCGACGATCGTCACGCAACTGATGCTCTGCGATATCGGCTTGCTCTTGCAGAAGCTTGATGCGGTTCTTTCCGCGTGCTTTTTTTGTCTTTTCCGCGAGTTCAGTTAGACGAGCCTCAAGCTCCGCGCGGGCCTCGGCCTGCGCGGCTTTATCCGCAGCCTCCATGGCCGCTTTGGCACCCTCGTGTTCTGGGTCTTTGGTGAGCACCACGGACCAGGCGCGTTCGGCTCCCGGAGCGTCCTGTTCGGCTTCGTAGATCTCCGCAGCGCGCGTTGCCAAGGCGATCGCAGCGTCGGTTTCCTCGCGCGCTTCAGCGGCGCGCTCCATCACCTGCGCCACGCGACCTTGCCCATCTCCGGTACCCCGCAAGACTTCCAGCGCCTCCCAATCGAGGTCGTGCGTCACAAGCTCAAGGAGACCCTGACGTGCTTCTTCTTGCCCCGGGTCAATCTCGAGCGCTTTTTGCCACGCCAAACGAGCAGCTTCGGCATCGCCGAGCCGCTTGCGCTGCACACGCGCAATCTGTGAGAACGCCTGAGCCCGCTCCGCTTGCTCGGCGTTGTCGGCGACTTGAGAGAGGCCAAAGACGAGTTCGGACCAGTCCTCGGCGCGCTCGGCTGACTTGATCAGTTCGGCGCGCGCCTGCGCGTCAGTCGGGTCTAGCGTCACCAGCGTCTTCCACGCGCGCATCGCGCGCGCATGGTCCCCGAGGTCTTCCGCGCAGAGTACCGCCAACTGTCGCAAAAACGGCGCATCCTCTTCGACCGGCGAGTCGCCGACCCGTCTTTCGAGCATGGTGGCGCGAGCCTCTGCATCGCCCGTCCGCTGAAGGAGCTGGTCGAGGCGGGCCAGGGCGACCAGGTTCTCCGTGTCAGCGGCCAGCGCGTGCTCGAACGCCTCTCGCGCAAGCGCCGAGTCGTCAAGCTTATCTTCGGCCACAACGCCAAGCGCGGACCAAGTTTCTGCACTTCGCTTTTCGTCCGCCATCGCCGTCGCGCGCGCGCGCAGGTGTTCGGCCACGTCTTTCCAGCGCCCCCCATGCTCATAAATCGACATGAGCGCTTCGTGCGCGGCCTCGTCTGTCGGCTCGTTCGCAAACACTTGCGATGCCAGTGAGCGGGCTTTCGCGTAGTCGTCCGCCTCGAACTCCTCGAGGTTCTCGGCGTAGGTCTGAAGCGCAGCGGCGGCATCGAGCTGCGCCGCATCGCCACGCCAACCTTCGAGCGCCTCGCCGGGAATGCCCGCCGCAGCGAGCGCTTTTTGGTGCTGCGGGTCAAGTTCGAGCACCCGGCTCCAAGCCTGCTTTGCTGCTTCGGCATCCTCTGCGGACTCGTACTGCTCTGCGGCCCGCGCGAGGAGCGAAACGCGCCGCTCAGTGTCATCGACGGAACGGGCCGCTGATGCGTAGAGCTTCGCCAGCCGCTCCGGGTCCGACCCCGACAGCTGCTCCTCGAAGAACGACAGCGCGTCGTTTGCGCTGGCATCGAGGTTGAGCAAGCGCTCGAAATGCTCCCTGGCGGCATCATTGTCCCCGAGCTGGAGCCAGTAAAGCTGTCCGAGGGCAGATAGGATACGACGCTCTTCGTCCAGTTCGTGCGGCAACGCAAGCTGCCGCTTGTAGATCTCTGCAAGCTGATCCCACTTTTCTTCCGACTCGTAGTGCTTGGCCAAAAAGCCTAGCGCGTCCGGTTGGCCGGGGACCTCCTCAAGCATGCTCTCGAACAGCTCGGCCGCGGTGCCGGGATTGCCTGCGAAGTAACCCGACGCGCGTGCTGCCTTGAGCAGCAGCGACGTGCGTTCCGCGTCCGTGCGGACCGCCTGCGATGCGTTTTGCGCCACTTCAACAAAGCGCGCCCACTCCTCGTGTGTTCTTAACACGTGCAAATAGGCCTCGATAATCGAGATGTTCGCTGGGTCTGCGGTCGCCGCTGCGTCGAACAGCTTGGCGACATTGGCGGGACGAGGTGAGCGATACTGCCATGCGAGCGACGCCGCACGAAGTGTGAGCGAAGCAGCCATACTTGGAATGGGCGCATTCTTGGACTCGCGGGCAAAGCGAGCTCCGAGCTCTTTCCAGTTGTCGGTCATCTGTTGCAAGTGTGCGATCCGCCCCGCAACCTCGATGTCCTGCTCAAGCTTCTGCGCCTCGTGATACGCCTCGAGTGCGCCTGTGTTGTCGACCAAGTGCTCGTGGCGCACACGCGCGATTTCGCGCAGAAGCTTGGCGCGCTCCCCTTCGGCGTCGCCTTCACGAAGAGCGAGCTCCACACGCATCAGCAGTTCAACCGCAATGTGATCGCGCAAACTGGCACGGACCTGCCTCGCGTCCGCAACGCGTCGCACGAGCGGGGCTCGATTCGTGTCACCGAGTGCGGAGACTGCTTCCATGAGCCGCCCATCTACGCCCTCGGCCCAGGGGTTGCTGAGCGCCTCGCGGAGGCGCGTTTCGAACTCGACTTTGGGGTCATTCGTGTCGCTCGACATTGCCAAGGAGAGTATCGTGATCGACCGCTCGATCACCAGAGCCGATGACGTGCAGATCGCCCCTTTTTTGCGGCACATGATAGAACTGCCCATTCACCGGGAGTTCGCAAGCGGCGCCTTGTTCCGTGTGTTCAAGCACACATCTCAATCGCGATCTGAGGCGCGTCGAGCGCGATACTTCTGGCTCTTCGTCTCTCGCTCGATTCAAAGCCCTGTGCAAATAGCACAGTGCTTCTCGCTCTCGCTGGTCTCATCGCGACGCGGATCGGGCGTTCAAAATGTGAATAGCGCGCCGGCCCATGACAGGGCGCCCCACGTCACCAGCCCCACTCCGAGGTGTACCGTGGATAGCGCCTGCAACGTCCCGTAGTCGTTGGCGCGGTCGAGACCGATCACTTCGCTATTGGCGATCAAAAGCCCGAGGCCCATTTGCGCGAGCATGCCCGCGAAGTGAACCCAGCGCAGCGTCTTGTGGAGGCTCAGTTTGTCGGCGTACTCGCCCTTGCCGTTGGCGAGGTCGTTGGGGTCAGGCATGGCAAGAGAAAGCGCGAAGGTCGTGGAGTAGAGGGCCGTCGTGACAAGTGCACCACCAAGGTGGAGCCACGGCGTGCCGGAGCACTGCCCCTGCCCAAAAATCGCGCTGCCCTCAACACAGGGATTGTTATCGATTCCCGAACCGAAACCATAGAGATTGTAATATTGGATGGTCCCACCAACGAGCGTCGCCGTCATCGCGCCCCAGGTCGCAATGCCCATGACGCGATGGATGTCGCTGAGATCCGAGCGGGTTTGAACCTGTTCTGCATACTCTTCCTTTGACAGAGTGGGCCCCTTGTCCCGTGGTGGCTCAGCGGTCTCCTCTTTTTTGTCCGCTTCTTCCTCCCACTCGTCGTCTTTGTCAGCAGGCTTGGGCTCAAGCGTCTCGGGCTCAGCCTTCTTAGGCTCGGCGGCTTCCTCTTCCTCTTCTTCTTCCCAGTCCTCGTCCCAGTCGTCTTGGGGAAGCAGCGGCGACGCGATGAGCGGCTGCGCGAAGATCTGAGAATTCAGGCGTAGGTTGAGTGACGCCATATCGGGCGGCGTAAGGGAAAGCCCAAACAGCGGCGTGGCCAGCAACATCGCAGTCAACATGCTGGCAGATTACCGCGTGGTAGCGCGCAATGCCACGTCGAACTTGTCTCACTGCCGCAGCGAGCGAACGCCCGCGCGATGAACCTTGCCGGGCAGCTCACGACCGACGACAGCCTCGGCAACCTGCCCTGCTTCCCACAGTTTTTCCAGGTCGACCCCCGTTTCGACCCCCATGCCATGAAGGGTGTAGACCAAGTCCTCGGTCGCCAAGTTGCCGGCAGCGCCCGGCGCGTAGGGACAACCCCCGAGACCGCCCACGGACGCATCAAAGGTACGAATCCCAAGTTCGAGCCCGACGATAACGTTCGAAAGCGCCGTGCCGCGCGTGTCGTGAAGATGCAGCGCCAGCTTTTCGGCGTCGATCTCCGAAAGGAAGAGCTGAACGATGTCTCGCGTCTGCCGCGGGTTTCCAACACCGATCGTGTCACCGAGCGAAACTTGATAGCAGCCGAGCTCGAGAAGTCGGTTGGCGATGGCGAGACCTCGAGCTGGATCGATTTTGCCTTCGTATGGGCAGCCCCAAACCGTCGACACATATCCCCGTACGCGAAGCCCCTTGTCGACCGCCTCGGGTACAAAGTCGGCGAACACGTTGAGGGTCTCGTCGATCGACTTGTTCACGTTCTTGCGGTTGTGCGTCTCGCTCGAGGAAAGAAAAACACCAATCTCATCGATCCCTGTGCTGAGCGCGCGCTCAAGACCGCGCCGGTTCGGGCAAAGCGCAGCGCACAGAAGTCCTTCGCGCTTCTCGATACGACTGACCACTTGCTCCGCATCGGCAAGTTGCGGCACCCACTTGGGCGAGACGAAGCTCGATACTTCAATGCGGCTGAGGCCCGACGCGATCAACGCTTCTATGAGGCGCAGCTTGCCGTTTGTCGGCACAGTAACCGCCTCATTCTGTAGTCCGTCTCGAGGAGACACCTCGTACACGGTCACGCGGTCCGGCAGGTTCTGAAAAAGGTCTGTCATGGCGGTTCCTCGAACCTACCACAACTCAAATATCCGTACGCTTCAGGACGCCTTCGCGGCATTGGTGGCGTGAGAGGCGTATCTCGCCGGCGGCCATGTCGGCGACGAGCAAGGCCTCGCCGGTCCACACGGCGCGCACATAAGGCTTCTTACGTAGTTTCGCGGGCAGCCATGGACCGATGCCCGATTCTGGCCCGGAAAGCGTTTTTCGAACCAGGGTCGGTGCGTCCTTTTTCTCAGAGCGTGAGAGGTGAATCACGGGCGACTCACCGTCACAGAAGATCCCGCGACTGGCACTCGGCCAGTGCACATTGTTGCGGTCCCCGCTGCCGATACGCGTCGCAGCGTGCGCGCCGGTCCTGGCATCGAGGGCGATCACGCCGTCGGGCCCTCGCACGAGGTCGAGTCCGTCGCTCGCGGACTCCACCGAATGGGCTTCTGCGTACTCGGGTTCAAACGTGATCGCGTAAACGGTCGTCTTCGCTTGTCCAGAGCCCTCCGAGCACACGCCGTAGTACCAAGACTGGGCAAAGAACACGCCCTGCGTCAGGGGACGCGTGCACGGTTCGGGAACCACGAGCGGCATTCTCGACCGGAACGAGGCACCTTCGAGGGAACCGGTAAGAAAGGTCGCGCATTTTTTACTCGTCCCCGAGTCGGGGCATCGTGTGTCCTGACCACGCGCCATCACGACAACTTGGCCGGTGTCGGAAAGTGCGGCTCGAACCTGCGCTTCGTTGCGTGGCATCTCAACGGGAAGGTCCCGCACCAAGGTTGCGGTCTTCGAAAACTTGAGCGTTGAAACATCTCCGAGTGCCGCAGCGACCTCCATGTCGAGGTTGTGTTCGCTGATCCAAGCGAGTGCGATCTTTCCGCCCTTCGACTCTGCGTCGAGTGCGGGAACAGACTTTGGAATCTGAGCGAGTGAACCCCTTCGCTTCTTCTTGAACTCGACCACTTGTTTCGCTGGGCTTAGGTTTTTTCCACCGGGTCCAAGCGGCACCACGAAGATTCCTTCGCCACCCGAAGGCGGTGGCGAGAAAAAAAGAAGCGCGCCGGCATCGGTCGCGACCAAGTCATAACTGCTCGTCGAAGCAACGGCCTGCGGCGCCATGATGGGTTCGAGTGGCGGCGGTGGCGGCGGTGGCGGCGGCGGTGGCGGCGGGTCGTCGTCGCATGCTACGCAGAGGGTCGCCATGGAGCCGAGCAACGCGAACAGGGCTGTTTTCGATCTCACTGCGCGAGCTTGCCACACTTGGACAGTGACCCGAAGGGTCTTGCGCATCCTCGGCTTCGCGCTCGTCGTCTTCACGAGCCTCAACAACACGGCGCGCGCGGGCGCATGGTCACCGGCCGAAGGCCACGGCTTCGCGAAGCTTGGGCTACGCTGGCTGCCGGGCACCGGGTACCACGATGGGGACGGCAACACCTATGATGTCGGCTCTCACCACGAACTGCGGCTCGATTTCTACGGTGAGCTCGGGCTCGGCGAAGGCACCACGTTGGTCGTCAATACCGATCTCCTGCGCGTGTTCGCTTTGGGCGATGACGGCACGGGGCAAAGCCAAACACGCGTCACCCCAGGCGATCCGACGCTCGGCCTACGCTATCAATTTCTGCAAGAAGGACGCTGGGCGGCTGCCTTTGAAATGCTCGTCTCTGTCCCCCTGGCCAGCACCCGAAGCACGCCGATCTATTCCGGCACCGAACGCGTTGCCGAGGTGCGCCCTGGCCGCGGCAGCCTCGAGTTTGAACCTGTGCTGTCTATCGGGCGTGGTTGGGACGACTTTTACGCCGCTGCGTCTGCTTCTTATGCGTACCGAACCCAAAACTTCGACGATGTGCTGCGTTGGAGTCTCGAAGGCGGCTACGCATTTTCTTCGCGCATCGCGGCACGCCTTCGTTTTAGCGGCGCGCACCCACTGGGCAACGGCGACGCGCCCTATCATGAAACCATTACCGGGATGGGCAATGGCACGAGCTATGTCGCCTTCACCCTCGAGGGCGACTACCAGTTCATCCCCACTTGGTATGTCGGTGCGGCGTTTGCTGGCGGCATCATGCACGTCCGCCGCCAGATGGGCGGCCCCGTCATCAACCTCTACGTCGCCACAAAGTTCTGACAAACGACACTGCGCATCACATCACGCTGAACTCTTTGCAGAAGATGTCGACGAGCGGGGACGCTTCGGTGAGTCGTCGTTCTGCCAACGTCGGGTAGCCGTGCGAGCAGCGCGTCTTCTGTGCCTCATAGAACACGCAATCCTGGCACTCGCACTTGAAGTTGTAGCGCTCCGTTTCCTTGCGGAACAATAACTTGTTTTTGGCCCGATCGGTCACGGCTCAATTTTTTTGATGCGGCGCTCGTGGCGGCCACCCTCGAACTCGGCCCCGAGGAACGCATCGAGGATACGCAACGCGAGGCCCTCACCCACAACGTTAGTGCCCATGCAAAGCATATTCGCGTTGTTGTGGCGGCGCGACATCTCAGCGGAAAACGGCTCACTGCAAAGCACAGCGCGCACGCCGCGATGCCGGTTGGCGGCCATGCTCATGCCAACGCCGCTTTTGCAGATGAGCACGCCCAAGTCCGCCTCTCCAGCGATCAGCCTTTCTGCGCAAGCGTGTGCAAAGTCGGGGTAGTCGACCGAGTCTGCGCCATTGGTCCCTAAATCGAGGACCTCGTGACCACGTTCGCGCAACCAGTCACCCACTCGGTTTTTGAACTCAAACCCACCGTGGTCAGCTCCGATCGCGACGCGTACCTTGGCTTGAGCGCTCACCGCAACCTACTCGTGAGCACTGATCGAAAGTGAAACATTCGTGCCTCCGAAGCCAAACGAGTTCGTCAGCACGTGGCGAAGCTCGCGCTCTTTGGCTTTGCCCGAGACCAATTCCATGCCCTCAGACGCAGGGTCAGGCTCGTCGAGATTGATGGTCGGCGGCGCAACACCATCGCGCACAGCCATCGCACAAAGCGCCGCCTCAAGTGCACCCGCCGCGCCGAGTAAATGTCCGGTCATGCTCTTGGTGCTCGAAACCCAAAGCCCGTCCGCGCCACGTGCTGCGCGTTCACCAAAAACCGACTTGATCGCGGTAAGCTCTTGCACATCGCCCTGCGGCGTCGATGTACCGTGCGCATTGACATAGTCGATTTGGTTGGCGCTGAGCGATGCATCCTCAAGGCATTGACGCATCGCCCGCTGTGCACCCTCGCCCTGCGGCGCAGGTTGCGTGAGGTGATGCGCGTCGGCCGTCGCGCCGTAGCCCGTGATCTCGGCGAGAATGTTGGCGCCACGCGCGAGCGCGGCCTCCCGCTCTTCGAGCACCATAATGGCGGCCCCCTCGCCCATCACAAAACCGTCACGCCCGACGTCGAAGGGTCGACTCGCAGCTTGCGGGTTGTCGTTGCGCTTTGAGAGCGCCCGCATCGCGGTAAAGCCGGCGATGCCGAGCCCGGTGACTGCGGCCTCTGCGCCGCCTGCGAGCGCAGCGTCCATGCCGCCGCGCTGAATCCATTTGAAGGCCTCGCCAATCCCATGCGCACCCGACGAGCATGCGCTCGTCGTGGTATAACTCGGCCCTCGTAGCCCGTGGCGCATCGAGAGCTGCCCCGGGGCAAGGTTAGAGATGACGGCCGGAATGAAGTATGGGGAAACACGACGAGGACCGCGCTCAAACAACGTGCGTGCGACGTCTTCGAGATATTCGAGGCCGCACATGCCGACGCCGACAAACGTGCCGATACGGTCTTTGTCGATGGGCGAGTCGCCGAGTCCGGAGTCCTTCATTGCCTCGTCACCCGCGGCGACAGCAAGGTGGATGAAGCGCGCCATCTCCCGTACACGCTTCTTCTCGATGTACTGCTCAGGGTCGAAGCCCGTGCATTCGCCCGCGATTTGGCAAGCGTACTGCTCGGCATCGAACAAGGTGATCTTATCGATGCCAGACTTACCCGCGCGAATGTTGGACCACGACGTTTCGGCGTCGAGCCCACACGGACTGACGATACCGACTCCAGTGATGACGACGCGCCGCAAGTCTCCCACAGAACCGTTAAGCTGCTTTTTCTTTTACGTAGTTGATCGCATCGCCCACGGTCTGAATTTTTTCAGTGTCTTCGTCGGGGATGTCGATGTTGAACTCGGTCTCAAACTTGAGAACCATCTCAACGAGCGCGAGAGAGTCTGCTCCGAGGTCCTCCATGAACGAGGCATCTGCTTCGATTTTGCTGGGGTCCACGTCGAGCTCTTGTGAGATGATTTCCTTAACCTTGGCTTCGATATCCATGGCGCGTTATCTACGACTTTTCGCCCCGGCTTGCCAGCCTCGAAAACGTCAAAAACTGTGCAACTTTCTTCGCAGTGCTCGCAGAGCGAGTTCAGTTTGTTCTGAGCTTGAGCGCCCCTGCACGGAGCCGCGCGATGAGGCTTTGGCCGAAGAACCGGAAAAGTGAGGCGAAGTTCACGACGGCAGCCCGATGAGCGTGCGCAGCCAAAACGAGCCGATTTGCTACATGCAAATCGCTGCTCGTGACGCGTAGCCGCGAAGAGGCAGGAACAGAGCTACATATGGAGGCCGCCGTTGACGCGCAAGGTCTGCCCGGTCACGTAGCCCGCCTCTTCGGACGCAAGGTAGAGCACAGCGGCTGCGATCTCCTCGGGATTTCCCACGCGGCCAATGGGCGTCTTGTCCGCGATTCCCTTCTTGGCATCGTCGGAGAGGTCTTTCGTCATGTCGGTGGCGATAAACCCCGGTGCCACCGCGTTGACGGTGATCCCGCGCGACGCGTACTCACGTGCCAACGTCTTGGTAAGACCGATGAGGCCTGCTTTGGAGGCCGAATACACGGCTTGTCCGGCGTTGCCCATCTCACCGACAACGCTGGAGATGTTAATGATGCGCCCCCATTTTGCGCGCATCATCGGACGAATGGCCGCCTTGGCCGTGAAGATCGCGCCGTTGAGGTTGGTGGCCCAGGTGTCGTTGAGGTCGTCGTCCCGCACACGCATGAGGAGGTTGTCGCGCGCGATGCCCGCGTTGTTCACGAGGATATCGAAGCGCCCCTTGTCTTTCGCGATGGCCTGGATGTTTTCGGTTACGTCATCGGGGTTGCTCACATTGAAGCGACGAATCTCTCCGTCGCCGCCCGCGTCTTTGACGAGCCCGAGCGCTTCGGCAGCCGCGAGTTCATTGCCCTGGTAGTTGATGACCACATACGCACCAGCTTTCGCCAGCGTAATTGCACACGCGCGGCCAATGCCTCGCGACCCACCTGTAATCAACGCGACTCTGTCTTTGAGCTCAAACATCCGCTGCATCTACCCTCATTTGCTGTTCTCTTCAATTCGGAGCGAAATCGGGAACGGATCCGTTGGGTAGGTGGCGCGAGTCGCGCGCCATGCGAGGAAAGCTCGAGGAGCCCGCGTAAGGCTATCTGTCGAAGACAAAGAACGTCTTGTGCTATCAGCACAAGGTCGTTCGACTCGAAGACTGGTCGGGGGAGCTTGGGTGAATCGCCGAAGGCGAGAGGGTCTGGGTGCCAGACCCTACCAACGAATGAGGGCGGAGCCCCAGGCGATGCCCCCACCCAGCGCACACACCAGGACGTGCTGACCTTTTTGAATCGAGCCATCACGAACCGCTTCGTCGAGCGCAATCGGTGCCGACGCGCTCGATGTGTTCCCGTAGCGGTCGATGTTCATATAGAAGCGGTCCATCGCGATGCCCACGCGGTCGCCCACGGCCTCCAGAATGCGTGTATTGGCTTGATGCGGCACCACCCAAGCAACGTCACTCGCTTGCAGGTTATTGGCATCGAGCGCGACCTGAGACGCCGATGACAACGCTTTGACAGCAAACTTGAAAATCTGACGACCGTCCATGTGGACGTAGTGCATTCGTTCGGCAACGGTGGCTGGTGTCGCGGGCCTCTTGGAGCCACCAGCCGGAATGGTGAGCGCGTCGGCCAACTCGCTGTCGGCATAGATATGCGTGGACAATAACTCTGCCGAAGCACCATCTGCACGTGCATGTGACGACGGACCAATCACGGCTGCGCCCGCGCCATCACCGAAAAGCACACACGTCGTGCGATCCGAGAAATCTAAAAAGCGTGACAAGAGCTCGACACCGATGACCAGGACGTACTTCGCGCCGCCACCACGAATAAACTGGTCACCCACGGCAAGCCCGTACACAAACCCGGCACACGCCGCCGCCAAATCAAACCCAGGACAGTCCTTTCGCAGTCCGATTTTGCGCTTCACATACATGGCCGTTGCAGGCAACGGCTGGTCACCGGTGACGGTTCCGACGATCAGCAAGTCGATGTCGTCGGGCGAAATACCCGCAGCCTCGATCGCACGGGCGCCGGCCTTCGCCGCCAAGTCACTCGAAAACTCTCCTTCCGCCGCGACCCGCCGCTCACGAATGCCGGTGCGTGTTCGGATCCACTCGTCCGAAGTATCGACACGCTTCTCAAGCTCAGCGTTCGAGAGCACCTGCTCGGGCACATAGTGCCCGGTGCCCAGTATTCGTGTAGGTGGCAAAGTCATCGCGCGTCAACCGTACGGGCGGCCTACCACCGTACTGGGGTTGGCGCGAGTACAGCTCGAAAACGTGTCACGGCTGCTGATAAGCACGGACTAAACGACAGCGTCGTCGGATTTTTTGAGAACCTGGCGCCCCTTGTATTGTCCGCAACTGGCGCAAACGCGATGCGCTTGGGTGAACTCGCCGCAGCTGGGGCACGCGATTAGGTTCGGAGCCTCCACGCGGTCATGGTTTGCACGGCGTTGGTTTCGTTTCGCTCGGGTGGTTCGTCGTTTGGGTACTGGCACGGGATCCTCTTCTCAAATTTTGCGGGGGTCAGCTCATAAACCGCTTCCGCAGCTCCTTCAATGGGAGAAGTCGCGGATCGACGGATTCGTCGCCTTCACGTCCGAAGTCCTCGGGCGGCCGAATGTGCGCTGGAATCTCGATTCCTTTGCAATCTTCACTACATAGTGGCTTCATGGGCACTTCGAGCAAGATGTGTTCGCGGATGAGGTCATCGAGCACGAGTTCATCCCCATCGTAGAAGTCCCGCGTGGGCGCCCCCTCGGCGGCCTCTTCGTCGAGTTGCGTAGCCGGTACACTCCCGCGCTCGATAAAGAGCGTGGTGACCTCTGTATCGACATCAACTCGCGCCTCTTCGAGGCAGCGCACGCAATCGGCCGCGACCGCTGCCCGAACCCGGCCTTGAAGCAGGATCTCGCCCGACGAGCGCTGCACAAACCCCTCGAACTCCCCATCTTGCGCATTTTCGGCGGGGCGCACGTCCGTGCCTTCGAACACCTCAGAAAGCCACTCATTTCGCACAGTCTGCGAAACGGGCTTGGGCTCACTGTCGAGCTTTCGGATATTGATTCTAAACTCAGCCATACGTCTCCGCGATTGGCGAAGGGCGCGCAGTGTAGCATCCTTCGGCGATTGCGCGAACTCAGGCGAGTCCCCACAGCTCGGCAAGCTCGCGCCCAACATGTTTGTCTCCAGACAGGCTCCGCCCGTGAGGCATGCTGGCCCCGGCCACCCCTGGCGCAGAGCCCGCAAAGGACGTTTTGATGTGGTTTTTTCGGTCCCTCTAAGCTCGGCATGTATGTTGCTCAAGCTCTGTCGCATGAGCTTTCTCCGACGCCGTCAAGCCGGCCAAGTCACGGTGTCTCATACACTGGTGTTGGTCGCCGCGTTTGCCGCCCTTTGGCCGATGCTGGGGTTGGGACGTTCCACACAGCAGGCGATCACCGGCCGCACATCCGCAAGCGCGAGTCCCTCGACTGCAGCGCCCACCCGCCTGACAAGCCGATCGAATGCGGGCGCGCTCAGCCGCTTGAGCCAGTTTGCGCGATCCACCGCTACCACGGCCATCGACACCGCCGGCAGGCGCGTGCGTGGTCTGACAAACCGCGTCTTTGACGGGTCTGCACCCGCCAGAGCGACGCCCCGGTTGGCGGACGATTTCGACTTCTCCAGGGCCTTCTTGAATCTCCCTGAAGGGCTCAGGGGTGAAACCCTACGCGAACTTGCCGGCAAAGACGGTGACTTCAACCTGCTTGGCGAGCAGCTTGCCGGGAGAAAGGGTGATTTGGAGTTCTTCGACGCATTGTCGGATCTGCCCAAACAGCCAGGACCGCGTGCAATTCTAATGGCGCTCACGGCAAAAAAATACGACTCGCTGCCGCGCTGGGAGGTTGCTCTTGAGCGCGCGAACAACATTGAGTTCGTGGACGAACGCGCAGATGTGCTCGGCGAAATCGCCCGCATCAATCCGCCCGACGTGATTTGGAACGATATCCTCTTTGCCGCCAAAGATCTTCCGGCGTTCTTCCACCGCGAGATCATTCTGCGCTCCGCAAAAGCCAACCCTGCAGAGCGGATATGGAGGCGGCTTGTGGACGCCGCTGACACGCTTGAGCCACGTTTTCGCACCGAAGCGTTGACCACACTGGCCGCGGCTCGCCGGACCGACCTTGCACTTTGGATTAAAGCCGTTGAGAGCTTAGACGCTCTGCCTTCCCCCGAGCGCGGCTATCGACTGGCAACGATCGGAGTCGCGGAACCGCCCGCTAAAATTTGGCCAGCCCTGTTCGAAAAAATGGGCGGTCTTTCTGATGTGCAGCGCGGCACCACGCTCATGCAACTCGTGCGGGACGGCATGCGCGAGACGCCGACGCATCGCTCTTCCAAGTGGAAGCGGGCCTTTTTCACATTTTTCAGACGCAAAGAAGGATTCCTCGAGCAGCAGTGGACGCGACTGACCAAAGCCGCACAAAGAGTTGAGGACCCCTACATGAAGACGGTGTTGTTCAGCACGATCGCCGAAGCAGCCACCAACATCGAAGGCCGTCGTGCAACCCGCTACTGGCGTAAGGCGTTCGCGGCTGCGGAGGCAGTGACCGGCACGGACCAACAGGTCGATGCTCTTCGTTCTATCGCGAAATCAAGGCCGCCGCGCAAGTTTCATCCACGGTTGCGCAAGCTGATCGGTGCGCTTGAGCACCCGAAGGACAGGTTCGAGCCGTCGTTGGCAGCTGCACAAAACGGTGTGGAGGACGCGTGGAACGACGTGCTTTCGTCCGCAAACGAGATGGACGACTTGGCCCACCTCCGTTATGCGCTGAGCGAAATCGTACGGACGAATCCTCCCGAAGCTCTGCTGCACGACGTCGTCGCGCAAACCAACAGACTCGATGACCGCGCGCGCGCCACAGTCCTTGAACTGATCGCGGAGCGACGAATCGAGACCCGCAGATTGCCTGCGGACTAGGAGCAGACCTTTAACCGGAAACTAACATGCTTGATAAGGTCTCTCGTCCCCAGCCCTGAGCAACATGTAGGTCCGATCCGAGACATCACGCCACGGTAACCAACCTCGTATTTTTAGTGCCCCACGCGAAACGAACACCTTCATCACCAGATCACGATGCCCGTGTCAGCCACACGCTGACTGGGCACAAGCCTTGCTTAAGGAAGGACACCATGACCCTGCCCACAAACCACACGCAACGCCGCAGTTTCCGTCAATCCGGCCACGTGACCGTGACCCGCGCGTTGCTCTTGGCGGCTGCGCTCGGCGTCCTGCCTGCTCTCTTTGCACTCGGAGGCTCAACGCAGGAGGCGATCGAGGGTCGCGCAGTGGCCAGTTCCAGAGTGGCCGCTGCAACCCCTCGCGTGCGAAGCACGTCAAGCGCCGGCATGCTCGGTCGCCTAACTCAGTTGGCTCGGACCACCGCGAGCTCCACCGCTCAAAGCACCGCGAGTGGTTTGCGTCGGTTGGCAGACCGACTCTCCCCCTTGTCCGCCGAAGCGTCCAAAGCGACGACACCCGCAAAGTCCGCAACGGAAACAGCAAGGACACAGGACATCCTGCGCACGGTCAAGTCACTCAAATCGACTGTTGCGTATCGTCAGCTACTGCAGCAAATCGGCGAACAGAAGAGCCTAGGCGTTCGAAGCTCGCAGTTCCAACTCTTTCACGGACTCGTCAATCAGCTCGAAAATTCGCACGCTTACAAGGAGAGCGCGCTCACGCTCATCCGAGAGTTCCCTGACCCACAGCTTCGGTCGAGGTTGCTCGCTCAGTTCGCCAAAGCCGAGGATTCGTTACCACATTGGAAAGAGGCATTGGGGAACGCGGGCGAAATTGATTACCTTCATGGCCGCACAGATGCACTTGGAGAAATCGCGGAGCTCCAGCCGCGCGAGTCCGTGTGGCGGGATTTGCTCACAGCAATGGAGCAGCTCCCTGAGGACTACCAGCCCATTTTGAGGCGGCATTTTGCGAACTCCGACCCGCCAGAAGAAGTGTTGCAAGAGCTGGTAGACGCCGCGCACGCCATCGATAAGCCGCATGTTCGCTTCGATGCTTTGCTGGAGCTGGCGGTCGCTCGCGGCACCGACATGCAACGGTGGCTTAACGCCCTTGAAGCGTCGAGAGAAATCGTCCTGGGTGCGCGGGGCCACTACCTCAGCGAGTTCGCCAACGCAAGCCCTCCAGGCGCCATTTTGCCGCCTTTGCTTGACGAGATCCTCAAACTGGACGATGCCAACCGCCTTACCCCGACGCTCTCCCGCCTTGTGAAAAAGGGCCTCCCCGAGTCCCTGTTGAATCGCGTGATCGAAGCCGCCAACGGCAGTACAGACTTCAAGGGACGCGCCCACCTGTTCGCAAACATTGCGGAGCGTCACGATGCAAGATACTGGCACGATGCAATCCAGGCTTTGAAACGTATCCCCGATAGCAAAGTGCAAATCGACACCTTGGCAAACTTCGCCGAGCGCGTGCCGGACGAGTTGCGTCCGCAGCTACTTGAGATGACGCGGGGGATAGAACGACCGGAAAGCAAACTTGATGTACTTTTGGCGTTTACAAAACGTGGCAACGACCTCGAAGTCTGGGACGCGGTGATCGACGCCGCCGGAGAGCTCGACGATTCACCACTCGCTCAGGCTCTCACCGACATCGTGTATAAAGCTCCACCTGAACAAGTGTGGCCAGACCTCCTGAGCCATGTCGATCGACTCCCTGGCCTTCGGCGCACACATATGTTGGATACCGTCGCGGACAGAGCAAACAAGCTTAATGTTTCCGACGACACTTGGAGAGACCTGATCAGCTTGATCGATGGCATTGAGGACCAGAGCGCCAAAATTGATGCACGCGCAAGGTTCGAATACCACGTGCCACCTCACCTGCTAAGCGAACTCCGAAAGCCATAATCCGCACCTAGGGTCCAACCCGGCTTCGGCCGTGCTAGCTTTGTCTCGTGAGCACGTTTGAGCGATTCAAGGGCACCAAGAGCTATCTAACGAGCGAGGCGCTCGAGTCGGCGGTCAACGCTGCCATCGTGCTGCAAAAGCCGCTGCTGGTGCGCGGCGAGCCGGGCACGGGGAAAACGCTACTCGCCGAAGCGCTGCAGGAGGCCTTGGATGCGCCGCTGATTCGCTGGCACGTCAAGAGCACGACGCGCGCGCAGGAGGGTCTCTACGTCTATGACACCGTGCAACGACTTTACGACTCGCGCTTCAACGACGGCGACGTCTCGGACATTCGTCACTACATCAAACTGGGTCCGCTCGGTCAGGCCTTCTCGTCAAACAAGCGCTGCATCCTTTTGATCGACGAGATCGACAAGGCGGACATCGAGTTTCCCAACGACTTGCTCCACGAGCTCGACCGCATGCGCTTTGTGGTCGGTGAGACAGGAGACGAAATTGTTGCCAAGGAGCGCCCCATCGTGGTGATCACCAGCAACAACGAAAAGGAATTGCCCGACCCTTTCTTACGTCGCTGCATTTTTCATTTCATCGACTTTCCTGAGCCCGAACTGATGCAGCGTATCGTCGAGGTGCATCACCCAGACCTCGACCAGCGACTGGCCGAGCAAGCGCTCAAGGCATTTTACGAGTTGCGCGACATGCGTCGCATTCGCAAGCGCCCCAGCACAAGCGAACTCATCGACTGGATTGCCATCTTGCGTGCCGCTGGCATCGAAGACGTTTCGCTCGGAAAAACCACCCCCTTCTTGGGCGCGCTCCTCAAAAAAGAACAAGACCTCGTCGCCTATGCTGACCAAATCTCGGGTGGCTACCGGTCATGACCGATGAGCTCACTGCGGAGCGAAAGCATCGCCGAAGCTGTATCCTTTGTGTGGAAGATGAAGCCACCAATGCTTTGATCATCGAGCAAGCTCTGATGGACCAGTACAAAGTGCTTCACGCAACAAAGGCCAGCGAAGCCGTGAGCACACTCCGTTCCCTTAAGGAACCACTGGACGCGATTCTGATGGACGTTCATTTGCGCGATTCAGAACTCAATGGCTACGACCTGACCCGCCTGCTAAAAGGCAGGGACCACCCTTCTCGCTTCGGACCCAAGTTTCGCGATGTCGCGGTCGTTGCTGCGCCGATTATTTTTGTTACAGCAGTCGAAGAAAGCTTCCCAGAAGCGATGCTGCTTCGAGCAGGGGGGGTCGAAGTTCTCAAAAAGCCCATCAATGCGACGGTGCTCCGGCTTTCCGTTGCCAGCCACCGCGTAAGGCATTTGCACGGACGGCCCAAACGGTAGCGCGGCGCGATGTTCGTTCCTTTCATTTACCACCTAAGAGCCCGCGGACTGCCGGTCGGAACACAAGAGGCCGTGGCGCTTGCGCACGCCATGCTGCACGAACTGCACGACAGTTCCCTCGACGGCTTTTATCACCTGGCGCGCGCTATCCTCGTGCACCGCGAAGGGGATCTCGATGACTTTGACGTGGCCTTCGCCGAGCATTTCCGAGGGGTCGAGGCGGCGGGCATCGAACTTCATAAGGAGCTCCTCGACTGGCTCGAAGACGCGCGCAAGAACGCCCCGCAACTTACCGACGAAGAGCGCGCTGCGCTTGAGCAATACGACCTCGAAGAACTCAAGCGCATGTTCGAGGAGCGCCTCGCGGAACAAAAAGAGCGGCACGATGGCGGCAACAGATGGATCGGCACCGGTGGCACCTCTCCCTTTGGTCACAGCGGAGCCGCCCGGCAGGGCATTCGCGTCGGCGGAGCGGGTGGCAATCGGAGCGCGGTTCAAGTGGCAGACGCTCGACGCTATCGCGGCTACCGCGCCGACCTCACGCTCGACGTGCGACAGATGTCGGTCGCACTGCGACGCCTGCGCGCGTTCGTGCGAGACGGCGCCCTCGAAGAACTCGATATCGAAGGCACGATCGACGCGACCGCCAAGAATGCAGGCGAACTCGAAATCGTCACCCAGCCGCCGCGCCGTTCAAACACGCGGGTGATCTTGATGATGGACGTGGGCGGCTCGATGGACCCCTACGCGCACTTGGTCTCGCGCCTGTTTTCGGCAGCCAAAAAAGCGACACACTTCAAGGAACTGCGCACCTACTACTTTCATAACTGCGTGTACGGTGAGGTCTACCACACAGACAAGTTCGACGACCCGATTCGCGTGACGGACATCATCAAAGACTGCGGACCACACTACAAACTCATCATGCTGGGCGACGCACTCATGGCGCCCTACGAACTCTTATCGAGCGCGGGAAGCCTCGACTTGGGCGACGACAACCGCGTCGAAGGCATCGCATGGCTGATGCGTCTCGAAGACCACTTCGATCGCGCCTGTTGGCTCAACCCTGAACCACCACGTTATTGGTTCAACAACACCATCGAATACATCGGCCAAGTGTTCGACATGTTTCCGCTGACGCTCGACGGCCTCGGCGAAGCCGTCAAGCACCTCACCCGCGGCGCGCCCACCCGCTGACTTCCGAGTTGAATGACTTGCCGACCGCCGGGCGTGATTGTTCCGTGCGCTCAACATCGAGGTGCGCGCGCCGAAACACACCGGAGCGGCGCGTGCTCGACCGAGAAGCCTGCAGGTCATCGAGCAAGTCTTCGAGCTCGGCAACGCGCATCCGCAGGCGTTCGTTCTCATCCGCAAACTCCTTGAGCGATGACTCAAGGGCTTCTTGGTATTCGTCCCTCAGTTTGCGCTCGTGTTTACGTATGCGGGCACGTAGTCCCTCGCAGTCCAGTTTCCATTCCATCTCGTACCTCCCCAGGCCATGCGACTGTGCGCATATGTAAGTTATGTCATACCATCAGCTATCACGCATTCCGACCCCGAAAATCAAAGGGAAAATCCGGTAAGTGGCGCGTGAACAAGATACGGGATGTGCGCTCGGTTCTCGAAGGCATAGCGTACAGGGTTGATGTCGAGTAGCGCGACCTGAGGGCATGACGCCGCGAGACCTGCCCAATACCGTTCGAGCTGGGAGGGACTCTCCGGCGAAAAGGAATGCGTTCCGACGAAACCCGCTGGGACGATGACCTCCATCGTTACAGGGCCGCTGATGATGCGACCGTCCTCGTCAAGGCACGTGGCAAGCGCGGCATAGTCGCGCGGGTACGCACTCGACACTGTGAACTCGATCGCGTTCGGCCGAGCGCTATCGCCTGGGTGTGAGACAAACTCGATGCAACCCGCAGACTCGCATGCGGGGACCCAGTTCCAGCGTCCGATACGATTAGGGGCCGTCTCCACCAGTGGACTCCGTTTTTTGAACTGTACCCGATCACCAAGATCGACCCAGATCGAGTAGCGGCCCAAGACCTGCCACCCCAACAAGCCCTTCGTTTCAATAAACTCCACATTTGCCATGGGACGACTGTTTTCGAGTGGCAGTGTCTCGAACTCGGAAAATATCATCGAACCCATTTTCGCTTTTTCTGCAACGAACTTCTCTCGCACAATCGTCTTCCCGAAGATTGTGATGAGCTCACGCTCTCGCTCCAGTGGGACGGCCCGCATCGCGGCTTCGAGCGAGTCTTCCTTGCGCAGCGTGCACGTGGACGCACCTGTGTCAAAGGCGAGTGGGAACTCATGTTCTCCGACTTCGACGTCCACGTAGTACTGGTGCCCAAGGCCGGTCCCGATCCGGGCTTCGCCTTCGACTTCGCTCTCTGGCCACGGCTTGGCACCAAAGATGAGAACACCTTCCTCTCGATCAACTCTCCACGGCCGGCGCGAAAGCACTTCTGAGCCGAGAAGCGGGAGCGACACGTCGTCGAGAAACGGTACGCGCCGCATCTCGAAGTCGCCGAAAACAACGCTCGGCACGAAGACGCCCTTCACCTTCTTCCGACGACCACGCGCGTCAACCATATCGGTCCCACGCCTACGCCTTAACTTCAACGCATCGACAAATGTGTATGGCAGTGCGCTATGAAAAGCGCCGGAATCCACCATGATCGGCCATTCCCGCGCTTCATGCTCAGACAAAAACTGGCCCCACAGCCAAGGATTCTTTGACGTAAGAGGCCGATGTAGCGGCAGCCGCCAAGCCTGTTCGTCAGAGGAGAGCGTCGCCTTTTTCGCCATCACGGAGCAGCCCCCGAGCGCGAACGCGAGTGCGGCCGTCACAGCGATGGAACACGAGCGGACCAAATTCATCTTGACGCACTTAGCGGACGAAGCGGAGGCGCGCGAAGCGAGGGCGGTAGAGGTCGTTTCCGTCTTCGGCAAACAGGTCGGCGAACTCAAAGGAGTTGGTCGCGTAAGTCATGACGAGGTCAAAGTCACCCGCGTGAAGTTCAGGGTGACCCTTGAACGCATACACGAACGGATTGTCCACCATCGACTCCGGCGGCTTGAAGCGACCGACCTCCACATACGGACCGGTGATCTGCTCGGCGACGCGCACGAACGCCTCGCCTCCACCGAACCCGCTCGTCGTGACGTGCACGAAGCGCTGAATCTTGGCATCGAAGTGAAGTGACCCCTCGGTGTGCGCGTGCTCGATGACAACATCCGGTTGCACCACAGCTTCAGGCGGCTGCCACGCGCCTCCCGAAAGCCACTCGGCGTCGATGCGCGCTTCGGAGAGCGCCTGGTGGGTGTAGCGCACGAGGTATCCGTGTTGGTCGGCATCGCTCGTGGTGGCGACCGCGTAGACATGGTGACCGTCCGAAAATACGGCCGACGCGATCACGCTGCCGAAGTTCCGACCGAGGTCAAATCGTTTGGGCGCCCAGACGGCAGGATCGTCTTGTGGGTTTTCAACCAGCACAGCATAGCCCCCAACAACATCAAACATGAGGCCGGTATCCGTCTCTCGAACATCCCACAAGAACAAGAGGAGCTTTCCGTCCGCAAGCTGTGCACCATGTCCTGGCCACGCCCAATGATCGACCTCTGGGGCTTCGAAAAACGCGCTCGATTGAGCTGCACTTCCTTTCCACATGTAGTCGACCGCGCTCGTGGTGGGGTCGAGACCATCGGCGAGCGCAATCGAGTTGCGGATAAAACGTGACTCGCTGCGCACGTGCTTGTCGCTGGTCGCAACGAACGAATCGCCAAACATCCAGAGGATTCGGTTGTTGGCGAGCGGGATCGAATACGCCGCGTCACCGCCGAGCCAATCCTCTTCGGCATATCCAAAGTGTGCGTTCGCCTCCGGCCAGGGCTGGACCTCGATAGTCGACGGCGTAAACCCTGCGGGCCCCGACTCGACATGCACATCACCGGCGCTTGCGTCTGTCGGTGTCGCGTCGGTAATAACGGTGTCCGCCGGGATATCGGTTACGACGGCATCGCGAACCTCGGCATCATGGTCCGCACGCGAGTCCGCGCCGCACGCGACCGTAAGCGCGAGCCCCAGCCCGAGAACTTTTCTCAACGGCACAAGAACCATGAGTCCCACTTTATAGGGTGCCGCCGGTCTGTGGGCACGTCGATCGCGGCTCATCGGTCTTAGTTTGAGCAGGCTCGATTTTACCGTTCTCACCGTAACCACTCCCCTCGCCCACCGACGCCGAGACTTGAAAACCAAAGATTGATACTCTCCGCGCATGCGTTTTTGGTGGGGATGGATAGCCGGCTTTGTACTTACGCTGTGTGGACACGAGGCGCTTGCGCAACCTCCCCAGCCCGCCCCTACGCCCGAACAACCCGCGCCGTCACCGCAAGATCAAGACGAAGACGATAGCGAGACGGAGGAGGAAGCCGACGACTCTGAACCGCAGACCGACGCCCACGCCTCTGGCGATCCGCACAGAAGCGATCCGGAGGTACTGTCAAAACTCGTGCAACTCGAAGAGCACCTGGCTGCCATCGAGGCTGACCTTGCGCGCCTCAGCGAAGACGAAGCGCAAGACGACAACGACTTCCTCGAGCTGGACCTCGAAACATTGCTTTCACTTCGGGTCAATGATTTCGACGTTTTAGGGCTGCATGACCACGACGAAGGCGACTACATGTTCGCATATCATCTGATGTTCACACACATGAGCGACCTACTCTCGGGTACGGACCGGCGCCAAATCGATGAAGCTCTCCAAGATTACAGCGTCTCACCTACATCGATGCATGTCTGGAAACACATTTTTTCGGCAATGTACACGCCCACGGACGGCATCACTCTTAGTGCCATGGTTCCCTACGTCACCAAAGAGATGTGGATGCGCACCCGCGCGGGCGTCGACTTTAGAACCACAAGCGAAGGCCTTGGCGATATTTTCGTCAACTCGACCTTTCGCCTTCTTGAAACTCCCGATGAGAGACATTCGCTACTGGTCGGCTTCGGCTTGTATCTGCCCACGGGCACAGTCTACGCGCGTGTGAACACGCCCGCAGGGCCACAGCAACTCGCCCCGTTTCCAATGCAGCTGGGGTCGGGAACGTACGACCTCGCGCCACACTTCTTCTATTCACTGCGCGAGGGTCGTTGGGTCGGCGAGGCGGAGGCGCGCGCGATCATCCCGCTGGGCAACAACAGCCGAGACTTTCGTTTTGGCAACATCTACACCGTGGCAGTGCGCGCCGGCTTTGCACCACTCGATTGGTTGGGCGCCCAGGTCGGGCTCGACCTCATGACGAAAGACAACATCTCGCTCGCGACCATCCCCGATCCGATTCCCGCGCCAACACACGATCCAAACAGCCAAGGTTTTCGACGCCTCGGTCTCACAGGGCGAATTACGCTTGGGCCAGTGTTTGGCGCGCGCTTGGCGGCGGAGGCGGGCATTCCGATCTTCCAATCGGTCGACGGCACGCAACTGGAGAACGAGTGGTTCTTGCGTGGAGCTCTGATGTGGAACAACTAGTTTCCCTTCCCCTTTTGGTGGCTCGCGTAGCGTGTGCGGTCGCGCTCGTCGTGGCCGTTGCATCGCCTCAAGTGGCGCGGGCCGACGACCTTCGAGAAGCGCGCATTCGTGCAGCATTTGTGCTCAACGTTCTCAAGTTCACCAAGTTTTCAGAGCCGGTGGCACGCGACAACCATGTGGACCTATGTCTGCAGACACAGGGCCGAGCGAAAGAGTCCGCCTTTCGAGCCCTACGCCATCGGCGACTACACGGACTGCGATTGCGCGTTCATGTTCTCGACGATCGAGGCGCCGTCCCTTCGAGATGCGAGGTTCTCTACACCAACGCGAGAAAACCGCCGCCTCGCTTAGGAGAAAAGGCATCGTTGCTCATGATTGGCGAGACAGAGTCGTTCGTCTCCTCCGAGGGAGCCATTTCGCTCGTTCGTCAGGGCAACCGACTGCAGATCTTGATTCGTCCCGAAAACTCCCCTTTTACGTTCGACGCCCGCTTGCTGCGCCTCGCAAGCATCGTGAACTGATGCTCAGAAAACTCAACTTTTCAACCAAGGTTTCGTTGCTCGTCCTCGGAGTCGTGGCCGTGGCACTCTCTGGCGCAGGCGCCGCCGTTATCGCACGCGACATCGTTTCCTCGGAACAAGACTTCGCAACGCGCTCTGAACTATTGGCCGAGATGATGGCGCACAGCCTCGCGGCGACGGTCGCGTTCCATGACGCCGACGCAGCAACATCGACGATGCAAGCCTTCGCGCGCAATGTGGACGTGATTGGTAGCGAAGTGCGCAACGCAGACGGGCACATCATCTCGACCGTAGGAAACCTCACTCCGAAGGAGCACACTGCTAAGTTTGAGCACCCGATTACGCTCGACGGCGAAGAAATCGGCCAGGTGAAAATGCTCATCGATCGCTCGAGAATCCTCGAAAGTCGCCGGGCAAACATTTACGTCATGGCGTCGATTTTCTTGCTCACGCTGCTTATTGCCTACCTGGTCACGCGCCAAACACACCGCTTTGTCACGCGACCCATCATCGAATTGTCGCAGGTGGCGCGCGCCGTTACGGACAAGCAGGACTACACCCTACGCGTCAACAAGCTCGCGCAAGATGAGACAGGCGACCTCGTGGACTACTTCAATTCGATGCTCGAAGCGATCGAAGCCCGCGGCAAGATGCTGTCGAAAACAAACCAGCGCCTGCGCCGCAGTCAGCGCGACGCCGAACTCGCGAACCGTGCCAAGACCGAGTTTCTCGCCATGATGAGCCACGAGATCCGCACCCCGCTCAACGGCGTCATCGGCGCAAGTGAACTCCTTCTCACGACAGAGCTCAGTGCAGAACAGCGAGAGAACGCGGAGACAGCTCGCCTCTGCGGCGGTGCACTCCTCGCGCTCATCAATGACGTGCTTGACCTCACCAAAATCGAAGCAGGAAAACTTGAGCTCGAATCGGTACCGTTCGAAATCGCGAGCGTCATCGAAGAAACGATGGGAATCGTCGGTGACGCTGCCCGCTCCAAAGCACTGCCCGTACTTTGTGTCATCAGCAACGATCTCCCCCGCTTTGTGCTCGGAGACCCAGGACGTTTGCGGCAGGTCTTGCTGAACCTCCTGGGAAACGCCGTCAAGTTCACAAGCGAAGGCCGGGTCATCGTACGTGCCATGCGCGTCGTGGACGAGGGCGACGAAGAGACAATCGGCTTCTCGGTCTCCGACACCGGCATCGGCATCCATGAGGACGACCAGAGCCGGGTGTTCGAGAGCTTCGCGCAAGCGCCGAGCACGTCCGAATACGGGGGGACGGGCCTCGGCCTCGCCATTTGCTACCGCCTGGTGCGCGCCATGGGAGGAGACATCCGGGTGAGAAGTGCGGTGGGCGAAGGCAGCACGTTCTCCTTTACCGCCAAGCTGCCCACGGTGCGCCAATCGGAACCCAGCATTCGGCCGAACCCTCTTCAAGACAAGGTCATCGCCTGCCGTTTCGAGGACGAGTCGGTGCATGCGGCGATCAAAGAGATGGTGCTCGGGTGGTCCGCAACCCCGGCGGAGTTTGGATCCGAAAACGGTCCGCCAGACTTCTGCCTGTGGGACGGTACAGGTGCCGACAAAGCCTTCGCACGCTCGGCCGTTGGCAGCACGATTCTGTTTCGGTGGACAGGGGCCAACAACCCCGTGCTTCCGTCGAGGATCAGACGAAAGCTTCTCGAAGGCTTGCATGACAGCCAACCGGGACAGCCTGTGGTCCAAATCGAGCCACGAAAAAGCGAGCACCGCATCTTGTTGGCGGACGACAATGAAATCAACCGCAAGATCGTCAAGCGCATGCTGATCCACCTCGGCTACCAGGTCGAC
Source organism: uncultured Polyangiales bacterium (assembly GCA_964487255.1). GTDB lineage: Bacteria > Myxococcota_A > Polyangia > Polyangiales > CAZAQV01 > CAZAQV01. Next base: position 85,116 of record CAZAQV010000012.1, on the reverse strand, counting down.
GTCGTGGAAGACGGAGAGGCGGCGCTACGAAGGCTGCGACACGAAGAATACGACTGCGCCATACTCGATTGGCGCATGCCCAAGATGGACGGCCTCGAAGTGGTTCGCGCCATGCGCAAGGAAGTTGGCTCGCATCTGGCTTCCATGCCCGCGATCGCACTAACTGCCAACGCGCAACCGGAAGACCGAATCGCCTGCATGGAAGCTGGCATGAGCGACTTTCTCACGAAGCCGGTAACCATCACCGCCCTTGCCGAAGCCGTATCACGGTGGACGGACGGAACGGAGATGGTGACCCAGGCACCGGTCTCGGTACGGCCGCGTGACGTACTATCGATCGCGCGCGCAATGGACGCTCTGGGCGGTGAACAAGACCTATACCTGGAACTGCTCGAAGAGTTCTGCCTGAAGGTCGACAGCCGCCTTGAGGGCATTAAAACGGCCGTCGTAACCTCGGATTACAGGGAGGTTAGCCGCCTGGCACACTCGCTCGGGGGTGCGGCAATCATGCTCGGCGCCGAACAACTGGCCGACGAGCTCTTCGCGTTGGAGCGCAAGGCCAAAGCGGAACGCTCGCTTGGTATCACAGAGATCACGGTCCTCCGTGACAAGGCCGAACGCGTCAAACAACAGCGCTCCAAAGTCGGGCAGAAGCTCAGTCTTCACTGAGAACGTTGCGTATCGCTTTGGCCAGGCCCGCAGGTCCCTGGCGTTTATGAACGTATGTAATGGACTGCAGGCTGATGGGTAACTGCGCTTCGGCCTGTGGCGTCGCAGAGTAAAAGATGATCGACACCTTGCGAAGCTCGGAGACGTTCTTGATCATCTGCGCAAGGCGATCACCGGTCAGGCCCGGCATCATGATATCGAGGACAACGACCGCCGGGTTGACTTCTTTAATCTTCGCACGAACGCCAATCGGGCTGGAAAGCGCTTCCACTTGATACCCGCGCCGCGTGAGGTAGCGGCTCGTGATATCGATAATGTCAGGGCTGTCGTCGACGAGCAGGATGGTGCTCATCGGCGGAGGCTAGCGCAGAAGCGTGTGGCCACGCAACGCGATGGCAACATCGACCCGCCGTGTTACGGTTCCGCCATGCAGAAGCTCCAGGTTGTCAAGGGCATGCACGATGTGCTCCCGACAGACATGCCGCAGTGGCTCGCCATCGAGCAGGCCTACCGCGAGGTGGCGGGTCGCTACGGGTTTGGCGAGGTGCGCACGCCGGTCGTCGAGAGCACCGAGCTGTTCGCCCGCGGTGTGGGTGAGACGACCGACATCGTGCAAAAAGAGATGTACACCTTTATCGACAAGGGCGACAAGCAGCTCACCATGAGGCCTGAGGGTACGGCTTCCGCCGCGCGGGCATATATCCAGCACGCGGTGCACGGCCAAGAGCCCATCAGCAAGTGGATCTACACCGGCCCGATGTTTCGACGCGAGCGACCCGCCAAAGGGCGCTATCGACAATTCTACCAGCTCGGGGCAGAGGTCTTCGGCGCACCTGGCCCCTATGCGGATGCTGAGCTCATCGACATGCTCGTGCAGTTTCTAGCGGCCCTTGGTGTGCGCGATGTGGCCGTGGAACTCAACTCGATCGGTTCAACCGAGAGTCGTCTGCGCTACCGGCAGGCCTTGCTGGACTACCTTCGCCCTCACGCGAGCGAGCTGAGCGTGGACTCGCAACGGCGACTTGAGACCAACCCGCTTCGGGTGCTCGACTCCAAAGTGCCCGTGGACAAGGAAATTGCCGCTAGCGCACCCGGTGTGCTCGAGCATTTAACGGATGACGACCGCGAACACTTCGCTACGCTCCAGAAGTTGCTCGAAGATTTCGGGCTCGACGTGTCGATCAATCAAGGGCTTGTACGCGGCCTCGACTACTACACACGCACGGTGTTCGAGGTAAAGGACAAGAGCGGCAAGCTCGGCGCCCAAGACACGATTTGTGGTGGCGGTCGATATGATGGCCTGGTCGAGCTTCTGGGTGGTCCACACATTCCGGCGGTAGGCTTCGCCATCGGTATCGAGCGCCTGCTGATGAGCCTCCCCGAAGCACAGCAGGTCGCTTCGCTTGACGTCTTCATTGTGGTGCCTCAAGCGCACATGCGAAACCACGCCGCGAAGCTCGCGCGCAATCTTCGGCAAGCAGGATTGCGCGTTGACGGCGACTTTCGCGGTGGTTCGATGAAAAGCCAGATGCGCCGCGCCGACAAGTCCGGCGCACGCTTCGCCGCGATTCTCGGCGAAGATGAACACGCACGAGGCATGGTGCAACTGCGCAACCTCGAGACCAAAGACACCAGCGAACTGACGCCCGCAGATTTGGTCGAGCACATTCGAAAGGCAAGCGAATGAAGGTCGCGGTGATTCAGTTCCCGGGTTCAAACGCCGACTGGGATGCCCTGCACAGCATGCGCGACGTCCTCGGCACCGACGCGCGTTACGTCTTTCATAAAGAAACGTCGCTCGATGGCTTCGACGCGATCGTCGTTCCTGGAGGGTTCTCCTTCGGAGACTATCTGCGCCCTGGCTCCATTGCGGGCTTTTCGCCGATCGTGTCCGCGCTGCGACACGCTGCCAAGCGCGGCGTGCCGATCATCGGGATCTGTAACGGCTTTCAAATCCTGACCGAGATCGGGCTGCTTCCCGGCGCGCTTACCCGCAACGCACACCTGCGCTTCGAGTGCCGCGACGTCGTGGTGTCTGTCGAGAGCGAAGGAGCGTGGACCAAAGGCCTCGCCAAGCGGAGGCTCCAGCTTCCCGTTGCGCACGCGGACGGGCGCTACCAGTGCGATGCGCACACCTTGGCGCAGCTTCGGGAGCACAACCTGATCGCGCTTCGCTACTGCGCAAGCCCGGGCAGCACGGACGACCTTCCCTACAACCCCAACGGCTCCGTCGATGATATCGCCGGCATCTACAACATGAAGCGCAATGTCTTGGGGCTGATGCCACACCCCGAACGCGCGGCAGAAGACATCTTGGGCAACCGCGACGGTCGGCAGATTTTGGAGGCGATTCTATGAGCAACCCAAACGCGATGAGCGCCGAACCCACGGTCAACCTCTCGCTCGCGCAAGAGTTCGGTCTCAAAGAAGACGAGTGGGCCCACCTTTGTAAAACCATCGGGCGCGAGCCCAACTACGCCGAACTCGGTGTGGTGAGCGTGATGTGGTCCGAGCACTGCTCGTACAAATCATCGCGCATGCACCTGCGCCGCCTTCCGACTGAAGGCCCACAGGTCGTGCAGGGCCCAGGCGAGAACGCCGGCGCGGTAGACATCGGCGACGGCTACTGCGCGGTCTTCAAAATGGAGTCGCACAACCACCCGTCATTCATCGCGCCTTACCAAGGTGCAGCCACCGGCGTCGGCGGTATCTTGCGGGACGTGTTTACCATGGGCGCGCGCCCCATTGCGTCACTCAACTCGCTGCGCTTCGGTCGCCCCGACCATCCGCGCACGCCCGAACTGATACGTGGCGTCGTCAAAGGCATCGGCGACTACGGCAACTGCATCGGCGTTCCCACGGTCGGCGGAGAGCTGCAGTTTGATGAGAGCTACGACGGCAACATCTTGGTCAATGCCTTCTCCGTGGGCATCGCCAAAAGCGACGAGCTCTTTTTCGGCACGGCGAGCGGCGTCGGCAACCCGGTCATCTACGTCGGGGCTCGAACCGGGCGTGACGGCATCCACGGCGCGACGATGGCCTCCGCCGAGTTCGAGGGCGAAGCACATGGAGGCAGCGCCGACCAGGAAACTCAGAAGAAGCTTCCGACGGTGCAGGTCGGTGACCCGTTCATGGAAAAGCTTCTGCTCGAAGCATGTCTTGAGATTTTTGCCGAGGACATCCTCGAAGGTGTTCAAGATATGGGCGCTGCGGGGCTGACCTCTTCGTCGGTGGAGATGGCGGCGCGCGCGGGCACGGGAATCGAACTTGACCTCGACGCGATTCCGCGACGCACCAAGGCGCTTTCACCCTACGAGATGCTGCTCTCGGAGTCCCAAGAGCGCATGCTGATGGTCGCCAAGGCCGGCAAACAAAAGCGTATCTTCGAGATATGTGAAAAGTGGGGGCTCGATGCGGCGGTCGTCGGGACAGTCACCAACAGTGGCCGCTTCGTGTGCAAAGCGACGCCGGGTTTTGACCCCTGGGAGGACCCGAGCGGCCCGCGGGACCCGGTGGTCGCTGTGGACTTACCCCTTGAGCTGCTTGCCGACGAAGCGCCCAAGTACGACCGCCCCCAGGAGCCCGTTCCCGTCTCAAGCATGTCCCTTGTCACCAACGCGCCGCTTAGCAAAGAACAGCTACTGCGGGCGCTCGGCTCGCCCAACATCGGCAGCCGCAGGTGGATCTGGCGTCAGTACGACCACATCGTGCGCGATGGCACCGTCATGGGTCCTGGCAAGAGCGACGCCGCGGTGATTCGCGCATTCTGCGACGAAGCGGGCGAAAAGTTCTTGGCACTTTCCGTCGACTGCAACGGCCGACAGGTGCAGCTCGACCCGTATTGGGGCGCCGCCATGGCCGTGGCCGAGTGCGCTCGCAACGTCGCTTGCTCTGGAGCAAAACCGCTAGGGCTTACCGATTGTCTCAACTTTGCCAACCCGGAAAAGCCGCGCGGCATGTGGCAGCTGGCGCGTGCGATCGACGGCATCGCCGACGCCTGCAAGGCGCTGGGCACACCGGTCGTTTCAGGAAACGTCAGCCTCTACAACGAAACCGCCGGCAATCCGATTTTGCCGACGCCAACCGTAGCGGTCGTCGGACAGCTCGCGTCGGTGCACCATCGCCTCGGCATTGCGTTCAATGCACTGGGCGAACACATCTACCTGATCGGTGAACTCGAACGCGTGAGCCTCGCGGGTTCGGAATGGCAAGCCCTGGAAGGCGAGCGCCCTTGTGGAGAATCGGTACAAATCGACCTCAAACTCGAACGACGACTTCAGGACCTGCTGCAACAGATCGCGCAAGACCAGCTCATTGAGTCTGCGCACGACGTCAGCGACGGCGGTCTTCTCACGGCTATCGCCGAGTGCTGCATCGCCGGCAACGTGGGAGCATCGGTCGATGTCGCGCATCCAGCTGGAAGTTTGACCGCCTGGTTCGGCGAGGGCCCGTCCCGCGTTGTCATCTCGGTGGGCGCCGCGCAACAGGCCGAGTTTGAGCAGCGTTGCCTATCCGCTAGTGTGTCGTTTCATCACTTGGGCCGCGCCGGCGGCAAGTCGCTGCGCGTAGCGGGTCTCAAATGGCAACTTCACGAACTGACCAAGGCGCATGCAAGCGCCCTCGACCCCATCGTCGGCGATTAAGCCGCTCGTTCGCGGAACTTGGCGAAATGTGTTCCCTTGCCGCGGTGCCGAACGAGACTACATTGGCGTGTTATGTCGCGACTTGCTCTAGCCGTATTGCTCGTTTGTTCCTGCGCCGCCGAGAGCGTCGAATCCGAGGAAACAAGTCATTTCGCAAATGGCAAAGCAGATGGCTTCTGCAACGGTCCTGTCACGGCGGTGACCGTCATGCCGCCACAATGGCCGCCGTCTCGCATCGGTGACCCGATCGCTGACTACATCCCAGCCAACCTGGGTGCGCCCGACCGCGAAATCGCAGACGGCGATTCGGTCGTACGCTTTTGGGACAATCCGATGCCGGAAACGTCACGGATTTCCGTCTCGTACGCCAACGGTGCCATCGTCGTCGTTTCTGTCGAGGAAACAGACGGCAGCTCCCTTCTGCTCTGGGGCGACAACGGGTTCGTGTATTGGGAACAACGACAAGACGAGGCCAGTGGAAGGTTTGAAAACAGCTTCGACCAAGACCGCAATGGCTATATCGACGACCTTCGCACGGGTGTCACGGGCTGTCTTGAACACAGCTACCGACTGAGCGAAGAGGCGGCGGCAAAGCAAGAAGTCCGCGGCAATCGTTCCGAGCTACCGGCGGCGTCGGAACTCATCTCTCCGCATGCCGAACTGCGCGAATCGCGCTCTCTCGTGATCGCATGGGACCGGGAGATTGAACGTGCTGAGGTTTCGTACCGAGTGCTTTGGAGCGAGCTCGTCCCGGCGCTTCCAAGGGACGTTGTGACGAACGCAACCGAGGTACGCGTGTCAGAAAATTGGCTTGCGGGCGCTGACGAGGTCGAGATGCACTTCGATGCAGCTGGCTTTTCCTTCCGCGCAAAAAATGTGTATGGCTCAGCGTGGGGCAGTGCGCCGATCATCCAAGTTCTGGCGACCGGGCGCGCACCTGAAGAAATCGCCCTTTTCAGCCCCAAGTTCATCAGTGACGACACGATCAACCAGCGCGAAAGCGCAACGGAAACGGTCGAGGCCACCGACCAACACATCGCCTATCTGGAGACAGAGATCGCGCAGGCCCAGGCGGCGGTTGCCAACCCGAACGACATTAACGAGGCGGTTCTTAACGATATTGAGGCAGCCGAAACGCGCATCACGGAACTCGATGCAGAAATCACGGCAGCACGCCCCGATGTTGCGGCGCGCTGGGACGCGGCGACACGAGAGGCGCAATTTGCCGCGGTCGACGCCATTCAGGGCGCGGTGAGCGAAGAGCAACGTCAGCAACTCGACGCATTACGGACGAAGCTGGCTCAAGCAACGGTCCCATCATCGCAGCTCCCACCAGAAAGCCAGGACCTTGCCCTCGCTGCCCTGCTCGGCACGCAAGGAGAACCGAATCACGTCTTTGTTCTGCAGGTGACGGAGCGGCAAGAGCTCGTTCAGACCGAGCTGCCCAAACTTCGCCAAACGCTAACCGAGGCCAACTCGCAGACCGTTGCGTATTACCAAAGACGAATCGACGATCTCTCCCAGACGCTCGACCAAGCGAAGTCTCTGCGACGTGAAACCGAAGCGCGCCTGAGACGACTTGAGCGCGCACCATCGCTTAGTCTTCTTGGCACACAACACAAGCCCTACACCTTCTAGCGAAGAAGGGTCCGAGTCGTGCCGGGCACCGTTGTCTGGGCCGTGCCCACCGTCTCTCGCTGATCACCGGTTAGTCGGCTAGCCGAAGTGCGGGATATGGACCCCAAGGCACCTTTGGATTTCCTTCTCGACGATGAGGTTCGCGACGCGAAGCATTCGGTAACGAGATAAGATCACTACACTTTTTCTCGACACTTCCGAGCGCAAAGGCTTGCGCAGTTCTGCCGCCGCGGCTGGCACAACGTTTGCGAACAGGCTCAGCGATGCCAATTCGAATTCGCGAACTCGGGTTTACCGCCATACAATCTTGCGTGGTCGCAGTAACGGTGGGAACCGTTGGCGTGACGGCCATGGGCTATCTTGGTTCCAGCAGCCAGACTGCAATCGTCGGCGCTGCGACCGCAAGTCCTGTGGGGTTTCACGCGCTTTCATCCACGCCGCCTTCCATCGGCATGAGCGCGCAAGCCGGCGCGGGTCGCGTAGCGGCAAAAGCTGCTCAGGTCGCACAAGACGTCGCGCAGGCCGTCGACGGTCCCTACAAGCGCATCCCGTTGAGCACCACGCCACGTCCGATTCCGGCGAAATTCGCGCAGCTGCGAGAGGTGCTGGACGGGATCACCCAACGTGCAGAGCTGGCGCCCCAACGACAGGTTCCCGAGGCGGTTCGCGCCGTCTTTGGACAGAGCAGCGGGGCCGAACTGTTCGGCGCAGGCTTGGCAGACATCCGTGACTCGATCGGCGTTCGGCTTTTCGAAGACATTCAGGTCACGTCCAAGAAGCTCGACCGCGGAGACACCAACTCCCGTCTTGTTCTCGCGCTCGCGGAGATCGCCAAGGGACAGACCTCAGCAGCTCGCAAAATGCTCGACGAGATCGAAGAAATCTATCAAGCGGGCGACTCCAACTTTCGTGTACAGAGCACACTGATCGAGCGGCTACGTGTCTTGAATGAGGTGTTCGACGACTCGATTCGTCGCATCGACTCCGCCCGTGTAGCCGAAGCGTTTGAAGGAAAGCTCCGGTCGATTCCATCCATCGCGCAGGACGGCCCACCAAGCACCCTACTTCGAACCTTAAAGCGCTATGACGGACGAACGTCGCGTTATGTCCTTGAGCGCACTCGTCGACTCTTCGCCACCGACTCACGCTTTGGCAGCGAGTTTCCACCGCTCGATGAAAAAACTCAGAAATTCTACGACTCGGCCTTCGTCCGCGAGCGCAACCGGCTGCAAGGGCTGTTCAAGGACACAAAAGAGACGATCGTCTCCGACAGGCGGACCAACAAATCTGAACGTCGCTATCTAACTCCCGAACCGCTGTACAAGATCGATCTTGCCGTCCGCCGCGGCGATGCGGAACAAGCTCTGGAGATTCTTGAAGCTCTTCGTGACCAGCCTATCCTGTTCCGAGGAGGCGACACCCTCGACCGTGCCGAAGCGTTGGATCAGCTCGAGAACGCCATCATCTCGGTGGCGCCGCGATTTATCCCGGCCGATCAGTATTTCCCAGCGCGGTTTCGTAGTCAGCGTTTTGACCTCGCACGTCCTCCATCCGATTTGCCCGCGCCCGTGCTGAGATTGGCCGAGAGTTTGCGGCTACAGATTCAGTTCAAGTACGGCATCGAGCTGCGTCGTGGTTTCGTCGACGAGGACCTGCAAGATGCCCTTTCAGAAGTGTTTCGAGCTTCGATTCGCGGCGACGAAGAGGCGATTCCGCCCATGATGAGCGACCTTCGTAATACTATCTTGAGCAAGTCCGAGGACTTCGACCTCCTCGAGAAAGACTTAATCGATTTCGCAAGGCTGTTCCGTGAAGGCCGCGACCGATTGGGCGAACGACGCTTGAGCATCAAAGACGACCGGAACATGCCTAAGGAGCTTCAAGAACCTGCGAGCCGCTTGGCGATCGAACTGGCTGACGGGCTTTCGCGCGCGGAATAGTTCATGAAGTTCTATCGTCCCAAACAGATGTCCAAACGACTACGCGCTTGCCGGGGTTCTGCGCAAGCTTCGGCCGCCGCTGTCGCCGCTTGTGTTGGCCTCGCTGCGTTCGGCGGTTTTACCGTCCTGGGCTCGTCGGTCGCTGACACGATTGCAGGCCAGACCGTAACCAGCCCAGCGCGCACCCCTGCAGTCGGAAGCCAAAGGCAAGCTGCATTTTTCTCAAGCGCCATCGACCTGGCGAAGCTCGCCTTTCGACACGGCGGCGATTTCGACGCCGGTCTTCTGTCGACCGAGAGTCTATCGCACTTTTCAGACGCACTCGATTCGGCAAAGGCAGGTGACGTCATACGCACACGCACGTCGCTTCAACAGCTTCTCGCTTCGGTCTCGGATGATGTCTTGCGCAATGCTGCCTTCTGGGATCGAATCGAATTCGCCGAGCGACTCTCCTACGCGTCTTCCGGTCGCGGCGCTCGCACACTGGATCAGGGACAGCTTGGTCTTTTGCGCGAGATCTACCACTCAGACCCAACTCTGCGGGCCCATCTTGATGATGTGATCGCCGAACGAGGTGCGTTGATCGACAACGTGGAAAACCTACGGCGAGGGCTTGAGGTTCCCGAGGTTTTTCGTCGCTCACGCGAAGCATGGGTGCCCGTCGCCAATCGTAGCGACACACGACCTTTGTTGATGCGTGCGCTCGATGACGATGCGTCTCGCTACACGGACGCCCTTTGGGGCGCACTCAAAGGCGCTGACGACTCGGAAAAGATGTGGGATGTCCTGACGATCGGCGGCGGCATTATCTCTTCACATGCTGCCGGCGTGCTTTCGGATGCGAACCCCAAGGTCACCCAGCTGGTGATAGAGGCTGGCGATCGAGCGGCTAGCGCCAACTTCACCACGGGCGGAGGCAACGCCGCGATTCGCTTCAATCAGTCGAACCGAGGTTTTGTCTTTGGCGCGCTGGGAAATTTTGAGCGACGTTTTGCAAACCGCGCCCCGCTCGCCGGCTCGGTCAACATATCTGACCTCGCCTGGGGAAAGTACGGTAGCAACGCCACAAACTGGGCGGAGTCTGGCGCCATTACCTTGCGAGAATCAAACGCGGATGTGATGACCACGACATTCGTCAAGGGCGTCTACCGCGCGGACGAAGGCGCCCCCGGCCGTTACCGCGTCACGCTACGACGCGGAGACGAGTCGGTCGATGTCTACACGAACAAGGTCTTGATCGGAACGGGAATCAACAAACCCAAGTTCCCAGGTCTTGATGAAGAAAGCCTTGCTGTGATCGCGCGTGAACGCGCCCGGCTCGACGTGGATGATCCAACCACCGTGCCGCGTATTCTCACGACCGCCGAAGACCTCTACATGAACGCGCTCCACCCACAGTGGTGGGAAAACTACGGGCTTGCCAAACGCAGTCGCGAAGACATACCGGACGCCTATGTCGGTGTGGGTGACTCGGTCTACACCGCCCTTACGGTTCGTGCCCGTGGCAGCAACGCACCAGAGCTATCTGACCTGTCAAGAGCACAACGAGCCCGCGGCATTTCATCGACAGTCGATGTGTTCGGCGGATCAAAGGTACCAACCGAGCCTGAAAAGTTCTTGCTTGGCGATGGCGCATGGCCGGGACTTCGAGCGCGATACACCGACATCTATCCGAACATTGTGCGCGCTGCGAAACAGGCGGAAAGCGGCGAGACGCTCGGACCGGAGACATTCTTCGTCCGCAATGAGCGGATCAAGAAGGTGCGCATCACGGACGCTGGACTCGTCGAGCTGACGACCGATCAGGGTAATGTTGGCCTGTACAACCGTGTGATTTTCGGAACCGGTTCGGAGAGCGACGTCGGAAGCCTGATCGAAGACTTCGTCGATCCAGGAACGTACACCGGTCAAGTGCAGGACAGCGGTGCGCTCGATGTCGTCGATCCACAAGGCAATGCGCTTCGCCCCGATGAGGTCGGCGTCGACGACCGCGGAGCAGCACGCCGTGTTCGAGGAGAGGACATCTACATCATCGGGCTCAACGCTGGCGGCGACATCATCCCCACCAAGCAACTCGCGGGCATCAAGGAAAACAGTGCCGCTGTCGCCAACTGGGCGGAACGTGTGGAAAGGCTTGTCGTCTCGACGATGACGGACAGCAAGGGCATCACGCCGGTCAAACCAGCTGCACGCGCCGCCTTCCGCGCACAGATATTGGCCGATAGCGCCGAAGAACTCGTCGCGTCAGTTCGGTGGAATGAACTACCCGATCTGTCCGCGACCGACCGCGTCGCGCTAGCAGCTGAAAAGCAACCGATGGTCGGTCTGAAATATGAACTTGCACGTACGCTCGAAGACATCCGCTTTGACGGTGGCGACGGCAGCATCGCCATGATCTTCGAGAAGACCGTCGACGACCATGGTGAACCTGCACTTCGGATCCGAACGAATTTTGACAGCCGCGAATGGGGCCAAGCGGTAGGGAATAACCCGCGCCTTTTGGGACTTCTGAAGCGCCTCTTGCAGCGCGAACGACCGCTGGCATTGATCGCAGACACCTACGGCAAGGACAGCGCGCAGTTTGGTCACGCACCAGGCGCCGTGCGCACCAAGACGCTTGAAGTATTCGGTGGTTAGCCGTCGCGGCATTCGCTGCCGGGATCGCTGGTGATCTCGGGGCGAAGGGATTCGATGTGGGCGAGCCAAGCATCGATGATCGCACTAGGCACCTGATGCTCCTCGAGGACTTTCTTGAGAATGGTCTTGCGGCGCTCGAAGTGACCGCCGCGTATCGCGTGTTTGCCATGCGCGACCGCCAGTGGTCGGCCTTCGTACTCGATGTCGGCGCCTAAAAACTCAGCCGCGTGTTGGTACTCGAACTTTTTGATGCGCTTGGGGTCCGCTTTGGAAAAGAAAAAACCGATCATGACATCGACGAACATGCGCTCGACAAACTCGTCAATGATCGGACGAAGCTTCTCTTCGCCACCCAGCTGCTCAAAAAGCGACAACAAAACCTACTTCGCCATCTGCCTGGCCTTGAGCACAGCCACCGCCGCAACGAGGCTCGCCAAGATGACAACCGTTGCCGCCGCCGCACTTCCCAATAGCGCGTTGACGCCCGCGTCGAGCGCGGACGCGATCGCTTCGTGAAGCTGCGCTTCGCTCAGGTCCTTGCGCAGCGCCTCCGGGACCAGCGTTCCGACGATGGTCAAGGCCCCTAGCGCACCGACGAGGCCCACCATGCCGCCGGTCAACGCCCCGGACGCCACCCACGAGAGGTGATTGCGCCGAATGCCTTCCATGGCCATGACCAGGCCTCCCACAGCGACCAAAACGATTCCGATGACGACAGCAATGACCACGAGCGATGGGGTACCTTGAAGGGCGCCCTGCGGCAAGCCCGAGCCTGCCTCGACTGCACACCGAGGCTAGACCCGTAAGGTTTTTGAAGGCATAAGCGTATCGCATGACGGCTCTGGTGGCGCTGCTCGTACTGGGCTTTTTCGTGGTTGCGTACCGCACGTATGCGCGTTGGATCGAGCGGCGGGTGCTCGGTGTCGAACCAGACGAAGTATTTGAGACACCCGCGCATGAACTTCGGGACGGACACGACTATGTGCCTACGAGGAAGCACATCCTCTTCGGGCACCACTTTACCTCGGTCGCTGGGGCGGCGCCGATCATTGGCCCGTGCGTGGCGGCGTACTGGGGCTGGCTTCCCGCCATTTGTTGGGTGGTGATCGGCACCATTTTTATGGGCGCCGTGCACGACTTCGGCGCACTGGTCGCGAGCACGCGCGAAAAAGGTCGCTCCATCGCCGACATCGCGGCAGATACGCTCAGCGGACGCGCGCGGCTGATGTTCATGTGCTTTATCTTGGTGCTCGTGTGGCTCGTGCTCGCGGTGTTTGCCATGGCGATCGCGGGGCTCTTCGTCGCACTGCCCTCCTCGGTCCTGCCGGTCAATATCGAAATCGTGATCGCGATGGTGATCGGCTGGCTCATCTACAAGAAGGGTACCGACGCACTGGTCCCGTCGCTCATTTCACTCGCACTTCTCTACGCATTTGTTTGGGTCGGAACCAAAGTGCCGCTCGATATCACCGAACTTGGGCTCAGCGCGCAGACCGCCAATCAAACCTGGATTGTGCTCCTCTTTGTGTACTGCGGCATCGCCTCACTGTTGCCCGTGTGGCTGCTTTTGCAGCCGCGCGACTTTATCAACTCGCACCAACTCATCGTCGGTCTGGCGCTGCTCTTCGCCGGCGTGTTCATCGCGCACCCTGATTTCGATGCACCCATGCTGCGCGAGATGGACAAGGGCGACCCGCCCATTTTTCCAATGCTCTTTGTCACCATCGCCTGCGGCGCAATCAGTGGTTTTCATGGACTCGTCGCATCGGGCACGACGTCAAAACAAATCGACAAGATCGGTGATGCACGCGCGATCGGTTACGGCAGCATGCTCGGCGAAGGGACGCTTGCACTGTTCTCGACGCTGGCCGCTGTCGCGGGAGTGAGTCTTGTCGGCGCTTGCACACTTCCCGGCCAAGGCGAGGTCGCGGACCTCTCGTGGGGCATCTACTACGACAGCTGGGCCCACGCTGGGGCAAACAAAGCAACAGCCTTTGTGCTGGGCGGCGGCGCCTTCCTCGAAGCGATCGGCCTACCGACCGGGTTGGCGCGCACGCTCATGGCAGTGCTCGTCATTTCGTTTGCAGCGACCAGCCTCGACACCGCGACCCGCATTCAGCGCCTCATCCTCGCCGAAATGGGTCGCGCCACCAACATCAAGCCCCTTGAGAATCGCTACGTTGCGACCTTTTTTGCGTTGGCGCCGGCCGCGGCGCTGACGTTTTGGGAAGTTCCCGATCCTGTTACCGGGGCCGCGAAACAAGCCGGCTGGGTGCTTTGGCCGATTTTCGGTGCCAGCAACCAGATGCTCGCGGCGCTGACCTTGATGGTGCTCGCACTCTACTTTTGGCAGCGCAAGCGCCGCGTGCTGCCATTGCTGATCCCGATGGTCTTTGTCATGGTCATCACCCTCATTGCCATGGTCGACAAGCTGCGAATCTTCTTCCAGGAAGGCAATCTTCCGATGACCGCGGTTGCGGGCCTCTTTTTGGTCTTAATTCTCTGGATGCTCATCGAAGGCGCCCTCGCATTTCGCGCGCATAAGCAAGCGGCGGGCTCGATCGCTCGGGATTGATTTGACTCTGAAGACATGAGCGGAGACATTTGCGGTTCGCATGACTTATCGCTGCATTCTCTTAGACTTTGACGGGACCTTCACCGATGTTGAGCGTGAGGCGCAACCTTTTGTGGACCACTATCGACGCGGGCTGACGGAAGCGCTCGCACGCAACATCGACGACGAGTGGGACGCCGCGGCCTCACGCATCGATGCCCAGCCCGAAGGTTTTGGGTGGCAATACGACGGTAAGGTCGTCGCGCCCGCGCATGCCGACCCGTACATTCGATCGACCTCCATCGCCCAGGAGATTATTGATACCCAGGGCGACTTTTCCTCCGCGGATCGTGCAGACCTACTTCAGCGACTTTATAAAGAAAACTACGAAAAATCGGCCACTGTCTTTCGCCCCGAAGCCAGAGAAATCGTCGAGGCACTACTTCTCTCAGACGTACACGTGTTTGTGGTAACCAACTCCTACACCGAGTCGGTCGAAAAAAAGCTCGCGCGCTTGGCGCCTCGCGGTCTCGAACGCCTTCGAGTCTTTGGCGATGCAAAGAAGTACGTGATCGCGGAGCCGGAAACCCAAGACGAGCGTTTCGAGGCACTACCCGAGAGCCTCTGCATCGATGCGCTCGACCGCCCGGTCCTTTTGCAACGCGGCAAATATTTCGATGTACTCGCGAGTATTTGGAAGAACACCAAGACGACTCCAGAAGAGACGATCATCTGCGGCGACATCTACGAGCTCGATCTGGCGATGCCTTCCCAACTCGGTGTCGCCTCTCACCTCGTCACGCGCGGCAAGACGCCCGAATATGAAAAGCGAGCTGTCGACGATCTGCCCGCCGGTGCCTACAGCAACGACCTGGGCACATTCTTGGCCCGCGTCCTCGGCTAGGACGTCCGCGCTCGCCCTCGATGCATCACGGAAGCTTAGCGGACGATCTTCTTCCTTTTCACCTCTGGGCACTGAGCTATTCCATTGAAATGACGAAATGAAGAAGATCGTCCCCAGGCGCCGAACGCTCTTTTTGAGAACCCGATGTGCGACTTGAACATCGCTGGTTCGTAGAAAAGGCTAGTGAAGAGCCGAGCATAAAGTGCTACCACCCGCAGGCTCTTTTCGAAGTAAAGCCGAGGAGAGCAAAGTAGAGAGAATGCGCATCAAACGCCTTGAAATCTGTGGCTTTAAATCGTTCGTCGACCGGACGGTGCTCACCTTTGACCGCGACGTGGTGGCCGTCGTCGGCCCCAACGGCTGCGGAAAGTCCAATATTGTCGATGCCATCCGCTGGGCGATGGGCGAGCAATCCGCCAAGACCCTGCGCGGTCGCGCGATGGAAGACATCATCTTCAACGGCTCCGAGGACCGCGGTCCTCACGGCTTTGCCGAGGTCACCGTCACCTTCGCCAATGACGACGGTCTGGCCCCCCCTGAATACCAAGATTATGCCGAAATCGAGGTCACACGACGCCTCGATCGGCAAGGCAACAGCGATTACATGATCAATCGCACGCCGGTTCGGTTGATGGACATCACCAATCTCTTTTTGGGCACGGGCGTCGGCAAGCGCGCCTACTCCATCATCGAACAGGGGCGCATCGGCTACATCGTCTCGTCCAAGCCCGAAGACCGCAGACTGATGATCGAAGAGGCGGCAGGCGTCACCAAGTTCAAAATCCGAAAGCGCGCTGCCGAGCGCAAGATGGACCAGACGCGGCAAAACCTGCTCCGCGTCAGCGACATCATCAGCGAAATCGAGCGCTCGCTCTCGTCGCTCAAGCGACAAGCCCAGAAAGCGGAGCGTTACCGTCGCTACCGAGACGAGCAACGGGACCTCGAACTTCACGTCGCTTCTCATCGTTGGCTCGAGCTTCACGGCGAGCACAGCATCTTGCGCGGCCGCGTGGGCAACGAATCGGCGGAGGTCGACGGCGTGCGCTATGCGTTACGCGTGCGCGAAGCCGAGGTCGAAGCCGAACGCATTCGCCTGCAGACGTTCGAAAGCGAGGTCGAGCAAGCGCAGGCGAAAGCCTACGAACTCGACAACCAAGCGAAACTGCTTGAAAGCGAAATCGCTCACCATGGTGAGCGCATGAACGCGGTGGATGAAGCCGAAACGCGCCTCCGCCGCGAACTCGTTGAACTCGAAGGCCAGCGCCAGACGCTGCGCACCGAGCTCGAAACCTTGCAAAGCGCGCTCAGCGACAACGAGCAAACGCAGAGCAAGGCCGACGCAAGGCTCGTAGAGCAGCAGCAAGAACTCGAACGGCGCCGACAAGCCGCCAGCGACGCCGAGGAAACGTGGACCTCGGCGCGTGCGCGCGTCACGGACATCGAGACACGCATCGCTCGAGCCGAGGCCGTACTCAAAGGCTTCTCCGAGCGCCGTGCGCAAAACGAAGCGCGCCTCGAGCGCATCGCCACCGAAACCAGCACCAGCGAAAATCGCAAAATCGAGATCGAGCAAGAGCTGGCCGAAACCCACGCACGCCTGGAGGGTCTTGCCGTCGGCAAGAGCGAGACCGCGACCAAGCGCGACCAAGTCGAAGCCGACCTGTCTCGGCTGCGCGACGAAATCCAGCACAGCGACCGCGACATGACGCAGCTACGCGAGGAACTCGCGGACCGCCGCTCGCGCTTGCGTTCGCTCGAAGAGGTCCAGTCGCGACAAGAAGGCATCGGCGCGGGCGCGCGTGCCCTACTCGGCGACTACTCCGAGACCCACCAAGGTGTTTTCGGCCTACTCGCCGATCGCATCGAGTGTCCCAGCGAATGGACCTACGCCCTTGCGGGTGCACTCGGCGACCGCCTTCAGCACATCGTGGTCGACAGCGAGCAAACTGCGCTCGACGCACTGCAACACCTCGCGGATAGCGAGCGCGGGCGCGCTACGCTCTTGCCCCGGCGCCCTGTTGAGGAAGGCTCGCTTGCGCCACCGCCACCCGGCGACGGCATCGTGGGCAAACTGGTCGACCAGGTGAAGTTTTCGTCTGAGGACGAAGGTCTCATCCGCGGCGCACTGCGCAATGTGCTGGTCGTCGAGACCATCGACGCCGCGCTTACCTTGCGGCGCGAGGGACTGGGCGGTTTTACGTTCGTCACGCGCGGCGGCGACGTTCTGACGCGAGACGGAGCGCTTCACGGCGGACGTGGTGACAACGCGAGCGCGCACCTCATCGATGTCGCACGCGAAATTCGCGAACTGCACGGTGAAGTTCGCATCCTCGACGAGAAGGTCGGCGCGGCGGTCGAGCGACACGGTCAACTGCGCGCGGATATCGCGAGCAAGCAGGCCGCCATCGAGGCCGCACGCGGCGAGGCCCATGAAGCCGAGTTGTCGATCCTAGCTGCAGAAAAAGACCTCAAGCGACTCGACAGCGAAGCACAAAGCTGCACGTCGCGCATTGAACAACTGGCGAGCGAAAGCGGCGAACTTCGAGAGATCGTCTCGCGCGCCGACGACGAGGAGTGCGAAGCGAACCGCGACATCGACAATCTGCAAAATGTGCAGCACGACGCGCTGGCCAAAGCACAGAGCGCCGAAGCGATCCTGCAAGAACGCCGTCAGGCTGCGGACCAACAAAACGCCCGCGTCACGGAGCTGCGTGTGGCCGCCGCACAGGCACGCGAGCGGGTCGAAGGCGACCGGGCCGCACTCGAGCGCCTGTCGCGCTCGGTGGACGAACTCAACCAACGCGAAGGCCGTATCCACGAGGCCATCCAAGAGGGCGTTGGGCAGCGCCAGTCGTTGCACGAAAAGCAGAAAGAGGCCGCGGAGCGACTCACCGAAACCACCGGTTTTGCTGTCGAAGCGCACCGTGCGCTGGCAGGTAAACGTGACCGTTACGAGCAAGCGCGTTCGGCTTTGAGCGAACAAGAAGAGGTGCTCAAGTCACTTCGCACCGAGGTCGACGAAAAAAGCCAGGGTCTGAGCGAACTGGCGCTTCGCGAGCAACAGATCGGCATGGCCATGACGCACCTGCTTGAGGGCATTGCCCAGAAGTATCGCCTCCAGCTGCCCAAAGTGATCGGCGACTACCACGACCGACCGTTGGCAGGCCCCGAGATTGGTGCACGGATCGATGAACTGGCGCGTCTGATCGAACGCATGGGCGAAATCAACCTCACGGCGATCGAAGAGTACGAAGAGAAGTCGGACCGCTACGTGTACCTGACCTCGCAACGCACGGACCTCGAAGACGCGCTCAAGCAGCTCGAGCGCGCGATCCGCCAAATGAACCGCGAAAGCCGCCGTTTGTTCCGCGAGGCTTTCGCTGCGGTCAACGAACGCTTCCAGCGCGTCTTCCCCACCATGTTCGGTGGAGGCAAAGCCGAGCTCAAGCTCAGCGACCCCGAAGACGTGCTCGACTCGGGCATCGAAATCATCGCGCAGCCGCCCGGCAAACGCCTTGGCTCGCTTGAGCTGATGAGCGGTGGTGAGAAGGCGCTGACCGCGGTCTCGCTCATCTTCTCCATCTTCCAGTACAAACCCAGCCCCTTCTGCTTGCTCGACGAGGTCGACGCACCACTCGACGAAGCCAACATCGGCCGCTTCTCGCAAGCCGTCCGCCAGATGACCGACCGCTCCCAATTCATCGTCATCACGCACGCCAAACGTACGATGGAGGCCGCCGACCGCCTTTACGGCGTAACAATGGAAGTGCCTGGCGTCTCGAAACTCGTCTCCGTGGAACTAACCGAACGCGACAAACTCTCCGGCAGCGACTCGTCTCCACAGCAGGCCGTTGCGTAAACCGCATCACCTCGGCTGCGGTCCGTTGGAGTGCACATGCTCTACCGACTGATCGCTCGCCCCCTTTTGTACCTGCTGCCAGCGGAAACTGCGCACGACCTCGTCATCGGTCTGCTTCAGGTTTTGCGACGGATGCCGCCGCTGCTTTGGCTCCTCAAGCTCATCTTTCGAACGCCCAAAGCTCCCGTTGAGTGCATGGGACTTCGTTTTGCGAACCCCATCGGTTTAGCAGCGGGTTTCGACAAGGACGCACGCTGTATCGATGCCTTGGCCGCGCTCGGATTTGGCTTTGTCGAAGTGGGGACGTTCACCGCGAAGCCGCAGACGGGCAATCCCCAGCCTCGCCTGTTTCGTTTGCCCGCCGATCGCGCACTCATTAACCGCATGGGGTTCAACAACCAAGGGGCAGCAGACGCCGCTCGACGCCTGCAGCGAAGACGCACCAACGTCATGGTCGGCGCCAACATCGGCAAGTCCAAAGCCACGCCCGAAGTGGCAGCCGCCGACGACTACGCCTACTCCGCGCGGCTCGTCGCCCCGCACGTCGACTATCTGGTGCTCAATGTCAGCTCGCCCAACACGCCTGGCCTGCGCAACTTGCAGGCGGTCAGCAAACTCGAACCGATCGTATGCGCTGTGCAAACCGCAGTCGAGCAGGTGAAGCCTTCGGGACTGCCGATTCTCATCAAAATCGCCCCCGACCTAAACAACGAAGATATCGACGCCGTTGCGGAAATGGTGAACCGCCTGGGGTTGGCGGGAATCATCGCAACCAATACGACGATTCGACGTGAACACCTTCGCACCGCGCACGCACGCGTGGAGAAGGTCGGTGCCGGCGGCTTATCGGGGCCCATACTCAAGACACGATCGCTCGAAGTGCTCGTTCGACTGCGCGCGCAGCTGCCGCCACAAACGGTGCTCATTTCGGTCGGTGGAATCGAAAACAGCGAAGACGTTTGGCTACGCTTGCAGGCCGGTGCAAATCTTGTACAGGTCTACACGGCGCTGGTTTACCAGGGTCCGGGACTCGTCTCGCGTGTCATGCGCAAGCTTGCGCCACGCTTAATGTCAGCAACGACATGAGCCAGGGATCGTTTCGAGCTATGGTTCGCGTATGAGTGACGAAGAAGCCGCTCGAACGTTGCCGGCACTACGCGCAATGATCGATGCCGTCGACCGAGACATTCTGCAGCTGTTGGCACGCAGACAGGGTTTGGTTGGGGAAGTGGCCAGCCACAAACGACAACACGGCGTTGCAATTCGCGACATCGAACGTGAGCGGCAAGTCTTGCGAGACCGCGAAGAGCGCGGCGCGGCGCTCGGTCTTCCGCCGCAGCACATTAACGCGATGTTTCGTCTGTTGCTCCTGTCGTCGCGTGAGTACCAAGCATCACTGCGCACGGGTTTGCCAGCCGATGCGCAGAGCAAGACGATCGCCATCATCGGCGGCAGCGGTGGCATGGGCTCGTGTATGGCGCGCCTGTTCATGGACCTGGGGCATGCTGTCATCCTCGCCGACAAAGACACCGAGCTTACGAATATTGCGGCGGCCAAAGCCGCGGACATTGTGCTCGTCAGCGTTCCCATCGAACAAACAGAGGCCGTGATTCAAGAGGTCGGTCCGCACGTCAAACCCGACGGACTGCTCATGGATGTCACCAGCATCAAGTCCGGGCCGGTCGCGTGCATGAAGGAACACGCTCAGGCGACCGTCATCGGTGGCCACCCCATGTTTGGACCGGGCGTTCACAGCTTCCAAGGACACCGATTTGTGCTGTGTGCCGATGGACCCAGCGATTGGCTCGAGTGGCTCAAGCTCAACCTTCAAGCCCGCGGTCTGCTCATTACCGAGAGCACCCCGGACGAGCACGACCGCATGATGGCGCTGGTCCAAGTGCTCACCCATTTGTCGTGTCAGGTGGTCGGCCTTACGATTGCAAGACACGGGACGCCGCTTTCAGAGACCTTTCGCTTCCGCTCGCCGGCTTACTTGCTCGAGAGCTACGTCACAGCCCGCCACTTCTCGCAAGATGCGAGCCTCTACGGCCCGATCGAAATTCGAAACCCGGAGTTGGGCCGTGTGCTCGAAGGCTTTTCGGCAGCCTCCGGGGAGATTCGCCGCGTGCTCGAAGCAGGCGATCTCGAAGCGTTCAGCAAGATCTACGGCGAGGTGCGTGAGTACTTCGGCGACTTCACGACCGAGGCGCGAGAGGAGTCGGCCTATCTCATCGACAGGTTGGTCGAGCTCTCCACCGGCCGCCTGGGCACGTAGATCGGCTCCATCTTGGCCCGAGCTCGGCTTACCGCTTCCTCCGGTCGCTCGAAGTACCTTTCGTACGTCTTCGCTCCCTTCGTCCAGGGGCGCTCAAGCTCAAGCCAACCTGAAACCAATCTCAGCTTCTGACTCTTCACGGCTTCGCTTCGAAACCAGCGATGTGCTCCTAGCACATCGGCTTTCTCGGGCTTCGCACGCTCATCGTGTCCCTACTTCTGACTCTTCACGGCTTTATGACTCCGTGTTCGTGTGCAATATAGGGCGTATGGAACTTGCGGGCACCCTACCAGCACTGATCACCCCGATGAAAGACGGCGGAGTGGATGAAGACGCCCTCCGCGCACTGGTCAATAAGCAGATCGAAGGCGGCGTAAGTGGCCTGGTCCCCTGCGGCACGACCGGTGAGAGCGTGACGCTAAGCAGCGCAGAGTACGACCTGGTGGTGGGGGCCGTCGTCGCCGAAACCAAAGGTCGGGTTCCGGTGATCGCCGGCGCGGGCACGGTGTCGACCGCACACTCCATCGAACTCGCTAAAAAGGCGAAAGCGCAGGGCGCCGATGGGCTCCTGCTCGTATGCCCCTACTACAACAAACCCACGCAGGCCGGGCTCGAAGCGCATTTTCGAGCGATTCTCGACAGCTGCTCGATGCCCACGATGCTCTACAATATTCCCGGCAGAACGGGTGTCGACCTTCACATCGAGACCTTGTTACGCCTCCTCGATCGAAGCGAAATTGTTGCCATCAAAGAGGCGACCGGAAACGTTCTTCGCGCGCAGGAAATCTTGGCCCGCGCCGGTGACCGCATCGCTGTCCTATCGGGCGACGATGCCCTGACGCTAGCCATGATGTCGCTCGGGGCACAGGGCGTGGTCAGCGTCACATGCAACGCCTTCCCGTCTCAGGTTAGCAAAGTGACGACGCTTGCAGCCGAAGGCAAGTGGCTCGAAGCCCGTCGCGCACACCTGCGTCTCGCGCCGGTCCACCAATCTATGTTTCTCGAAAGCAACCCTGGTCCTATCAAGTTCATCGCCAGTGAGCTCGGCTTGTGCGAGCCGGAGATCCGCTTGCCCATGGTGTGGCCAAGCAAGGTCACGCAGGACACGCTTCGCAGTACACTTCAGCAAGCCGGGCTCTTGTCATGAAGCTCGTCATCCATGGCGCGGGCGGACGTATGGGCCGCGAAGTCGCTCTAGCAGCGCTCGAAGACTCGAGCGTTCAGCTCGTAGGCGCGATCGATCACGATGGCTCGAACGCACTGGGCAAAGACCTTGCAGAGCTCGTGGGCCGAGAGGTTTGCGGCGTGCGCGTAGGCGCCGATCTGAAAGCCGTGCTCGACAAAGCCGACGTGGTCATCGACTTCTCACTGCCGCCGGCGTTGCCCCGACTCATCGATGCGTGCAGCCGTGCAGGTGTAGCGCTGGTTTCGGGTACCACGGGTACCGACGAAACGATCGCCAGCCAGCTCGCCGAGCTACAAAAGCACGCAGCCGTGCTGACCGCTGCAAACTTTAGTCTGGGCGTGAACGTGCTGATCCACCTCGCAAACCTTGCCGCACGGGCACTAGGCCAAGGGTTCGATGCCGAACTCGTCGAAATGCACCACCGCCGCAAAATCGACGCTCCCTCCGGTACCGCCATCGCCATCGCCGACGCCGTGCGTGATGCGAAATCCCTCTCGCCTTCACAGGCGGTCTACGGGCGCGAGGGCAAAACCGGGGCTCGTCCCAGCGACCAGATCGGCATCATGACGCTTCGTGGTGGCGACGTTGTCGGCGACCATACATTGATTCTCGCAGGTGATGGCGAGCGACTCGAACTGACGCACCGCGCATCGAATCGCGGCCTGTTCGCGAAGGGCGCGCTGCGAGCAGCCCACTGGATCACGGGTAAAGAACCCGGACGCTACACGATGAACAACGTACTCGGACTGTAGTCACGATCGGTTAAGATTGTGTATGATCGAATGGCATGTCGATGCACTGCCAAAACTGTGGGGCACAAGCCGACAAGCAGGCTCGATTCTGCGGCTCCTGTGGACAGTCCCTTCTTGAGCCCAAGACGGTGGGGCACGCGGACGCATTGTCGCCCACGCTCGAATCACATCCGCCCCCGAAGCCACCCCCGGTCGAAGATGAAGAGGCGGCGGACAACGCTACAACTTCAAGCAAGGAGCGGAAAAGCGAGCGAAAGAACTCCGAATTAAGGCGCAAGTCGAACACCATGCTCGCCGGCTACAGCGCCTTCGACGAACCGCAGACGCCCGTCCCGCAAACGCCCGCGCCGAAGCAGGCAAAAAAGACGATGCTGGGCATGCTCGGCCCCGGAGATAGCCCTGTGCTGGCGCAGCCCGCCCTGCCACAAGCGCTACCCGACGGCACGGACATGGCGCATGGCAAGACGATGCTCGGAATGCAGAGCGCCGAGGGGCTCGCACCCTCGCTGCCTCCAGCGCCCAATCCGCACGCACCTGCAGAGCCTGCTGCAACCGCTCCTGCGCGCGCTGTGGCGCACGCGCAATCCGACGCGCCCAGTGACCAAGACGATGGTGACGAGCCCGTCGTCCTCCCGGGTCCGCGTTCACTGCTGCGCAGTTGGTGGCTGGTCGGCGGTGGCCTCCTACTCTTTGCCATCGGTGTCGGCGCGTGGCTCGGTTCAGGATCGCTTCACGAAGTAAGCTTCGTGGGCGAGTACGTGTGGCGGGACGACGGCGCGAAGCTCAACCTCCAAGTCGACGGCGCGGACGAAGGACTGAAGGTCGCGTGGAAGGAGCAAGAGGTGAGCGTCCACAATGGTCGTGCAACCCTCAACCTGGACGACCAAGACCTGGCGCCGGGGACCGTGTCGTTTGATATTCGTTGGCGTCCCGCCAACAGGGACGCGTGGCACAATCAGTCTGTGAAGGTCGACGTGCCCTTTCACGTGTTTGCCGACCAGGAGCGACTGTCGCGCAAGCCACCCGAGCTGCGCGTCGTCGTCCGTGCGCCAAAAGGGTCGAAAGTCACGCTCGATGAACGCGTGGTCGTGCCATCGGGAGACCGTTTCGAACGCGTATACACGCTCAAAGAGCCAGAACCGAGCGACGACCGCATGGTGCATCATAGCCGGTTCACGATCACAACACCGGAGGGCGACTCCCACCAAGGCACGCACATCTTCAACGCACCCGTCGCTTATCTGCAGGTGATGCAACCTCCTGACAACTTCGTAACCACCAAAGACACAGTTGTGCTGCGAGGCAAAGTGCACGACGGTGCGACGGTAGAACTCGACGGCACGAAGCTCCGGCTTCGCAACGGTCTATTTCATTCGCTGTTTAGGT
The DNA here is from genome assembly GCA_964487255.1 of uncultured Polyangiales bacterium. Lineage (GTDB taxonomy): Bacteria > Myxococcota_A > Polyangia > Polyangiales > CAZAQV01 > CAZAQV01. The sequence continues at coordinate 60,673 of CAZAQV010000012.1, read as the reverse complement.
TGCAGTCCCATGGCAAGTACTCGCCGACGCTCACCGTACGTCAGGAAGGCTTTGTTCCGCGGCAGCAGCGCATCACCATCCGGCGCGTGGACGACCTTGCGCAGGCAGCCCGCACGTTCGAAGCCGATGAGACGATCGATTATGCCGCCCTGACCGAGCGAGCCGAGACCATCGAGGGCACTCCCGTCGCCTTTTCAGGTTACGTGTACCATAGCGGCGCGTCCGGTCATGACACGAGCGTGCAAGTTCTGTTGAAACAATGTCCGTCCGGTGACAAGTGTCCTGCATGGGTGACCTACCCGGCGGCCATTCAGGTTGCAGACCGCAGCTGGGTCGAGATTCGCGGATATGCCGATGGTTTTCAGAAATTTCGAACAAGAGACAACAAGACGGACTCGATTCCGCGAATACGCGCTATCTTTTTGCTGCCAACCAAGTCGACCTCCACGCCCGCCCCACGCCCCGCAAAAAAGACGCGCAAGCCGCGAACAAAGAGGCCCCATAAGAAGATCGGTGAAGTGGTCAACCCGTGGTGACGGCCATGCATCGTAGCGACCTCGGCTACGACCTGCCCGAACACCTCATCGCGCAGGAACCTGCTGCCCGCCGCGACGAAGCGCGACTTCTGCTCGCACGCGAGCCCATCGCCCACCACAGGATTCGCGACCTGCCCACGCTACTGCCGCAAAGCCTCTTCGTGTTCAACAACACGAAGGTCATCCCAGCTCGCCTGCTCGGGCAGAAGCCAACGGGCGGTAAGGTCGAGGTGTTGCTCATCGAACCGCTCGAGGTCGAGCGCCCGGAGTCCGCCCGCTGGCTTGCGATGACGAAAAGTTCGAAGCGGCTGGTGCAGGGCACAGAACTTGAGTTCGAGGGCGGAGGACAGACGTTGCGTGTGACGCTCGCCGAGCGACGCGATGACGGCAAAGCGGAGGTCGTGCTCGAAGGCAGTACCGACATCGAAACCTGTCTTGAGGCCATCGGTGTTCCACCCTTGCCACCCTACATTGCGCGCCAGGCCAAGCCCGCAGATCATCATCGTTATCAGACCGTCTTCGCGTCCGTTTCGGGCGCCATCGCAGCGCCTACCGCCGGCCTGCATTTCACTGAAGAGCTCCTGCGTGCGCTCGACGAAGCCGGACACCAACGCGCTGAAGTCACGCTACACGTTGGACCGGGCACCTTTGCGCCGCTACGCAGCGAGAAACTCGACGAGCACCCGATGCACGGCGAACGTTTCTTCCTGCCTGAGGCGACCGTGGAGGCGATCGAGCGGGCGCGAGCGGCGAAACGGCCGGTGATCGCCGTCGGAACCACCGTCGTGCGCACGCTCGAAGCGGCCGCCGATACGACGGGCAAACTCACGCCCGGAGAGCAGCGCACCCATCTCTTTATTTACCCACCCTACGAGTTTCGGGTCGTCGACGGTATCCTCACCAACTTTCACCTGCCGTACTCGACGCTGCTGGCGCTCGTCATGGCCAAACTCGGTGTGGAGCGCACACGCGCAGTATACGCCGAGGCTGTACGCCAATCGTACCGCTTCTTTTCGTACGGCGACGCGATGCTCATTCCGCCGTAGTGCTTGCTAGCCAAACCGCAACGCTAGCCAAACCGCAATGCTAGATCAAGACGCTTGCCGCGACGAGACCCGCCACGACCAGAGCCCCGACGCCGAGCCAAAGCCACAGGCCTTTGTTGCTCTCGCTGTCGTCGAGCGATTCGAAGTAACTCTCTCGATCGCTGAAGATGCTCGCCTTCGGCGCAGCAGGTTCTGGCAGTGTTTCGGACTGCGTTACCTGTTGTTCATGCGTCACGCTTTGAGCGCCTTCGAGCACATCGCCGACTTCAAACTCAGGCAGGTCGAGCGATACAGGATCGAGATCCGGTAGGTCGAGGTCCGGGTCGCCATCAAACGCAAGTTCGACCGGAGAGCGGTCGAGTGTTTCGGCCTCGTCGCTCAAGAATGCATCGAGCGAGGCCTCCCCCCGCGACGTATCCACGGGTCGCAAGTTGGTGGTCGGAATCACGACCGGCGCACCGAAGTCGCTCGATGGACCTGGACGTTGGCTTTCCCGCACCAAGCGTGAGAGCACGCGGCGCGAAGCTTGACGGTTGAGAGGTACGAGGTTGGCTTCGAGCGCATCACGCAAACGGGTCAACGTCCAGGCAGACGGGTCGACCTCGAGGATTTCGAGTAAGCCTGGCGAGATATTGTCTTCGGAAGCGACCAGCAAAAAAGACAGCAGTCGGCAAAGTGACGCTGCCGCCTCGCGCTCGTCACAAGCTGTCGCCCCCGCACGGAGCGCGACTTCACCCGCGTCGCCCACGCAAACATGCTCGGCGGATATGGCGCTGGGACGGGCTTGGATCTTTTCGCAGGTTTCGAGCACGAGGTAGGCCCCAACTTCACTCGGTATGCGTGCTCGGCGCGCCCGCAGGGTGTTGACCATCTGATGCACGGAAGTGGACGGACTGCTCATCCCTCTCTTCTTACGCAAATTCCTCGCGAGGCCAAAAAATCCTTCACATCCCCGACCCGGAAGCGGCCATCGTGAAAGACCGATGCAGCCAGCGCCGCGCTCGCGCCCCCCTGTTGAAATCCTTCGCAAAAGTGCTCGAGTTGCCCCACGCCACCCGAGGCCACCACCGGGATGTGGAGGCGGCGGGTAACAGCCTGCAAAAGCTCGATGTCGTAGCCCGCCTGCGTACCGTCTCGGTCCATGCTTGTGAGCAGGATTTCGCCCGCGCCACGCTGCTCGACTTCCTGCGCCCAAACCAAGGCGTCGACTTCTGTCTGTTCGCGACCACCGTGCGTAAACACGCGCCAGCTTTCGCCCACACGCTTGGCGTCGATGGCCACGACGATGGCTTGCGAACCAAACTGGGCGCTCGCGCGGTCCACCAGGTCCGGGTCGCGTAGCGCTGCGGTGTTGATCCCCACCTTGTCTGCGCCCGCATTCAAGAGGTCCCGCACGTCTTGCACGGCGCGCACGCCGCCACCGACCGTGATCGGGATCCGAACTTCGGCGCTCGTTTCTTCGACCACGTCGAAGAGGGTGCGCCGCGACTCGACCGACGCCGAGATGTCCAAGAACGTCAGCTCATCGGCGCGCTGCGCGTCGTACGTACGGGCACACTCGACGGGATCGCCCGCGTCTCGCAAGTTGACGAAGTTGACGCCTTTGACGACACGTCCGTCCTTGACGTCAAGGCAGGGAACGATGCGTTTAGCCAGCGTTGAGCTCATCGCAGTGCCGCTCTCATGAAAGTGCCTCGAGCGCTTCGCGCAGTGAAAATGCCCCTTCATACAGGGCGCGGCCGCACACCGCTTGACGAAGCCCCGCGTGGTGGAGCTCAAGAACATGCGCCAGCGTTCCGATGCCGCCCGACGCGATCACGTCGATTTGCAACGACTCTTGCAGGGCCTTCGTTTGCGCAACGCTCGGACCATCGGAGGTGCCGTCGCGCGCGATGTCGGTAAACAGCACAGCCCCCGCGCCCCACTCTTGTGCGCGCTTGGAGAGGGCCTGAACGCTGACGTCGCTTTGCTCACGCCAGCCCGCCACGGCAACCTTCCCGTCGCGTCCGTCCACGGCAACCACGACTCGCCCACCGTAGTTTGCACACAAGCGCTCCGTAGCGTCTGCATCACGTACCGCCATCGTCCCGACGACAACGCGCTCAACCCCGCGGTCGAACCACGCATCGGCGATCGCTTCGCTGCGCACCCCCCCTCCGACCTGCACGGCCAGGCCACTTTGCTCGACCACGCGGCCGATCGGCTCGGAGTTGGTGGCCTCACCGCTTCGCGCAGCGTCGAGGTCAACCATGTGAAGACGGGTGGCGCCCTGCGCTTTGAACTCGAGCGCCTGCTCGAGGGGGTCGTCTCGGTACTCGGTCACTTGGTCATAGGCGCCCTTGGTGAGCCGAACCACCTTGCCACCCAAAATGTCGATCGCTGGAATCAGGTCTAGAGCCACGGTGTTCGGAGATAGCACTGCGGCCAGAGTTTTGGCACCCCAGCACCGAAGCGTCGGTCTTCGTGACAACTCTGTAACAATCTGTAACCCTTAAGGTTAAGGCCGCTGCACGAATGCGCATACCCCTGCCAGCCAAGGTTTTCATTAGTTATCTCGCGGTCATCGCCGCCGGTTCACTGCCATCCATCTACTACGTCACCTCGGCACTGGAAGACCAGGTCACCGAAACACAAACACGGCAGGCCTCCAAGCGCGTCCGGCGCATCGCAAAGCGTTTGGCCCCGCTCGATCAAGAGCGCCGACTCGAAGAGCTTCGACGCCTGGGGTACGTCATGCCCGAGCGCATTACCCTCGTCGACAAGCAAGGCGTGGTGGTCTTCGACTCGCACGTCAAAGACCTCTCGACGCTCGACAACCATAGTGCGCGACCGGAGGTGATCGAGGCGCTCGCACCGGGCCACGCCGAAGATGAGAAGACGATTCGCGTTACGAGCAACGTGCGTCACTCCGATTCGCTCGACGTTGAGATGCTCTTTGTCGCCGCGCCGCTTCACGCGGCGGACGATCCGGCCAACCTTTCGGTGCTACGCCTGTCCTTGCCGCTCGGCCAGGTCTCAACATTCGTCGACCGCGCGCTCAGTTCGTTTCTTAACAGTCAGACCATCGCGCTTTCGATCGCGATGCTCTTGTCGTTGGTCGCGGTGTTCGTCTTTGCTGCGCCCATGCGCCGACTTGCGGCTACCGCAAAGAAGCTCGCCGGAGGCGACTTCACGGCTACACTGGGCGAACAGCGCGACGATGAGATCGGTGATGTCGCACAATCGCTGGAACGGCTCGGGGTCGAGCTGCGGCAGCGCCTCGCACACGCCGAATCAGGCCGCGTCTTGCTCACCCAGCTGGTCGAAGCCGTGCCCTACGCAGTATGCGTCGTCGACCCCAAACACCGCGTGGTCGCGATCAACGCCGCCGGACGCAAACTCCTTTCCGCCTACGGTCGCGAGGCCAACACCATTATTAAGAACTTCTTTTCTAGCGAAGAAATCACCAACGCGGTGGCCAAAAGCCGCGGCCGAAGCGACAGCATCCGCATTGGGCGAAGTGACTTGCGCGTCATCGCGCTCGAGCACCCAGGTAGCGACCCGTATGTGGCCCTTTTCAGCACGGGCTCGCAGCAAAAGGCCGGCACCTCGCTCTTGCCCGAACCCGAAGAGGTCGAGCCGGTGCGTCTGCCCGACCTCATCGCACGGGCCATCGACGGCACGCATCTGCAAATGCCAGACTTGCGCATCCCGGAAGAACTGATCGACGTAGCGGCTGCCGAGGCGGGCGGACGACTCGCTTCCGCCGTTCGCCTGGCGCTGCTCGAAGTGGGCTGTGAGAAAATCAAGATTCGCACGGGCGAAGGCGCCATGGGCCTCAAGTTTTCCAAGATCAACGACCTCGAGTGCGCGGACGGCGTGCGCGACTTGGTCACGCCGCTCGGGGGTCGGCTGCAAACGACGACGAAGGGAGCCATTCTTTGGTTGCCCCTAGCCTAGGGTTGCGAAAAGCCAAAAAGCTTGCGCTCCCGCAATCGCCAGAAGAGCACTCGCTGTTCGATGCGCCGGCGATGAGTGCACGCGACCACAGCACCTTCGAGGTGCGCTCGTTCTTCTCAAAGGTCGGGACCATCAAAAAGCCGCGACGCTATCGGGTTGACACCTACTGGTTCTTTCCACGCAGCTTCGGCATCAACAAAGAAACCTGGGGGACGAGCGGCTTCTACCGCGACAGCCGCGTGTACATGCGGCTTCACTCACCCACGCGCCAACCGAGCCAATTGGTCGACCCGAGCAACCCACGTAGCCCCCTTTACTTGCTGGCGCGTCAGCTTCCCCTGCTGGTGTCGGGACAAGCCATCTCCGGCGCGGGCATGGTCTCGCTCGCGCGTATGCTCGGCGCCGAGCTGGCCGAGGCCTTCGAGCGCATTGTCGAGCCCTTCTTGGACGACTTACAAAGCGGCGTACTGACCGAAGACGAAGCCCTTGAGCGCACCCGTAAGCTGTGTCGCGACGCGCTCGTGTCACTCGATGCGTTGCGCCGCTTGCGACACACGGCCGTCGCCTACCGCGGGGTCGCGCACCCGGAGCTGGTGCCGTCGATCGCGTTCTCGCAAGACTATGTCGGCGCGGCCATCGCCGACCACTTGGCCTCGCTCGGCCTTGCGCTTCGGGCGCTGCCGCCACACCCGGACGCCAACGGTGCCCGCGCGCGTGCGCTGCTCGTCTTGTCGCGGACGCTCTCGCGCGTGTACGACGACCGGCGTTCGCACAACTACCCGATGCCCAACGATGCCGACGGCGAGTACTACAACTACCGCATCGGACTGGTGAAAAAGGAACTTCAGCAGAGCCTCTACATCAGCACGCGTGATGCGGGACGCGACCCGTATGTGGCGAACTCGGCGGCGATGGTCGCTGCGGGTTTGGCCGCGGTGTGGGCGACGCTCGCGCAGATCCCGCTCATCACGGGCGGCATCAACGACCCGCGACGCTTTTGGTTTATCGCGGCCGCGGTGGGCGCGTATATTCTCAAAGACCGCATCAAAGATTGGGTCAAAAAGTCGCTCTCGAAGCGCTGGACCACCTGGGACCGCGTTAGTGGCCTTGAGTCACATACGCAAGCGGCGTGGCAAGATGCGCTCACCGGCAAGGAGTCGGAGCGCGCTAGCTGGCTCGGCGAGGAAAATCTGCCAAAGCAGATTCAAGCTGCGCGGCGCATCAACCGTTCGGTCAAGGGCACGTCGGTGGCGTTCGAAGAGATCCTGCACCACCGCCAAGAGATTGAGCTCGCGCGCAAGCTTGAGAGTCGCATGCCGTCGGACTATGGCGTGCAGCAGATTCTGCGCCTTTCGCTCGACCACCTGCTCGCCCGGCTCGACGAGACGCGCAACTCGGTGCGCGTGTTCGACATGGATAGCCACCGCTTCGAGCACAAGTCGCTGGCGCGCGTCTACCACCTCAATGTGATTGTGCGCGTCGAGGAGCTCGAGCACGGCGGCCACACCCTACAGCGCGCCCGCGTCGTGCTCAACCGCGACGGCATCGTGCGCATCGAAAAAGTCCCCATCTAACGCTTGCTGCGCGGCGAAGGATGTATTACACTATACGGCATAGTGTAATGATTGTTGGCTTTGGCAATAAGCTGGCTCGTGAAATTTGGGAGGAAAATTCGTCGAAGCGGTTGCCCAAGCACCTTTGGGTTCGGGCCAAAGCCCTGATGACGATCATGCATCACACGACCACGTTGAACGATCTTAAGATCAAAGGACAACCACCGAATATTCGACTCCACAAACTCAAAGGCGATCGAAAACACTTTTGGAGCGTCACCATTGAGCTCCCTTGGTGCATCACATTCCGCTTCAAGAACGGAGAGTTTTCCGAAGTCTGCGTAGAGAACTACCACAAAGGCTAAAGTATGATTCGAAATCCAAAACCGCTTCATCCGGGACAAGTTCTCTCAGAGATCTACATGAAGGAAATGAACCTTAACCAAACGCAGCTCGCACAGCTTTGTGGCTGCCACCCCCGCAAGATCAACGAGATTGTCAATGGCAAGCGTGGCATCTCACCAGACTTTGCTGTTGTGCTTGAAGGCGTCTTGGACACGAGTGCGGAAATGTGGGTCCGCATGCAAGCGGAGTACGACCTGTGGCTTGCCCGTCAGCGCGCAGCGTAAGCACGCTAACGCGCAAGCTGGAGAGTCGGAAAAAAGCACCCATCTAAGCCAGGGACGCTCCGAGGCGGCGGTACACTACAAACACATCTTTTGTATTGTACCACGAGGTACAATACATTAAAGCCTCCAGACGCGTGTCAACGTCGACACGTCACGGCGCGCCTGCTCGGAACAGAACCGGGGCGGCGAAGGTTTCGACCAACAGGCAGAGCAGCCGACAAGCGTTAGTCGCCGCTTGAGTCGGGATGAGTTTCGAGCCAGTGAACGTCGGCGAGATCTTTGGGTCGACCCGCAGCCCTCTTGTTTTGAAGGAGTGCCGCTCTGGAAAGAACAGGGATTGAACATCCGTCGATTTCAACTGTCTTGGCGTCGTTTATCGCCTCGTCAAAACCGATGCCGTCAATCGTCGTAAGTATCTCAATGAGGTACGGTTTTACACCGAAGCGATAGCCATATTTCTCTTTCGAAAAGAGTTCTTCGGTCACACCATGTGCCGAGACCGGCGCGCCAAATCGCGACAGTGCTACGAATACTCGCGAAGCGTTCGCGAGCGAGGGTCGCACGAAGATATCCAGGTCGTCGGTGCCACGTATGTGCCCATGGTACGCCATCGCCCAGCCGCCGATGAGCACAAACTCAGCCCCGGCGTCCGCGAGTTCCACTAAGATGTCGCGGAAGTCCTGAGCGAGCACGTTAGGCTCCATACGTTGTCCGAAACACTTCCCCTGGATACTCGGAACGCAGAAGATTCGGTCGTTCTTGACCCGAGAACGCAAAGAGTCGCGCACACAACGCGCTGAGTTGTGCGAAGCGCCCTTCTGGCGTGTTGGCCGCGACTTCCAGGGGCGCAGCCACCGTGTCAATCACCTCCCCGAACATACCCGCTCGACGACGTTCTTCCGCACGCTTCTCGCGCTCGTCCATCGCTACATTCTAGCACAAGTGCACACGCCCATCGCTCGCTTCATGTTGCGTACAGCAATGCCGCGGCGGCAAGGGCTTCGATCAGCAGGTAGAGTAGCGGGAGCTTGTCGATGCCGCGGTCGAGGACGAGCGAGACGACGCGACCGCAGGCCATGCCGGCAAGTGCTAGTCCCACGGTGAGCGAAACGCCTGGACGAAGTTCGGGGTCGCGTAGCGCGAACACAAGCGCCGCGCAGATCGCCAAACCAAAACCGCCGTACACGGCCCGCACCTCGCTCCGGCCGGCGCGCTTGAGCAGACCCGCGCCAAACTGCGCTGTGACGATGCTCGGTTCGATGATCGCGGCCAGGCCCATGAGCGCAAACGCCGCGGCGCTTGCGCCGAGCACCCACTCGCTCACGGCGCAACCTTGGAAGCCAGCTCCAAGAAGTGCGTAAACAGGCGTTCGCCGGCGTCTTGGCTCTTCTCGGGATGAAACTGCACGGCAAACGCTGAGCCGGCATGCACCGCCGCGCACAGCGGCTTGCCGTAGTCGACCGTGCCCACGATCACCGACGCATCGTCGGGCACGCAGTGGTAGCTGTGCACGAAGTAAAACCAGTCGCCATCTTCGATCAGCGGCGTGTGACTATGAACTCGGTTCCACCCCATATGCGGGATCTTGAGCTCGCTGTCGTCGGACCGCAGGCGCTGCACGCTCCCCTTGATGAAGCCAAGTCCCAAATGCCCCGGGCTTTCCTCCGAGCGCTCGAAAAGAATCTGCATGCCGAGGCAAATGCCGAGATAGGGTTTACCAGCTTCGAGCGCGTCACGAAGCGCCTGGCCGACCGGCGCGTTGAGCGCATCCGCCGCACCGGCGAAGGCGCCCTGCCCCGGCAAGACCAACACGTCGGCCGCCGCAACATCCGCAGCTTCGCTGACAATCTGAGGCCGTGCGCCAGCGCGCATCAGCGCTCGCTCCACGCTGCGCAAGTTCCCCATCCCCAGGTCGACAATGGCGATGTTCATGGTGTTCCGATAAACCAATCGCAGCTCAAAGTCATTCGTCCCAGATCTCAGCCCGGAAGCGGTGGGTCAAGCGGGGTCTGAAGAGCCGAGACGAATGGGGAACAACGGAAGCGCTTGCGCGAACACAGAACATTCCGATAGAGCGGGAAAAGACGTGTGCTTTCACGCGTGACGACGATGGAACAACTCTTGCGTAGTCATCTACTCGGTGAAGCCGGCGGTGCTCAGCGTCGTCGGGGAGGGTGACCGTGAAGAAGCAAGTCAAACCAGTATCTGTACAGGCCGTAATATGCGTGGCGTCTCTTTTGCCACTGTCTCTTTTGCAACTGGGGTGCATGGGCGAGCTGGTGGACTCCCCACTCGAGGACAGTCGGCAGGCCGCCACCGAATCGACCGCTTCCATCTCCGGTATCGTGTTCGAGGATATCGACCGCGATGGCGTCCCAGATGAGGGCGAACCGCCTTGGGAGGGCAAAGGCATCTGGGTTCTTACCGAAGATGGATCTACATTCCTTACATCGGCCGTGACCGACGCTGCGGGTCGCTACACGATTTCTGGACTCGCAAGCGGGACATACTTGGTGCGCTACCATCCGACTTCGTGGAGCGACGTCAAAGACGATTGGGTACCCACGACGACGGCCAACCTATGGCCAGAGAAAATCGTGACGGTCGGCGGCGATGCGAGCTTTGACTTGGGCTGGCGTCCGATCACCACCAGCAGCGATTGGAGCGCTCCAATTACAACTCTTGAGGCGCCGTCGGGCCTCGTCGTCAAGAGCTACACCGACGCCATCACAGCCGAGACCGTCTATGCAGCATTGATTTCAGGAACCCTGCGCGGCGACGAGGAAGCGCTTACCACCGTGCTCTTCGGCTACCCAGAGGCAAATAGTTCCTGCAAACACAGTGTGTCCGGGGCAGCGGGTTCCTACAGCAACTATCGTGCGACTATCCATGTCGACTTTTCGGACTGGGTGCGATCGCGCCACAGCGATCTCTTTCACGAATACGGCCACGCCTGGAGCCGCTACTACCAAAAAATCGTAAACCAGTGGGATAATCTGGATGTTTTTCTTCAGGTGCGAGGAATCGATCCTAGCGATCCCCGCTTGGGATCCACCCATGACTGGATCCCGGGAGAGATCATCGCCGACGACTTTCGGACGCTCTTCGGCTCACAGAACGCTGGCTCCCACTCTAACAAAGACATCCCACCTGCCAACGAAGTCCCAGGCTTGGCGGAGTGGCTTACTGGAGAGTTCATGACGGGTGGAGGTGCCCCCCCCGAGCCGAGCAACCTGGCGCCAAGCGCGGACTTTTCCTTTTCCTGCACCGACTTGGCATGCACATTCGATGGCAGTGGCTCGAGCGACAGCGATGGCTCCATTGTCAGCTACGTCTGGCAGTTTGAAGATGGCAGCACCGCCAGCGGTGCTGTGGTCGAGCATACGTTTGCCGCTTCGGGCGACTACCAAGTCGAGCTGACGGTCACCGATGACGACGGCGCAAGCCATACCGCCACCGAGTTTGTGCTCGTCTCTTCTTCCGATGGCGGCAGTGGCGGAGGAACAGCGGATGGTCCGATCATCTCCGATACCACCACAGGTTCCCTCAACGCCGGCTCGAGCTGGCAAGGCTGGGTCACAGTCACGGTGACCGACGGTGCTGCCCCCGCTTCGGGCGTGCTGGTAGAGGCCGACTGGGCGAGCGACGGTAGGCACGGAGCAAGTGGCACAGCATCGTGCACAACGGACGCCAATGGCCAGTGCTCGCTTTCGACAACCCAAGCCAAGAAGGTCGCTGCGGTGACCTTCTACTTTACGGCGCCATCCATAGCCATGGTCACCGTCGCAAAGCCCTAAACGCTACGCGCAGCATGACCTTGCTCATGGTTCGTCGTCGAGTTGCCCCTTGGTCGACGGAATCGCGTCCGACGTCGGGTCGAGTGCACATGCTTGCGCTAGCGCCTTGGCAAACGCTTTGAACGAACACTCCAAAATGTGGTGTAGGTTTTCCCCCCGCTCCATGTGCACGTGCAGGTTCAGCTTGGCACCACGACAGAAGCCCTCGAAAAACACCTCGCCAAGCTCGACGTCGAATTCGCCGATCTTGGCCTTTGGAAGCGGCACCTCCCAGACGAAAAAAGTACGCCCAGAGAGGTCGAGCGTCACGCCCACGCGCGCCTCGTCCATCGGCAGTACCGCGTGGCCATAACGCCGAATTCCACGCTTGTCACCCAGCGCCTTCGCGAACGCTTGCCCCAAGGTAATGCCCAAGTCTTCGGTCGTGTGGTGCCCGTCGATTTCGGTGTCGCCGGTGGCCTTGAGCTGTATCGAAAACCCACCGTGCTTGGCGACCTGCTCGATCATGTGTGTCAGAAAAGGCAGCGGCGTCTCGATCGAATAAGGGCCGCCGTCGAGGTCGAGCGCAACCTCGATACTCGTTTCTTGGGTCGTCCGCTCGACCTTCGCTGTTCGTTCGGTACTCATCTCTAGAGCTTTTCCTGGACCTCTTCGAGCATAGACGCAAGCATTTCGTTTTTCGGGTCGAAGATTTTCGCCGACTTGAGCTGCCGAAACGCCGTCGAAAAATCCCCGCGCTGCATGGCGATGCGCGCTTCGTTGATGTGTTTTGCCGCGAGCGGATTGCTGGAACCGCTTGCAGCCATCGGCGTGGGCGGAAGGGAAGCACCAGGCGAAAGACGGTTCCGGCCTTGCTCGAGCTCACGCAAATAGACCGCCCGCTTCTGTGGGTCGAGCAACACACGATAGGCTTCCGTCGCACGACGGTAGACGCGGGCCGCAGCCAGCCGTTCTTTGACCGGTCCGCTCACGTACAAGTCTGGGTGATAGCGCCGGGCGAAGTCGTGAAACGCGCTGCGAATGTCGTCAATGCCCGCGTCTTGGTCCACATCGAAGAGTTCGAAGTACGTGATTTTGTCGATGTCGGGCAGCTCGGGCGAACTCATACCACTCGTCCCGCCTGACGACTGCGCATCATTTCGATTTCGTCTTCCTCGATACCGCCGACAAGGTTGATCTGCGTAGACTGACGTTTGCCTGTGCCCATGTCGGTGGCGTGCACGCCCAAGATACCGTCGCTGTCGAGTTCAAAGATGACCTCGATGCGCACCGTGCCACGCGCCCCCTCGCGCAGCCCGGCCAGAAATACCTCGCCCAAAAACTGGTTCTCTTCGAGCCGCTTCGATTGGCCCTGGCAAACTTTGACGCGTACCTCTTGTTGATTATCGCGCGCAGTGACGAACACCTTGGCGTGCTCGGTGGGTATCGGAGAGTTACGCGGGATGATCTCCTCGCAATAACCGTTGACGGTCTCAACACCGAGCGCGAGCGGTGTGACGTCAAGAAGCAGCGGCGCAGCCGGCGGGTCGAGCTCGTCGACCCTCTGCGCCTGTTCCGCCTCATACGCTTCGGCGGGTGGCGGTACGGGCGGGTCGAGCTCGATCGCTGGCAAGGCAGCCAGGTCGCCCGGCTCGACGACGGTGGTGTCCGGCTCGCCTCCGAGGCCGAGGTTCGTCGTGCGCTCGCCCAGCTCGCGGGCAGGCTCCGGAACTCCGACCTGTGTGGTACTGCCCCGCAAGGCAGGTACAGGCGGCGGGGCTACGGCACCCACGCCGTCTTCCGTTGAGCGCCGCGCGTGCTCGATGTGCTTGGCGTGCACAACCTCTTGCGCGGCAGCACTGCGCGGGACCCGAACCTTTTTGAGCGCGACGCGAGCGAGCTTCTGACCACCCAGCACAGCGCCCTGCACCGCGGCGCCCCAAGCCACCACGACGTCCGGGTCGACATCGGCGCGCGGCGACTTGCCAAAGTAGTGGCCGACCATCTCTCGCACCAAGGGCATGCGCGTCGAGCCACCGACCAGTACGACGGCGTCGAGCTGCGTCGGACGCACCGAGGCGAGCTTCATCGCCTCTTCGCAGACGTCGAAACTGCGCGCAAGGAGCGGGTGCGCCAGCTTGCTGAGTTCTGCGCGGTTCATCTGGTACGTGAGGTCGAGCGACGCGCCACCAGCTCCATACGCGACCTCCTCGACCGTCACTTCGGCGTTGTCATGTTGGGAGAGCTGGCACTTGAGCCACTCGGCTGCGGTTCGAATGCGCTCCCAGGACTGCGGCTCACCACGCGGGTCAATGCGGTTCTCTTCGAGAAAGCGCAGCGCCATTTGCTCCGCCACCAGAAGGTCAACATCGTCACCGCCCAAGAAGGTGTCACCGGCGGTCGACATCACCTCGAACACGCCGTTCGCAAGCTGCAAAATCGTGATATCGAACGTACCTCCACCAAGGTCGAAGACCGCGATGCGTTCGCGGCCTCCGCGATGCAGCCCATAGGCCAGCGCCGCAGCCGTCGGCTCGTTGATGATGCGTACTACCTCGAGCCCTGCCACACGACCTGCCGCCTTGGTCGCCGAGCGCTGCAGTTCGTTGAAGTTCGCAGGTACGGTGATGACTGCTTTTTCCACGCCGTCGCCGAGCGACTGCTTGGCGAACGAGTGAAGCTTGCGCAGCACAAAGGCGGATATCTCGGGCAACGACAGCGACTCGTTGCCGCGCACCTGAACGTGCACGCCGCCATTTGGGCCTTCGACAAGTTTGAACGGCAAACGCTCTTGGGCGCGCTTGACCTCGAGCGAGCGAAAGGGCCGTCCGATCAGGCGCTTGACCGAGTAGACCGTGTTCTTGGCATCGATGACGCGCCGAGCGCGAGCCTCTTCGCCGACGAGCACCTTGCCCTTGGGATGAAACGACACCACCGAGGGCATGATCTTGCGGCCGCCGGGCAACATGACGGTCTGCGGCTTGCTCCCGTCGAAAGTCGCAACCACCGAGTTCGTCGTTCCAAGGTCGATGCCGATGATGGGCGCGGCCATAGCCGAGCGTACAACGAAAGCGCCTACGAACGAAGACCTTAGACCGCGTCCATCTTGCCCTGATCGTGGCTTACGTCCGCACTACGGCCCTCCAAGTACCAAACCGTACGTGTTCGGGCCTCCATTTGCGGGCGCGCTCACGCTCAGAACAACCTGAACACGGTCTAGTGTGCCGCCACGGTCTCGATCTGTGCGATGACTTCGCGGATCCGACGGCGAATCGCGCCTGGGAAAGGCCACATCCAACCGTAGGCACCGGAGCAAAACTGGCGCACGAGATGTTCTTCGAAAGCCGGCGTTTTGACGTACTCAAACCCGAAGAGTTCTGCGCTCGCCAAAATCGTTTCGCGGTACGCCTGCCACTCGAGGTAAGCGCGCCCCACTGCCAAACCTATAGGCAGTATCGGCAACACGTAAAGCAGCGACATGCCGAGCCAACCGAAACGTCGAAACTGTCGTAGGTGCACGGCCTCGTGCCGCAGCGTTACAACCCGTGAGCGCTCGCTCCGCTCACGCCAACCATCCGGCAAATAGATGCGCTGCCCGAGCGTGGTCACGTAGCTGCTCATGTACTGCGACTGCGAACCGAGGGTGACAACGCGCAACGCCACGTCGATGAGCCGCGAAAGCGGGCTATCGCGCTTGTCGATGAGGCGCAGCTTCGGGAACTCCTGACGCAGCGCCTCGATGTAAGCGTGTTCGGTGACGGAAACTTGGCTGTTCTTACTCGTCACCATCGGACGCCGGCTCTACCACGAGAGCCTCTTCGCCACCGGACGACTCGCCACCGGTGCCTTCGCCCGACTCGTCGTCCTCGTCCTCTTCGGCCGCGATGGGCTCGACATCGACCACGCGCTCGTCGTCGCCCATGCGAATCACGCGCACGCCTTGCGCATTGCGACCCGTCTCGCGGATTTCCGAGACCCGCGTGCGAATGATTTGGCCGCCATCGGTGATGACCATGAGCTGCTCGTCGGGCGAGACGATGCGAAGCTTGACCATCTTGCCGTTTCGCTCGGAGGTGTCGAGCGCGATGATGCCTTTGCCGCCACGGTTTTGTACGCGGAACTCCTCGAGCGCCGTACGCTTGCCGTAACCGTTTTCGCTAATCGAGAGAACCTGTCGCGTCTCGTCTTCGACGATATCGAAACCAACCACGCGGTCACCTTCACGCAAGTCGATACCTTTGACGCCCTTCGAGCCGCGCCCCATCGGACGCGCGTCATCGACGACAAAACGAATGCTCAGACCATTGGCCGTACCGATAAGCACGTGCTGCCCGGCCCCCACAACGCGCGCAGTGAGAAGCTCGTCGCCTTCGTTGATGCCCACGCCGATGATGCCGTTGGTGCGAATGTTCGCGTACTTGCTGAGCGCCGTGCGCTTGACCCGCCCCTGAACCGTGCAGGTGAGCAGAAACAAGTCATCCTCAAGGTCTTGCACGGGCACAATGGCCGCCACGCGCTCACCAGCGTCCATGCCGACAAAGTTGACGATGGCGCGGCCTCGCGCCGTGCGTGCACCTTGCGGGATCTCGTACACCTTCTTGAGGTAAATCTTTCCGCTATCGCTCAAGAAAAGAACGTGCGCGTGCGCGTTGGCGACGAACAAGTATGAGACGAAGTCTTCGTCACGCGTGTCCATCGCGCGCTTGCCGCGTCCGCCGCGTCCTTGTGCGCGATACTCGGTGATCGGAACGCGCTTGATGTAGCCGTTGTGCGTCACCGTGACGACGACGTCTTCATCCGCCACGAGGTCTTCGATGGTGATGTCGCCCTCGGCCTCGAGAATCTCCGTGCGCCGCTGGTCACCATAGCGCTCGCGGATTTCGGCGAGCTCACCGGTGATGACTTCGAGAAGGCGGGTTTCGCTACCCAAGATATCGCGCAGCTCGGCGATCAAGTTCGCGACTTCGCCGTATTCTTTGGCGAGTTTTTCGCGCTCGAGCCCCGTGAGTCGCGCCAGCCGCATGTCCAAGATAGCCTTGGCCTGTCGCTCGGAGAGGTAGTAATCGCCGCGCGCCTTGGCCGCATCGATCTCGCTCTGGGGTCGACCCGCGCGCTCGACGAACGCTTCGAGGCCTTTGATCGGCAGCTTCATGAGCGCCGCTTTGGCTTCGTCGGGGTTTGGCGAATTGCGGATGGTGTTCACAACGAGGTCGACCTCGGTGACCGCCATGCCCAAACCTTCGAGCAGCTCAAGTTGCGCGAGTGCCTTACGCAGCTCGTAGCGTGTGCGTCGGGTGACGACCTCGCGGCGATGCTCGATGAAGTGCTGCAGCGTCTCTTTGAGGTCGAGGAGACGCGGTTGTCCATCGACGATAGCCAGCATGTTGACGCCGAACGTGCTTTGCAGCGCCGTCATGCGGTAGAGCTGGTTGAGCACCACCTCGCCGAACGCGTCCTTTCGCAGCTCGATCACAACGCGCATGCCGGTTCGATCGGACTCGTCGCGGATATCGCTGATGCCCTCGATGCGCTTTTCGCGCACCAAGCCGGCGATCTTTTTGAGCAGCTCGGCCTTGTTGACCTGATAGGGAATCTCGGTGATGATGATTTGCTCGCGCCCCGACTTGCCGGGCAGGTCTTCGACCGAGGCACGCGCGCGCATCACGACGCGACCACGACCGGTCGCGTAAGCTTGCTGGATGCCACTGGTTCCGTAGATGAAACCCGCGGTTGGAAAGTCTGGGCCTTTGATGCCGAGCCGCCCGCTGTCGTCGTCCTTCATCAGATCGGCGATGGAAAGCTCGGGGTTTTCGATGAGGCGAGACGTGGCGTCGATCACCTCGGCCAAGTTGTGAGGCGGCACATTGGTCGCCATGCCGACCGCGATGCCACCCGAGCCGTTGACGAGCAGATTCGGAATGCGGCTCGGGAGCACTGAGGGTTCGCTCTCCGAGTCGTCGAAGTTGGGGACAAAATCTACGGTGTCCTTGTCGATGTCGGCCAGAAGCTCCGAAGCCAGCCGCGCCATGCGAACCTCGGTGTAACGCATCGCGGCAGGCGGATCGCCATCGACCGAACCGAAGTTGCCCTGGCCGTCGACCAGCGGGTAGCGCATGGAAAAGTCCTGCGCCATGCGCACGAGCGAGTCGTAGACCGCTGAATCTCCGTGTGGGTGGTACTTGCCAAGCACATCACCCACAATGCGTGCGCTCTTCTTGACGCCCTGATTCCACAGCACTTTTTGCTCGTGCATGGAGTACAAGATGCGCCGGTGCACCGGCTTGAGGCCGTCGCGCACGTCAGGAATCGCACGGCCAATGATGACGCTCATGGCGTAGTCGAGGTACGAGCGCCGCATCTCCTCTTCGATGGTAACGGGCGTCTGATCTTGAGGCTTAGCTGGGGGGGGGACTTCGGTCATCGGAGCCTGGGGACGCTACACCCAAACGCACCGAAAAGCCACGCGATCGCCCCTTGGTATAGGCTGGGAAGTCGTCGAAAAATTGACGATTTTGCGTACTCTGACCTACTTGTTGGGGTTGTGGATTCAGCGATGCGAAATATGGAGCGACTAGAAGAGCTTACCCACCGTCCCTCACGCCAACTCGGTGTGTGGCTGATCGCGGCCATGACCGCACTCGGCGTCTTCGCGGCGATCGGAAATAGCCTCGGCTCAGACGCCGATCAGGCAGACAAAGATCCGCTCGATTCGTTCGGCAAGGCTGCACAGCTCGCGGGCCTGGCACCACGAGTCGAGCCGAGCGCCGCGCCCACGCCAGAGGTCGATCGCAAATCGCTGGTATTTCCCGAAGTACTGGCCGCTGCCGTCGTTGCGCCGATCGCGACGGCCGAAAGCCGACCCGAAGTTGAGGCGGCGATCGCTGCAGCCGCTGCGGAACTCAAGCACCCGGACCCGCTGTTTGAGCCGAGCGACGTACCAGCGCCCGCAGACCTGTCCGCACCCGCCGCGGCGATGATCACCACCAGCCCGCAGGTGGAGAAACTGTCGCGTGCCGACGATCTTAATGTCCCGCCTCCGGCGAGGCGCAGCAGCCCGAAACCCGCCGCTTCCGGCTCCGGAATGGACGGCGCATACACACTTCAGGTCGTCTCTTACCAGAGTCGCACAGAGGCGAACCTGTTTGCCGAAGAGCTGCAAGCGCGTGGTCACGCCTCATTCGTGATGCGCGCGGACATCGAGGGACGGGGCACGTTCTACCGCGTGCGCATCGGGCCCTTCGACTCGAAGCGCGAGGCCGAGCAGTACCGCAATGAGTTCGAAGGGCGTGAGCAAATGAACACCTTCGTCGTGAAAAGACGCGACTAAACGCAGGCCTTTGTCGACTGCGCTACGCCATGTAGCGCATCACTGCCCCAACTGCGCTACGCCATGTAGCGCCCCCATTCCGCAACTTCTGCAGACCTGCTCCAAGGTGGTTTCTGACAGAAGCGGGTTTGCAGTGTAAAACGATACACCGTGAGCGTTGAAGTGTTGCATGCCATCGCCGCCAAAGGCGTCGAACACGGTGCATCGGACATCCTGCTTAAGGTCGGACGTGCGCCCGCGTTTCGCATTCGTGGGCAACTGCATTACGCACAGAGCCCCCCCCTTGAAGCGGCCACAACCTTGGCCTTCTCGCACGCAGTCCTGGGGACCACCCATGATGGGCGTTCCCGGCTCGATATGGACCTCAGCGACGGCGGGAAAAACGAGTGGGACGTCTCGCTCGATGTACCCGATGTCGGACGCTTCCGTGTCAACGTCTACTTCCAGCGCGGCACGCTCGCACTCGCGATGCGCACCATCCCACACGACATTCCGGGTTTCGACGAACTGGGTGTGCCGCCGGCCGTGCGCAGCTTCGTGAAACGAAAGCGGGGCTTGGTCCTCCTCGCCGGCGCAGCAGGCCAAGGTAAGACAACGACCCTTGCGTCTCTCATCGATCACATCAACGAACACGCGCGCGCGCACATCGTGACGGTCGAAGACCCTATCGAGTTTCTGCATCGCGACAAACTTGCCTGCGTCTCGCAACGCGAGGTTGGCATCGACACCAAGGACTTTGCAACGGGCCTTCGCGCTGCGCTTCGCCAGGCCCCCGACGTCATCCTGGTCGGAGAAATCCGAGACCCCGAAACCATGGACACGGCCCTGCGCGCTGCCGAGACCGGCCATCTCGTGTTCTCGACCATCCACACCCCAGACGTGCCACGTTCGGTCGGTCGCTGCCTGGCGCTCATGGAGGGTCTCGACCCCCAAGATGCACGCGACAGGTTGGCCGACAACCTGGCTGGCATCGCCGCGCAACGACTCGTTCCGGGGACGGCAAACGAACTGGTGCTGGCGTCCGAAGTGTTGGTGTGTACCGAAACCGCACGCGAGTCCATCCGCTCGCCCAAAAGCGCCATCTCACTCACGCAAGTACTTGAGCAAGGTGTGACCCCATACGGCATGCAGACTTTCACAATGGCTTTTGAAAACCTAACCAGAGCGGGGCTTGTCAGCCCCCAAGTTGCACGAGTGAGCATTCGTCCATGAACATGAAATTGAACCTTGGTTTCGCATTCGCCGACGGCGAGAAGTCGCAACAAGCCTTCGATCAAGCCGCTTCGCTGTTTCCAGCCCAACGCAAAGCTGTCCAAGAGCGCGTGGCGTCCGGCGAACTCGGCTTCTGGAACCTGCCCCAGGACACAGCATTGGCGGACCGCATCGTGGCCTTTCGCGATCAGCTACCGCCCTCGATCGAGAACGTGCTGGTGCTGGGCATCGGTGGTTCTTCACTCGGTGGGCGCGCACTGGTTCACGCACTGCAGGGCCCGCCTGAGCTAAACCCAGCGCGAGGCCGCCGCATCTACTTCCCGGACAACAGCGACCCCGCACTACTTGCCGGCTTGATGTCACAACTTTCGCCGCAGAGCACGCTCGCCATCGTGATTTCGAAGTCGGGCGGAACCGTCGAGACGGCAGCTTCGTTTTTGATCGTGCGCGATTGGATGGAGCGGGCCCTTGCAGACAAATGGAGCGAGCACTTCGTCGTCGTTACCGACCCCGACAAAGGCCCGCTGCGTGACCTCGTCGAGAAAACCAAAGTCGCGTCGTTCGAGATCCCCGACAACGTCGGCGGGCGTTTTTCTGCGCTCACCGCGGTCGGTCTACTTCCCGCCGCGTTGGCCGGCGCGAACCCCCATGCGATTCTCAGCGGAGCCGCGGCCTGCCGCGCACGTTGTGAGCTCGACGATGCCGCGCAAAACCCCGCGGGTGCGTTGGCCATCGCCCTCGTGAGTCACGCGCGCAGCGGCAAGAACATTCACGTGCTGATGCCCTACACCGATGCCCTGCGGCCGCTCGCCGCGTGGTTCGTGCAACTTTGGGCCGAAAGTCTGGGCAAGCGCCACAACCGAGATGGCGCCAAGGTCGAAGTCGGACCGACACCGCTTCCAGCCATCGGCGCAACCGACCAACACGCGCAGGTTCAACTCTTCATGGAGGGCCCCCGCGACAAGCTCATCGTCTTCGTGCGTGTACGGGCCCATCCGAGCGACCTGACCATCCCAAAGAGCAACGGGGCGTTTTCGTATTTAGGGGGAACATCGATGGGCGAACTGCTCGATGCGGAGTACGCGGGAACCTCGGCCGCGTTGGCAGGAGATGGTCGCCCTTCGCTCACCATCGAACTCGATACACTCGACGAGGCTGCGATGGGGGCAATGCTCTTTTTGTTCGAGGCCGCAACGGCATTCGCCGGTGAGATGTATCACATTCACGCGTTCAACCAGCCTGGCGTCGAGGCGGGTAAGCGCTTCGCGATGGGCCTGATCGGTCGCTCAGGTTTCGAAGATGCAAAGTCGGCCGTCGATGACGTGATCGGCGCCGCCACGCCCTTTCGAGTGAGCATCGTGCCCTCCGAGTCGTAGCCCCAGTTCGGGAACAGGTGTGTCCAAAGTAGGACATTTGCTTACGTCGAACGAAGTGCAAAGCCCTGCTAGGGTTATGCGACAAAGTATCACGCTGAAACACATGCCCAACAAGACCGACGACTTCCCCACGAACCCGAACAAGACGGTTGTCACCGTGGTGACGAAGAACCCGACGGATCGCAACGAAAGGCGTCAGGCATGTCTGGTGACGATCTACGGCGGCGACTTGGGGCGAAGGATTCCACTCGGCAGCGATGGACCGGTGGTGATTGGGCGCTCATCACGCGCGGACTTGCAGCTCGACCAAGAGAGCGTCTCGCGCAACCACTGTGAAATCGTCGGCGATGACAACCGCTACATGATCCGCGACTTGGGCTCGACCAACGGCACGTACGTCAACGACGAGCTGGTCGACGAGACGAGCTTGCGGGACGGTGACCAAATCAAGGTAGGCCGCACCATCATGAAGTTCATCACCAGCGGCAATATCGAAGCGCAGTACCACGAAGAGATCTACCGCTTGATGACGATCGACGGGCTGACGCAGGTTCATAATAAGCGCTATTTTGAAGAGCTGCTCGAGCGCGAGGTCTCGCGTTCGGTGCGCTACGACCGTGTGTTTTGCGTCATCATGGCCGACATCGACCACTTCAAAGAGATCAACGACACGCACGGACACCTCGCGGGCGACGCAATCCTTCGCCAAATCGGTCGCCTGCTCCAAAACCGTGTTCGCCGGGACGACATCGTCGCGCGCATGGGCGGCGAAGAGTTCGCCATTCTACTGCCTGAGGTCGACGCCGCCGGCGCCGAAGAAGTCGCCGAAAATATCCGCTCGATGATCGAATCGACCACGTTTCGCTTCGAGCAGGAGGTCATCCCAGTGACCATCTCCCTCGGAATCGGGCAGTGGAGCGAGGGCATGACTTCGGGCGAGCAGCTCCTCAAAGCCGCCGACATGAAGCTCTACGAAGCGAAAAACGCAGGCCGCAACCGCGTCGCCGTCTAAACCCGCGAGACGCGCTAAATGCGCTAGGGTGCGGCGCCGTGAGGCTCTCGAAGTTCGACGCAAGGTCCAACGCAGGTGCGTGGCTACGCCTCGCCATCGTCGCGTTCGCCTACCTTTACGCGTTTCCGTACTTTCCACGCCTCAACAACCCCAACGAAAACGTCCGCTTCTACATGACGGCCGCACTCGCCGAGTATGGCACCTACGAGATCTCAGCCATACGCACACGCTGGGGCTGGACGAACGATCAGGCCAAAATCGAGGGGCGATACTACAGCGTTAAGGCGCCTGGCACATCGCTCCTCGGCACGCCGGCCTACTGGGTCTACCGCACGCTGTGCACCGTTCGTGGGACCGAGTTCTCGATCCCGATGGCGCTTTGGCTGTGTCGCCTGAGCGCCTGCACCTTTCCTTCACTCATCTTTTTGTGGTCTTTCTTACTCTGGCTTCGGCGCGAATACGACGACCCAGTGGTGATCGATGCGGTGTTCTTTTCGCTCGCGATCGGCTCGATGTTTTTTGCGTACAGCATCCTTTTCGTCAGCCACAGCACGTCGGCCATCTGCGCATTCTGCGCGTTTTGGCGTACGCGCGCGCACCTTCACGAGGGCCTTGTCGGCGCGTTCTGGACGGGGCTCTTCGCGGCGGGCGTCACCTTCTTCGAGTACCCGGGATTGCCGGCGTCGGTTGTCCTGACGATCTACTTCCTTTCACGCAGTTGGCACAAACCGGGTCATTGGCAGCGCAGCGCAGGTTTTGTTGTCGGCGGCCTCGTGCCCACTCTCATCGTCATGCACTTTCAGTGGAGTGCGTTTGGTTCGCCGTTCACGCCAGGGCACCTTCACGTCGAGACCGACGCATTTCGCGCCGCACACGAGCAGGGTTTTTTTGGTGCCACCAACTTTCATTGGCGGGCCTTTGTGGCACTTCTTTTCGATCTATCGGTCGGCCTCGTGCCGGGCACGCCGCTCTTTGCACTGGCCTTGTGGGGCATGTTTCGAAAGCGACGGACCGAGGCAGAGCGCGCCGCCACCCGTGCGGCCATCTGGGTGTTCGTCACCACGTTTATCGCAATCTGCTTCATGAACAACTGGCGCGGTGGCTGGACGCTCGGGCCGCGCTACCTCGCCCTGGCTTACCCGTTCGTCGCGTGGCTCGCCGCCGAGGGCGCCTGTGCCCTTCGCGCTCGCTTCCCCCAGCTCGGCACGAGCTTCATCGCTGCAGCCACCTTGACCGCAACGCTCACGACCGGCGCGCTATCAGTCTATTTCCCGCACATCCCACCGCAGGTCGCTTTGCCGATGCGTGACCTCATGCAGACCTTCGTGCGTAACGACTATGCGCCGCTCAACGCCCTCAACCAAGTCGGCGTCTGGGGAACGCCCTCGATGTTGCCCATGTGGGCACTCTTCATTGGGGTTGCGCTCTTCACGCTACGACGCGCACGGCTTTGGACGTGGCCGCTTAGCATCGTGCTCGCGCTTGGCTTCATCGGCGCGCAGTGGGTATGGCCGATGCCCGCTCCGCACATTCGCGCAACGGTGTTTGAAAAATGGAACCCACGTGGCCAGGACAAGGCCGCAAAGGTTCGAATGCGGCTCACACAGGCGCGACTCGATCGTGACCAACCCGCCATCCTCGAACACACCGAAGCGCTCGAACGCATCTACCGAGAGGAAAGTCGAACGGCGCGCGCGACCCGTCTACGGCGCGAAGTCGTCCGCCTCAAACGCGAAAAAAACTAGCGTCGCAATCGCGTTCGAAGTGCGATCACATCCCGAAACATCCGCGCGCTATCGCGCAGCGGCGACACCTTGGAGTTCGGTGCGTGATACCAAACCACGGGTACTTCGCAGACCTCGAAGCCGAGCTTACGAGCCAACAAGAGCACCTCGACGTCAAACGCGAAGCCGTCGGTCTGTTGCTTTTCAAACAAGGCCTGCGCGGCCTGCGCCGAAAACAGTTTAAAGCCGCATTGGGTGTCCATGATTCCATCAAAGACCAAGGCGCGCACGATGCGGTTAAAGGTCTTGCCCATGAACTCCCGAGCACGCGGTTGCCGCGTGCGGATGTCACTGGTTGGCAATCCCCTCGACCCGATGACCACGTCACAGCCGCGACGCGCATGGACCATCAGCTTGTCGAGTTCGCGGATGGGCGTGGCGAGATCCGCGTCCATGAAAAGCCTGTGACGCCCCCGCGCCGCCAACATACCGGCGCGCACAGCCGCGCCCTTGCCTCGGTTTCGCGGGAACTCGATCAGCGATAGACTGGGCCATCGCTCACGCAGCTCGAGCGCGGCTTCGGCCGTGCGATCGTCGGACCCATCATCGACCACGATCAGCTCGTACGACTCGCCCCGCGTTTCGAGATACTCACAGGTCTTGATGATCGTGAGTGAAATGCGCGCTTCCTCGTTGTATGCAGGAACGACGATGGAGAGCGCAAGGTCAGGTTTGGAGGGGACGATCTTCGTCATTTCGTCATTTATTGTATAAGCCAACTTGGAGTCGAGGATCGGGAAATGACGAAATGACGAAGATCGTCCCCGAAGCTTGTCAAACGACGGAATCTTTCGAAAGCCCGAATTTGTAGGTACAGAGGATAGCGTGCCGCACACCCATCGAGCGCGGGGAGTCACGATCACCCTGATGTTGCTTGCAACCCTCTTTGGCTGGGCCATCGATTGGCACCTTGGCCACGGTTTTTCCGCCAGTTGGTTTGATACTGAAGACGGCACCCGTCGCCGCTTCGCGCGCTCACGTGAGTCCGTTTCCAAGTTCGAGAACTACCGCCGCCCGCTGGGCCGCATCGTGGGCAAGTGGGATTTTGATCAGGCCGGGGTACCCAAGCAGTTCCCGGATCTCGATGTCGAACTGCGAACAAAGATCGAGCTGCCCGCCCCAGGTCGGCTTGAGGTCGACACCCCCAACCAGGCCCAGACGTGGGTCGACGGTGCGTCCTACGATGGGAGCTCACGCCTCGCGCAAGGCGCGCACCGGCTCAAGATCCAGTGGACCGCCGAGTCATACCCCCAGAAGGCCACCCATTGGGACCGCCCAAACCCCGTGTCGCTCAAACTCATCTGGCACCACGGCATCCACCGGCGCGAGGTCCCACGCGCCTGGCTCGATGCGCCCCCGGCTTGGAGCACGAGGCTTGCATTGTGGGGCGTCGTTTTCGGCATCTGCGTGCTCATCGTGTGGTGGTCGCGTCGCCTCGCAGCCCCAGCCCTGCTGTTTCGCACCGCCCTAGTCGGCCTGTTCGCCCTCGCTGCGGTGTGTCGCTTGGTCGGCTACGACATCGCGCCCGACTTCAAAGACAACGACGACGAGCTCTTCGCCACATGGAACGGCTGGTCGCTGCTCAGCGAAGGTCGCACGCGCGGTTGGACGCTGTGGCCACGCCGCTATGGCCGCGGCGTCGAGATGGACAAGACCCCGTACTTTCGCAAGCGTCCCTTCTACGTCGTATCCCCTTACGTCGAGCATCCGCCGGGTCTTCATGTGTTGGCCGGCCTGGCAGCCAAGCTCGGCGGCGCCCAACACTGGCTTCATGCGCGGCTCTCCCACGTGCGCCTCGTGCCCATCGCTCTGTCGCTGCTCAGTCTTTGTCTGCTGTTCTTACTCGCGCGCGAGCTATCTCTGGGGCGCACGGGCACTTTGATAGCGGGCGCATGGTTTGCCACGACGCCGCACATGGTGTTGCAGCAGCGCGTCGTTAAAGAAGAAGCCTTGGTAACACCGATGCTGCTTCTGGTCGTGCTGTTTGCACTGCGCTATGCACGCACGCGTCGCGCGCGTGAGATCTGGATCTCCGCGGCAATCGCGGGGCTCGCCATCATGGTTAAGTTGCCCGCGGTCGCGCTTGCCAGCGTCGTGATGGCGTTTGCGCTCGCCTACGACGGACCCAAACGTGCCATGATCGCGCTGGCCGTCAGTGCCGGGTTTGCCAGCTCGATCTTGCTCTACGCAGTGGCGATCGACTGGGACCTCTTCTGGCGCGTGCAGCACGTCCAAGCCACCATTCGCAAACCCCACTGGAATGTCTTTATCGGTTTTTTCATCGAACCGAAGATCAACCACGACTACGTGGGTGCGGGCTGGCAGATCTTTAGCTGGCTCGCCCTCGCCTCGCTTGGCACCTCGGCGCAACGCAAAACCCAGCTCGCGCTTTTCGTGCCCGTCATCGCCTACCTCGTGGTGATCGCCATCCCGAGCGGGAGTTGGCACTACGGTTGGTACGCGCTCCCGCTCTACCCCTTCCTGAGCCTCGGTGTCGGCTACGCACTGGGCCGGGGCCTGCGCGAAGCGCACCCGCTGTGGACCAGCTTGTTCACGTTCTTGGTGCTGTTTTACTCGGCCACGTTCTTTTTACCTGACGCGAGCCTCGAAGATCCCGGTCGCTGGCCGTCCATCCGACTTATGGTCTCCGCGGTCACCGCCCTCATCTTGCTACCCGCATTTTGGAACTGGCTGCGCCCGGGCCCGTACCTGCGCCCGCTTTGCCAGGCCATGCTCGCGGGCATTTTCTTGGTCCACATGGCCTTGGCGACGGAGATCTGCCTCGACTACGAAAACCGCATCGACGACTTCGCCAACCTCGACCTGCAGTCGAGTCGCGACAAGCCCATCCCAGGGCCGCACGGAAAACGCTAGCCTGGCCCCCAGTTTGTAGGGCGCAAATCGGGCCTCGGAACCCCTGGGACTGAAATAGTAGGCCCAGGGCGCTGCAACGGTAGACACGGCTGGGGGCGATGTTTATTGTCCCGTTATGGCTGACGAAATCACAGTGGACGAGAGTACGCCGCAGTTTGGCGACCATTTGGCTATTCTGCCCATCCGAAACGCGGTGCTCTTTCCTGGTGCGGTGGCACCCTTCGACGTGGGGCGCGAAAAATCGGTCGCACTGGTCGAAGATATCGAAAGTTTTGATCAGCCTGTGATCGCGATCTTCGCGCAACGCGATCCCTCAACCGACAATCCTGCGCAAGCCGACCTCTATCCTGTCGGCGTCGCGGCGCGCGTCCTCAAAGCGCTCAAGCACTCCTCGGGGAACTATTCGCTCATCTTGCAGGGCCTCACGCGCATCCGCCTCGAGAGCGTCGAGCAGAGCGACCCCTACCTCAAGGCGCGCATTTCGCGACTCGACGAGCCCATGGCGGACGACGTCGAGGCCGAAGCGCTCGCGATGAGCCTGCGCGACATCGCCAAGCAAGTCATCCAACTCATGCCTGAGTTGCCTCGCGAAACCGGCTCGCTGCTCGACTCGATCGCCGAACCGGGCCAGCTCGCAGACCTCGTGGCAGCAAACCTCGACGCGCCCGTGGAAGAAAAGGCGCAGCTGCTCGAAACCACCGAACCCAAGGACCGCATCCGCAAGGTGCTTCGCTTGCTCACGCGCCAGCTCGAAATCCTCAAGATGCGCGAACGCATCAACTCGCAGATCAAAGAGGAGATGGGCAAAAACCAACGCGAGTACGTGCTGCGTCAACAGCTCAAGGCCATTAAAGAAGAGCTCGGTGAAGAGGACGCGGATCAAGGCGACTTGGACACCGTCGAAGAGCGCATCACCAAGGCCAACCTTCCGAACGAGGCTGAAAAAACAGCGCGCAAGCAGCTCAAGCGCCTTCGTACCATGCAGGTCGGTTCAGCCGAGTACACGGTCGTTCGTACCTACATCGACTGGATTCTCGACATCCCCTGGCACAAGGAAACGACGGACAATCTCGACATCGAGCAGGTCCGCAAAGTGCTCGACGAAGACCACGCTGGCCTCGACAAGGTCAAAAAGCGCATCGTCGAATACCTCGCGGTTCGCAAACTTAAGAAGGACAAAAAGGGACCCATCCTGTGCCTGCTCGGACCACCCGGCGTCGGTAAGACGTCGCTCGGTCGTTCGGTCGCGCGCGCCTTGGGCCGCAAGTTTCACCGCATTTCCCTCGGTGGCGTACACGATGAAGCCGCCATCCGCGGTCACCGTCGCACATACGTCGGCGCACTCCCGGGTCAAATCATTCAGGGCGTCAAAAAGGCGAGCACCATCAACCCTGTGTTCATGCTCGACGAGATCGACAAGGTTGGCCGCGACTTCCGTGGCGACCCTTCGGCGGCGCTACTCGAAGTGCTCGACCCTGAGCAAAACGACACCTTCGCCGACCACTATCTTGAGATTCCCTACGACCTCTCCAAGGTCATGTTCATCGCGACGGCAAACGTCGGCGACACCATCCCGGCGCCGCTGCGCGACCGTATGGAAATCATCGAGATCCCGAGCTACACGCGAAACGAAAAACTCACCATCGCGCGCAAGCACTTGGTGCCCAAGCAGCTCGAAGAGCACGGTCTCAAGCCCGAGCAGCTGACCATCGAAGACGAGGCGCTCGAAGCTATCATCAACTACTACACGCGCGAGGCGGGTGTTCGTAACCTCGAGCGCCAAATCGCGAGCGTGATTCGCGGCGTGGCCGTCAAGGTCGCCGAAGGCAACGACGGTCCGTTCACCGTGGCGAAACGCGAAGACATTCCGACTTACCTCGGACCCGAGCGCTTCTCCTCCGAGGTCGCAGAGCGCACGTCGGAGCCTGGCGTTGCCACCGGCCTTGCGTGGACCAGCGTGGGCGGCGAAATCCTATTCATCGAGTGCACCAAGATGCACGGCAAGGGCAAGCTTCAGCTCACGGGCCAACTCGGCGACGTCATGAAAGAGTCGGCGCAGGCGGCTCTTAGCTATGTGCGCACCCATGCCGAGCAGTTCCACATCGAAAAAGACTTCCTCGAAAAGAACGACATTCACATTCACATCCCTGCGGGCGCCATGCCCAAAGACGGCCCCAGCGCCGGTGTGACGATGATGACGGCGGTCGTTTCGATGCTCACCGGTGTTCGCGTACGTCACGATGTGGCGATGACCGGCGAAATCACACTTCGCGGTCGCGTGCTTCCGGTTGGCGGCGTCAAAGAAAAGGTGATCGCTGCCCACCGCGCGGGCATCACGCGCGTCATCTTGCCGGAGCGTTGCATGGCCGACCTCGAAGAGGTGCCACAAGAGATCCGCGATACCCTCGACTTCTTCCCCGTGAAAAAGATCGATCAGGTACTTGCGCACGCGCTCGAAGATCCCGAAAAGTTCGAGCTCGATCTTTCGACCGACCCACCCGCAGCCGAAGACGATAGCAAGGCCGAACCCGAATCCGCACCCGCGGCTCGTTAGTAAGGGGGTGGCACCCACCCCCTCTCGCTCTCACGAGCGATTCACCCCAGCTCCCCCGACCAAGCTCCGCTTCAAACGGGTTTGTGGACATACCACAAACCGTTTCGGGCTTCGCTATTGTAAGGACCACGATGAAAAGTAAAGTAGCGGTATTGGGCGCGGGCTCGTGGGGCACGGCCCTGGCGAAGCTCATTGCAGACAAAGGACACGAGGTTCATCTGTGGGCGCGTCGTGATGAGCTCGCCAAAAAAATCCAAGCCGACCGTGAGAACAAAGACTATCTCGCGGGGTTTACGTTACCCGACTCACTCACGGCCACTTCCGATCTGGAGTCGGCGGTCACAGGCGCCAGCGCTGTGCTGGTCGTCGTGCCTTCGCACGGCATCCGTCCGGTTCTAACGCGCCTCGCGCCCGTGCTTCCTCCGGGTTGCCCGGTTCTCGGTGCGATCAAGGGCATTGAAAACGACAGTCTCAAGCTTATCTCGAGCATCTTCGAAGAGATGCTGCCCAAGGAACGTCACGACGACCTTTGCTACCTCGGCGGACCGAGCTTCGCGCGCGAGGTGGCGGCCGAACACCCCACGGTCGTTTGCATCGCTGGGCGCAACGAGAAGGTCGCCCACGACTTTCAAGAGCTTCTGAGCACCGATGCGTTTCGTCCCTACCGGACCACGGATGTGGTCGGTGTCGAACTTGGGGGCGCTCTAAAAAACGTGATCGCGATCGCGTCGGGCATCTCCGATGGCCTTGGCTTCGGGCACAACACGCGCGCGGCCCTCATCACGCGCGGCCTGTTCGAGATGTCGCGCCTGGGGGCAAAACTTGGCGCAGACCCTCTGACCATGTCGGGCCTGGGCGGCATGGGCGACCTCGTGCTGACTTGCACAGGCGACCTCTCGCGTAACCGCCAGGTCGGTTTGCGCATCGGCAAAGGCGAGACTCTCCAAGAGATTCTGGACAGCATGAACATGGTCGCCGAAGGCGTTCGCACCGCCAAAAGCGCGCACCGCCTCGCCGAACGCGAAGGCCTCGACATGCCGATCGTCAAAGAGATCTACTGCATCCTCTACGAAGACAAAGACCCACGCCAGGCCGTCCAAGACCTGATGACCCGTCCCCTCAAACCCGAACGCAGCTAGCTCGGTTCCATCTTAAACTGATCTTGGCTTACCTCCTCCGCGTTCGCTCGACGGGCTCTTTCGTACGTCTTCGCTCCCTCTGTGCGGGGGCACTCAACCTCAGTTCAACCTGAAACCGATCTAGTCCGACGAAACCGATCTAGTCGGGCTACACGCCGTCGACTTCGATGACGGCGATTTCAGCAGGTGCGCCGAGGCGCATCGGTGGCCCCCAGTAGCCCGTACCGCGGCTAACATAGATTTGGGCGCCGTCGTGCTCATGCAGACCGGCCGTAAATGGCTGCTGGAGCTTGACCAGGTAGTTGAAGGGGAAAATCTGCCCACCGTGCGTGTGGCCGGACAGCATCAGGTCGATACCGAAGGGCAACGCATCAAAAAACTGTTTAGGCTGATGCGCGAGCATCACGAGCGGCAAACTCGAATCGCAATCTGCGCAAGCCAGCTTCGGGTCAGGCGTCCCACTGCCGTGCGCATGCAGGTCGTTGACGCCTGCGAGCGAAACTCGGTGCGACCCTTCGCCGACGATACGCCCTTCGTTTTCGAGCACCGTGATGCCTTGCTCGCGCAAGAACGCGACCCACTCGCGTGCACCCGAGTAGTACTCGTGGTTTCCGGTGACAAAGTACGAGCCGAAGCGCGAGCGCAAGTTCGAAAGGCGCGCCACAATCGGCCCCAGGGCCGACACAGAACCGTCGACCAAGTCTCCGGTAATCACGACAATGTCCGCATCGAGCGCATTGACCTGCCGCACGATCCCGTCGATGAAGCCCGCGCGAACCGTCTTACCAACGTGAATATCGGTGAGCTGGACGATGCGAAACGGACGGTCACTTTGCCACGCTTTCTTGGTCCGGGCTGTGTGGCGGGTGACAAGAACGGGCGGCCGAACGGACCACATCCCCCAAGCACCGGCCAAGGTGGCGACGCCGGTAAAGCCCATGGCTACAGCCCGCGACAGAAAGTCGCGACGGGCCGGTTCGATGTCGCCGAGCATGCCAACTTTTGCGGCCCCCCAGAGCGCGGCTTGCGGCAAGAGCTGAGCGATACCCGCGATGAAGAACAAGAACAAAAAACCGAGCCACGGATAACCCAGCCAGGCAACCCAACGAATGGCGGCCACCTCGCTGCCGCGCGTGACAAAGCTAAAGAGGGTGCTCGCCGACAGCAGGACGACCGCGACCCAAACCCAACGGCTCTGGCCAGGCGGCAACGCAAGACTCTGGACGATGCGCTGGCCCGCGACCCAGGTCATCAGTGCAAGCACCGAAAAAACGACCGCCAAGAACACGACCCAACGCATAGTCCATCAACCTTAGAGCCAGCAATCGAAAAGGCCAGCCATGTGCGGTGACGTTGGCGCGTTCCTTCGCTAGGGTACGGCCGTGCTCTCCCTAAGTTCGCGCGGCGTCTACGGCGTCCTGTTGGCGGCCATTGTCCTGTCGGGCGCGGTGCTCGGCTATCTGTCTTGGCAGAACGCAAGTCGCCTGGAGCGCTTGGGCGAGCAAACCATTGCGCAATCCGTCCTCGAACAGGTACGCCAACGTGTCGAATCGATCGAACTGCACATCATTCGTGCCGACAACCGCGTCTTCGAACTACTCGACCTCGAAGACCCCGGCGCCCTGCCCGACACGTGGGCGCCACTGGCGAGGGACCTCTCGCCAAGTGTACGCGCGGCGGTCGTGCTCGACTCGCGCCTGTCGCGCCTTGGCATTTCTGTGCGTGGCGGCCCCGACGAAACGCGTGCATTTTGGAACTTGTTCCAAAAAGAAATGCTGCCGGAAATGGACGCCGAGAGTTTAGAGACGGGCCGTCTGAAACACCTTCATCTCTCGATTGACAACACCAACTACTTGATCTCGTACAAATGGTTTGCAACGCGTCGCGGCGAACGAATCCTGGTCGTTCTCCACCACGACGCCGGGTTTTTGGTTCGCGAAGAGTTTCCGCAGCTGCTCGACGAAGAAGACGAACTACGCATCGTCAATGTGCTCGACGAACGAAGCGGTCAACGCATCTTTGGCGAAAGCTTGTCCGATGCCGGCTCGCTGGTCGTGGGCATTCGCTTTCCAACAACGTTCTACGGCTGGCGGCTACAGGCCGCGCCGCGTGAAGCCCCGCGTCTCAAAGAGCGCATGCAGTCGCAGCGCGTTGCTGACCTGGCGCTCATCATCATTGCACTCGGCACCATCATGGCGGGCGTCGCGTTTCTCATCGCGGTTTCAAGCAAAGAACGCCGCGTTGCAAACCTCAAGTCGCAGTTCGTCGCCAACGTCTCACACGAACTTAAAACGCCGGTCTCGGTGATCCGAATGTTCAGCGAGATGCTTATGTCGGGGCGCGCCCGAAGCGAAGAAAAGCGCGAGGAGTATGTGCGCCTGATCGCGCGCGAGTCGGACCGCCTTGCGCAGTTGGTCGAAAACGTCCTCGACTTTTCGGCACTTGAGCAGGGACTGCAACGCTATGCCTTCGCACGACACGACTTGTGCCAAATCGTCGACGAGGCTGTCGGCACCTTCGTCCACCGCGCCGATGAAGAGGGCGTCCAGGTGGAGCGGACACCGGATGAGCCCTGTTTTTCCGACCACGTCGACCGAGAAGCGATCATGCTCGCAGTGCTGAACCTTCTCGACAACGCGCTCAAATACGGTCAGGGATCCGACATCACCGTCCGTACGTCTCGCCAGAACGGCATGTTTCGCGTCGAGGTCGAAGACCGCGGACCCGGCATTCCCCCGTGGGATCATGACAAAGTCTTTGACCGCTTCTTTCGCTCCGCGGGCAAAGAACACGCGCGCGGCTCTGGGATCGGGCTCGCGGTCGTGAAGTCGGTTGCACGCGCGCACAACGGCTCGGTTAAGGTCGACCCGGATTTCCGAGAAGGAACTCGCATGCGGCTCGACATCCCGATATGATGAGCGACGCTGACGCCGTGACCCACCCCGAGCCCACCGCAGCCACCGAACCACGCCGACTCCTCTTGGTTGAGGACGATCCCGCGCTCGCGCTCGGTCTTCGCGACACGATGGAGTTTGAAGGCTTTCGTGTCATCCACACCAAACGCGGCACCGCAGCGGTGGAAATGGTTCGATCACTGCAGCCCGACATTATCGTGCTCGACTTGATGCTACCCGATATCAACGGATACGAAGTGTGTCGCCAGGTTCGCGAGTTCTCCGTGAGTACACCCATCATCATGCTGACCGCTCGCAGCCAAGAGACAGACAAAATTCGCGGTTTCGACGTGGGCGCCGATGACTACCTCACCAAGCCATTTTCAGTGGCCGAACTCGTCGCGCGCGTACACGCTCTGCTTCGGCGCAGTACGCCGCAGCTCGTCACACGCCCGTTCGACCTCGGGCTCGTGAGGGTTCACCCTCACAAACATCTGCTCGTGCGCGGAGACGAAACCTTCCACCTATCCCATCACGAGATGGGGGTACTGGTAACTCTCAATGACGCCCAAGGCTCCCCCGTCTCGCGCGAAAACCTGCTACAAAGCGTGTGGAAGAACGAGCATCCGTCGGCTCGCACGATCGACAACATCATCCTCAAGCTCCGCAGGTGGGTAGAAGAAGATCCGGCAGATCCAAAGAATATCCTCACCGTCTACGGCGTGGGCTATAAGCTCGCGAAGCAAGACTAGCCCCAAGGACCAAACGCACCGTGGCCACCGGTTTTCTCATTCTTACCCTGTATGGACTCTGCATCATTTTGGTGCTGGCGCTGGTCGGCACTGCGGGGATGCTTTATTTCATGGGGCGCCGCGAAGAGACCAAACAGAACAGCGAAGCCGCTGCGCTCCAACCTCAGCAGGGCCAGCCTGACGCGCCACCAGCAGACGGATAGCGTCTTCGTTCGCTTTATACGGGCGAATCGCCGCAGAACCCCGTATGCTCGCGCCGCGATGTCACCTGGCGACCATTCTTTGCCCCGCGCTGCGCGTACGAGTCGGATAGCCCGCAACGGTGTTGCCACCCTATTGGGTCTTTTGGCGCTCTACCTCGCAGTTGTTGGCTTCGCCTCCATCCCACACCAAATCTTTTTTCCTGACGCGATACCACCCACGGACTGCGCGTCTGACATCAAAGAGACAGCACACGAAATCGCGCGCGTTGCCACGGGAGGCGCGCACTTTTCGTTTGAAGACAAACTCAAGACCCAGGCACGCCTTGAGGGGCTGCGCAACCAATGCGCCGACCAAAGCAAGGACGTCAAGCGCTTGATGCGAGCACATGAACACGCCTGGAACCTGGAAGAACGCCGCCAGGCATTTTTCAAGCGCTTCAAGCTGGCCTCGCACGACAACAACCCCGACACCGCCTCTAGAGCGAAGGACGACCCA
The DNA here is from genome assembly GCA_964487255.1 of uncultured Polyangiales bacterium. Classification (GTDB taxonomy): domain Bacteria; phylum Myxococcota_A; class Polyangia; order Polyangiales; family CAZAQV01; genus CAZAQV01. Next base: position 25,571 of record CAZAQV010000012.1, on the reverse strand, counting down.
TGACCGATCTCGAAGCAGAAGATATTGAAACGTTTGACCAGCTGGAGCTAAGCGCCCCGATTCTCCAGGCCATTGAAGAGCTCGGCTTTACCACCCCAACCCCCATCCAAGCGGCGGCATACGAACCAGCCATCCAAGGACGTGACATCGTTGCGCGTGCCCGAACGGGCACAGGCAAGACAGCAGCGTTTGGGTTGCCACTGGTCGACCGCTTGATCGCCCCGGACCAAGGTACGCAAGCGCTCATCCTCGCTCCCACCCGTGAACTGGCGCTGCAGAGCGCACGACAGATCGAATCGCTCGGAAAATACCGCAACGTCTCGGTGGTAGCCGTCTACGGCGGCGCGTCCTTTGAAAAGCAGGTCAAAGAAATCAAGGAGGGTAAACAGATCATCTCGGGCACACCCGGGCGGGTCCTCGACCACCTCAAGCGTGGCACGATCGACGCTTCATCGCTTAAGATTTTGGTGCTCGACGAGGCCGACGAAATGCTCTCCATGGGCTTCGCAGAGGAGATCCAGGCCATCATGTCGCACCTGCCTGAGGGCCGGCAGACACTGCTTTTTTCGGCAACGATCGACGACCGCGTGGAGCGCCTTGCCGATCGCATGCACGAGCCAGCACGCATCGATCTCTCAAGCGACGCGGTTGGGGCCCACGGCATTCAACACTTTCTTTTCCACGTGTCGGGCGCGGGCCGCGTCGACGACCTGATCCGCATTCTCGACAACGACGACCCCGAGTCGGCGATCATCTTCTGTAACACAAAGGCCGAAACCGAGAGCGTTGCCGAACGACTCAAATCACATGGCTTCGAAGCGGCATGGCTCAACGGCGACCTCCCCCAACGTGAGCGCGAACGCGTGATGGGAAAGGCTCGGGAAGGGAAAATCCGGTTTTTGGTGGCAACCGATGTTGCGGCGCGCGGCATTGATATCTCGCACGTGACACACGTCATCAACTTTACCTTTCCGCAAGACCCGGCACAGTACGTGCATCGCACGGGTCGCACGGGTCGCGCGGGTCGCACGGGCACCGCGTTCTCTTTGGTCAGCCCTCAAGAGCTCGGCGCGCTCTACTACTTGCGCCTGCAATATCGAATACGGCCAACCGAACGCGATGTTCCGGGTGGGGTCGAACAGAAAACCGCGGCAGAACGCGACCTGGTCGATCTGCTTGCCGAAGGGTTGGCGTCGAGCCCATCGAAAAAGCACATCGAGTTGGCAAAGCGGGTTCTCACCCATCACTACTCCGAAGATCTCGTCGCGGGCCTCATCGGAACCCTATTGGGCGGCGAAGACCGGAGCGAAGAAGCCGAGTCGGCGCGTCGACAAAAAGCGCCTACGCCCGCACCCGCCGCTGCGCCGCCCCAACCCAGATCGGCCTCACCCCGCCCTGCGGCCGTCACACGACCCACAAACCTCGGACCGGCACGGCCCGTCAAAGACGCAAGCGGCCTGTGGATCGACGTCGGCTCAGCCCATGGCGCGAGCCCCGGAGACCTGCGGGAGCTGCTCTCGGAGCGCAGCGGTGTCCGCAAAAGCGAGATCGACGACATCGATGTTGAAGTCAGCGCCTCGTTCATCCGGGCCTCTGGCAAGACGCTCGACAGCCTCTGCGCTGCGCTCGACGGGGTCGAATACTGCGAGCGCCAGCTTTGGCCACAACGTGTATAGGCAGAACCGATCCACCTTGAGCTGGTCTTTCGATTAGGGGTACAGTTTCGCCCATGTCCTTGGCCCAGGGTCAGGTAGTTGGCGGTCGATTTGCCATCCGCGAAGAACGCAGCGCCGATGCGTTCGGTCGTATGTTCACAGCCCGTGATCAACGTAGCGAGCGCGATGTCTCCATTCGTTTGGTAAATCCCAAGCTCTTTCCCTCACCCGAAGCCGTTGAGACACTGCGGCGAGAATGCAAGCGTGCGTCGAAGGTTCGTCACGGCGGTGTGCTGGCCACCTACGGACTCGGCAAGGCCGGCGAACATATCTTCATCGCATCCGAAGCGAGCGAAGGTCTCACGCTCTGGGACACCTACGCGCGGCAACAAAACCGGCCAGCTTTTTCGATGCGCGCCATCAACCACATCGTGGCGCACCTGTCCCAAGCGGTCGCAGCGTTGCCTGACGACGTGCCTCACGGGCTCATCGCCCCGGCCACGGTCGTGCTCTCCGAGTCCGGGCGCGTACGCCTCGCTGAACTGGGGCTGACCTCAGCACTCATTCGTACAGGCGGGCTCGCACACGCACCGGACGAGCTCATCGCGTTCGCCGCACCCGAGGTGCGTGGCGGTGCGGCACCCTCACGCGCGACCGACGTCTACGGTCTCGGCGCCATCTCACATTTCCTACTCACGGGAACCGCACCCGGCCCCACGTCTCCCGCGCCATCGACGCTTCACCCAGAGGCGACCAAAGCGCTAGACGAGGTGATCACCGCTTGTCTCGCGCCAACCGAGCAGGCACGGCCCAGCCACCTCGACTCGGTACGTGATGCGTTTGAGCGCTCCATGACCGGGCCACGTCGCGACCCCTCCATCGAAATCGAAATCGCGCTAAGCGAACCCCCACCGAGCATGCCACCCGCAGGCAACTCCATCCCGGTGGAGGTGCGCAAATCATATGTGCCGGCAACCGGTGGCAGCAATGGGGCCGCCTCGACCTTCGCGGCGGCCATCGCGCGCGACGACGAACTCGCCGAGTATCTCGCGCAGGTCACGAAAAACGACGCACATCGCTGGATGGTTTCGAAGGGCGGCATCGACCACGGGCCCTTCTCTGGACAAGACCTCGTCCAAAAGATTGTGGCGGCAGAGGTCCTGGCCGAGCACGAACTCTTCAACACCGAGACGGGCCTGCGGTGCACGGTGGGTGAAGTCGACCAGTTCGTCCCCTTTCTTGAGCAGCAGAAGCTTCGCCTCGCAGAAATGGCAGAAGCGGCCGCGCTCGAACGATCCGAGGTGGTCGAAAAGCGATCCAATGTCACCAAAATCGCGTTGCTCTCAGGCGTTGGTCTGGCAGTCATCGTGGGCGTTGGATTTTTCATCATGCACCTCACCGAGGACGACCAGCAGTCGCGAAGCGCAGAGTTGGCGGACCTCTTCGAGAGCGGCAAAGACCTCGACATCACCGGCACGGCGGGCGTGCTGCCCACGCCCTCCCCGCGCAAAGGCGGACGAAAGCGTCGCGGCGGCGGTGGCGGGTTTGGTTCGTACGAAGACGCGATGAACCAAGCCGTCGACCTGGGAGATGCCACGGGCGGGGGTGACATGAGTCAGCTGACCGGCGCACAAGTCTCGTCCATCATGAACCGCAACCTCAACTCGATGTTCTCATGCGTCGGTCAAGAACTCCGAAGCAGCGGGCAACTGGGCAAGGTCACCATCGACTTGGCCATCGCCGGAAACGGTTCGGTGCTCGGTGCGTCGGTTCGTCCGGGTAGCACCGGCTTCCAAAATTGCATCCAGGGCAAGGTCAAGCGCATCAAGTTTCCGAGCTTTGGTGCGCCGCGCATGGGCGCCCGCTACTCCTTCGATCCAAATCAATAGGACGCTCCTCGACGTGCACGAGACGATGAGACAACACGCTCTAACGGTCATCCTGCTCGCGCTTGCGCTGGGGGCGTGTGACGCGACCCTGATTTCGGGCGTCAATGAAACCCAGGCCAACCGTATGATCGCCGCGCTTCACGGCGCCTCCATCGCCGCCGACAAATCACAAAACGGCACCGACGAACACAGCTTCATGGTGACGGTGGCTCGCGACGACCTTGGGCAAGCCCTTGCGGTCGTCGGTGGCCAAGGTCTTCCTGAAGCGCCCAACGCAGGGCTGGCCGAAGTCTACGCTGACCAAGGCCTGGTCCCGAGCCCCTCCGAAGACGCGGCGAAGCTGGCGAGCGCGCTCGGTGGAGAGCTCGCGCGCACGATGGAAGCGATGGAAGGTGTCATCACTGCTCGCGTGCATATCGCCCCCACCCCACCTCCGAACACGCGCGGACAGGCCGAGAGCAGCCGTGCTTCGGTGTTCATCCGCAGCACGCCCGACACGAAGATCGCACCCGAAAAGATCCAGACCCTCGTCGCCGGGGCGACTCCGCGGCTACAAAGCGCAGATGTCGAAGTCATCGTCGAACACGCAAGCGCTCACAAAAATGCGTCTGTCCCACCTGCCCTTACACGGGTGGGCCCGTTTTCGGTCAGCGCTGCCAGCGCGGGGCCGCTACGCGCCACGGTCGCAATTTCACTGGCATTTAACGTGCTAGCAGCTATGGTCTTAGGGTGGCTATTGCTGCGAAACCGCCGAAACAAAGCAGCCATGTAGTTTCGACGGTTTGGCACTATAATCAGAGCCAAGCTTTATCTCTGAGCAACGTCCAACCTGTGAAAGGCCAGAGCACTGGATCCTTCTCGCAAAATCCGGCAGAATTTGAAGGCGTTGTAGAACGCCGAGTTCCGCTTTAGAGGCGACACAACCAGGAAGTACCAATGAGCCAGGAAAACCAAACCGAGAACGACGAATCTTCAGTCCTCTTCAACTTGCAACAGCTGATGGATCTCGAAGATCAACGCCTCAAAGACGAGAAGGCGGCGAAGCAACAGGAGGAGCAAGCCGCCAAAGCAGCTGCCGAGGCTGAGGCACGTCGTATCCGCGAAGCCGAAGAGGCTCGTATCCGCGCTGAAGAAGAGGCACGCCTGGCTGAAGAGCAACGCATCCGCGAAGAGGAAGCCGCAAAGATTCGCGCTGCAAAGGAACAAGAGTTGCGCGTCAAAGCAGAGGCCGAAGCCATGCGCATCGCGCGTGAGCAAGAAGCGATGCTGGCGCATCAGCGTGAGCTTGAGACGATTCGTCTGCGCGAACAAAAGCTCTTCACCCTGCCTCGCGTGGGCGCTGGCCTTGCGGTCGTCGCCGCGCTCATCGGCGCCATCTACATGTTCGGCATTCGCCCCTACCAAGAGGCACAAGAGGCGAAGCGGGTGCAGATGGCCGAATTACAAGAACAGGCACGTCTGCGCGCAGAACGAATCGCAGCCGACAAGAAGGCCAAAGCAGAAGCGGCCGCACAGGCCGAAAAAGAAGCGCTCGAAGCCCAGAAAGAGCTCGACAAGATCGCCGCAAACAAGGCAGAAAAAGCTGAGCGTGCAGCGAAATGGGAGGCGGGCGAAGCAGACCGCGACCGAGCACGACGCGCAGCAGAACGCAGAGCGGCTGCCAGAAAAGCCAAGGCAGACCGTAACGATGACCCGTTGGCGGGGCTAGACCCCTAGCGAAGAACCAGAGTCGAGAATGAGCCAAGAAAATCAAACGGACAAAGACGAGTCGTCAGTTCTTTTCAACTTGCAACAGTTGATGGAGCTTGAGGACCAACGCATCGAAGGCGAAAAAGAGGCCGAGAAGCGAAAAGCAGAAGAAGCACGCCTCGCCAAAGAAGCCGAAGAGCGCCGCAAACGAGAAGAGCTCCTTGCTCAGGAACGCGCTGAAGAAGAAGCGCGCCTCGCCGAACAGCGACGAATCCAAGAAGCAGAAGAGGCTCGGCTCAACGCCGAGCGCGAGGCTGAGCTTCGCGTGCAAATGGAAGCGGATGCCATGCGCCGCGCCAAAGAAGCCGAGCTTCAGCTCGCTCATCAACGCGAGCTGGAGACGATTCGCCTGCGCGAGCAAAAGTCCTTCGCCCCGTGGATGATCGTGGCCATGGTGGCCGGTGTCATCGCCCTGTGCGCGAGCCTATTTTTCTTCGTCTGGAAACCACAGATGGACCAAGCCGAAGCTGAGGCTGCGGCGATCGAACAGCAGCGACTGGCTGCAGAAGAAGAGGCGCGCGCACTCGAGGAAGAAAAGCGCCGCGAAGAAGCCGAGCTGGAGCGCAAGCGCCTCGAAGCAAGCCGCAAGAAGAGCGAGCTTGCCCAGCATGAGGCTGCGCTCGAAGCAGAGCGTCAGCGAAAGGCTGCCGCCGAGGCCGCCCAGCGCAAACGCGAATGGAAGCGCAATCGCGTAACTGCGAAAAAGAAGAAGGACAACCCTCTTCACGGCATCACCTTCTAGACTTCGATCAGCTGGGAATGATCGGAACGTGGGCGGCCAGGGGCGTGTAGGTCGAGGACCAAGACCGAAGGACGTGGAGGCATGAGTGCACGCAACAAGCTCGCGTTTGCCCTAGACGTCGCCACACTCGCTGAAGCCAACGTTTGGCTCGACCGCCTGCATGAGTCGGTCGGAGTGTTCAAAGTCGGCCTCGAACTGTTCATTGCTGAAGGGCCACACATCATCGAAGCGGTCCACAAACGTGGTGCAGATTGCTTTCTGGATCTCAAACTCCATGACATCCCTCAGACGATGGCACGCGCAACCGAGCGCGTGATGTCGTTGGGCGTCCGCTTTGTTACAGTTCACGCCGCGGCTGGTCCTACCGCACTCGAAGCTGTGACGAATGTGACCCACCAGAGCGAGACGATGCCACTGGCCGTTACGGTCCTGACGAGCGCAGACACGGCAACGCTCCAAGCGATCAACGTGAGCGCATCCGCGAGTGAGCAAGCGCTTCACTTGCTGCGTATGTCGATGTCGGTTGGCGTTCGTGGCTTCGTGTGCGCGGCCCCTGATCTCAAGGTCCTGCGAGCCGAGGCCAACGACGCTTTTTTTGTCACGCCCGGTATTCGCCCTGCAGGCATCGCAGCACACGACCAGCGCCGCGTCGCCACACCTGCTGAGGCCATCGCAGCAGGCTCCAACCTGCTCGTCATCGGGCGCGCAATTCGTGATGCCGCAAACCCAACGAAGACGGCCGAGGCGATCCTGCGCGAAATCGAAGGGAGCCACCATGAAGTCGAAGAAAGGTCCTAAACGAAGGCCCGAAGGTACAGACAACTGGGTGGCGGGGCCAAACTCGGTGACGGAGACCCTGCGTGCGAAAAAACGCGCGGTCTATCAAATTTGGGCCACGGATAGCACGCTTCAAAGACGTGAAGACCTGCGGCAGGCCGCCGAGGCGGCAAACGTCCGCCTCGAGCCGAGCACCAATGCCGCACTCGACGAACGGTTCACGGGGATCCGCCATCAAGGAGTCGTCGCCGAAGTGGCGCCCTACCCTTACCTTTCCATGGAGTCACTCCCGCAGCAGGTCGGCGACACGCCTTCGCTCATTCTGGCCCTGGACCAGATCACAGACCCACACAACTTCGGTGCGATCGTGCGCAGCGCCGTGGCGTTCGGTGTCTCGGCTGTGCTCATCACCAAAGATCGATGCGCAGACGTCAACGCAACCACGGTACGCACGAGTGCCGGTGCAACCGAACACGCATCCATCGCCAGGGTGACGAACCTCTCGCGGGCGCTCAAGTCACTGCAGGGCGACGGTTACGAAGTGGTTGGGCTCGCGGGCGAGGGACAAACGCTCATCGGCGAACTTCGGCGAGACCGACCGCGCGTACTCGTGGTGGGTTCCGAAGGCAGCGGCTTGCGTCGTCTAACGCGCGAACGTTGCGATACGTTGGTGCGAATTCCCATTGACGGCTCCGTCTCCTCCCTCAACGCTTCCGTTGCCGCGGCTGTAGCTCTATACGCACTTGGAACACCATGAGCACAATCATCGAAAAGGTTTGCATTCTTACAGGTGGCGGTGACGCGCCTGGGCTAAACCCCGTGCTTCGGGGCTTCGTCAAGACCGCGACAGAGCGCGGAATCACAGTCCTGGGCTCCGAGGACGGCTTCGAGGGACTGATTCAAGGGCGACTCATCGAGCTCACGACGGCCTCGGTCCGAGGCATCTTGCCCAAAGGTGGCAGCATCCTCGGCTGCTCGAACAGCGCGAATCCGTTCGCGTACGGACCAGACGGTAGAGACGTGTCTTCCGAAGTCATCGAACGACTCACCCGTCATGAAGTCGACGCGCTGGTTGCCGTGGGTGGCGACGGTACGATGCACATGGCCAAACGTTTCATGGATTTGGGCGTACCCGTAGTGGGCATTCCCAAAACGATCGACAATGATCTTGGCGCGACCGAGTTCACGTTCGGCTTCGACACGGCCATCCAAACCGCCACGTGGGCCATCGACAACCTGCACGCAACCGCAGAGTCACACGATCGGGTGATGATCGTGGAGCTCATGGGCCGCTATGCGGGCTGGATTGCGCTCACGGCGGGCATCGCGGGGGGCGCTGATGTCATTTTGATTCCAGAGATCCCCTACGACCTCGAACGGGTGGTCGCGAAGATTCGCCATCGCGCGAAGCAGGGCAGCACGTTCAGCATCGTCGTCGTGGGAGAAGGTGCGCACCCGATAGGGCAAAGCACATCGGAGATCAGCGAGGGTCGGCCAGGACATTTGCCCCGACTCGGCGGCGCCGGCCACCGTCTCGAAGAAACCCTCAAGTCCAAAATTGATCACGAGGTTCGGACAACGGTCTTGGGTCACGTGCAGCGCGGCGGTTCCCCCAGCGCATTTGACCGCGTTCTCGGCACACGCTTCGGCGTCAAAGCTGCCGAACTCATCGCGCAGAGCCGCACAGGGCGCATGGTGGCGTTACGCGGTACGGACGTGATTAGTGTCACCATCGAAGAGGTCTTGCAGGAGCCCAAGCTCGTCAACCCAGACGGTGAGCTCGTGCGCGTAGCACGGTCGGTCGGTATCGAAGTGGGAACGGCCGGGAAGTGAGCGTCCGTACCGCGGCCATTCTCGTGATCGGAAACGAGATTCTGAGCGGTAAGTTTGCGGACCGTAATGTGCACTTCATTGCCAACCAGCTCGCGTCGATCGGCATTGCGCTGCGGCGTGTGATCGTGTGCCCCGACGAAGTGGCCGTCATCCGAGAAGACGTCCGCCTTCTAGCTCGGACCCACGATGTGGTGTTTACAACTGGCGGTGTCGGGCCGACCCATGACGACCTAACATATCAGTCCGTGGCAGCTGCATTCGACGTGCCGACCGTGCGCGAAGCCCGGCTTGAGGCGCTCATTCGCGAACGCTTTGGCGAGAAGACGAGCACACAGCATCTACGTATGGCGGAAATTCCCGAAGGGAGCGAGCTGCTCGTCGGCGGGGACATTCGTTGGCCGACGGTATGCAAAGAAAACGTCTACGTGTTCCCAGGCGTGCCTGAGATTATCGTCGCGAAGTTCGCGATCATCGTGCGCCACTTGGACGATGGAACACGTTTCTTCCACGGCGACGTATTCTTGCATTGTGATGAGTTTGAGATCGCGACGGAACTGGACGCGGTGGACGCCCGCTTCGACGACGTAAACATCGGCTCGTACCTCAACTGGAAGGGACAAGACTACCGGGTCCGTCTCACCTTCGAGGGCACCAATCCCGCGCGCGTCCAAGCCGCGATGGATGAACTCCTCACGGCGCTCGACCCACACGTCGTGCAACGCGTCGAGGCTGCGCGAGCGCTTGAAATCAATCGTAGCGAATGAGCGACGCTACCGGTGCAGAGAACGTCTCTCGCCCGTTCAAGAAACCGAGTTCAAGGACGAAAAGAGCCGACACAACCTCGGCCCCCAGTCCCGAGAGCAGCTTGCAAGCCGCACCCGCAGTGCCTCCGGTTGCAATCAGGTCGTCCACGACGGCGATCTGCATGCCGCTGTGGATGTCCTCTTTGTGGACCTCGACGGTGTCTTCACCGTACTCGAGCGAGTAGGACTGAGACGCGACTTCACGCGGCAACTTGCCTGGTTTTCGAATGGGAACAAAACCGACACCCAGTCGCGTGGCCAGGGCAGTTCCAAAGATAAAGCCCCGCGACTCGATGCCCGCGATCAGATCGACTTTCTTTCCCTCAAGCTCTGCCGCGAGGTGCGCGATACAGCTACGAAACGCCCGCGCGTCCGCAAGCACCGGCGTAATGTCCTTGAACATGATGCCGGGCTTGGGGAAGTCCGAGATGTCTCGCACGAGCGCGGCCACTTGGTCGATGGGAAGATGCTCCATGCCGCGCAGCCTAGCCCGATTCGCCTGAACTTTGCACCCAAGCTGCAAGACCAAGATGATCCGGATATGTGGCATCGACGGACAAAGGAGTGATCGAGACATACCCCTCGTCGGTCGCGACGGTGTCTGCGGCTTCAGCGGGCGGGTGATGGGCACGGGACCCGCCGATCCACAGATACTCGCCCCCTCGCGGATCTTCCCGTATGACGAGTTCATCGTTGTAGGCGCGCGTGCCCAAGACGGTCGCCATCAAACCGATCGGTTCGCGTCGTGGGAAGTTGATGTTGAGCAGCGGTGCTGGGCCTTTCGGGACCTCCGCCTCAAGAAAACGCTGCACCATAAGCGCCGCGAGCTCCGCGTTGGCCTCAAGCCAATCGAGCGTGCCCGTCGAAAACGCCATGGCGGGAATGCCGCGCATCGCGGCTTCGCGCGCTGCCGCCACCGTACCTGAATAGTGAACGTCGTTTCCCAAGTTCGGACCGTGGTTAATGCCAGAGATCACGAGGTCTGGACGGCGCGGAAGGATGTCGGGGTGGTGCAGCGCGGTATAGACGCAGTCCGCTGGCGTGCCGTTAACGGAGGTACGGCGCGGATCGAGGTGCCTTGTACGAAGGGGTCGATGCAGGGTGAGCGAGTGGCTTTTGGCGCTCTGTTCCGTTTCTGGGGCCACCACAAACACGTCTCCCAGCGCCCTAACTGCAGAAAAGAGCGCTACAATTCCGGCGGCATCAATGCCATCGTCATTGCTCACCAAGATGAGGGGTGCCTGTGCGTCAGCCATGATTTGCAGACGATGCTAGCAGCCCTTGCAGTACGCGCACTATCGTGTAGGGTACCGCCGTTCTTAGTTCGGGACGTAGCGCAGTCTGGTAGCGCACCATACTGGGGGTGTGGGGGTCGCTGGTTCGAATCCAGTCGTCCCGACGAGTGAAGGTCGAAAGGGTGGACTTACCACCCTTCGATTACTTTGAGAGGGCGTTGAGGGCTTTGCCGAGCTTGTCGAGGTGCTCTCCGTAGGCTGCCCAGTCGCCTTTGCGCTGCGCGGCGATCGCCGCTTTGTACTCGGCCACCGCCGTCTTTCGCGCATCACGCGCCGCCTGCGCAGCTGGCTGGGCCGTGGCTTCATCTGACTGGGCGGGCTTTGATACGGAATCGGCCTGGTCCACCCCGCCTTCAGTCTGAGAATCTTTAGGCTTCGTAACTGGCCTCTTGCCGACGCCTTCTTTGGCATCTTCAGCGGGAAACAGCTCACGCAGCCCAAGGTCGAGCGTGTCCGCCATCACGATCCGGTCTTCGTAGTTCACGATCACGCGCTTGAGTTCGGGCAGCTTTCCTCCCTTGGATCGAATATAGAGAGGACATACATAAATGAGGGATTCTTCGATCGGTACGACCAACAGCGTTCCGATTTCGGTCTCAGAGTTCGCGTCATTCCAAAGTGTGATCTGGCGCGAGATTTCCGCATCCTGATTGATGCGGTTCATCACCTGCTCCGGTCCGAATACGAGTCGATCTTTCGGAAAGCGATACACGATAAGCTCACCAAGATGCGGACCGTCCATCCGCGACACGAGCCAAGCCGCCAGGTTGTTCTTCCCTTTGGGCGTAAACGGAAGCATCTGAATAAACTCTTCGTGCTCCTCACCCGGCAATTTCATCACCGTATAATAAGGTTCCATACGGCGCTCATTCTGCGGAGAAATCTTGGGCAGCTCCCACTCGTCTTCGCGGTTATAGAGCTGCTCGGCCTCGTTCATGTGATAGACGGCGAGCATGCGTGTTTGAAGCGAGAAAATCAGCTCGGGGTAACGCAAGTGCGCGCGCACATCGTCGGGCATCTGCGAGAGCGGTTTGAAGCTACCCGGAAAAATCTTGTCCCAGGTCTGGACGATGGGGTCGGCCGGGTCGGCGATATAGAACTTGGGCAGCCCATCGTAGGCGTCGACCATCACTTTGACGGAGTTTCGGATGTAATTTACTTCGCGCGTCGCACGCTGTGCGTACGGGTAGCGCTTTGATGTCGTGTATGCATCGAGGACCCACACCAGCTCACCATTGTCTCGAACCACCATGTACGGGTCGCCGTCAAAAACGAGAAAGGGTGCGAGCTCACGTACGCGCGCGTGGATATTGCGGTTAAGAATGACGCGGCTATCGTCGCGAAGGTCGTCGGCCATCAGCACGTTGACGCTTCCCGATCGGATCGCGAGCGCTGCACGCATCGTGAAGCTCTCAAGCGGCACGCCCGCCTTGCCCGCGTATGTACCAAACACATCGTCGCCTTTGGTCGATGGGTGGTCGAATTCTTTACGGTCGGTCTGCACAAACACGTAATCGTCGACCATCGGGGCAACCTCGCCGAAGTAGATTGAGGGACGTTTAATGTCGAGCGAAGGGACGTCCGACACCGGGGGGATGTCTTGGATGGTCAGCACCGGCAAGCCTTGCTTGGTGGCTTGGTTGACCGGGCCCAGCGTGAGACCAAACCCGTGTGTGTAAGTAAAATGCTCGTTGGGCCAGGTCTGGGCCTGTGTCGGCAGGTTATCAACCTGCATCTCGCGCGGCGAAAGCATGACCTGCCGCAGTTCGCCGTCGATCATATAGCGATCGTTATCGACAGAAACGAACTCGTAGTACGTTCGAATCTCCTGGATTTCGGCGAACGTGTCGAGCAACGGCCTGTGGTCCCAGATTCGAATATTCTCGACCGTGCCCTTGTTGGCCTGAATGTCGTCCCATGACAGCGCAGCCTGGGCTGCCAAGTCGCGTTCTTTGACACCGTCGATATCGAACGCGTAGCGCGTCGCATCAATGTTGCGCTGGATATACGGAACCTCCATGACACCCTCATTGGGCACCACCACGTACTTGTGAACGATCCCGGGCAACAGGGCGAGGCCGATGAACTGCACCGCGAAGTACGCCGCGATGGCGATGACGAGGAACTTCCGCTGCCCTTGTTGGCCCCAGAGGGCAACAAGGACTGCACCGACGATACAGGTCGCAATCAGGACGCGATACGCGACGAGCTTGACGTGTACGTCGACGTAGCTTGCCCCTTCGACGGGCCCCATCGTGGAATACGAAACCCCAAACGAGTCCACCCATGCGCCAAACGCGAGCACAAGAAGGAGCAGCCCGCCGAGTATCGACAGGTGCTTGCGGGCCTCGGGTCGAACCGTAAGTCCCTGCGGCCCAAACAAGATCGCACCTCGAATAAAGTAGGCGAGTGCCACTGCCGCGAGGCAAAGAAACGCGAGCATCGAGGCCAGCCCTCGCAGGGCCTCGAGAGCAGGTAGCTCAAAAACGAAAAACGATGCGTCCAAGCCGAAGAGCGGGTCCTTCCGCTCAAAGGAAACCCCGTGCCTGTAGAGTAAGATCTGCGACCAGAACTGCGAGGCGCTGAGACCCACCAGAAGCGCCAGGCCGGCCGAGGCAAAGCCAGCTACGCGCTGCAAGAGTTGTCCGATGTCGATGGTCACTCCCGCGTTGGGGTCGCCAAAGTTCACCTGTGGCAAACCCTCGGTTCGGTTCGTCACGAGACGCAGGTTGATGAACAGAAGTAAGAAGGTGAGCAGGCCTCCGGCCGCGCCCACTAGAAGGCGCATCTCGATCACGCGGGAAAACAGGATCCCGTGACCGACGGACGCGAACCATTGCGCATCGACATACAGCGAGGCGAGCGCGGGGATGAGGAAGATCACCAGCGCAACAACGGCGAGGATGACGAGCAGCTTGGTATTCGGGGGTGGCCTGCGTGGCACCCTGTATGATTGGCGTGGACTCGGCTTATGAGCGGTTGGCACGGAACTGACCTAACACTCCTGATCGCCCGATTCAATCACGAGCGCCTGTGATGAGCGTGCGTAGCCCGACAAATCCGATTTGCCCGCGATGAGGCCCTGGCCGAAGAGTCTAAGAAGACAGGCGAAGACGCAGAGCGCCTGGTGGTATGTCCATCAGGTCGCTCGGTCGAAGCGCTCAAATCGCTGGTTTCGAAGCGTAGCCGCGAAGAACCGCAAGTAGAGTGCCGGGGGCGGGACTCGAACCCGCACGTGGAAACCACGGGTGATTTTAAGTCACCTGCGTCTGCCGATTCCGCCACCCCGGCTTTATTGTTGGCTCTTCGCTAGCCTTTCTCCGTCCCAACGATTTTGCAAGTAGCAAAATCGGCTCCCCGGAAACACCGTTCATCACGTCATTGACTCTTCTGTAGCGTTTCCTCAGGACAACAATTTTGCAAGTAGCAATCCACTATTTGGTGGCGACGAGGTAGGCGTTCCAGGCGAGGTCGGCGTCGACGCGCTCACGCTGCCGGTATTTTCCCGTGCCCTCACCGTCGGCGTCTTCCTTTTCGAAAAAAGCGAGCACATCCGAGTAGCCTGCTTCGAGTAGAACATCGCGAAGTTCAGGCAACTGCCAGAGACGCCAATCGTAGGTGAACGCTTCACGCATCTCACTGCCGTCCGGGAACGAGAAGTGGATGTGCGCCAAAAAGCGGTAGTCGACGGGGTTGAACGAGGCCTGATCCCAGACGTACGTAAAATTGTCGTGCTCCCGCTCTTCCTCGAGTTCGGTCTGCGAGTCCGGTCCCCCGTAGATGTCGAGAATCAACACGCCATCATCCACCAGATGTCCGCGCACGGCTCGCACGTACTCTAGAAGCTCCGAGCGCGTATGAAAGATTTGATAGCTGTAGTTGAACGCAACAACGATATCGAAGCGCTCGTCGGGAGCATCGAGCACGTTGCAATGAAGCAGCCGCACGCGGTCGCCGAGCTTCTTGGAAAGATGGCGGTCTCGGCCCCACTGCAACACATCCCTATCGAGATCGAGACCCACGGCGTAGTTCTTCTTGCTGAGCGCGCACCACTCAGCGCACAGCCAGCCCGAACCGCAAAAGTCCTCCCGCAACGAGCGCGCAGCCCGCCCGCGGACTTTCTTGAAGATCCGCTTGATCACCCGCGCATCGACATCAGCACTTTGCACCGCCTCTTCGTAGAGCTCGAATTTGTTGACCTTTTTTGCCGCCCCTGAAAGTCCGCGCGCCATGCAGGGCCGAGCTAGTCTCTTTTGCGCATCGAATCAACAACTAATCTGGGGCCTGTGAGGTGTACGGCTTGAACACACCGGGCATCCGCATCATGTTCCGGTCGCAATGTTTGTCATTATCGCTCCGTCCGAACGAAACCGTGCACATCGCACGTATCGTTCTGGACTTCGCCTGCCTTCTCGTCTCTTCGCGCACGCGCTCATCGCGTCGATCACATTCCTGAGTGCGTGTCGCGACGACCCATCGCGCAACGACTCCCCTGATGGCGGGATGATGACCGACGGTGGTGTGGTCGAAGAGTGGTCGCCTGAACACCCCGCGGTAAAAATCATGCAATGCGCCACGCCGACCCAAACGGATACCTGCGTCGTGAGCGGTAGTGGCTCAAGTACCCTCCTCGTCGGCACCGTGCTCACCGCCGACACGGTCTACGAGGGTGGCAAAGTTCTCGTGGACGGCTCGGGGGTCATCAGCTGCGTGGGTTGTGACTGCGACGCCACGGGAGCGAAGCAGGTAGATTGCGGCTCAGCTGCGATTTCGCCTGCTCTCATCAACGGTCACGACCACATCACGTTCGTCCAGAACGATCCCTTCACGCAAACGGGCGAGCGCTACGAGCATCGCCACGATTGGCGCACCGGCGCACGCGACCACACAGAAGTGAACTCGGAAGGGAGCGCCACCCGAGAGGAGAAAATATGGGGCGAGTTACGCTTTGTGATCGGCGGCGGCATGTCCGTCAACGGCTCGGGCACGTCGGACGGTCTGCTGCGAAACCTCGACCGCAGCAGTGGCAATGAAGGCCTTGGCCAACCCGAGGTTGAATACGATACCTTTCCGCTCGACGACACCCGAGGGACGCTTCTTGCGTCAGGCTGTGACTACGGTTCGAGCGTCACAACCCCGGACGATGTTGCCAACGCCAACGCCTACACGCCCCACATCTCAGAAGGTATCGACGTCGAAGCGCGCAACGAGTTTCTTTGCCTTTCTGAGGGCGACCTCGACCTCATCGACAACCGAACCGGCGTGATTCACGGAACGGGCCTGCTCGCGCCAGACATCGCGGAGATGGCACGCGAAAAGGCATCGCTCATCTGGTCGCCACGCACCAACATCTCCTTGTACGGAGACACCGCACGCGTCACCACCTATGCAACGCTCGGCGTCAATATTGCGCTCGGAACCGACTGGATCGTAAGCGGCTCGATGAACATGCTGCGCGAGCTTCAGTGCGTCGATCAGCTCAACCGTGACAACTTTGGGGGGTATTTCGCGGACTCCCAGATTTGGCTGATGGCCACCCGCAACGCCGCTCGCGCACTCGGCGTGGACCAAGTACTAGGCGAACTCAAGGCTGGCCAGATCGCCGACATCGCCGTGTTCGCCGACAAGGGCGCAGACAACCCCTTCCGCAGCGTGATCGAGGCCGATCCAAGCACGGTTCTTCTCGTCATGCGCCAAGGCAAGGCGCTTTATGGCGATCAAGGTGCCGTCGAAACGCTAGGCGATGGCGCCTGTGAAGCCATGGACGTGTGCGGATCGGCGAAATCCGTGTGCCTCAGCGGCGACACCGGCATCACCTATGCTTCGCTCCAGCAGCAACTCGGCTCAAGCATCTACCCGCTCTTTTCGTGTGACACGCCACCCAACGAGCCGACCTGCACACCCATGCGACCTCAAGAAACGGTCCCGGGTTACAGTGGCATTCCGACCGACGGTGACAGCGACGGTGACGGCATCCCGGACAGCGCTGATAACTGCGCCCAGGTGTTCAATCCGGTCCGTCCCGTGGACATCGATGCGCAAGCAGACGCAGACCAGGACGGTGTTGGCGACGAATGCGACCAATGCCCCGTCTCTGCAGAACCAGGCGCTTGTGGTGAGCTTCCTGAGTCCGACAGCGACTCCGACGGCATCCCCAACAGTGCCGACAACTGTCCGAACGAACCCAATATGGACCAAGCGGATGCGGACAACGATCAGGTGGGCGACGCCTGCGATTTCTGCCCTGACGTAGCGAACCCCGATGGCGCAGGCTGCCCAGCATCGGTCTACGACATCAAGGACGGAACCGTTCCACTCGACGCAGCGGTATCGGTTACCGACCTGCTCGTCACCGCACTGGCACCCAACGGCTTCTATGCGCAGCTGTCCGCGAACGCGACGGACTTTGACGGTGTCGAGGGAAGCGGCATCTTCATCTACACTGGTGGTGCGCCCGAGGGCGTTGCGCGTGGCGACTTGGTCGACATCACGCAGGGAATCGTCGGAGTCTTTCACGAACAGATTCAACTCGGCAGCCCGACCTTCGCGGTGAAAGCTTCTGGGCAGGCTTTGCCAGCACCGGTGGCGCAAACCCCGGCAGGCCTCAAGGCGGCGATCCTCGACTACGACGGCATCCTCGTCGAGCTTACCGATACCACGGTCACCGCGCTCGACCCAGACGCGGCGGGACTCTTCACAGTGGGTGGCGCCGTCGTCGTCTCGGACTTTCTTTACGCCATCACCCCAAGACCGCCTGTGGACCACCGCTTCCAGCGGCTCACGGGTATCTCCCATCGCTGGGATGAAGAGGCGCGAATCCTGCCGCGGGACGAGAGCGATTTCGAGACCGACGAAATTCCGGTACCGACATCCGACCTCACCCTGCTCATCAATGAGCTCGACTACGACCAACCGGGCGACGACATCAACGAGTTTCTCGAGATTTATAACAACGGAGGCAGCGACGTCGATTTGAGCGAAGTCGAAGTCATCCGCATCAACGGAAGTGGTGGCGCAGAGTACGGAGGCGGCAGAATTCAACTCTCTGGCACGCTTGCCCCTGGCGGCTACTTTGTGGTCGGCTCGGACACACTCACGGTGGATGGCGGCGCGATGGTGCAACGCGAGTTCACCAAAGACGGCCTTCAAAATGGGCCTGACGCTGTGGCGCTCTACGACAAGACGGCAGGCGCCGTCATCGATGCCGTCGCCTACGAAGGCGAGGTTCCAAGCGCTCTGCCGCTCGTTGAAGGAACGCCAATTCCGGCAACTGTCGCAGACGCCAACGACAAGGAGGGCAGCCTCTGCCGCGTCAGCAACGGTGGTGATACCGGCGACGACGCCACGGACTTCGGGTTCTGCGCAACCCCAACCCCCGGCGCCGCCAACACTCTATAGTTGGTTCTTCAAAGAGCGATCATCACAGCCCAGACGCTAGCGTGGGAGACGCGAGCAAGACGAGGCGGAGTCGAGCACCCCGCGTAAGGCTACCTAAGGGTAGCTGCGCAGGGAGCGGAGACGACAACGACGTATTGCGAAGTGTATCGCACGCTAGACACCGACGCCGAAAGATTCGGGGTGGACTGGCGCCATCGTGATCGGGCGTCGTGGCCCACCGACGTCGGGATCGATAAGCGTCATGCCGTGACGCTCGAAGTCCTGGCTCATCTCAGGAAGCCACCGACGTATCTTGCGCGCCGTGCTTTCGTAGGCCACGCGCTCGACTTCCTTGCGGAAGAAGAACTTCATCGGCGAGCCCGCCATGATCCGCCGTTCTTCTTGCTCGGGAGAAAATAGGTAAAACGCGACGTCCGGGTACATCTCGCGGATCGCTCGCACAGCTTTGTCAAAGCGACCGTTGATGAGCGCCTTGAGTCCCTGAACGGTGCCGTAGAAGCCGCCACGCTCATTGACGTACCCGGCGCGTGTCGCCTGAACCGGTACGAGCGGGTCGATCAAGATGACCAAGGTGGCGCCTTGGTCCATCGCCAGCCGCATGTTGGTGGTGCGCGAAAACGAGCCGTCGACGTAGTAGCGCCCGTCAATACAAACCGGTCGGTAAAACGGCGCAAGCGCCGCAGAGGCTCGTACCGCCTGGTGAACCGGAATGTGTGGATGCGTCTCGCGCCCAAACACCACGGCCTCCGACGTGTCCTGGTCGGTCGCGCCGATGAGCAGTGTCCGTCGCAGGTCGGGGAATTTGTTGTGCATGCCGGGTCGCTCGAGTTGGCGTTCCAGCCAAGCCCCCAACCTATCGCCGGCGAAGATTCCGGAAGGCAGCGCGCGGGAAAAACCGGACGTGTCCCCTTTGGTCACAAAGTGGCGGACGGCTGAACCGACGCGTCGACTCATCTCCGAGAAGTTCGGGTCGAAAAGGTCGGTGCGCCGCACCGGTTCAATGCGTGCCGAGCGTCCGTCCATGGCGCGCGCCAGCTCTGCAGGACCAATCCCGTTGGCCAAAAACGCGCCGATCACTGCCCCGGCACTGATGCCGCAAAAAAGGTCCGCGTCGATCACCTTTCGTTGCACCAAGAAGTCGTCGAGCGCCCGCAGCACCCCCAACTCGTAGAGGAGCCCCTCTATGCCACCGCCGGCTAGGCAAATGGCGACCCGCTTGTACTGCACCTTGCCGAGGCATTCACCGATACAGCCGACGACCTGCGCGTGCGTAGCAGGTGCGGGAATCACCTCAGCGATGTCGAACTGACCTAGACGAAAGGCCAGTCGCGCGCCTTGCGCATCCCCCGGAACCCACGCGATCGTGCGACGCCTAGAGATAACCCCCGGCATCGCTCCATCGGGAAAGAGCTGTTCAAGCAGCCTCGGCCCCGCGCTATCCTGGTCGTCACGCAGATCGAGAAGCAGCAGGTCGACGCGACGTCGCGAGACAAAATGTTCCGCAGCAGAAACACTCGACAGGCTCACCCACGACAGGTGCGCAGTACTGTCGCGAATCTGCGCCGGCACTTCTTCACCTGAGGGCGAAAAGTAAACGGCAGTCGACATGGGGCAATGTTACCACGACTTCACGTGGCTCCGTCGACCGCTTTTTTCGCGCTTGTTCGCCCGCTAGGCACAAGCCGGCATGACGCGCTCCGCAAATGGCCCTTTCGGCCCTTCGCGAAGCATGAACGAAACCTCCATGCCCTCTTCGAGGGTTCGAAAGCCGTCGCCGTCAATCTGAGAGTAGTGAACAAAAACGTCCGGCTGGCCCTCCAGTTGAATGAAGCCAAAGCCTTTGGCGTTGTTGAACCACTTGACGCTTCCAGACGTCACCGCCATGCCCTCAGCGCATGCAAACTGTCCATTCATGACGAGCTACCCTCCGATTCGTTCCCTGGAACAGCGCCTAGGTTATGAATCTGATCACAAGAATCAAGACTTGAATGCATCTCGTGAGCCAGCGCACACAAAAAGGCCGTTCACGGGGCGAGTCGCGTCCGGTCCCAAACGCCGTCTTTTCGCTCGAAAAGTAGGCGCTCATGAAGGCGGTGCGCGCCATCGAACCAAAACTCGATCGCCATTGGAGCGAGCCGATAGCCACCCCAATGCGGTGGCCGCGGCACGATCTCTCCTTCGTATTGACGCTCAAAATCCGAAAAGCGGTCCTGAACCGTTTTCAGACTTTCGATGGGTTGGCTCTGTTCAGAGGCCCATGCCCCAAGTTGACTTTGTCGGGGACGCGACGCGAAGTAGGCGTCGGAGCGGGCATCACTGGTGGGCGAAACACTTCCACGAATGCGCACCTGCACTCCGATGCTCGGGTAATGAAATACCAGCGAAGCAACAGGGTTCTGGGCCAACTCACGACCTTTTTCGCTGTGCCGATTCGTGTAGAAAACGAATCCGGGCGAAGCGGCCTGCTCGTCGTCTACTTCCTTGACGAGAACCATTCTAGCGTTGGGAGTGCCATCAAGCCCTACCGTGCTGAGCGTGGCCGCGACAGCGTCGAGGGGTTCGCTCTGCGCTGCTTTCGCTCGCACTTCCAAGTAAAAGGAAATTGGTGCTCTTGCGTCGTGGAGCGCTTGCGAAAAAGAGGTCATGGGCGTTGAACCGAACCGGCGAATGCGAACCCTAGCACTACCTCTGAGGCGCTGATAGCGTAAACCGGTGACACCCGGTCAGCAGCTCGAGCGGATGATGCAGGATGCCTTGGCCCAGCCCGGGCGATTCCATCTTTATCATGCGCTTGAACGTGAGCTCAAACCCCGTGGAGACTTCACCCCTTTGCTCTCACTTCTGAACAACTGGGCGCAGCGGACCGCTTCGGATGAACTGGCTGCCGAGTGCATGGTCCGCGCGGCCAAGCTACTCGCAGGTGCTTCGGATCGCCGAGCCGAAGCGATGACATACGTCGCACGGGCCCTGCAGCGCGACCCACACCGTTTTGACGTCATCGATGTCGCTTGCCAGATTGCGAGCGAGGAGCCACGACTTGCCGAGGCCGTCACCGAAGTACAGCGAAACAATATTCGGCGACTGCACTCCGCCGGTAGGCCGTCAGAAGTCGCAGCGGCACACTGGCGTCTCGGGCAGTTCTTACAAGACACACTGGGCGCCGCCGACGAAGCCATCGACTGCTATGAGCTCGCCCTTGAGCAACAACCCGATCACCTGGGCGCGATCTACGGGCTACGCACGCTACTCGTCGACCGCGGAGAGAACGAACGCGCTGCAGCGCTACTCGATCGCGAAGCTGAAGCGGAGTCGGACTTGGTGCGCAAGGCGGCCCTTTTAGGCGAGGCCGGACAGTTCGCGGCCACCCACCTTGGCGAGCTGGACCGAGGCATTCGCTTGGCCGAGCGCGCCCGTCGAATCCTCCCCAACGACCCGAGCATCGTTCGCCTTCTCGCACACCTCATGGCCATGCGCGCCGAGCGCGAGGACAACGCGGGTGACGCCGAGGCCGCCGAACAGACGCGCGAGATGTCCTCATCGCTGCTCTACGACATCGCGCTATCGCTGCCGCCCCACGCCGCGTTGGCGTACACCGAAGATGCGCTCAATATCGTACCCGATCACGAGCAGGCCATGCAGCTCCTGGAGCGCATGGCCGAACAAACCGGCCGCCTCGACCTTCTTCCCTTACGTTGGGTACGGTATCTTGATGCCAACGCCGGAGGCCCTGGAGCCGACGAGCGCCGACGCAAACTCGGGCGTGCATATCTCAAGGCGCGCCAACCCAAGGATGCCATGCGATGCTTGGAGCCCCTGCTCGAACGTGGGGATCCGGAGGCATCACAGCTGCTCGTCGAGATCTATCGCATGGATGGGCAACACGAGAAGGCGATCCGAGCGAGCGAAAATGCGCTTGCCGGTCTGACCGCGGAAGACCGCGTTCGCAGGCTCCACGACGTACTCGACTTGGAACTCGCCGGCGACGAACCTGCGCGTGTGCTGAAGCGGGCCGAAGAGATCTTGCAGCACGCACCAACAGACCAGCGGGCACTTCAGATTGTCGGGCAACAGTATCGGCGAGACAATGACTACGAGAAGCTGCGCGACCACTTGGTGCGCGCCAGCAAAGTCAGTGGTGTCAAAAAGAAGCATCGCAAACGGATCCTCTCCGACCTCGCCGCGCTTTACGCAAACGAACTCAAGGATGTGCAGGCGGGGGTTCAAACGTGGCAAGCCGTGTGTAACGTCGACCCGCACGACCTCACGGCAAAATGGAAGCTCGCGGTCTTGCTGGAAAAAAGCTCCAGCTGGGACGAGCTCTGCGAACTATTCGAAGAAATCCTAGCGGCCACAAACGCAGAGGACGAAAAAGTGCACGTCTTGCGTCGCCTGCACGAGATACATTCGACGCATCGCAACAGCGACAGCGATGCACTTCGGGCGTTGCGTCGGCTATACGAAATCGCCCCGCACGACCGCGAGGCCCGCGACTTGTTCTGCCAGACCCTGCTCAGCACAGGTGCGTTTCTTGAAGCGGTGCCCCTTTTGCGTGCACAAGCACGCGACGCAAGCACAGAGGATCTACGCGTCGAGCGCCTTCGCATCTTGGAAGATCTGTTGCGCGGTCCGCTGGCCGACCCGGAGAGCGCGCTCGAAGTCGCTCAAGAGCTCGCAGAAATCGACCCTGACCAGAACGCCGCGCTGGCCCGCGTCGTAGAACTCGCAAGCCGTGTCCAACACTGGGGAGCCGCCATCGCCGCCCTACAAACGCAGGCGGAAAAACTCGGTCCCAATCAGGCACGAGAACAGGCACAGGTGCTCGTGCGCATGGGTCGCATTTTGGACGAGCGAATGGGCCACACGGATCGCTCGCGTGCATCCTACGAAAAGGCGCTGTGCGTCGACCCCACTCACAAGGAGGCTTTGGGTCTACTCACGGACGCGCACGCACGATTATCAATGCATGCCGAGCTCGTGACGACCTTGGCTGAACTCAAAGAGCGCAGCGACGTGGCCACGCGGCCCATGTACCTGCGCACGTTGGCCGAGACACTTGAGTTTGCGATGCGCGACTCACGCAGTGCCGCCATCTACTGGGAGGAGCTTATCGAAGCGGACCCAAGCGCAACGGACGCCATCGAGCACCTCGAACGAGCCGCCGAAGAATCTGGCGACATCGCAAAACAGACACATTGGCTCAGTAAGTTTGTCGAGCAAACTCCGGAGACAGAACGCAAAGTCGACCTACTGCTCAAGCTGGCGCGTATCTACGAGTCGCAAGGCAAGCTCGACGACGCCATCGAGACGCTGCGCGACATCGCGGACGGCTTTCATCACGACCACCCCGACGGTCTGCGGTCCCTCGACCGGTTGTTACGCGAAAGCGAGCGTCACGAGGAGCGCGCACCTGTACTGCGGCGCATGATTCGCAGCCCCTATCATAGTGCCGAGCGCGCCGAACTGTCAGAAGCGCTCGTCGCCCTCTACGAGAAGCACCTCGATGAACCCCAGAACCATCGGCGCGCACTTGAACTATGGGCTCAGACCTGCCCCAATTTAGCGGAGCCATTCGTCGACCTGGCTCGGTTGCTCGTTCGCGAAGAGGAGTACCAAGAAGCCATCGAAATGCGACTTCGGGCTGAAAAACTTCTGCCCCAGACTCAGACCGACGACTACCGCTCAGGAACGTTACAACTGGCCAAAGAACACCTCGACGATCCTCGTAAGACGCTTGAGATTGCAGCACCTCTGCTTGAGCGCGAAGACGAAGACGCGCACGCCTTCCTGGTTTCCCTTGCAACGAATCCCGAGTTTGCTGCGGAAGCCTGTGAAGTTTACGAGCGACTCGCGACCCATTCGCCATCCCCGGAAAGACGTGCCGACCACTGGCTCCGGGCAGGTCATGCCGCAAAGATTGCAGGCCGTATCGAACGTGCGCTTTCTGCCTACTCACAGGCGGTTTACGAGGGACAGTCGGACCGCGAAGTTGTGCTTGAAGCCTTCGAGACCACGATCGACGAAAACCCCAGCGAAGCGGTGTTTCGTCACGCAGAACGTCTCTACGAGCACATGATTTCTGCAGCCCCCTCAGACCTGGAACGGGTGGCCTTGCACGAACGCGCCGCAACTGTTTTTGCGAGCCATGCGCATGCCGAGATCGCGGCACGTCATTTGCTGCGAGCATGTCGAATCGACCCCTCGGCAGAGCGCCTGAGCAACGCCGTTCAGCTCGCATACAAAAGTGGTCAACTTGCGGAAGCGACGGAGCTTCTCAACTTCGTTGTTCGCCAGTCAGCCTCGCTGCCTCCCCCACTTCCGAATCAGTCGGACAGCGACGAATCACGACAGGACGACCGCCTTCTTCGCATGCTCGCCATCGAAAAACTGGCAACGCCGCTTGGCGCTGAGCAAGCCCTACGCAACCATATCAAGGACTTGTTGGCGAACCCGAGGGCTCGTCCAAAACGACTCACAAACATTGTGGCGCGCTGGCTCGACGTACCCGAACGTGACGAGGTACTCATCAAAGCCGTCGCCGATACTCTATCGACATTTAGCGCGACCGCAGAAGACGCGACAGCGTGGGAAGTTGCTGGCCTCGCCTACCAGGCGCTTGGAAATCGCGAGCAAGCAAAAACAGCATTGATGCGCGCCATCGAACTAGGGCAAGCCGCACCAGGAGCCCTGGAGCGCCTCGAACAACTCGCCGAATCGAAAGAGGACTGGGACCGCCTTCAGCGCGTGTACGCCGCGTGGCTGGCCGACAGTTTCGACGCGACCACCAGTGAACTACTGATGCGGGCGCGAGCTCGTATCTTGGACAAGGAGCTGGGAGAGCATGGTGACGCCGCAAACGTCTACCAAAAATTGATTCCCCTAGTGCAGCGCAGCGGCAACAACGAGCTACTACGAGACATCGACCTGCGGCTCATCGAGTGCCTGCGCGAAACCAAGCGTTTCACGGAACTCATCGGGCATATCAGTCGGGTCGTCGGCCGCACGGAAACCAATGAACAGAAGGTCGCCCACTTGGCGGACATCGCGCGCACGTGGCAGCGCGATCTCAAAAACCCGTGGGAAGCTCGTGAGGCATGGGGGCGTGTCCTTCGCGCAGACCCAGCCAACGAAGAAGCCAAAGGGGCACTCGACACACTCAAGAACACCAAGAGCGTCGAGACGGGGACGTTGCTGCTCGAAGATGGCATAACAGAAGACGAAGTGCCCAACCCTGAGCAAGAAGATGAGCCGCGGACGTTCGAAGAGTACGCGCCCCTCGTCGAAGAAGACACCCAACGCAAGTCTTAGAATCCTTGACGCTGAGATAGCCGTCGAGGCGCAAGCGAGACAAGGCGGAGTTGAGCACCCCGCGTAAGGCTACCTAAGGGTCTAATCGTTTGTCACAAGTGGGGTAAAGGGTCGAAAGTTAATGG
>CAZAQV010000011.1:99421-187267 GCA_964487255.1 uncultured Polyangiales bacterium | reverse complement strand
CAAGATCACATCCTTACAACCTCGTCGATCCCCTTTTTCACCAGCCTGCTAGTTCTCGCACGCTCTATCATCGGCTCTTCACGGCTCGAAGTCGAAGCATGGATTTGCACGTAGCAAATCCGCTTCTTCATTCTCGCACGCTCTATCGCTGGCTCTTCACGGCTCGAAGCCGAAGCATGGATTTGCGAATAGCAAATCCGCTTCTTCATTCTCGCACGCTCATCGCAGTCGCGGTCGCGATGCTTTGCCTGTTGATGTGTTCAAGCGTGTTTGCGCAGAAGCGGCACTGGCAGAAGCCGGGTACGCGTGGCGTCTGGGTCGAACTCGATCGCTTCGAGATCGAGCGACACGGCGACCAGCTTTGGGCCGACTACGTATTTTCCCCGGAGAGCTGGGGCGCCATGCGACGCCTCCACATTCGGCCGCAGCTGCGCGCAACCATCACCAACAACGATCGGGGCGCGCCCTTTCGTCGGACGGCACAACAGGGCATGCCCGGCCGAAGCGGTCGGGTGGTTCTTCCTGCCCCCGGTGGAAAGTACCGCGCTGAGGTGAGCATCGAAGGACACAACCGGCGCATCGGCATTCTCGGCATCCGTTCGGGTGCACTGCAAGTGCAAGCGGTGGTATTCGAAAGCACGCGCGACGAAATACCGGTCGCTGCACCCTGTGGCGGTCCGGGTCAACGCAAGTGCTTAGCCCACTCGAGCGCACAGCAAATCTACACGCAGCAGCCCGTGTACGGACAACACGGCGGACACGCGCACGCGCATGAACCGCAAGTCATGCCTCCGACCAGCACACCTTCGGAAACGATCAAAGCCTGTGGCAAGGTCCTCTTTTCATCGACGCAGCAAGGCGCCTGCGTCAAGGTCGCGGCCTCAACGCCACATGGCGCAAGCATCGTTCACGCATGCGGCGAAGCCGTTCACTCTCAGTCGAACCGCCTCAAGTGCATCGAGCGCGCGGTCCAGACCCACTACAACCCAGCGGCGCTGATTAAAGCCTGCGGCCAGGCGTTGTTCAGTCAGAGCGACCGTCTCAAATGCATCGACATCGCGGCCAAAGCGCGTCGCAACCCAGCGGCTACCATCGTGACCTGCGGCGAGTCGATGCACAGCCAGCGCGCACGCCTCGAGTGCATTGAGAACGCCGCTTGAGCCCCACGCCACGCTCGCAAAGCGACAGACTCTATAGAACCAGGCCCAGCTATCGCAGCTGGAAAATGCGGCTACGTTCTTGCTTACTATAGCTACGGCTTACGTTGACGTCGCTGAACGTTGTGCGCGAGACATCGCCCGATGCTTCGACGATCACCATGTGCGAGACGTTCTGGCCTTCGCCTGACATCTCGATCGACTTGATGACAGAGAGCAAGCGCTTGTCGCGAGGCACCAGACGAATGGACCACGCGCCTTTGTTCGGCTCACGGTAGGTCAACTTGTAGCTTTTTTTTAGCGCATCGAAGTCACCTGCCAGAAGGCCCATATAGCCCTGCACAAACGAGCGAAGGACCGGGTGCTGCCCCGTGCGAAGCGTCTCCTTTTGCTTCTTGGTGCCCGACTCCACGAGTTCGCCACGAATCACGATCGAGTTTTTCTCCGGCTTGAGCGTGTGCCGGGCGAAGTAACCGGGGCGCGAAAAATGCACCGTACCTTCGTTGATGAGCGGCGTTGCCAGAAGCGCGATGGTTTTCTCTTCACGAAACTTTGCCTCGACGCCGGGAAGCTTCGCAAAAGAACGAACCAACGCCTCGGCCTTTTGATCGTTTGCGCTTGCCTTCGGAGCTGCGACGCCGGCCCACAGCGCCACCATCAAAATAGCGCACCGCACCAGGCGGGTCTTGCGGACGGACTCAATCATGGGTTGCTCCCAGATACTTGGCGACCCGCTCCGGGTCGCGCTCGGTCACGAGTTGACCCCGCTCGTCGACAACCACCAACTTGGTACGGGCGCGCGCTGCACGATAGCCGCGTGTCTCGTTGTAGACTTCGTAGGCCACGTGAAACTGCTCGTCGATAGCGCGGAACCAGGCGCGGACCGTCAGTTGGTCCCCGTAGTAAAGTGGCATCAGGTGTCGGCACCGCGATTCGACGACGCGCAGGCTGTAGTTATTCTCGTCACGCCCAACTTTTCGAATATTTCCGGGCTTTGGCTCGAGCCCGACTTGGCGAAAGAGCGCCGTCCTGGCGATCTCGATGTACTTGTAGAGATGGCCATGCCAAACAACGCCCAGCCCATCGACATCGTGAAAGGGCACCTCGAGCGAGACCTTTGCCGCGGGGCGAGAAGTGCGTGGCGTGGGTTCAGTCATGATGTTTGCTTTGCCAGTAGTCGAAGAAGTTGAACCAGCAGTACGGGTGCTCCCGGCATTGCTTCTCTAGCGCCGCAGCGAAATTCTGCACAGCCTCTTGCATGGCCTCTTGTCGTCTGGACCTCGGAAACTCGAGTCGCTCACTGAACTTATTGCACATGATCCGATATCGGTTGTCACCCTCATACACCCCAAAAATCGTGTAGACCGGACAGTTCATTTTCGATGCCATGAGAAACGGCCCGAGCGGAAAACGCGCTTTCGAACCCAAAAAGTCTGCTTCGAGATAGCGCTGCCCCTCCGCGACGCGGTCGGCCAAAATCACCACGAGACGTCCTTGCTCGACGCAGTCGCGCGCCTTGAGGACGAGGTCGATGGCGCCGTCACCCACCTCAAGAATGGTCAGCCGGTCGTCGGCGTTGGCCGCATCGAGAAACTGGCGCACCATCTTGGCGTGTTGGTTGTCCATTACGACACTGACGCGCGCGTCGTCGTCGCGGGCCTTTGCCCGCATGGCTTCGAAGCTACCAAAGTGCGCGCCGAGCAAGATACCCGCGCCACCTGCTTGGTGGTAATCCCAGAGCGGCTGGACGGCGGAACGGTCGACTTTGAAACGCTCAGTTTCACCGCGAACAAAGAAGAAGCGGTCGAGCGCGCAAAACGCAAACGTGCACACGTGACGCCATACCGACCAAAACGACGTCGACGCCCCGACACGCCGCAAGTAGTCCCGTGAATAGGCGCGAACGCGCGCGTAAAAGAGCACATAGTAGAAGACCACAAAGCGCAAGATCAGGCGCACAGGCCCGCGCCCCATGATGCGCAGCGCGATGAGAATGGCCCGCATGCCGAGCGGTGTGCCCAGCTCTTTGTCCTTTTTCCAGTTTGTCAGGTCCGCACGTGAACGCTCACTACTGCCGCTCTCGGTCATCGGCGCTTCACCAGACCAGAGAACACGCGGCTCATGATGAGCCGAAACATGAGCCGCGAGTGCATCCACGAGATACGAACGTTGTCTCGAAAAGATTGAAAGTTTGAAAGCGCCCCGTCTCGGTAGATGACCTTGGTGGGAACGTTGATCACCGGGCAGCCCGCCCACTGCATGCGCACCGCGATTTCGGGGTCGAAGTCCATGCGGTCACCGCGCGCGTTTGCGCGTCGTGCCGCCTCGACCGGGTAGATGCGAAGACCGCACATGGGGTCCCCGATCACATGGCCCCCGGTTTCGAGATCCACCCAGAAGTTACAGATACGACGGGCCATCAGCCGGCCTTTAGGTGCTGAAGCGTCGAACACGGGCTCCGCAAGGACCAATGCGGACGGCGTGCGCTCCGCTGCGTCGAGCATCGACGCCACCGAGGACAGGTCGTGCTGCGCATCGGCATCGACCTGCAGCGCGTGCGAGTAACCCGCTGCGGCAATGGCTTCGAGGCCCGACTTGACCGCCGCACCTTTGCCGCCATTTTGCGCACGTCGAATGAGTTCGACCCTCGGACGCTCCGCGAGCGCCTCAAGCGTTTCTTTCGCGGGAGAGTTACTGGCGTCATCAACGACAAACACCGCCGCCACAACTGGCGCGAGCTCGTCGATCAACCGGCCCACATGCTCGTAATGATTGTACGAAGGGATCAACGCTGCGACCTGCAGACTCACGGTTCCGCGAACTCCAGCGTTCCAGCCGATGCGGGCTCACCATCGACCAACAGCTTGAAGGTTACTTTCTGGCCGTTGCGGTCTAACGAGAGTTCGAGTGAGGCGCCCGGCCGCACCGGTCTCAAGAACTTGAGCCGTCGCGCCTCTCGCAGCGCGCCAAGGCCAGCGTACCGTTCATGGGCCAGCGCTACGACTATGGCGTGCAGTTGGGCGACCGCGGGAAAGATTGCGAAGCGCTCAAAGTGCCCCTCAAAGTAGGGGCTGTCTGCGCTCACGCGCAGCGACTCGCGAACGACGTCACCATCTTGCTCGATGGCCTCCCGGTGTAGGCCGCTGCCGGGACCACGAGCCAAGAGAACCTACTTCGTGCGGTGCTCTTCGACGTGCGTCGCAAGCGTTTGGACCGACTTGAAGATATCGCGCACATTTTCGTCCTCAGCACGGATGCGCACGCCATATTTTTGATCGATCGCGATCGCCAACTCAAGCGCATCGACAGAGTCGAGGCCCAGACCTTCGACGAAGAGCGGATCTTCGGTCACGATTTCTGAAGGTTTTACGTCGTCGAGCATCAACGACTCGACAATTAGCTCTTTGATTTCAGCTTCTAGTTCGGCTCTTGCTTCGCTCATCGTTCTTGACCTTCCTGGGGCCAGATGGCCTGTGTGTCCAGGGCGCCCGGAGCCTGCCCTAAAACCCCCCCCGCTGCAAACCTTTCGGGGGCTACGGAGCTGACAGCCTCACCCTCCAGGTCACCCCTTCGGGGCGATCCATGACCACAATGCCAAGCTTGTCGAGCTCATCGCGTATCTCGTCCGCCTTCGCCCAGTCTTTGCTCTCACGCGCTTCTTTGCGCGCTTGAAGCTTGTTTTCAACATCGTCCTCACTGAGACCCATCGCAGGCAAGCGCTTCTGTCGAACCTCGGCCGCGAAGCCGTCGCTGCTCATCGCCATCAGTCCAAGCGCCTCCCTCACGGTACCGAGCGCTTCGAGCGCCGCTTTGGCGACGGGGCCACCGCGTTTTTTCGCCTTCTTGTGTGCAGACAAGCGATTGACGGCGCGCGCCAGCTCAAAGGCGTAGCCGAGCGCCTTGGCCGTGTTGAAGTCGTCATCCATCGCGCCGTAAAAGCGGCTCGAGAACTGGCGCGAAAGCTCGAGTACGCGCGCGGCGTCCTCGCCGAGGTCTTTGGCCACTGTATCGACCTGCTCTTCGCCGCCCATCTCTTCTGCAACCTCTCGCGCCTCGTACAGGCGAGAGAGAAGTGCGAGCGCGTCGGGCAGCGCCTCTGCGTTCCAGGGCAATGGCGAGCGGTAATGAACCTGCAGATAATATAGGCGCAGCGCCTCTGCAGGGAACTCTTTGAGCGCATCGCGGATGTTGACGACGTTGCCCAGGCTTTTACCCATCTTCTGCCCACCCGTCATGGTGAGCAGCCCGTTGTGCATCCAGTACCGTGCGTACGGTTTGTGCTGATGGCCGCACTCGGACTGGGCGACTTCGTTTTCGTGGTGCGGAAAGACGAGGTCGAGTCCGCCACCGTGGATATCCACTTGCACATCAAGATGCTTGTGCGCCATGGCGGAGCACTCAATATGCCAACCGGGGCGTCCCGGGCCCCAGGGGCTCGGCCAGGAGGGCTCGCCGGGCTTTTCGGCCTTCCATAACACAAAGTCGCGTGGGTTCTTTTTGCCCGACGCGCTGTCCGCGCTGTTTTGCATTTCGTCAGGCCTTTGGCCTGAGAGCTTCCCATAGTCGGCACAAGAGTCCACGGAAAACCAGACCGAGCCATCTGAAACGTAGGCGTGCTCGCGCTCGACGAGCTTTTCGATCAGCGCTTGGATCTCGGAGATGCACTCCGAAACGCGCGGTTCGTGGTCGGGACGCTTGAGGCCGAGAGCCTCCATGTCCTCCTCGAAGACCTTGATAAAGCGTCTTGAGAGCGCGAGCGGATCCTCGCCGAGCTTGTTCGCACGGTCGATGATTTTGTCGTCCACGTCCGTGTAGTTGCGAACGAAGTTCACGTGCCACTCGCGGTGCCGCAAGTAGCGCGCCACAACGTCAAAGACCACCATCGCGCGTGCGTGACCGACGTGCGAGTGGTCGTAGACCGTCATTCCGCAGACGTAGAGGTTAACCTTGCCCTCGTTGTAGGGAACGAAGTCTTCCACGTTTCTGCTGAGCGTATTGTAAAGACGAAATGGCTGCGCCATGGCGTCGAAGCTAGCATAGAAAAAGCCCCGGTGTGCGGGGGCACCCAGGGCGGTAAAGTAGCGCGGCAGCGCTCTTGTCGTCAGCTCAAGCTAGTGCATGCGACGCCGACGACGCAACATGAGCGCGCCTACGACGAGCAAGCCAAGCGATGCCGAAGGCGTGGTGCCATCGACCGCGCAATCACAGCCACCGCCCGACGCTTCTCCGGGCTCCGTCGAGCCGTCGCCAGAAGCGTCCGGTGTGCTCGATGCATCCCCGCCAACGGCTGCGTCACCCTGAACAGCGGCATCCTCTTGGACCGCAGCGTCGCCCTGAACAGCGGCGTCGCCCTGAACAGCGGCGTCGCCCTGTGCCCCGCCGTCCACGTTGGGCCCAGCATCGATGTCGACGCCCGTGTCCGGAACCTGTGCTGCGTCAGGAAGCGATGCATCCGGAGGCTGTGCGGCGGTCACCCCGGCGCATAAGCCAAGCAAACCAAGTGCAAGCGTAAGTCTAAGAACTGCTTTGATCATGGTCAGTGAGCAAAGCAACAGACGTGCCAGGCTTCGGAACCCTCGAATTTTCGCCGCTCCGTCCCCGCATTTGATCTACATCATGACAGGGCTGTCATGTCGGTGTGCGTCACACCCCTGCGCGGCGACTGGACCGAGGTCATCTAAGAATGATCGAAGGATGGGCGTTCAGCGGGTTGGAGGCGGAGAAGCGAAAGCGAAGGACGTGCAACGCACATTCGAGCTTGAGCGACGAACGGATCCGGCTCGCTGGGCGGTCAGGCTCGGTCGGTTTTAGCTGACCTCGGTCTAGCTCGGTTGGGCCGTCGGACGCAGCAGAATATCGTGCACTTGAACGTGCTGCGGTGCGCTCAGAATATGCACCAACCAGTCGGCAATATCGTCCGGCTGTAGGACCTCGAACTGCGCGTAGGTCTGCGCGACAGCCTCGGGGTCACCGTGGAAGACCTCCGCAAACTCGGTCTGGACGAAGCCCGGGCTGATCGCCGTCACGCGTATCTTCGAGCCAAGCTCGCGCAGCTCCCGGCGCAGCGCTTCGGTGAGTGCTTTGACCGCGTGCTTGGTCGCCGAATACATCCCCGATCCCTCGGGCACGCGATGGGCGGACATGGATGAAACGTGGATCACGTGACCCTCGTCGCCTCGCGCGCGCATATCTCGTACCGCCTCGCGCGTGCAAATCGCCAGCGCCAGAACGTTCACTTCGAGCATCTGGCGCCATGCAGCGCTTGACGCTTCCCCCTCGGGCGATCCGCCGCGACCACCAGCCCCGCCGCAGAGCGACATCTTCTTCCCAAGGCCTGCGTTGTTAACGAGCACATCCAACCCACCCCAACGCTCGCGAATCTCATCAAACATCCCGAGAATCTGCGACTCGTCCCTCAGGTCGACCTCGAACCCACTCGCGTCACCACCCGCGGCTCCGATGCGAGCGACCAACGCATCGATGCGCTCCTTGCGACGTGCACAGACGACCACCTTCAGACCTTCTTTGGCCAGGCGCTGCGCAACCGCTTCACCGATCCCACTCGAAGCTCCCGTCACGAGGGCCACCTTGCCATTCCACTGCTTCATCGCTGAACCTTTCGCCTCACTGGGCGCAGGCTAGCCGATGGTAGGTGGCTACTCCAAGTCGCGGTCTTGCTTCGGTCGCGCGTCGCCTCGTTCGATGGGCTTGGTGCTTTGGTAGCGCTTGCCGAAGGCCTTGCGAAAAGCAGCAGCGCTCTTCCAAGCAAGGTAGCTCTTGGCGAAAGGACCCGCCTCACTGGGGTCGAGGATAGGGTTTTTCAGGTTGCCGGCGTTGACCAGGATGAGCGTCTGCTCGGCCACACTGACCGGGCACCCCTGTATACGAACGACCCCCTCGTCCTTGTGCTTGCGCCAGGTGCTCGTGGTCGAGACCATTTTCTTGAACACGTCGTCGTGCTTGGCCTCCCGCGGGTCGATCGTGCTCCGATCCTTATAGAGGCTTTGAATCTGCACGAGCTTGCCCTGCAGCTCGCCCTTCCACTCGGCGCAGTCACCGATGAAAATCACCTTTTCCCCCGGCTGAGCCTCGATGGGCCCCTTGTAAGCGCCGAACACCACGTGCGTGACGGGCATCTCATCGATGCCGCGCGCGTCGTATTCACGAAGGATTTCAATCGCTTCTTCGATCGCACCCGGGCACCCGCCCCAGCAATAGTCCTTCTCATCGCCGGGCGGCGGCCCCGCGTAGGCTTTGATCTTGCTGCCTTCAAAGTACTTTTCCACCCGAATGAGCCCGACGCGAAACCCTTTGTTTTGTTCGCACGCTTGCTCGAAGGGCACGTCGCCCGTGATTTCGATCTGGGAGACGTCGAGCGGCCCAAACCTGCGCTCGTGCGCCAGGCGAATGTGGGACACGGACGCAGGGTCCACGCCGATGATGCGCGAGCAGACGGCGTCGAAGGCAACCTGATTGTTGCCCATGATGATGAGCCCCATGTCGTAGGGCACCGGCGTGAGCATACGCCCCTCGCCCGCTGTGATCGCATCGATGCAGATGAACTGGGGTTGGATGACGTATTGAAGGTCCGCCACTTTCTCATCGAGCTTGTGGTCGTGGTCGATAAGGCGGTGTCGGTCGTCCTGAAGGCCGATGTAGTTCTTCATGGAAAAGGTCACAGTTGTCCATGGATGCGCCTTGAACTTCGGGCAGTTCACAAAAAAATCGGCGCGCGCAACGGGCCCGGGAATGAAAATGGCGTCACGCAGCCGCTCGGCGTGTCGAAGGGGCACTTCGAACTGCGTCGTCTCCTCGAAGCAATAGTGCTGGGCGCCCACGCGCTTGAAGACCTCGTAGTACCCAGCGCCGCTGAACGCGCGTCGCGTCGGGAGGGTGATGCCGCAGCGCTCGCCCACCGCGAGTTCCTCCAGGTTCTCGCTCGCGCGGTCCTTGAGGGCGCAGAGCACCCCCTCGAGGAACTCTGCTCGGGTATAGGCATGCTCGAAGCGATCACCGCTGATCACGCAATTGGGCTTGAGCAGCATCCGCCCGTGGGGCCGCAGCCCCAGCTCCTCGAGCCCCTCCCGCGCAATCGCCCGAATGGCCGCAACATCGTACTCACGACATCGACGAATAATCACCTTCGGCGTCACGTCCGCAGTCTATCACGCCCGCACCGAAGCTCCCCCAGTCTCAATCGGAGCCGGGGCCCGAATGAGACTGGCGGCATGCCGGGCTAGCCGGGTCCGGCATCGGGTCGACTCGAGTGGCCGGCGTCGCGAAGGCGGGCATACTCCGCTCGCTCCAGCCGGGTGAGCGCATCTTCGATCATCAAGCGAGCCTGATTCCCCTCCCAATTGTCAGCGCAATCTGCCAGCAACTGTTGAAGACGCGCGCGCTTCTGTGCCGTCCCGAGCTTCTCGTCGCTCTCCAGCCCGGAGAGTACAACTTCCAGTTCAAAGAGCGAGCGACGCAGGTTGAGCTGGCGCCAGCGTTGGTGCAGCTTTTCTCGCAGCTTCTTGGTTTCCCTCATAATCCACTGTTTTTCATACGAATAGCAATCGCGCGGTTCCAGACCGCATGTATCGAAGATCCCGCTCATCACGGGGACTGTGGAGGGAGCACGGCCACCACAGCCCACGTCGTTGGCACTATCGGCAGGACCTCTGTATTTGCAATCAATAACCTGACCGCCGTACACCTCTTCGATCCACTTGCGACGCTTCTCCTTGTTGAAAAGTCGCTCGAGCGAGCCCTCGGTCGTCGACTGGATGCTGACAGAATCGGCCTTTGGGAAATCGAGGCTGCCGTCGGGGCCGATCACGGCCCTTATCCCGGCCCCTTGGTAGCGAAGAGAACCATCCGATTGAAGGGCGAGCGTGGGCGGTGGTCGTTCGCTCAGGTGTGGGACTTCCTTGGCGAACTCGGCCAGCGCCTGGTCGATACCTTGTTGGACAGAACTTTTTCCACGCGCACGAAGTGGACCTCTCGGTGGGTCGAGCGGTTCGCCTTGTGCGCCAACGCCCAGAATGCGGCTCGGGTCGATTTGCTCCCACGAGGGGGCGTTGTCGGAGCGATTGTCGACTTCCTCCGCTGTCCCCGCCAGGCCCCCGCTTGCTGCAGCCTCCTCGCCGCGCGCAACGGCGACCTCATCCTGCGGCGTTAGGATGGTGCGGGGGCGCTCTGGGAGCCGCGCGCTGAGCACTTCTCCTGGCTCAGCGACGTCCCGAACCTCGACCTCCTCAGGCTTGACTGGACCGTCATGGTCGACCCAAATCTCAACCTCCATCGCTTGGAACGAACGGGTCGACTGAGGTCGCTGAGGAGTAACCAACCGCAGCAAGACGATGTGAGCGACGAGGGCGAGCACTATACTCCTCCCCATCGCCCCGAAACGACGTAGCCGCAACCTTCCTCCCTGCTGCCCCACTCGGCATCAAACAATCGACCGCGACAAATATTTCCAGCGATTCGATTGCAACCTCCGCCGCGATCACAAATAGTAAGGGGCTTGCCTCAATCGACAATGCAACTGCGCGCACGACAACACCTCGGCAAATATCGAGTCGAAAAACGCTTGGCGGAAGGTGGGTTCTCCACTGTCTATCAGGCGCAAGATACGATCGAAGGCATCCGCGTCGCGCTCAAGTTGCCGCACACGCATGTGCTCGATGGCGATGATTTCGAGAACTTGCTGCGCGAAGTTCGCATCAACGCCAAGCTCGATCACCCGCACGTGATGGCGATCAAAAATGCGGGCTTCATCGACGACCATTTCGTCATCGCCTACCCGCTCGGCGAGCGTAGTTTGGCAGACCGGCTCGGCTCTCGCCTCTCCGTGAACACGGCACTCGACTACGCCGACCAGATCCTCAGCGCGATCGCACACGCGCACGAGCACAAGGTCATCCACTGCGACATCAAGCCGGACAACATCATCATGTTCGACGGCAACCACCTCAAGCTGACCGACTTTGGTCTGGCCAAGGTCTCGATGCGCACGCGGGGCAATCTGGCTTCCGGCGCAGGCACCGTGGGCTACATTGCGCCCGAGCAAGCGCTGGGCAAGCCGTCGCTGCGCTCCGATGTCTTTTCGGTCGGGCTTCTTGTCTACCGCATGCTCACGGGCCACCTGCCAACGTGGCCCTTCGAGTGGCCCTACGAGGGCTCCGAGCGACTCAGGCGTACAGTCAGCGCTGAGTTCGTCACTTTGCTCCGGCGCTGCCTGGCGGTGCGCGAAAAAGACCGCTTCAAGGACGGGGTTGCGCTCTACAACGCGTTTTTGCGCATCAAAAAGGGCGCCTTGCTCCCATCGCGGCGCTCGCTGCGCCCCCCACCCCGCGAGTCTCATCCGCCCAGTGGGCGCAAGTCGCAGGTACAGTGGAAAAGCGTTCGTTTCCGCGAGTTCCAGAAGCAGTTCGGGCGCCTCCTCGAGGCCAAGAGCAACTGCTCCAAATGCCGCGGTCCTGTCTCTGAAACGATGCGTCATTGCCCCTGGTGTGGCGACACGCGTGAGGTCCATGACGGCGATGTAAATTTCCCGTCACGCTGCGGTCGCTGCGAAAGAGGCGCAAAAAACGACTGGAAATACTGCGCCTGGTGCTACGGGCCGGCTTTTGACACCGTTTCTTCGCGTACTTATAGCGACGTTCGCTATGATCGGCACTGTGCGAATGCCCGTTGCCAGGGAGAACTCATGCCGTTCATGCGCTACTGCCCGTGGTGCCGAACCAAAGTTCGCCATAAATGGGCCATCGAAGGCTCAGACCACCGCTGCTCGAGCTGCGGCTGGGGCGCGCTGCCGGACTTTTGGTCGTTCTGCCCTTGGTGCAGTCGACGTTACTGATTTAGGGGCTGGCACCCGCCTTCGCCAAAGGCTTCGGCGTGGTTTCACCCACGCGATGAGACCAGCGAGACCGAGAAACGCTGTGCTACCAGCACCGCCTTTCGAATCGAGCGTTAGGCGAAGAGCCAGGAGCACAGCGCGGTGAACGCGTATTGGTATCTCGATGCGAATATGGAGACCGCCGAGACCCACGAGTGGAGCGCGGGGACCCTATGCGCGTTTTCGAGACGTTGCCCCGGACACGACCACAACGAGGACGCCGCCGCCGTCTTCGATTGCGGCGATGGCCGCGCCGTCTTTGCCGTGGCGGACGGTGCTGGCGGCATGCCCGGCGGTGAGCAGGCCTCGCGCGTGGCGGTCAAGAAGCTCGGCTCGGCCCTTAAGAAGGCGCTCGAGAACGGGGGCACCTTGCGTACCGGTGTGCTCGATGGCTTCGATGCTGCCAACAAAGGCGTACTCGAGCTCGGAATCGGTGCCGCCACGACGCTTTCGGTGGTGGAGATCGACAACGGCGAGCTACGGACCTACCACGCGGGGGACTCGATGACCTTGGTGACGGGCCTGCGCGGCAAGTGCAAGCTGCTGACCGTGCCGCACTCGCCGGTGGGTTACGCCGTCGAAGCGGGCATTATCAACGAAAAAGAAGCGATGACCCACGAGGACCGACACATCGTGTCGAACCTGGTCGGCACCAACGAAATGCGGCTCGAAATTGGCCCCACCCTCAAGCTTGACCCCTACGACACGCTCGTGCTCGGCTCGGACGGCCTCTTCGACAACCTGCACATCGACGAGATCATCAACACCGCACGTCGGGGTGAACTCAGCCAAGCCGTGTCCGCCCTGGTCGAGGCGACGAGTAAGCGCATGGCGGCCAGTGTTGAAAACGAAAACGCCGGCAAGCTCGACGACCTTTCCTTCATCGTGTTTCGCCGCGCGCGCAACAAGAAGGCCAAAAAGGCGCCCGCGAAGAAAACCTCCCCGAAGACCGACGCGAGTGAGAGCAAAAAGAACGGCAAACAAGCCACGCCGCAGGTCGACGCCAAAGAGACCAACGGCAAAGTCGCCAAGTAGCGCCCTCCGTTAGCCAACCTACTCGCCGAGCCAGATGCAGGTTCCTGTACGACCAAAATTTCACCGTGGCATTGCAATTTTATAAACGCTTGGCACACTGATCTTGGGAGGAATGAAGGGATGTCGCTGATACGCGACCAAAGAGGCACGACCTCTTCTCAACAAGTCGCGCTGACCGTCGTGGTAGGCGCCGTGGTGATTTCAAGTCTGTCGGGCCTGGGCACAAGCCTTGGGGATGTGACCACGGGGACAGTCGAAAGCGAACCGACAGCGCTTTCAAACGACGCGTATGGCGGGGAGCCCACCCCCACTTTTGACGAGGGCACATACGCGATGCAGCCGCTAGGTAGCAACGCGTCGGAGTTGTCGACGGTCGGCAGCTCGCAACACGCCGGCACTGTCGAAGCGACCGCGCTACGCGAGCCTTCACGCGGCAGCCGCAGTGTCGACGACGCCGAGGCGGTGGCGCTCGTTTATGGAGCCAGCGTGGATGCTGGATCGGGCGGTGGACTGTTCGGTGGGTTTCGTTTGTTCGGCGGTGGCGTTCCGTGGGGCAACATCCTCAAAGGCGCGGCAATCGTCGGTGCAGCAGTGGCCGTCACAGTCGCACTTGTCGTCGCAGCGCCGGTTGGACTCGCTGTGGCCGCGGTTGCAGGCGTCGCGGCTGCGATTGTGACAGCGACTTTGATCGAGACTGGAGAAGCCACCGTCCACGGATTTCGAACGGGTGAGTGGGATTATTCCGAGGCGTTGGATCCCGGCGAAGCGTTGGGCAGTTTCGTCGTTGAAAGCGCGCGGGGTCTCGCGACCGTCGCCAATCCGCGCAACTGGGACGACATCTACGACAGCGTCCGTGAGTGCCCGAGCTGCATGTTTCAGCAGATGGCCGACAACTTTAAGACGTGCTTCGCGGCGGGCGACAGTGCCGCGTGCGTGCAGGGCGTCACCGAAGCAGCCACCTGGGTAGGAGCTGGGCAGGTCGTCACCGCTCCTGCGCGTAGCGCTCTGGTTGCCACGCGTCCAGGCGCGTTGGTTGCAAGCCAGGCTGCGGCTACCAGGGCGGCGTTAGCGGCCACACGACCCGCAACGTTTGTCTCGAGCAACATCGCCGCGGCGCGAGCTGCTGTGCTTGGCATGCGATTGCCACTGTCCCCTCAGGGCAGCTTGGACATGCCGCCGCTCAGTGCGGATGAAGCGTCGCGGCTACTCGACGAGATCAATGCGCTCGATGCACGTACGCTGAGCGCAGAGGAAACATCGCAGCTGCTCGACGAAATCTATTCGTCGCAGACCGACGACGTGTTGCACGCCAACGCCACCCCCGCGGTCTCCGTCATCGGCGTCGATGAGCTCGCGCCACAACTTGACGCGCTGCAAGCGAGCGCGCCACCGGGAGTCCGCCGCAAACCCATGCCGGACGGCTCTTCACCGTTGAGGGCCCCCAACGCGGACCTTGGCGAAGTCTATCCGACCATCGCAATGGACCCTCGCCATGCATCCGAAAGCAGCTACGTAACTTACTTCGAAACACCCGAGGATCGCAGCATCTACGCGATGGAGGTCCGCGACGGTTCTCTTCACGATGGTTTTTTCCCCATCTCGGAGACCCCCAATCCGGAGGGGTATATCTATGTCATGGACGGTCGGGGAGGTTTTTTCGTAAGCAGCGATGCCGAGGTCGGCGCTTTTCACCACTCGTCCTTTTTAGCTGGTGATCCCGTGGCGGCCGCGGGACACATCTGGGAAGTCGATGGCACCGTGTACATCAACAACAACAGTGGCCACTACCAGCCTCCACCAGGCATGACCGAAAACGCCAAAGCACAACTCATCGAGATGGGCGTCGACCCGGACTCGATCGTGGTACTGGATAAGGATGCGCTGCCTCCAGGTATCGAAAAACCGGTCGATACAAGAAGCGCGGCAGACGTATTGCGCGACATGGGGTGGTAGGGTGTCGAAGCCGGGACCTCCAACGATAGGCTGCTGCAACCTGCTAAGGTTCAAACATGCGTCCGAGGCATCTCATCACCCTCTTCGTTCTGCTCGCACTGTGTGCTTGCAGCAACGACCAGCCGGGAGGCATACCTGGTGACGCTTCCGCGCGCGATAGCGCTTCCGATGCCCGCCCCGGAAGGGATGCGGCCACCGATGCGCGGCTTTTGCGCGATGGGGCGCCCGATGCAAGGGTTAACCGCGACGGGATGATCGACCCGGACTCGGGCGTCTCGGACACCAACCCGCTCGACGGCATCGGCGAGGCCACACTCATCGACGATAATTTTTCGTTCACCGAGGGCCCGGTTTGGGACGAGGCGAGCGGCACGCTGCTCTTTAGCGACATGGTTTTTAACGACCCGAGCCAAGGGCGCACCATGAAACTCACACCGCCGAGCACCATCGAGCCGTTTCGCACCAACACGCAAAACGGAAACGGCATGGCGTTTATGCCTGACGGAACGCTCCTGATCTGCGAGCAAAACGGTCGCAAGATCACGCAACGTTCGCCCGAAGGTGCCGAATCGACCTTCGCCGAAGCGTGGGCCGGCAACGCGCTCAACTCGCCCAACGATCTCGTCGCAACGAGCGCGGGTGATGTTTATTTCACCGACCCGCCCTACGGGCTACCAAACGCGGACGCGCGGGAAATCCAGTTCAACGGCGTGTTCTATCGGGCGCACGATGACGCGAAGCTCGTTGCGGTCTGGGAAGGCAACGCCGATACCGAGTACCCCAATGGAATCGCGCTCTCCCCGCACGAGATGTTTCTCTACGTCGCGGACAATCGCGCCGACGTGGTGCGCGTCCATCGCATCCTGCCCGACGGCAGCCTTGAGGCGCCGACCAAGTTTGCCGACGTCGATAGCCCCGACGGCATGACGGTCGACAGTCGCGGCAACCTTTATGTGACGACCACGGGCGGCATCGCGGTGTTCGCCGCGGACGGCTCTTCGTGGGGCAAGATCAACGTCCCCAAGCGCCCCGCCAATTGCGCCTTCGGTGGCGCCCAAGGCCGCACCCTCTACATCACAGCAAGGGATTCCCTCTATTCGGTGGCGTTGGACGCGCGGTGAT
Organism: uncultured Polyangiales bacterium; assembly: GCA_964487255.1. Taxonomy (GTDB): domain Bacteria; phylum Myxococcota_A; class Polyangia; order Polyangiales; family CAZAQV01; genus CAZAQV01. The sequence goes on along the minus strand of CAZAQV010000011.1, from coordinate 171,115 downwards.
GTCCGCGATGAGCGTACACAGCCAAAGCAAGCTGATTTGCTACCTGCAAATCAATGCTTGCGACGCGTAGCCGCGAAGAGCCGGCAAGCAGAGCACAGCAAGGGATTCCCTCTATTCGGTGGCGTTGGCCGCGCGGTGATGAAGGGGACGATCCTCTTCAGTTTCCGATTGTGAAGCAGGCTTGGTTCTCGACGCGCAAAGAGAGCGCGCCGTGACCTCCGAGCAAGCCGACCTGAGTCGGTCGCCTTGTACGCAAGAATTTTGCAGCTGCACCCGAGAGGTTATCGCTAGATGTGAGCAGCATCGGGCGCCCGAGCGCTCCTCCCACAATCGCGTCTACAAACTTGTCACCACGCGCCATAAGCGCATCGTCGGCTCCGATTTGATCGTTGACGAACGTGGCAAGCTTTAGAGCTGTCGCATATCGATCCGCACCCGATATCCGTCTCGCACCAGGCAACTTCGAAAAAACCGCCTCGCTCACAACCGCCGGGCCACCGATCACAATGGTTTCGCGAATGCCCAGATCAGAGAGCGCCTGGGCAGTCTCTTCAGGAATGCCGTCGGGCGAGACCAGCAAGACCGGCATGTATAAGGCTGCGCCTGCGGCGGATGCAACCACCGCATCCGCCATCGCATAGCCAGACACGACAAAGGCAGACGAAACATCACCCAGGGTATCAACCGACGATGCGACGGCAGAGGCAGTCCCAAAGCGAGTCGCACCTGAAACGCGGCGTACGGCGTATCCCTGCGCCCGGAGCTGCACCACAACTTGATCACTGACCACCCCGGGTCCGCCAACGACGAAAACATTTGTCACGCCCAGACGTCGAAGCTCCTGCAACACCTCTGAAGGAACGTGGTCCGAGTTCGACAGCAGGACGGGCCCGCCGTAGGCTCGCGCCAAGGGTGCGGCCGTCACGGCGTCGATTTGGGCAGAATCTGCACCACTGACGATCACCGCATGGGTCGCAGACATAAATGCGTCACGCGAAATGGCCACCGCAGTGGTGTGCCGCGTATCACCCGACAGACGCCGCACTTGCGAACAACCATCGACCCGTGCGTAGAGCTTGTCAATCTGCTTCGCGGTGAGCGAGGTCAGGCGCGAGCCCCCGACCTCAACCGAGCCGTTGAGACGCGTAATCGTTGGCTCACCATTGGTGGAAAAAGTATGCGGGCCGTAATGCATGACCGATCCAAAGTCATACCGTCCGATCACTTCACCGGGCGTCCGCAGCTCAAAGTTCGACACCGCGTCGTTTGCGATATTTTGCCAATGTATCTGTACGTATTGGTCGCGATCGGCACGCGAATGTTCATGCCACAAGCTCACCACGTGTCCGATTTCGTGAATCACGACACTCGCGTCATAACAGGTAGGACCCAGGGTCACGTAACTTGCCGAGCTTTGTCGACCGAGCGTACCCGTGCACCCCCCCGAAGCGGCTCCCCTAAACTCCATGTATGAGGTTTCGCGCGTGCGAGGTACGAAGGTGAAACCAGCCTCCTGTGTCCAGTGCGCCATGGCCTCGAAGATCACCTCCCGATTCGCAACGGCATTCAGCGTGTAGGGGATGACGCGATTGGGCCACAGGTGGTTTGGATACACGTGCAGCGCTTGCTCCGTGCTGGCGATCTCTGGTGTCGCCTCCGTCTGCGATTCAGTGCGCAACAGTTCCGTAACAACGATGTCACCAGCGATGATCGCATCGCCAAACTGATCTCGCGTGTACTCGACGGGAATTTGCTCACCGTTCCACGTCAGGTAGCCAACTTCGCCAGGTTGACCGTCGAGCATTCCCCCACCCATGCATCCAGGCAGCAACAAACATATCGCAGCGAATGGTAGGGTTAGCGGGCGCAGCAATCTGTGGGCGACAATCAGCACCTGAGTGCTCTAGTCAAAACCGCGCCGCCCGTCAAAGCCACGGACCTCCGCCCCACCCGCCATGAGCAGAAGCAGCGGGACGATCTTCTTCTTTTCGTCATTTCGATACCACCACAAAAGACGAAATGACGAAGACCGTCCCCACATCCGCAAACTTCGACTACCCCGTTCAAGAAAAGTTTGCGGAGCTGGTGAGCCGACTTGGGCGGCAGCTTGATCCGCTCGGCCACGAGGCGTGGATGCCCAAAGAGACCAAGTGAGACAAAGTCTTCTCAGGCGAGTTTGTGGAGGGCTTCATCGCCGAAGCCGATTTCGTGTTTATCGCAAAAGCGATCAAGGCGCCGGAAAAGAACCGCCCTCTACTCACCGAGTTCATTGCGGAAGGTGCATCCGACCGGTTCTTCAAGCTTGCGGACAGGTACAAGGTGAACCTGGAGGCCTTGCTAGGATGAACCAGACACTGATCGAAAATGCCAAGCGCAAGCGGCGTTCACCGACGGCCCATTCGTGGGCGAGACGCTGTTTGGGCGTCGAAGGCCGAACCGAGAATCGCCGAGCTTTTGCCAGCGCTCGTGATCAAAAAGCCCTCGCTCCTCGTTGTGGGGGAGCGTCTACCGCGCGAACTTGAGGCGGTCGTTGACGCGATCCGCAAATCCAAAAAACTGCCCGACTTCCAGGGCATCGAACTCAACGCGCGTTCTGAAGCCGAAGTCCTGCGTATCGCAGCGGTTAGCCTCCACTGGCTTTGAGGACGGTGTTGTCGAAGGCGTGGGCGACGACCTTTGCGCTTCGGTTTTCCGGCCGTGCGATACGAACGTCGTCGCCCGTGATCACGAGATTGTAGAGGTAGGGCTTGTCGGGCTCTCCTACCCCCATCGTCTGCGCGACCGTTTCGCCGGCGAACTCGCCCAATTCGTCCATCGAGTTGGCCATTTGACGTCGGATGAACTTTCCGATCGGGCCACCAAAAACAGCGAGCTTCGTCTCTGCTTTTCGTGCTCAGTACTCTTCACGCGTGGTCAGCAGCGAAGCCGCCATTTCACGCGCCTGTTGCCACGAACCGACTTCCGCCAGCTCGAAGCCAGTCATCGTGGAACCGAAAGCAGCGCAAAAGTACGTGCTGTCATCACCGTGGTCGAAACGCTTGCGAACGTAAAAACCCGCTCCCTCACCACGTTCGAAGAGCAAGAAATCGATCTCGTCACCATACGCAGGCCCCTCGCCTTCCCAAGCAACCTTGATCCGCTCGGAAGTATGGATGTCGGCGTCCTCAACGCGTTTCTTGATCTCATCAAGTGTGGGGCATGTGTTTCCAGCACCCGGTGCAGCTGTATATTGCTGCAAAACGACGCTCGGCTTGACGCCCCGAAGGTTGGTCAGCCCTGCCTCCCAGCGCCGATCGACGCGTGCCTTGCGCGGAGCGTCCATCTTTAGCCCGACGCTGCCCAGCGCAAGCGTTCGCGTGCCTTTTGGAAGTCTCACGTCTCCTGAGAGAGAAACGGGAATGTGATCGACCACCTCGTCCACAAACCGACCGTCAGCCTCCGTCGGCAAGACGGCTGCCGTTGCAAGGCCTGCGACATGTACCGGATCCACGGAGACCACCTCTTGCTCTTGCGCCTCACTTGGAAAGAGCAGACCGAGCACGGTGAGACCAACCCCGACGACCGAGAACGCGGCGCCAGCGAATGCGACCCACTTCATGCGCTTTTGCGTCGCGCCCAAAAGTGCGTCACGCCCCTTGCCAGAGATGATCAGCGAAGCGAACTTCGGGCTGCTGATGGTGCCATCGTCGCTCATCCTGCCGCATACGTATGCATGAGACAGCGGCGGAAGCGTCTTTTCCTTGACGTGAAACTTGGCGTTATCGGGGACCTGCACCGCCCCGTAACGCGCCCCCGGATGAAGCGTGTAGCCTTGATCACCGAACTTGGCGCCGCCAATGATGGCCCCGCGCGTTTGCTCGAAGCGTTTCATACCATCAAAATCGCCACCCTTGCTGATATCGATCGCGACAGCCCCAGACCCGTCATTAATGCCAATGCCAACACTGTTGCGCTCATTGGTGATGGTATGCGAACGCTCGCTTTCGCCCGACTTCCACTTCGCAACGACGTCGAGCTCGTAGTAGACGCAGGGTGTTCCAGTGATCGGCGAAGTCAAAAGGGGTTCGTGCGAGAGCGTGCCTTCAACGCTGATGGCATCCTTTTCGCCGGCAGCCCGCCGCCGTTCACTGGCCGCACGCCCCGTTGGAACCAAGGGCGTCTTGGCGATGCGTCCAGACTTGTAACGCATCAAAAAGAAACCGAGCCAACACATCGCTGCCAAAAACGAAACAAATAAACCGACTGCAAACATTACTTACTCCTTCTGCGCGCCCTTTTGTTGCTGCACGCGCCCTGGCTAGAGCAAGTGTCGTGCCGACCAAAAACGCATATGTTTACAACTCGGCAAGACCGAAGTCGCCAGAACTGGCAGCGCGCGTGCCAGTTCTGACGCGAGCCGAGTCGTTCACCAATCGTCTTGATCATCCCAACGATCCGCCGGATGCACCTCCACGCTGGGAACGGCTGGGCGTTGGGGATCCTCCCACCAATGATCAAAACACGTGCTGCCAAAACAAAGCGATTGGATCGGCTCAAGCCACTTCGCATCGGCAAACTTGGCACGCAGCTTGTACTCCTTGATATCGTAGTTCGCTTGGCCAACCCCTTTGGGCTCGAGAACCTCCACCTCCTTGACAAAGTTTCCAAGGTGCGTCCCCCACCAGTCTTTGGGCCATGCATAGCAGGCGCCAAACTCCACACCTGCCTCGGTGACCGCAGCCTGAAGGTGCGTGGCGTCCAGTTTCTTTTGACGAAGCGCGTCCATCAGAAGATCGAGCGCGAAAGATCGCGTGATGCAAATACCCTCTCCCGCCGAGCCAACCATGATGTCAAACACCACTTCGTCCGGGCTCACTTTCTTTGCACGGATATCAAACATGTCACTGCTCATTGTCGTTTCCTTTCGTTGTGCCCCAAAGGGGGTGTCGCGTCCGGTAGCAAGACCCGATCCTGAACAAAACGCAGTGCTATTGGCGGCGTCGACGAACGTCGCTGACAAGATTTGCATGCGCACTGCCAGAACTGGCAGCGAAAAACGAGGCGCGCCTACTTCAAGTAGCGGTAGATGGAGCGCAGACTGACGCCGAGCGCCCTCGCCGCCTCGTCGCGCGAGCCGTGACGTTGCACCGCTTCTTGCACAAAGGCCCGGCAAAACGCCTCCTTTGCGTCGGCCAAGCTCTGCGCCCCCTCGACTGCCACAGAGGATGTCGTCCCCTTGTTCGCTTCGAGCCGCAGATGCTGAGGTTCCACCTGCGGCCCGTCACAAAGCACGGCAGCGCGACGCACGGCGGACTTAAGCTCTCGCACATTGCCGGGCCAGCCATGGGTTTCGAGCAACTCTTCGGCCGCGGACGAAAAGCTCGTCGGCGTCAGACCGTAGTTGTCGCCAGCCGCGCGCAAAAAATGCATCCCGAGCAAGACCGCATCACCAGGGCGCGAACGCAGAGGCGGAACGCTGATCTGCATTTCCCGCAGGCGAAACAATAGATCTTGGCGAAAACGACCGGCGTCAACTTCGCCATCAAGGTTTTTATGGGTGGCTGCAATGAGACGAAAATCGGTCTCGCGTGTACGCTCATCGCCGAGGCGCGTCACGCTGCGCTCTTCAAGCACGCGCAGCAAAAGTGCCTGCATCGGCAAGGGCATGTCGCCGACCTCATCCAAAAAGAGCGTGCTCTGGTGCGCCAGTTCAAGTCGCCCGCGTCGGTCTGACACCGCGCCGGTGTACGCTCCCTTTTTGGCCCCGAAGAGCTCGGCCGCCAGCAGCCCATCGGGCACGGCCGCGCAGTTGAGCGCTACCATGGATTTGCTTCGCACTGGACTCACAGCGTGCAGCGCTTGCGCGACCACATCTTTTCCGGTACCGGTCTCACCGGTAATGAGCACGGACAAGTCGGACGCTCCGACGCGCAGAACCATCGAGCGCAGCTCGGCCATCGAGTCCGATTCGCCCAGAAGCATGTCCTCAACCACGTTCTCAAGGCTGCCCTGACGCGGCACCGAGCGAAGTCGCGCGAGCAGCGAGACGCTCATGGCCGCAAGGCCTTCAAGGCGCGCAAGACTACTTGCATCGAGCGGTTCGCCCACCCTTCGGCGAGCCAAGAACAACACCCCGGCAGCACCACCCGGCGCGAGCATCGGAACGCAAACCACCGAATGAAGCTGGTGAGCAATGATGGACGTGTGCGCCGCATAGGTCTGATGCGCCGCGATATCAGACACGCTTACCGAACGGCCGGAGCGAAGCGCATCGTTGATGATGTGCTCGGAAAGCAGTGTGGCCGCGCCCTCCACCCGTTTACCGGAGGCGTGACGCGCCGCCAAAACCCGCAACTCGCCATTTTCGCGAAGTACCACTGCGGCGGTGTCCGCGATTCCTTGGCGAAGCAACTCTCCGACCATGGCGTCGAGCGCCTGCTCAGGCCCATTTGCATCGTCGAGCACATCGACGATACGCGCCAGATCGATGGTCATCGCTCACTCTCATAGCACTTTCTCGGAAATTCGCAGGTATTCTGGGGGCTCATCGACTCGACAAGTCCGCGACCTGCACTACCTTTGCCGCTGGAGAGAGCGATTGCAGGAGCATCCACTAGTACGAACCGGGACGCGCATCGGCGAGCGATACGAGGTGATCCGGTCGATCGGCCACGGGGGTGTCGGTTGCGTATTCGAGGCGCGTCATGTGGAGCTCGGCAAAACCTTCGCCCTCAAGTTGATTCGACTTGATCACTGGAGTGACAACGCCCTTAAGCGCTTTCGTCGCGAAGCACAGGCCTTGGCCCGCATCGACTCACCACGCGTGGTCCAAGTCACAGACTTCGGCGTCGACGACACAGTCGGCCCCTACCTGGTCATGGAGTACCTGCGCCGACAAACGTTGCGCGACTATCTTGCAGACCATCCACATCCCTCGTTCTCCATCGTTCGCAAGATTATCTCGCAGACCGGGAAAGCACTCGCAGATATTCATGAAGCGGGCATTCTTCATCGCGACATCAAACCCTCCAATATTGCGGTCGACCTCAAGCAGCCGATGCCGGTCAAGCTGATCGACCTGGGGCTGGCCATCGACCACGGCCCACAAGTTTCGTCGCGGGTTACCGCGAGCCACGAGTTGGTCGGCTCGATGCCCTACATGGCGCCTGAGCTTTTTTCGGGTCAACAAGAAAGTGTCGCCAGCGATTGTTGGGCGTTGGGCATCGTGCTCGCAGAGCTGCTCCACGGACGACCTCCTTTTGATGCGCCCAGCACAGCGGCATTGATCCGCCAAATTACAACAGCGCCCATCCCCGAGGCGCCCTCGAAGACGCCCAAAGACCTCGCCTGCGCCCTCGCATCATTGCTTGAGCGAGACCCGAAAAGACGCGCACAAAACAGTCGAACCCTATTGGCAAACCCATCAAGGGAAAGGCCACCTCGTTCTGTCTTAAAGAAGGGGCACAAGGGTGTGCGAGTGGCGATCCTCGCCGTAGCGCTCACTGCAGCCAGCGCGGGCGCTTGGCTTTCCTTTTCTGAGCCGACGCAGCAAAGCAACGAAAAAGCGCGCAAGCTTACTGCAATTCACACGCATCCAGTTGACATTCGCTTGGCGCGAGACGTGGAGCCCGCGCCCATGCCCGAGGCACAACCAAAAAGCGCACACATAGAGACCGCACACATAGAGCGAACGCACCCGCGCTCCGAAGACCACGCCAGGCCGCGCCCAGCCCGATCGAACCGAGCAACGACGGCGCTGGTTCAGCCAAGGCAGACCCCAGCAAAACGCCGCAACGCCAGTAAAGCAAATGAGCAACAACGAGGCGCGTCGAGTACGGCCGAGGCCACCTCTTCACCGACTTCTTCCACCGCAAAAGATGCGGAGCTACAAAAGCCAGCGCATTGGTACGGTGAGGTCATCGATGAGTTCTAAGCGACGCGTCCCGTTCGCAGCTGTCGGGACGCTGTTCGTCGCATTGCTGAGCGCCAAGGCTGCTTATGCACAACAAAGTGACGTGGAGCACCCAACGCAGAGCGAAACCTTCGAAGCAACTGACTCGAGCACCCCGGCCGACGTTCGCATAGACGCTGCGCGCGATGCCTTCATGCGTGGCGTGTCACATATGCAAAAAGGACGCTTTGCAGAGGCTTCCGTGGCTTTTGAAGAAAGCCTTCGCTACGACGAGCGCGCGAGCACGCTCTGCAATCTCGCCAAAGCCTATGACCGACGCGGCGATCAAGAAGCCAAAGCACTCGCGTTTTACAAGCGCTGCGCAGCCCATCCCGAAGCCGAACGCTTCCGCGACCACGCCAAGGCCCGAGCCTACGCCATCGAACAAGCGCGCATCGAGCGCAAGCTCGCGCTTCAGCGCGGTCGCCACGACGCGCCCGAGCCAGGCGTTCAAGACACGGACGACGACTCGGTCACCTTGATGGTACTCGGCCTCGGCGCGCTTGCGATCGGCGGCGGCGTCCTCGTGGGCTCGGCCCGGGTGGCAATCGACGCCGCGTCCACCGATCGCGAGCTTGCCCAAACTTACCCCGATGGACGCATCCCCGAGCGCACGGTCGACGGGCGCCCTAACCCCGATGTCGAACGACTACGTGACGCTGAAGATCAGGTTACGCTCTCCACGGGCCTCCTGATCGGCGGAGCCGTCGTCACCACCGCCGGTCTGGGACTTTTGTTTGCGGCTCTCATCGAAAGCGCCCCCGAATCGGGCGAGCAAAACGCGGCGCATGTTGCAGTCGAGCTATCCCCGAACCTTGCCGCGCTCCGCGTACGGGGCCGGTTTTGACGCATCGAACTCCGTTGCGTCTCGCTGCGCTGTCTTTTGCTGCGGCATGGATGCTTTCGGGCTGCCCCAGCCTAGACTTCAAAGTCGTCGGTGACGGCGCGGTGGCGGCGGATTCCGCCCATGACTCCTCGGACGAAACGGTACCCCCCGACGCGACGAGCAACGACGCCGCGAGCGACACCTCCGATGCAACCATGGGACCATGCCAGCCGCCCTACCTATTGCTGGGCACTGTGTCGTCCGGTGCCGCCACGCAGGTTTGGCTACTTGAGACGCAAACCTTCAAAGTCTGTCAAAAGCTATCTGCCGGCGGTCGCCTCCATGTGCCATTCCGGCTTGGCATGACCATCAGCCCACCTTCCGTCGCGCTCGTAGACTCGGGTGGAACAGGCCAGTTCATCGACCCGACCAAAGATCATCTTGATACCCAAGGGACCGTCTCGTCGACTGGTGAGCTGCCGAAGTCGGTATTTGCGATGCGCAATACGAACAGTGACACGCTCGAATTGGGCATTGCCGTTCATAGTGTCGTTGACGAAACGCTCAACAAAATAACTTCCTTTGACAGCGCGGGCGCAGCAACAGTCTATGCGCAAAACCAGGTCGCCCAGCAGGCTATCGCAGTCACCGCAGACCCACGCGCGCCGGCAAACCTTCTGGCCGTCGATCGGGGCGGACTCGGCGTCTACGGCTACTCCCCTGCAGAGCGCTCAAAAACAGGAGAACTCTTTCGTTACCCCGACTCTTATACGGACGACTTCACGCCAGAGCATTGGATTCACGCAGCGCGCCTCTACGGAGATGGACCTTTGCGCGTTGTTGTCGCTGTCGCTCACGGCTACGGGATCGACCGGCTTTTCTACCTCCACGACGAGGCCAAAGACAGCCTGTCCGGTCACGTCACCTGCCCCGAGTGCTCACGTCTTCGCCACGCCTTCATCGACACGCGTGACGATGCGCACCTGTTCATTGCTTGTTCCGAAGGTGAGGACGAGCAGATGCAAGTCTTTAGACAAAAGCTCGATGCGCTCAACGAATGCACGCCGGTCATTTCCCAAGACAAACTTGGTGACAGCATGGTCGTCGCCGTATCTATCTCAGATCAATGACAGCGCATGATGCTTCTGCAAACCACAACAAGACGCGCGTAGCCGCGAAGAGCCAGAAGCCCCGCGATGAGCGTGCGAAGCCAAAGCAAGCCGATGTGCTACTTGCACATCGCTGTTTGCGACGCGTAGCCGAGAAGAGCCAGAAGTCCCGCGATGAGCGGTCTTTGCCGAGGTTCCGATTTGCTACGGGCAAATCGCTGGACCGAACAAAGCCTAGCGAAGAGCCAACAGTTCAGCGGCAGACGGCGACTTCGATTTCAGGGTCGACGTTGTACTGGCGCAGGAAGTTGCGGCGCTCTTCGTTCATGCGACTGACCCACGCCTTGTACTCGTCGAGCCGGCCGTTCTTCTCGAAGAACACTTTGGGGCGAAGGATTTCGGCCGGCACGAGCGAGAGCAGGTGCTCGTTCTTCGGGCTATCAAGGTCGACGACGTCATAGCCGAAGTCTTCGTCACTGGTCCATGCGATGCTGTCACTGAGCAGCGCCTCGAGCATCGCACTCGAGTGACGAATCTTGATCTTGAGCGCCTTGTCGTGTTGGACGTCGCGCGCATCGCCACCCACGTAACCGGTGTTCATCATCCACACGCCCACCTCAGGCATGGTCGACGCGATCTCGCGAAAGCGCTTCGCCTGCAGGCCGTGCTGCCCAGGAAAGAACGGTTGCGTAAAGGGCGAGCGGGTCTTACCCCGGTCTTTGCCCGCGGCGCTCGTCTTCGAGGTCTCGCCAAGCATGAAGTAGCCCGCAGCTTGCTCCGGTGAAGCAAAGCGAACGATCCCGGGCGTGGCGGCGTCCTGCCCCTCGTCCCGATTGAGAATGCCCATACTGCGAACGGGCGGAAGATTCTGCACATCGGCGGCGCCGGGGATGGACGACATCGGGATGATCGAGCGACCGTTCTGTGTCCATTGCACAAAGTCCCAGCCGTCTTTGGGTATGCCGTCCTCGTCCACGACGTCGGAATAACTCACTTCGCCCGAAATAAACTGGTCGACACGCTCTGCCGCCGCGCCCGTCGCTACGAGAATGTCGCGGTAGCGCTTGGCGTCTTCGGGCCGCATCTCAAGCTTGAAGAAGTCAAACGTGCCGTCTTCGTTGAGAAAGCCGTTTTCGACCCAGGCGTCGGCCGACACCGTGCCGCGATAGATGATCGGCTCGGTTTCTTCGGAAAGCCCCTCGATCTTGGCAAAGCAGCCGTTTTCGGTGATGGACAGTTCGCCTTTGGGCCACAAAACGACCATGTCATCTTGCACCGGTTCGGTGAGGTCGCCTTGCTTGGAAAAGGTCGTGGTGGTCTTGCCTGTCCCGGAAAGCCCCATGACGGTCACTGTCATCTTCTCGCCGTCGCTTCGCGTAACGGCTTTGGCACCGGCGTGCAGCACAAGTCCACCTTGCTGGTAGATGTACTCGTTGAGCATGCGCAAAACGCCCTTCTTGGACTCGCCGAAATAATCTGGACCCATCACGTAAGTGGTCCACTCGTCCATGTCGACGATGATGGCCTGACGCCCCGGCATGTCGTCGAGCATCAAATCGGGCGTGTAGATGAGACGGAAGGTAGGTTCGAAAGGTCGCGCAAGCTGCTCCGGGCTTTCGACATCCTTGCGGTCAAAAGCCAAGATCTGTTGCATGCCCGCGATATTGGCCCCCTCGAGCGTGTAGAGCCAGGTTGCGCCCAGCGCCCGCGGCCCTACCCCAATATAGCCGTCGATGGCGATGAGGGCTCCCGCTTGTTTGATGTAGGCGCGCTGTCGATCGATGAGCCCCTGCGCCTTTTCCGGCAGCATTGTCTTGCCATTCCAGCGGTCCGCTTCGTGTTCGGAAGCGATAATGTACGTGTACTTCGCCATACGCGACTTGTTGCGCGAGATTTTGTCGATACTGCCTACTTTGCTGCGCAAGACCGACGGCGTATGTTCCGAAGCGAGCGCCCTCAACGTCTGTTGATCGGGGTTGTCGATGTACTCCACCTCAAAAGGACGGGGCTCGCGTTTGCTCATCGCGCAAAAATAGGCCAAATCGTCTCCGAATGGAACGCCGAATCCTCACACTGCTATCGCGCCAAACCGCACCGCCGGGCACAGGTTCGCGGCCCTCGACCAACGCGCATTCTAACGAAGATTCAGCGAATAACTGGCACGATTGGCGCTGGCAAGCGCGACACGCAACCCGCGACTTGGGTGCCCTGAGCGAACGGCTTGGGCTCACGGCAGAGGAGCGCGCGGGCATTGCGCGCGTCGCAGAGCGGGGACTGCCTCTTTCCATCACGCCCTACTACTTGTCGCTCTGCGATCCCGATGACCCGCATTGCCCGATCCGAAAGCAGTGCGTGCCGACAAGCGACGAAGACATCGAGGTGCCCGGCGACATGCTTGATCCCCTTGGGGAAGAGGCGCACGAGGTCGCGCCGCGGCTCGTGCAGCGTTATCCCGATCGCGCCTTGCTCTTGGTCACGGACCACTGCGGCGTGTACTGCCGTTTTTGCACGCGCTCTCGCATGGTGGGCCAAGGTGAAGGTGCCGCGAGCCTCGCCAAGTTGGAGCACGCCTTCGCATACATCGCCGCCACGCCGACGCTGCGCGAGGTGATCGTCTCCGGGGGAGACCCAGGTCTCCTGTCGGACGGCCGCATCGCACAAGTTCTCGGACGCCTGGCGGCCATCGAACACGTCGTGGATGTTCGCTTCGCGACGCGAACGCCCGTCACGCTTCCGCAACGTGTGACCCACGCGTTCTGTCAAGCGCTGCGCTCGCACCCAAGCGTGTGGTTGATGACGCACTTCAACCACCCCAAAGAGCTGACAGCAGAGTCACGAACAGCATGCCGACGCCTCGTGGATGCAGGCATTCCGGTCATGAATCAGGCCGTGCTCTTGCGGGGAATCAACGACGACGCGGACACGCTCGCCGACCTTTTTCGTGGGCTCGTTCGCGAACGCGTCAGGCCCTACTATTTGCTACAAGCCGACCCCGTTCGCGGTACCGGCCACCTGCGCACGCCGCTCGACGTCGGCATGCAGATCATGGCCTCTTTGCAGGGACGTCTAAGCGGTATCGCGCTGCCCAAGTTCATCGTCGACACGCCGGGGGGCAAAGGCAAAGTGCACATCGCACCAAACCCCATCGTCGAGCGCGCCGTTGGGCGCACTACCCTCCAGACCTTCCGCGGCGAACTCGTCGACTACCTCGACCCGTAGGCAACGCTGCGCCTTCCGGAGGCCGAGACCCATCAATCGCTCATCGAGGCGGGCACGCTCGAAGGTAGCCGACTTTCTCAGGAACGAGGTCCCGGCGATCGGCCGGCAGCGCGGAGCCCCACCCGTTTGGGCAGCCATCCCTCTATGACAAGTATGGTTTACGGCTGTGCCATGTGGCTGTGATCCCGAGGTCGCACATGTGCCTACATGAGCCGATATGTGCCACGTTTATTCATTGTAATTGCTCGATTTTATTCTCAATCGGGCTGGAACGACGCTTGCGATATCGTCGTGCATGCATCATTGCTCGCCTTTTTTCGTTCGCGCCTTTCACCTCCTGTTGTGCCTCTTGTGGCTGGGCTGTGCAGCCTACACCGAGCCCACGACCGGCCGCGCCGCGACGCAACCCAATGAAGGGGCTGCCAAGCTCGGCGGTGCACCTCGATACTTTCGCTTGGTCGCTGAGAACGTCGCGTTCGACGACACCAACTTGGAGCTCGATCCACCCGCAATCACCGAAGTCGAAGCGAGCTTGGAACTTCTTGAAGAGGACGGTGAGCTCGTCGCGTACGTCACGCCGCTTTGGGGCGAACGTTCGCGCTTTACTCGAAGCTCAGACGGCAGCTTTGCGGGACGCGCGCGCTTCTATCGTCCCGAAGACTATTTCATCGAACCCGAAACGGCGATGACGAGCGGTTGGGGGCAAATCGGAACACTTGAAGCGCTCGATTTCGAGAGTTTGCAGCCTGGTGCGCTGGTGAAATGCGTCGGGCTCGAAGAGGTGATCGACGGAGATCTCGGTTGGTACCACGACTTCTCTGGGACACTGCGACTACTCGAAGACAAGACAGCTCCTCAATTCAAGGCGCAGCCCATCACGCCTCAACAGGCCCGCTACCTGCAAAGCGAACGCCCCTTTCTTCCCTGGACTGCAATTTCAGTTTCTGTTTCCGAGTCCGTCTCACGCACGGAACTATCGGACAGCATCACCGTCAACCAGCAGGACGTTGTCATTCAATTTGACGACGATGAAGAGTTCGTGACGAATGCAACCGTTCAGCCAGCCTCTTGGTGGTCGGCAAATGTTCGGCTGAGCCTTGCATCGCTATCGGACCGCGCAGGCAACCTCAGCGCACCGCAGGAGTTTGGGCAAAGCTATTTTCCGCTTTCGTCCGCGAGTGAAGCGATAGAGTTCGCACCTGACGAGGCACAGCTTTACGGCAGCGCGGCTCGGCTTTCCGAGGAGTGCCCAGACGTTGACACCTGCGTCGCGGTCGGAGAAGCAAGTGCCACATCGAACGGCACGTGGGATATCGTCGCGGCCCTCCAGCGAGAGGCATTCTCGCGCATCGTGGTTCGCGCGCGGTTGATCACGACAGGCGGCCTCATACCCAACAAGCCACCGTCGCTACGCGCAATCACTTTTGCCGAGGTCGATCAGCAGCCTACGCGTGTCTTCCATTCGGGTGCCGTCGAGGTCGAGGAGGGATGGTACGACTTCGAGTACATCTTTTCAGCACCGACCGACGGCGGTCTGGTCCACATGGAGAACACGGTCGTCGGCGGATTGGTCGGGCCACCCGACCCGTTCTACATCGATTCGATCGTCGTTCGCTGAACTCAGCGACTACTGCAGCGTGATGGTGGCTTGGCCGCGGCTGCAAACCGGCGGGCAGCCAGGGCCGTTGGGCTCGTTGTGTTGGGTGACCATGACTTCAGTGCTCGCCATGTAGCTCGCACTGCCCGATTGCGTTTGCACGTCAAACTCCGCGCTCAGCGTCGACACCTCGCCTTCGATCGCTTGACCAACGCTCACGCTGACCGAACCGTCTTCGTTGCAGACGACCGCAGGCGGCACGCTGTTCTCGTCGCTGCACTCGACGCTGTATGGCGTTCCGTCGATCGAAAAGGTGCCCGTCACAGTCTCGGTGATCAAGTCGCCACCACTGTCGACGAATGTCAGCGTAATGGAGTCCTCGCAGCCGAGCAGCGTGCACCCTTCGCTCTCGCAAGCAACGAACGTTCCGGACAACATCGTTAGAACCAGAATTGTATTTCGCATGCGCCGTAGGGTAGCAAGGTGTGTGCCCACCTAGCTCCGCCAATTTTCACTGTCTTTATTGCGCTTCGGCGCGACTTTCTGCGACATGGATAGCTAAAACTGGGCCAGACTGTCGCAACCGTGCCCCGGCCGTGCCCCGACGAGAGCGACGCGCGGTCACCCAAACGCTTCGATGGCACAAGGTGGCACGCTGCAAGCCCCGAAATCGCTAGCGATCGCCAATGCGCAGCCTGGCATACGCCATGCAAATGAATCGCAGTCATGAAGAAATTTTTATCTTGTGTTGGAGTAACAGGACTGCTGCTGACCGCTGGCTGCAGTGCCTATGACGATAGTGCGGGCAACTACTACCACGCGGGGCCAAACAACCCAAATCAAGGGCGGGCCATCGATGCGGGCGTTGCGGCAGACGAGGGCGAAGGAGCGCTTCCGAGCGACGAAGAGCCGCGCGATGTGGACCGGGAGAAACCCGAACCCAACCCCTTCGTCGAGACCGCGCACGACCCCTTCTCGACCTTCGCGGCCGATGTGGATACCGCGAGCTACCAATATGCATTGCGCATTCTTCGCGAGGGCGGCACGCCCAACCCCAATGACGTGCGCCTCGAAGACTTCGTCAACTACTTTGACTACGAATACGAGACCCCCGAAGCGAACTCTGAGATTCCATTCGCCATCGACTTGGCAGGGACGGACCATCCTCTGGGACGCGCGACCAAACTCGTGCGCGTCGGCATTCAGGCGGAAGCCCCTCCAAACGATGAACAGAAGCCCGCTAACCTCGTGTTCTTGGTCGACATCTCGGGCAGCATGAGCAGCGGCGACAAGCTCGCGCTCGTCAAGACGGTGCTTACCCAAACGCTCACCGTGCTGCGTGAACAGGACACCGTCTCGATCGTCACGTACGCCGGTTCCACGGGCGTCGCCCTGCCGCCGACTCCGGTCGCCGAGGCCGAGCACATCCGACGCGTCATCGAAAGCTTCAGCGCGGGCGGTTCGACCGCAGGCGCCGCCGGCATCGACCTGGCCTATCAGCAGGCCAAAGCGGCCTTCATCGAAGGCGGCATCAACCACGTTCTGATCTGCACCGATGGGGACTTCAACGTGGGCACGTCGAGCACCGAGGCGTTGGTCGAACTCATCGAGCAAAAGCGCGACGAGGGCATCACGCTGACCGCGCTGGGCTTTGGCATCGGGCACAACGACGCCATGATGGAGCTGGTCTCCAACGCCGGCAACGGCATCTACGGGTACATCGGCGACCAGGACTCGGCCGTCGGCTACGTGCAGGACCGCATGCTCTCCACGCTCGTGCACGTGGCCCAAGACCTTAAGATTCAGGTTGAGTTCAACCCCGAAGAGGTCGCCGGCTATCGTTTGCTCGGCTACGAAAACCGCTACATCCCTGACTATCTTTTTCGTGACGATACGGTCGACGCAGGCGAAGTCGGCGCGGGCCATCGCGTGACGGCGCTGTACGAGTTGGTGCTCACCGAAGGCGCGTTCCCCGAAGGAGAGTCGATCCCCGAGCGCCAGAGCGGCGAGCCCGTCGAAGGAGAGCGCGCAACGTTCGCTTCGGGCGAGCTGATGCAGGTCCGCGTGCGCTGGAAGGACGTCGACGCAATCAAGGAGGACCCGGCCAGTGAAACCGAACAGGGTCTAATAGCGAGCGACGTCTCCGCTACGAAAGACGCCGGTCAAGACTTGCGCTGGGCCGCGGCCATCGCGGGCTTTGCCGAACGCCTCATGCTCAGCCCCTACGCAAGCGACGCCGAGCTGCCGACCATTCGCGAAATCGTCGACGCCCAGGCCGAGCGAGATGCCGACCGACGCGAGTTCGCAGACGTTCTAACGAACTACAACCCTTAGGCTCGTTTTCAACTCAGAGCGCGCGGTGCCTTCACTGCGCGCTCCGGTTTTTAAGCACAGCTAGAACTACGTCGTCCGCAAGTTCGGACAGGCAGTTGACAGAGCCTTGGTTTGCACAACCCCGACACACGTGCAGGTAGCCCATTTTTGCTGAAGATCGCTGGGATTTTCGCGCCACGCGTTGTATAGCTTCACGGGCCGTCAAAGAGACTCCAGGGTTACGACGGATCGTGAGGTTTTGCATGGGTCAGACACTAGGACTGTACGACACGCACATCGGAAAGAAGGCCGTCATGGCGGTCAGCGGCGTTGCGCTCGTTGGCTTTTTGATCGCACATATCGCTGGAAATCTGCAGATTTTCCTGGGCGCCGAGGTGATGGCCGAATACGCAGCGGGCCTGCGGCGACTGGGGCCGCTTCTTTGGCTCGCACGCATTGGGCTTCTGGTGGCGATCGTCGCCCATGCCTGGTCGGCCGTGGCGCTCATGAGCGCGAACGCCGACGCGCGGCCCGTGCCCTACCAACACAAGCGCGCCAACCACGCGAGCACCTTTGCCAGCCGGACCATGCGCTGGGGTGGCCCGATTTTGGCCATCCTCATCGTCTACCATTTGGCGCACCTCACGTTCGGCCAGGGCTTTTCGGACAAGTGGCCCTACTCGCCCCATAACCCGTACAACAATGTACTCTTTTCATTCCGAAGCCTTTTGAATGTCGCGATCTACTCGGTGTTCATGCTCTCGGTTGCGTTTCACACCTGGCATGGCGTCTGGAGCATGTTGCAGTCGCTGGGGCTCAGCCATGCACGATATAACAGGTACCGCACGCTCACAGCGCACGCGGTGGCGGCCTTTCTACTCGTCGGGGGCCTTGTCATCCCACTGTCGGTCTTCGCGAGCAGTCGCTCGGAGGAGTTCAAGGTTTGGTCTGGTCTCGAGCCCCAAAGCGTCGGTTGCTCACCCGAACTGGCAACCGAAGACTGCCCCTGTGAGGTCGAAGGCAGCACGGACATCTGCGGTTGGGGAGGTCAATAACCATGAGCGAAGAACAAAGCACCACCAACAACAACAACGACAACCTTCGTTCGAACGTCCCCGATGGACCGATTGAAAAGCGCTGGGAAAAGCATCGCTTCGACATGAAGCTCGTCAACCCGGCCAACAAGCGCAAGTTTGACGTGATCATCGTCGGCACCGGCCTCGCCGGCGGCGCAGCGGCCGCGACCATGGGTGAGCTCGGATACAACGTCAAAGCATTCTGCTACCAGGACAGTCCGCGTCGCGCCCACAGCATCGCGGCACAAGGCGGCATCAACGCCGCGAAAAACTACCAGAACGACGGCGACTCCGTGTACCGGCTGTTCTACGACACGGTCAAAGGCGGCGACTTCCGCTCGCGCGAAAGCAACGTCTATCGACTGGCCGAACTCAGCGTCAACATCATCGATCAATGCGCTGCACAGGGCGTCCCGTTTGCACGCGAGTACGGCGGCGGACTGGCCAACCGCTCCTTTGGTGGCGCCCAGGTTTCGCGCACCTTTTATGCACGCGGCCAGACCGGTCAGCAACTGTTGCTCGGCGCATACCAAGCGCTCGCCGCGCAAGTCGAACGCGGCCAAGTCCAGATGCACCCTCGAACCGAAATGCTCGACCTCATCGTCTCCGGCGGTCGCGCACGCGGCATCGTCACACGCTCGCTCAGAACCGGTGAAATCGAGACACACCTCGCAGACTGCGTGGTGCTCGCAACGGGCGGCTACGGCAACGTGTTCTTCCTTTCGACAAACGCCAAAGGCTGCAACACCACGGCGACCTGGCGCGCGCACCGACAAGGCGCTCTGTTCGCCAACCCTTGCTACACGCAGATTCACCCGACCTGCATTCCGGTCAGTGGCGACTATCAGTCGAAGCTCACGCTGATGAGCGAGTCGCTGCGCAATGACGGCCGCGTGTGGGTACCCAAGAATGCGGAAGACTGCGATAAAAAGCCCTCGTCGATCCCCGAGGAAGACCGCGACTACTACCTGGAACGCCGCTACCCAGCCTTTGGCAACCTGGTGCCGCGCGACATCGCTTCACGCGCCGCAAAAAAGGTGTGCGACGAGGGACGTGGCGTCGGCCCCAAGGTCGGCGACCAGCGCCGCGGCGTGTACCTCGACTTCCGCGACGCCATCAAACGCATGGGCGAGCAAGCCGTGCGCGAACGTTACGGAAACCTGTTCGAGATGTACGAGCGCATCACGGGCGAGAACCCCTATAAGGTGCCGATGCGCATCTACCCCGCCACGCACTACACGATGGGCGGCCTATGGGTCGACTACAACTTGATGACCACCATCGACGGCCTGTTCGCGGGCGGCGAGTGCAACTTCTCCGATCACGGCGCCAACCGCCTCGGAGCAAGTGCGCTCATGCAGGGGCTTGCCGATGGCTACTTTGTATTGCCCTATACCGTTGGTAACTTTCTGGCACGCGCGGGCAAGAGCGAGCTCGACGAAAACCACATCGACGTCAAAGCGACGGTGGAGCGGGTCAACGAGAAGATCGAGAAACTGCTCAACGCACCAAACCCGTCGCGCACCCCCGACTCGTTTCATCGAGAGCTCGGTCAAATCATTTGGGACTACTGCGGGATGTCGAGGACCGAAGAAGGCCTCAAGACCGCACTGGGGAAGATTCCGCAGTTGCGCGAAGAGTTTTGGAACAGCGTGAAGGTTCCGGGCGTTGGCGAAGAGTTCAATCAAACACTTGAGAAAGCTGGACGCGTGGCCGACTTTCTCGAACTCGGCGAACTGATGTGCCACGACGCGCTCGACCGGCGAGAGAGCTGCGGCGGCCACTTTCGCGAGGAGTTTCAAACTGCAGAAGGTGAAGCCAGACGAGATGACGAAAACTTCCAGCATGTCTCCGCTTGGGAGTTTACGGGCGACGTCAGCAAGCCAAACAAACACAAAGAGGAACTCTCGTTTGACTATGTTAAACCCTCCCAACGGAGCTACAAATGACCGCTCTACGCCAAACCGCACATCTTCCGGCTTGCCGCTTCCTTCGCTCGCTCGAAATACATTTCAGTATTCCTTCGCGAGCTGCGTCCAGGGGCGCTCGGAATCTGCACGATTTTTCTTTGAGCGGGGAGACAACCAATGTCTGAATTGAAAATTACACTGCATGTTTGGCGGCAAAGCGGTCGCAATGCCTCGGGCGGGTTCAAGACGTACAAGCCAAATGGCGTAAACGAGCATATGTCGTTCCTCGAAATGCTCGATGTCGTCAACGAAGGCCTCATTGAGAAAGGCGAAGAGCCCATTGCGTTCGATCACGACTGCCGCGAAGGCATTTGCGGCATGTGCGGCATGGTCATCAACGGTACCCCACACGGCCCGCAACGCGCGACAACGACCTGTCAGCTCCACATGCGGCAGTTTAGCAGTGGCGACGAGATCTGGATCGAGCCGTGGCGCGCAGGCGCGTTCCCAGTCATCAAGGACTTGGTCGTCGACCGCACTTCGTTCGACCGCATCATCGAAGCGGGTGGTTACATCACGCTACGCACAGGCAGCGCACCCGATGCAAACGAGATTCCGGTCCCCAAAGAGGTTGCAGATTCGGCCATGGACGCGGCAGCCTGCATCGGTTGCGGAGCTTGCGTCGCGGCCTGCCCTAATGCGTCCGCAAGCCTCTTTGTTGCTGCGAAGGTTTCGCACCTGGGCATGATGCCACAGGGCCAACCCGAACGCGCCGACCGCGTACGTCGCATGGTCGGGCAGCACGACGCCGAAGGCTTTGGTGGCTGCACAAACCACGGCGAGTGTGAGGTCGCGTGCCCGAAACAGATTTCTGTGTCGAACATCGCTCGCATGAACCGCGACTTTCTCAAATCGATGGTCGCAGCGGAGAAGAACATCAAAGCCCGGAAGAAAGGCTAGACGGAGCGGTCCGTGGCGCACCCGCTCTTTTCGCTTCCGGTCGAAGAGGCGCTGCTACTTCTCGGCCAACAACTCGGAGCCAGCAGCTCCCGAGCCGCAGCGCGTCAGGTACTCGACGAGCTGGGAGAGCGCCTCGCCCAGACCCTCAAGACCGCCCAGAGCGAACACGAAGCACTGTGCGCCGTGGTGTACGAGCACGGTGGTTTTCGTGGCAACCGAGAGGACTACTACACGCCGCGAAATTCACTACTCGCCGACGCCATCTCCACCCGACGTGGGCTTCCCATTACATTGGCAACAATCTTAACCAGCGTTGGGACACGGGCCGGGGTGACCGTGGAAGGCATCGCCTTTCCTGGACACTTTCTAGCGCGCGTTGGCGGCGCTGAGGGGGTCCTCATCGACCCGTTTAACGAAGGCCACGTCGTGTCCGAACCCGAACTTGAGCAGCTTGCTCTGCGGTTTTTGGGCGATGCGTCCTTGCTGGAAGACCACCACTTGGCCGTCGCAACCCCAGCGGCCATCGTGGTTCGTGTGTTGGTCAACTTACAGCACGCATACCGCAAGCAAGGCTCGTTCGCGCGCGCCATGCTCGTGTCCGACAAGCTCGTCGAGCTCACCGGCAGCCCCGAGCACATTCGCGACCGCGGCCTACTCGCCATCGCGTTGGGCTCCAACGAGACGGCCGAAGGCGACCTGAGCGCATACCTCGCCGCGCGTCCACACGCCAAAGACGTGCCGACCATTCGCGTCGCGCTTGAACAACTTCGCAACTCGCCCAAAGGGGACTTACAGTAGTGCTCGATCGCGTTCGAAAAGCCGTACTCGACCTTCAAGCCTACACCGCCATCGGGCCCCGCCCCGGTGTCCGGCTCGACGCCAACGAGTCTCCCTACCCGCCACCCGAGGACTTCTACAGCGACCTGGCGAGAGAATTGCGTCTCTACGGCCTGAACCGCTACCCCGATCCCACGGGTCTCCGTGTGCGCACAGCGCTCGCGGAGCGGTTGGGCGGCACCCCAGAGCAATACCTCCTCGGCAACGGCTCCGACGAGACACTCGTCTTGCTTCCGGCTCTATTCGAGCATGCGCCCATCGCCTATTTCGAGCCGTCCTTCGCGATGTACCGCATCGGAGCGCTGACACACCGCCACGAGCCGCTGCCCATCGCACTGCGTCCCGATTTTGAGATCGACGAGGTGGCCACACTGCAAGTCCTGCGCGACAAGCGTCCTGCAGTCTTCTTCATCGCCTCACCCAATAACCCAACCAACAACGCGTTTGATGCCGCTTTGCTGACCAAGCTCATCACCAGCGCACCCGACACGCTCTTCGTGATCGACGAAGCGTACGGCCCGTATAACGAGTGGAGCGCGCATCGCATCTTTTCTGCTGCGCCCAACGTTGCCGTGTTAGGCACGCTCTCTAAAATCGGTTTCGCGGGACTACGACTTGGTTGGATTCGCATGGATGAACCCCTTGCCGAGCAGCTCAACAAGTTGCGCGCACCTTACAACGCGAGTGTGCCAGCACAGCTGGGCGCCGCGCTCTTGCTTGAGACGTACTGGCAGGAAGCGCACCGGACGATTGACCAAGTCATCGCGGAGCGCACGCGCCTCGAAGAAGAGCTCCATCAGAGGGGCTTCGGTTTCACCCCGAGCCGCTCAAACTCCTTGCTCGTCGACTGTCACGGACAAGCCAAGCGAGTCGAACAAGCATTGGAACAGGGCGCAGTTCATGTGCGCTGGTTTTCGCACGATGCGTTGCGCGAGCATTTTCGCGTGTCGGTTGGTTCGCCGGACGAGAACAGCGCGTTTTTGAAAGCACTGCCCTCCCTCTAAGGATGTTGCTCCGCCGGCTACTGCATGTGCTATCCGTCGTCGCCGCTGCGAGCGCTGCCGCCTTACTTTCTCCTCACATCGTTGAGTACGCCGAAGCCGGAGGTCTAGAGGCGCTGCCCTACCGCATGGTCTCGAACTACGCGCTCGCCTTCGCCTTCACGACGGCGGCAGGAAGCGGCGTGCTCGCCAGCGCGTGGGCGGCAACTCGGCAACGCTACCAGCGGATAGCCGCACTTCTACTCACTGCCTGTGCGCTCAGCTGGCCGCTGCTGGAGATCGGCACGCATATCGCGCGCGGCGACGGCATTTCACAAAGGCTACCACCAGAAATCGGCCGTGTGCTTTTCACGCTGGCGCTGACGGCGGTAAGCACAGGGCTCGTCGCAACGCTTGCGGCGTACATCGCGGGCGGCTGGCAAAACAAGGTTGCGGGGACGCTTCGCGCCTATCGGCCTCAGGTTCGCTTGGCTCTTATGTTGACTTGTCTGGCCGGCGCGGCTGCGATGTGGATGGCGCCCAAGGCACTAAACCTGTTCGGAACGCGAGCGGTTCTGATCTACGCCTGGTCGATCCTCTTCTTTTCCGCTGGCCTGCTTTTCTTCTGGCGTGATCAGTTCGTGGTCGATCTGGTGCTGCTGGCTTTGGTGGCCTGGCCAGCGCACGAATGGCAGGGCGAACCTGAGGCAGCACGCGTCCTTTCGAGTGCCAACGCGGCACGCTTTCGACCGCTCTCGGACGTCGCCGACTTGTGGCCCCTGCACCAAGACTCTTCGAAGCCCCACTACCGGCTTTTGGCCTACGATTGCAGCAAAGCATCGGCCAATAAATGCGGGCCGAGCGCGGGCGCCACCGAGCACGTCATCTTGATTTCGGTCGATGCCCTGCGAAAAGATGCGCTCGACTGGAGCGCCGCGGACGGCAGCCCACTCACTCCCAACATCCTGCGATTTGCGCAGCAAAGCGTCTCGTACGAGCGCGCTACAACCAACTACCCCGCCACACTGCTTGCCCTGGGAAGCGTCGTCGCAGGCCTTTCGCCGATTGAGCTTACGCTGGCAGAAAAACCGCCCAGCATCATACGCGACGCATCTAAAAACAAGGTGTCGACGCACGCAATCTTTCCGTCGAGCGGTTGGTTCTCGAAGAAGTCTTTTGGCCGGCTCGTACTGGATCACTTCGAGCATGTGGAGCGCCCAAAGACTGCTCAAGACGCTGTAGCCGCTACCCTGGAAGTGATGCGATCGCGTTCGAAAAACGAACGACTCCTGATTTGGCTCCATCTCTACGACCCACACGAACCCTACGTTCACCATGAGGAGCTTGGTTTCCCTCGCTCGGTCAAGGGCAAGTACAAGGGTGAGGTTGCGACGACGGACGCAGCACTGGCTCCCCTGTTCGAAGAGCTCAAGAAAAAACACTGGGCCGAGAACACCACCGTTGTGTTCTTCGCCGACCACGGGGAGTCGCTCGGCCCTGACTACGTGGGACATCATGTGTACCTCAATCGGGATATCGCCGATGTACCGATGCTCGTCAGGGCCCCCGGCCTGGCACCCGAGCGCTCAGAAAAGGTCGCCACCATGCAAGACGTGACTCTGACGGTCCGACACGCCTTGGGACTCAAAAACGTTTGTGGCGCTGAAAAGTCATACGATCTGCGTCGACCATCGGATATTCCATGGGGGCGCGTCGTAGTCGCCGAAGCTTTCTCGATGCGCGGCTCGACACTCTTTCGCTTTCTCAACACTCCCGTTCGCAGCAAAAAAGCGATCGAAGCGCGCTTAGAGAAACTCGACAAACCTGCGGACTACGAACCCAAGACAGCCATCATCTCCTCGACCCATCGCTCCATCTTCTACCATCGAAGCGGTCGATTCGAACTCTACGATAGACGCGCCAAAAAGGAGGAAGCGCTGCCCGCCGACGGCGCGCCCGCCATCCGCAAGAAACTCAAAAAGCACCTGCGGCAGTGGATGCAAACCGCACCGCTTCGCGCAGCGTGTCTTTGGCGCTAGAACGAGTGTTCGACGGGCTCTTCGGGCGTGTCGCCGCCACCTGAGCTCGCATCGAGGGCGCGCTGGTAGATGCCCCCCCAACGTGGCACCAGCGAACCGGTGACCACAAATGTCGCACACCATGAAACGATCATCATGACTTGGTCGTGCGTAACGAGGTAGATCATGAGCGATGTCGCAGAAGCGATAAGGCAGAACACCCAACAGCTGACGAATAGCATGAACAGCTGCCAGCCACCGGCTTGCTGATCTGCCGCGAGCGCCTTGTGTCGCAGGAGTAGCCACGGACGAAGCCAGCGCGTGACGAGCGCGACCAGCAGGCAAACACCCACGATGGTGAGGCCGATGTTTCTGAGCATGAGCGCGTGCCGCGGAGGCTCCGAGCCCGTCATGCCCTCTTGAAACCCAAAGTATACGATCACGCACTCAAGGATCATGATGAGGCCCCAAACAACCCACGCGGGAACCTGTGCCACTGTCCACGGCGACGCCATGCTACCTGGATAGACGAATCTCGCTATCTCGTCGAATTTCGCGACCGTGGCACTATTCGTCAGGCTTGGAGGTGATGCTGGCTTCGGCGGCGGCCTCCGGGGGTACCGATGAGGCGGGCGCGACGAGCGAGGGGCGCGGCGGCGCCATGCTGCCAAACCATTCAAAGAACTCCATCATCTTCTGTTTACGCTCGGGCGTCAGATAGTCGAAGTTCTCACCTCGGTCGCTGACCTCCCAAAAGCTCGCGCTGCGCACAGCGAGCAGTTCGTCGCGAAGGCCGATCATCCGTTCGTGTTTTTCGTGCGCCATGTCCTGATAGACGCGGCGTGCTTTCTCTTCGTCGCCGTGCAGCAAAAAGTAAGTGGCCAACTTGATTTGGGCTTTACGCACGCCACGCAAGGCCTTTTCGTGCGACTCGGTCTCGCCCTCCTTGTCAACCTCAAGAAACGTGCGCAGCAGTTGCCGCAGCGCCGGGCTGTCCGCATCGAAGCTCTTCTCACAAAGCGTACATAGGTCGTACGCGACAGTCTCTAGGACAAACGCAAGCCCCATGTTGTTCGCGGTGAGTCCGTAGTACTGATAGTAGCGTCCGATTTCAACCGTGCGCTGCCACGCGCCCTTCTCGAGCGCATATTCGGCGAGCAGGCGGTACTGGTGGAGCACGTTGTACGCCGTACGCACGTCACGACGGTTGAGCGTCGCTCGCAGGTAGGTGTTAAAGAACATGATGCTCAGCTCGAGCGTTTCCTGGTCATCGTCGTCGATGGCGGCGGTGGCTACGGCTCGCGTCTCAATGGCCACCACGTACGCTGCATCACGCATTCGTCCAAGCGCTGAAGCATAAATCGTTTGAAATTGGCGCATGATCTTCATCTCGAACCAGCGACCACGCTCTCCGAGGTCCTCGAGAACTTCCGGCGCCATCGAAATGAAGTCGGGGTTCGACGACAAGACCTCCGAAATCCGAAACCACTCGGCAGGCAACTGGTCACGCTGGCTTCGGTACTCCCGCATCAACTTACCGAGCGCGCGCACGCCACCGATCGAGACCGCCTTGTCGTTGTGTTCCATCGCGTTCATCACGACGTCGGTCACCTGCTCCACACTGCGCACAGACTCCCGCTGCGCACGCGCAATGCTGCGATGCGCCCGCCCCACCTGTTCCATCGCGTGTTCTCGGATGCGTTCTAGAATGCTGAGCGGACTCAAGAAAGCGAACACGAAACCGAAGTATGGAAGCAGGATAAGAAGCGAGAGTCCCAGCATGCCCATGGCCACCAGAACACCGGTTTGCGGAATGAATATGGCGCCCGATGTTCCCTCCATGTCGAACACCATGCTCACCGCCAGCGCCTGAACAGCGGTAACCACGAAAAAGCCCATGACCACGAAATTGACAGGCTCGGACACAAACAGTTCGGTCACGCGATGCGTGTAGCGGTTCGCGGCGAGCTCCACGATGATGGCGACGACCGTGATCGCGATCGCCAGAACCGCAGCAACGACTTCACCCGCGCTCGACAGCGTGCCCAGCGCGGACGAAGGGTTGGGGTCAAACAGTAACGAAAATGCGTCACTCGCTGGACCGGCGTGTCGAACGTCTAGAATGAAAGTGAGGCCGAACACCCCGACTGAGGCAATAAGCAACAAAAAAAACGGTACTGCCCAACTTCGGAGGGAATGCGTTCGGACTTCAGGGTTGTGGACCATCGCGTGCTAAGGGTACAACACCCACTCAAAAACCGGAGGTCTTCCTATGAAGCTTATGATTCAACGCACGATGATTTTCCCTGCTGTCCTTGGGCTGCTAGCCGCATGCGGCGCTGCGGCTGAGGTCGAGCGAACGGAGACGGAGGTCGAAGAGACGCCTGTCGACTCCCACGAGCAATCCGTTGTGCAAGACGACACCCCCCCGCCTCAGAAAACCACGCCGCCCAAGCCCAAAGTTGAGATCGTAGCTGCTGCGCGCACCCCTCTCGAAGGGAAAAAGGCACCCAAGCTGCGCTTCGTACAACCCCGCAAGGACTCGGTCGCAAAGCGCGACATCATGGTCAAGTTCGACCTCAAAAACTGGAAGGTCGGCCCTGCGCCGGGCAAGCACGTTCACTTGTTCGTCGACGATCACCCCTACATCGCGATCCGCGACGTGGCCAAACCGATCAACCTCAATAAGCTCGTCAAAGAGAAGCTCGGGGTCGAACTTGCAGAAGGCAGCCATATTCTGCGCGCCTTCCCCAGCCGCGCGACGCACGAGTCTGTCAAAGAAGGCACCCCGTTTGCGCAAGTGGTTGTCCACTACAAGAACAAGACGGAGGGTTTCACCTACGAGCCCAAGTCGCCCGTGCTGACCTACAGCCGCCCCAAGGGCTGCGTCGTAGCGGGGCAACCCACCCTACTCGACTTCTACGTCGCCAACATCGGTGGTGACTTCAAGGAGACAGGGCATACGGTCAACGTCCTAGTCGACAACGAAAAGGTCGCCACCATCACGGACTGGACCCCCCACCAGCTCTCCGGCCTTGCAGCCGGCGACCACACCGTCGAACTCATGCTCGTCAACAGCGGCGAGCCGGTCAAGACGCTGCTTGAGGCGAAGCAGACTATCTCCGTCAAAGCGGCTTGCGAAGAGCCAAAGCCCGCAGCGGACAAGGCCGAAGCCAAGGCGGACAAAAAGGCCGCCAAAGCTGAAGCCAAAGCGGCCAAGGCTGAAGCCAAAGCTGAAGCCAAGGCGGACAAGGCCGAAGCCAAAGCTGAAGCCAAGGCCGGCAAGTCCGAAGCCAAAGCCGACAAAAAAGCCGACAAGGCCAACAAGTAGCACTCGAAAGCTACGAACATGAATCGCGACGCCGCGTCGGGTCAGTCTCGCCAAACACTGCCCGACAACGCGTCGCTTTTTCATGTCCACGAAACCGTCTCTGCCACGAGGGCAAGCTTCGCCCTAAACACCAGCGCTGAGGGCTTCACCATCGGCGCTTCGTACGACCCCGATTCACTCTTCGTAGAATGGGCAAACCTAGAGGCGATTGGAGCCTTCCCCATCGCGAGCCGGTGTCGCGTTGCTTACCGACACGTCGGTGGAATCACATGCCGTGAGTATAAACTGCGCTCCCTAAAGGGCTCGCAGCACTTTCAGACACAAACCGAGCGGCTCTTCGCTCATATAGAGGAGCATCGTCCACTTCGCGCTTTTCGTGGCTGGCTCGATGTGCCAAGAGTGTCGTGGCTCGATGCTAATGCTTGGCCCAGCCTCGTGGGTGTCGAGGATGCAGGCTATCGCGAGAATGCACGAGCGGACAAGTTGCTCTGCGAAGCGCGTGATGCAACGACAAGCTTCGACCGCTTCGTGCTCTTTTTGCAGTACGGCCGTTTAGGATACGGAAACCATCTGGGCGATTTCGCACTTAGTCCCAGTCTCCTGTATCGACGCTACGAGGGTCGCATACAGACGCTGCCCCGGGCTTCACTTCGCCTACGCAGACAATCCGTGAAGGTCAACACCAGCGACACCCCCTACAGCGTTTGGTACGAAGACGGTTTCACCCACTTCCGAACGCCCGGAGGCGATTGGCTTTGCCAGGCTAACGGCTCGATCACCAAAGAAGTCGAGCCTCGCTCCCTCC
This sequence comes from uncultured Polyangiales bacterium, assembly GCA_964487255.1. Classification (GTDB taxonomy): domain Bacteria; phylum Myxococcota_A; class Polyangia; order Polyangiales; family CAZAQV01; genus CAZAQV01. Next base: position 142,204 of record CAZAQV010000011.1, on the reverse strand, counting down.
AGGCCGGTGAACCTAACTTGGCGCTCTACACCTTTGGACGTGATTTGGATGTATTCCTTTACAATCCGGAGACCAACCCGGTGGCGCTTGAACTCGACAAGCAGCTGTTGGCATCACGGGATGCTGCGGTAGCTGAGCACGAGCGCGACTATACCCACGCCGCCGAAGGCGAGCGCGTGTAGCGTCGCCCCTTCAAACCAATAGGCGTGGCCGCCTTTGATCAGCAGCACGACCGCCGCGACCAATCCGCACCAGCAGAGCAATGTCCTGACTCCGCGCATGCCGCTCTTGGGCTGCCCTGGCCAACTCCCGAGTGGCTGAATGCGTTCGACAAAGCGGCGAATCGTCGCAGGACTCTCGGCGGGGAAGGCGGCGATACCGACGAGTAAGCCCAGCACGCTTGCTGCCGAAGTGATGAGCAGTCGAAGCTCGTACGGCAGGTCGGTCGCAAACTGAAGGTAGGCGGCGCAGCCCAGCCCGACAATCATCGCGCCGATCTCCGAAGCCGCGTTCATGCGCCACCAGAGCCAGCGCAACGCAGTGGGCACCCCGAGCGCCGCGCCGAGGGCGGCAACCCACTTCCAAGCTTGCTCGATGGTATCGATATGCAGACTCACGACAACGGCGAGAACGACAAAAGCAACCACAGCAAGCCGGGCCACGCGAAGCTCCGTGGCTTTGCTCGCTCCGGGAAACAACGGACAGAAAATGTCATTGACGAGATACGACGCGCCCCAGTTGATGTGCGTGTCGACGGTGCTCATGAAGGCCGCCAGCAAACTGGTGACCATCAGTCCGAGCACGACGGGCGGAAGCAACGAAACCATGAGCACCGGATACGCCAGCTCACGATCCGCCGCGACGTCTCGCGCGACGCCATCGAACACCGCCCCCTCCCCACCGACCGGAATCAGCACCAGCGCAGAGACCGCCACGACAAGCCACGGAAAGAGCCGCACGACGTATTGGAGCAGGACGAACAAGAGCGCTGCGCGGCGCGCGTCCTGCTCGGAGCGCGTGGCGCCAAGGCGCTGCATGAGATATCCACCGCCATCGGATGGCACGTTGGCGTAGGACTGCACGAGCAGGTACATACCAAAGACAAATGCGCCTACTTCGAGGCCCACGCCCCAGCCGTCGCCAGGTGATGGAAAGAGTTGCAAGGTTTTGTGCTCGGCGCCGTAGAGGTCCGTCAGCTTGCGACGCAAAGCCGAGCCGCCGCCGACCCGTTCCCACGCGACGTACGCGAACCAGAAACTTCCGACGAGCGAGAAGCCGAGCTGCACCAAGTCGGTAAACACGACACCGCGGATCCCGCCCAAGCTCGAATACACCGCAACCACCGCCAACAGCACCATCACTGTCAAGACCTCGGACGGCGAGCCGATGGGACTCTGCGCGGAGACAACCAGCCCCACCACTTCGACAAGTCCGGGCGTCCAGCTTTGCCAGTCGAAAAACGGGCTGGCAATCTTGATCATGGCGCGCAGTACCCAGCCGAGAATGATGCAATTGTAGACGAGACCAAAGAGCACCGAGCGCATCGCGCGCAGCCAACGTGCGGCTCGACCCTCGTAACGGAGGGCGACGAATTCGGCATCCGTGATCACATCTGCGCGGTGCCAACGAACTGCAAAGTAGACAACGACCGCCGCATGCACGCCGACCCATGAAAGCCAAATCCAATTGCCCTCGATTCCTCGACTGGCCACGATACCGGTCACAGCCAGCGGCGTGTCCGCGGCAAACGTGGTTGCAGCGATCGAAAGCCCCGCCCACCACCAGGGAAGACTGCGGTCGGCCAAGAAGTAACTCCGTCGGCTCGCTCCAGCACGCTCTCGAACCCAAAGCCCAACCCCGAGCGCAAAAAGAAGATAGACGGCGACGACGATCCAATCGCCCAGATGCAGCTCAAGCCCTGACACGTGGCTAGGTGTAGGTCACCTTATTGAGTCCCGGCGGAAGGTCTGGATTGACACCAAGCTTTTCCGCAACCCACAGCGTGCTCAATTGCGCCAAAAACGTAAGCACCAAAGTCCCCGCCCAGCGCTCCGACGGCATCGGGATTTGAAGCGCCATCGGGCCCAGCGCATGGGGTCGCTCTTTATCGTCGGCCAGCGTATCGGGTGCCACCAACATATGTGGAACACCTTTGGCAAGCAGCGAGGTCGAAACCGCGTCAAGGCTGCCGGTCGGGCCGTCAAGGGCATCGCGAAAGAGCACGAGGCGGTCTTTGGGACCGAACGCACGGATAGGCCCGTGCAGTATCTCGGCCGCACTCCACGCCGTACAGTGGAGCCCCACGGCCTCTTGAAGCTTGAGCGCGGCGTCTTGCGCTGCGGCGAGCGCGGGCCCACGTGCGACGAACGCCACGTTCTGGCCCTCGAGCATGAAACTTCCGAGCTGCTCGGCGTAGTCCGACGCGAGGACCCGATCCATCGAGTCGGATATCGCCCGCACTCCGGTCTCTACGTCGTAACCGCACACACCCGCCGTCGCGATCAGTTGCGCAGTGAAGCTCTTGGTCGCTGGAACCGCAACCTCCACGCCCACATCGATGGCAAGCATGACATCGCATGCGCGCCCCAGGTTCGACTCTTGGTCCGGCGTCACCGTAATCGCCATCACGCGTGCACCTCGGTCCTGCAACCAGGACGCCGCTTTGGCAATGTCGGTGCTCTGACCGGACGCAGAGTACGCATATGCCACGCAGTCACGCCAACTCGCCTTGGGAACGCTTTGTGTGCTCATCCAGGGGCGAAACTCGATCGGTTGCCGCCCTGAGCGAAGCGCAAAGAGATAAGACGCGAAGGTACAGGCATTGCCCGAACTCCCGCGCCCGATCAGCACCGCCTGCGGACGCTCAGCGACGCTTGAGCACGCTCGCTGACAAAGGTCGGCCCAATTCTTTGCGTTCTCCCGCAGTAGCTGCGGTTGGGCATAGGTTTCGCTTTTCATGTGACATTCGATCATCGTCACTCCTTCGACAGTGATTTGAGTTGGTGCTTGTCTCGTTTCGCCACCCAGAAATACTCAACGGGTTCGCCATCCACACGTCGGGCACACAACTCGGCCCCCAGTTCATCGGGATTCGAAAAGAGCTTAGGCACCTGCGTTTGATAGTGGTGCATCAAAGAAACCTTGCGCGACTCCTGATAGCGTACGACAACTCGGTACGCTGGCTCGCAGCCCAAGCGTGCGAGCGCATCCTCGGGTGTGTCTACGAGCCCCGAACCGATTTGCGGATTAAAAACGTAGGGAACGTCCTCGTAAAAGAGCGTGTCCTTCACACCACGAAGCTGCAGCGCAACTTGCGCGCAAATCAGATGGTCGACGTGGCCTCCGATACCAAGCGGAGCGACGACCAAGACACGCCCCATGTCGTTACTCAGACGCCGAAGCACAAGATAGAGTTCCTCCACATACGCTCGGTCATCGACCGCGATCGACGAAAAGCGTGAATGCCCACCTTTGTAGATCAGCTCACCCGTGGTCGGACTCCTGCGATAAATACAGTCGGCGAAACCCAAGTGCACGTAGTTGCAATCGAGCTCCTTCATCGCGACAATATCTTCAAGTCGACGCTCGGACGGCGAGGCGAAGCCAGCTCGACCGCGTGCACGTCCAGTGCTGCGCGCAACCGGATTGCCACATGCAATCGTCACCACGAGGCGTGAAACTACCCCCTTGAGGGAATCCAACATTCCCGCTGCGGACAGCACGGCATCGTCGAGATGCGGCGACAGAACGAGCACGCGCTCGATATCGCTCCAATCATACGCATCCTGCAGGGAAAGGGTCTTCATGCGAACACCGGGATCTGGTCACCGTACGCGCGCTTGGCCTGCTCGAGCATCGCGCGGGCAACGTCGATGGAAGGAATGAGCGGGTTTTCGGCGAGTGCCCCGGCCAAGCCCTGATGGTTGCCGCGCACGGCAACCTCCGCAGCGGCGCGCTGGTACGCTTCGAGGCGTTTCAACAGGTCGCCTTCTCCGTCAGGCGGTGTCGCCGCAACCTGCGCGCCATAGCCCAGGCGGGAAACATTGCATACCGCCTCGACGATCGTATCGGCAGCAAAACACTCAAAAGTGTCTCGGTTGGGAACGTTGAGTGCGATGGAAGTGGCCGAATCTGCGGCGAGCGAGTGGATGACTCGCACGGCCATGTCACCGAACCCTTCTGTACCGCGGTGATGCTTGAGCTCGGGTACGCTTTTCGCGGCCTCCACCGCAAAGTGCTCAAAGTACTGCGGCATCCGCGCCATGATGGCGTCGGTACGCACGCCGCCTTCTTTTGCGATGCTGACGAAACGGTCCGGCACGTCGTAATACGCGAGGTAGGAGTTCGGCCAGTAGCCTGGGTGCTTCTTTGCGAGTTCCAGCGAGCGGATGAAACGGAGCCGATACTCGCCATGTAGCGTCGACGGAACCGTCATGTCGGTCGGCCGCGGCAACTCACACTCGCCAAACCGTACATCGCTGTACCAAGTCGCGTGGTTGAGGCCTACGCACGCGAAAACAGGTCTCGCGGAGAAATTCGCGGCCGCCCCGAGTTCATGCAAGTCCTCTTCGGACTGATCGCAAAGCCCGATCACGCGATACCCCTCATCGTGCAGCGCCTGGGTCACGATATTGGTTGGGTTGGTGTAGTTCAGGAGCCGGGCGTGCGGCGCATAGGTCCGCAGTGCCTTCGCGAGTTCGATGGCGACGGGCACCGAGCGAAGTGCGAAAAAAAAGCCACCGGGTCCCACGGTCTCCTGGCCCGGCACGCCAAACTCCAACGGAAGGGTCTCGTCGATGCGCCGACACTCGAAGCCTCCTGGGCGCGACGAGTTGAGCACGACATCAGCACCCTTCAAAGCTTCCCCAATTTTTTCGTGTGCGATAACGCGAAAAGGTGCCCCTGCGTTACGCGCCAACTTGTCACACAGTCTTGCCACCAAACTCGCACGTTCGACATCGATGTCAAAAAGCGCAATCGATTCGAGCTCAAGCGATGCGTGGTGGTGGATAAGGGCCTGCAATAGTCCCGGCGTATAGGCGCTGCCCCCACCGATGACCGTCAACGTCTTCATCATCTGATCTCCGCTCTCATTCGTTCGTTCCGGCGAACCAAGAACTCCGCGGCAACTTGCGCCCCACAGCGTGCCGCTTCCTCTCCCCTCGCACCGCCTTGATGCGCTGCCAAAAAGCCTGCGACGAACGCATCACCGGCCCCGGTGGGATCCGGAACTTGGATGTGCGTCGCCTCGGTCTCGAAGTGTTGTTCGTCGACACACCCGACGATTCCGCGCGAGCCGAGCGTCACAACCACGTTTCGGGCGGCCGCCTGCAACCTTTCGGCTGCTCGCTCGAGCGTCCCGCAGGCCGCGATGGCCTCCTCACGATTCAAAAAGAGGTAGTCCCACATGGGATCGGTGCGCTCGCTCAGACGGCGCAACGATTCGGGTGCCCAGCTGCCCGAAACACTGACGGAGCTGCCCTTCGAGCGTGCGCCTGCGATCGTTTCATGCGCGCCCTCGGCCTCGCGAAGGCCTGCCACGTGCACATGGTCACAGCTTAGCGTCTGCGGTGCACCCGCGATCGCGGGCATGTCGACGCGACTCAAAAATGCGCGGTCTACATCGTCTTTGAGGACCAAGGTAACGGCCGTGTCGCGCTTGGCCCGCCAGGTCAAAGCTTCGATGTCCGCGTCGCGAACCCCCGCCAGCACCGCACGATCACTGAGTCCATCGCCCACGGGAAAAGCCAACGTGACCCGCGCACCCAACTCTTTGGCGACCTCTGCGGTATTGAACGCGCCTCCAAGTCGCGTGCCGAGCTCATCGCAAAAAAGCTCCTTCCCCGAAGGCACATCGCAATCGCTGCGGTCTACCATCAGCTCCAGATAGACAAAGCCGAGCACGACGATGTTTTTGTCCCAGCTCACGCGCCCACCAACCCGTCGATAAACGACTGGCCCCAATGATGCACGTCGTTATGCTCGACGATCTGCTGCAAGCGCCGAATGCGTTCGCGTCGTTCTTCACTGCTCATCTGCAAAGCCAACTCGAGCGTCTCGGTCATGCCCTTGGCATCAAATGGGTTGGTCAGAAGCGCACCGTGTAGCTCTACAGCTGCACCCGCAAACTCGGAGAGTATCAGCGTGCCCTCGGTACCCGAGGCACTTTTGGCAGCGACATACTCTTTGGCCACAAGGTTGAGCCCATCGCGCAGCGGCGTAATCCACGCCACATCACACGCCGCGTAGTGCGCCACCACCTCTTCGAAAGGCAAAGACTTGAGAAAGTAACGGATGGGCGTCCAATCGAGTCGACCGAAGCGGCCGTTGACGCGCCCGATGACTTGGTCGAGGCGGTTCGCGAGCGAGTTGTAAACCTGCATACCCGGCGCCGCAGGAGGAACCACGTTGATCAGTTCGACCTTTCCGTGAAGGTCCGGGTTGTTCTCGAGCAAGCGCTCAAATGCAGCAATTTTCTCAAGCTGACCTTTTACATAGTCGAGTCGCTCGATCGACAAGATTGCCGTGCGCCCACGAAAGCCCTCGCGAATCTCCTTCACCCGCGCCCGCATTTTCGGCTGGGAGAGAATCTCGCGAATACGCGCCACATCAATGCCGACCGGGTGGGCGCCGAGACGCACTCTTCTGCCTGACACATCAATAGATTTGGTCATTCGATCGACCCCAAGGGCGCAGCCGTAGGTCACGAAGGTGGGCGCACACGGCACTTGCTCTACAACCTCCGTCGGTGCATTCGATGTCACGACATCGACGAAGTTCTCCACGTAGCGCGGGATGTGAAAGCCGACGTAGTCGCACTGAAGCAAGCTTCCAACGATTTGCTGGCGCCAAGGCACCATATTGAAGACATCGGATGGCGGAAAGGCGGTGTGATGGAAAAACCCGATCTGCAAGTCGGGCCGCTGCTTGCGGAGCAGACCAGGCACCATCCACAGGTTGTAGTCGTGAATCCATACGACCGCGCCCGGTTCGCTCTCGCGCGCAACGCGGTCTGCGAACACCTGATTGATCTCCAAAAAGTGTTGCCACTGTTCGTCGTCAAACTTTGCCTTGCTGGGAAAGGAGAAGATGACTGGCCAAAAAGCCTCTTTGGAAAAGCGTTTATAGAAAGCGTCGACGTCTTCTTTGGTCAGGGCAACGCGCGAGGCCTGAAGTGCAGGATAAGCCTCGTCCACACTGACGTTCTCCTCGAAACCCGCTGGGTCACGAGAGTCTTGCAGCGACCACCCGACCCATCGGCCCGGACGTCCCTCTGCGAAAAACCCGAGCAGCGACGGAATGATTCCGTTCGGGCTCGTCGGCCGGCGACGAAAGGTTTTACCCGACCGCCGATACTCCTCGAACGGCAAGCGGTGATAGACCATCATCAACTGGCGGTCGCGGTCCTCTCGCGGCACTTTGGAAAGCGACGTGGGCGTGAGCGCATGTCCTCTGCGCGCAAGGTCCTCAAGGATGCCGCCTGCCCCCTCACCTTTTGCGTGGTAGATGTGCGCGTGGTCGCGGGTTTGCTCGACCAGCGCCGCTTCGGCGTTACCCACGACAACGCCTTGGAGCCCCGTATGAAACATGGCGAGGTCGTTGAGCGTATCACCAGCGACCACGACCTCGGCGCGGTCGATACTGAGGTACTCAAGAAGTGCCAGGAGTGTCGTGCCCTTGGTTACGCCGCGCGGCAGGATGTCGAGATAACGCCCTGCCGAACACAAAAGGTCGCAGCCCAGCTCCTGCACACGTTCACGAAGTGACGCGCTCACGACGCTCTCGTCGCGGTATACGAACGAAACACGCCGCTCTTGTGGAACGTCTTGACGCTCCAAGCCGGGAAACTCACGAACCGCTTTGAGCACCTTGAGCGCGCCGGGCCACTTGGCGTCGATCTGTGACTGCAGAGGTTGGACGGGAACGAAGCGATGCCCATCCACGGCTGCAACCGTGCCCCCGACGTCCCCGATCACGTGACTCGGACGGGGGACGAGAGGGTCCCAAAGAAGCGGCGCGATGGTCTCAAGTGCGCGTCCGGTCACAAAGATCACGCGGCCATCCTTCATGGTCTGCGCGAGACGTTTGCGATCGTGTTCGTTGCCTCCCAAGAGCGTGCCGTCGAGGTCCGTCGCCAAGGTCACTGGCCGGCTGGACGGTATTGGCTTCGCGGGCTTCCCCCCTGGGTACTCGTAATGCGCCTGATTTTCCTTGATTTTTCTAATCTCCGATCACACGCGCGGCCGACCGCGCACCCATGGCCATAGAGGCTTCAGCGCTAGATTGCAACGTCCAGAGCACATCTCTCGTCGAATTTATGCCTGGTTGGACGCTGTCGTAAGCTCGCCTTCGCCCTCGGCATCTTCGGTTTTCGGCCGTCGGTCGAGGATGCGGGCCAGGCCGCCCAGCTTGAAGCGAATCATCAGCGTCACGACGTCCTCTTTGATGGAGTACAGCGTGGGGACCATGACCAGCGTGAGCACCGTGGCGAACGCCAAGCCGAAGATCACGGCCACCGCCATGGGGCTCCACCACGCGGCCGTCTGGCTACCCAGGATGAGTTCCAGCTTGAAAAAGTCGATCGAAATGCCGATCGCCATCGGGACGAGTCCCAATATCGTGGTGAGCGCCGTCAAAATCACGGGCCGAAAACGCACCATTCCCGCGCGCACCAATGCATCGGTGAGTTCGTAGCCTCGGTCACGAAGCTGCTCCACGTAGTCGAGCAGCACGATGGCGTTGTTCACGACAATGCCCGCGAGCGATATCACCCCGATTCCTGTCATGATCACGCCGAAGGCGGTGCCCGTAAACACGAGCCCCCAAAGCACGCCGACGATCGAGAGGATGACCGTGAAGAGGATAATCGCGGGAGTGAAGAACGAGTTGAACTGTGTAACCAGCACGATCGCGATCAGACACACCGCAATAATAAACGCCTGCGCCAAGAACGCTTGGCTCTCTTTTTGTTCGTCCTGTGCGCCACCAAGACGCGCGTGTATGCCCGGTGGGAGCTTGGCATCCGACTCGAGGAAGCTCGCGATGCGGCCCTGCACCTCGTTTTCGTTCGCGCCCTCGGACACATCGCCCGTGATGGTTACGACCAAATCTTGATCCACATGGCGAATCGACCCGCTTCCACCCGCCAATTTGTAGCTGGCCACCGACGACAGCGGAACCGCAAAGGTGTCGGGGCTGGTGTCTTCGCGACCCGGAATGCGTAGCGCCATCACCGCCTGAAGGTCGTCGCGGTAGCGGGGCGCCGCTTCCACGATGACATCGTACTCATCTTCACCGTCACGAAGGGTGGTGGCCTCGGTCCCGTTGATGGCAGCTCGAATCGCACTCGCGACGGCTTGTGTGCTCGCACCGACACGCTTGGCCGCGCCGCGGTCGATACGAAGTCGCATCTCGGGACGGCCCACCTTGTAGTTGTCGGACAGCTCGGCGACCCCATCGAGCTTGAGCAGCTGGCGCCGCAGCGCCTGCGCAGCCTCACCGACTTGATGAAAGTTGTCCCCCGACACCTCCACTGCGATGGCAGCGCCCACCGGGGGTCCATCCTCTCGCTTTTCGATCTCGATCACGGCACCGGTAATGTCGACAAGATTCTCCCGCAAACGCTCGATGGTCAGCCGCGGGTCTTCGTGTCGTGGCGTCTGGCCTGGATCCGTTCGCGTAGGGTGCGGAAGAAAGTCGATCGTGATGCGCGCCTCGTTCGCCACCGCCATCGCGCCAGAAATCGGGTCCCCGCCACCGGAAACGCCGGTCTCCACCACGTAGAAATCAATATTTGACTCTTTTGCGAGGACGGCTTCTACGTCGCGTACAATGCGGTCCGTCGCCTCGAGGTCCGTGCCATCGGGCGCTTTGACCGTCACGATGGCCTGGTTCGGCTCCGTATCCGGGAAAAACTCGGTGCCGTGGTTGAGCGCACCGTACGAACCACAGGTGCCCACAAGTGAAAGCAAAGCAAGCCCGAGCGTCTTGTATCGGTTGGCAATCGCCCACTCGAGCACGCGCTGGTACTTCTTCATGAAGGGCTTTTGCATGAAGGCGTTGTCCGCCTCGGTGCCATCTTCGCTCACGCCGGTCACACCTTTGGGCTTCGCCCGCTTCATGAAAATCGACGTCGCGACGGGTAAGATGCCGACGGCGACCGCAAGCGATGCGACCAGAAGCGCGATGACCGTCTTGGGCAGGTAGCCCATGAACTGCCCCATGATGCCCGTCCAAAAGACGAGCGGAAGAAACGCCGCGACCGTGGTTGCGGTCGAGGCCGCCACCGCCATCGCGATTTCCTTGGTGCCCACGATCGACGCCAGCCGCAACGATTTACCCGCCTCGACGTGACGGTAGATGTTTTCGACGAGCACGATGGCGTTGTCCACGAGCATGCCCAGCCCGAGTATCAGCGAGAAGAGCACGATCATGTTCAAGGTCATGCCAAACGCCGAAATCGCGATGATGCCCAGAAGCATCGACAGCGGGATCGCGAACGCAACGAAGAAACTGTTGCGCGCGCCCATGAAAAACACGATGACCGACACCACCAAGATGAGCGCGGTGATGACGTTGTTTTCCAGCTCGGAGACCATCATGCGGATGTCGCGACTCTGGTCGCCGACGATGCGAGCCGTCACACCCTCGGGCCAAGTTTTTTCTGCCTCGGCCGTGAGCCGCTTCACCTCGTCCGCAATCTCAAGGATGTTGGAACCTGCGCGCTTGCTGACCGCGAGGGTGACCGCCGAGTGTCCATTCACGCGCGAGTACGAGGACCTGTCTTCGAACCCATCGACGACGGTGGCGATGTCACCCACAAACACCGGACGGTCGCCGATGCGCTTGATCGCGACCTTTTCGATCTCAGGAGCCGTTTCGAAGTCGCCAGGCACCCGAACCAGAAAGTTGGCGTCGCCGGCTTTGACATCTCCTCCTGGGATATTGACGTTCTCCGAAGCGATGGCGCCGATCACATCGTTGAGCGAAAGCTTGTAGTGCGTGAGCCTGAGCGGGTCGACCTGCACGCGAATCTGGCGCGTCTGACCGCCAGACAGCTCCGCTTCGAGCACGCCATCAATGCGGTTGACCTCGTCTTCGAGCTTTTCGCCAAGTTCCTTGAGCACCTCTTCGTCAACCGGTCCCGAGAGCGCGACGATCATGATCGGAAAGCGGTCAAACGAGATTTCCTGCACCTCGGTATCTTCGGCGTCCTCAGGCAGTTTGTTCGAGGCCCGGCTCACCCGGTCGCGAACGCGCTGAAGCTTGTCCTCGATGGTCACCTCAGGCTCGAACTCGAGCATGATCAGGCTCACACCTTCGGCAGACGTACTCGACATCTTCTTGAGGTCGGTCAAACCGGATAGCTCGTTTTCGAGCGGCACGGTGACCAGGCTTTCAATGTCCTCGGGTGCAACGCCGACATACGGCGTGGTGACCATCACCGTGGGGATGTCGATTTCAGGAAACGACTCACGCGGGAGGTTCACGTAGTTGAACAGCCCCATCGCGAAGATGCACAGCACCACCAGCAGAACAGGCGCTCGAAATCGAATCAAGGTCGCGATCACGGTGGACCTCTACTCTTTTTGCCCAGTCGCCGACGCCTGCCGTTCACTGGGCTGCGACTCGCTCGGCATCGCTTCGGAACTGGCCGAGGCGTACACCACTCGGCCGTCCGTGCAGCACACGCCCTTTCTGGCGACGAGCACTTGGTCGCCCTCGCTCAGTTGGCGTTGGCCGCGCGTGACAACTTCATCGGAGCTCGTCAATCCGCCCTTCACAACAACTTGATTGCGAACGACACGTCCGAGGTCCAAGGACTTCCACTTCGCCTGGCCATCGACCACCGTGAACACGCCGAGGTCATTGAGCTTGGTGACGATCCAGTCCTGCGGAATAACCAACTCTTTGCTAGCGACGTTCTCGGCGATTCGCACCTGCGCGATCATGCCAGGAAGCAGGGAACGATCCGGGTTGGGTGCGCTCACCTCCACTTCGAACGCGCGCGTACGTGGGTCTGCGGCAGGATTGATGTGCGAGATTTCACCCTTGACCTGCTTGGCGCTGGCGCTCGTCGAAACCGTCACCGCCATGCCTTCTTTGAGCGCAACCACCTCGCGATCCGAAACTGAAATCGTCACCTTGATTTCGTCGAGTTTGACCACGCGAACGAGCGGAACACCAGGGGCTGCGACCTCACCTTCGTCCACATCAAGTCCGGCGATGGTGCCGGAAAAGGGCGCCGTGATGACCGAGCGACTGACATTGACGCGGGCGCTTGCAACCGCAGCCTGCGCCGCAGCCAAACGCGACTGTGCGTTGTCGAGCTGTTGTCCCGCAATAACGTCTTTCATGGCCTGGGCACGCTCAAGTTCACGCTTGGCAGCGCGCAGTTCGACGCTCGCTTGTGACAGGCGCGCGCGGTGCGTAGCCGAGTCGACCCGCAAAAGCGTCTGCCCTTTTTTGACGCTTTGCCCGTTTTCGACCGCAACCGCCTCGACGAACCCACCCATGGCCGCAGCCAAGCGTGCGTCTTTCGCACCTTCGATCTCACCGGGCAGCACCAGTTCGAGTTTTGCGTCCGATTTATCGACGGTCGCCGTCTCGACGCGCACGACGGCACCCGCCGCCTTTTGAGTGCGATCGGCCCTCGCTTGGGTGGATTCCTCCGTGGCGGTTGCGGCTTCGCCATGTTGAGCCTCCCCCTCGGAGCAGCCGATGCTACTGCAAAGAAGAAGGATGGAAATGGCAGGAAATTGTCTCATCTTTTTCGTTCCCCCGAGCCAGCGGGCACGTCCCCGGCAATCTAGTGCTGACCGGACGCCTTTTCCAGTGGTGAATCGGCTTGTTTTGGCTCCGCGCCCATCACGAGTAAGCTGCGCCTCATGACCTCCGCGTGCCGGTGTTTAGTGCTCCTACTCGGGGGAACGCTCGCGATGGGGGCGTGTGGTCCCGGCAAGGATGCCACGAACGACCCAGGCACCGGCCCTCAATCCGAAAAAGGGCCACCCACCTGCGAGCCGCAGAAGCCGGCTCCCGACCCCCTACCAGGGGTTCGCGAGGCCCATCGGACGGCCGACTTTTGGGTCAAACGGCACCCGGCGCCCGACCGGGTGCTGCTCACGCCCGAACAGGTGGCCCGGCACAACCTTTCACTCCAACGCAGCGTCGAAGACGAGCCTCTGGGGCGCGCGGATCTCGACGCGCCGCCCGACGAAGCGTTCGTGAAGAAACAGGTCGAGACGCGCATCACCTACATGCGCGAGAAGCTGGACAACAAGACCTATGTCGACCGCAACGGCAAGCCACTCGAGGGCGACGAACTAAACGCATTCACGTTACCCGACACGTTTCCCGCTTTGTCGGTCAAGGACCATCGCGCGGCGGAAAACATCCCGCTGCGCTGTGGGCCGCGCCCCGGCGGGCTCTATAAGGCGCCCGTCGACGAAGCATTCGACCGCAACAGTTGCAGCACCGTTCGCGCTGGGGAGCGCATTCAGTTACTGGCGCGCTGGAACGACATGTACCTTGCGCGCACGGCCTACACCATGGGCTGGGTCGACGTGAATGCAAAACTCGATGCCTTCGAAAAGAAGCCACGCAAGACAAAGAACGCTGCCGCTGAACCCAAGCGCCTCACTTACCGGGCGCTCATCGAACAAGCATTCAGCTATCTGGGCCAACCCTACGGTTGGGGCGGTCGCGGTGGGGCGCAGGATTGCTCGCGCTTCGTGATGGACGTTTTTGATCCCTTCGGCCTTGAGCTACCACGGCATTCGGGCCGGCAAGCGCTCGCTGGCAGCTACAGCGTTTCCTTCGACGGTGTCGAAAACCCGAGAGACCGCAAAGTGCTTCTCAAACAGGCAGCCAAAGACGGCGCCGTGCTCATCCACTTTCCGGGCCACATCATGCTCTACCTAGGCGAGAACGACGCCGGCGAGCCCATGGCCATTCATGCCTTCTCCGAATACCTGGAACGCTGCCCCGCCGACGGCTCGGACATTACGGTACGTGCAGACCGCGTCGCCGTAAGCGACCTGACGCTCGGTGCGCAGAGCTCGCGCAAGTCGTTCCTTGAGCGCATCACGATGCTGACGGTCTTCGGTGGCCCCCCGTCAGAGGCGATGCGCGGCGCAGCGATCGTGCGCCCCGCGGTGATGCAGACCGAGGCCTGGGAAAAGCTCACCCGGGGCCGTGCTCGCGCCTGCCAAGATAAGCTCTCGACTGCAATCTTCCGCTCTCCGACGCCGCCCAACGCCGAGTCGAACGCACGCGTCATCGCAACGTTCGACGCGTCACCCGGCTACGCAGAACTCTTCCTTCGCGACCCACAGGGCAACTGGCACAAGCCGCCCACCGAGGTTCTCGGAGGTCCACCTTTCACCTTCGTCGCCACACTCGAAAAGCCGAGCAAGGGACGTTGGGCAGCACTCGTCGCCGACGGCGAGTCGGTTCTTAGCTGCGAGCGTTTCAATGTGCAGCGCTATGCCAGCGAGGTCGAGCCGTACAGTCCGGCCAAGCCAAGAACGCTCGGGGCTTGGCCCGACAGTTGGAAGTGGGAGCAAGATACAGAGAACCTCTACGCAGCGTTTGTCGAACGCCTGTTCGATGAGCCCAAAGACTCCGACTCAACCTGGCCGGACCTGCATACGCTTCTGCGCGATCCAAAACGCAACCTCTTGCACAACCACCTGGGTCAAGGGGAAGACGATGCGCTTGAGCTCGGCCCCGACTGCGCCGACCTTCCCTACTTCCTACGCGCATACTTCGCATGGAAGATGCGCTTGCCATTCGGCTATCGTCGATGTTCGCGCGGCAAAGCCGGCACGCCGCCGGCGTGCAACGAGCTGCATACCAATCGAGAGCCTCTCTTCGTCACGCACGAGCAGCCCTCGGCTGAAACGGACAGCGCGTACGACAAGGCTCTGGAGCGCAATAACGCCCTCAGCGACATGGAGGCGTTCAAGCTGTTTTCGAGGCGCCTCGCGTCCGGGGTGCACTCCGCCAGTGCGCGCACCCACCCGAAGGCCGAGGCGACCGACGTGTACCCGGTTGCGCTTACGCGCGAGGCTCTCAAACCTGGGACGGTCTTCGCGGACCCATACGGCCACTTGCTCATCGTGGCCAAGTGGTGGCCACAAACCGCGACCAGCTACGGCGTTCTGGTGGGCGCAGACGCCCAGCCCGACGGAACGATCGGCCGACGGCGTTTTTGGCGTGGCACGTTCCTGTTCACACCCAAGACCGACGACGTCGGCGCGGGTTTCAAGCGCTGGCGACCTCTCGCCCAAGACGAGGAAGACGAAAGCAGGCTTGTCGCGCTGGACAACGAAACGCTCGCCGAAACGCGTTCTTTCCCCCGATTTTCATTGCAGCAGTACCAGCTCACGCGCGACGCCTTCTACGCGAAGATGGAAGGCCTCATCAACCCGCGCCCCCTCGACCCGGTCGTGTACATGACGACCCTCGTCGACGCACTCGACGAATCGGTCAAACGGCGAATGGTATCCGTGCAAAACGGTCTGACTTTCATGAAAGAAAACGACTGGTCGGTCATCGAGATGCCAAGCGGCCACGACATTTTCGAAACAGAGGGGCCGTGGGAAGACTACTCCACCCCGGCGCGTGACCTTCGTTTACTCATCTCGCTCGATGCCGTCCTACACTTTCCCCAGCAAGTCGCGAAAACACCTGCACGGTTCGGCGTCTCGAAGGTTGAAGCAAAGAAAACAGAGGCCACGCTTCGAGAGCGGCTCGGGTTGTTGCTCGCAGCCAGGCGCTACACGTACACGCGCAGCGATGGCAAACTTCAAGAGCTACGCCTAGCCGACATCGCTGAGCGCTCAAAGGCGTTCGAAGTGGCCTACAACCCCAATGACTGCGTCGAGGTTCGCTGGGGTGCTCCAATCAACTCCGAAGAGCACGCCAGCTGCGTCCGCCGCGCCCCCGAGAGCCAGCAAAAGAAGATGCAGAAGTATCGGACGTGGTTCGAAGCCCGCGAACGCCCCGCCAGGTAATTTCCTGGTTCTTCACGGCTCCGCGTCGCAACCATGGATTTGCAAATAGCAAATCCGGTTCCTTTGGCTCCGCACGCTCATCACGGAGCATGCTAAGACCGCCGGATGGGGAAACGTCCATATCTCGTTTCGTACGACGGCTCGTTCAAGCTCAAAAATGCGCCGACAAAACCGCCCAAAGACGGCCTAACCGGCAAGAAGGCAAAGAAAGAGCTCAAGGCGCTTCGCGACGAACTGTACGAGTTACAGCGCCAGCTGTATGCCGATGGACGTCACGCGGTCCTGGCGGTTTTCCAAGCGATGGACGCCGCCGGCAAAGACAGCACGATTCGGCACGTCTTTCGCGGCGTGAACCCCGCCGGCTGCATCGTTCACTCATTCAAAAAACCTTCGGCACGAGAACTGTCTCACGACTTTTTGTGGCGCGCCCAACTCGCCGCACCTGCGCGCGGCTACATCGGCGTCTTTAACCGCAGCCACTATGAAGAGACGCTGGTCGTACGCGTGCATCCGGAGCTGCTCGAATACCAGAAGTTGACGCACGACAAGATCAACGATGACTTTTGGCGCTCACGCTTTCGCTCGATTCGTCGTTGGGAGTCGCACCTTGCCGAGAACGGAACGACAATTCTCAAGTTCTTCCTCCATGTTTCTCGCGAAGCACAAGCCGAGCGCTTTTTGGACCGCATTCGCGAACCTAATTCGAACTGGAAGTTCAACCCTGCAGACCTCGCTGAGCGAGAGCGTTGGGACGACTACATGAGCGCCTATCAACAGACGTTACGAGAAACCTCGCGTGACGGCGCTCCGTGGCATGCAATTCCCGCAGACGACAAACCGTACATGCGCCTCACCGTCGCGCGCATCGTCCGCGACGCCATCAAGGGCCTGCCGCTGAAGTACCCAAGCGTCGACGATGACGGCCGTGCCAAAATGAAGGAAGCCGAAAAAGACCTACTCAGGCAGCTCAAAGACTAGCTGGCGATTGCGGATGAAATCTACCGCGGATACGTTAGGCTTTAGACGATGACCGACAAGGCCGACGATGGACTGCGATGGAAGGTGCTCGACCGCGGGCAAGCGCAGGACTTTGGTATCTTTCGCACGCGTAGGCAGCTTGCCTCACATCCCGCGATCGAGTCAGCGCGTCGATTTTCCGTCATCGAATCCGAAGACTTCGTCAACGTCATCGCACTCACTGAATCTGATCGTGTGGTGCTCGTACGTCAGTATCGGCACGGCATCGAAGAGGTCACCCTTGAGATACCTGGCGGCATCGTCGACCCTGGTGAGACACATGGGGCAGCATGCGTACGCGAGCTGCGCGAAGAGACCGGCTACGAGGCCGACACTTGGATCAAGCTCGGCGATGTCTTGCCCAATCCAGCCATCATGAACAATCGATGTTCGACCTGGCTGGCGCTCGACGCAAGACGAGTTGATACCCCGACACCCGACGGCACGGAAATCATCGATGCCGAAGAGGTGCCCCTGTCTGAGATTCCAGACAAGATTGCTGACGGGACCATTCAGCATGCGTTGGTGTTGTCGGGCTTCGCCCACCTACTCGTACGTTCCGGGGGCTGGTCGAGGCCACGCTTGTCGTCAACCAAGATCGAAACCGGCGACTAAACCGCTTCTATCACCCCCATTGGTCGCTAGACGCGGCCTTTGTTATAATCGGAGCATGCGTATCGCGTTCTCGCTTTGCTTGGCATCGCTGCTTTTCATCACGGCTTCCGCGCAGGCCGACGACAGCGAAGCACACTATCGAAAGGCACTCGCCCACAAAGAGAGCGGTGAGATCGATAAGGCCCTGGCCGAGGTCAACAAGGCGCTTGCACTGCGACCGAAGCACGCGCAGGCGCTGATGACCAAAGGCTCCCTCCTGCGCATGAAAAACGACTATGCGGGCGCCCTTGCGGCCTATCGCGGCGTCATTCGCCTCGAGCCCAAAAGCGCGATGGCGCACGGCTTGGCGGGGTCGATGCTGATCCGACTCGGCGAGTACAAAAATGCTGAAGCCTGCCTGCGCTATGCGGTTAAGCTCAAGCCCGAAGACGTCGTTTCCTGGGGCAATCTAGGCACCGCCCTGCGTCAGCAAGGCAAGAAGAAGGAGGCGATTGCAGCGCTTGAGCAGGGCCTCAAGCTCAACCCCGACGACGCAACCCTGCTCAACAATGCCGGCGTCGCCTACCGCAAAGACCGCCAGTATCACAAGGCCATCCACTCTTTGCAGCGCGCGGTACGGCGCGAACCCGACAACAGTGACTTTACTCTCAACCTGGCCGTGGCGTACCGCGCCAACGAGCAGTACGAAGAAGCCGTCGAGCACTACCAGAAGGCGATCTCGCTCGGTGAGGAAAAAGCAGAAACCTTCTACGACCTGGGCGCGTGCCTACACAAGCTTGAGCGCTACCCAGAAGCCATTAAGGCGTACAAGCAGTATATTAGAAGAACCAAGGATGCTGATGGCAAAAAGCGCGTTGGCGCCATCATCAAATCGATGCAATAAGAAGGACGCCTCGTGACCGCCCAACCCCATTCCGACCGAGAACTGAAAGGTGCGGACCGGGCATGCGGGTTGCGTCTCCTTAGGGCACACACAGATTTCAGCGGATCTCCCGCTGGGAAACACACACACATCACACACACGGGCTGGCGAGCAATTTCGGTTGCTCGCCAGTCCACTCTTAACCCCCCCAAATCGCAGCGACAAACAGCCGGGGCTTGGCTGTTAGCCGTGCGCGAAACAAGGCGGAGGCGAGGAGTTCGAGTTCAATTCGTTTCAGGCCTGAGCACGCCCGCATCGGCAAACAGCCAGGTATCGGTTGAAAGGCGAGCGCGAGACAAGGCGGAGGTGAGGAGCCCGCGTAAGCTTATGCTGGGATAAGTGCGCAGGCACCGCAGCCGACAACGCAGTATCGCGCTTCGGATTTCAGCTGAGACCGGATGTTTTAGTGGTGGTCGCGGTCGAGGCCCGGGTGCGACGGATCCCCCGGCTCGTGGCGCGTGTTGGCCGTTTTGAACGTGCCGTCCTGGCCCGGAAGTGAGAGCAAGACCTCTTTGTCGTACATGAAGTGCGCGCGCTCGGTCGAAGGCGGCATGTGCATGCCCGTGTCCATGCGAATCGCGTCGCAGGGGCACGCCTCGACACACATTCCACAAAAGATGCAACGAAGCTCGTCGATCACGAAGCGCACGGGGTAGCGCTCGTAACCGTAGCGTGGGTCGCCCGGCTCATACTCTCCCGCTTCGATGAAGATACATTGCGCCGGGCACGCGGTGCTGCAGCACAGGCACGCCACGCAGCGCGCTGAGCCGTCTTCACGCTGCGTGAGCCGGTGAATGCCGCGGAAGCGCTCGGGGTACGTTCGGGTCTCGTCGGGATAGCTGATCGTCGCAATCTGGTTGGTTCCAGCTGCACCGATGGCTTCGCGCTCCTCAAGGCTGCCGCGAGGCGTAAGCGTGTTCTCGAAGAAGCGCTTTGCGGTAATGGCAAGGCCCTTACTGACCTCGGTGACGTAGCTCTGTTCGAGCGCATCGGGTTTTGGCTTTTTGACGAGTACGCCCATAGTCTAGTTACCTCCATCGAAGATGAGAATGACGATTCCGTAGATGGCGATGAGCGCCAACGAAGCGGGCAGGATGTACTGCCAACACACGCGCATGACCTGGTCGTAGCGGAAGCGTGGAAGAGTCCAGCGAATCTGAAGCTGCAGCCAAATCAGCACGACCAGCTTGAGCAAGAAGCTACCCACTTGGAGCGCCACAACGCCCCAGTGCGGAAGGGCGAGGAGATAATCGCCGGAACCGAGAACCACCAGCTGGTCCCAGCTCTCCGCCAGCCGTCCCAGCGGCATCCAATCGGCAAAGACGAAACCTCCAGCATGCAGAAGCGGAACGTCCCAGCCACCCAAGAATATTGTGGCGACGATCGCGGAGAGAACGACCACTTCGACAAACTCCGCCATGAAGAACATGCCGAACTTCATGCCTGAGTACTCGGTGAAGTAACCGGCCGCAAGCTCGCTCTCCGCCTCAGGCAAGTCGAACGGAATGCGCTTGGTCTCCGCGATCGAGCAGGTGAGAAAGAGAATAAAACACGGAAAGAGCGGGATGATGCCCCACAAGCTGTTGCCCGTCTGCCAACCGATCATGTCTTCGAGCAAGAGCGAGTTATAGAGCATGAACGCTGGCACCAGCGTGAGCCCGAGCGTCACCTCGTAGCTGACCATCTGACCGGCAGCGCGAAGGCCACCGAGCAAGGCGTACTTGTTGTCGCTGGAGTAGCCCGCGATGGCGGCGCCCACCACACCCGTCCCTGCAACAGCAAAGACGAACAAGATGCCCACGTTGAGCGACGCAACCTGCATGGGGATAAAGCTGCCCACTTGGGCGATATTGGCCACGACCTCGCCGGTAAGACCGGGCGCGGTTGCAAACGCCAGGGTCCCGTCCGGGAGATTGACCACGTAATCGGTCACATGCTCCCAGTAGAGTGCGCTCGCGAACGGGATGACCGCGAAGGTCAAAATGGCGGGGATGAGCGTGACGATGGGCGCTAAGGCGTGAAGCGCTTTGTCCGCCTTGGGCGGCACGAAGTCCTCCTTGAAGATGAACTTGATGGCGTCCGCCAACGGGTGCAGAAGCCCGAGAATCGCGACGCGAGTTCGGTTTTTCACAAGGCTCTCGACCAACTTGAAGATGCCGACGTGCGCCAATGCGCCAAGAAGCGTCAGGACGAACAGCGGATGCAAAAGCCATCCTGCGAGCGAAAACCCATTGTCTCCTTGCCTTGACCACTCCAGCGCGACGAACGCTGCTCCACAAAACACAAACATCGCTACGTACATGAGAATCGCAGCGATATCTGTGGCAATGGGGGGAAGAAAGACGCCCGCGCGGACAGGGCCGATACGGTCTTGCATCATCGCGCTCTGCCTGCGCTCGGCCCACACGAGAACCGGGGCAAAGGTAAGGATGATGACCATCACAAAAGCGATTTTCGCAATCGTGGAAATAATGAGTGTGGATGTATCCATGTTCGTCTATCCCAGTTCTACGACTAACCGATGACGCCCGCGGGCGGAGCGGTCACGGGTGGCGGTGTGAGCGTGGTTCGTGCTTTGGTCATTGCTGCGCGCAGTTCGTCAATGCCTTTGAACTCAAGCGAACGTCCGATGCCCTCGGCGAGGGCCATCAGGACTTTCCAAGCGGGCTCGATCGAGCCTGGCGCATGAATCGCTCGTTGGAACATCTGCGTGTCACCACTTTCGTTGGTGAATGTGCCGGACATCTCAGCCCAGCTTGCGACGGGAATCACGACTGTCGCGTACTCCGAAATCGCCGAGACGTTCGCCCCCAGCCAAACCACCGAAGCAAGGCGAGAGAGAGCCTCAAGCTGCTCGGACGTGACCGTGTCACCCACGGGGCCAAGGAACAAGACCGCGTCGATCTCACCCTTTTCTGCCGCCGCGACCAGGTCCGCAATTGACCCGAGGTCGGCGTTTCCAGAGGCCAACTCGGCCCCCTTGCGATTCGGATTGTTGTCCACCGAGCGCAAAATGTTGTCGTGCTCCCAACCACCGTTGGCGGCCAAATACACGAAGTCGGTGTCAAACACTCGGCGCGCAATGCGCGCGGCAGCGTAGTTGTCCTCGGAGCACTGCTGCGCATTGAGAACGACGCCAACGCGCGCGCCTTCGGTCGCCTGCAGCTGCTTGATGGCGACGCTCATTGCCTCTTCGAGCGGCACTTCTTCCTGGTCGCCCCCGCGCACGACACGCGCCGCAAGCACACGCTCTTCGTGGACCTTCTTGTAGGTCATCATACCGTCGTCGCACATCCAGTACTTGTTGATGGCCATGTTGTCCCGTGGGCGCAAACGGTACACACGGTTGTACCGTGGGTCGTAATCGACGTGCGTATTGCAGCCGCGCGCGCAGCCGGTGCACACGCCGGGTTGGCTCTTTAGAAACCAAACCCGCGCCTTGAAGCGGAAGTCGCGACTGGTCAGCGCCCCGACTGGGCACACGTGCTCGGTCATCAGCGTGTATTTGTTGTCGAGCTGTCGGCCGGGTGCGAGAACGATTTCGTTCCGGTTGCCACGCTCACGCATGTCGAGCGCGTGGTCGCCCACGACCTCGTCACAGAAGCGAATGCAGCGCGTACACATCACGCAACGCTCGGCGTCGTACACGATGGTCGGGCCAAAACGAACACCTTTGGGTTTGTGGACGGGCTCGGTTTGTTTGCGCTTGAGCTCATGCTGGTGCTCAAGCCAGTAGTCCTGAAGTTTGCACTCACCTGACTGGTCACAGATCGGACAATCGACCGGGTGGTTGAGGAGCAAAAACTCCTGCACTGCGCGATGCGCCTCTTTGACCTCGGGGCTCGTGGAGCTGACTTCCATGTCTTCTTGCACTTCGATCTGGCAAGCGGGCTGGAGCTTTGGCTTGGTCGCCTGCACAAACTCGCCCTTGCCTTCGTCCCAGTTCAGAACGGGAAGCTGCATCTGTCGACCACTCGTAATGTGCACCAGGCACATGCGGCAGTTGGCCGCAATGGAGAGGCCGGGGTGCCAGCAGTAGTGTGGAATGTCGATGCCTGCGCGCGCTGCCGCCGAGATGATGGTCTCGCCGCGCTGATAGGGAATCTCTTTGCCGTTAAGCTTGAACGTGAGCCCCGTCTCAGGGACAAAACTCGTGGGGCCCATACTCGTTACAGCTCTCGTCTTACCAGTCACGTTATCGGTCACATTCGCCTCCGATCATGTTGATCGACCCGAAAGTCGGAATGATGTCCGACATCATGTCTCCGATGATCATCTGACGGCACGCCTGAAGGTTGTACCAACATGGAGGACGCACACGCACGCGGTAGGGCGTCCCGCTCCCGTCCGAAACGATATAGAACCCAAGCTCGCCGTTACCGCCCTCGGTGTAGCCATAGACTTCGCCAACGGGGGGCTTGAGTCCCTCCATCACGAGCTTGAAGTGCGCGATGGTCGCCTCGATCGTGCCGTAGACAGCTTCCTTTTCCGGAAGAATGTAACGCAAGTCAGGTGAGTTAATCGGTCCTTCATCAGGCATCGCCTTGGCAGCCTGCTCCATAATCAAGCAAGATTGACGGACCTCTTCCATGCGCACCAAAAAGCGGTCGTAGTTGTCGCCGTCGTGGCCGATCGGCACGTCGAACTCGAACTCGTCATAACTTGAATAGGGGTCTGTTTTCCGTACGTCGTAGTCGACACCAGTCGAGCGCAAGATAACGCCCGTGCACCCCATTGCCAAGGCATGCTCCTGACTGAGCTTGCCGATATTCTGTGTGCGGTCGAGGAAGATACGGTTGCGAAGCAACAGGCTCTCGGCTTCGTCCACGACTTTGCGAATCTCACGAATGATGTCCACAATGTTTTGTTTGAACTTACTCGTCGGTGGCTTGGCCATGCCGCCAATGCGTCCGTAACTGTGCGTCATGCGCGCACCGGTCTCTTGTTCGAGCACGTCCCAACACCAGTCGCGCACCTTGAGCATCCACAAAAACGGGGTCATGGCACCAAGTTCCATGGCCGAGGCGCCGTTACACGTAAAGTGGTCGCAGATCCGCGCCAGCTCACCGAGAATCACGCGGTAGTACTGACATCGTTTTGGAACCTCGATGCCGCACAGTTTTTCAACCGCAAGCGAAAAGCCGACATTGTTGAGCATCGGAGAGACGTAGTTGAGTCGGTCCACGTACGGAAACACCTGAACCCAGGTGCCGCGTTCGCAGCTCTTCTCAAAACCGCGATGCAGATAACCGGGTTGGATGTCGACGTCGCTGACGAGCTCGCCCTCAAGGTCTAGCACCATGCGAATCGTTCCGTGCATGGCAGGGTGCGAGGGGCCCATATTGAGACGCATCGGCTCGACGGGGAGTTCGAGCGCATCATCGAGTTCAAAGTCTCCTGAGGTAGGCTCCATCAAGCACCTTCCTTATTGTCTAATTTGGCGACCTGCTTCGAGTGCTCCACCTGCTCCGCGATGGATGGCGACACCGGATGTTCCCGGCCCGCCAAACGTTGGCTCCAGTCGACGCGTCCCCAGGGCTGCCCCATGTCCGCACCAAACGGAGGGAGTTTCGCCAGCCCCGGTTGTTCGCGGTATTGCACGAGTGGCTGCGCCTTTTCGATCGGGTAGTCCTTTCGCAGTGGATACCCCTCGAACTGTTCGTAAAGTAGGATGCGCCGCAAGTCCGGGTGCCCTTCGAAGCGAATGCCGAACATGTCGAAGACCTCTCGCTCGGCCCAGTTTGCGCCAACCCACACGTCGACGAGCGAGGCGAGACTATCGGAAACGCGGGTCCGCACGCGGATGCGCTCGCCACTCGCCATCGAGCGGACCATCAAGATGACATCAAAACGAGGTCGCGCCGGCACGCGCTCGGGCCAGTCGACGGCAGTCAGATCGCCAAAGTGGTTCATCTTGCACGCGTCGTCGTCACGCAGAAAAAGAGCGACGTTCTGCCAGTCGCCCGGTGCGACCACGACCTCGCGCTGCCCGAAATTGTCGTGCGTCTCGAGGATTTTGTCGGAGAATGCGGCTTTGAGCGCGCTGACTACCTTACTCATGAGTCTTTCTCCCAAAGATTGATCGGCTGACCATGCTTGGAGCGCCGAATTTCGGCCGCATCTTTGAGCTTCTCTTGGACGAGCTCGGGCAAGACCACGAGAGGTTCGCCGCCGTCTTCAGCTCGCGAGGCTCCCTTTGTGATTTTCTCTTGCAGAAGCATCAGCCCGTCGAGCACCGCCTCGGGTCGCGGCGGACAACCAGGAATATAGACGTCGACCGGAACGATCTTGTCGACACCGGGAATGGTGGTGTAGTTGTCGTAAAAGCCACCGCACGACGCGCACGTGCCGAAGGCAATAACCCACTTGGGTGCCGTCATCTGCTCGTAAATGCGCTTGAGCACGGGCCCTTGGCGCTGCGAAATGGTGCCGACTACCCACAGGATGTCCGCCTGACGTGGTGTAAAGCGAGGCGCCTCCGCGCCGAAGCGCGCGATGTCGTAGCGCGGGCCCGCAACGGAGAAGAACTCCATGCCGCAACACGCCGTCGCAAACGGGTACTGAAAGAGCGAGTACTTGCGCGCCCAGTTCAGAAGCGCGTCAAAGCGCGTCGTCGCAAACCCCGGATCCCCACCGCCGACAACGGCCTTGCGTGTTTCTATCTCTCCCATTCGAGTGCACCTTTCTTCCACGCATACACGAGGGTTACTGCCAAGACGGTCAAAAAGCTGAACATCTCCACCAAGCCGAAGAGGCGGAGGTCTCGAAAAAGTGCGCCCCAGGGGTAGAGAAACACGGCTTCGATATCGAAAACCACAAAGAGAATGGCCGTCAGATAGAATTTCACGCTGAGCCGGACATGACGCCCGCCCTCCGTTGCAGATCCACTCTCGTAGGGGATCGCTTTGGCCTCGGTCATTTCCTTGGGCCCCGCACTGCTCGTGAGCGTGAACAGGCTGAGCGCCATGATGGTGGCGATAGCCGCCAAGATAAATACGGGTAAGTAGACTGCGAACATTGCGCCTCGTGCGTTACAAAATCATCAGACGAAAAACGCCGTGATTTCCGTAGCGGTTCTAATATTCGCGCCGGCGCATGTCAACGACGAGCAACACGCAATCGAATGCCGTTTAGCTAAGGAAAATCAGCCAAACGCAAGTGGGGGTGGTTTTCAGCGGCGCATTGTCGCGGCATGCTTGATGCGATGACAGCCGCACCCGCCGATTCACACCTTCCCCCTGAGGAGTTCAGGGAGGGGCTCTTCGAGTACATGACCCGTCACAATGCGGATCACGTTCAGTTGGTCGACCCTCAGTTTCGGATTCTCTACCTCAATCGAGCTGCCCCTGGAACAACGATCGATGAGTTCATCGGGACTTCGCTACTCGATCAGACTCCAGAGGAGATTAAAGACCTGGTCGAATCGAAGATGCGTTCTGTCTTCGATGATGGGAAGACCGTGCGTTGGGAAGGGATGTTCGATACGCCCCTCGGACGACGGTATTACAACACGGTGGTCGGCCCGATCGTCAAGGACGGCGAGGTGGTCGCGGCCGCCCTGCTCGCGCGCGACGTGACCGACCTGATGAACTTGCAGATGCAGCACGCGACAAACTCTCGACTGGCAACCCTGGGCGAACTTGCTGCCGGCGTTGGGCACGAAATCAACAACCCGCTCATGGCGCTCACGGGACACTTGCTCTCGGTGCAAGACGCACTCGACGACGCAGGCGTCACCGACCGAAGCGTGCATGACAAGCTGCGCGAGTGCGAAGACAGCGTGGCTCGCATCGCGCGTATCGTGCGCGGCTTGCGCCGCTTCTCACGCTCGAGGAAGGGCAACGAGGCCTTCGACGTCAATCAGAGCATCGAGGAGACGACCGAGTTTCTTGCGGGAATCTTCGGCTTTCGCTCAATGACCTTCGAGCTTCGTTTCGACGAGCCCAACATTTATTGTCTGGGCGACGCCGCCGTCTTCCAGCAGGTGCTCACCAACCTCTTCACCAACGCCAAGGACGCCCTTCAAGGCGCCAAGGGCGGGCGAGTCACCGTGCGTACGCGCCGCGAGGGTGAAAAGGTCGTCATCGAGGTCGAAGACAACGGACCGGGAATTTCGAAGAACATCATGCCCTTCATCTTCGACCCTTTCTTTTCGACGAACCCGAACAGGTCGGCCTCGGGCATGGGCCTGACGCTTTCGCGTTCCATTGTCGAGTCGATGCAAGGCTCGATCGAAGCACGTCCGCATCAGGACGGCGCGCTGTTTCGCATTGAACTGCCCTATCGCGCGGTCAAACATGAACACATTGCGCACAGCACGTCATGGCAGGACCAAAAGTTGGAGCGAGGGCGCGTGCTGGTGGTCGATGACGATGAGACTGTGCTCGACGCCGTGAGCTTCCTTCTCGAGGACCTTGGCTTTCAGGTCTCGTCGCGAAGCGACCCCTCCGAAGCGCTACGCATCATCGAAGAAGAGGACAGCTTCGACATCGTCATCAGCGACCGTCAAATGCCCGGCATGAGCGGCGAGGTATTTGTGCAGCAAGCAGACCAGCGCTTGCGCAAAACAGGCAATGCCCAGCGGCCACGTTATTTTCTGCTCAGCGGATGGCACGACCCCGACCACGATGACAGCACGCAAGTGAAGCTGGGCGATATCGACATCGGCCTGATCGGCAAGCCGGTTACGCGCGCCCAGCTGGCCGATCACCTCTCGACTGCGCCCCCCAACCCAGCGCGCTAGGGGACCGATGTTCCTCCGCTCGGTGGGCGCTTGTGCGCCGGTCGTGACATAGTGGCCTGTGGCTCGCATCCTCGCGGAACATTTCACCGGTTCGAATCGGCGCTTCGAAATCGAATGCGACGACGGCGCAGTGGTCGAGTCTGTGCTTTACCGCCAAGACACCCTCTGCGTGTCCTCACAAGTGGGCTGCGCGGTCGGCTGCCCTTTTTGCGCCTCAGGGGCAGACGGGCTTCAACGCCCCCTCACGTATCAAGAACTGAACGCTCAGGTCGACTTGGTGGAAGAGCGAGGGCACGCGATTCGTCGACTTACCGTCTCAGGCATCGGTGAGCCCCTGCACAACTACGCCAACGTCACTCGCTTTATTACGGATTGTCGCGCGCGAAAGCGACCCGCTTCAGTCACGACCTCAGGCGGACCGCTCGACAAACTTGCGGCTTGGATCAACGACCTTCCGCACAACGGCATGACCATTTCGGTGCACGCCGGGACGCAAGCGCTTCGCGAACGAGCGGTCCCCAACGGGCCGCCGATCGATGCGCTATTCGACGTTCTCTACGAGCAGTTGCCGCGGATCTCGCGCTCTCGGCGACGAAAGACCGCCCTGGCCTACTTGTTGGTAGACGAGCTAACCGACAGCGATGCGCAGATCGACGCTTTCGTGCGCAGGATACTGCCACTGCGCGACATCGATGTCTGGACGAACCTCTACGTGTTCAATGAGGTGCCGACCAGCACGTACCGTTCGGTGAGTCGCGAGCGCTACGAGAGCGTCTACCAACGCATGCTCGACGCGGGCCTACTCGTACGTATGAGCAGCCAAGCGCGAACGGAAAAAAACGGCGGCTGCGGCACGTTGGTCGCGATCCGAAAACAAAACCGTCGTGCGATCAGCGCACAAACGACATAAGCTCGCCCCCGCCCCTCGGTACCCTCAAATTCTAGCATGAAGCGGGAGAAAACGGGCTACGCGTAGCGCTGATGAGGGTTCCACGCTACACACGCGCCCATGACGTCGCTCGATGCCGCGCGCAAGCCTCGCTTCTCTTTCTCCGCCGCACTCGCATTTCTAACGACAACTTTTTTGGGAGCGCGTGCCTTTGCCCACGAACCAACAACTTGGCAGGACACGTTTAACACCACGTTTAACGAGTGGATCAACGGCCCGATCGCGAGCATATTTTTCTTCGATATCGCTTTTTGGGACAATGTCACCAGGGTCGGAGAAGATGGCAAAGAGTTCGTCGACAAAGGCATTGATATTCCCTTCGTCGTGGCCTGGCTCGTCATCGGCGCAACCTACTTCACGATTCGTTTCGCGTTCATCAACCTGCGAGCCTTTGGTCACGCAATCGCTGTCACGCGCGGCAAGTTCGACCACGAGGGTGACGAAGGTGAGGTCAACCACTTTCAGGCACTTTCGTCCGCGCTTTCGGCGACGGTTGGGCTCGGAAATATCGCAGGCGTCGCGGTCGCGGTTGCGGCCGGCGGTCCGGGCGCTGTCTTCTGGATGATCGTAGCCGGCACGCTCGGCATGACATCGAAGTTCACCGAATGCACGCTCGGTCAAATGTATCGTCGCGTCGAAAATGGCAAGGTCTCGGGCGGCCCCTTTCGCTACCTCGAAGACGGACTACGAGAGAAGAACATGGTGGGACTTGGAAAAGTGCTCGCAGTTCTTTTTGCGATCTTGTGTATCGGCGGAAGCTTTGGTGGCGGCAATATGTTTCAGGCCAACCAAAGTGCGCGGCAACTTGGCACCATGCTCCCGTTTTTCGCAGACGACATTGGCCGGTTGATTTTCGGACTCCTCCTCGCGCTGCTCGTCGCTGTGGTCATCCTGGGCGGTATTCGTCGCATTGGTACGGTCGCAGGCGTCGTCGTTCCGTTCATGTGTGTCCTCTACCTGCTCGCCGGCATGTGGATCATCCTGCAAAACACCGACAGGGTCACGTGGGCCGTCGGTGAAATCTTCTCGCGCGCATTCTCCATGGAAGCCGGCATCGGCGGTTTTCTCGGCGTCCTTGTGCAAGGCTTCAAACGAGCCGCGTTTTCGAATGAGGCGGGCGTCGGATCAGCATCGATCGCCCACTCTGCTGCAGCCACCAATGAACCCATTCGCGAAGGCATCGTCGCCCTACTCGAGCCATTCATCGACACCATCGTGGTCTGCACGATGACGGCACTCGTCATCGTGATCACGGGCGCCCACGAGCAAGAGGGCCTCGACGGCGTCAAGATGACTTCATGGGCGTTCGGTTCGAAAATCTCTTGGTTTCCGGCGCTTCTCACTGTCGCGGTGTTCTTCTTCGCGTTTTCGACGATGATCTCGTGGAGCTATTACGGAGAGCGAAGTTTCACATACCTGTTTGGGGATTCACCCAATGCCAGCCGGGTCTATCGGTCGATCTTTCTCGTATTTGTTGTAGCGGGAGCCGTCCTTGACTTGGGTGCAGTGATGGACTTTTCTGACCTGATGATTCTGGGGATGGCGTTTCCAAACGTTCTTGGAATGTACATACTCTCTGGCAAGGTGGGTTCTGCCCTCAACGCCTACATGGGCCGTCTCAAATCGGGAGAAATGAAACCCAATGCGTAACATCGTCATCTTGCTCGCACTGAGCGCACTTACTTTCACAGCTTGTCGTCGCCGCACTCATTACGCAGGAGCGGCTCAACCTCAAACCGATCTCACACTCTGCCCGAGCGGCGCGCACTGCCCTCAGGGCACACAATGTAGTCGAGACGCGCAAGGCGAAGTTTGTTTACCGGTCACCCAACAGCAAGCGGCAGCGGCAAACCAGGCCCTCTACTGCCGCAAGCATCACGAGTGCATGCAGGGGCAACGCTGCGGAAAGTGGGGCAACGGCGTACGCGCCTGCATGGGAGGCGGGCTGGTCGGTGCGCCCTGTCGAAAACACTCACACTGCGTGCACGGGATGCGATGTGAGCGGCGACCGACGGACAGCATGCCAGTCTGCACCGATGGGGCAGGCAACTACGCGCCCCCTCAACAGAACACCAACGCTTACGGCCAACAGCCGCAAGACTATCCTCCTGCGACGCAGCAAGCTCCTCCACCCGCTGCACAGCCGCAGCCTTACCCTCAGGCGCAACCGTATCCGCCCCCACCAGGTCAAGGCGCAGCGCCCGACAACAGCGGCGCAACACGTCGTTCCGACTGGGACACAGCCACGCAGGGTTACCCGTACTGCAATTCTGGCGTCGACTGTGGTTCGGGAACGTTCTGCCGCGACCGCGGCGACGGCGTGTCCATGTGCATGGGAGGCGGCGTAACGGGGGCGCCCTGCGCGGTTGGCACCGATTGCAGCTCGGGCTTGTTCTGCCGCGACCGCGGCGACGGCCTCAAGCTGTGCATGGGCAAAGGCGCTCAAAACGCCCCTTGCGCGTCAGGTATCGACTGTAACCCTGGCTTGATGTGCAAGGACCGCGGCGACGGTCTCAAGCTCTGCATGTGATGAGCGAGAACCTGCGACCATTGCCGCTACCCGTAGAGGCTCTGCCCGAGAGCCTTCATCGTTTTGCCAACCCTAACGCCCCGGGTCCCGCCAAGATGATGGCGGCGCGCGGTATGGTTCCCGCAAAGGGTGCCGACCTCGTGACGTTGCTGACGCAACTGGCTTTCGACGACGACCAGGCCGTTTGCGACGCGGCCTCCAAGTCGTTGGCCGATCTACCCGATAACGTCATCGTTCCAGCTTGCGCGGGCGCGATGCCCCCAGAAATTCTCAACCACCTCGCGGAGGTGTTCGCAGGGCACGCCCAGGTTCAGTCCGCGCTCGTACTCAACGGGGCAACAGCCGCCAAGACGGTCGAGAAGGTCGCCAAGACCGCAAGCGAAGAACTGTGCGAAACCATCGCTCTAAACGAGCAACGTGTCTTGGCCTACCCCGCGATCATCGAAGCGCTTTACAAGAACAAGAACACACGCATGTCGACAGCGGACCGACTCATCGAACTCGCGGCGCGCAACGGCCTCGAACTGACCGGCATTCCCTGTTTCAAAGAGCACGCCCAGGCTTTACGGGGCCAGCTGATTCCCGAGGCGAGCGACGAACCACTCCCTGGAGACAACATCTTTAGCGAAGCCCTCGAACTCGACGAAGACAGCGAAGAAGTCTTCGAGCAGGGTTCCGATCAACCCGAGTCCGAGCAGCTGAGCGATAAGTTCAAACCCCTCTCATTTCGCATTGCCAACATGAGCCCGCCCGAAAAGATGCGACTGGCGATGATCGGGGACGCGGCGGCGCGTGCAATCATCATTCGCGACAACAACAAGCAGGTCGCCATGTCCGCAGTCAAGTCCCCAAAAATGCGAGACAAAGAGGCTGCTGCCTTTGCCAACTCGCGCGAAATCGGCGAAGACATCTTACGCTACATCGCGAACCGTCGTGAGTGGACGAGAAACTACGATGTAAAGAGAAGCCTCATCTTCAACCCGAAGACCCCGGTTGGTATTGCGCTCAAGTTTCTGAGCCACTTGCGCGACAACGACCTCAAGCGGCTTGCCAAGAGCAAGAATGTCGCGGGGTCGCTCAAATCGGCGGCGATTCAACGGATGGACAAGAAGAGCAAACGTTAGATTATGTCCCTGTTACGAAAGATCTTCAGTGGTTCGACTCCCGACGAAGAGCGCGCTTCCGCCGAGAAGCTGCTCGAAGAGGGTGACCCCGGTAGCGCAAAACTACGCTTCGAAAAAGCACTCGCCAAGACCCCCAAGTCAGACACCGAAGGGCGTTCCGCGATCGAGTTCCGCATCGCGCACTGCTGCGATGAAATCGCGCGACGTCGACTCGCCGAAGCCAAAGATCTGATCGACAGCGGACAACTCGACCTGGCCGAAGACGAAATTCACGGAGCGCTCGAGGTCGCTCACGACGAGAGCCTCCGCACGCAGCTGCACGCCATGCTGGAGCAAAGCGACCGAAGTCGGTTGGTCGGCGGCCCCCGCGAAGACATGGCGCCCCCCGCACCTGCAAGCCTGTACGCCTTGATGCGCAGTGCCGAACCCACCGAAGAGGATCAAGCTTTTGAGTACGACAGCTATGGCCCCGCGTTTCACGAGGCGCTCGAAGCAACCTTTCGAGGCGAAGCGGAAAGCGCAGTCACTGAGTTCGAAAAGTTGCTCAAAGACGCTGCCGACCCGCGTTACCTCCACTACGAGCTGGGGCTAGCCTATCGTCTCGCAGAGCGCGGCAGCAAGGCCCAAGAGCACTTTGTGACCTTCTTGTCTCGCATCGCACCCGACGAAGGGGGTGTCGCCCGCATCCAAGCGCACGCGGCCATCGCCAACCATCAACTTGAGCAGGGCCACACGGACGCAGCGATCGAGGAAATGCAAAAGGCAGTCGAAGCGCTGCCCCACAGCCCCGCGGCATATTACGAACTTGGCAACCTCCTGCGCCGCTGCGGGCACCCGAACGAAGCCGTCGACGTCCTGCGCGCTGCCCTCGACCTCGACGGGGGAGACCACTGGATGATGCGACAGGCTCTTGGCCTGGCTCTGCTCGATGCCGGAGAGCCCAAAGCGGCCCGGTCCGAACTCGAACAGGTCGTCGCTATTTTCATTGAGCGAGAAGACTTACGCCTCCCCACGGAGGCGACCGTCGCGCTGGCCGAGCTTTGCGAGTCAGACGGTGAGCACACCAAGGCCGCCGACCTCTACCGCATGCTTTGCGACTCCACCCGGGTTGAAGAGGAGCGCGCGCGGTTTCACCTTCGAGCGGGCGAACTGCTCGCCAAAGCCGACAAGACCGACGCCGCAAACACCATGCTCAAGCGCGCCCAGGTACTAGCTGAAGAGTACGATCTGCCGGAGATCCGAAGCGCTGCTGAGCAGGCCCAAGCGGGCCTTGCGAACGGCTAGCTCCCCCTCTACATTCAGGGTGGGCGTGGACACTTGCCGCGACCCGAAAGGTAAGCATGAAACTCGCGAAGAAGGTCACTGTACCCTCGTTCGTTCGCAAACCCTCGCGTCGCACCATGGTGACGGCCTACGACGCCTCGTTTGCCAAGATGTTCGACCAAGCCGGGGTCGACGCGATTTTGGTCGGCGACTCGCTGGGCATGGTCATTCAAGGGATGGACGACACGCTGTCGGTTACCCTCGAAGACGTTATCTATCACACACGCTGTGTCGCTCGTGGTAGCTCGCGTGCGCTCATCGTGAGCGACTTACCTTTTCTGACCTACCACGGAGGCATGGACGAGGCGGTGCTCAACGCAGGGCGCCTCATCAAAGAAGGTGGTGCACACGCGGTCAAGCTCGAGGGCGGCGTCCATGTCGCCGACAAGGTACGCGCAATGGTGAGCGCGGGCATCCCTGTGATGGGCCACGTCGGACTCACGCCGCAGCACGTTCACGCGATGGGTGGCTTCAAGGTCCAGGGCAAAGGCCACGACGCAGAGCGCATCGACAAGGACGTCGATGCGCTGGTCGAGGCTGGCGTGTTCTCCATCGTGCTCGAAGGTATTCCACGCGAGCTTGCGAAATCGATCAGCGAACGCATCGACGTCCCCACGATCGGCATCGGTGCAGGCCCCGATTGCGGCGGTCAAGTTCTCGTGGGTCACGACCTACTCGGCATGATCGGTGACTTTCAGCCGAAGTTTGTGCGCCAGTTTGCGTCGTTCTACGCGTTGGGCGTCGAGGCGGCACGTGCATACGTCGACGCCGTCACCAGCGGTAGCTTCCCCGAAGATGCACACAGTTTCCACGACAAGAGCGCGGAGCCGCCGCTCAAGCTCGTTGGCGGCCCGGACGACGAGTGCCGTTATGGAGCAGGTTGAGCGCGCCGAAGACTGGCGAACGAAGCTCGAGTACCGACGAGCCCGTGGTCAGCGCGTCGGACTTGTGCCCACCATGGGCGCGCTGCACGAGGGGCATCTTTCGCTCATCCAAGCAGCACGTGAAGCGGGCGCAAATTTCATCACACTCTCCGTATTTGTGAACCCCACGCAGTTCAACGACTCTGCAGACCTCGAAGCCTACCCGCGCCAACTGCAAAGCGACTTACAGGCCTGCAGAGGCGCTGGTGTCGACCTTGTGTTTACGCCCAGCACCGCAGAAATGCGTCAGTCGAAAACCGGAACCCAAGTCACACCTCCCGATGCGCTTTGCACGCAGCTCGAGGGCGCACACCGCCTGGGACATTTCGTCGGCATGGCCACTATCGTCACCAAGCTCCTGGTGTTGGCAGGCCCCTGCATCGCGGTATTCGGCAAAAAAGATTATCAGCAACTCGCGATCATTCGTCGCTTGCAACACGACCTGCTGCTCGCCACACAGGTCGTCGCCGCTGAGATTGTGCGTGAGCCAAGCGGGCTCGCGTGTTCATCGCGCAATGCGCGTCTCTCTGCCGCTGGTCGGAAGCGCGCGAGCGCTCTTTATGCTGCACTATCGCAGGCGTCAGAGCGCTTCACAGACGGTTGCCGAGACCCCAAGACACTTCGCGACCTCGTCTATCGGGCTATCGAAGATAGCTTTGACAGCATCGACTATGTCGAGGTGGTCGAGCGTGGATCGCTACTGCCTTTTGCGGACCAAGTCTGTGAAGACGCAGTCATCTTGTGTGCGGCGTCCGTCGAAGGGGTGAGACTCATCGACAACATGGAGCTTAGCGCCGCCTCTTGAGCTCGATCGAAACCGCATCTTCGGTCTTCGCGATTTCGATCGACTCACTTCGAGAAATGTACCCTCGCTTGTCGGCTCGGACGAGCACGGTCTGACCGACTTCGAGGCCTTCAACGGGAAGAGGAGACTTTCCGATGACTTTGGCGTTGACCGATATCCTGGCGCCAGGCGGGTCAGTCACGACCTGGAGCACGGCGGGAGACGGGTCGAGCGGTGCGACCACACTACTCGTTTCGTTCGAGACCCGGACTCTCTGCTTCCACGTCTCGTAGCCCTCAAGTCGGACTTCCATGTCGACCGAACCTCCCGCGGGTATCGGCTGAAGAGAACGCAGAGGCGTCACGCCACGTACGCGCGTGCCGTTGACCCATACCTCTGCGCCGTGGGGGATTGAAACGACATGCATCATGATGCTCGAGGGGCCCCGGACTGCCTTGAAGATAAGAAACGCGAGCAAGCTGACAGCTACGACCCCAAGAGCAGCGCCGCCGATCAAGACGACCGGGCGCCAATCGCGACGCGGCGCTGTCGAACCTGAAACGACAGGTGGCGCTTGACTCGACGGAGCTGGTGGAGGCGCCGGTCCAGAGAGACTTGCCTCTTGCGGCGGTGGACCGAAACCACTGGTTCCTTGCGGTGGTGGACCGAAACCGCTGGCTCCCTGCGGCGGTGGAGCAAAACCGCCGTGCTTCGGTCCTGCGGCGGGCGGCAAGCTGCCCATGCTGGAGGCAGCACGCTGCAGGAGCGAAGGTGGTTTGACCGGAGAAACCACCTCTTCAGAGGCCGTCTCCTCCACACCGCCAAGCTCGTCGTGTTCGCCGCTGGCGCCATAGGGTGTGGCCTCGAAGACGGTCTTTTCGTCCTCAAACTCTGCGATGTCGGGAACATCTGCCTCCGCCCGACGTAACGCGCGAAAATCGACCGTGGGCCCCTGCTGCGAGGCCGGCTCCGAAAACGACGGCGGCGCCTCATCTGCCGCTTTGGCGAGCTCGCTCATGCCAAACAGCACGCTCTGATCGGGGTCAGGCCGGTATTCGCCGCTAGCCATCGCCGGCATGGACTGCGACGACACCATGCTCGACTCGCCCGTGTCGAGGTCGTCCTCAAAAAGACGCACTGTCACGTCAACGAGTTGGTTGGTGCGAAACTGCGGATACTCGGAATAAAGAAACTCGCGCAGCGCCTGACTCATTTCGCCGGCGGATTGATAGCGGTCACCCGGGCGCTTCGCGCACGCGCGCATGACGATGTCCACAACCCCCCACGGCAGGTCGCTTCGTCGATGGTGGGGCGGCTTGATATCTGCTCGACGCACCTCGTCAAGAAGCCGAACAATGTTCTTGCTGCGGTACACGAGGTCACCGGTCAGCAGCTCATAGAGAACCAGCCCAGCCGAGAATACATCTCCTCGTGGGTCGACAGGGTCGCCCCACGCCTGCTCTGGAGACATATAGTGATACTTGCCTTTGATGACGCCCACTTCGGTGTCGTTGTCGGAGAGTGCTGCCTTCGCGATGCCGAAGTCGGTGACCTTGACCTCGCCGTCGAACGAGAGCAGCACGTTCTGTGGCGAGACGTCGCGATGGACGATGTTCAGCGCACGCCCTTGCTCGTCACGACGCCGATGCGCGTAGTCGAGACCGGCACAAACCTCAGCGATTACATGCACGCACACGTCGACCGGAAGTTGTTCGCCGCGTGCCTTCGCACGCTTGGCGAGCCGGAAGGCATCGATACCGTTGATGTACTCCATGACAATGAAGTAGTTGTCCCCCTCTCGCCCCAAATCGAACGTCTGCACGATGTTGACGTGGTTGAGCAGGACGGTGAGCTTCGCCTCTTGAATCAACATTTGGACGAAGTGGCGGTCCTGGGAGTAACGCGGGTGAATGACCTTGATGGCGACCTGTTTTTCGAAGCCGCCGATCCCGCGGGTGCTCCCAATATAAACTTCGGCCATCCCACCGACATTGAGACGTTCGTGCAGCGTGTACCGGCCGAATGGGCGCGGCAGTTCGACAGCATCTCCGGTCACCCACGCACTGTATCATGGAGCTGCGGCGGCCCACGAGTGGGAATCACGGGGTCTGGGCGCTAGGAAGCTGGGGTACGGGTCGTGCCCGTGGATCGACCGTATTCGCGGTCTTTGTAGCGCTCAAGAATGATCGCGGCTGTCTCTTCGATCGCCCGCCCACTGACGTCGATGACCGTCCAGCCCGGCTTGGTGCGGAAGATTCCGTGCGCGAAATCAAGCTCCGCTTTGACGTGATCACGTAGCCCATAGTTCGCCTCACCGGTCATGCCGAGTTGCGCGAGCCGCTTCTGGCGGATTTCGAGCAATTTTTCGATGTTGATCGTGAGACCGATCACGCGCGAAGGCTCGACATCGAAGATTTCGGGCGGCGGCGTCACGCCCAACACCAGGGGAAGGTTCGCAACACGAAGCCCACGCCCCGCGAGGTAGGTCGACAGCGGTGTCTTGCTGGTGCGGCTCACTCCGACCAAAACGAGGTCGGCTTTGCGGAAGTTCCGAGGCTCTTTACCGTCGTCGCTCTTGACTGCAAACTCGATCGCCTCGACGCGTCGAAAGTATTCTTCGCTGAGCGGCATGGTCGCCGAAGGACGGTTGAGCGGCTCAGCTTCGAGGAACGTACCGACTTTGTGGATGAGGCCGCCGATCACGTCCACGGCCTCGACACGCTGCTCGTGGGCAAAGCTGTGGAAGTACTCGCGTAGCTCTGGGGAGACGATCGTGAAGACCACGAGAGAGCCGAGCTCTCGTGCAGTGGTGAGGGTCTTGCGAACCCCAGCTTCGTCGCGGACGCGAGTAAAGAGTCGAACGCGCACCCGGTGGTCCGGATACTGAAGGAGCGCCGCACGCACGACGCGCTCGGCGGTTTCACCGGTCGAGTCGCTTACGACAAAGATAGACTTGCGGTCAGACATGGCGCGACCTGCAGTTGGGCCTGTTACGAACCTGAGCGGCCCTTCTTGGACGCCAACTTCCGACCGAGCATACCGTTGACCCGCCGGCGATTCTTGGCCTTTTTCTTCGCCTTGAGACGGTTGCCTTTGGTGGACTTGCGTTTGTGTTTTCCGGTGAAAATGTACATGGTCTTGAAGCTTTCCCTGGGGGACGGAGGTCATGCCACATCCATCCCCCCGGGACAACCGTAAGCGTTCAGTTTGAGTGGGAGTTCCCCTCAAACTGCCCCGATGCCCTACAGATTGCTGACTCTAGGCAGCCGTCTCGCAGCTGCCCTCGGTCGCGCCGTCTGCGATGTTGCAGGTCTCGCCCTCGCGGCATTGCGCCGTGTCGGTGCAGCTTGCAATGCAGACCGGGTTGTCCCCCTCGATCGTCGCACGGCACGCGGCGCCTGCTGCACAGTCGGCGGCGGTTGCACACGAGTCGGTGCAAAGACCGTAGGAGTTTTCGATGGTCACCGCACCGATCTTGGTGCCCGGTGGCAAGTACAGGCAGCCCTGCGTGTCGCCACATTGGCCCGCCGTGTCACACCAGATGCTGCAAGCCTTCGCATCGGAGCTGTCGTTGGCGGAGGAGCAGACCTCGCCCTCCACGGTGCAGGCATCGTCATTTGCGCAAGTTGCTGTGCAGCGGCCGTTGCGAACGAAGACGTTGTCGTTGGTGAACCCGCCTAGACGCCAGTTGCAAACCGTACCGTCGGGGCACTCTTCATCCACCTGACAAACATCGATGCAGAAGCCGCCTGGCTCCGCCGCGCCAGCGTCGCCCCCATCCACGCCGCCGTCCGGCGTCTGGGGCTCGTCGGCAATGCCGTAACACGCAAGACCCTCGCCGCAGCCGTTCTTGTCCGTGCAGGTGGTCTCGCACAGGCCGACGTTTGCACCGTCGCCCTTGCTACAGGTGCCTGTCGCGCACTCAGCATCGTTCTGGCAAAAGGGCACACAAAAGCCAGAGTCGGCGTTCGCGGGGATCTGACATGCTAGGCCGTCGTCGCACTGCGAACCTGCGGTGCACGTCGGCGCGCACAGCTGGAACTCACCGAAGTTAACACATGCGTTGCCTTCGCCGCACAGCGTCGCGCCTTCCGGACCCACGCCACATCCCTCCACGGCACACTGCCGCGGCAACCCAAGCCCCGGAAAGCCGAAACAACTCCCCTGACCGTTTGGTGAGTAGCACTCGGAATCCTCGAGACAGGTTTGACCAAAATTGCTGTCGGCAACGTCGGTGTAACTTCCCGCGACGCAACCACCGTTGACACCCGTTGTGTTCGTGCCATCCCACACGCACGACTGGCCTGCTGCGCAATCAGCAGGACCTTTCGCAGGGTCATCGTCTGTATACACACCCCAGCGGCAGCCCTTCATGCACTGGCTATCGATGCAGACCCCATCGCCCGCACACTCGTTGCCAGCCAGGTCGCAGTCGAACTTGGTGCATACACCGTCGGAGCACACGCCGTTCGCTTCGCACTCGAAATTGTGGGCACAAGGGTCACCGGCTTGGGCATTCGGTGTTCCCGAGTGCTCGCAGCGACCCATCGCCTGGTTACACGACGCGGCAAAGTCGGTGATGTCCGCGTCCGTGAAGTACTTGAGCCGGTCACCATCGGGGTTCGTGTCGGGGTCGTACGGGTCGATCTCGCCGTTTCCATTCGTATCGACACGTGTAACGTGACACTCGTCATCGCTAAGGCAATCGCCCCAAAGGCACACGCCTCCGCCCGAAGTAAGGCCGATACACGCGTTGCCCGTTGGACATGTCTGGTCTGTCCACGAGCGCTCGCAGTTACGCAAGCACATCACGACGGGGTCGTTGCCACCCGAAAGCGGGATACACGAAGCACAGGCCCCGCAAGAGTCTGCCATGTTTGGGTCACACGAGGTGGGATCGCTGAACGTCTTGATGCCTTTGGGCGCGCAGTAACCGTTCGCGAACGCAAGCGCTTCGTACACCGTTTCGGGGTCTGTCCCCTCGGGCAAATCTTCGATCGGGTCCTCTGGACCACCGATGCCGCCCAGACCGCGCGCTGTGACGCAAAGGCCTTCGCCATCGCCACAAGGCACACCCTCGTTTTCACAGGCGGTACCCACGCGCGATTGATCGCAACTCAGAGGACCCGCATCCGTGCCGGCTTCGGAGTTGGGACCACCTTCGGGATTGGGACCGCCTTCGGGGTTGGGACCGCCTTCGACCGCACCATCACCCGCATCCGGGTTTATACTGCCGTCATCGTCGCCACATGCGAACGCGGAAACACTAAGTAAAAAAGTGAAAAAACACACAACAGGGGTGGTCGGGCGGGCGAGCATGGCGCGTCTCATATACAAGTTCCTCTCGATGGACGGGTGGGACGACAGCCCACCAGCTAAGATACGAAAACCTGACTAGCAGAGCGTCATCTGTCAAGCAGCCTTCGACGCTAGATGACGTTACGAACTTTGCACACCCGAGTCTCAATGGGAGCCGGGGCCCGAATGAGACAGGATGCCGACGCCACTTGGGCTAACGGATGTCGCGCCAGCTGGCCTTGATACGTTCTTTTTCGTCGGGGTGCTCGTCGAGAAACGCTTCGTAGCTCTCTTGCGAGATCACGATCTCGAAGGGCCCGTCGCCTTCAATCTTAGCCTGGCAGCCGAGCCTTGAGTTGAACTCTGGCGCGAACGCTTTTTCCAAAATGTCGAGCTCTTCGTCTTCGGCTTCGGTCAGCTCGTCGAGGCCTTCTCGGACATAAACGTGACAAGTCGAGCAGGCACATACGCCGCCGCAGCGGTCGCCCTCTGGGGCGCCGGCCTTGCGGGCCGCGTCGAGAATCGAGCTACCTTCCTCAACTTCAACCTCTTTGTCGATATTCAAGAAACGAACGATCGGCATCGCTACTCACCCTTTCCTTCGTCGCCAAGATGCGCCTCGATGCCCTCGGCATGCGCAGTCTCCTGCTCCACCGCGTCAAGAGAACGCCCCGACAACGCCCGGCGGATGCTTCGATCCATGCGTCGCCCCGCGAAAGGTTTGGAAACGCGATCGAGTTCGTCCACCGCGTCGGCAATCGCTTCCGGGTCGTCGCCTGCCATCGTCTCCGCAAGCCTAGCCATGCCCTGCCCGATCTCTTCCAGTTCATCGCTCTCCAGAAGGTCGCGGTCAGCCGCAATAGCGCGCTGGGTTGCCTCGATGAGCCTGCGCGCTTCGATGCGTCGCTCGGCAAGCATCCGGCGCTGAACGTCCGACTCGGCATTTTCAAAGGCCGCAATAAGCATGGCTTCCATCTGCTCGTCACTCAGCCCGTGCGATGGCTTGACCTCAACGGACTGCTCGATGCCGGTTGTCTGTTCTCGCGCTGTCACATTCAGGATGCCATCGGCATCGACTTCGAAACGGACCTCAAGTCGCGCCAACCCAGCAGCCATTGGAGGAATGCCTCGCAAGGTAAACCGCGCAAGCGAGCGGCAGTCCGGGGCGAGTTCGCGTTCGCCTTGCACGACGTGCAGCTCAAACCCCGTCTGACCGTCCGCGTAGGTCGTAAACACTTGAGCAGCCGCCGTTGGAATGGGCGTATTGCGCGGCAAAATGCGTTCGACCACACCGCCCATGGTCTCGACACCGAGCGAAAGCGGCAGCACGTCGAGCAAGAGCACGTCTTCTCGCGGCTCGGAAGATGCGAGCAATTCGGCCTGGATGGCCGCCCCCATCGACACCACCAAGTCCGGGTCGATGTTGGCCAGCGGGGGCATCCCGAAGAACGCCTCGGTCGAACGTCGCACCACTGGCATGCGCGTCGCGCCACCGACCAAGATCACGCCATCGAGCGACGTCGCCTCCACCTCTGCGTCCGCGAGCACCTGTCGGCACACTTTGAGCGTCCGCTCGACGAGCGCCTCGGTCGCAGCTTCGAACATCGCGCGGCTCACAACGAAGGTGTGCTCTTCGCCGCTCGAGGGTCGTTGCCAGCGCAGCTCCGTCCTCGACTTTTCCGTCAGCCGGTGCTTCACCTCGCGCGCGCACTGCATGAGCGACCGCATGTCGGCAGCATCGAAGTTGGCCGTGTCGAGCTCGTTTCGCTTCGCCATGTCGGCGAGCAAAGCGCGGTCGAAGTCATCCCCACCGAGTAGCGAGTCTCCTCCTGTGGCACGCACTTGGAAAACACCGTCGTCGAGCGAAAGCAGCGTCACATCGAAGGTGCCGCCACCGAGGTCGTAGACCAGAAATGTGCCGTTGCGTTTTTCGCGCAGTCCATACGCGAGGGCTGCAGCCGTGGGCTCGTTCAGCAAACGCAAGACGTTCAGTCCAGCCAACTTCGCCGCGTCTTTGGTGGCCTGCCGCTGCGCGTCGTCGAAGTAGGCCGGAACGGTAATCACCACGCCTCCGATGTCGCCAAGTTCCTCGATGGTGCGGTTGCGAAGTGCACGCAGGATGTCGGCGCTGACTTCAACGGGCGAGACCGAGCGATCGTCACTCACCGC
Source organism: uncultured Polyangiales bacterium (assembly GCA_964487255.1). Taxonomy (GTDB): domain Bacteria; phylum Myxococcota_A; class Polyangia; order Polyangiales; family CAZAQV01; genus CAZAQV01. Next base: position 99,788 of record CAZAQV010000011.1, on the reverse strand, counting down.
AAAGCGCACGAGCGAATCGCCTTCGCTCAGGCGCACGTGGCGAAGCTCCTCGGCACTGTGGTCGCTCGCGGCACGTCCCATCCAACGTTTTGCGCTCGAAATGGTTTGGTTGGGAAAGAGCACGGCTTTTTTTGCTGCGTCTTCGCCGACCTCCACGCCACCGTCGTCACGGTAGCGCACCACAGACGGAACAAGTGCCTGACCATCACAGTCGTAGATCGCAACCGGCGCACCCGTGCTGGCTACGTAGGCCACGACCGAGTGGGTCGTACCCAGGTCGATACCGACCGCCACTGGCGCCGCCGAAGGGTCCTCGATTTGGAGTAGCGCCATCGGTCTACCTTCGGCTCTTCTCGGCTCCGAGTCG
>CAZAQV010000011.1:41988-99321 GCA_964487255.1 uncultured Polyangiales bacterium | reverse complement strand
AACCATAGATTTGCTCTTAGCAAATCTGTTTCTTTGTCCTCGCACGTTCATCGCGCCCTGTCCCTGCCTCTTCACGGCTCCGAGTCGAACCATAGATTTGCTCTTAGCAAATCTGTTTCTTTGTCCTCGCACGTTCATCGCGTTTCCTTCCGCAAAAGTCGTTGTGCTTCGCTTCGGAGGCGGGTCAGGTAACGAAGCCCGTCGACGAGCTGCGCGCAATCACTCTGCGCAGCCGCACTCTCATCGAAAGCTTGCTCCAAGCGCTGCAGCTGCGATCGGTAACGCGCATCGATCGCAGTGGCGGCGGCGGCGAGCTGCTCAGCGCTCCCATCTTTGGCGTCCGAAAGCGCCTCTTGAAGCTCCATCATCTCGAACATCATGGCGCCGTCACTGGTCCGCCTCTCGCGCTCCGCGCTCGTCTCCGCGGCGCCGGACTGTGCGGCGAGAAGCGCCTCGGCACGCCGCAGTGGGTCCTTGAGCGCACGGTATGCCTCGTTGACGTCCATGGCCTTTTGCATGCTGAGCTGACGCTCCGAGGCTGATGCCTGCATGAACCGGTCGGGGTGTAGCGCCTTTTGCAGCGCGCGGTAACGTCGCTCGACGGCGTCCAGGTCGACGGCGAAGGTGCGCGGCAACTTGAGCAGCGTGAAGGGGTCGTTAGGCATTCAAATCGAGAACGACTCGCCGCACCCGCAACCCCGCTTCATGTTAGGGTTACGAAACTTGAAGCCGTGTTCCATGAGCTTGAACTCGTAGTCGAGTATCGAGCCACGCAAGTAGACGAGGCTCTTGGGGTCGACGATGACCTTTAGCCCGTCGAACTCGAACACGTGATCTTTGGTCCGCACCTTGTCGGCGAACTCGATCGCGTAGGAAACGCCGGAGCAACCGCCGCCTCGAACGCCGAGCCGAAGTCCTTCGGTCGGTGTATCGCGGCGCGCGATGGCCTTTTTCGCCATCTCGATGGCCTTTGGCGTGAGTTCGATGTCCACGGGCACAGCCGGGTTCGGGCTCGAAGCACTTCCGCTCGTTGGTGACGCCGACGTCATCACGGGACCACTTCGCCTTCCGTTTGTGGCGCAGACTCAGCCACCCCTTTCGTGCGCTCGGCTTGCTTCTTGCGGAAGTCCGCGATCGCGCTCTTGATGGCGTCCTCGGCAAGCACCGAGCAGTGAATCTTGACGGGTGGAAGGTTGAGTTCTTCGACGATAGCGGTGTTTTTGAGCGCTTCGGCTTCGTCGATGTTCTTGCCTTTGATCCACTCGGTGGCGAGTGAGGACGAGGCGATGGCACTACCGCAACCGAAGGTCTTGAACTTCGCATCTTCAATGACCTGGGTCTCAGGGTTTACGCGGATTTGAAGACGCATCACGTCTCCGCACGCCGGCGCACCCACCAAACCCGTACCCACGGATTCGTCCTCCTTGTCGAGAGTCCCTACATTTCGGGGGTTTTCGTAGTGATCGATAACTTTATCTGAATACGCCATGCTGTACCTTTCTAGCCTTCCCAGGGTTTGGCACCCAAAATTGAAAATCCTCTAATGCGCCGTCCATTGAATCGATTTGAGGTCCACGCCCTCTTGATGCATTTCGTACAGCGGCGAGAGCGAGCGCAGACGCTTGACTTGCTCGACGACCAACTGTCCCACGTAGTCCACTTCCTCTTCGGTAGTAAACCGGCCAACGCTGAAACGAATGGAGGTGTGTGCGAGCTCCTCGTCAACGCCAATCGCGCGTAACACGTAACTCGGCTCAAGACTGGCGCTGGTGCACGCGCTGCCAGAAGAGACCGCGACGTCTTTGATGGCCATCATCATCGCTTCCCCTTCGACAAACGCGAACGAAACGTTGAGGTTGCCCGGGTGGCGCCATGGATCGTCGGCACCGTTCAGGTAGAGTTCATCGAGCTCTGACCAAAGTTTGCGGCGCAGCCGATCGCGAAGCCCACGAAGTTTCTCGGCCTCTTCTCGCCAACCTTCGTTGTAAATCTGTGCGGCCTTACCAAGACCGACAATGCCCGGTACGTTGAGCGTCCCCGAACGCATGCCGCGCTCGTGACCGCCGCCGTCGATCTCGGCGAGCAAGCGCACCCGAGGTTTCGAGCGACGAACGTAAAGCGCGCCGATCCCCTTTGGGCCATACATTTTGTGAGCGGTGATGCTCGCCAAATCGACGTTCATGTCCTCGACGTCGAACTCAACCTTACCGACGCCCTGGACCGCGTCGCAATGAAACAGAACGCCTGCCTCACGCGTGACCGCACCGATTTCGCGAATGGGATGCACCGTGCCGATCTCGTTGTTCGCAAGCATCAGTGAAACAAGAATGGTCTTGTCGGTGATGGCTTCGCGAACCCGATCGGCGCTCACCTGCCCGTTTTCGTCGACGTCGAGGTAGGTCACATCGTACCCTTCGCGCTCAAGCCGCTTGCAAGCGTCGAGCACCGCCTTGTGCTCGGTCTTGCCGGTGATGATGTGGTTACCCTTCCCCTTGTAGAAGCCTGCAACACCCTTGATGGCAAGGTTGTCGCTTTCGGTGGCCCCCGAGGTGAAGATAATCTCCTTGCCACTACGCGCGCCGATGAGCTTGCGCACTTCTTCGCGGGCAGCGTCGACAGCGTCCTCCGCCGACCAGCCAAAACTATGGCTCCGACTCGAAGCATTGCCGAAGTTCTGTGTGAAGAACGGCAGCATGGCGTCGAGCACCCGCGGGTCGACCGGTGTCGTCGCGTTGTAGTCCATGTAGATGGGTAACTTCAGTGCAGAGTTTTGTGGTTGCTTGGACATATTCCTCGTCTTTTATCGCTTTGTTTCTATTTCTCTGCGGCTTCCAATTTTTCAGCGCCCGGGCTGCTGCCAAAGCCCGCGACCAAGCCCGGTGCATCTTTGGGATGCAGTTCGCAGCGACCGCAGCGATCGACCAAGCGGTCGGGATCGCACGTATCGCAAGTCTCTAGGTACTCCAAGCTGGCTTTGAGTTCCTCGGCCAGCTGCTGAAGGCGCTGAATCTGCCGTTGCGTCTCGGCGAGCTTCTCCTGGTAGAGTTCGGTCACATCGCGCATGGCCTCGGGCGCGTTCTCGCTCTCCTCCCAACGCTGCAAAATCACGCGGACCTCGCTCAGGGAAAAGCCCAACTCTTGGAGCTTGGCGATCCAGCGAACGCGCGTCACAGCTCGTTGGTCATACAGTCTGTAGCCGCCATCGCTGCGCCCAGCAGGCTCAAGCAGGCCACGCTCCTCGTAGAGGTGGAGAGCACGCACGGTCTTTCCCGTCCGTTTGGACAGGTCTCCCACCAAAAAGGTCCTACCCTCTGGCGATTCGAGTTGAACTAGCGCTTCCATAATTGCTATACTTTTTACTAACCCATACGTAAGGGTTAAAGTGATTGTAGGGCGCCATAGCACGCCCAGCAACGTAAGCTCAAGCGCTAGCTCGCTTTCAAACGAACTCGTGCGCCGCCAGGCAACGCCATTTCGCCGCCCATTTTGCAAAGCGGCATTGATAACACTTGGTTTTACAGGGCACGTTCTGTGCTTGTGCAAGGACAGCATGTCTTTCCACCCGCATCGGACGCACCGCTGGAGCGATTGGCTGCCCGCGCTCGGCTGTTGGGTCGGAGCCTGGCCGCTCGCGGAGCTCGGGCTTGGGCTTGCTTTGGCGCTCATCGTCGCGCTCCTTCTGCTCGCTCGCAACCCTGGCCGACCTTGCCGCACCGCCGCCCTGCTCACGCTCGCAACGTTGGTCAGCTGGCAGCTGCCCACCGTAAGCGAAACGCGTATCGCAGTGCCTGCGGGTCTCGCCGTTGCAGACGTTACAGTGATCAGCACACAGGTCCGAAGCGAAGGCGGTAACGCATCGACGCACGCGCTGGTTCGCGTCGAGCGGGGACAGAGACTCGCAGATCAGGAGCGCGTTCCGAGCAGCGCGCGGATCTGGGTTCGAGGGTTCGAGTTCGCGCCAGGAACGCGTGCCCGAGTACTGCTTGATATCCGCCCTTGGCCCACGCCCCAAAACGTCTCGCAACCGCTCGAGTGGCCGCCGCGCGCACATGGGCACGCACGCCTTGTCGGCGACCCATCCCGCGTGCAAACGCAAGACGTCGCCGTGTGGCTACACGACGCTCGAGCAAGCCTACGTGCCAAACTTCATCGCGACCTCGATACCCAAACCGCGGCGTTCGTCTCTGCACTCACGCTTGGCGACCAAGGGCTCATCGACCCGCGCGACGCCGAACGCGTACGAAAATCAGGTGCAGCGCATGTGCTCGCGGTCTCGGGCCTACACATTGGCGTCGTCAGCTTCATCGCACTTTGGTTCTTGCGACGCGTCGTCCTGGGACTCGGCTCGCTCCTAGGCTGGCTGCACGCCTTCGATTTGCGGCGCGCATGCCACGGCCTTGTGATTCCGTTGACGCTCATGCACGGCTTGCTTGCCGGCGGCTCACCAAGCGCCCTGCGCGCTTCGTGGATGGTCGCAGGCGCTCACTTCGCCCTAATGCTTGGCTTTCGCCCTTGTGCAAAAGCGGCTTTGATGGTGCTCCCGCTGCTCGCCGCGACGTACGACACATCGCTCCTCAAGCGCCCCGCTTTTGCCTTGTCCTACTTGGCATGTCTCGTACTCGCACACGCCAGACAGGATACTCCGTCCGCGTCACACGGCACGCTCCGCCGCTGGATCTTTAGAGTCCGACAGGCGACGTCTTTGTCGACACGCATCACTGTCGCTACCACACCGGTCGTGCTTTCCTGCTTTGGCCAGCTGGCGTGGATTGGGGCACTGAGCAACGTGCTGTTCGTGCCTTTTAGCAGCCTCGTCCTCGTACCCTTCGCCTACCTCCAACTTCTACTGAGCGCGCTGGGACAAGGCGCCTACACGGCCGCCGTAAGTTCCGGACTTCGCGACCTACTCCTTGTCGCATGCACGCTCGCCGAGCGCGCGCCAACGATCGAAACGCGCGCACTGAGCACCAGTGAAGTGCTCGCCATCGGCCTTGTGTGTATTGCCTTCTTCTGCGGAGGGCGATTACGCTGGGTGGCACTGCTCGGGTTCGCAATCGCGGCTACGTGGACGCCGCTGGAAGCGAAACTCTCTTCGTACGTTGGGGCGGAACTCGAAGTGCGCGTCCTCGACGTCGGACAAGGTGATGCGACACTGATTCGACATGGCACGCAGTTCGCGATGGTCGACATGGGACGCAGCGTACGCTTCGGCGACGATGCCCAACCATGGACGCGAAACGACGCGGTCAGCCACAGCTTGCGAGCGCAACAGGTCCGGACCCTCGAACTTCTCGTCATCTCGCATGCGCACCCGGACCACTACGCCTCGTGGCACGCGGTGGCGAACCACATTCACGTCAAAGAGCTGTGGCTCCCCGCGGTCGACCACCCCGCGGAGAGTGCGGACTTCCGCGACCTACTCAGCCGGGCACGCGCCAAGGGCACCCGCGTCCGACTCGCCGCCGAGCTATGCGGGCAAGTTCAAGACCGCATCGGGCTCACCTTTGAGGTACTCGCACCGTGCGAACGCCCGAGCGCACTTGACTCACTCAACGACGCCTCGCTGGTCCTGCGTGTTGTGCACGGAAAACGGAGCATCCTCTTTGCGGGCGATATCGAGCGCAAAGCCGAGGAGCACTTGCTCACAGCAGGCGTTGACCTGCACGCCGACATCGTCAAGGTTCCCCATCACGGTTCACGCACTTCGAGCAGCCACCCCTTTGTCGCGGCGGTGGACCCCGCACTGGCCATCATCTCAGTCGGCGGCGCCAACCGCTTCGGACACCCGCACCCCGATGTCGTCGAGCGCTGGAAGACGACTGCATGCGTGTTGGTGACGGCTCAAAATGGCGGCGTCACACTCTACAGCGACGCAGAGCACTGGAGCCTGCGCGAACCAGAGCATGCCAGTCATTGCGCAACGAAACCGCACGGACCTATATCTATATCGCCTTGGTCGCGCTAAACCCGCTCGAGATGCGCACGTTTGCGCCGATCAAAAGAGCCTCGAGCGAACCGTCGTCATGAGCAGCGCGCAGTTGACATGTGCCAGCGTGCGCCAGTCAGCCACGAAGCTCGGTGGGCGGATCCGCCCAGTTCGATATCTTGCTTGTCATGGACGCTGCTGGCGGAGGTGCTAGGCATCCGCCCAAGAACTTGTTTTCGCAAAGTTATTTCCTTTCAATAGGCAGATCGAAGCGGCGCTGGCACGAGATTCGCTTTATCTATGCCCGGATGACCTTCTCCTGCCCATCCCGATTTGGCCTCTCGTTGCGGTGCGCGCTTTCAGTCGCTGCGCTTGGCGGCTGCACAGAGCCGACCTGCGAGGACGAGGGCACATGCGCCACGATGGGGGAACTCGAAGTCGGCACCGGCGAGTGGCAGTACGAGCCCTTCGAGGACGGCGACGAGCTACCGCTCATTCGCGGCGCGCAGGGCGGGTTTCACGTCTGGGTCAGCGTGCGCTCGGCGGACATGGCCACCGGTAATGCACAGCTATCGATCGAGACGCAGCTGGCGGACGACAGCAGCGAACCACAAGAGAGCAACGTGACGCTCACGCTCCACCCCTCCGAAGCCACCGACGTCCAGTCCGAGTTCATTGGTTGGCCGGCCGTGATCGCCCGCCCGGGCTGCTTCGCAGGAAAGATGCTGAGGATGCAGGTTTCCGTCGTCGACCAACACAACCGACACGCGATCGTCGAGCGCTACTTGATACCCACCGGAGAGGACCTACCCGAGTGCATCACCAAATAGCTTCACGCCAGAAGATCGACCGAAAGAAGAGCCAATAACAATGAACAACACGGTGAATAAAACCTTACTCGCAACCATCACCGCACTCGGGCTTGGTGTCGCATCCGCTTCCCCAGCCGCCGCCTGCGGAGGCTTCTTCTGCAACACGCAGCCCGTCGACCAAAGCGCCGAGCGCATTATTTTCGTGGCCAATCCAGATGGCACGACCTCGATGGCGGTGCAGATTACTTACACGGGAAGTGCAGAGGACTTTGCGTGGATCTTGCCGCTCGGTGAGGTGCCCGACCCCGACTCGCTCGAGGTGCTCGACACGTCGGTGTTCGGCACGGTCGAGCAGATGACGAACCCGAACTTCGTCGTACCCGAGGAGTGTCAACGCGCTGCCGCTGCACGCAATCGCGACTCGGACTCGTTCGCACTACCGTCCGCCGGGGCAGAAGACGCAGGCGTGGACGTCGGCTTCGTGAAGAATGTCGGCCCGTTTACCGCTGCAGCCGTCGAATCAACGGATCCCGCCGCCTTGGTCGCCTGGCTCAAGGACAATGGCTACCGCGTCACGCCGGTGATGGAGCCTTTCATCAAGCTCTACACCGAAGAAGGGAAGAAGTTTCTGGCGCTCAAACTTCAGGACAGCGCCGATGTGACAGACATTGCGCCTTTCGCATTTACGCTTCCGGGCGAAGCGCCTTCGATTCCGCTGCGCATGACCGCCATCGCAGCCGAGCCCGAGATGGGGCTTATCATCCACATTTTCGCCGACCGCCGCTTCGGTCCCGCCAACTGGCCCGACATCGAAGCTAAAGGCAGCGAGATCCCTTGGGTCGCCAACGACTTCGGCGGTTTTAGCTCGGTGGGTTACTTCGCCACCGTGGCCAAAAAGATTGACCAGGCAGGCGGTCTCGGCTGGGTGACCGAGTTTGCCGGTAATGCACAGGGCATTATCGACAACGTCACTTTCAACGCCGACCCGCAAAACCAGTGGCTTGGAGAGAATGTGACCGAGGGTCACGCCAAGCTCAAAGCCATGATCGAAAACTCAAGCTATGTCACGCGGCTGTACGCGCGACTCTCAGCAGAGGAAATGCAAAGCGATCCCATCTTTAAGCGCATCGATGGTGAAGACGTGAATCGCACCGTGCAACTTGCGCGCTACGTAGACGGCCAAGACATGTGTCCATGGATTCAGCGCCAAAACCCATGCGACGTCGCGACGTGCGGCGCAGCTGGCACCTGTCGTCCCGCCATCGACGAGAACACCGGCTCACTGGTCGCAGCCTGCGCCTGCTTGCCCGGTGCGAGCGCTCGCAATGCGCTTTCGTCGGCGGGCACGGCTTCAACGGTGTGTCAGGACCAACGCGTTTCGTTCGTCAACCCAGGTGACCAACAGAGCCCCGACGAGACCCCGCTGGCCGACCCGTGCGCCGGCTTTAGCTGTGGTGAAGGCGGCGAATGCGTCGCCATTAACATGCGCCCAACCTGCGTTTGCGCCAAGGGTCGCGTCGCGGTGGGCGGCCTTGACGCATCGGGCAGCATCCCCACGAGCACCGTGACCTGCTCTTCACCCGAACTGCCGGTCTACGACACGTTCTACGACGGGACACTACCCGAAGTGATGGAGATCGCCGCTGTCCGTGACATTCAGGCGATGCCTGGAGACCGCCTTCCCCAAGACGAAATCTCGGCCACTGGCTGTAGCCTAGACGCGGGCACGCCGAGCGGGGCGTCGCTTATCCTTCTTACCCTTCTCGCACTCGCTCGGCGGCGCCGGTCGCGCGCATAGCCGCGCGACGCACTTTTCTTAGACCGTTGGCTTAACCATCAACACCAACCCAACCAACCTCACAGGAGTTTGCCAAATGAAAACGAAAATCACTGGAGCGGCCGTCGCGCTAAGCGTCGCCCTGCTCTCCATACCTAGCGCGGCAAATGCGTGCGGTGGTTTTTTCTGCGGGTTCCAACCCGTCGACCAAACCGCGGAGCGCATCATCTTCCGCGTCCATCCCAACAAGACCGTTTCGATGGCGGTCCAAATTCAATATCAAGGCGCAGCCGAAGACTTCGCCTGGGTGCTTCCCCTTCCCGAAGTACCAGACCCGAACAGCCTGGCGACATTCCCACTCGCGGCCATGGTCGGCCTCGACGCCAGGACGGGCCCACAGTTTTTGCAACCGCAAGATTGCTTCGGTGATCTGCTTTACGCAGAGGCGGCAAGCGACGGTGGAGGAGACGGAAATCAACCTCCTAGCGCAGGCGGCGACGTTATCGTCCACATCCAACAACAAGTTGGAAACTACGAAGCCGCTGTGGTTGAGTCGAACGATGCCAAAGCGCTTCACACCTGGCTCGTCAGCAACGGCTATCGTGTCGGTACGAGCATGCAGAAAATTGTGGAACTGTACATCAACGAAGGCATGAAGTTTCTTGCGCTCAAACTCGTTGCAGGCGCAGGCGTCGAAGACATTCAGCCCTTCAAGCTGACCTTGCCCGGCGAAGTACCGAGCATTCCTCTTCGCCTCACGGCTATTGCGGCAGAGCCCGAGATGAGCCTCGCGATTTTTGTACTCGGAGACATGCGCTACGGCGGCGCGAACTGGCAGAACCTCAGCATTGATCCAAAGCAAATTGTTTGGAGTTATCAAGACGCACAAAGCTTCTGGGGTCCGCTTCAGACGAACTACACGAAGCTTGTCGCCGAAGCCGTCGACGCAGCAGGCGGTCAGGGATGGGTCACGCAGATGGCCGGGAGCACCGAGCAATACCTTGAGCTTCTGCGTCGCCAGAAAGAGAATATCGAGCAAAGCCTCGCTCAGAGCGGCGACGAGGGAGAGTGGCGCATGCAACAGGAAGCGACGCTTGAGAACATCGACGCACTCTTGGGTATGATGGACGGCGCGACCTACCTGACACGACTTTACACTCGCGTTTCGGCCGAAGAGATGGCGTCGGATCCGACCTTCAAGCGGGTCGCGGGCGGCGATGTGGCCAACACCATCCAGCTCGAGCGCTACGTCAACGGACGCGACATGTGCCCGTGGGTGGATGAGGAGCAGTGGCCCGAGACGTTGCCAGAAACCACCACGCCGTGCGACTTCGCGACGTGCGGTGCAGGCGGCATCTGTCGCGACGTTCAGACCGATAACGGTCTCGTCGCAGGCTGCGGTTGTGTCCCCGGAGCAACGGCGCGCGCAACCGTCGACGCCGACGGTAACGACGGCGTCGTGTGCCAAGACCAGCGCATGTCCTTTTTGAATCCGGGTGACCGCGACGACGACGGGGCGAACCCCCTGCCCGACCCCTGTGTCGACTTTAGCTGTGGTTCTTCGGGCCGCTGCGTGGCGGTCAACCTGACGCCAACCTGCGTCTGCGACCAAGGCATGGTGGCGACCGGTGGTTTCGTCGACAGCACGCGCGTGACCGAGTGCCAAGAGCCCATCGTCGCGGTACCAAGCCGTTTCTACAACTCGCGGCTTCCCGCTATTGAAATCGAGGCTGGGCGTGAGGTCACGGTTCCTGAGCCTGACCCCTACGTCGACGCTTCGCTTGCGGGTGGTGGTTGCTCCGTCGACCAAGATGGCGCGCCATTCGGTCTCGCTGTGCTGGGTCTTGGCCTCGCCCTCGCGCTTGTCACGAGACGCCGCTCCGGCCAATTGAGCTAGGCAAGTAGGCAAGGGGACGATCTTCTTCATTTCGTCATTTCGCTGTAGCAAGCGAAGCTCAGGCCGTGTCCATGAAAAGACGAAATGAAGAAGATCGTCCCTATTTTTGTTTGTAACCTTCGGCGTATCTCGGCATAGGTGGGAACGTGAACTTGGTGGTCATCGGAAACGGCGTGGCGGGCATGGAAGCCGCGCTCGCAGTGCGAGAACATGATCCGAGCGCACAACTCACCATCGTCTCCGAGGAGTCCGACAACTTCTTCTCACGCACCGCGCTGATGTGGGTGCTCTGCGGCCAAATGAGCCACCGCGACATCGAGCCCCTCGAACGTGACGCCTACGAACGCTTCAACTTTCGACGCGTGCGCGACCGCGTGCGCGACCTCAATCCGAGCGCGCGTCAGCTAAGCCTCGCGTGCGGCGGCACGCTCAAGTACGACAAGCTTCTCATCGCATGTGGGTCCAAGCCGCGGCGTGCGCCTTGGCCCGGCTCCGATGCGGTCGGCGTTGGCCACTTCGTCACGCTCCAAGACCTCGAGTGGCTTGAGCATGAACTTCATGGCGAACCAAGCTTCGCGGGCCGGCCACCCAACGCAGACGCGCTCCAAAGCGTGCCACGCTCCGACTCGCCGTATCAGCAGCGAAAGGTGCGACAGCACGCTGGCCCCGTCCGGCCATCGGTCGTCGGAGGCGGTTTGATCGGCATCGAAGCCATCGAATGTTTCGTGGCGGCTGGACTCACGCCAGACTTTTTCATTCGAGAAGAATGGTTTTGGCCGATGGCGCTCGACCATCGAGAAGCGAATTGGATCAAATCTCGATTGGAAGCACACGGTGTTCGTGTGCATCTCGATCACGAAGTTGAGCGAATGGAATCGACGAAGGGCGAGCTAAGCGCGATTATCACCAACCAAGCGCGCTACGAATCCAACTTGTGCGTCGTCGCCATTGGCGTCGTCCCAAATACCGCCTGGTTGTCTCAATCTTCCGTACAACTCGACGAGCACGGCGGAATCCTAGTCGATGCGCACCAACAAACGAGCGAGACTGACATCTACGCGGCTGGTGACTGCGCCTCCGTTCGCTGGGCAAGTGGCCGCGTCGCCCCCGAACAGCTTTGGTACACATCCCGCGAGCAAGGCCGCGTCGCTGCTCACAACTTGGTGGGCGAGGCGAAACAATATGAGCGCGGTGTTTGGTACAACTCGGCCAAGTTCATGGACATCGAATACACCACCGTGGGTGACGTTCACGATAGGCAAGCCGAAACCTTCTTTTACGAAGAGACGGGCGACGTGCGCAGCACGACACGAATCCTGAGCAAGGCTGGACGAGTTACCGGCTTCAATCTACTGGGTCGGCGCTGGGAGCACAATATTCTGATGCAATGGATCGACGAGGGTCGCGCCTTGGAGTGGGTGCGAGAGAACATCAGCGCCGCATCGTTCGATAGCGAGTTTGTTCCGCCTCTTGTGCTGAGCCACAGCCGAGGCGAGGCTGTTTGATGGATCTTCAAGGGCAAAATGGGCTGCTCTCGACGTACCGTGAAGGGTATCGGGCGCGGGGCCTTTGGGGGATCATCATCGCCGTAGCACTCCTTCTTTCTTACACCTGGGTCTATTTCGAAAGTGAACTTCGGAACGTCTTTGTGCCGCTTCGGGGCGCACCCAGTCTCGACCAAATCGCGCAATCGCTTGACCTCGGGAACCGATGGTTCCTCTACGGACTTCTGTACAGCGTGGCGATGATTGGCGGCGCCGCATACTATCTGCGTCGGCACGGCAACAGTCGCTACAACCAGGTCCGCATTGCGGTGAACGTAGCCGTGCAAGTCTTGATCGCCTTCGCCCTGCCCTATTTCATGATGCTGCGCGGACACAAGGAATACTTCTTCTCGTATTTTTGGCCGCTCTCTTACGACAAGCTGTGGCCAAGTTCGATCGAGCAGTACCCAGTGTATATCATCGCATACTCGGTGGTCGGGTCACTCATCGTGGTGCCCATCTTGGCCCTTCGCTTCGGCAAGCGCTGGTACTGTTCGTGGGTCTGCGGCTGTGGCGGCTTGGCAAACACCTTCGGTGACCCTTGGCGCCACCTCACAAGCAAAAGCACTCGGGCGTGGGCGTTCGAGAAATGGTCTGTCCACACGGTGCTGGTGATCATTGTCCTCACCACCTTGGCCGTGGTTTACGATGACCTTTGGGGCTCGGGTCGCGGCACGTTTCATCAGAGCGTTGGCTGGATCAAGACGGCATACTGGTACGTGGTCGGCGCTGCTCTCGCAGGCGTCGTTGGAGTCGGCTTCTACCCGCTGTTCGGTCCTCGCGTTTGGTGCCGAAACTTTTGCCCGATGGCGGCACTGCTCGGGCTTGTGCAAAAAGCAGGGCGTTTTCGAATTCGCGTCAAAGACAATATGTGCATTTCATGCGGGAACTGCTCCACCTATTGCGAAATGGGAATCGATGTCCGCGCCTACGCGGAACGCAATGAAAGCTTCACGCGCGCGGCATGCGTGGGCTGCGGCATGTGCGCGCACATGTGTCCCCGAGGCGTACTCAAACTCGAAAACACCAGCAACGCGACTTCGTCCAAACGCGCGCTACCGCTGGCTCAATAAAGACAAACACACCAAACTTTGCTAGTTGCGAGCCATGCTGATGCTGGGCAAGCGTTCGTGGTTTTCCATTCTGTTCACGTCTCGAGGCAGCGCGCTCACGCTCATCTGGAAGCGACTCGCCGTCACCACCGGCGTCGCGCTGCTCATCACCTACCTTCACGAAGCTTACGGATTATTACATACCAATCTGACCGCACTTCCTTTTACGCTGATCGCGGTCGCACTCGGTATCTTTCTTGGATTCCGAAACAACACGAGCTACGACCGATTTTGGGAGGGTCGCAAGCTTTGGGGGCGCATGGTCAACGTGTCGCGCACGCTCGCGCGGCAGATCTTGACACTTCCTCTTCCGTCACATGCCGCAAAAAGAGAAGATCGTGCTGCGACGGCCGATAGCGCACAACTCGTTCGACTCGTCATCGCCTACGTTCATGCATTTCGTATGCGTCTTCGAGACGAAAGAGACTGGTCCTCGTTGGCCTCTCTCGGGGTCGATGTTGAACAGCTCGAGCGCTCCACCAACGCACCCATTCGTATCCTCGAGACGCTCGCCTTTCATTTTCGCACTTGGCAAGAGCGCGGTTATATCGACAGTTACTTACGCGGAACGCTCGAAGCCTCGCTCACAGAGATGACGGGCATCCAGGGCGGCTGCGAGCGCATCAAGAGCACACCGATTCCCGCCTCGTACACCATCCTCATCCACCGCATCGTGGCCGTGTACTGCTTTACGCTGCCCTTTGGCATCGTCAACGCGGTCGGCATGTTTACGCCGCTTGTCGTGCTCATGATCTCGTTTGCGTTCTTTGGTCTCGACGCCGTCGGCGACGAAATCGAAGACCCGTTCGGCACCGACATCAACGACCTGCCGTTGCTGGCGCTCAGCCAGACCATCGAGGCGAACCTGCGCGAGATGATCGGCGACGATGTGCCCCCACTGCCCCAACCTACAAGGAACATCTTAAGCTAGTCGTTGTTGTGGATGACGACGGTGCGTCCGCCCCGCCTACCGCTTCCGCCTCCACCATGCGCAACGTTGATGCGGTCTTGAACAAACTCAACCACAGGCTCGGTTGCGGGCGTCAGGTACCAGCGAGGAACGACCTCGTCACTGTCCTCGTTCAGTTTTTGCCAGCGAAGCGCGAGGATGAAGGGTTGAGCGAGTAGAGAGCGCGACTTGCCATGGATGGACGGAAAGCCCGGGTCGGTCCGCCGGACACGCAACGAGAGCTCTTCGTCGACGGTCCCAAACATCTTGCTCCGCACGTTGAGAACCAAGCGAATGTACGGGTCCTCGCCCGCGGTCTCATCGTCACTTACCGAGATAATATTCACGATGGCAACGGCATCGGCGAGTTCCACACGCTCGCTCTGGTCCTTCTCCCATTGTGCTTTCCATTGGCCACCAAGCTCTTCAGGACTTTGCACGTAGTCAGCACCGTTGCCAAACAACTCGATCTCGCGCGCCGTAAAAATGGTGCCGGTCGGACGGTCTGCACCACCACATGCGAGACACGAGGCCACGAGCAGCAAGGCGGTACGAAAGTTTGAAAGGTCAAGTGTGTGCAACATGTGACCGCAGTATTGTCGCGTGTCTAATGGGTTGCAAACGATTCCCACAAGCTTCGCATGTCGATCGGAATTTCAGCCTCGATGAGCATGGACCGAGTGGTGTCCACGGGGTGCGCGAAGCGCACACTCTCCGCGTGAAGTGCTTGTCGAGCCATCCCCAAGCGCTGCAAGAGTGAGTCGGTCAGGCCGGTCTCTATACACTCGAGAAATGGCGCTTCTCGCTCCGGGCCGTAGAGCTTGTCGCCGACGATCGGATGGCCGACGTGCGAGAGGTGCACGCGCAGTTGGTGTTGGCGTCCGGTCTCAGGATGGAGACGTACGAGCGAGTGCTCAGCACGCATGTCGAGCACCTCGAAGCGCGTTCGCGAATGCGCGCCGTCGTCTCGCACTTCCATGAGCACGTGAAGGCCCTCCGTTACGCGCCCCATGCGCAGCTCGATCACCCCATCGGCGGGCATTTCACCACGCACGATCGCAACATAGGTTTTCTTTACCGCGCGGTTTTCAAATGCGAGTTTGAGTCCTCGCTCGGCATCGAGATGCTGCCCACAGAGAACGACACCGCTCGTTTCACGATCGAGCCGGTGGGCAATATGCGGGGCATTGTGCCCGTAGCGCTCCCGCAACTGGTACGTGAGGGTGTGCCGATGGTAGCTGGCCGTCGGATGCATCGGCAGACCGGCTGGCTTGTCGATGGCCAAGATGTCCTCGTCTTCGTAGAGGATATCAAACTCGAGCGGCACGTCCGGTTCGTCGAACTTCGGGCGAACCAACATCACCACTTCGCCCGCTTTGACGCGTTCGCTTGGGCGTCGAAGCGTCCCGTCCTCGCGGTACGCGCAAGATTTGACGATAGCCTTCGCGCGCGTGCGCGAAAGTCGAGGAATGCGCCCTTGGATAAAGCGGTCCAGGCGTTGTCCGGCGAACTCGCGCGGTACGGCAAAGGTCAAAATGATCGACTCTGGGTCGCACCCGGGAGGCAAATCGGGAGGTTTGGGTCGCAAGGTAGACGGGAGTATGCTGATCCCGTGCTGGACAGGCAAACGCTCGAAACTTTGGCGCCGTCTGCGATCGGGTTGGTTCTGCTGGCCGGCGCGGTTTTTGGGCGTCTGGCGACGGAAGACCAGGCGCTTCCGCAAGCGACCAAGGACCAGCGCAGCGCAGCGACCCAGCGCGGGGAGGACTCGAAAAGCGCCTCCAGTGCCGGGTCTCTGGTGCCCAAGGACGCTGACGGTGATGCGCAGGACCCCATCTTTGGCATCGTGACGGGGTCGGTCATCGACCCAACTGGAGCGCCCACAAGCGGCGCGCGCATCACGGTCAAGGGGCGCGATCATCTCGGTCGCCCTGTGCTCCGCATCGGTGAGCACCGTGCTTCGAACAATGCCCGCGCAAGCCAAATGCAACCGCTGCTGCCCATCGGCGAGCTGGGTGTCACCGAGGGCCCCGTACCGCCCATTACCGCCGCCATCTCTGGCAAGGCACCCACTCCTTTCGCGCCTTGGACCACGCGCACCAGCGGAGAGTTTTCCGCGGGTGGTCTGCCAGCAGGCCGATACCGCGTGTACGTCTCCCACCACGCACACGCTCCGGTCGTGTCCGACGAGTTCGTCCTGCTCCGAGGTGCGACTCACTCCCTTGCCACTCCGCTGCGACTCGGCAGCTCCGGCCACCTTCAGGTTCGCGTTCTCGACCTTGAAAATAACCCCACCGCGCACGCCGTGGTCTCGATTACCAGCGACGACCTGCCATTGCCTTGGACGAGCGCCACCAATGTGGACGGGCAAGCTTCGTTCAACAACCTCGCAGGCCTCATTTTTGTCGAAGCCGACGTAGGCGAACAGACGCTGAGCGAACAAGTCGAAGTGCTGGCCGGTCGCTCCGTAGAACTCGTGCTCCGCCTCACGGGCATCCATAGCGATGCGCGACTCGGCGGCACCGTGGTCGACAAACTCGGACACGTCGTCGAGAACGCAGAGGTGCATACGTCGGGCCCTGGACCGGAGCATCAACAGAAGCGCCAGACAAACGCGGACGGCAAATTCTCGATCAGCGGCCTCTCGTCGGCCACGATCGAAGTCACAGCACGTCATCCCTCGGGTGGATCGGTCACCAAGACCATCGACTACGACGCGCAATATGGTCTTCTCAACCTGGTCATGCACTTGCCCGAAACGGCTTTCCCCATTGAGAGATCGTCAGTTGACGGTGGCTTTGAACCTGCCCCAACATCCTCCTCAACGCCGGACGAAAAGAAGGTCGTCGACAGTACAGACGACGACGCGCGCACCGACGATGCCTCGGGCGAGGAAAGAGAAGGCGTCGCGATCGAAGTCGAGCGCAGAGGAAAAGGGGTTGCCATCTCTTGGGTCGCGCCCGGTTCCAAGGCTCGAGCGGCGGGCCTGCGGCCCGGTCTGACTGTGATCGCCGTCGATGGCGTGAGCGTCATGGTACCGTCACAAGCGCGCAGTGCGCTTCGGGGCAAAGTCGGCACACGCGCAACGATACGGGTTCGCGGCTCAAGCGGCCCAAAGACCTTACGCGTACCACGCGAAAAATTCCGCCCGCCCGAGTAGCGAACTCAGTGCTTTCGTGGAGCACAAAATGCGCCGGTCGGAGCAGAATTTATCCCAATAATTCTTTGATCGCTTGCACCGCTCTGTCTGCACTTGGCGGACATGGTGAAACGTGCGCAACCTACAGGTGTATCAACTTCCCTCTGTCTCCTCAGCTGTGTGCTCGTAAGCGCGTGCACCAGCGGATGGGTTGACGTCGCCCCTGATGCGTCGAGCGAAATGAGCAGCCTTCCGGCGCTCAAAAGCGCGACGCTTCAGGCAAGGAGTGGCGAGCGCGTCACGCTCGATGCAACCGACTTTTTGGGTTTCTCGGGTAGCACCACCACGTGGGCACACCTTTCGGGGCCAGCGATAACGCTCGATGATCCGAGCAACCCTCGACTTTCGTTTGTAGCCCCTACGGTCAGCGAAGTGGAGTTCTTGATTCTCGGACTCAAGGCGGTCAACAACGAGGCCAAGATCAACGTCGTCATCACCATCACCATCTTACCCAACGATGTTGTACTTGGCCCTACTTGTAGCGATGGCATTCAAAACGGCGACGAAACGGGCGTAGATTGCGGCGGATCGTGTCCCGCATGCCCGCCGCCGCCTCCCGCGTGCGGAGACGGCGTTTGCGATGGAAGCGAAGATTGCGAAAGCTGCGCCTTCGACTGCGGCGAGTGTCCACCACCGCCTCCAGCATGTGGCGATGGTGTCTGTGACGAAACCGAAGATTGCGCTAGCTGCGCTTCGGACTGCGGCGAGTGTCCACCACCGCCTCCAGCATGTGGCGATGGTGTCTGTGACGAAACCGAAGATTGCGCTAGCTGCGCTTCGGACTGCGGCGAGTGCACCACGCGGGATCCACTGTGTGGCAGCGAGGCGGACGCGTGTCACAGCGATCCGCTCTTTGACAGTGATTATTGCTCGTCATCGTGCCCGTGCGCGTGGGGCGAAGGCGATTGTGACAGCGACAGTCAGTGCCAAGACGGCCTGGAGTGCGAATACAACATCGGTGCCGATTTCGGCCTCGACTCGGGACTCGACCTCTGTGTGAAACCCGGTTATCCGAGCAACCAGCCCATGTGTTCTGGCTCGAGCCCAACGCCGACCTGTAACGATGGTGTTCAAAACGGCGACGAAACCGGCGTCGACTGCGGCGGTTCGTGCACCGCTTGCACTGTCTCACCAAGTTGCAACGACGGTGTTCAAAACGGCGATGAAACGGGCGTTGACTGTGGCGGTTCGTGCCCGGCATGCGTTGCGCCCGATAGCTGCGGCGACGGGGTTTGCGGAAACAGCGAAACCTGCCTTAGCTGCGCTTCGGATTGCGGGACGTGCCCCAGCGGCCCTGCTGACACCGTCTGCGACGGCAACAAGCTATGTGTATTTCCTGGCGCCGAAGGCTTCGGCGTGACCACGGCCGCCGGCCGCGGTGGACGCATTATCCATGTCACGAACCTCAACGACAGCGGTACGGGCTCGCTCCGTGCAGCCTTGGAGGCGAGCGGCGCGCGCATCGTCGTGTTCGACGTCTCGGGCATGATCAGTCTGCAAAGCATTGTCAAAATTACGGACCCATACATCACAATCGCGGGTCAAACAGCACCGGCGCCAGGCATTACGCTTCGCCATTGGGGTATTGAAATCAAGACACACGATGTTCTGCTCCAACACCTTCGTGTTCGGGTGGGTGACGAAACAGGAAGTGAGCCCGACGGCGTGTACGTCTCGACGGACGCCTACAACGTGGTCGTCGATCATGTCTCCATCAGTTGGGCGATCGACGAAAACTTCAGCACGGGCACGATCCCCAACCACGACGTGACGATTTCAAACTCGATCATCGCAGAAGCGCTGAACGACTCGACACATAGCGAGGGCCCTCATTCGAAAGGCTTCCTGCTCGGCGAGGGTAGCGAACGCATCGCTTGTGTGCGCAATGTCTTTGCACACAACTACGATCGACAGCTCGCGTACCATAAAGGAGGCACCTCGGCCGTCTATATCAACAACATCTCGTACGATGCAGGCCGAAAGGGAGCCTTCCAAATCAAGGGTGAAGCCGGGCCGATCGATGCCTCGGTCGTCGGTAACGTGGCGATTTTGGGCTCAAGCCTCGCTGGTGAACCGGGCCAACCGCTCAACCTCTACAGCACGAGCAACTCTCGTGTTTATCTTTCCGACAACCCTGGCTTCGTCGTCAATGGCAATGACGGGATCGTCAGCTCGCCGCCCCTCATGCCCACGCCGATGACAATTGTTCCCGGCTCTCAAGTGGAAAGCTCCGTCCTGCAAACGGCCGGCGCCTACCCCGCCTTCCGCGACGCGGTCGACGTGCGGGTCATCAACCAAGTCAAAAACCGAACGGGACGCATCATCGACGACGAGATGGACGTCGGTGGTTGGCCGGTGCTCGCCGAAAACAAGCGGACCTTTGTGGTCCCAGCGAACCCAAACAGCGACGACGATGGCGACGGCTACACCAACATCGAAGAAGAACTGCATCGCTACGCGGCGATCGTGGAGGGAAGATAAATGAATAGCAATCGAAAAGGCGGACTTATGAACACGCTACCTTTATCCTTGGTGTGTGTCACCATGCTGCTCGCAGCGTGCAACGGGCAACTACCTGGCGATGCGGTCGGCACCGAACAGGCGGATGGCTCGACGCCCAAAGTCGGAAACTTCAGCTTGCGGGCAACCTCCGGCGACCCGGTCACGCTCGATGCGAACAACATCCTTGGCCTGAGCGGGGCGCGCTACTTCTGGTCACACCTTTCGGGACCCGCTGTACCAATCGACGACCCGACCAATGCAGTCCTCCAGTTCATCGCGCCGGACGTTGAGCAAACCACCTTCATCATCCTTGCGCTGCGCGCAAGCACCAGCGAGGTCAGCATCAACACAGCGGTTACGCTGACAATCGTTCCAGCTGGCGTCGAGATCCCGGCCAGCTGCGATGACGGCGTTCAAAACGGTGACGAGACAGGCGTGGACTGCGGTGGTTCGTGTCCCGAATGCCCGCCCCCGCCTCCGGCATGTGGCGACGCTGCCTGTAATGGCGGTGAAGACTGCACGTCCTGTCCAGAGGACTGCGGCGAGTGCCAAGCGCCACCTCCAGCTTGCGGAGACGGTGTCTGTAACGACAGCGAAGATTGCGCAAGCTGCGCTTCGGACTGTGGCGAGTGCACCACGCGGGACCCACTGTGTGGCAGCGAGGCGGACGCGTGTCACAGCGATCCGCTCTTTGACAGTGATTATTGCTCGTCATCGTGCCCGTGCGCGTGGGGCGAAGGCGATTGTGACAGCGACAGTCAGTGCCAAGACGGCCTGGAGTGCGAATACAACATCGGTGCCGATTTCGGCCTCGACTCGGGACTCGACCTCTGTGTGAAACCCGGTTATCCGAGCAACCAGCCCATGTGTTCTGGCTCGAGCCCGACACCGACCTGTAACGACGGTGTTCAAAACGGCGACGAAACCGGCGTCGACTGTGGCGGTTCGTGCACCGCTTGCACAGTCTCGCCAAGCTGCAACGACGGTGTTCAAAACGGTGACGAAACGGGCGTTGACTGTGGCGGTTCGTGCGTCGCGTGCGCGCCGACAACGAGCTGTGGCGATGGCACTTGCGATGCGAACGAAAGTTGCTCGACCTGCGCAAGCGACTGCGGAAGTTGTCCTATCATCGGAACCTGTGGCGACGGAACGTGCGGTTCGAACGAGCACTGCGGAACGTGTGCAAGTGACTGCGGGGCGTGCTCGGGAAGTGCGCCGACCCTGGCGCGTGTACCATACTTGCAGCGGGCGGGTAGTAGCCAAATGACGATCAAGTGGCGCACGCAAAGCAATGTGGACTCGGTTGTGGTCTACGGAGAGCAGAGCGGTCAGCTTCTGAACAAGGCCGTTGTCTCTGGCAGCCGAACACGCCATGAGGTCAAACTCAGCGGCCTCAAACCCGACACCAAGTACTTCTACGCGTTTGGTTCGGAAGGACGCCCGCTCCATGGCGCAAGCGCAGACCACTTCTTCCGCACCAGTCCCTCTGTCGGAACCAAGAAATCGACCCGTATCTGGGTCATCGGTGATTCCGGTAAACCTGGAGACGACCAAATCGACGTGTTCAACCAATATACGACCTACACCGGCAACCGGGGCACGGACCTTTGGCTCATGCTGGGGGACAATGCGTATAGCGACGGAACCGACAGCGAGTACGAAGATGGCATGTTCAAGCCCTACTCGAAGATGCTGCGTAACACCCCGCTCTTTCCTACGCTTGGCAACCACGACGACTGCCTCAACCGCGTTTCGTCGGGATCGTGCACGGACCTACCTGAAAGTCTCGACAATGTTGCGCCCTATTACGACATCTTCACGTTGCCCGAAGATGGCGAGTCGGGCGGTCTGCGCTCAGGCACCGAGGCATACTACTCCGTCGATTATGGAGACATCCATCTGGTGAGCCTCAACTCTCAGACGCACTCGAACAGTTCGGCCATGCAGGCGTGGCTCGAAGCCGACCTGCAGCAGACGACCGCCACGTGGATCGTCGCTTTCTGGCACCACCCAGCGTATACCAACGGCTCACACAACTCCGACAACGAAGGCTCCTTGAGCAATATGCGAGAGAACTTTGTGGGTATTCTGGAAAGCTACGGTGTGGACTTGGTGTTTGCAGGTCACAGTCATCAATACGAGCGAACGGCTTTTCTCAACGGCTACATCGGCGAGTCGAGCACCTTCGATCCGGCAAAACACGTCATGGCGCGCAACGCAAATGGGTCCTTGTCGGACGGTGACCCCAACGGTGATGGGGCCTACCAGAAGTCGGGCACAAAAGGCGCGGTCTACTCGGTGGTCGGTAGCTCAAGTAAGGTGAGCGACTCGGATTATCCGACCCGCTATTGGTCCTGCAAAGACGGCTTCATGATGAGCTGTCCGAACGGCCCGATCCTGCCCGGCATGATCGTCTACCTCGAACACCTCGGTAGCGTGGTGGTCGATATCGACCCCGCGGGTGGTTTTGCCGACGTGGTCTTTCTCGACACCACGACCGGCACCATTGGGGACCGTTACCGCATCGAGAAGTAGCGTGGTCCGCCCTCCTAAGCAACCGTCACTTCAGCGCCTCGGCTTGAAACGCGATACAGGTCAGAAAAGCCGAGGCGATGAAGAAGCACGAGTGATCGTGCCCTTCGTGTCTACAAGGTCGAATGGTGCGGTCACCATCCTCGCAAACTTCTTCAAGTAGCAGCAGATGAATATCAACAACGTTATCGCAATTCTCTTGCTGTGTTTCGGGTCAGTGCTGTTTTGTGCCTGTTCCGGCGATGCAGACCACCCGACGTCCATGACAGAGCCTGACGCTAGTACAAACGCAGGCCGTGACTCGTGCGTTGCGCCAGCGAACGGTCAAGATGGATGCTCCGAACCGACCAACACACCGACCTGCCAAGACGGCGTCCAAAATGGTGGGGAAACCGGTGTCGATTGTGGCGGCGACTGTCCAACGTGCGCCTCCAATGACACATGTGGCGACACGTCCTGTGATTCGAGCGAGAGCTGTCTGAGCTGTCCGTCGGACTGCGGCACGTGTCCCGAAGGACCGGCCGGCACGCTCTGCGAAGGCGACAAACTGTGCGTATTTCCCGGTGCCGAAGGCTTCGGCGTGACCACAGCCGCAGGCCGCGGCGGCCGCATCATCCATGTCACGAACCTCAACGATGGCGGAAGCGGCTCGCTTCGCGACGCACTGGAAGCGAGTGGCGCCCGCATCGTCGTCTTTGATGTGTCCGGCATGATCAGTCTTCAGGATCTCATCAAGATCACCGACCCCTTCATCACCATCGCGGGGCAAACCGCGCCCGAACCTGGCATCACACTTCAACACTGGGGCATCGAGATCAAAACGCACGATGTTCTGCTCCAACACCTTCGTGTTCGCGTGGGTGACGAATCGGGTAACGAACCCGACGGCGTCTATGTGTCCACCGACGCCTACAACGTGGTCATCGATCATGTTTCGATCAGTTGGGCGATCGACGAGAATCTAAGCACCGGCACGATCCCGAACCAGGACGTCACGATTTCCAACTCGATCATCGCCGAGGCTCTAGACGATTCGACGCATAGCGAAGGTCCGCACTCGAAGGGCTTTTTGCTCGGAGAGGATAGCCAGCGTATCGCTTGTGTACGCAATGTCTTTGCGCACAACTACGATCGACAGCTGGCGTACCACAAGGGCAACACCTCAGCCGTCTACGTCAACAACCTCTCGTACGGTGCGGGAAAGAAGGGGGCTTTTGAAATCAAGGCGGAGGCCGGTCCCATCTCTGCCGCGCTTGTCGGTAATCTCGCAATCTTGGGTCCAAACCTAGCGGACGAACCGGGACAACCCGTGTACCTCACGAGTACGGGCAATTCACAAATCTACCTCTCCGACAATCCAGGTTTCATCGTCAAGGGTACGGACGGAATCGTAAGTGAGGCCCCGCTAATGCCAACGCCGATGACGATCCTTCCCGGCTCTCAAGTGGAAGGTTCCATCCTGCAAACGGCCGGCGCCTACCCCGCTTTCCGCGACGCGGTCGACGTGCGCATCGTCAACCAGATCAAAACTCGAACGGGACGCATCATCGACGACGAAATGGACGTCGGTGGTTGGCCAGTGCTCGCCGAAAATGAGCGACCCTTCGTGGTCCCAGCAAATCCAGACAATGACGACGATGGCGACGGCTACACGAACATTGAAGAAGAACTACATCGTTACGCAGCGATCGTGGAGGGAAGATAGCCGCCGGTTGCCATAGGCGCTTTCAGTGAGCCGAGGAGCACGTGATCGGTTCCAGACACTGAGCAAAAACTAAGCAATCTTCGACCAGCCTTACGCGGCACGCAACTTGCTGAGCTTGTGCGTGTGGGTAAAGATGTGTGTGGTGATGGTGTGCACCCGGCTCATTGCCGGGTGCACTTGGCATTAACAATTCTGCTCGTGCTGCTCGCAGGCTGTCAGGGGCAGGTTCAAGAAGAAAGTCTGGCAGACACAAAAGCCGAGCTGGCAGGAGAGGTCTCTCAAGATGGAGATGACTGGAACGCGCACCCGCTGATCGTCGATCAACCCCAACAGCTGCACGCCACTCTGGCATGGACGGGCAGCGCCAACTTGAACCTATTTCTGCGTTCCCCCTCGGGAGAGTACGTCGCCTCCGCGCTAGGCAAGGAGCAGCCTGAAACGCTCGAGCACACTCTTGAAGAACTCGGCGAATGGACCCTCGGCGTCAAAGCCGTGACGGGAACCGCAAGTTACCAACTCGATCTCTCGCTCTCCACGGTAGCACAGCAGTACGACGGCTACGCAAGCACGGCAGACTCATGGCAGGTTGTCGAGGTTGACGTACGCCAAGCCGCAACGCTTTCGGCAGAGCTTAGCTGGGCGAACACCGACGCCGACCTAAACCTCTTTCTCAAGGACCCTGACGGAAACATTGTGGCGAGTTCCCTCAGCGGCTCCCAACCCGAGCAAGTCGAGTATCTCTGTCAAAAGACAGGCATCTGGAAACTCGGCATCAAGACGGTGAGCGGATCCAGCAGCTACACGTTGCGCACATGGATGGATCTGACAGAGCCTACTGCTGGCGAGGAACCTGTTCCGGAAGAACCCGATCCTGTCGACACGACGGAAATCCGAACGCCGCACCTCATCGTGGATCCGAGTGGTCACGACAGCAACGACGGTTCGCTGACGAGCCCGTTGCGCACCATCGAAGAGGCCGTGTCGCGACTTGAACCGGGACTGAGCATCTATCTGCGCGAGGGCACCTACCACGAAGCCGTCCACGTCACGGTCTCTGGGTCATCCACGTCCCCAATTCTCATCGCGGGCTATCCGGGCGAAAAGGTCGTGATCGACGGTCAAGGGCAACTTCCGAACAAGACCAAATGGGCCGGGCTGGTCATGGTGGAGGGCGATTTCATCACAGTCCAAGACATCGAAGTCCGAAACAGTGATGGACGAGGGGTCTTGGTCCGAAGAGCCAGCCACAACACCCTGCGACGTCTTCTGGTTCACCATACCTACAACGCTGGCATCTACATTCAAGGGGACGCTGCGAATCGAAGTGGAACGAGAAACAACCAGATTATGGACTGCGAAGTGTTTGAAACAGCGCGTAGTCATGACGTCGCAGTCGGAGAGCATGTGCCCCCTTGGCCCGGCGCAATGGTGTCATCGGACGCCAAAGACACCTTGGTCACGCGAAACCGCGTTTACAATGCTCACGGCGAGGGCATCATCGTCCTGAGGACGAGCGGCGCGAAAGTTCTGAAGAACGAGTCGTTCGACAACTGGGCGCTCAACTTTTATCTCGACAATGCGCTCCACGTAACGCTGGATCGAAATCTCGCCTACTACAGCCACAGCAGCACAAGCGACTCTTATCGCCGCCGTTTTTGGCGACGCTACCCCGACGCGCCAAGCAGCAATATTCAAATCGCCAACGAATCCTATGAAGGCGCGCCGTCGATGGGTGGTTACCAGACCATCACCAACAATATTGCCATCGGCGGTTTTCGAAATATTTCGTTTCGGCCTGACAAGGCACCGGACAGTCGACTCGACAACACCGTCATCGCCAACAATACTCTGATCGAGGCAGTGGGAGGGTCGCGCACCGCCATTGGATTGAACATTGAGAGCCCACAAGAAGGCGGGCACATCAACACGGTCATCCAGAACAACATCGTAGTCCAAGATCAAGGTCGCAACGTCAAACTGGGTACCACCAGCGGTCTGGCGTTTAGTTACAATCTATGGTCTGAACCACCAACCGATTCTGCTGCTCGCTCGAGCCAGGACATTATCGGATCCCCTCAGTTGCGAGACGGGACCTGGTTCTACGCGCCGGGATCCGCCGACACGCAGAACGCTAGACTTCAGGCTGGTTCCCCAGCCATCGACGCTGCCAAGTCGCGCTCGGACGTCACGCACGATTTTTTCGGACGAGCACGGCCCTCTGGATCCGCTCCAGACATCGGCGCACACGAGTTCTAAGCAGACGGCAGGCCGGTCGCCGGAGTCCGTAATGCCTTGGCATGGAAGGTGATGTGGTCGCCGACGAACGAAGCGATGAAGAAATACGAGTGGTCGTAGCCCTCGTGCCGGCGAAGGTTAATCGGATGATCGTGGTCGCGGCAAGCCTGTTCGAGCAGGTGTGGGTGTAGCTGCTCATCCAAAAATTCGTCTGCGAGGCCCTGATCGATGAAGAGCGTGCGCTTTTCGGCTCCCGCTTTGACGAGCTCGGTCGCGTCGTAGGCGCGCCACTTTTCGCGGTCCGACCCCAAATAATTTGAGAAAGCCTTTTGCCCCCATGGGCATTGCATCGGCGCACAGACGGGCGAAAAGGCCGAAATCGAACGAAAGCGCTCGGGGTTGCGTAGGCCCAACACCAAGGCGCCGTGCCCTCCCATCGAGTGGCCGAAAATGCCCTGGCGCGAAGGGTCCACCGCAAACTCGCGTTCGATCAACTTCGGCATCTCGTCGATCACGTAGTCGTACATCTTGTAGTGCTCAGACCAAGGCTCCTCGGTCGCGTTGAGATAAAAGCCTGCACCGAGACCGAAGTCGTAGGCGCCGTCCTCGTCATCGGGGACGCCTTCACCTCGCGGACTCGTATCAGGCGCAACGATGATCAAGCCGTGACGCTCAGCGTATTTTTGCGCGCCGGCTTTGTGCACGAAGTTCTCGTCTGTGCACGTCAGCCCTGAGAGCCAATACAGCACGGGCACCTTCTGTGACTCCGCCAGACTCGGCACAAACACGGAAAAGCGCATTTCGCAGCCCAACGTCTGCGAGTCGTGCTCAAACTGCTTCTGCCAACCGCCGAAGCTTTTCCATTGTTTGCGAAGTTTCATGGTTAATACAGCACGACGGAACGGATGCTCTCACCCTTGTGCATGAGCTCGAAGGCATCGTTGATGTTTTCGAGCGGCATGGTGTGCGTGATCATGTCGTCGATGTTGATCTTCCCGTTCATGTACCAGTCGACGATCTTGGGCACATCGGTCCGGCCCCTCGCCCCGCCGAAGGCCGAGCCTCGCCAGACGCGACCGGTGACGAGCTGAAAGGGGCGCGTCGAGATTTCCTTGCCCGCACCGGCCACGCCGATAATGCAAGACTCGCCCCACCCTTTATGACAGCACTCAAGCGCCTGCCGCATCGTCTCGACATTGCCGATGCACTCGAAGCTATAGTCTGCGCCGCCGTCGGTGATGTCCACGATCGCTTCAACAACGCCGGGCACCTCTTTGGGATTGACGAAGTCCGTCATGCCAAACTTTTTGGCGAGCTCCTGTTTCGCGGGGTTGATGTCAACGCCCACGATCTTGTCGGCGCCCGCGATACGCGCCCCCTGAATGACGTTCAGGCCGATGCCGCCGAGGCCGAACACCGCGACGTTACTCCCCGGTTCGACTTTCATGTCGAAGAGCACCGCACCGATACCCGTGGTGACGCCACAGCCGATATAACAGACCTTGTCGAAGGGTGCGTCTTTACGAATCTTTGCCACCGCAATCTCGGGCAGCACCGTGAAGTTCGAAAAGGTCGAACAGCCCATGTAATGCTTGATCGGACTTCCATCGAGCGAAAAGCGGCTGGTGCCGTCAGGCATCACGCCTTTGCCCTGAGTCGCACGGATGGCCTGACACAGGTTCGTCTTCGGATGAAGACAGAACTTACACTGGCGACATTCCGCGGTGTAGAGCGGAATCACCGCGTCGCCCTTCTGCACCGACGTCACGCCTGCGCCCACTTCGACGACGACGCCTGCGCCTTCGTGACCCAGGATGGCCGGGAACTCACCCTCAGGGTCATCACCCGACAGAGTGAAAGCGTCGGTATGACAGACGCCCGTCGCCTTGAGTTCGATCATCACTTCGCCCGCTCTGGGCCCCTCCAGGTCGACCTCAGCGATTTCCAGAGGCTTGCCCGCCTGTACTGCGATTGCTGCTCGTGTCTTCATGCCACCAGAGATACCAGGAACGCCCAATTCGACACAACGCCGAGCATGTGGCGCTTCGGTTACCGACGCAGCAGGCCTCGGCCTGGGGCTCAGCGAGACCTACATCGTCACGTCGTCGAAAAAGTCAAAGATGTGCTGGGTTGTTTGTCGACCTCCGGGCCAGATATGGCCTGCAAGGTCGTGACTGCACAGCTCGACGACGGCATCGGCATCACAATCACTGTAGCGCGTGCAAGTCGCCCCTTGCTCGCCCGCCTCCTCGAAGTGATCGGGATCACAGCCATTGATCGAAAGCCACTGCGATATCGTCTCTTCGACCCCCAGAATGCCTTGGAGCGGACTGCCGACATACGGCACGACACTGTCGAGCTTTCCGTGCGTGTGAAGCACCGGGATGGGGCGAAAGGGCGTGCACGTTTCGACCTCCATGCCGAGCACTCCAGCGACCGGCGCGACCGCCGCAAACACGTCCGCCGCTTCACAAGCGAGGCGATGCGCCAAAAAGCCGCCATTGGAAAGTCCCATGGCGTAGACGCGTGAACGGTCCACACACCCTCGCGCCGCCAGATGACCCACGATCAGCTTGGCGAACCCGACATCGTCGCGCGGGTCTTGCTCGGCGCAGCAAACACCAGCATTCCAAGACGCCGGGCTACCGGTCCCCTGTGGGTACGCAACGATGTAGCCTCGCCCGCCGCCAACGCCGTCGGAGTCTGTCAAAAAGCGCTCTTGGTCTTTGTTCGACGTGAAACCATGAAAGTCGATGGCCAGCGGAGCACGCGCGTCGAGCCCCTCTGGAACGACGACGTCGAAGACGCGCTCCTCACCCTCGTGCATGAGGGAAACCTCCTGAAGCCCCGCTGCAAGGTCGCACACGAAATCTGCGGAGCCAGTCGGCGTGTCCGCAACCGCGTCCTCGTAGGGAAGCGATCCACGCCCGTCGTCAACTACCACCGACTCGTCCGTCCCTGGCTCAGCTTCCGCGCCACACGCGAGAGCGAATGAAAGCATCAACGAACAGCTGGCCACTGAGCATACACGGTGGATCATGGGCGCACCCTAGCTCGCGTCCGAAGGGCTTCCAAACTAACGGCGTGTATTTCATACTCTGCGGATGCTCCCCCTCGCTGAGGCGTTCGCGTTCGCAGATCATTTCGAGCCGAGACTTCGCTCGGAAACAATCGACATCACTTCCGTTTCCGACAGGCATCTTGCGGAAGACGTGCGCGCTCTGCACTCCTTTCCAAACTTCGATCATTCCGCGATGGACGGTTACGCATTGCGCGTGAGCGACACACAGACCGCCACGGATGTATCACCTACACGTCTGCGCGTGGTGGGCGAGTCGCGCGCGGGCGCACCCTTCACTGGCCGCGTGCAGAGCGGCGAGGCGGTGCGCATCTTCACCGGAGCGATGATTCCCGAAGACGCGAACGCAGTCGAGATGCAAGAGAACGTGAGCGCTGAGACCGACGCCATCCAACTGACGAAGCCTGTTCGGCTGGGCCAGCATATTCGACGCGCGTCCGAAGATTTCTCCGCGGGCGACACGCTGCTCCACGCCAGTCAGGCCATCGGTCCAGGTGAGGTGGCACTCTTGTGCGGCCAGGGCATCCTGCAGGTCCGGGTATTTGCTGCACCCCGGGTCGCCATCTTGTGCACGGGTAGTGAACTGCGCAAACCGGGGGAGGACCTCGCGCCAGGTCAAATCGTGAACACCAACGGTCCGATGCTTGCGGCGGCTGTTCGTGAGGCTGGCGGGATACCCCGACTCGTCGAGCCCAGCTCCGACGACCCCGAAGAGATCCACCAGAAGTTGGAGCAAGCGCTCGCTTGCGACCTGGTGCTGACGGTGGGCGGCGCTTCGGTTGGCGACCACGATCACATCCCCGCAGTCTTCGAGCAAGCGGGTTTAACGACGCACTTCCACCACGTACGGGTCAAACCTGGCAAACCTACCGCATTTGCAACCCGCCGCGGCACGCCGGTCTTTGCCTTGCCAGGCAATCCCGTCAGTAGCTTCGTGATGTTTCATCTGTTCGGGCGCCCCATGCTGCGGCGCATGCTTGGAGATCCGACGCCCTACCCGCGGCTCCTGCGCGCACGCGCTGGTGCGAGCTTTTCGAGGCGCCCGGGTCGAACAGAGTTTCTTCGCGCCACGGTTCACGCGGGCGGCGAGGGTCTGGTCGCTACCCCTTTGACAAAGCAGGGCTCCGGCTCGCTCTTATCGCTAGCCGCCGTCGACGGCTTCATCGTCATCTCCCACGAACAGGCCGAGCTTGAGCGCGGCGCCCTCGTCGACGTCTGGCCACTGCGAGCTCCCGGGCACGCCATTCCTTCGCGCAACCCGCGCAACTCACTGGCGTACCTCAAACGCTAGCGCGCGTCTTTAATCGAGGTCGAAGTCGGCGGCATGCTTCGCCAGGTACTCAAGGTAGTAGTCAAAGTCCTGCTGTCCCTCGAGTTCACCGTCGTCGCACAGCGCCTGTAACTCGTCGCGAATCTCACCGAGGCGTTTGGACGGGGGCAGCCCGAAGCTGTCCATGATCGCCTTGCCGAGCCCTTTTGGCAGGGGTTGCACATACGAGTCGATCTCGTCGATCTCGCGAATATGCTCGGCGAGGTCACTGATCTGCCGCAAGATGCGTTTCTTGCGCTCGGGTCGTTTGGTCGTGATATCCGCGCGGCTGAGCGCGAGTAGATCCTCAAGCCCATCGCCCATATCCTTACGAAAGCGTCGCACCGCCGCATCGGTCCAGGTGTCGTCATACTGTCCCGGCCGCAAGTGGTGAAGAATGAGAAAATGGATGCGCTCGCGCAGCTCACCCTCGAAGCCCAGACGGTCCGCGACCTTTTTCCGGAACATGGCCGCCCCAAGCTCCGCGTGGCCGATAAAAGACACCTTGCCGTTCGCTTCGAAGCGACGCGTGCCAGGCTTGCCGATATCGTGGAGCAGCGCACCCCAGCGAATCGCCAGACGTGGCTTGGACTGCCAGACGACTTGCTTCGTGTGTTTCCACACATCTTTGTGGCGCCATTCGCCATCGCCGAGCCCCACCATGGAAGCCACCTCGGGGAGCCACGCATCCAAGAAGCGCACAATGTAAAGCGCCTCAAGCCCCTCTTGGGTGTGCTTGCCGAGTAACAGTCGGTCCAGCTCCCCGCGGACGACACTGACGTCAAGCAGACGCCACACCTTCGCACTAACCGGCTCCGGCGCGTGATCGAGCGCATCCGGCTGGTTCGTACCAACATCGGCGGCCCAACGCAGGGCGTCGAGCGCTCGCGTCACCTCGCCCGCCTCACTGCTCACGTTCTCGGACTGCGCCGTCGTCGCCATGGGCCGGACGTTTTAGCTCGATTCAGCCCCGGGCGCCACGCGCTGGCTCGACAAGCTCTCCACAGGCTGGCGTCCAAACGCAAGGTAGAGTACCAATGCGGTATGGCGGAACTGAAGATGGGTAAAGATGGCTTTCCCCTGGTCACAGAGGAGGCGCACGAGAGCCCATGGTGGCTGCCTCTTCTGGGCATCCTCATCCTCTCACTCACCGTCGCGTGGGCCGCTCTGTCGCTCAGCGGCGACGAGCCCAAGCCGGGAAGCGTCACTGTCAAGATCGCGCCATCCGAACCCGCCGAGTAACACCCCATGGACGAAGCCGTCGAGCTAGGTCTTTTTAAGGCTGCGTTTGAGAGCGCACCCGACGCGATTATCATCGCGGACGAAAATGGTGACATTGCGATCGCCAACGCCGCTGCGCATCGAATCCTTGGCTACGAGCTAGGGACATTGCACCAGCTCAGCATCGACCAACTCGTCCCGCCCGACGTGCGCGACGCACACGCCGGACTGCGCGACAAGTTCATGCAAACCCCCTCACCGCGCGCGATGACCGACCGACAAAATATCCGTGCGCTACGCAACGACGGCAGCTCCTTTCCGGCACACATCTCGCTGAGTCCGATTCGCCACGCGGGCAAGCAGTGGGTGATCGCGATCGTGCGCAATGTCAGCCGCACTCGCCAAATGGAAGAGAAGCTCAAGCGCGTCGGGAACCTCGACTCCCTCACGGGACTTTACAATCGCAACTTATTCGAGACCGAAGTCGAAAGGCTCTCCCAATCGCGCAACAACATCGGCGTGATCTTGGCTGCAATGCCCACCCTCGGTCTCGCCAACCAAAAGTACGGTCACATGGCGGGAGACGGGCTGCTGGTTGCCCTCGCAAGCATTCTCAAGTCGACCGCGCGCGGCTCGGACATCGTCGCGCGCGTACGCGGTGACGTCATTGCCTTGCTGCTCCCCGGCGTCCCCTCAGAGGACCCGATACGTGGCCTTGTTCACCGCATTCAGCGCAAAATCGCGGACCACAACACCCACGTCGGGGAGGGCCCGGCCCTGCAGGCCATCTTCTCCTTTGCGCTGGCGTCGCCGGGGATTGAGCTCGAGGCCTCGCTTCATCACGCACAGCGCGAACTTGCCCGGGAGGCACGGCGCAAGACCAGCGAGTTTGCGGTGGTCCCCGCTCCCGTCAAACGAGAGCCCGACAAACCGCGAAACCGGTAGGCCGAGATCGCAGCACATTTCGCGGCTGCTCGAGGCTTTCGCTTGGGCTGCGCTGGGCTTCCCCTTGAAAGCGCACCTGCTTTCGGGGGATGCTGCCGCCCCGCCGACCACTTCGTCGTCGGGCGAAAGGACACAATGGCCAAGACCATTCGTAAGGTAGGCGTAATCGGGGCCGGAGTCATGGGCTGCGGCATTGCGGCGCATTTGACGAACGCGGGTATTCCCGTTCGACTTCTCGACATCCTCCCTCGAGAGTTGCCGGAAGGCGCCGGGCGCGCGGCACGAAACGGTGTTGCCAACGCTGCGGTTCAAACCGCTCTAAAGTCCAAACCCGCCGTGTTCTTTCACAAGAGCTGCGCACAGATGATCGAGACCGGAAACCTCGAAGACGACCTTGAGTCATTGAGCGATTGTGACTTGGTCATCGAGGCCATCATCGAACGGCTCGACATCAAGAAGAGCCTCTTCGAGCGACTGCAGGGCGTTCTTCAAGAGGGCACCATCGTGGCGTCCAATACGTCCGGGCTCCGCATCGCCGACATGCTCGAGGGACGCAGCGACACCTTCAAGCAGCACTTCTTGGTCATGCACTTCTTCAACCCGGTGCGTTACATGAAGCTGCTCGAGATCGTGACGGGCGAAGAGACCAAACCCGAGGTGCTACAAACCGTCCAGCATTTTGGCAGAGAGGTTCTCGGCAAGGGCATCGTCATGGGCAAGGACACGCCCAACTTCGTCGGTAACCGCATTGGCGTTCACTCGATGCTCTACACCATGCACCACATGCTCGAGCAGAAGCTCTCGCCCGAGGACGTGGACGTCATCACCGGCCAGGCCATGGCGCACCCGAAGAGCGCAAGCTTCCGCACCGGGGACCTCGTCGGCCTCGATACCCTCATCCACGTCGCGGACCATTGCTACGAGGCTCTGGCGGACGACGAAGAGCGCGACGTGTTCAAAGCGCCGGACTACGTGCGCAACATGGTCGAGAGGAAGCAGCTTGGAAACAAGACGCGCGGGGGCTTCTACAAGAAGACCAAGTCGGGCATCGAGGTCCTCGACCCCTACACCGGCGAGTACCGTGAAAAAGGCGGCGACGAAGAAATCCGCAAGACCGCCAAAAAGATCGCCAAGATGTCAAACCCCGCCGATCGCATCAAGGCTCTGGCAAACGCGGATGGCAAGACCGGCGAGTTCGCGTGGAACGTGCTCAGCCGCAGTCTCGCCTACACCGCGCGTCGCGTGGGCGAAATCGCCGACACGGTCTGGGCCATCGACGATGCCATGCGCTGGGGCTACAACTGGGACCTCGGCCCGTTTCAAAAATGGGACGCGCTTGGGTTCCGCGAAACCGTCGAACGCATGAAGAGTGACGGCGTCAAACTGCCAGCATCCATCCAAGCCATGTACGACGCGGGTGCCGAGTCATTTTACAAAGACGGCAAAGTCTACGACTTGATCAAAAACGAGTATGTCGACCTGCCTTCTGACCCGCGCGAGGCCAAGCTCACGGTGCTTCGAAAGTCGGACTCGCCCGTGCTCAAGAACGACGGCGCTGCGGCGTGGGACATCGGAGACGGCATCTTGTGCGTGCGCTTTGGTACCAAGGCCAACAGCATCGACGGCGACGTCATCTCACTGCTCGACCAAGCGGTCGACCGTGCGGAAAAAGACTTCAGCGGTCTGTTGATTTCGAATGAGGGCGAGCA
The DNA here is from genome assembly GCA_964487255.1 of uncultured Polyangiales bacterium. Taxonomy (GTDB): domain Bacteria; phylum Myxococcota_A; class Polyangia; order Polyangiales; family CAZAQV01; genus CAZAQV01. The sequence continues at coordinate 64,868 of CAZAQV010000011.1, read as the reverse complement.
TTTTTGCGTCGGCGCAAACTTGTTCATGATCGTCATGGCCGCCAACCAAAAGCAGTGGAGCCAGATCAGCGACGTCGTCGACGGCATGCACAAGACCATGCAGAAGATGAAGTACTCGCAGGTCCCGGTCGTTGCGGCACCCTACGGCATGACGCTGGGCGGCGGCATGGAGGTCAGCATCGCATCCAACGCCTGCCAAGCTGCGGCCGAAACCTACATCGGCCTCGTCGAAGTCGGTGTCGGCCTCATCCCGGGCGGCGCCGGCACAAAGAACATGCTCTGGCGCGCGCTCGAGTCCATTCCAGAGGGTGTCGAGGCCAGCGTCGAGCACTATGTCACGCAGGTGTTCAAGAATATTGCGCTCGCCAAAGTCGCGACATCGGCGGTGGAAGCGAAGCGCTTCGGCTACCTGCGCCACCACGATGGCGTGAGCTTCGACAAGGCGCGCCATCTGCACGAGGCAAAGCAGTTTGCCTTGGGGCTTGCGAGTTCGGGCTGGCACCCACCGACACAACGCGCGTATCGGCTACCGGGCGAAAGCGGCATTGCAACGCTCCGGATGATGGTCGATACCCTGGTCGCCGGCGGACACGCCAGTGAACACGACGCGCTTATCGCGGGCCGTTTGGCGAATGTGCTGTGCGGCGGCGTTTCGGGCGCCAGCGCCCCCGTCACCGAAGAACGCATGCTCGAACTCGAACGCGAGGCGTTTCTTAGCCTGTGCGGTGAACAAAAGTCGCTCGAGCGCATGCAGTACATGCTTCAAAACAACAAACCGCTCAGGAACTAAGTTTGATGCTGATAGCACAAAACTTAGTTCTTAATTTTTCTGGCTCTTCGCCTGACGGCTCATCGCGGCTGGCCAGCAACACCCCAACAGACGAGATCGACAAGAAAAACAGGAATCTAAACCGATGAAGAATATTGTAATTGCTGAAGCTGTTCGCAGTCCGGTCGGTCGGGCGCACAAAGGTTCTCTTGCGCAGCGTCGCCCTGACGAACTGGCCGGAGACGTCATCCACGGCCTCTTGCGCCGTGTTCCACAGGTCACGCCAGAGATGGTCGACGACTTGATTCTTGGCTGCGCCATGCCTGAGGGAGAGCAAGGTCTCAACGTCGCACGGGTCGCGGGCTTCCTCGGGAGGCTCCCGCAAGAGACGAGCGCGATGACCATCAACCGCTTCTGCTCAAGTGGACTGCAATCCATCGCGATGGCAGCTGCACACATCCACTCGGGTTATAACGAGATTGTGATCGCCGGCGGCGTCGAGTCCATGTCGATGGTACCCATGACGGGCAACAAGCTTAGCGCCTCACCCGAAGCCATGGAGCGCTTTCCAAGCGTGTACACCCCGATGGGCATCACGGCCGAGAACGTGGCGGACAAGTACGACATCTCCCGCGAAGCGCAGGACGAGTTCGCGGTCAAAAGCCAAGACAAGGCCGCGGCCGCAGTCAAAGCAGGCGTGTTCGACGAAGAAATCGTGGCGGTTCACGGTGTCCGCTACAAGGACGGCGCTCGTCAGCTCTTCGACTTCGGCAAAGAAGAGATGCCGCGTGCGGGAACAACGGTCGAAGGTCTCGCGAAGCTTCGCCCCGCGTTCAAGGCAAACGGAACCGTCACCGCGGGCAACGCCTCGCCGCTTTCGGACGGCGCGGCCGCAGCACTGGTGATGACCGCAGAAAAGGCCGATGAGCTCGGCATCAAGCCGCTCGGCTACTTCCGCGGTTTTGCGACCGTGGGCGTCGACCCGGCGATCATGGGGATCGGCCCGATCCCCGCCGTACGCAAGCTTCTCAAACGCCACGGGCTGACTATGAAGGACATCGACATCGTCGAACTCAATGAAGCATTCGCAAGCCAATCGATTCAGGTGCAAAAAGAGCTCGAGATCCCCGACCACAAGCTCAACATTAGTGGTGGCGCGATCGCCCTCGGGCACCCGCTGGGCTGCACCGGTGCCAAGCTCACCGCGACCGCGCTCTACGCGCTCAAGCGCCGCGAAGGCCGCTACGCCATCGTCACGATGTGCATCGGTGGCGGCATGGGCGCCGCCGGCCTCTTCGAGCGAGTCTAATAATACGGGCCGGGCCACCGTGCGATTGTTCAAGATCGCGCTGATGTTCATCAGCATCGGGCTTGTGATCGCGCTGTTCTACTACGGCGTTCTTCTCGATCTTCCGGCATACGTTGACAAGGAATTGAATGAGTCCTTATTCGATCCGGCGTATCTCGCGCAGTTCAGCGACGGGGCCTCCTCGGCAACCAACGTCGACGAGGCGAGCGAGGCTGAACTCGAGATCTTGGCCGAGCGCTTCGCGGAGGTCGGGCTATTCGATCTGCGGCACGTGACGCACATCGTTTCGTATCGAATACTTAAGGAGACCTCTTCGGAGCGGTTCAGCGATGACATGAGGCAATGGGCAGCGTTTCAAGACCTGAAGACCAGGGCCATCATTGGCCTCAACCAATGGCGGATCGAAGAGGTGCGGCAATACTGGCTCTCCGTACGCAAGCCGGCAGCACACGTGCAACGAGAGCAACTCAACGATGCCCAGCAGGCCGCCATCGACAAAGCACTCGACAAACACGGTTCCAAATTCATCCAGGTCCTTATTCCGCTTCACAACAATCTCAAGATCCACCACGCCCACGCTGAGTTCGAAAACATCGTGGACTACGTGTCGCGACAAGCACCAGTCGCTGAAGAGGAAGTTGACAAGGTCTTTGAGGACGGCGAGCGGGAAGGTTCATCACTGGCCTACGCGGAAATTTTTCTTAACGGACAATGCTGGGTCGACATCGATACGACCAACTATCCGTTCGTACGTTTTGAGACGAAAGAATGTGATCGCTTTCCGGTTCTTGGGGAGGAAATCAAAGTCTTGGAAATGACGAGCGGCACGGAGTTGGCGCCTTTTAAGTCCGAGGCCGACATCCGAACGGGATTCCAGCAGATGGCTTCCGAGCTTCAATCTCTCGCAAACCAGAACGACCGCTTTCCCAGTCGTGAACAGGCTCGTTGGTGGCTTGAGCAGTTCGAGGCGCGCTCTGGGCTTATCCCCAATTACGATACCACCAACGGCTTGGTATCGGCGAGCAGTGACACGCTCAGCCTTGAGCACGCTCTGAGCCTCGAGCCAGAGAAGACGCGATGAACGTGCGGAACCAAAGCAAGCTGATTTGCCGCGTCGCCCGGCTTCCTGACTCTTCCGCTGACGCGTCATCGTGCTGCAAATCGCTGGTTGGAAGCAAAAGGCTAGCGAAGAGCCGTCAATACAGTAAAACGGGCCGGCCTTCTTGGGGGAAAGAAGACCGGCCCGACGGTTATGTTTTCTTCTGCCGCGGATGCGGCAAAACCTATGCTGCAGAGACGTCGCGATAGCGCACGAAAAAGAGTTGGAGGACGCCGTACGCCGCGAGACCAAAGGCCACAATAGCAAGGGGCAGCGTGCCCGCAGCCGCAATCTTGTCGAGCGCGCCACCCACGCCCGCCCCCTGTGCGGCGGCTGCATTCGCCTCAACTGCAGCCTTCATCAGGTAGTAACCGATAATGGGAAAGACAACACCGCGCGCCGAAAGCCCCACGCGCCCCGCGAGACGGAAAGTCTTTTCCTCTTTGTGGGTCATCTCTGCCGTGTTCACGTCACGCATGAAACCGAGCTTGAAGGCTTTTTTGAACTGGTAGAGTCCGACGCCGATCACAAAAACCGCGAGCCCACCGACGAGGTATGGGCCCCAACTCTCCGAGAGAACCTGACTCATCCACATCTGCTTCTGCCCGCCCGAACCTGTGCCCGATGCGAGCTGAAAAGCTGCATACGCAAGCGCGGCATGAACCACACCGCTGAGCGTCCAGCCGACCCGCTTGAGCGTGCCGATCGTAGCGCTCTTGTGGCTTTCGGGGTCGATGATCGCCTGCACGAAGCGCCAGAGCGCGTAACAACTAAAGCCGATTCCCGCGAGACCGAGTAGGATCGTTCCAAACGACTGCTGCGCAACCCATTGCAGCACATCTTGTCCACCAGCCGTCCCACCGCCCGCGCCAAACGCTGCCATCAGCGCAAGCACGCCCAATGTCACGTACAGCCCACCTTTCGCCGCCCATCCGGCTTTTGCGGCAGTGGTGACCTTGTCGCCGGCCTTGATATGAACCGACATACTGTTGTCGATGGCTGGCCGTGCACCAGGATAGCCTCGCTGAAACGTCTGTTTTGCCATGCGTCGGTAGGGAGCAAGAGGCATGCCCGACTACACCCCGCAATTTACCCAATGATGTTCACGGCCGAAGAATCAGGCCGCTGTGGCAGATCCGAACATGCTTCGTTGCACGGGATGGCGCTTTGCCTCACCTGGTTTTCGAAAAGGTCAAAGCTCGCGCATCGCGAGCGAAGCGCTGAGGCCGACAAAGTGTGCGAAGCCGTCGTAACGAGCCGCCGGCGCGTCCAAGCTAGTCGATGTTTCGCCGAGCAACCGGAGCAACTGATAGAAGGCGTCGAACTGAAAGTCACCGACTCGAACGCCAACGCCGAGCGAACCACCAATCCGATCCGAATCTGGCGACGAGGGCGCAAGCGTTGCCGCGGGCACCGGCGATTGGTCGAAGAGGATGCCGGCACGGAGCGTGAGAGGCTCAGCCAGATCGATGGCAGCTCCGAGACGAACGCTAAAGGTATTCTGCCAGTCGTTCTGTTGGACACGGTCGGGGGTCTCCTCGCGCTCAAAGTCGATGACCAACTGCTCGTTGATCGACCAAAGCGTGTACGAGATATCGGCATAAAGCTGTAGCTCGCCAAAGTCATAGCCGAATCCGAACGTCAAGCGGTCGGGGTTGCGCCACGTCGCCTCTACGCGCTGGTCTTGTGTCTTTTCAGCAAACTCTTGTGGCGCCTCAAACGCTGCCTCCCCCGAAAGAGAGACGACGGTGCGGCTCTTGTAGGCAAGTCCAAGTGAAAGCTCGTCCTTCTGCCAGTAAAGAGCGGCGTGTCCACCGACGCCCGCGCCGTGCAACCGTATCTGCACCGCGCCTTCGACATCGATAAAGTCGAGGTTGCGCAGAAGCTCCAAACTTCCGACGTCGACGTGAGGGCCCGCTGCGAGTCGAAGGTCTCCAAACGACCAGGAAAAAAACGGCGCAAAGCGCACAAAATTTGGCTGTGACGCGATAATCTCGAAGCGTTGCGCGCCGTCGGTCGGCCAACGCACCTTGCTTGCATAGGGGACGTTGACGGACAGACCGAGCGCCCACTCATTCTGCGCATAGCTCACGTAGCCGTAAAACGGGGTACCGAACTCAGCGTCGTTGTCGATGTTCCAACCGAGCGCTGCGTCGTCCGCATGGAGCTCGGAGAGCACAAGCGTCAGGCCGAGCGTGGCACGCAAGCCACCCCCGTCCGCAAGTGCCGCAGGGTTGTGCCAGGCAGCACTCGCATCGTCGGGCCTCGCCGTGGCGGCACTGGCTTGGCCCGCACTCGACGCGGCTTGCTCGAACAGCTCGTAACCACCCGCCTGCGCTACCTGAGCGGCGCTGAGCACCGCACAAACCACCAGAGCTCGCAAGCTGCGTGCCTTCACGGCTGGAACTCACCGCTAAGAAAGTCACCCATGTCCCGTAGCCCGGGCAGCGCTGCCGGCTCGGGGATGGACAAAAAACCGTGCGTACCAATGTAGTCGCGCTTGGGCAACTGACCAATGCGCACCAACGCTTCGGTCGCCACGTTTGGCACGATAATGTCGCCGACAGCCATCTGCACAAAGCCGCGCTGGTCGCTGCTCCGATAGCGATGTGCGATGGAGTGCGGGTCAACCGAATCCATGAGCCAACGCGCGATACCCAAGAAGCGACGCCCTTCGTAGCTTTCGCGCTCGATGTCATTGCGCGTGAAGTAGCCATCAATCTGTGGTCGAAAGAACGTCGACTGATCAAAAACATCGACCAGGCCCGCACCCGGCACGTTGAACACCGCGCGCTCGATCTGCGGCATCGTAGCGACGAATGCGGCACCGATGATCCCGCCAAGCGACTGGCCGACCCAGTAAAACTTAGCGCGGTCGAGTGGTGAGTCGGTAACTTGGCTCCAATCGGCTTCTTCGAGCGCGTAGACAAGGCTTCCCAGGTCCACGTACGCCTGCACAAAGTGGCTGGGAATCGTGGGAAGCTTTTCGATTTCCAGAAACGCCGCGCCAGACGCCGTGGGGTAACCGAGCACAGGCCACTCGAAAAAGCCCTCGGGCTCGCGCGTCTGCGAATCGACGCACACGCCGCGCTCTGGGTCACACTCCGCACCCGAGCCACACGGAGGAAAATTCGTGGGCTCGCCCGTACGCGGATCGACGAGCGCGATCGGGCTCGAATCGACACACACGGTGCGCGTGCCGTGAAAAGGCAAGTCGATGGCAACCGCTGCCATCCCGCGCGCCGCAAGACTGTTGGCGATGGCCAACACAAACCTTCGCTCGGTCATGATGCCGTGACCAAAGATGACCACCGGCATGGGCGACAGGGGCTCGCGCGGAAGCGTCATCGTAAACGCAACCTCCTCAACCTCGTAGCCACCGTCTTCGCGGAAGTCGTGCGTCTTGTCGTCGAGATAATACGGCGACGTGATGGTCCCCGTCACAACATCACCCACATTGGCGATCGAACTCAGACCAAGCGCGAAGTCGACGCTTGCGGCGAGCGCGCTTTGCCGGTCGAGCACTTGGACCCTGGGCTCGATGCCTCCGCTTCGAGCGGCGCGAGACCACACATCGAGCTTCGTCTCCGCTTCGAGCGTCTTGAAGGACCACGCAGCGATGACGCCTTCCCGCGCTTCGATTTCGAACACAGGTGCCAAGTTAACGCGCGCAGCTTCGAGTCGAGCTGCGGCGTCATCGTCAACGGCCGAAACCGTGGATTGTCCGCTCTCGTCGACGAGCGCTTCGACAGAAAGCAACGCGTGCCCAACGAGCATGGCGTTGACCGGCTCACCCGCCGTGTCGACGAGGCCCTCTCGAAGCACAACCGCGTAGTGGGCCTCTTGCACAAGTGGAAGATCGGCTGGCTTGATGCTGAGATACGCGTCGTTTTCGAAACTTTCCACCGCGGCGGGGAGCCGCACGACTCCGTCATCGATGCGGTAAAAACGCACGGTCTCATCGCTCACCGATGCCGGATCGATCGAACCTGTGAAAGGCACAAAAAGCTCCGACGAAATCGAAAAACCATCGTAACGGTTGAGGGTCTGTTTGGCGGTGTGCTCGATGTCTTTGTCCGTCTCGGAAAACGCCAAGTCGACAAGCCCCGTATCACGGTCGCGAAGCAGGTCAAAGGGGATGGGAACGCGCTGACTTTCGCGATCCATCGCGACCTCAACCCGCTTGGTGACCGTAAACGACCACAACGAAACGATGCGACTTCGGTCACCGGCGCGCTGAGCGGCGTAATCCATGAACGGAGCCAGCTCTGCGCGAACTTCTTCAAGGTCGCGGCCCTTTTGTAGGCGCTCTTCACGCGTCGCACCCGGAAACGCGCGCTGGTGCTCGGCAGCATCGAGTGGCTGCTGTTGGCGCAGAAAATAGAAGGCTTCGTCAGCAACAACCGGGCTGCCCCCGAGATCGGTCAGGCCCTGCTCGCCGCCGAGAGCGAAAAGCACGTACCTTGCTCCGCGCTCCCAGCCGCCGTCCGGTGCAGCAATGCGCATTCGCGTATCGGCGGCTTCAAACTCGAGCTCAAGTCCGGAAACGGGCTGCGGCGACTCGCCCCAGCGAACCACGTGTACCGTCTCGCCCAGCGTCGCGCTTTGCGTGTCGACCGCCGCACTAAACTCAAGCGTCGCGGCGCTCGCGCTCGACCAACCATCGAGGGTGTTGAGCCTTCCGTAAAGTGCGCGCTCGGCGGCCGAAAGCTCCGGGTCCTCAAGGTCAAAATCGAGACGCCCCGCGTCGGCGTCTCGGCGAATGTCCGTTGGCTTCGGAACGTTGCCGCTTTCGGGATCAAAGATCGCGACGGCTGGAACTTCACGCTCTTCAAGCTTGAGTGCTGTGCACGACATGATGCTCACCGTGAGCGCGATCCACGCAGGCATGATCTTTAGCCGCTGCAGCAATGTCACGCCCACAGGCATACCACGAATTGATATGCGGGGTTTAAGGCGTCCTGGGGCGGTCGTGAAGCTTCTTGTGCCTGCCACGCATTTCGCTGGGACCACGGCTTGCGCCGCGTGGCTCAGGCAGTTTGACGCGTCCCTCGGGAAGCTGAGGACGCTCCTTGTCCGCCCCCTTTTCGGAACGGCGAATCACCACCCGGTGCACAGCCACCCGGGTGCGGGGACGGAAGGCATGTTCGGAACCCCACTGCGGCACTCGGGCGATGCGAAACACCAAATCTTCTGGATAACACTGACCGAAGATGGAGTGCGTCTCTTTGCCATCGAGCTCCCGGTTCGGCCCGTCACTGATCGCAAACTTTCCGCCACCGTCGATCAGTATCAGCTGACCTTTGCGGTCGTGAATGAGCGGATGCTCTGCCTTTTCGAAGGGGAGCTTGACCGCGATGTCCGCGAGCCCCTTGCCCACGCCACCGGCCATGATCATCTCGTCCGGCACAACGCGAAAGAACTCACTGTCGGCATAGAGCGGCTCTTTTCGCCACGCCCCCGCGCTTGCGTCCCACCAAGCGCGCTTGCCACGCGCCAAGGCAATGAAGTGCGCGACGGTCTTGGGTTTGCGGTCGGCAAATAGGTCGCAGAACAAGAAGCCCAAGTCAGTGCGTATCTCGGCCACCAGCTTGCCTTCGAGGGGAAGCCCTTCGACGGCCTCGGCAAGCGAAAGCGGTTCTGTTTGTGGGTCGTCGCTCGTGGGTTTGTCGATCCATCGCGCGGTATCCGGAAGCGGCGGACCGTCCTCCTCGACGCTCCTCGATGACGCTTGTCGAGGCCCTGCACCGATTACACGATGCCCGTCTTGGGTGACCGTCTCGCCCTGCTTACCCACGGACTGACCGCTGTCGTTGTCGCCGCAGCCAAGCGCGACAACCAGCATGGCCGCGTAGCGCAACTGAGTCTGCAGATTCATTTTTCGCCCTCCTTACAGTCACAACTCTCGCGGTCGAGTTCCACCGTGAGCCGACTGCCAGGCTCGATTCCATACGCCGACGCGAGCCCTGCATTCATCTCGACCACGTACTTGGATGGTTTGGCCGCAGAGAGGCTGGCTTCACTATAGGGCACCGTGTCGTGTTCGACACCCACCACGTTCCAGTCTTTGTCCGCGAAAACGATATCGAGTGGAATCGACACATTCTTCATCCAAAACACATGGTCGCCCTGTTGGGGAAACAGAAAAAGCACGCCCGCTTCGCGCGGAAGATCGGTGCGATACATGAGTCCACGATCGAACTGCTTGTCGGTTCGTAGCACTTCGACGGTCAGCCGAAGCTCGCGCTTACCGGCCAGCGTCACCCAGGCCCGCTCCGCGCCGGGCGGAAGGACAACATCAGGGCGCTCTGGATCGGGCTCTCGCACGCTCTCGGGATGAGAGGCGGTTGTGCCCGGCTCTTGCACCTCCGGAATCGTGTCGCTCTCGATCGCTCCCCCACAGCCCCCCAACACTACAAGAGTCAGCAGGACATTCACGATGAGCGTGCGAAGCCCAAGAAACCCGATTTGGTACCACCAAATCGCTGGTTTCGACGCGTAGCCGTGAAGAGTCATTGACAGAGTCAGAAACCGACCACGATGAACGCGCGGAGCCCGAGAAAGGTGATGTGGTACCACCACAGCGCATTTCGAAGCGCAGCCGTGAAGAGTCATTAACACAGTGGGTTCTACCTTTGGTTATCCAGCGCTACACTTCAAGCGCTTTGAGCACCGAGCAAAAATACCTACGCAAGCGTACGATCCTCGTCACAAGCCCGCTCTCTGCCAACAAGCGGCTAGTCGAGCCTCTGCGAGCCGCAGGCGCCGAAGTCTTTCACTTTCCCATGATTCGCTTCGCCGAGCCGGGCGATCCGAAGGCGCTACAAGAAGCCGCGTCTCAAGTCGGACCCGGCGATTGGCTGGCCCTGCTCAGCCCACGCGCCGCGCGGGCTTGGCTCGAGGTCGCGCCCAAAGGCGCCGCCGTCAACATCGCGGTCGTCGGGGGCGCAACCCGTGCGGCGCTCGAAGCGGCCGGCCAGACGCCGCAGCTCGAAGCATCGCAAACGACAGCCGTGGGTTTAGCGGACGCGCTCTTGGCGCAGGCTCCAGCGTCGATCGGGCAGCCACTGCGAGTGACGCTGCTGCAGGGCGAGCAAGGACGACCCGATTTCGCAGAGCGTATGCGCGCAGCGGGCGCAGAACTCACAACCATCGAAGCATATCGAACGTTGCCGCCCAGTGATGCCGAGTACGAACGCTTCGAACAAACGGTCCGGGACCGCTCGGTCGACGCTGTCGTCTTCAGCTCGCCCTCCACGTTTTCGCATTTTTGGCTGCGTCCAAACCTGCGCGAAAAGCTTCGTGCAGCGCAAGTGTTCGCCATCGGGCCGACCACCAGTGAGGGTATTCGCGCTGAGGGCATCGCCTGCCATACGGCAGAGCCGCACAGTTATGAGGGCCTGGTGAACCTGATTTGCCGTCAGCTCGGGGCGATTTGCCAAAACAGGGACTCAGAGTAGTGTCTTGCGCGAAGTGCTCGGACGACGTTGTCAAATGCTCTACTTGTGGCTCTTGAGCTTGGCGCTGTGCGCTTGTTCCGCGGCGGAGGACCCGCAACGCATCGAGCTGTCACCAGGTGACCTTGCGCCTAGCGCGGGCGTCGTATGCGAGGGCGAAGGAAGTGCAAGCGAGCGCTGCGCGTGGCAATCCTCGGACTGGTCGGGCGACGACTGGCTCCCCTACCCCGCGCAAGCGACGCTCGTATTGCCGCACGAACTAGGCCGCACGCCGAGCTTGGTGTGGGTTTACATCTCGTTCGTGCCGGACGGCGGAAGCGCTGCGCTCGCGTCCGGCGACCTGGGTCGCATCGTCGAGGTCACCGACTCAACCGTCACAGTGCAAAACGCGACAAACGGCGAGTACTACTGCCGCGTCGTGGTTCAATGAACGACGCGCAGCACGCGCAAGGCTGGCTCGAACTCGACGCGGCCGACTTGCGACGAACGGGGCGAATCCGACTCATCGCGGCCGTCGTCACAGCCGGGGCGACGCTTTGGTTACGCCTCGTCGTCCCACATGGCTGGGTCTGGATCGTAGTGCTGGCTTCGTTCATGGCCTGCACATATTGGCTGCGCTCGTACCTAAAGCTGCGTCACGCACCGCCCTCGGAAGCGATTTACACCGACGATAAAGGCTTTTACAGGCGGGTTGGCGCACAGACGCTCTTCGTTCCCTGGTCGAGCATCGTCGAGGTTTCGCTCGATGAGGAGCGCGGGGCCGTCGTCCTGAAACGCCGCGACGAGGCGCCCATCGTGCTTCAAAACCGTTACGGAAAAATGGGCCTGGAGGACCTCTACGCCCGTATTGAACGTCGCCGCAGCGAGTGTCATAACCAACCCGAGCATCATGCAAAGATTTGAAGACGACCAGGACGGCACGGGCGTCGTCACAGAACAAAAGTCGAAGGTCAAACCCAAGCGACCGCGACTCTACAAGGTTCTTCTGCACAATGACGACTACACGACCCGCGAATTCGTGGTGCAGGTCCTCGAGGAAATTTTTCACAAAAACGAAAACGAGGCCATCGCAATTATGCTGCATGTTCACAACCGTGGCGTCGGCATTGCCGGCGTCTATACCCGCGACATCGCGGAAACGAAGATTTCGCAAGTTCACGCCGCCGCGCAGCGTTACGAATTTCCGCTCCGGCTCACCATGGAGCCCGAAGACACCGACGAAGACTCTACTGATTAAGGGGTGGTGAGCAGCGCGATGGCATAGGGAGCAGATGCGGTGAGCAAGGCAAGGATCATCACGACCAAGCGCTGCGCCGCGAAGAGCCCATAGACGCTCTCGGCCAATGCTTCATCAAGGCGCTCTACGCCAAGGGTTTCGTAATAGTTCACCAGCTCAGCGCGAGTTGGGTCTCCGGCCGGCAAAAGCGCAACCGTAAGCACACGCGAAAAAATCGAGGCCGAAACTCTCTGCTGAAGCCGCCTAAAGATTCCGAACCGCACCCGACTTCCACTCTTGCGGAGTGAATCACCGACCTGCGAGGCACGCGCGTTGCTCGCCGCAAACATTGACTGCCCTTCCGCGTAGAGCGCCCGGGCGAGGTCTCGTTTGCTGGCGGACGCTTTCCCCTCGAGCCGCGAGACCGCACCGAGGGCCATCGGCTTGGCGGCAACATAAAGGTATTGCGCGAACGCGCGCTCTCGCAAGGTGTCGACCAACGCCGCAAAAAACCCGCGAAACGCGCCCACGTAGGCCCCCGCAAAGAGAAAGACGAAGGGAACGAGCACGAGCTGAACCACGTGAAGCCAAAGCGCAAAGGTCTGGTCATACCCCCAGTAGCGCCATCACGGACGCGACCAACACCGGCACCGCAAGGAGTAGAGCCTGGCCCATAGACACCCAGCTTGAGCCCCGGCGAGCACGCAAAAACAAACCGAAGCAAACGACAAACCCGACGGCCAACGCCACGAAAAACGCGAGCTGTTCGCCGCCCGAAGAGAGCCAGCGCACAACTTGGGTCGCCAACATGACGACGAGAAGCAACGCTGCCGTCGACAGCATCGATCCCGCAGATGACCCCTTGAATTGCTCCATCGAGTCTACCGGCGAAGGCGGCGCGTCGTTGGAAAATCGCTTGGGCCCGCACCACCGCACGCCAGTAGGGGAACGAGGGGGACTGGCACCAGGATGGTCCGAAACCTAGGGGCGATCGAAGCGTTCATGATCACGCGATAGCATGGCAAAAACGGTCGAGCCTAGCCCCTGTCCTTTTCGGCTGTGGTCTTGGTCGACTTGGGGCCTTACAATGGGAGGAGACCGTGGCTACTCCCAAGATCAGTGAAGGCCTGCAGAGGGCCATTTCCGATGCCTTTACCCGGGCAACCGAGCAACGACACGAGTTCGTCACGCTCGAGCATTTGCTATTGGCATTGCTCGGCGACGCGCGTGCAGCGTCCGCTATCAGCGCGTGCGGTGGCGACATTAAGAAGCTCCGCAAGCAGCTCAATGCGTTCCTGGACGAGGAGGTCTCACGGCTTCCCGAAAATGTCGACCGAAAGCCCTCGCCCACGCTCGGGCTCGACCGTGTCATCCATAGCGCTGCCATCCACGCGACGAGCTCAGAAATGGACGAAGTGGACGGCGCAGGCGTGCTCGTGCAGCTGATGAAAGAGAGCGACTCGCACGCCGTCTACTTGCTCCAACAAGAGGGCGTGACCTCGTTTGCGCTCAAGCAGCACATCTCACACGGCGAGCCCTCCGACGAGGACGAAGAGCACTTCGATGCGGGGGAAGACGACCCCGATGCGGGTCAGGACCCGCTGGAGCGCTTCACCACCGCACTCGTCGAAGAGGCGTCTGAAGGGCGCATCGACCCACTGGTTGGGCGCGAAGCCGAAATCGAGCGCTGCGTTCAAATCCTTTGCCGGCGACGCAAGAACAACCCGCTGCTCGTTGGCGAGCCGGGCGTTGGCAAGACGGCCATCGCAGAGGGGCTGGCGCGACGCATCCACGAGGGCAGCGTTCCTGAGGTGCTCAAGGACGCGCAGATCTTTGCGCTCGATATGGGCGGTCTACTCGCCGGCACAAAGTTTCGCGGCCAGTTTGAACAGCGCCTCAAAGGCGTCATCAAGCGCCTGCAAGAAATCGACGACGCCATCCTCTTCATCGATGAGATCCACACGATTGTCGGGGCCGGTGCGACGAGCGGCGGCAGTATGGACGCGTCCAACATCCTCAAGCCCGCGCTCGCATCCGGCAAACTCCGTTGCATCGGCTCGACGACGTTCGGAGAGTACAAGTCGTCGTTCGACCGCGATCGAGCGCTCGCCAGGCGCTTTCAGAAAATCGATGTGGTCGAACCGACTGTTGAGGAAACCGTGGAAATTCTGCGCGGACTCAAGTCACGGTACGAAGAACACCACCACGTCGTGTACGAAGAAGGCGCCCTTCAGGCGGCCGCCAAACTCGCTGCCAAGCACATTGTCGAACGTTTGCTTCCGGACAAGGCGATCGACGTCATCGACGAAGCAGGAGCTGCCGAGCGCCTCAAGCCAGCCGACAAACGGAACAAGGTCATCGACGCGGTCGCCATCGAAACGGTGGTCGCAAAGATGGCGAAAGTGCCGGCGGAAAACGTGTCATCTCGTGACCGCGACCGCCTCGGGGAACTCGAAGGCGAACTCAAGCAAGTCATCTTCGGGCAGGACGACGCGGTGGGCCAGGTCGTCAGCGCCATCAAACTTAGTCGCGCGGGCTTGCGCGCACCAGAAAAGCCGATTGGAAGCTTCCTCTTCAGCGGCCCAACCGGCGTCGGCAAGACCGAGCTCGCCAAGCAAATCGCCAAAGTGCTCGGCGTCGAGTTCATCCGCTTCGACATGAGCGAGTACAGCGAACGCAACTCAGTCACCCGGCTGATCGGTGCACCACCCGGCTACGTGGGCTACGACCAGGGCGGCCAGCTCACTGACAAAGTGCGGCAGCACCCTTACTCGGTCGTCGTGCTCGACGAAATCGAAAAAGCGCACCCAGAGCTGTTCAACATTCTGCTTCAGGTGATGGACCACGCCAAGCTCACCGACAACAACGGCCGCGAGGCCGACTTCCGCAACGTGATCTTGGTGATGACAACCAACGCGGGCGCCAAAGAAATGAGCAGCAAATCCATCGGCTTTGGCCAGGGCGAAGGCGTCGACCTCTCCAAGGCCAAACGCGCAGTCGAAAAGGTGTTCGCGCCCGAGTTCCGCAACCGACTCGACGCCTGGGTACTGTTTCACGAGTTGCCGCGGCACATCATCTTGCGCGTGGTCGATAAAGAAGTCGGGCTACTCGCCGATGTGCTCAAAGAAAAAGACATCCGCATCGAACTCACGGCTGAGGCGCGCGAGTGGTTGGCCAACCACGGCTATGAGCCCGAGTTTGGCGCACGCCCGATGGCGCGGCTCATCGAACGTAAGATTAAGACGCCACTCGCAGAGCTCATGCTCTTCAAGGGCCTCGAAGACGGCGGTGCCGTCGAAGTCCGCGTAGAGAACGACGACATCCAACTAGTTCAGAAGTAAGCGAAGGCATCGCAATGGTTACCGGTGGCGCGTGCGTGAGCAGTTTTTCGACGATGAGCGTGCAGAGCCAAAGCGAACAGATGTGCTATCAGCGCATCGATGTTCGTGACGCGAAGCCGCGAAGATTCATGAGTAGAGCGTGCGCAGGCACCGCAGGCGCCGACAAAGTATCGCAACGTGGATCGCTCGCTTAGATGCCGCTGCCCTTCACGTGGCCCGGCATGGGCTTCCCACCGGCGCACTATGCCAACGCCGACGGGGTGATCGCCGTCGGGGGAGACCTGAGTATTCGACGTTTGCTTGAGGCATACTCGAAGGGTGTCTTTCCGTGGCCACACGAGGGCTATCCGCTGCTCTGGTTTTGCCCTGACCCGCGTTGGGTCATCGACGTCGGACACCACCATGTGTCGCGCTCGCTAAAGAAGGCCATCAAAAAAGACACTTTCAGTGTGAAAGCCGACACAAACTTCGAAGGCGTCATCTCTCAATGCGCGAGCGTGCCGCGCCCGGGGCAAGACGGCACATGGATCAACGACCAAATGCTCGAAGCCTATATCGAGTTTCATCGCGAAGGGTTTGCGCACTCGATCGAAGCCTATCAAGGAACCGAACTGGTGGGCGGTCTCTATGGCGTGTCACTCGGAGGCATGTTCTTTGGCGAGTCGATGTTCGCCACCGTCCCCAACGCCAGCAAAGTGGCCTTTTTGCGCCTCCTCGAAGCGCTCGTCCAATGGGACTTCGACCTCGTCGATTGTCAGACGGAAACCACGCACCTCAAGCGTTTCGGTGCGCGGCCACTGGCGCGAAGCGCATTTATCGACAAACTCCGAGTGTCCCTTCAAAAACCCACGCGGCGCGGCCCCTGGCAGCTCCCCCCGCGGGCATAGTCCGCTGGCGGAGGCGCGCTAGAGGGTCGCATCGCGATCCCGCAAATCATGAAGGCCTTTTCGCCTCAGACGATGCGTGCCATACCCTTTGTATGCGCCTGCGCGTCGCTGCCATCTTCCTTGCTAACGTTTACCTTGGTTGCTCTTGCTCTGATCCGGTCGATGGAACGGACGGCGGGCGTGACGCTCAGGCGGAGGCCCAAGTCGAGGCTGGGCCGGATGCCGATGCCGGACCCAAGTGCACATCGATCTTTTCCGAGGCGGCTGGTAACCCGTCCCCAGACCCCACAGCAATGTCGTCGGGCACGGGTGAAATGTTACCCAACCCCGAAGACCTGAACGAAGACAGCGCGCTATTTGCTTTCGCGGTTCAAGCCGGAGAAATGACACCCACCGGCGCCGTGCTCTGGACGCGCGTCGGCAACCTTGAAGGGGCAGAACTGTCTGTGCGCGTGTGGCCCGAGGCAAACGTCGGTGCCGAACAAGTGGAGGTTGTGGCCCAGGGCGTCGCGGTGGTCGAAGAGGGCGGCTTCGTCCATCACCTGGTTGAAGGTCTCGAGGCGGGCGTTCGCTACCGCTATGCGTTCGGGACCTTCGCGGAGGACGCGCCGGTTCGCAGCCCGATCGGTCGTTTCCGCACCGCCTTTGCCGAAGGCCAAGAGCTGCAGCTAAAGGTCGCGGCAACGACCTGCACTGGTGCGTTCAACCGCGCGGCCAACGAAGCGGTCAAACCCTACCCCGCACTCTCGGAGATGGCCAAAACAGACGTCGATGCGATCCTCCACCTCGGCGACATTAGTTACAACGATGGCTCAAAAACGCTCAGTGAGTTCCACACAGAGTGGGAAGAGACGCTCTCGCAACAGGGCTATCTAGACCTACTTCCAAGCGCTGGCATGTACGCTGTCTGGGACGACCACGAGGTGGATAACGAGTGGAGCAGTGAGGCGCCGGCCGAAGAAGTGCGCACCGCGGGCCGCACCGCATTCAATCAGTTTTTGGCAACGCAGCGCACCGGCACCGACCAGCTTTGGACAAGCTACCGCTGGGGTGACACCGCTGAGTTCTTTCTGCTCGACACACGAAGCGAGCGCAGGCCGAGCACACGCGAGACCGGCCAGCCGATCTTTGTATCCAGCGCTCAGCTAGAGTGGCTACAAACGTCGCTTCGTGATTCGGCTGCACACTTCAAGGTGGTCATGACGTCCGTGGTCATCGCGAACCTCCACGGCGAGTGGGACGCTGAGTTTGGGCTCAAGGACCGGTGGGAGGGATACGGTGCACAGCGAGAGGCCCTACTCGACTTCATCGTGGATAATGAAATCGACAACGTTTGGTTCCTGGCCGGTGACATCCACTCCGGTTACATCGGCCGTCTCGAAAAAGAAGGCCATCCTTACGCCCGAATGTGGGAGATCGTCGTGGGTCCCGGCGCAAGCAACGTCAACCCGATTCCCATCGGCATCGAAGCTGGGCTCATCGAAACGCAAGACGTTTATCCGTGCGAGCAGTTCGTCCACTTCCACGGCCGCCAGCACGTCGAAACCTACCTGACCTTCGACCCTGGCAGCGACACCGTACACGTGAAGCTTGAAGATGGACTGACGGGAGAGAGTATGTATGACGCCGCGTTGCGTCAAGAACCCCGCTAGACCGGGTTGTTCGCAATCCGTAGCGCGCTGCAGAGTTTGGCGCTAAACCATAGCGCATGAAACGCTTCTCTCATTATCTTATCTGCCTTGCTCTTGGTGCGACCGCATTCGCTTGCGGCGACGATTCGCCATCGGATGGCGACGCCAGCACCGACGCCAGCAAGCCCGACGCCACGCCTGACGCGGACAAGCCCGATTGGGACGGCGGCGGCTGCGAGACTCCAGAGCCCCCAACCCCGGGCGAGTGCTCCGGCGATTTTAGCGCGGCGTTTGTGCTCTACACCCTCACCGGTGAGGTCGCCGACTACAATGACCAGGGCGATCCGACGTTGAGCCAAGGCTTTGACCTCGATTGCACCGAGGGCCTGAGCTGCAACTGCCAAAACGATTGCGGCGACTTCTCAGACGGTGCGGGCGCTTCGGGCATCGACAACCAGTTTGCCTTTCTCTATCCCGTGCTCAACCAAGCGCTTTCACTCTCAGCCAACCTCGAAGCCAACATCAAATCCGGCGATCTCTTGCTGATCGTCAAGCTCGACGGCCTCGACAGCGAGACGCTCGACGGCACGACGAACGATGACTGCGTCGACGTTTCGATCGTCAACGGCGTCGTCCCTGGCTTTGGAGCACCTGAACTCGATGGCAACGAAAACCTTGCCGCAGGACAGACCTTCAATATCGATAGCGCATTCGTCACCGACGGCGTTCCGAACATCCGTTTCACGGGCAGCATCGCATCGGGAACGTTTAGCGCGGGTCCGGCGACCATCCCGGTTAGCTTCCCCGTCGGCGACGCCGAGTTTGCCCTCACCATCCAGAACGGCCAGATGGAGGCAACGTTCAGCGATGGTGCTCTCACCAGTGGACTCATCGGCGGCGTTCTCGATGTCGAAACCACACTGCAAGAGCTGAACAACTTCGATGAAGGGCTGGGCGATCCCGGCACGCTCGTCGCGAACTTGCTCTACGGTTTCGCCGACAATGTTCCCGACCTCAACGATAACGGTGCCTGCACTGCAATCTCCGCCGTCCTCGGCTTCGATAGTCGCACCGCAATGCTCGGCGAGGTGGTCGACAAGGTCACGCCCGACGGCGGCGTGAGCGACGGCGGCGCAGGCGACGCGGGCGTCGACGCCAGCCAATAAGGCGCTGACTAAAAAGGATCACGATAGCGTTCGAAGAGCCGCTCTGTTCTTTGGCTCTTCGGCTACCGCATGAAAATCACTCGGTGTGGAAATACCACACCCTCGGATTTTTTCTTGCTTGCCTCATCGTCTTAGAGCGGCGCTGACTAAAAAGGATCACGATAGCGTTCGAAGAGCCGCTCTTGGCGGCTCTTTCGCTTTAAGAGCTGGCCGGCGATAAACACGTGGCTCGCCCAGCTCGAAACCTCAAAGGGA
The DNA here is from genome assembly GCA_964487255.1 of uncultured Polyangiales bacterium. Taxonomy (GTDB): domain Bacteria; phylum Myxococcota_A; class Polyangia; order Polyangiales; family CAZAQV01; genus CAZAQV01. The sequence goes on along the minus strand of CAZAQV010000011.1, from coordinate 45,738 downwards.
TCAGCCGTCCACACCACAACGTCCGCAACATTGCCCGGCGCAACCACGCCCGTGTTCGCAGTCCCAAACACTTCAGCGGGAACGCGCGTGACAGCGGAGAGCGCGACTTCCCAGGGCAGGCCCCAGGCCACTGCGTTACCGAGTTCTTGACGAATCATCCGCGCATCGTGCGCACCGGGCGCCGTCAACATGATCGTGACGCCCGCTTTGTGAAGGAGACTCGCATTGTCGTAACGCGAACCAAGCTCGGAGAAGCCCGAGGGCAAGTTCGATAGCGGCCGTACGATGACGGGAACCTTGGCCTCGGCGATGTCGGCTGCAACACGCCATCCCTCGCGCACACCCGAAAGAACCAAGCGCAACTGGTAGTTTTCGGCCAGTTCGAGCACGCGCAGAATGTCCACCGCGCGGTCGACATGAACGACGAGGGGAAGCTCCCGGTCCAACACCTTGACCATCTGCTCGAGGTCGGCGCGACTGGCTCGCACAACTCTCATCTGACGCCGATCGAAGGCCCCCGTGCGCGTCTTGAATAGCCGCGCGTCTTCGAGCAGCTCGCGTAGCCTCGAAAGTGCGCGCGGACGGGTCCCTCCTGCGTGCGACTGTCCACCGCCCCCAAGGTCCACAAAAATCGCAACCTCCGGGTTCGGAAGAGCGGCACGCAGTTCTCCAGCGAGGTCGACCCAAGCGGCCGTTCCCTGCACAAGGCCGCCGGAGGGAACGACAACTGCCGACGTGACGCCCGCGCGCGTGGCGACAGCGATGAGGGTTGATTCGGGATTGAAGCCATCGGCAGCACGAATCGATGCGTTGATAGCTTCAGGCCGGCCCTCAGCGTCGTCGGTGCTCGATTCGGCCTCGATTTCCACCAAGCCGATGGGGCTACCGACGACGGTCAGCCCAGGCGTCACCGGATGGCCCTTGGCGTCGATCACCTGCTCAGGCGCGTAGCCCGAAGGGGCTCCCCCCACCTCGACCTTGCTGATGCGCCCGTCTCGAATTTCGATGGTCGCATCCCGCAGCACCTCGCCATCACCGTTGTGTAGCTCCGCATGCACAATGGCGTACGTGGCCCCGTCGGCTGCCGCATCTTGCGCTTGCACGCTTGGCATGGCAGCGCTTGCGAGAAGCAGCGCCGACAACACCATTCGAAATGCCCGCTGGTAGGACCGGCTCATGGCAACACTCCTAGTTCGAAGTCGCTCAGCTGTGACGAAGGAGTCGTCGCCCGATCAAAGACTTGCTCGGCATCGATAAAGACGCGCTGCGGACGGCTGTAGACGCTGAGCGGCGAGCCGTCCCAAATCACGAAATCCGCGTACATCCCTGGCGCAAGCGACCCCACCATGTCGGAAATACCGAGTGCCCAGGCCGCGTTTGCGGTGACCCAGCGAATCGCCTCGTCTTCGCTGATCGCGATTTGCTGCCGGAGCCCAAAAGCCCGGGCTTTGCCTGCCTCTTGGCCGAGTCGTTGAATCATCGACGAACTATCGGAGTGCAAGATGCTGATTACGCCATCCCGAGACAGAAGTGCGAGGTTCTCCGGGATGGCGTCGTAAGCCTCAAGTTTGAAGCCCCACCAATCAGGCCAAGTGCTGACAGACACATCGTGCTGACGCAGCAGGTCGCGAATCTTGTAGGCTTCGACGGCGTGGTGAAACGAACGAATTTTGAAGCCAAACTCATCGGCGATCTCAAGCATGCGCGCCATCTCATCGGCGCGATAGCAGTGCATCTGAACGAGCACCTTGCCTTCGAGGACGCCCACCAATGTCTCGAGTTGGTGGTCCCGCGAGGGAGGCTGTGGTTCGTCACCTTCGCCCTTTTTCGCCCACTCTTTATGCTTTTTCTCGAACACGCTCCAGTCGCGCCGGTGCTCGACCGCTTTTTGAAAAGCTTCGCGATACTTGGCGACGCTCCCCATGCGTGTCAACGGCGCAGACTTCCTGTCGACACCGTAGGCTCGTTTGGGGTTTTCGCCGCAAGCCATCTTGAATGTCCGCGGTGCGCCCTCGAATAGCAACTCGCGGACCGCTCGCGCTCCTGGCCGGTTGCGAAGGATAGCACCACGACCCCCGAACAGGTTCGCCGACCCGGGCAACACCTGGAAAGTGGTCACGCCGCCAGCCAAAGCGCGCATGCGCGCTGGGTCTTGCGGCCAAAAGGAGTCGGCCGCCCAAACCTCAGCGGTATTGGGCGACGTCGTCTCATTGACGTCCGACGTCGCGCCAACGTGCGGTGAGGAATAGACGCCCATGTGCGAATGGGTGTCGATGAGCCCGGGCGTGATGTGTAGGCCCGCCACATTGACCCGCTCGGCCCCCTCGAGAATCGGCGTTTGCTCATCACCCACCGCGAGCACCATCCCGTCGCCAGTCACCAACACCCCCGGCGAAAAAATATCGCCGCGGGCCGTCCACACGGTCGCGCCAATATAGGCCGTCACGGGCGTCGACGGTGTTTCCGCTTCGGAGGCGTCGCCGTCGAGCCACGGCGCGCGTGGCGTCTCGGGAGGCGTCTGGCGCGCCCCATCTTTGTACCGCCCACCACACGACACGCTCAGCATCAGCAAGCTCAAGGTCAGGGCTGTGCTCTGCCTATGGCTCATCGCGGCGTCTCCTTGGGCTTGGGCTCGTTACGCACAATCATGCTCTGCCTTTGGCTCTTCACGGCTCGCCATCGTAGCATCGATTTGCACCTAGCAAATCCGCTCCTTGGTTCTCCCACGCTCATCGCGGCGTCTCCTTGGGCTTCGGCTCGTTACGCACAATCATGCTCTGCCTTTGGCTCTTCGCGGCTCGAAGTCGGAGCATCGATTTGCACCTAGCAAATCCGCTCCTTGGTTCTCCCACGCTCATCGCGGCGTCTCCTTGGGCTTCGGCTCGTTACGCACAATCATGACGCCTGTGTCTCTACCGAGGCTGGGGATGGGCAAGACGCCATATGCGTAGTGTTCGGATGCGAGCGTAAACTCGCCCGTAAACCCGCCTGGGCTCTTGGCCAGGCCCGCTTTTCGTTTCGCAGCCTCAGGCAGCCCGACAATGACCGCCGCCCCCTCTTTGGGGTGAAACTCGCGCTCGCCGCGGTAGAAAAAGACGGCGTACTGCAGCCCCGGCTCGTCCACATGATCGAGCAGCCCTTTGCGCCGCAAACGGTTGGCCCAGCGCTGCAGCGGAATGCCGGACATCGCCGCACCAATCAGCTCACCGTCGCGCACGATCGGACACACAAAGACGTACGACCACGAACTGTCCGCCTCGTCTTCAAGCGCCGGGAACTCGACCAGCGCGTGTTTGTTCGTCACTTCCTTGAGCGCATCGCCAACCACGTCGTAGCGCGCCGCGTAGTTCTGCCCCTGCATTAGGTCGCGCTCTTCATCTTTCATGTCGCGCGCAAGGACGACGCCGTTCGCATCGAGCACCGCTAGAAATGAGATGGCTGCGCCGGCGAGTTCTGACAAGCCACGCGGCGGCGGCGCACGCAAGATGCGAAGCGCAGCACGCAACTCTTTTTCTGGGGCGTTGACATCGAGTCCTTGCCCCATTTTCTTGGCCGCCGCACAAGTTCCCGTCATCAAAAAATCGATGTCGTCATGGATCGTGTCAACCGCCTCTTCGGCGTGGACATTGCGCACGAGCGCAGGTGCCTTACTTGGCGGGTCGTCGCAGCCCGCGGCCAAAGTTAGAAAGACGGCAAAAAACCAAATGCGCACGTGCACTTGTACCAAATACGCTCCGGGCAATCGACCCC
>CAZAQV010000011.1:0-41888 GCA_964487255.1 uncultured Polyangiales bacterium | reverse complement strand
GTGCTGCTAGCTCGGCGCGATTTCGCCCTCCGCCGGTGTTTCTGGCTCTTCCGCTTACGCGTCATCGCTCCGGTCAATCGACCCCGTGCTGCTAGCTCGGCGCGATTTCGCCCTCCGCCGGTGTTTCTGGCTCTTCCGCTGACGCGTCATCGCTCCGGGCAATCGACCCCTTCACTCCTGCTTTAGAGTGTGGCGCATGAAGCGGTGCTCGATGCCGACCTCTTCGAAGGCCTCGCCCTCCACCTCGAAACCCAGTTTTTCGTAGAACGCGACGGCGGGAGCACGCGCATGGCAGACCACTTCGGCGTGGCCCAGCTGCGCGGCCTTGCGCATCAGTTCGAGCACCAGCGCCCGGCCCACACCTCGCTTTTGCGCCGTGCGCGCCACAGCCATCTGACGCAGTTTGGGCGGCGCTCCGGGCACCAGCAAGACGGTGCCGATCACCTTGTTGCTCTGTTCACACGCGACAAGGTGCAGCGCCGAGGCGTCATCTGCCTCACGCGAAAAGTCGGCAAGTCCGATGGGTCGAAGCAGCTCCGCGTTACGCACCTCGCGCGCCGCCTCGTACTCCGCGGACCCAACCTCCACCCAATTCAACTCAACATCGCTCATCGCCACTTAGGATACCCCGAACGCATCGACGGAGTTTGTCAGTTGAGCGTTATCGGGCACATCTACGCGACAGCCGCGCACGGTTCTCGACAGTCGCGCAGCGTTTGCGCCTCCATCGGCGAGAAGGAAGCGGGCTCGGAAGACCTCCCTTCGCGGCCCGATGGCCGCTACCGGCTATGCGGCAGGATGAGCATGCGGCGTCTCCTCCCGAACGGACCCTTTCCAAGCGAGCAGATCCAGGTACGACACCATTCCCACCAAGACATCCTCGTCATCGACCACAGGCAAGGCGCCGAAGCGCTCTACCAAAAGCGCTTGCAGAGCTTCAGACAGGGGCGCGTCCTCATGAATGACGCGAGGATCACGTGTCATCGCGTGCAAGACTTTCATGGTGGCTACCTTGCTGGAACGCGCCTCAGCGGATGGTATTTCAAACGGACTGCCGATCGCACTTCGAATGTCCCGCTCCGATAGAATTCCCACGACGCGCTTGATCCCATCGATCACAGGCGCATGCCGCACACCTCGCCGAGCCATGAAAGCGACTGCATCCTCCAGCGAGTCATCGGCATGGAGCGCCAGGATCTCAGTAGCCATCACCGTGCGTACCGGCTCTTCGAACGTGACTGGCATTTCAATAGGCAACCAGGCGTTCGCACCGAGAACATCGGTCGTGGTGACGATGCCCACAAGGCTTCCTGCATCGACGACAGGCAGGCAACCAAGCTTCTGCAGGCTCATCCGCGCCGCCGCATCGGCAACAAGTGCCCCAGGATGAATCGTGTCAACCGGGTGCCGCATCACCTCGCCGACCTGACCGGCCATCGTGTAGGGGCTCATTTCACTGAGCCGATGCGAAAGCATATCTCGATCGCTCAAGATCCCGACGATACGCTCGTCGCGCAATACAGGAAGGTGACGCAGCTGCCGCCACAGCATGATCTGCTGGGCGAGCGCAAGGCTGTCCCCTTCACTGACGGTCGCAACATCTCGTTGCATGATGTCTCGCACCTTCAAGAGAGGTGTCTTCGCCAGGCTCGTCGAAAGTCGTCTCATGGTGATAGGCACAACGAGCAAGGCTCGTGCCGAGGCACCTGCATGTTGTGGATCAAGCGAGATCTCCTGCGCACGCTTTCGCGCCGCGCAAGAAATGCGTTTCGCACGCAATTGCTGCGCCACAATGCGTCGATTTCCCTCCGAGACCGCCTGAGCACAGGGCCCTCGAGTTGGCTTCGTTCGTGCATGTATTGAAGGGAGAGATATGGACACGGCCCCCATCGAAATCACCTTCAAGAACATGGAAGCGTCTCCCTCTGTGGAGGCGCGCATTCGCGAGCATGTGCTCAAGCTTCGTCGCGTCGCCGGTCGACTTGTGCGCTGCCATGTCACCGTCGAATCGCCCCACCGACATCAACACCAGGGTCAAATCTACACGGTGCGGATCCTACTGAACATGCCAGGCGATGACATTGTCGTATCGCACGTGAGCGACGATCCTGCGCACCGAGATGTGTACGTCGCAATTCGTGACGCCTTTCGTGCCGCCAGGCGCCAGGTTCAAGACCACGTTCGCATCAGGCGCGGAGAGACGAAACATCACGAACCCACCTCTCTCGCCAAGGTCACGAGACTGTTCACAGAGGACGGGTACGGCTTTTTGCAAACTCCCGATGAGCTCGAAGTCTATTTTCACAAGAACGCCGTCACCAACGGGGCTTTTGGAGACCTTCAACCGGGCGCAAAAGTCCGTTACGTGCTTGCGGAAGGCGAAGGTGAAGCGGGTCCGCAGGCAAGCACCGTCGAGCCCTTGAGAATGAGCCATGCTGCGCACCCTCACGTAGAGCCGTGAACGCCTTCCGTGCTCTTCGAGAACTCTGGAATCGTGCCCACGCCACCTGGAGCGAAGTAACGCACCAACCGCGCGAAACTTGGTCTGCAGAGGGTCGCACTTACATCGACATGGGAGCATTTCGCTCAGAGCATTTTGACCAGCTCGAGTCTAGACTGCAGGAAGCCTACGAGACGAAAGACACTGATGTACATTGGGTTCGGGTCAACCGAGCGCTTCGTCGTGTTGTCGTGGCTCATGAAAAAGACATTGCAGCACAAGAACTGCTAGACCAGCTTGAGAAAACCGAACGAGAACTCGGCGAGTCCTTTACTAGAGGATTGGACCACGATGCGTTTGGCCTTCCTGGTGACCGGGTTCCTATCTCACGCGCACAACTTGAGTTCGCGGCGACTCTGATTGGACTCAACCTTGGACTCATCATGCGTTTGTTGCGTTTTCGACAGCGCTCGGCAGAGATCGATCTGGCCGCACTCCTCTCTGTCATTCGCGGCTCACCCCAGATTCAAGAAGCTCTCAAGAAGCGTTTCAGCCCTGCTCGATACGAGCTGTTCATCAGCCTCTCAGGAAATCTCGTCGATGCTCTTCTGCAATCGACGGCAGGACCCGTTGTCGGCATCGTAGAACACTGGCTTCGACTCCGGGAGCTTGAGCATCGCAACAAGACTTGGTCTACCGTCGAAGAGGAGCTTGGCTCCCAGCCGATTTCCCACGAGCAGGCTGAGGTCAGTGTTGAGTCTAGACCTCGGCCCTTGCCTCCTGGGCCCATTGAAAAGTATGCCGATCATGCACTATTTGCCGCTTTCGGAGCTTTCGGACTCGGACTGGTGTCGACCCGGCGGATAGACTACGCATCGACCGCCCTTTTCGGCGCGACTCCACGCCCAGCACTGTGCGGGAGAGAGAGTTTTTGTGCCCATCTGAGTCGCTTGCTCTCCGATCGCGGCATCTTGGTCTTGCAGCCATTGTCGCTTCGGCTACTCGATCGCGTCACCGACGTCATCATCGAACGCGAGCTTCTCGAGGGTGAATGGGGCGGGCAGCTCGGCAGCATTCGAAAAGCCGCCGCGCGAGCAGGCGTGAGCCTTGCGGTACTCGACTCCGAGGATACTTTGGATGCGGTACGTAAGCTCCAGGAAGATGGTCGCTGTGTGTGCTGCGTTTCGGCCGGCTCGCTCAACGCTCTTGTCGCTGCGGATGTGAGCCTTGGCATTGCGCACGCAAGTCGGCCCATTCCGTGGAGTGCGCACCTTCTTAGTCGCAACGGTATCGATGACGCGCGCATCATCGTCGAGAGCATCGGAGCCGCGAGACGCACTTCGGAGCAGAGTGTTCAACTCGCGCTCATCGAGGCTGCGAGCGGACTGCTGCTGTCTCTCTACGGACTCAAAACGGAGACTGTTCGCAAGGTGATGCTGGCCTCAAGTGCAGCGTCACTGCTCGCGATCTTCAATGGGGTTCGTCACGCACATCAAGTACGGATTGGTGCGGCAAAGATCCACCCCGATCCAACCCCATGGCATGCACTCGACGTCGAGGAGACGCTGACCCGTCTCGATTCTCGTCGCGAAGGGCTCGATTCCGAGGAGGCCGTCAGGCGCCATCGCTTGACGCCCAAGCCGGCTCACGGGTCACAGACCTATCTCGGAATGTTTTTCGACGAGATCGCGAACCCGCTTACCCCAGTTCTGGCTGCGGGCGCAGGGTTGAGCGCGCTCACGGGAGCGCTGGTCGACGCAGGGCTGATCGGCAGCGTGATGACCTTCAATGCGTGCATCGGGGCAGCGCAGAGATTCCGCACAAACCATGCCCTTGAGAAATTGCAGGGGTCACAAGAGCGCACTGCTCTCGTTCGTCGTGATGGAAGTGCGGTAGAACTCGACCGTGCGTCGTTGGTTCGGGGCGATGTGTTGGAACTACGAGCCGGCGCCCTTGTTCAAGCCGACGCGCGACTCATCGAATCCGTTGGTTTGGAGCTGGACGAGTCGTCTCTGACAGGAGAGTCGCTACCCGTCCGCAAGCATGCAACACCCCGACCCACGCAGGAGGCTGTCGCGGACCGCTGCTCAATGGTCTACGACGGCACGACCGTCGTCGCCGGCGTCGGCATAGCGGTGGTCGTCGCACTTGGGAACGAAACCGAGGCTGAACGTGGATTTGTCGACGGGAGCTCCTCCGCGGCTTCAGGTGGCGTCGAGGAGCGTTTGGATTCATTGACTTCGTTTACGGCACCCGTAGCCGCAGCAGCAGGAGCCGCGCTCATCGCCGCCGGTGTGGCGCGGAATCGCCCGTCGGAAGAGGTGATCGGCGCAGGTGCGAGTCTTGCGGTAGCGGCAGTCCCGGAAGGGCTGCCTCTGATCGCGACCATTGCGCAGTTGACCGCCGCCGATCGGCTTCGCAAGCGTGGGGCGTGGGTTCGAAACGCTCGAGCGATCGAGGCGCTCGGCCGCGTCGACATATTCTGTCTCGACAAGACTGGAACATTGACAAAGGGTAAAATTGAGTTTCACTCCGTTTCTGACGGACAAGTCGAGCGCAGACTCAATAACCTCACCGATGCACACCGAGGAATCTTGGCGGCCGCGCTTCGCGCAACACCGAATGGCACGGACCGATTCGCACATCTGACGGATCAGGCGCTTGTCGACGGCGCCCACAAGGTCGGGGTTGAGCTTGACGAGGGACTCGGCACGGGCGCAGCAAGTGAGAGTTGGAAGCCTGTGTATACATTGCCCTTTGAGCCGGCACGTGGCTACCACGCCACGCTGGGCAGATCCGGGGAGAGACAATATGTGTCTGTCAAAGGCGCACCCGAGGTTGTGTTGCGTCGTTGCGCGGCACTGGATCCAACCGAACACACGCGTCTTCTGGACGAGGGCATCCGCATGGCAGCAATGGGGCTGCGTGTACTGGCTATTGCAGAGAAACCTATCGAGCTGTGCACAAAGATTCGTGACGCCGAGGTCAAAGACCTCCGCTTTCGTGGTTTCGTGGGACTTGCCGACCCTGCTAGGCCAACCGCAGGCGCGGCGCTCGAACGCCTTTCGCAGGCGGGCATCCGAGTCACGATGATCACGGGGGATCACCCGAGCACCGCAACTGCAATCGCAACAGAGCTTGGGCTTGGTAACAACCCATCGGTCATCACAGGCGTTGAGCTTGAGTCGCTGGACGACATCGAGTTCGCGCAGCGCATCGCCAAGAGCACCGTGTTTGCACGCGTAACACCTGCACAAAAAGTTCGTATCGTGCAAGCCTTACAGCAAGACGGACATACGGTTGCCATGACCGGCGATGGGGCAAACGATGCGCCCGCGATTCGCTTTGCGGACGTCGGGATCGCGCTTGGCGTCAAGAGTACGGCTGCGGCTCGAGACTGCGCGGATCTCATCGTGACCGATGAGCGTATCGAGACGCTTGTCGATGCTGTGCTTGAAGGTCGCGCGCTCTGGGTGTCTGTGCGCGACGCAGTATCGCTCTTGGTGGGCGGCAACTTGGGCGAAGTCTGCTTCACGCTTATCGCTGGCCTCATCTCCGGTCGCTCTCCACTTAACGCACGTCAACTTCTACTTGTGAACTTGCTAACAGACACACTGCCAGCGATCGTGGTGGCCGCTCGGCCACCACTCCACCTCGAAGCGCAGGAGCTTATTCACGAGGGGCCCGAGGGCTCGCTCGGCGATGCCCTGAAGCGCGAGATCATCTGGCGCGCAGCTTTGACAACGACCGTTACGGCCGTCACGTGGTCGATTGCACGGGCCACAGGTACGCGTGAGCGCGCGAACACTGTCGCCCTCCTCACGCTGGTAGGCTCCCAGCTCGCTCAGACAGCGGTCGCAGGCGGGCGTGGCCCATGGCTCAAGTCTACTATGATCGGAACCTCTGCAGCGCTTCTCGGGATTGTCCAGACGCCCGGCCTCAGCCACTTCTTTGGCTGTCGCCCACTGGGCCCGGTCGGACTGTCGCAGGCGGCATGCGGAACGTTAGCCGCGACGGCCCTCTCGCATTGGCGTTCCGACAACATGTCGGCGTGGCTCGATCGTGTGCTCAAATCTCTGCGCTCAAGCGCGATGGCTTCACGCGGGACGAGCGTCACATGACAGCAAAGCCGCACTCTCGGGAGACCGCGGCCAAAACGTCACGACTACTTGTGATACCGATGAGTCGATTGGAGCGATCGACGACCGGCAAGTGACTCACCCCTTCGCGTGCCATCAATGCTGCCGCATACTCGATGGGCGCTTCCCTCCTCATGCACCGACTGCCACGAGGTGGCCTCATCATCGTCTTCCATGCAGAGCAAGTCTGTCTTCGTCACGATGCCAATCGGCTCGCGGTCTTGGGCAACAACAATCGAACCGATCCTCCCAGCGCAAAGTACGCTCCGGATTGCTTCTTCGGTCGTTTCTGGACTACAGGCCACCACCGGTGAGGTCATGATCGAGGCCACCGACCGGGCTGGCAAGCCCTTCGCGGGCCAGCCTCCGTTGCGGGGGCGGTGTCGGTGGGGACGGCGTATGGGTGATGCGCCGTGCTCAAACGCGATAGAGACTCCGCTAAATCTGGTCATTTGAACTCTGCACGATGCGGTGGTTGACCGACTGGGAAAACGCTTCCTTGGCCGCATGGCTCGCGGCCTTGACCGCACTTGGAAGTCGAGCCGCTGCATCTCCCTTCTGGTGAAGATAGCCGGCAATCCGCTCACGACTTTCTTTTCCCGATTTGGGCGCGGTCAGCAAAGCAATCGCAACCCCTGTTGCAGCCCCACCGAGGAACGTCGCAAATAGTTGTCCGCTTGAATAACGGGTATGTTGGTTGTTCATGGTCTAGCTCCTTCGTTTGACAAACTATTTGCTAGCAAAGGATGGGCCATGTCGAACCCTTGAGGGTTACTCCAGCGAAGCGGTCGAAGACCACATTGCCCTTCTGGCCTCCTCAAGCACGCGACCATGGGATGTTCTGATGGTTGGCATGAGAACGAGGCGGGCGACGCCGTGACGCGAGTCCCAACCTCACTCTTGCAGACTTGAGAGTCGGGGTCGCCCACCGTTTCACGAGCGCCACCCCCTGGATGACAAGAGCACCCGCCACCAGGACGAGCACCACAACGGGAACTGAAACAATCAGAACCCACGGTACGAGTAGAAGGAGGGCCGCCGTAAAGGCGAGGATGATCAGAACGAGGGAGTGCATAACTGACTCACCCTGTTCCAAGATTGCATAGCCTGTGCCAACGGCTCGTCAGTGGTTTTGCGCCGAGGTCCGCCAGCAACAGCACACGCCGTGCTAGAAGCGGAACATCCCCCGCTTCAAGAGGAGAAAAGCTCAGCAATTGTCGCAGCTCTTATGAGTCCGGCCACAAATACCCTAAACTGGGTTTCTCTTGGAACGCGCATTCGCTTCACCCCTGACGCACAAACTTCGCCTCGCTCTGTTTGCGCTCGTCATACTGAGCACAGCGGGCTGCATTGCGACGGACGACGTCATCGACGTTGTTTTCGATCCCTGTTCACCGACGATGGTGACGGTAAGTTCGTCGGTCGATGCAGGGGAGACGCTCGATCCAAGACACGTTGTAGCCATTGAGCAGGCCATTGTCCTTTGGTCGAGCGTTTTGCCCATCAGCGCAAAATGGTCGGACGCAAGCGAACAGCCAAGCAGCTTAGAAGTCGATATCCAACCCGCGCACGAGCCCAGTGTATTGTTCGTCAGCTTTCGGGAACTGTCTCCCATCTTGAATGGCACCTATCGAGATGAAGAGGGGGAGATACTGGTCAACAACCAGCTTGAGGAGAACGAGCAGGCGGTGACGTTGGCACATGAAATGGGACACGCTTTTGGCTTGCTTCATGTCGGAACCGACTCGCGACCTTCGGTCATGAATGCGGGGAACACGACGACGGCACCGACCGTCGAAGATGCAGAGTTGCTGCGAACGATGTGGTCAAGCTGCAACGCTACGACGACGACATCTCCCTAACCGCCGTCGGAAAAAAATGCGCGCAAATCGCAGCCGCTGCACACCTCACGGTTCCGTTCGCCCAGTGAATCTTGCCGCGCCTTCAAACTTGGCACAGCAAATGCTTCCTGTGAATCGCCATCACGAAGGAGGCAACCATGTTTCAATTTGGTACAATCATCGCAGCCGTTTTACTCACGGTTCCAATCTCGATCGCATCTGCTCAGTTCGAATCCGACTTGGAGGAAGACAAAGACACGGTCGAAGTGGGCGATCCAAATAGGCCTACGCTCTACAGCAAGGTCGGGATGGGCATCGCGGGTGGAGCTGGCGTTTCAGGCTTTACGGATTCGTCTATGAACGATGTGGCAGACGTGGCTGGGGCGTGGGAAGCAAGGCTCGTCGTCGGAACGCGCACCTACCTAGCGGGAGAAGTTGCCTACGTTGGATCGGCGCAGGACGTCACGATCACGGGCCTTGATTCGAGCGCCTACCTGCTCTCCAACGGGCTTCAAGGAGCGGTTCGAGCCAACTTCATACCGGAAGGAATGTGGCAACCCTATGTCGTCGTCGGAGCAGCCTGGCGCCGCTACAACGTCGAGAACAAAGATGTGAACACGTCCAGCATGCGAAACGAGGACGACGTCCTCGAGGTTCCTTTCGGTGCAGGCCTCAGCTTTCGCACCGATGGCCTGCTGCTTGACGCGCGTTTAATGGCAAGACCTGCCGTCGACGCAGACCTATTGGGAGACCAGGCGGAGCTGCACACACTCGATGGCAAGCTTACAGCCGGATGGGAGTTCTGAAGTCACCTAAACAAGCACCAGCAACTCGGCAAATGGGCGCAGCTTCGTGATTCGAGGGTTCGGATCAGGAGGCTGCGCCTTGTCACAGCTGCTCGCTCCTAAGGCGGCGTTTGAAACGTGTGTATGGCACAAGACGTGCAGAAGCTCGCCTCCGTCAAGGCACGCCGGGCGACGGTCGTCCGAGCGAATGAGACGAAGGAGACAGAGATTATGAAAAGAACAGATTCACAAATACAACAGGCGGTACTGAGAGAACTGCGATGGGATACTCGAGTCGAAGAGACTGAAATCGGTGTCGGTGTGGACAAAGGGGGCGTAACGCTCACTGGAACGGTGAGCAGCTGGGCCAAGCGCGTCGCGGCGCAGGAGGCTGCACACCGTGTGGGTGGCGTTCTTGACGTTGCCAACGACATCAAAGTCCGAGCCCTCGGCACCCCGAGCCGGAGCGACACAGAGATAGCGCACGCGGTGCGAACTGCGCTTGAATGGAATGTCTTCGTCCCCCACAAACAGATTACAACCACCGTGTCGAACGGGTGGATCACGCTTGATGGCGAAGTCGATTACTGGAGTGAACGCGAAGATGCGGAGCAAGCCGTCTACGACCTAGCCAGCGTTCGAGGGGTCACCAACAAGATTCGCATTTCGTCTCGTGCAAAGGTCGAAGACGTACAAAGAGCGATCGAAGACGCGCTGGAGCGGAGAGCCGAGCGTGAAGCGAGACGCATCAAACTGGATGTTCACGATGGCAAGGTGAGCCTATCGGGAGTCGTGCACTCATGGCCTGAACGCCAGGCCGTCATCGGGGCGGTCCGCGGGACGGCTGGGGTGCGTACGGTAGAAGATCATCTACGCATCTCTCCAGCGGTATAGAACAGTGCACGGATGAGGTCGTCAGATTTGCACGCCTCAGTCTTGGACGAACCGTTCAGGTAGAGACGACCACCACTACGGTTCATCTACCTGAACGGTCTCTCGCTTGGAGTTTCCCAGTACAATACGCAACTGGTGCAGGCCCGCAGCCCCAATCCGGACTCGCACTTCGCCCATCGACGAAGTTGACCCGAGGAGAATAACCCTGCCATTCACAGTGGCTTCGACGACTCCATCATAGTCACGGTCCGGGTTGCTCACCTCAACTTCATAAACAGCCGAGCGCAAGCGAAGCGTGGCTCGGTATCCGGGCCAGTGCTGTGGTATGCGTGGAACGATACGAAGCTCCGGCCATTCGATGCGCAAACCAAGAATCGCCTCGATACCCGTACGATAGTACCAAGCCGCCGAGCCTGTATACCATGTCCAGCCACCGCGCCCACGGTGGGGTTCTACGCTGTAGACATCTGCAGCGAGCACATAGGGCTCGACACGATATCGCGCGACCTCTTCACTTGTCTGTGTTCGACTGATTGGGTTAATCATCTGAAAGAGCCTTTCGGCATCGTCAGCACGGCCGAGCTCGGCGAGAGCCCACAACAGCCAAGTCGCGGCATGGGTATACTGAGCACCATTTTCGCGAACACCGGGGGGATACCCCTTGATGTAGCCAGGATTCTGCGGCGATTTGTCGAAGGGCGGCCAAAGTAGTCTGACAAGCCCGACTTCGTCATCGACCAGTTTTCGCATAGCACTCTCCACCGCAACGGAAGCACGCGCCTTGTTTCCCACTCCGGAAAGTACGGACCAGGACTGAGAGATCGAATCAATCGAAGCTTCCGTTTGGCTCTTTGAGCCCAATGCGGAGCCATCTTCATAGAAGGCGCGAACATACCAGGCTCCGTCCCACGCGCGCTCGAGAGCGTTCTGCAAGCCCGCGATCGCTGTGTACAGATTCTCAGATTCCCTCTTGCGCTCGGTCCTCTCACACAATTCGGCGACATCTTTCATCACGGCGCAGAGGAACCACCCAAGCCAGACGCTTTCACCGCGAACGAGGTTCATTCCGTCGTTCCAGTCCCCGCTCCCCATCTTTGGCAAGCCGTGGTCACCACGAGCTGATGCACGATGAACCGCTCTGAGGCAATGCTCCATTAGCGACGCCGAAACAGGCGACTCGGCGAAGAGCTCATAGCGTTCATTCTCCCGTTCCCCGAGCTCGGCACCGGTCAAGAACGGGACTTGAACGTCGAGCACCCCAAGGTCCCCCGTCGTCCTGACATAGTGTGCCACCGAGAAAGGAAGCCACAGATAATCGTCAGAGCACCGTGTTCGCACTCCACGTCCAGTGGGTGGGTGCCACCAGTGAAGCACATCACCTTCCTCGAACTGGTGCTTTGCACATTCAACAATGTGACTGCGAACATCTGCTGGTGCCGCAACGCAAAGAGCCATTGCATCTTGGAGTTGATCGCGAAAACCAATCGCGCCGCTCGATTGATAAAAAGCAGAACGCGCGAAGAATCGACTCGAAATCGCTTGATACAGTGACCAGGTGTTGAGCATGAAATCCATAGCGGGTTCTGGTGTCTCAACATGGATGGCACCGAGCAGATCGCTCCAAAAGGCGCGCAGCTGACTCACAGTTTGGTCAACGATGCCAGGTCGCGCTGCGACTTGAGCCAACCCAGTGCCGTCTGCCATGTCCTTGCCCCACCCCAAGGCAAAGTGCAGCACGTGTGAACCTTGTGCGGCGAGGTCGATATGAACCTGTAACGCCGCACACGGATTAGCCCCTGCAGACTGAGCGTTTGAGAGTCCCCACCGGTGGAGCGCGTCTGGATCGCCGACGCCTCCCTCGCCCAAGAATTCGATTCCATCCACTGTAAACCCGTGCACAGCGTCACTCGCCACAACAAACGCAACCTGGTCTGGTGAAATTGAACTCCAAGCGTTCTCTGCAATGATCGCTTGGGTATCCGCGTCGAAAGCTGAACGGGTAAACGGCCCGTCGGAAGCCCGACGTGCTCCGAGAACCCACGGCACATAGTATGTAACCGTCAAACGCCGCGGCAAACTGGAAAGGTTGTCGATGCGCAGCTCAAGAAGCTTAAGCGGCTGCGTGGGGTGCACAATCGCCTGGAGCTTTTGCGAAAGACCGTGGCTGCGATGATACCAGTGCGTGGTTCCGAGGCCGTGGGTCACTTCAAACGCGGTGGGTACGCCACAGGGACCCGGCGTCGGTGTCCAAAATACGCCCGATTCTTCGTCGCGGATGTAGATCACTTCCGAGGGAGGATCGACAACGGGATCGTTCCGCCACGGCGTAAGCCGATTCTCGCCAGAATTGATCGCCCAGGTGCAGCCAAGCCCGCGCTCGCTCGTAAGACAGCCAAAGCTTCGGTTAGCGAGAATATTGCACCACGGTGCGGGGGTTTGTTGACCTGCGTCCAGGAAGACGACGTACTCTCGCCCGTCTTTTTGAAACCCTCCCACGCCGTTATCAAACCACCGATGCTTCGGGCGTTGGACGGGTTCGGTGTCGAACTGCCTGTCACTGACAGCAGGAAGGAAGCGGGGAACCCACATCGGGTCGGAGGCTGTGCTCACCTGTTCTTCGAACGTTCCTCGTTCCGTATCAAGCACAGCTCCCGCGGCACCTTGCAGCGACTCAAGTGTTGAATCGGAGAGACGAGGCGCTGAAACGACGTTGATCACACCGCCAAGCTCGGGTAGCCCTAGCGCCTCGGCAAGTCGAAGGATCTCGTTTCTCGTTTCGTTCAGATAGCTCACGGATTCGTAGAGTACGAAGACAACATCGATGCGAAATCCCAGACGAAACCATAGCGCACACGAACGCAGCACCTGCTTAACGAAAGACATGGATTCAGATCGTCGGTGTACCAATAGGAGCGGTTGGTCCCCCGATATCCCGCAACTCCATAGATGTTGGCGATTGGTTTCGCCTGAAGTTCGTTGCGCGCCTGAGCGAGATAGCAGTTTCGAAAAGAGCTTTTGCAGAGTATGCGTTTCAGAAACACTGATGCCTAGCTCAGCCAACACGGAAGCCAGCACTCGTTCGGCATGGGCATCCGTCGCTCTCGCAGCTGGCGCGTCGGCGTAGCGGTCGAGAAGCCTGCGAAGCTCTGATTCATCATGGCTCACTCCTGTAAGCCATGTGCACCTTCGCTCTTCACCCGGCGAAAGCGTTAGCCTCGCGCGATGCGAGAAGCACGGTTCGAGCACGTAGCCCGCCGTCGCCTGGAGTGGTTCAGAATGGCCCATCACCGAAGGCGCCCGGAGCGACTGACCGCGACCAATAAACGTAGCGCGAGATGTGTCCCATGACACTTCGATATCCGGGTCAGCCACAAGCGTCTGTCCCGCAACCGGCCACACGTCTGCAGGGCCTTGTGGACGACGCTTGCCGATCAAGAGCCGACCGTGGTCCGTGGCCCGCGTCTCGATAAACAGACGACTAAACACAGGATGGCGGGCGTGCTCTCGTGCTTCGTGGATGGCCAAATCCGAGTAGCTCGTCAGGCATGCGTCTACGGAACTTTCACCTTCATTCTTAAGCGAAACGCTACGAATCTCGACCTCATCATCGCAGGCGATCATCAACGTCTGACGAATCGCAAGTGTCCCTACACGGGTCAGGGTCTCTATCTTATGCGGCCAGTAGGTAACCCGTCTCTCGCCCGCCTTCTCCGCCTCGTATCCGCCTGAAAGCAATATGGTGCGAACTTGCTCCTTTTCTTTTGCCCGAAGAAAGAGACAGAAGCCGCCCATCTCCTCTCCTTCCCATGGCCGGATCGAGATTGCGCGCATCCCATTGCGGTTCGCTTGTTTCGGTTCATCGACCATCAACCACAGTGGACCACGCCCAACCGCATCGCTCATCACACTAAGCCGGCTGTTTGAGAGGAGATGCACCGCTGGATCAAGAACAGTCGGACGCGGCGTCCACGCTTCGAGAGTCGCGCGCGGCTGATTGCCTTCCTCAACTTGAGCAGACATGTCAACAGGACGCGGCGGGGGTCGTTCGCTTGGAACTCTTTCTTGCAGAAGATGAACGACGGTTTGAATGCGCGGGTCTCGGTGAAAACGAGCGATCGTCCGCTGGCCTAGCAGGACGTTTCCCAGAGAAACGAGCGTCATGCCCTGGTGGTGTGCCATATAACTATGAAGAACCGTCCCCTGTGAGGGGCTTCGTGCGCCCCGTAGCAGACGCTTCGGCGTGAAGTCGATCGCTTCAAAAGGTCCGTAAAGCGCCGCAACTCCCAGCTGCTCGAAGACCTGCAGGTTCTTCAGCACCGCCCGCGGGCGAATCGAAAGGGCGAGGAGTGATGCGTACGGTGCAACGACCATGTCTTCGGCCAGACCTCGCTGAAATGCAAGCTCCGGTACTCCAAAGGCCCGATACTGATAGTTGCCATCGCCATCGACCGCGGCGAATCCCGACTCGGAGATCCCCCATGGAACACCGCGCTTTTCTGCATAGCGAATCTGGCAGTCGACAGCAGCCTGCATACTGCGACCCAAGAGTGTCTTGGGAAAGCTTTGCGTGAACAGGAGTGGCATCAAGTACTCGAACATAGTGCCGCTCCAGGAAACGAGCGTAGTACGCCCCAAGATCCTTAGAAGTGGGCGTCCAAGATGAAACCAATGTTCTACCGGCGCGTGACCGAACGCAATGGCAACCAGACTCGCAAGGCGCGCCTCAGACGCCAGAAGATCATAATGATGCAAATCGGGTCGTGCGTTCGAAACGTCATAGCCAATGAACATCTGGTGCGCTTCTTCATCGTAGAGGAAGCGAAAATCAGCGCGGTCGATCTCCGCCTGGACGTTCGCAGCAATATCGAGGAGCTCTGCAAGAACCTGCTCGGAGTATACGGTCGCCTTGTCCATAAGAGCGAGCACACGTTCCCGGTAGGCAACCACTTCGGGCGTCGCTTCGATCGAGACAATACGGCTCAGCGTCCCCTCGACTTCTTTTCGAGTCGCTCCAAGCTCATCCAGGGCGACTCGACTTACGTCTTCGCAAAGCTCCCGAAACAGCTCTCTACAAGTGAAGTTCGCAAGAACGGGCTCGGGAGCATCGACAAGAGCGAAGTACCATCCTCCAAGCACATCCAAGTCTTCTCCAAGGGCTTGAGCATGGCGCGAAAGCACCTCTATCCAAGACGAGACTTCACGCACAATAGGAGCATGCACCGCTTCAATGCCGGCAATGCCGCGATGCAAGTTCCGCGAAATCGAGCCGACTCGTGCCTGAACTTCGGCGATCATGCTTTGCCATCGATTCAGGGTTCTGTGCCCCACACTGATCTTATCCGTCAACACTTCCAACTCGTCGAGGATGCGCTCTTCGTTCTTCGGCGAGAGTCCACCGGCCTCTGCGAGGGTGCACACGGCTCGTCGCGCAAGTTCGGTCGTATCGCGAAGCCCCGCCCATGCAGCCTCATCGAAAACAGGGCCCGTAGCATGCTCGGAGCATGTTTCGCGAAGTGCAATTAGACTCGCGACAAAGTTTCCGTTGTCGACGGTCGACACATAGCGCGGCAGTAGTGGCGCCAAGTTTTGCGTATCATACCAGTTGAGCAATTGGCCGCGATAACGTTCAAGCACGGCAATGGTTCGCAATGCGCTTCGTGTCCGAGCACAAAAATCGGCACGATGCGTGTGACCGAGATCATACGCCGTGGCCGCCGATGCAAGATACAAACCGATATTGGTCGGCGAGGTTCGGTGCGCAATCTTAAGCGGTCGAAGCTGCACATTGTCCGGGGGAAGCCAATGGTCTTCTGAGCCAACGAATGTCTCAAAGAAGAGCCAGATACGGCGTGCCAGCAACCGAAGCTCCTTCTTTTCGCTCGCTTGAAAAAGGTACTCCATGTCCGTGTGCGGACGCGCAAGCCAGCGAGCCAACTCGGGAGAGACTAGCCAACAACAGAGAAACGGAAGCGACGCACCAAGCACAAGGGGACTGAACTTCGCGACGAGCACGAACAATACGACTGCGCCAACAGGCCCGGCCGCCATCTCTCGCCAAGTGTCAAGCCTGCCTCGTCCGGACGTCGTACGCGCGACGTAAGCGGCGCTCGTCCACTGCAGCAAACCGCGGCGAGAAACAAAAACTCGGACAAGCGTCCGAAACACCGCATCGGTGATCAGAAATGCCTCGTGCGGAAGAAATGCCCAAGCTACAAGCCAACGAAAGAAGTCGGACCGCAGGTCGGACAAACGATTTCCCGTCGCACGAAGGTCTCCTCGCAAAAATGACTTTAGTCGTGAGGCGACGTTCGTGAGAAGATGACCCGCGCTGAGGACAAGCACAATTGCCGTCCACACCCAAACGTAGTTCGGGATCCAAAACCATCCGCCAACCAACAGCACAAAAAGTGCCAGGGGCTGGAGGCTCCGTCGCAGATTGTCGAGAACCTTCCACCGGTCAATATGGGTGAATGGGCTTAGAATCCGGTTTCGCCCCTGCCCCGGCACGTGAATGCCAAGCCACGGCACGAGTTGCCAGTCACCGCGTATCCAACGATGCATGCGCCGGGCATACGCGAGGTATGTCGGTGGATAGTCTTCGTAAAGAACTATGTCACTGACGAGCCCAGCCCTTCCGTTGATCCCCTCGAAGAGGTCATGGCTCAAGAGCGCATTCTCAGGCACCTTGCCTTCGAGCGACCGGCGGAAAGCATCAACGTCATAGATGCCCTTGCCTACGTAGATGCCTGTTCCAAAAAAATCCTGATAGACATCTGAAACCGCGCGAGAATAGATGTCGAGCCCCGTATCACCAGCAAAGATGCTTGCGAAGCGTGAGCGGTGGCTCGCGTCTGGATTGATATCAAGTCGCGGCTGCAAAACGGTATAGCCTGCAACGACACGCCCGTTGCGAAACTCTGCCCGATTGAGAGCGTGCCCCAAGATAGCGACCAAGGAGCGCGCTGCGCCTCGCGGAAGCTCGGTGTCGCTGTCAAGCGTGATGACGAAGCGAGTATCACGAAGCTCTTCGGGGTGACCCGTGTGTATCGTGTAGCTCGTCTCGCCAAAACCCGCGAGCAGCCTATTGAACTCTTCGAGTTTTCCGCGCTTGCGTTCCCAACCCATGTACACGCCCTCGGACTGGTTCCATTGGCGCTCTCGCACCAGCAGATGGAACGGCCCCACGGCTCCATCGCCGTGACGCTCGTTGAGTATGACGATTCCTTCCTGTGCCCGACTGAGAATTTCAGCGTCGCTCGCCAACCGCGGACTATCCGCGTCGACAAGGTCTGCAAGCAGCGCAAACTGAAGATTCTCATCGGGGTTTGCGAGGTAATGACGCTCAAGCTGCTCCACCAGCTGATGCGTCTCTTTCAAGTCAGCAAGCAACGTCGGAATTACGACCGCAGTCCTGAGATGTTGAGGGATGCCCTTGTCAAGGTTAAGTCTTGGAAGGCGTCTCGGCTTGATGAACCATGTGATGACCCAATGTACCCAAGCGATCGCAAATGTACTTACAGGCACAAGTGCAATCGCACTCGCGAGTGCAGCCGCAATACCGTCGCCCGTTGCGCCCCGCACAAGAACGAACAACGCCACGGATAGACCGACCGTCAATGATCCGACAATCGACAGATAGACCAACGTTGCATGTGCCCGAACCCAGCGCCCCAAACGAAGCCGCAAAGGCAGACGAATCCCCAATTGCGCTTCAAGAGAGGCCCGTCCTTCGTCAATCAAGTAATACCCTACGTGCGCCCTACGAAGATCGGCCTCAGCACACGACTGCGCGAGAGTAACCGCCTCGCGAGCAACTTCGATCTCCGAACAGCGCGCTCGGCAGGCAAGCACTTCGACCTCATGAAGGCATTGTTCCGCAGTGCTAAACGCCACAAGGTCGTAGATTCCAGCAGGGTCGTTCCGCAGCTCTTGCTGCACCAGACTCGTCTGGATGAACACGTCGCGCCATCGTATCGACTTGAGGGAAATCAACGTGCGAACCGCTGCCGAAACGACTTCGTCAACCTCGCTCAAGGAGGGAGGCACCGCGTTCACCACGGGTAGCGTCGTCGGGACTTGCATCGAAGCAATCGGAGCGAGCATCCTGGTGATTTTCTGAAGACAGACTGCTCGTACAAGCGAGGGAAACGCCCAGAGCTCCGCAATTGTAAGCGGCGTCACAGATTGGAAGCCCGCGAGGAAAGTTTCAAAGGCCTCACGGTCAGGAACACGCTGCGTCCTGCTCGAGAAGCGTTCCGCAATGACGTGGACTCTCGGAACAGGTCTTCCATCGCGATGCACAACCGGCAATTTTCGGAAGAACTCCATCGGCATGTCTTCAAGAAGCTGTCTGCTTGTGGCGACAATGATGTAAAAATTGTCGAGGAACCACTCCACTGCCGGGCGCCGCGTCACGTCGACAGGCAAACCGACCAACGCTCGTTGCAGCCGCTCAAATACGTCTGCATCCTGCGCCCAGAACAGCACTTCGTCGAGTTCTGCCCGTTCGAAACCAGTGTTGGGTAGCTCGCGCGCAAGCGCTTGGCCTTCCATGAAGGTCTCCGCTGAACTCATAGTTCTGGAGGTATTCGTCGCCCCACGTCTCGAAACAGGTGGTGTTCAATGTCTAGGGGGAAGTCCTTCTCTTCGAGGGGAGCTCGTGACATGTTCTGCACGATCCAGATGGGTCTTTGCGAGTACGTAAACAGATGCTGCGTGAGGCTCCCATGCGTGGCATGGCGACTCGATGTCCGTCCGTGAGAAGCCATGATGACCATATCGGGCTGCTCTTGCTCGATAAGGAGCAGAAGTCCTTGGCGCAGATCATCGGTCACAATCACAACGTAGTGAGACGATGAGCCGATGTTTTCGAGAGTCCCCTGAACCCTCCGAAGATAGGCCTCGGTAAGTTCGGTATTGCGTTCCTGAAGCTCCTGGAGGAGCTCACGGTCTCTTCGTGTCGGCGGCGCGCAAACACTCAGTCTGGGGTGCACAGCGGCATGGCCGATGACGATCTCGGCATTTTCTTTCCCGGCGATCATGCGCGCAGCAGGCAAAGCCGACTCTGCGCCCTGAGAGCCATCGAGCAGGATCAGCACGCGTTTGATGGAGCATTCAAGGCACAGCTGGCTGCTATCGACCGGTCCTGGTCTGACGAGAAACAGCGACTGGCGCGCATGTTGCACAACTTTCTGCGCCGTTGCTCCAAGAAAGAAATGGGTTGCCTTGCACCGACCGTGTGAGGCGAGAACGATCAGCCCGACTTCATCTTGATCGGCTATCTGAAGAATCTGATCGGCGGCCCTTCCCTCACTCAGCCGAACTCGCACGCGCACATCGACAGCGTTCAGTTCCTTTGCAATACTCTCAAGATACGCTGATCGCTCAACACGAAGCACTTCGGCATCGAGTGCGTCGACCGGACGCTGCGAGTCAGCTCCTTCCCTATCCAACACATGGAGAAGCAGAAGCTCCGCTCCGGTACTCCTTGCAATCGCGACGGCATAGCGCACACCCGCCTGCCCAAACTCAGAACCATCAAGACAAACGAGAATTCGTTTGATCGTAAGTTCAGACTCTGACATGCGACGTCTTCTCTGTCGGCTCGTCACCGTCCCGCGTTTCCAAATCGAGCTGTCTGAGGTAGCGCGCACTACTCCTTCCTTTCGCGTAAAGCAAATATGCCATCGTGCACAATCGCTCCGGCGACCTACCGTTACGATAAGACAGCCTGTCCGCCCCCTGCCCAACGCGCACGCTTTGCGCACGCTTGTCTGTTTTTTCGCTGCTCGATACAGCCTGTTTCATCGTTTTCGACACATTCATTGGATCCCCAAAGGTTCTAAGCAGAAGCTATGCCAACCCGCGCCTGGCGCCGCGTGCTCGGGCCCCTTGCTGCGAGTTGCTCGACGAACCAGTCGCCGGCCAAATTTGCGACCTGAGAGAGCGCACCTGGCTCTTCAAACAGGTGTGTAGCCCCGTCGATCGTGATCAGCTTTTTTGAAGCACCAAGCCTATCAAGCGCAACACGATTGAGGCGAAGTACCGTGGTGTCGTCTCCACCGACGATAAGCAGCGTAGGTGCCTGAACCAGAGCAAGTGCATTCGAGGCAAGGTCGGGCCGACCCCCCCGAGAAACAACGGCATACACCTCATGAGGTCGCTCGGCAGCCGCAGCTAGCGCGGCCGCTGCTCCGGTACTCGCACCAAAATATCCAATCGGAAGGTCCTTCGTCAGGTGGTATCCGCCCATCCAGTCCGTAGCGACACCGAGACGCTTCGCGAGGAGCGGGATGGCGAAACGAAGATATGCGCTGACGGCATGCTCTTGATCCTCACGCGAAGTGAGCAAATCGAAAAGCATCGTCCCCAACTTTCGGCTTCTCAGGTGTTTCGCTACGAATCGGTTACGTGCGCTTCTACGACTGCTGCCGCTGCCATGCGCGAAGAGGATGAGGGCACGCGCGTCTTGTGGAATTACGAGATCACCACGAAGCTCGACGCTCCCAACAGGGATCGACAAGCTTCGCACAAGCTCGGTTTCTTTCGTCGAACTAAGCAATGGCATGGGCTGCCCCTTCCAGCTCTCGTCGACGACGAGCCAGCAGACGAATCACGTCGTCGTCGGAGACTTGACGAAAATCATCGTACCAAAAGCCAACGGCATAGAGGTCATTGGGCGTGATCGACGCAACGACTTTGTCGACATCGAAGTTGAGCATGCGGACGGTTTTCGCAGATGCTACCGGGACCGCGAGAACGATCTTCTTGGGACTTTGCGCGCGAATCGAGGCGATGGCAGCTCGAACCGTTCCCCCGGTCGCGATACCATCATCAACCAACACGACCGTACGACCACGCAGAACCGGAGCGGAACGGTCGCCACGGTATCGCGCAACGCGCTCTTCTACTTCACGCCGTTTGCCCTCGATTGCGCGCGCAAGTTGCGCCTCAGAAATGCGCGCATGCCGTACCACGTCTTCTGAGCGGTAGACGAAACCGCCCTCCGCAACTGCGCCCAGACCCAGTTCCGGCTGGTTCGGAACGCCGACCTTGCGCACCACCCACACATCGAGTGGGGCGTTCAGCGCCCGAGCGACTTCATAGCCCACCGTGACGCCACCTCGCGGCAGGGCGATGACGATCGGCCGTTCTTCTTTTAGGCCAGCGAGCTTCACCGCCAACTTGCGTCCGGCATCTTGTCGATCACGAAAGCGAATCATGACTACGGTTCCTCTGTCTTGTTGGTCATGCCTCCATTCGTTGCATGTCCTATGCCGCGGATTCATCCATCTCTGATCTCAGAACTTCCAGCCCCTGACCTCCCCGACGCGAGCATGCGTAACGCTCACACCCGTTTGTTCCTACGCAAATCTCGCAACTGGCACGCAAACGATTCGCGATACCTACGAGCCCCTGGCTGCGCGCCCAGAAACCTCCCTTCACCAGGGCTGAACAGAGTCCGCAAAAAATGGCACGGATGGTGCAGAGGACGAACCTCAGCAGACTCTGGCAGCGGGCCAGAAGGGGTAGAAATGTCTCCACGTACTATTCTCTTGTTGATCTTCACTGGTGGCCTACTTCCGAGCTGCGGCGACGATCACAGTCCAACGTTCCGGTTCATTTCGGCCGATGACACGCGCGGACAGAGAGCGGTCGATGCACCGGAGTTCGACGCGGGAACAAACGGCGGCGAATCTCCAGAGCGTACCATCGAGGAAGGCGACATCTATCGTCACCTGAGCGCCACGACGCTCGTCAATCTCAATCCATACCGCGGGCTTCAGGTCATCGACTTGTCCGACCTCGAACGCCCGCGTGTCACCGGCCGGCTTGCAATCAGCGGAGGGCCTGTCGAGTTGTACGTACTGGGTACGCGGGCCATCGTCCTGCTCAATGGTTGGACTGGGTACTACGGGACCCGGGACGACGTGCGCGTTGACCGCGTCGAAGGCGGACTTATTCTATCTGTTGACCTGACGGACCCCACTGCGCCTGTCGAGGTCGACCGATCTGTGGTTCCCGGGAATATTCAATCGAGCAGGCTCGCGCGCGAAGGAGAGGCAAGCGCACTCTATGTCGCCGCAACACGCTACGAAGAGCGCAGCAACGGTACAACTTGGAACTGGGAGCCGCGCACCTATGTGAAGAGCTTCGATGTCTCACTGCCCGACATCGCTGAACGGAGTGTGCTGGAACTTGGTGAAAGCGTCTCCAGCATCCAGGCAACACCCGAAGCGATGATCGTGGCGCGTGACGAATGGACGTCGGAAAACCAAGGAAGCCAGATCACTCTCGTCGATATTTCGAATGCCTCAGGCGAAATGGTAGAGGGCGGCAGGGTTCAGGTTTCTGGCCGAGTGGCCAGCCAGTTTAACATGGACTTGTACCAAGGGGTCTTGCGGGTCGTCTCCGGGGACCGATTCTCGGCTGAGCGCGAAAATCACCTCGAGACCTTCGATGCACAGGACTTCTCCAACCTTAGCCCGCTCGACCACTGCACCTTTGGCGCCGGTCAGGACCTGTACGCCACGCTCTTTGTAGACACACGTGCGTTCTTCGTGACGTACATGCGCGTCGATCCTTTTCACGCCTTTGAGATCGATACAGATGGCACGTGCTCAGAACGCTCGGAGTTTGTTGTAAGCGGATGGAACGATTTTTTTCGCGCCACCTTCAACGACACACGTCTGATCGGTGTCGGAGTGGACGATGAAGACGGTCGTCGTGCCGCAGCGGCGAGCCTGTACGACATCACAGATCTCGACAACGTCGCTCCGCTCCTCGCTCGCGCCTCCGTCGGTACCGACAATACCTGGTCAGAAGCCACTTGGGATCATCGTGCGTTTTCTGTCATCGAAGACGCGGTGGAGGTCGAGGCCCCCGATGGCACGTCCGAGCGTGGGCTCGTGCTCCTGCCCTTTTCTGGATGGCGCGAAGCGAGCGGGGAATATGAAGCCGCGGTTCAGATCTTCACTTTCTCGGAAACGACCCTTACTCGACGTGGCGTCATGCAGCACGGCTCACCGGTCCGGCGCTCCTTCCTCGTCCAAGCGGACACCTCCGCGAACCTCTCTGATTTTGAACTTGGTCTCTATGACATGCGCGACCCGGATGCACCGATGCGCCTGGGCAGCACGCAACTTGCGCCAAGCTACACGCGGGTCTTTCGTTTCGGCGAACACACCGTTCGGCTTGCCGACGCGAGCTGGAGCCACGCCTGGTGGGGTGTGCGCGGAGATTCTCCGGAGTCGGAACTGCAGGTTCTGTCCCCGGGTGCGGACCCCGATATGGCACCCCCAATCGCAACGCTCAAGGTTCCACAAGGCGCGCAACTCTATCAGGTCGGCTCGCTTCTCGTAGCTGTGACGAGTGTTCTCCAATCCCCGTCGACCTGGCCCTACGAGTGGGACACGAACATCACGGTCATCGACATGCAAGACCCAACGCAGCCAACCGCGGTCGGAGAGTTGCAGACCGACCGCATTCGGCCAGCCTACACGTCTTGGGGTTGGATTGAGCCGGCTTTGGCCCCCGATTGCCTCGGATGCCGTGGTGGATATTACCTTCCCGGACGCTATGACGACCTGATCCGCACAGTCGACGATGCCATCGTCTTCACGCGGGTTGACGAGGCGAGCGCGGTGCTCGGAACCGAACGCATTTGCTCAACCTACCCGACCGAAATCGTGCCCTGTAGCTCTGATGATGATACCTGCACCTACTATTCCGGTGGCGTCACCTGTCGCAGCCTGGACGGAGAGAGTGAAGTTTGCGAAGGGGCGCTCGCGCGTTGCACCCAAACACGCGGCTCTGAACCGAGTTTTGAATGCGTGGAAATCGCGGCAAATGAAGTGCAGACGTCCGAGCACTGCTATGATCACGAGCTTCGTCGTTACTGGCAGCGCTTCACGCTGGATGTCCTCGACCTCACGACACCGTCAGCACCCAAGCTGGCCAATGCAATCGAACTCCCACATGAAGATGAAGCCGTGGGTCTGATCAGTGAAGGGGATCGTCTCTTCTACACCTACAAGCGCCCTGTGACGGTCGAGAACGACCCACGCCCCTATGTTGCTTGGAACTTTCGCCCGATCGACCTAGGCACGCCCGACACGCCTGTGCTTGGTCGGGCCGTCAGCGTCCTCGGGGAACTCGTCGACATCGAGGGCACTACACTGGTCACCAAAGATCTCATTTGGGGCGAGGACGTGGCCGAAACGGTCGTACGACGCCTGGATTGGCTTGAACCGGATCGAGCAGCGCTCGTCGCGAGCCACCCTGTGACCAACCGGTCCGTTGACGAAATGCTCCTCGATGACAACGGGCATGTCCTGCTTACGCATCGTGCGCCATGGAGTCTTGGCTTCGGTGTTGCCGTAGATGCTGGTGCCGCGGATACTGGTGCCGTAAACACGAGTGCGACAGAGGAGCCCATCCGCCTGCGCATCCTCGATGATGGGACGCTCGAGCAGCTCAGCGAAGTGGAAGTCGATCGTTGGGCCACCCTCCAGGAGACCCTCTCGGACAAAGCGCTCTTTCACGTTCCAGGCGGTCTTCTCGTAGTGAACCTCCAGGACGCGAGCAGTCCAGTTGCGCAGGCCTACTTTCCCACCCTTGGTTGGCCATCTGAAATACTCGTCGCACCCGAGGAAATCCTGTTCGCAGCGGGTCCCTACGGAATCTACCGTTTCGACCCCCGTGAGATGAACCTGCTCATTCCTTGAGATGAGGCTTTGAGCGTGTTGAGCTTTTGTAAGTTACAACGCTGCGCGGGCGCTCTGTCACTGATGCTTGTGCCCGCCTTCGTCTCGTGCACGGAGTCTAGGCTTGCCGAAGACGATGTGGGAGAAAAAATCCGAGAACCGACGGCAGATCTACGAAAGCCTACGTTGGCCGAGCACATGGGCAGCCATTTTACCTACGGAACCAAGGTGCGCGACTCTGTCATCAACGGTGATCTGAGCGCGCTTCGCCGCTACGCGCGTTGGATTGCCGAGCACAAGTCACCGGATGAGCTATCCACAAAGTGGCGCAAGTACGTGCAAGCCATGCAAGACGCCGCGCAGCGTGCGCACGATGCCGACGATCTCGCGAGCGCTGCCCATCGCGTTGCCGAATTGGCCGCATCGTGCGGCGGGTGCCACAGCATACTCGGAGGCCCAGAAACGAAACTCACGGATCCCCCCGCAATGGGTCCGACCACCACAGCGAACATGATGCGGCATCAATGGGCTGCGAAAACGATGTGGGAAGCGCTCACGATGCCTTCTGATGAAGCTTGGCAACGTGCCGTGGGTGTCATGCTCGACGCGCCGTTGGTTCCCGAAAACCTCGCCAATTCCCAGAGCATCGCGAGAGCGCCTAACGCAGCAAGAGATGTGGAGCGATGGAGCCGGGAGGTCCACGAAATCTCGAAACAAGCTCGCGACGACCGACGCATGCGAGAACGGGTCCGCGCATACGGTCAACTGCTAAACACTTGTGCCAGTTGCCACAACGCCGTTCGGCTCGACGACGCCACCAATGAGATGCGAATGAAGTGACCTTCGACGAACCACCACAGGGCCTTGAAGCCGTCCTCGAACGCGGTGACGCACGAACCACGCACTATCGGTGGTGGTGGTTGTCCGGAGCTTTGCTGAGTATCGCCGGTTTACTGATCTGGTACTTCTTGAATTCGGACGCGGAGGAAAAGCATCGATACCAAACGGAAGTTGTCGCGAGGCACACGCTGGTCGTCACCATTTCGGCGACCGGCAACCTGCAACCGACCAACAAAGTCGATGTCTCGAGCGAGCTATCCGGCATCGTGACCCAAGTGTTCGTTGACGAAAATGACCAGATCACAAAAGGGCAGCCGCTCGCGGGACTTGATCTCTCCAGGTTGCGCGACAACGTAGCCAGATCGCGTGCGTCCCTCGCGGCCGCAAGGGCGCAAGTTCGCCATGCGCGGGCGACGACCCATGAAGCGCACGTGTTACTCACTCGCTTGAGGGACGTTTTTTCGTTCACCCACGGTCTCGACCCGTCTCAGAACGACTTGAGCATCGCAGAAGCGAACGTAGGTCGGGCTGAGGCAAACGAAGCGGTAACCAAAGCCAACGTTTCACAAGCGATCGCAACCCTCGCCTTGGATCGAACCAATCTTCAAAAGGCTCACATTCGCTCTCCGATCAGTGGCGTCGTGTTGACCCGCAACGTAGAGTCGGGGCAAACGGTTGCCGCTACCCTTCAGGCCCCCGTGCTGTTTACCCTCGCTGAGGACCTCACCAAGATGGAACTTCGGGTCGCCGTCGATGAGGCAGACGTTGCGCAAGTACGCGTCGGACAACGCGCAACGTTCACGGTCGATGCTTGGCCAGGCCGTCAGTATGAAGGCATGATCACCCGAGTCGGCTACGGCTCCGAAGTGACCGACGGTGTCGTTTCCTATCCCGCTGTGATCACCGTCAAAAACGAGGACTTGAGTCTTCGTCCCGGTATGACCGCGAACGCGAGCATCATCGTTGCGACGAGAGAAAATGCGTTACTCGTCCCGAACGCGGCGCTGCGTTTTGAACCGCGCGAACGCGTGGGCGATGCATCGTCTTCGCCCTCGAGTCGGGGGCTCATCGCGCGGCTGATCCCCCGCGTCCCGCACCGAAAGCCGCACCAATCTTCGCCTGTCGTGGCTGTTCTGCAGCAGGTTTGGCTCATCGAAGAAGGTCAACCTACGCCGCTTGACGTTCGCACCGGTCTGACGGACGGGAAGATGACCGAGATCGTGGACGGATCGCTTGAGCCAGGAATGGCCCTCATCACCGAGCAAGTTGTTCCGGAATCATGACCGTCGAAACCATCATCCAACTCTTTGCGGTAACGAAGAAATACGGCCGTGGACCGGCAGAATTTGAGGCACTTAAGGGGATCGACCTGACGATCAAGACGGGAGAATGGGTCGCCATCATGGGGCCGAGTGGCTCCGGAAAGTCCACCGCCATGAATATTCTGGGTTGTCTCGACACGCCGACCAGCGGTCGCTACGAGTTTCAGGGTGTTTGCGTCGAAGAGCTCTCGCGCAATCAGCGCGCCCTGTTGCGGCGCTACCGCTTGGGCTTCGTCTTCCAAGGCTTCAACCTATTGCCCCGAACGAGCGCCCTCGAGAATGTTGAACTACCACTCGTCTATCGCCGGGTTTCCGCGGCAGCACGGCGAGCCGCTGCACGGGCTGCACTTGCGCAAGTGGGACTTCGCGGATGGGAGAACCACACGCAAGCGGAACTTTCCGGCGGCCAGCAGCAGCGCGTCGCAATCGCGCGCGCTATCGTCACGCGCCCTGCCGTGCTGCTTGCGGATGAGCCCACTGGCAACCTCGACACACAAACCAGTCAAGGTGTCTTGGACCTGATCCGACGGCTCAATCAGGAGCAAGGCCTCACAGTACTGATGGTCACGCACGAGCCCGATATCGCTGCCCACGCGGAGCGCATCATCCACTTCGTCGATGGACGCGTGCAGAGCGCCCAGCCCTCAGCGCTGGAACACAAGGTTGCAGGTTGATCTGGAACACCATCGTGCTCGCCTGGCGGGCCATCGTACGAAACTTGTTGCGGTCGCTGTTGACGATCCTTGGCATTGTCATCGGAATCGCTGCGGTCGTCACGATGGTCACCCTGGGAAACGGAGCAACGCAATCGGTCTCTGACCAGATTCGAAGCATGGGAACGAACCTGCTCGTGTTGATGCCGGGTCAGCGTTTCGGCCCGGTTTCTGCGGGCGCCTCAGCCTTCCGCATCGCCGATGTAGACGCCATTCGCAGCCAAGTCCCGTTCACGCGGGCCGTCGCACCAATCGCGGGTAAAGCTGCGACCGCTGTCTTCGCCGAACGCAACTGGTCCACGATGGTGACGGGCAGCAATAGCGACTTCTTCCTGGCGGGCAATTGGACGTTGTCTGCAGGTCGGACCTTCACGGAACTTGAGCAAAGGGCAGGCAAGGCGGCGTGTGTCATCGGCGCCACTGTCCGAGAGAAGCTCTTCGCGAAACAGGATCCAATCGGAAGTGCGATCCGCGTCAAGGGGTTCAACTGCGAAGTCATCGCACTCCTCAAAGCCAAAGGCCAGTCCGCGATGGGCACCGACCAGGACGATCTGATTGTGATGCCGCTTCGCACTGTGCATCGCCGGCTCACAGGCAACCAAGACGTCGGACGTATTTTGGTCTCCGTCGACGAGCGCGCCTCCATTTCAAAGGTGCAAGATCAGCTCACGCTGTTGTTCCGCGAGCGTCGAAGAGTCGGCGAAAGCGAAGAAGACGATTTTCGAATCATGGACACTCGGCAGATGGCGGAAATGCTGACTTCAACGACACGCGTGCTCACGATGCTGCTTGGGGCTGTGGCGGCGGTGAGCCTATTGGTCGGTGGCATCGGCATCATGAATATCATGCTCGTGTCGGTGACTGAACGGACGCGAGAAATCGGAATTCGGTTGGCGATCGGTGCACTCAGTCGCGAGGTGCTCTTGCAGTTTCTGATCGAGGCGGTTGCCCTGTCTGCGGTCGGGGGCCTGATTGGCCTAGCCGTCGCGACGGGCGTCTCCATCTTCGCTGCCAACGCGATGGACGTCCCCTATCTTTTCGATCCTCAGATCAATCTCGTCGCTTTTTTCTTCTCGACCATCGTTGGCGTTGTCTTCGGCTTCTTTCCCGCTCGGCAAGCCGCACGACTCGACCCTATTGAGGCCCTGCGGCGCGAATGAACAATGAACACTGCGGCGCGAATGAACAATGAACACTGCGGCGCGAATGAACACCGAATAGTAACGGCAAGCTGGCACAACTAGTGCATTGGAAAGGGAGATGGAGGTTAGCATGACTAGATTTCGAACTTGGTTTCAGTCCAACGTCTGGGTTCCAGCCCTTTTTTTATGCGTCGCGACTGCGGCGTGCGGCGATGATGATGACAACGGCACTGACGGGGCCATGGACGCCTCGCAGGACGCGACGGCAGATGCTGCGCCAGACGCGATGGCAGATGCCGCCAAAGATGCCGCATCGGACGCCACGGCAGATGCTGCGCAAGACGCGATGGCAGATGCTGAACAAGACGCGATGGCAGATGCTACACAAGACGCAAATGGATCGTGATGAAAGAGAGAGGCGTGACGTGAGTGCGTGTTAATGCGCACTCGCTGCACGCACGGCGCACAACCTGCGAACTTGTGAACCGAGATATGTAGCGAGCGTAGTGGTTGCTCGCATGAAGGTTGGGAAAGATGTGGGAAGCACACAACTGGAAGAAATCGGACAGACTCTGGCTTGGCATTTTTACGCTGTTGCCAGTTATGGTCGGTCTCGCGATTCTACTTAGGGCACTCATGCAGCCCGACCGTGGCTTCCTTGGTGCCGGGTCAGCACCATGTGTGCTGTGCTTGGCGCTACCGTTCATGGTCTTTATGTTGATGGTCGTCTATTTGCCCGCGCTGGTTAACAACCAACGAATATCGAAGGGCATGCGCTACCTTTGGTTCATTGGTTTTCTCGTTGCAGGCTTTGTCCTGCTGCCCATGTACTGGCTCTTGCATGTTTGGCGCGCGCCTTACCAGCCGGACAACGATGGCGAAATCGGCTGGTAGTCACTCTAACGTGGCCGCACGCTTCGAGGTCGCGCGCTTCGTGGACGCACGCTTCGTGGACGCACGCTTCGATACCTCGCGCCCGGCTGGATCCGGACCCGAGGCCTGGGGTGAACATAACGGATGCGAGGTCGCCGCGCCGGATGCACCCAACGACCCGGGACGAACCGGTACCGGCTACCCGAAACGACCCACCCGCTTGGCACCCAAAGATAACCATTCGCAGGCTGCGGTGCCCAGTAGCCGCGCAGCCAAACATATTGGGTTCCGTCCCACGACCAATAGCCGTCGATCCAAGCGTACCCAGGGCCGGGCGCAACACCCGTCACTTCAAGCAACGGTGCTGGCGGAGCCACGCCCACCCAAGTGGAAGTTGCGATGGGTCTAGGAACACACGCGGAGGCGAGCGCGATCGTAAGACACATGAGAATCGTTTTGCACAAACGCATGTACTACGAGAAAGCAACTTGCGTGCCCGTCATCAACGCGACGAGCGCAAGCAAGACATATTTCGCGCAGATCGAAACTTCCCTGTGCAACGGTTTCGCACACCTTTCGGCGAGCGTTGAACCCACTTGAAAAAGCATGCCGCATACCTGATCTTGGCTGTCGATTTCCCACGCCCGTCCACAACGTGTTGCGCATTACATGCGCGCCACCCCTGGCATTGAACAACGTTTTTCGTCTGGAAAGCCTTCGCGTGAGCTTGGCACGGCGCTTGCTCTCTACTTTCACGGTCTGGCGACTGGGGGATAGTCTCTCGGTCGAGCAGGTTGAACCCTGAACGTGGCAGTAGGATGAAACAAGCTTACAAAATCGAATGCGGAGTAAACCGTCGAGAGGTTGGAAAAACCTGGGGGCGGAACGTAGCGAGGAAGGCATGCCTCGCGTTAGGTGGACGCATTCGACGAGGTCACAAAGAGGGCACAAACCCGATAGCAGGTAGGGCTCTGACCCTTGGGTCGGAGCGGGAGGTTGAGCGAAGGAACTCTGAAGAGAAGGCTAGACGAGGAAGAATGAACCTGCTTCGCCCCGGTGAAGTAGGGAACGGTTGCTCTGTAAACCGCGCTTTGCAACGAGCGTCGGCACCACGACAAACCCATAGCGCGTGGGCTCGGCAACACACAAGGCTTCGAGGTCCTAGCCAATCTCATGAGAGGCGCGCTTCAGCGAGTCATCACTCAAGCTCCGCTCCTTCTCCTCATCCTGCAAGCGGGACACTGCTCCGCCGAGGGTCACCCCGGTCGCCGGACTTTTCTATCTCTCGGAACTCCCTCGCGCTTTAGTGAGCGAGTTCGCGCGCCTCAGCGAAGTAGGCGACGCAACCATCGATCGTCTGCAACTTTGGGTAATCTGGCTCGGGAACGTCAACCTGGAGCTTCTTGTGAAGCGCGGTCACGAAGTTCAAAAAGTCCATCGAGTCGATATCGAGTGCATCGCGCAAGTCCTCACTCGGGTCGATGGAACTCGCTTCCACCTCGGGTGCCACGGACTCAATGCTGTCTAGAACAATGCGGCGAATCTCATCTGGGTTCATAAGGCCTCCGGCGACTGCAAAAATCGGTCGATCGCGCTGAGGTAGAGTCCGCCGCGGTGACCGTCGCTTGCGCGATGATCGGCTGCGAGTGTCGCCGTGACAACCCTTCGAGGGACGACGGCGCCCTCGACACACCACGGGCGCTCAACGATCTTTCCAAACCCCACCATCGCAACTTGGGGCGGGTAAATGATGGGATAAACCGTCTCCACACCACGTTCGCCAAGGCTGGTAACCGTAACGCTCGCATCGATCAGTTCCGAGCTTCTGAAACTGCCTGCGCGTGCGCGGCCCACGAGATCCTTGAGCGCCACCATCAGAGCGCCGACCGAAAGCCGATCGGTGTCATGAATTGCAGGCGCCACCAGTCCCCCTTGTCGCAAGGAGATCGCGACACCAACATGCACGCGCTCAAGCAATAATGCCCGATTGCCGACCCAATGCGCGTTTAGTTCAGGCACCTCGCGCATCGCGAGCGCCGCAGCTTTAAGGAGAAGAACGCCAGGAACAACGCGTTCGTCAACTGAGCGCTTGTCATTTTCTGAGGCAAGCCAAGTCATGGCAGGCTCGATGTCGATCGTGGTGCTCAAGTAGTAGTGAGGGATGTCCCGCTTCGCAAGCGCCATGGCCGAAGCGATCGCATGACGCATCGCCGCTTCCTTGTCTTTCACGGCCGGTTGCTGCTTGCGTTCGGCTTCCTTTTGCACGTCGTCTGCATGGACAACGTGGCCCCTGGCTTCGGACGCAAGCACGCTCGGGTCGATGCCAAGCTCTCGCCCGCGCCGTCGCGCGTATGGAGAGATCCGCCTACGGGGGCTCGTTTGCATTGCTGGTGCTTCGGGCGGCGGTGCTTCGGGCGGCGGTGCTTCAAGGGCGCGCTCGACATCCGTGCGCGTCACGGATCCGTGCTTTCCCGTTCCCTCCACCGAAGCGAGATCCACCCCGTTTTCACGTGCGAGCTGCCTGGCGGATGGTGTCGAAAGAATGGGCCGCGGTGGCCCGGCTTTTCCGATCGGTTCACTGACCGACTCGTTGGACGGTGCGTGGGCTTGCTCATCGATGACCGCCAGCGGGGTTCCGACCGGCACTTTCGTTCCCGGACTCACCAGCAAACGCTCGATCACGCCACCGACGAACGTCTCAACCTCGATGATTCCCTTTTCGGTTTCAACGTCCGCGATGATCTCACCGCGGGCAATATGCTCGCCGGGTTGTCGATGCCAGGCGACCAACGTGCCCGCAGACATACTCGCACCAAGCGTCGGCATCACGAAGTGGGTCACTCATGCCTCCGCCGCTAGCACTCGGCGAGCTGCGGCGACGATGCGCTCTGCACTCGGCAGCGCAGCGTCCTCAAGGTGCTTGGCGTAGGGAATCGGCACTTCCCAGGTGCATACGCGCTCGATCGGCGCGTCGAGCTCGTAAAAAGCGCGCTCGCCAATACGCGCCATCACCTCTGCGGCCAAGCTCCCCGTATGCCAGGTCTCATCGACGATCACGGCGCGATGGGTCTTTGAGACACTTCTCACGAGGGCTTCGGTGTCGATGGGTCGAAGGCAGCGCAGGTCGAGCACTTCGGCTTCAACCCCTTCTTTTGCAAGTGTTTCCGCCGCCGACAAAGTCTTTTGCAGAGAGCTGCCGTAGGTGATCAAGCTAAGCGCGGAGCCTTGCCGCCGAACCCGCGCATGCCATACGTCACCTTCGTACGCCTCGACATCGAACGGTCCCTCCATATTGTAGAGCGCCATCGTCTCGAAGAGGACCACTGGATCGGGGTCCTCAAGACCTGCGAGGACCATGTCGTATGCGTCTTGAACCGTTCCCGCTGCGAGAACCTTGAGCCCCGGCACCGAGGCATACCAGTTCTCGAAACTATGAGAATGCTGGGCGGCCACTTGTTTACCCGCTCCGGTCGCCATGCGAATCAAGAGCGGAACCTCAACTTGACCGCCTGACATGTGCCGAAGCGTGGCTGCGCTATTGACGATTTGATCCATCGCGAGGAGGCTGAAATTCACGGTCATCACTTCAACGATCGGGCGCATGCCTCCAAGTGCCGCACCGATTCCAGCGCCAACAAATGTGCTCTCTGAGAGAGGCGTGTCTCTCACGCGCTCTTCTCCGAACTCCTCAAGCAGGCCGTGGCTCACAGCAAAGGCACCTCCATAACGACCAACGTCCTCGCCCATCAAGAACACGCGCGTATCGTCGTGCAAGGCCTTGCGCATCGCCTCACGGACCGCTTGTCGATAGGTCGCCGAACTCACAACCTCTCCAACGCGACAACATCACGCGCGATGTCCTCCACCCTCTCCCACGCGCCTCCTTCCGCTTCGCGGACGGCTTGATCCAACTCCTGAGTCACGTCCTCTTCGATCGCCTCGACGTCCGAGTCTTCGATCAGCCCCGCTCCGCGGAGACGATCAATAAAGAGCAAGATCGGATCACGCTTCTTCCACTGCTCGACTTCCTTCTTGTCCCGGTAAAGCTCAGCATCAAACATCGAATGCGCGCGAAAGCGATAGGTCTGAAGCTCAACGAAGCGTGGCGACCCTTCCTCACGAACGCGGTCAGCGGCGTATCGAACAGCGCGCTCCACCGAGAGCACGTCCATGCCATCGACAGTCTCCGCGGGGATTCCGAATGCCATAGGTCGCTTCGTGAGCTCCAAGTCCGAAGCGTGCCTCGAGAGTGCGGTCCCCATGGCGTAGAGGTTGTTCTCGCACAAGAAGAGAACCGGCAACTTCCAAAGCGCAGCGAGGTTCAGAGACTCGCAAAACTCGCCTTCTTCCGTCGCTCCGTCCCCAAAGAAACACGCGGTCGTGCGCTGCCGGTTCTGCATGCTGTCAGCGAGCGCAAGCCCAACCGCCAGCGGCAAACCTCCAGCCACGATTGCATTGCCACCATAGAACCGCTTTTCTGCACAAAAGAGATGCATCGATCCGCCGCGACCACGCGAGCAACCGTTGAGCTTGCCAAACATCTCCGCCATCACGGCCCCGGCTGGCACACCGCGCACGAGCGCCTGGCCATGCTCTCGGTAGGTTGCGACGATCGCGTCGTCTTCGCGCAGCGCGGTGATCGCGCCGGCGGCAACCGCTTCTTCACCGATGTAGAGGTGGAGAAAGCCACGAATCTTGCCAGCGCTGTACATTTCAGCGGATCTCTCTTCGAAACGACGAATACGCACCATGTGGCGCAAGAGCTTCAATGCATGTTCCCGCGAGACGTCCATGATGAGTCCTCTGTTTCGCTTCCCTCCAAGGTCGAGGTATCTCCCTCGGAAAGCCCCAGCTCGTGCGCTTTGAGCAGTCGGCGCATGATCTTTCCACTGCGGGTCTTGGGCAGGCTATCCACGACCTCGATCTCACGGGGCGCAACCGCAGGCCCGAGCCGCCGACGGGCGTGCGCCATGAGTGAGCGTTGCAGCTTGGTGCTGTCCACAAAGCCATCTTTGAGCGACACGAAGGCCTTGACGACCATCCCAGCAACCTCATCGGGCTTACCGATGATGCCTGCTTCGGCCACCGCCTCGTGCTCCATGAGTGCGCTCTCCACCTCAAAAGGTCCGATGAGATGGCCCGCACTCTTGATCACATCGTCGGCCCTGCCGACGAACCAATAGTAGCCGTCGGCATCTCGTCTTGCGAGGTCTCCGCTCAAGTACCAGCCGTCCTCAAAGCACTTCGCATAACGTTGCGGCGAATGAAGATATCCCCGCATCATCGAGGGCCAGCCCGGTCGAAGCGCAAGTTCCCCTTCTAGGTTCGGCTCCACGAGAACCTCGATCTTGGCGTTGCTACCCTCTCTGTCGCTTGTGCGCTTTACAAGTGCTACTTCGACACCAGGAACGGGTTTGCCCATTGAACCTGGCTTGACATCCATGCACGCGTAGTTGGCAATCATGATGCCACCGGTTTCGGTCTGCCACCAGTTGTCGTGAAAAGGGATACCGAAGGCATCTCGACTCCAAACCACGGCTTCCGGGTTAAGCGGTTCTCCGACACTGGCCATAAACCGGAGCGCAGAAAGGTCACGCTCCTCGATCGGAGCCATACCTCGCTTCATCAGCATTCGAATTGCGGTCGGCGCCGTATACCAGACATTGACGCGCTCTTCTTCTAGGGTCTGGTACCAACGCTCCACGTCAAATTCCGCCTCGTCCACA
Organism: uncultured Polyangiales bacterium; assembly: GCA_964487255.1. Classification (GTDB taxonomy): domain Bacteria; phylum Myxococcota_A; class Polyangia; order Polyangiales; family CAZAQV01; genus CAZAQV01. Next base: position 6,468 of record CAZAQV010000011.1, on the reverse strand, counting down.
ATCATGGTCACCCCAAGTGTGAGCGGCGCGATGATCCCGTAGCTCGTGCCGGTCACCCACCCAGGATCCGCCGTGCACCAGTAGATATCGTTGCGGTGTAAATCGAGCACGAGCTTGCCAGTGATGTGGTGCATCACAACGGCTTCGTGAACGTGGAGCACCCCTTTGGGAGTGCCTGTCGTTCCGCTCGTAAAGTGAAGCAGGGCTGGGTCTTCTGCATTGGTGTCGGGGATGCGATGGCTTGCGCCTACCGCTTCCATTAAGGCGTCCCAGCGATGACACGACGCATCCGCGGTCGTCTCGGAGTCGGGACCGACCAGAATCACGTGTTGGAGAGCAGGCAGACGCGCACGGATGTCTTGTATTTTTCGCTGATAGAGACGCGGTGTGGTCACCAACACTTGGGCGTCGCCCAAGCGGAGTCGGGTTTCGATGGGCTCCGGCCCGAAAACCGAAAAAAGTGGGCAAAATACCGCCTTACTGCGAAGCGAACCCAGGGCCGCCACGTAGAGTTCAGGAATCCTGCCAAGCAGCGTAACCACCGTCTTGCCGGGTAGGACACCAAGCTTCGCCAACGCGTTGGCGAAGCGCGCGCTCTGCCCAGCCAGCTCACCGTAGCTGAAGTCTCTCCGCTCGCCGCGCCTACCGAGCCAACGTAGCGCAAGCTTGTCTCGCAACGGCCCGTTGGCGTGGCGGTCCACCGCTTCGTGAGCAATATTGAGACCTCGCCCTCCCGGAAGCCCGTCAAGCTCGGCCCTTGCGTACTCCCACCTGAAGCCTTCGCAGGCGGACTCGTAGTCGACCATGTTGGCTACAGACGCGATGTCGTCACTTGTCTTGAGGACCACCCCTCGCGGCTGGGGCCCGTCCGCGCGTGCGACCGAAAAGACCATGCGACCACGTCTTGCAAGTTTACGACCAGGTCGATGAAGCGCCTTTCGCCTGACCAACGGAGTCGCCCAGACGCTCGGTGGCGCAAATTTGGGCAACGAAGCGCAGAGTTTTCGCGGCTTCGGCCGGTGGCAGGCTAGGAAAGCGGAATCAGCAACTGCTCAACTGTCTCTGCGATGCGATCCAAGTCGAGGGGCTTCGCCATGAAAACCGCGTCTTCAAACGGCTCATCGGGAAGAGCTGACGTGATGATGGCCCGCAGGTTCGGATGTCGCGCTCGGAGCTTCGCCGTCAGATCGTGACCGGACATCTGCGGGATCTGCAGGTCAGAGATCACAACATCGATACACTCCTCGAGATCCGCCAAATGGAGCGCCTCGCGCGGCGTCGATGCGACGAGCACGCGGTGCCCTTCCCCTTCGAGAAAATCGCGAAGCGTCTCGAGCACCAGGGCCTCGTCGTCCACGACCATGACCACCGCGCTTCGCTGGACCGCCCCACGAGGCGGCGCAGGTAGCGCCAACTTCGAAACGGCGGGCGCAGACGGCGGCAACGAAACGCGCTCGACGCGTTCGCTGGGCAACAGCCGCTCAAGCGCCGCACTAAGTTCCACCTTCGAAAAGGGCTTTCGCAGCACCTGAAACGCACCCGCTCCGTCCTCGGAGTGTGGCGCCTCGTAGCTCGCCGACATCAGAAGCACTTGCAACTTCGGATAACTCGCTTGGAGCCGTTCGGCCAGCTTCGGACCCGACATCACGGGGAGCACCACGTCCGAGAGCAGTAGCTCCACCTCGCCTCGATGCAGGCCGCAAATGTACTCTGCCTCAATCGGGTCCGCCGCCTCACGCACAGCAAAGCCAAGCTCCTCGAGCTTGTGGCGGAGCGTCATGCGGACGGTCGGCTCGTCCTCGACCAACAGCGCTGTGCCCGAAAAACGAAGCTCTTTGTGAATCCGCCGCTCGTCTGATTCGCGGAGCGCGCCGTGTATGGGAAAAAGAAAAGTAAAGGTCGACCCGTCTCCCGGTTCACTCTTTACATCAACGCGCGCGCCCAGCTTGTTCGCTGTCGAAAGGACTGTAGATAAGCCGAGTCCGGTTCCCTTGCCGACTTCCTTCGTCGTGAAAAAGGGGTCAAAGATTTGACGCCTGGTCGCCTCGTTCATTCCGACGCCCGTGTCGCGAACCTCGAGGCAAATATAGTCGCCGCCTCCTGGCTCTTCCCCCGAATCCGAGAGCGACAAACCATCGGCCCCGACCACGTGGGTTCGGATCACGAACTGGCCTCCATCGGGCATCGCGTCTCGAGCGTTGGAAGCCAGGTTCAGCAAGATCTGCTCTATCTGCACAGGGTCCGCGAGAATTTGCATGCCCCGAGCAGCGGTTTGGATCTTGACCGCAACCTTTTCAGTCATCAGCCCCTCGATCAACCTCGCGCAACCCTTGATCGACCTGTCGAGCTCCAAAGGTGCTGCGTCCGTGTTCCGCTTGCGCGCAAAGGTCAGAAGCTGCTCGGCGAATTTGCCGCCACGACGCGCGGCGGATGACGCGCGATCGAGATACTCGAGCATACGCTTGCGCGAGAGCCCCTCACGCCGCGCCAAGTTGACGCAACCTAGAACGGCTTGAAGCACATTGCCAAAGTCGTGAGCCACGCTGGACGCAAACGCGCCCACAGCTTCGACCCGCTGCACCTGAAGCAGGTCGTGCTCAAGCTTCTTTGCCAAAGTGATATCCTGCGCGCAGCCGATGTAGCGTTCGATTTCCCCTTTCGGTCCCAGAACAGGAAAGACGCGATCACGAACCCAGCGAACCTCACCGTCGGCCCGCACAATGCGATATTCCGCTTCGAAAGCCCCCTCGTGAACTGAGGCAACATGGGACGTCTCCACTCGACTTCGGTCTTCGGGATGAACGTGGTCGAGCCACTGGGCACGACTGAGAATCAAGCTGGCCTCTGGCTCTCCCCACAACCTTTCGCACGCCGGGCTCAAATACAAGAAGTGATGCTCCGCATCCATGATGTAGAAGACGTCTTCGATCACCTCGGTGATCTCTCGAAAACGAGTCTCCTCCTCCGCGAGTGCGGCTTCAACCGCCTTCTTTTTCGTGTTGTCGTGGAGGACGGCCGTAAAACGGGGTTCCCCGTTGTCTGACCACTGACCGACACTGAGCAGCGCTGGAAAGATGGTTCCCTCTTTGCGAAGTCCGACGACCTCGGCTTGCCCGTTGCCGACACCCTCCGTGTCACCCGTGGAAAGAAAACGTTCGATGCGCGGCTCAGGTGCGTCTTGGTACTCCAAAGGCATCAGCATGCGAATGCTCTTGCCGAGAAGCTCCGATGGCTCGTAGCCGAAGAGTCGTCCGGCGGCCCGATTAACGGACAAAATCCGCCCCTTTGCGTCACCTGTGAGAATTGCATCCCCAGAGGTGTCGAGCAACGCTTGGTCTTTGACCTCCTCGATTCGAAAAGCATCTTGAACCGCCCGCAGCTCCGTCAAATCGATCAGCACCGAGCGACATCGACGTTCCCGATTGGGCAGCGTGAAGCAAATGGACTCCACACGAACGGGCGTGCCGCTCTCCCCTTGGCGCCCGGAGCGAAAAGTGAGTTCGCAGGCGACTTTGGTATCCGCCCCAAAGACCTCCCCAAGGTGAAGATACAACGCATCTGCCTCCGCTTGGTCCAAAAAGCTGCATAGGGAACGACCGACGAGGCGCCCGCGCTCTTCGCCGACAAGCGCAGCAGCAGCAAGGTTTGCCTCATAGATGTTTCCTGCGCGGTCGAGGGTCACATACCCGACGGGAGCCAGATCGTAGAGTTCGAAGTAACGGTCGCGACTTTCGCGTAGCTCTGCCTGCGTGACCTGTAGCTGCTCATTCTGCATCTGGAGTTCAACTTGATGAACCTCCAATTCATGAACGAGCTTCTTGACATCGATTTCATCCATATCGGTCCTATCCGATTGCTTTATCACCACTTGCGATTCGGCCCGCGTTCTGAGTCGTCTAGATTCCTTTTCACTCGTCGGATCGTTGGTCATGAGTCCTCCTTGGCTACCGATGTGATGTCTATCGCCAAACACGATAGCCCCGTCACTTCACCGGAGGCGCCTCGCGTCGGCTCAACATACATGTCAAAAAGTCGGCGTTCGCTTCCAACGCCCAGCTCCATGCGACGTGTCTGAGCGACCCCGGCCGAAAGCGCCTCTTTCTTGAGTTTGGTGAGGTTCTCGGCGTCGTCACCGGAAAAAAGCTCCTGGTCCGTCTTTCCGATCAAATCGTCTGGCTCTTTGTCGAAGACGCGACTGCCCGCCCAAACAATCTTCAGGTCGGAGTCCTGACCGAATACGCTCGCGGACGAGTTGCGAAGGGCCTCCAACAGACGGGCCTGCTCTTCTTGTAGCTTCTTGATTGCGCCAATGTTGACGAACGTGACCACGAGCCCATCGATGACGTTCTCGACGGTTCGGTAGGGAAGAATGCGAACGAGGTAGCGCGTACCGTTGTCGGAAGACATCTCGGACTCTTTGACCTGGAGCGTGCGCAGCACCTCCCGAGCGTCATCGCTAAGGCTTTCATAACGGAGCGAAGAGGCGAGATCGGCGAGTGGCCGCCCTACGTCTGTGGAAATCAATCGCACGACCTTCTTGGCGGGCTCAGTGAAGCGCGTGATGCGAAGCTCGGTGTCGAGAAAGATGGTGGCGATGTCGGTCGCGTCAAGCAAGTTCTTCATGTCATTGCTGGTGCGCGAAAGCTCTTCAACCTTGCTTTGCAGCTGTGCATTAACGGTCTGAAGCTCCTCGTTTAGAGACTGCATCTCCTCCTTCGATGTCTCGAGCTCTTCGTTCGTGGATTGCAGCTCTTCGTTCGTGGACTGGAGCTCCTCGTTGGTCGACTTCAGCTCTTCGTTGGTCGCCTCCAGCTCTTCAATCGTGTTCTGATGGCCCTCCCTCGAAAAGCGGAGTTCACGCTCCAAATCAGAAACGCGAATCGCAGACGGCTCTTTTATGGGCTCGGCGGATTGAGGGTGCGGGACCGGAGAAGGTGCTTCGACGCTCTCAAACGTGACGCGGTATAGGCCATGGAGGTTTTGAGGCTGACGGAGCAAAAGAACGCGAAGGTTGACCTTCATCATCTTGCCGTTTGTACGAACGTGGATGTCCTTTTTAACGATTTCTGTGTCTGAGGCGGTCGCTTCGCGAAGTGCGGAGGCAAGCACAATCTGCAAACCGGGCCGAACCATGTTGAAGATATTCGGGGCCGCCTGCAACCCTTCCGCTGGCTCGAGGAAAAGGCCGGTGCGGCCATGCACATGCACCACATCTCCCCGCTCGCGTACGAGGACCGTGGGAGGCACGAGATCCTTCAACAACATCTTCTCCACCGTCCGGCTAAGCTGAGCGCTTGCTGATTGCGACCTCGAATCCACCGCTAACGTTCGCTCGTTGTTGCTGGTAGACGACGCTAAAAACAATGCAGAATTTTGCGAAAGTTCGGAGGCAGAGGCGGAGGCGGAGCGAAAGAGTTTCCACTTCTTGTCGAGCGGCGTGAACAGGTTCGAGAACGAGCCAATCGACTCAGCAGACCCAAGGAATAAGATGCCGTCTCGCCTCAAGCCGTAGTGGAAAATGGGAAACAACTTCTTGTGACTCGTCGCATCAAGGTAGATCAACAGATTGCGACAGCAGAGGACATCAAGTTTGGTAAAGGGCGGATCCGCAAGCAGGTTCTGCTCTGCGAAGACGAGCATGTCACGAATTTCCTTCTTCACCCGATACCCGTCTGACTCTTGAGAGAAAAACCGTGCCAGCCGCGTTGCCGAAACATCGTTGACGATGCCGAGTGGGAAAAGCCCAGAACGCGCTTTGTCGATTGCGGTGCAATCAAGGTCCGTTGCAAAAACTTGCACACTGAGTGTTCGCCCTATCGCGTCCATACACTCGCGCAGCAAGATCGCGAGCGAATACGCTTCTTCACCGGTTGAACACCCCGGCACCCAAGCGCGCACCAAATAGTCGTCCGGCTTGTCAACGAGTAGCTTCTTAAGCTGTTCTTCCAAGCTCGCCCAAGCCTCGGGGTCACGGAAAAATGAGGTCACTCCGATGAGTAGATCGTTGAATAGTTGGTCGACCTCTGCGGGTGCCGTCTGTAGGTGAGCCAGGTATCGTTCCAGACTCTCCAAGCCATGAACTTTCATCCGCCGCTCGATGCGACGCGCCATCGTGCTGGGCTTGTAGTTCGAAAAGTCAACGCCGCGGCGGCTGCCAATCTCGGCGAAGATTTTCGCCATTTCTTCGGACGAAAACACTGTCGCACCCGGCGGAGCGGACGCTCCCTTACCGGATGCGAGATACTTGAGGAGCCGCACGGGCATCTGCGCGGGCGGCAACACATAGTCGGCTTGCCCGCTCGCAATCGCGCTGTGTGGCATGCCGTCGTATTGTGCAGACGCCTCGTCCTGCACCATCACCATGCCGAGTGCGGCCTTAATCTCTTTGATGCCCAATGAGCCGTCACTACCCGTTCCCGAGAGAATAATTCCCACAGACCGTTCGCGGCAAGCGAGCGCAAGCGAACG
>CAZAQV010000010.1:198739-206654 GCA_964487255.1 uncultured Polyangiales bacterium | reverse complement strand
AACAAGATCACATCCTTACAACCTCGTCGATCCCCTTTTTCACCAGCCTGCTAGTCCAACTGCCGTGGCGCCTCGGCAATATCTTGCGCGGTCACGCCCCACTCTTTGAGTCGGTACTGGATTTTGCGGCGGCTAATGCCGAGAATCTCGGAAGACTTTCCGGTCGAACCACCTGTCGCCGCCAGCGTTTTGAGAATCACCAGACGCTCGACTTCGTCCATCGAAATACCGGGAACCAACACATCGAGCCTGTCACTCACTTGCTGGGCCGTCTTGATGGGAAGCAGTTTCTCAGCGCCGATAAAATTGCCGCTCGACATCACCAACGCGCGTTCGACTGTATTTTCAAGCTCGCGGACGTTTCCGGGCCAGTTGTAAGCGAGAAGCTGCTGCAGCGCTTCAGGCGTAAAGCCTTGCACATCTCGGCCGTTTTCTGCTGCGCAGCGGGTCAAGAACACCTGCGCAAGTCGTGGGATATCGCTTCGCCGCTTGCGGAGCGGCGGCACCTCCAACGAAACTACGTTTAGACGATAAAAGAGGTCCTCGCGGAATGAACCGTCGTTGACACGTTCCCGAAGGTCGCGATTCGTCGCGGCCACAATCCGCACATCAACTCGAACCGTCTGGTTGCCCCCGACGCGTTCGAACTCACGCTCCTGCAGGAAACGCAAGAGTTTCACTTGAACCGGCAGGGGAATCTCGCTCACTTCATCAAGGAAGAGAGTTCCGCCGTCCGCCTCGGCAAAACGCCCATCTCGACGACCAACCGCACCGGTAAACGACCCGCGTTCGTGCCCAAAAAGCTCCGACTCAAGAAGACTTTCGGCGAGCGATGCGCAGTTGAGTCGGACGAGGGGTTTATCTCTGCGATCAGAGGCGTTATGGATTGCGGTCGCAATCAGTTCCTTACCCGTCCCGCTTTCGCCTTGGATCAATACCGTCGCCCTGCTTTTTGCAACCTGCGAAATTTCTGCGAACAGCTTCCGCATCAACGGATGATCGCCAAGGATTTGGCCGAAGTATTGCTGATCCTCACGTTGCTCTCTTAGTGTCGCGGCTTCCTTGGAAAGACGCGCTCGCTCAAGCGCGCGATAGAGCACGGCCGAGACATGCTCAAGACTCAATGGTTTCTCGAGGTAATTGTCGACGCCCTTTTTCATCGCCGCTACCGCCGTGCCAACTGAGCTCTGTGCAGTCATCAGCACGAACGCCGTATGCGGGAGGAGAAGATGTCCGCGATCAAACAGCTCCAGGCCATCGATGTCAGGCATAAACAGGTCCGATAACACGACCTCCGGCTCAAACACCCTCAGTTGCATCAGCGCGGCTTGACCCGAGTTCGCCGTCCGCGTCTCGTAGCCCTCTTCACTCAATGCTTCAGCCAAAATACTGCACACAGCAGGCTCGTCATCCACGACGAGGATGCGGCCCAAACTTGAAGTTCTGGGTTCCTTGGAGCGCCCCTCCACAACAGCCAGCGAGAGGCCTGAATTGTTCGAGGGTCCCGCATCGACAGATATGCTCGCAAAGCTCCTCAAGGAGGCCGTCTCGGAAATCGCAGTCATGGGCATGGGATCGAACTAGGGTGGCACATTTCGTACCAGAGGGAAGTGACAACAATCATGAAGGAACAAAGCGCACGGAGGACTTCGGTGGCGCATAAGGTGCACGCCGATCGCAAGGCCTGCGCAGCAGGCGCTCTCTCGAACCCTGTTTTCGCACACAGGATGAGTGCCCGTCACGGGTTCGTAACTTTGTCCGACAATCCGTTTCCGGTGCGTGACGTCTTTTGTGCTATCGCCGCTTCATGTCTATGTTTTATCCGCCCTTGTACAAGCCTTTGCTAGCCATCGCTTTTCTCCTTCTCCTCACCGGCTGTGGCGACGACGACAATCCAAATGGTGATGCAGGACCGGATGCACAGACCGGCGACGCGGCCTCCGATGCCATGAACCCACCGGACGGCCCACGCCCGGACAGCGCAGCGCTAGATGGCATGGTTGAAAACGATGGTGGTCCCGATGCCTCGACCGAGTGCAACCTCGGCGCGTTGCCAGCTTTGACTGCGCAGGTCATCCATGAAGGCGAAACCTTTACCCAGCCCGTTTTTGTCGCGCAGGCGCCGGGAAACAGCACAACACTCTGGGTTGTGGAAAAGGCGGGGCGGATTCGACTGATCAAGAACAACAGTATTGTCGGCACGCCCTTCTTGGATATTCGCGGGAAGGTCGATGCCCAAGGCGGCAACGACGAGCGCGGTCTATTGGGCATGGCCTTTCACCCGGACTACGACAGCAACGGTCGCTTCTTTGTCTTTTACACGCCAAGCGGAAACACCTCGCGTGTCGAGGAATACGCCGTCAGCGACGGGAACGGCGAGGTCGCGAATCCAGATCCAGTCAGCACCACGCTTCAATGGAATGACAACGACGAACGCAATCACGTAGGGGGGATGATCGCTTTCGGCGGCGACGGAATGCTTTACATCGGGATCGGAGACGGTGGAGGCAGCGGTGATCAACACGGCGAGTTTGGAAATGCACTGAACAAGGACGTCGTGCTTGGAAAGATTCTGCGGTTGGACCTCAACAACACGCCAACCCTAATCGCTCAGGACAACCCCTTTATTGGCCAAGACGGAGACGACAATATCTGGGCTTACGGTCTCCGCAATCCGTGGCGCTTCTCGTTCGACAAGGCGAATGGCGACCTCTTCATCGGAGACGTGGGGCAGAGTCGTTGGGAGGAGATCGACTTCGCCAAAGCAGGCCAAGGGGGACTCAACTTCGGCTGGCGCGCGTACGAAGCCAACGAGGTCTTCGACAACGACCCCGACACACTCGCACTTGCGCAAAACCACACGCCTCCGCTGATCGAAGTGCGGCAAGAGCAGGCGGACGGGCCTCTGCTTCGCGATGCGGTTTCGATCACCGGCGGCTATGTCTACCGGGGAACGGAAATTCCCGCGCTACACGGCGTGTATTTATTCGGAGACTTTGGCAGCGAAGATGTAGCTGGCATCCGTCGCTGCGGCACAAACTTCAGCGAACCTGCACGCATTGCAGACTTGAGCCGGCTGGGCAACGGTATCGCGTCTTTCGGCCAAGACAATTCCGGCGAAATGTACATTGTCTACTACGCAAGTGGCGTCATCAAAAAGATCGTCGCAAGCAATTGATCTCAATTGTGGACAGTCCACAATTGAGATTGGTCGTCGCCACGCTGGCGACACTTCTCTTGGTGGCATCGGCCCATGCGCAGATTTTCCAACCAGGCACGCAGCCCGTCGGTGAGGAAAATGGCCTGATCGAACCACTGAGCTCATCAGCAAGCTGTCGTGAGTGTCACGGGGACTACCGCGGCGAGGACCGACTCGAGCCTTGGGACGGGTGGCGCGGGTCTCTGATGGGCAACGCTGGGCGCGACCCAGTCTTCCGAGCCGCACTCGCTATCGCCGAGCACGACAATGCCAATGCCGCCGACTTTTGCGTACGCTGTCACTCGCCGAGCGCATGGCTGCGCGGTCGTTCGTCCTTGCCCGAGTGGTCCAGCGAGACCGGGCCACGCTTCTTGCCCGACGAACGAGCGTTTCTTTCCGCCGATCTGGACGGGGTTGGTTGCGTGATATGTCATCGTGCGACCGACGATGTGCCGATGGACCCCGACGCCCCCCACCTACAGAACGCCCAGATCTATTTGGCGGATGGAAACGATGCGGAGACGCGGTACGGGCCGTACGAAGACACCGGATCCGCCGAGGCCATGCACCCGGTCGCGAAAAATGCGTTTTTGGGCTCAAGCCAGCTGTGCGGACAATGTCACGACATCGTCAACCCTGTGGTGATGGGACTTGACCGGCAAGGTAATTCGACGGGTCGTCCCTTCGTCATCGAACGGACGTACAGCGAGTGGCGGCACAGCGACTATGCCTCTTCGCCCAAAGCATCCGACCGAAAGACTTGTCTCGACTGCCACATGCCGCTTTCGCAATCGCCCGTGCGCGCCGCGCTCGACGGAGATGCTCGCGACTACTTTCGTGAACATCGACTGCTCGGTGGCAGCACGTGGGTCCAGCATGCCATCGCGGACATGTATCCGGACGACACAGACGTTGCCGCCAGTCACCTGCGCGCTTCTGCAGATGCGACGCGCACTTTCCTTCAAGAGGCCGCCGAGCTATCTCTGCAAGACGTATCTATCGATGGCGATGTGGTCGAAGCACTCGTTCGCGTCACCAATCTGAGCGGCCACAAGCTGCCGACAGGCTATCCTGAAGGCCGCAGAATCTGGCTACAGGTCGAAGTTGTCGTCGATGGCACATCGGTGAGTGCGACGCTTCCCCCCGGCGAGCAAGCCGTGGAGACCGCTGCCGTTTCGGCGCCGCATGCCCGCACGTACGAAGTCAAACTCGGCGTCGATGGCGAGCCGAGTTTTCATTTTATTGAGAACAACACTCTGCTCGAAGACACGCGCATCCCGCCCAAGGGTTTTTCGCCCCCCGAGAAACTCGACATGGCGCCGCTCGGACGTGACTACCAGAACGACGACGGAACCTATCGTCACTATGACGATGTCACGCATACATTTTACCCGTGCGCGGAGGGTGCCGCGGAGCTTCGCGCACGCCTCTGGTATCAAGGCAATACGCGTGAGTACATGGAATTCCTGCGCGACAATGCGCCGGACTCGCTCGCCCCAGCCGTAGACAACTGGGGCGCACGCGCGTATTCGGCCTGGCTTGAGCACGGCGGCGATCAACCCGTGGTGATGGCCGAACTTCGTGAACCGCTTGGGCAACTGGGTGGCCTTTGCCCAACTCCAGCGGTCGCAACCGACGAGGGCTGCGGTTGTGCCGTCACAGCACCGAAGTACAGATCTGCACTCTGGCTCCTTGTCGTGATTTGGGGGCTTGTTCTCAGGAGGCGCCGATTGCTGGCAAACTACGGTGCTGGCATTTGGCACGTGCCCGGCTCAGCGTAGCAAGCACCGTTGACACAATACCCGCAGTCGCAGTCGTCACTGGTGCTGCACGCGACGCGCGCACACGATCCATCAGGTTGGCACTCATGAAAACGGTCGCAAATGCCGTCGACCACGAGGCAACTCGGCACTTTGCACAGACCATTGCTCTCGTTGCACACCGCAGGTGCATCGCAGAGCGGTTCATCCACGACGCGACAATCTTCCACACATCGGTACGCCGTGCCGCTGCACGAAGTTGGGTCGCTGTAAGTCTCGCATACCGAACCCGAGCCACAGGCGAAGGCTTCTGTGTTGCAATCGTCGAACATCTGACAAACACCAATGTTCTCCTCGTCGGGCGCAAAACACTGCTCCGTGGCAGCGCATGCCTGTTCCGGCGTTTCAGCGTCGCCATCGAAACATGACGATTCGGTTGGTGCGGGCGGACGGCAGGAAAACGTTGCTGACGGCACGAAGAACGCACTCGTCACGACCCCAGTAGCGTTGCCACCAGAATCAAGCGTCTTCTTCGCTTCCGTCGTCCACACGGAGAACCGATCGCCCCCGTCGCCATCGATTTCCAGCACCGAACCGAAGGCTCCTGTCGCCGTGCTCTGATCCCCCGTAAACGTGACCTGGACCTGTTCGGCAATGCGATGCGTGAGGGGGTCACCGCAACCGATCTCCGCACCTGTCCAGCTGACATTCAAGCTCCCGCCAAACACCGCCGGCCCAGACACAATCTCCTTGAGATCTCGACTTCGCGCCGCCGCAAAGATGAGCGTCTCTCGCAGTGCGGTTGCGTCGAACATCGTCACGCTCCACGCGCCATCGGCTGTGGGGGTAGACACACTTGTGTGCAAAGAAACCGGTGGACCATTGAGTAGTGCAGCGTCCAGCACCCGCGTTTGCAAGGACTCAGCAATTTTCTTCGCGTTGCTCGTCCGCTCGGCGCCGACATCGAACAATAGCGCACAGCGGCAGTCATCGTCCGCAGCGGGACAGTAGTCGAGTTCGACACGCAACTGGTTCGCCCCAAGCGCAACCGGTGCCGACGCACCGATCAATGTTGCGTTGCCATTGTGGACAGAGCCGGGTTCTCCGAAAGGACAACCGCTGCCGCCCGACCCGATGTCCTCGAAGCTCAGCTCAACATCAGGTAGCGAGCACAAGTTGACATCGACCTGGCCATCGGTCTCGACTTGCCCGTCTCTGCCGAGCGTGGCGTCTTCACGCATCCCACCGTCACTGGAGATACATTCGGCAAACTCGATGCAGATCACGTCCGGCAGGTCTTTCACCTCGATCCGCTCGGCGCTGCACACCGCCCCGTCGCCGATGTCGAGCTGATAGGGCAACTCAGCAGGACATTCAAAGCCACCCCGAACCACCACGGCCACGCAATAACGCGCCGTGTCAGTCTCGACATAGGTCACACCCTCCTGACAAGGATTGGCGTACTGGTGGGTTTTGGTACAACCCAGGGCAAATAGCCCAGTCAACACGAAAATAAGGTTCCAACGCATATTCAAGTTCTCCATGCACTCAAGATGCGCGGTGCGCGCCACTTGGGCAATAGGGTCCAGAGCATTTACTGGTACAAACTTCTGTACCAGACGATGGTGCCAGGCACCTCGCCGGACAATATGCGCGGGATATGTGGAAATCATCGAAATCACGGGAGGAATGGCACAACCAACCGCATGCTTTGGCCAATGACGAGGTCATGGGACGAATCCCCAGGCACCAGCTCATCGGAGACGCGCGGTGCAGCACAACGTTGGTACCTTGGCTTGGTGTGCACCGAGCACCCACGGGCAAGAGAAAACGAGACAGCGAAGAGTTTAAGCGCGAGTCGGTGGCACGGGTGCTCGGTGGCGAAGCGGTGTCAGCGGTCTCCAAAGCGTGCGGAGCGAGCGTGCATGCGGTTCGTAGCCGGATGAAGACGAGCGAACAAGCGAGTCGTGAGTGAGGAGATACGTCGGCTCAAACGTGAGCTTCGGCGCGCCAAGGAGGACAACGAAACCCTAAAAAAGCCACAACGCATGCGAATTGAAAGCAATGCAGTGCCGAAGAGTGCAAATGACCGCGAACTACATACTTCTCTTGCGGTTCGCTTTGCCGCACCTGCTTGGCTCGCTACCGCAAGCGAAGCTTAAGCCTCTCGACTAAGGACAGCCGTCATTCCACTGAGCGTCTCGCGTGCTGAGCCACGCTGCAAAGACGCTGTCCGGTGTGGTCAGGCAGCCGGTCTGCCCACGCAGACGAAAGTCCGGGTAAATTGGCAAGGAGATGTTCATGATGCTCGCCGGCACCTCACCGCTGAATAGGTTGTCCGCCAGATCGAACTCGACGAGTTTCGTAAGGTTTCCAAGCGAAGCGGGTATGCTCGGTCCCAAAGCGTTCACGTTCATCGTAAGACTCGTGAGGTTGGTCAGATTACCAAGCTCGCTTGGAAGTGGTCCGCTGAGCTGATTGCGCTGAAGGTTCAGTCGCTCAAGCATTGTAAGTGTCGTCAGTTCGACCGGTATCGGGCCGCTAAGTTGGTTGATATCGAGGGATAGACGACGCAGCTGTGTCAGTTGCCCAAGCGAGGCGGGAATCGCTCCGCTCAGCTGATTGTTGTCGAGTTCCATGCTCGTTAGCTGCGTCAGCTGACCGATCTCACTGGGAATCGGCCCGGTCAGCGCGTTGCCATCCATTTCCAATACTTGCAGCGCGGATAAGTCTCCGATTTCCGCAGGAATGCTTCCAACGAGTTGGTTGGTCCAAAGGATGAGCGAAATGACCGAGCCACCTGCACAGGTAACGCCAGACCATGTGCAAGGGTCAGGATCGACGAGCCACCCCGTATTGTTAAGCCAGCCGTCCCCTGCGGTCGTCGTATAGACCGCAACCAAAGCCTGGCATTCGATAAGAGGGATCGTGGTCACGCTGTCGCAGAACCCCACCA
>CAZAQV010000010.1:181999-198639 GCA_964487255.1 uncultured Polyangiales bacterium | reverse complement strand
TCGCATCGCCCGACATCGCATCGCCCGACATCGCATCGCCCGACATCGCATCGCCCGACATCGCATCGCCTGGCATTCCGCCTTCAGCGTCAGAAGTGCGCTCGAAACCGAAGCGTCCGCAGCCTACGGCGAGCAAGAACAATGCAGCCAAAGCACATCTCAAAGATGTGGCCCGAGATCGGGGTAAGCTGGGACGAAAATGCAAAGCAGATCGCGTGACGATCAAAGGGATTCGTTTTGAGTCCTGCTTTACCCGCACGACTTGCAGGGGCCCTGCTAAACAGAATATCGCCCGCTTCATGATCATGTCCGGGTTAAGTATAACCCACTCAGGTGGTCTCCACGAACGTGAATCTCCCTGGTTTACCGCTTACTTGTCGACGAGAACGCCAACAGCGTGCATGGTGGCCCGATGCCCCCGCCTAGGCAATTGGTCGCACTCGCTGCCCTATGCGCAGCCGCGAGTTTGTCCTTCGCTGCACATGCACAGGACGCGGGTCCCACCGACGGTGGTGAACCCAATCTTCCCGCAGGCGCCTCAACCGCGCTTGCGAAGAACGGTACTGCACAACGCCGAGCCATCAATCCACCGGAAGCCAACAACATCGCGCAGCGACTCGCTGCGATCTACGCAGAGGTGGAACGCTTTCGTCACATCCGCGTAAATGCTGCGCACGGCGTCGTCAAGCTTAGTGGAGGCGTCCGTTCCGGAGACGATGCCGACGACGCGGTCGAACTCGCGCGCAAACTCGAAGGTGTCATTTTCGTCGAGAACAAACTAAGCGAACCGGTGGCGGTATCCGATCGGCTCTCTCCACTCCGCGAGCGCTTTGAGAGATGGATCGCGAGTGTTATTGACCTGGCACCGTTGGTGGCGATCGCGCTCGCTGCATTATTTCTCGCATTACTGCTCGGCCGCGCGGTTAGCAGCTTCGACTTCATCTTCAAACGACTCGTTCGAAAGCCAATTCTTCAGGACGTCGCAAGGCGCCTCACACGCCTACTCTTCTTTATCGTGGGCGTGCTCATTGCTCTCGAAATCATAGGCGCAACGGGGGTCGTGGGGACCATCTTGGGCGCGGCGGGCGTCGTGGGCTTGACCGTGGGCTTTGCCTTCCGAGACATCGCGGAAAACTACCTCGCATCGTTTCTGTTGATTGGCCGCCGCCCATTCGCGATTGGGGATCTCATCAAGGTCGACGAACACGAAGGAAAGGTCATGCGGCTTACCATGCGCGAGACCGTGCTCATGACGCTCGACGGCAATCATTTGAGTCTTCCAAACGCCACGGTGTTCAAGGCGCGCGTGCTCAACTACACACGCAACCCACGCCGACGCTTTGATTTTGTTGTGGGCGCCGGGGTCGACACCGACCTTCTCATGGCGCAACAGCTGGGCGTCGAAACACTCCTCAACACACCCGGCGTGATCGAAGATCCCAAAGCATGGGCACAAATCGAAGAACTCGGTGACTCCAATGTTGCGATTCGCTTCTACGCCTGGGTCGATCAGCGTGAGGCCGACTTTTTCAAGGTATGGAGCGAAGCGATTCGACGCGTTAAGACCGCAATGGACGATGCCGGCGTCGACATGCCCGAGCCGATTTACCGCGTCAATCTCAAGCGGACCGACTCGCACAAGAGTGCGCAAGGAACATCAACAGAACCGCTCGAGGCCGATGTTGACCTCAGCCCCGACGACACGATCGACCGCGAAATCGAGTCTTTGAAGGACGAAGAAAAAAACCTACTCACCTAACTTTAGGGCACGCCCGACAAGGTAA
This sequence comes from uncultured Polyangiales bacterium, assembly GCA_964487255.1. Classification (GTDB taxonomy): domain Bacteria; phylum Myxococcota_A; class Polyangia; order Polyangiales; family CAZAQV01; genus CAZAQV01. Next base: position 196,855 of record CAZAQV010000010.1, on the reverse strand, counting down.
CACGTCACAAAATGTACGGCTGCGCAGGGCAGCTGCAGCCATCGACGGTGAAATGCTACGATCCGAGGGTGTGCCCACGCGATGTGTCCAAAAAGGTTCTCGCATTGTGCCTGTTCGTCCTAGGCTGCGCAGAGGCTCAAATAGAGAGACGAGATCAGGCAATCACCTTCGGAACACCTTCCTCGATAGCTGCTGTGCTTTCCTTGCGGGTCGACTTCAACTGTTCGCGTAGTGCGGATCCGTCTTGTAGTTCGGTGCTCATCGATCCGCGCCATGCCCTCACTGCAGCACACTGCGTGCTGGACTTCAAAAGAGCCGGTGTCATCACACTGTTCGATCCCAATGCGCCGACATCAGAGGCACCGCTTGAAATCACCCGGATCGTCGTGCACCCAAACTACGACCCAGTCTCCCGAGAACACGACTTGGCGGTTCTGCGCCTCGCACAACCAACCGACAAGCCTCCCTTGGAGACCACTGAGCTCAATGGAAATGAAGGCGAGGTAACCCTGGTAGGCGGCGGAACCGACGGACAGTCCTCCCCGGTCCTCCGCCGTGAGGGGAAAGCGAGAATCGCCTCGATTGAAGCGAACACGTTGATTCTTCACCCAGATCCCAGCAACGCTTGCGTCGGAGACTCAGGCGGGGCAGTTCTATCCGCTGAAAGCCGTCAGCTGATCGGACTCATTCGCTCCGGTGACACGGCCTGCGATTCGTTCACGAAAGCGACGCTGCTAGGCCCCTATCACGATGAGTTTATTGAACCAACCATCACTGAGCTCGAACGCAAGAACGAACCTCTCTCTCCGATCGCTGGCGATCAATGTGGCCCAGCGTGTGCAAGCCACGATGAGTGCCCAAATGGTGAACTTTGTAGCGGCAGCTTCGATACCAAAGGTTACTGCTACTACGCTCCTCTGCTTCGCCCCGGCGTATTCACTAATCGTTGTGAACCATCAACCGAAAGCTGCGGTCCGAATTCGGACTGTCTCATCGCGGGCTCAAGCTGCCGGTGTTTCGAAGCTTGCGATCGAGCCGTAGACACTAGTTGCCACGTGCAGAAAAAAAGCGGAAGCAAGGTACCCCTATTGCTTCCGCTCATTTTCTTGGTTGCTGCGTATACGCAGCGTCGATACCTAGGTCGACACGCTACACGTTTTCCAACCGCTGCAGCTGGTCGTACAGTAGCCACCAGAAACCTGGTAAAGGGTTCCATAAACGCAGTAGTAGCGCTGACGCCAGCCGGCAATGATACGAATGCAGCCAGGGTTACAGACCACGCCTGAACAGCGGCAGCCGTTACACTTATAATAATAGTACCCGTTCGAGCATCCGTAATCGACCTCCACTTCCATGGGTTGCGGCTCAATATTTTCAAGCTCTTCATGGTCGTATGTGACAGCAAGCTCCGCATTGAGCGCGCTTGTGCCTTCTCCATTTACAGCAGCGAGCCGAAACGGACCGGGCTCTTCGAGCAGGAGGTTGTGCCAGTCTACTTTTTGAAAGAGGACAACCTCGTCGTCCTTGAGGAGCACGGCCAACTGCTCACCAGGTTCCAACAGGTTCTCAAGTTTGACCTCGCTACCGTCAGCGAACCACATCCCCGCGTTGGCAACATACGTAGCCTCTAACAGCTCGGTACGCGTTGCGCCTATCTCCCCTTGTGTCTCTTCGGTCTGCGTCTCCGCTGCACATCCGGCAAGCAATGCAACAGCCAGCCACAGTTTCTTTGTCGTTCCCATGTTCGTTCCTTTCTCACAACAATTTGTGTTCAGCGAGGTTAGGAAAAACAGATGGGCAGTCAACTCAGAGTAAACGAAAAGCACCATCTCCAAACATTAACTGATCGCTAACCAGTATCGAGGATACGATGCACCGAAAGATTGACCCGATCACTAACCGGTAACGCATTGACAACTTGCTACACGGAACGTATCGCGCCGACATCGGCCGAGATGATCGCGTAGTGCGGTTTGTTTTCTGCGAAGCCGCTTGCGATAGCCGACGCAGGGGTTGCAAACCCAGTGCCAGCGCCCAGGCGCCGGATTACGCAGTCCGCCCGCGGCGTAAGTTAGACACGAGCAAACCAAAGAGTAGCAAAGAGTATAACGAGTCGCTCGAAGCGCCTCTCAATGAACACCCACCGCTCCCCCCACTATCGATCTCCGAACTTGCGGGTCTCCCGCCATCTGGACCTTGGACGACGACACCTGCATCCGCAACGGAAACGGCCGCATCTGGCTCTACGGTCACCTCGGTTGTTGGCTCGGCCTGCCGGCCGTTTTCTCGGCATTTGCAAACCACGCCATCTCTTGGGAAAAGTTCGTCTCGAGCCAGTCACGGAGTGAACCCGGGTCGGATTCTGCCTCCCCGAAGTGTTCAAAGAGGAGCTTCGAGAATGCCCCGACATCCGCGTGGCGAGCCGAGGGATCGCGCGCCAACGCTTGCAAGATCGGCGCATCTAGCGGAGCGAGCCAAGCACGGCGCTCGGAGGCAGCGACCGAAGAAGGCGCCGGGATGGCTTCTTCAGCGATGGCGTGAAAGGTGGCAGGTTCACTTTGACGGCGAAAGGGATGGGTGCCCGCAAGCAGCTCGTAAAGCAACACCGCGAGGCTCCACTGATCCGCGCGTTGGTCGAACGGTTCGCCCGTAAGACGCTCTGGACTCAGGTACGGAGTGCGACCGCGCTCCGCGCCATCAAGCGCCCGTGTCGTACGACTCGTCGCAACGCCAAAGTCGATGAGCTTGCTGGTGCCAGCAAAGGAGACGAGCAAATTGTCTGGCGCGATGTCTCCATGCACGATCTGCGCGGGAGCCCCTGTGTCGTCGCAACAAGAGTGAACAGCCAGGACCGCATCGACCGCATCTCGCGCAATCGCCCTGAAGAAGCTTGGTTCGTGCATCTGCTGCAAGCGACTCGATACTCTATCCAAAGAAAGGCCTCGCACGTACTCGAGCGAGATCTGCGGTCGCTCCACCAAGTCAGCGCCGACAAACGCACACACATTTGGCGCCGTCACCATGGCGTGAATCGCCGCTTCGCGCTCGAACAACGCTCTGCTGCGCTCGTGCGAGAACAAATGGTTGTGCAGCCGCTTCACCGCGATCAACCCTTGAACGCCGGAGACCTCCAAGGTCACAGACGCCATCCCGCCCGACCCGAGCTGCACGCGTGTCATCGGCTGGAGTCTAGGGCAAAACGCGAACTAGAAGCGAATGTTGCACGACACCACCCCGCCCATTCGCTCTGGATTGGCACTGGTCGGCCGAAAGCGCACGCGCAAGGTGTCACCCGGGGTCTCAACGCCGAGCAGCTCCTGCGAGAGATCGACACCCTTGGCGACGGTGCGAAACACGGTTCGGTAACGACGGTAGATACGCTTCAACTCCCAGGGCTGGCGCTTGGGTGAGTGCTCGACCTCAGCGCCAGAGGGTCGCTCGACCGCGTGCACGACGCTCGGTGCCGCCGCGAACATGATGGTCGACAAATCGACCGCGTGCGCACGCGTCGGTGCAAACCCGAATGCGACAGCGAAGGCCGCACAGATCGGGATCGAGCGAATGAAATTTTGCACAATTGCCGTCATTTCTGCACTGAAGTGGTGCAATCATCGGGCCAACCGGGTGTTTCGCCGTTTGAGAAGAAATAACGCGATGTAGGACTTTCCCTACCGTCTGAAAGAAGTGCGTGATCGGCGCTCAGACTGCCAATTTTGGAACAAAAAGGGCGCCTGTGTCGTACAAAACCTTCACTGTGCCAATTCGCTACGATCGTTCACTGTGCTGATTCGCTACGATCGTGCGCGAAGGGAAGTTCAATGCGACGCTTCATCAGCGTAGAAATTCGTTTCGCATGTACGCACTTACTGTCCGCGCTGCCGGCTTTGAACGATGGCGCTGCATAACCGTAGCGTTGGCAAACGTCTGAGTAGTATGCGCACTTCGTTGGATGCGCGTGCGCAACAACATTAAAAACTTTTCCGAACGCATTGTGTTCGACAACAGCGTCGATCGCATCGCAAACGTCATCGCGATGCACGAGGTTGACGGGCGCATCGCCGTCGGGCGCGTCCTTCTTACCGGCAAACCATCGACCAGGGTGTCGATCCGGACCAACCAGTCCACCAAGTCGAAGGATCGTCAATCGCTCAGCAAGTGTCGCGCGCAGACGATGCTCACACTCAAGCACTGCGCGTGCCGAATCGGTCACTGGGGCGGGAACGCTTTGCTCATCGACATCCCCCTTTGCAGAGCCATAAACGCCCGTACTGCTCAAGTAGATCACGCGTGCGTCGGAAGCGGCGCGCGCTGCGAGTTCGGCTATGCGTTGCGGATAAACGGCAATGCGCTCTGGATGACGCCGTCCGGGAGGAACCGTAATCACCAGCAGTTCAGGCTCGCGGGGTAAGGTGTCCCACGCGGTTTGCGAGCCAATACAATATGCGCGGATACCGAGGCCTTCGAGTTCTGGGACGCGTTCTGCTCGCGTCGTCGTGCCCACGACCTGCATGCCTCGCGCAAGCCAGCGCTCCGCCAAGGCTTGGCCCACCCATCCGCAACCCACGATCGCTGCGTGCTTCAGCAACATCGCTGCGTACCTCTCAACATCGCAGTGCGTTTCATCGCCGACGACTACTTCTTTTCAGCGGACTTCTTTTCTCCGACGGTAATGCCAACGACCAACGTACCACCCGCGTGCGACTGCCCCACAACAAAGAAGGGGTCGCCAGGGGATGTGCTGACTTGCAAGAGCCTCAGGTAGTCCTTCTTGTTGGGCTTGTTGATCGAAACTTTGACCAGGTAGCGACCATCAGGAAGTTGTCGGTCCATCAACACTTGAATAGTGCGACCGTTGGGAAGCTTGACGTCGGTTGGCTTTTTGATGGCGAGTTTGATCTTCGGACGTTCAAGCACCGACATCGACTTGAAGCTACTAAAGGGCGGCCGACGGAGCGCACCGATCGACTTGAGCGTGGGATCAAACTTGCCGCCGCTTTCTTTGGCGAGCACAACAAGCACTTCGCCGCTCACATCGGTGGACTTCTTCTGTGCTTGCGCGCTCGTCACGCTCAGCGATAGCGCCAAAGCAAAAGCCGCAAACGTCAGCAAATTCTTCAAGCGCGTTTTCATATCGAACTACCTTCTTCTTCCGTGGTGGACGGCCCTGGGACTTCCTCGTCCTCAATCCAGATGACTGCAAGCGGCTCTCCGGCGTCACCTTGGACAGCAAACACGGTCCCCGCATTCTGTCCGAGGTCGACATCGATCACCTCGTTACCGGCAGGCGTCTCGATCACCGTCTCCACATTTGGGTGGGCCTGCGCCCCTGCGTTCTTGTGCTCCACGCCACGTTGACCACTAAGCACGACCAAGAGCACAACAGCGGCTGCCAAAAGCCCCGTTGCAACCGGTACGACGATCTTCCAACCCTCTGGACGAACCTGTGAGGGTGCGCGTGAACTCCGCTCGCCGGCGTCCTCTACATGAGCCGCTCCACCTCCGCCTTCGATGACGCGGAACGCCCCGCCAAAACCGGCCTCCTCTTGTGCGGCAATCCCGGCCTCAATATCCGCAAAGAGCTTGCTGCTATCGAGCTTGGAAGAGGCCTCTTGGGAAGCCAAACGCACCAAGTCACCAACGCGACGGATGCCGTTAACGCGGGCGCGATCCGCTTCGGTCATCATGGCCTCGAGCTGTTCGCGCTCTGCGGCGCTGAGGTCTCCATCGGCCAGGCGATGGAGCATTTGCTCATCGACCTTCGATGTCTCGTCGTTTGCCATCAGGCATTCCCTCCTGCTTCGCCGACATCTTCATCTTCGACCGTGAGCTCTCCGGTCATATAGATCTCCAGCATGCCCTGAAGCTTTTTTCGTGCGTGAAAGAGACGACTCATGATCGTCCCCTTCGGAACCTTGAGTGTTTCTGCCATCTCTTCATAAGACAGCCCTTCAATCTCGCGCAGCAAGATGACCGCGCGGTGGTGTTCGGGAAGTTCGTCGAGCGCGGCGGTAATCGCCTCGGTCAGCTCACGGCGAAAAACCCCTTTGCCTGGGTTTCCGTCGAGCATCGTGGGCATCAGCTCACCGCCGCCCAGCACATCGAGATCCTCGGCACCTGCACCCTCGTCAAACTGGGTGGCGCCGTGTCGCTTCTTTTTGCGAATGTGGTCGATGCACAGGTTCATGACGATCCGATAGAGCCAAGTATAAAAACTTGAGGTCCCCTTGAAGTTCTTGAGGTGGCGGTGGACTTTGATGAATGCGTCTTGGACGATGTCGTAGGCGTCATCGGGATTTTTGAGGGTGCCCAATGCAACCGCGTAGGCCCGCCGATGATAGCGGTCAAACAAGAGCGCGAAGGCTTCGCGATCCTGCTTTTGAGCCCGGCGCACGAGCTCGTCGTCGCTGGGGCCATCGGTCTGTTCTTCGTCCGCACCATGGGTGTCCTCACTCACCGATTTGGACGCCAGGCTCCTAGGATCATTCAATGTCGAACGGCCACGCTGCTCTTTGCCCGCTTTCGAAGTGGCCATGACCAGAAATTGCTAGCATGATTTTGGGGTAGAAAGCCATGTAGGTTCGCGCGATCACCGCATAATTACGAGGTTCGACAGCCGTTCGACCGAAAGCGTACGATTAGACATTCGACCCAGGTCGCAATGACCATCCAATGATCTCCGCAAATCGTGGACTGAACGCGTACGAGTGATCTCATCGTGACCGACTCTTCGGTGTGGTAGAGGTGGAAGCGGCTCCCAGGCCACCACAACCATGGCTTTGTCTTCGCTGCACACACCACCATCGAGCGATTCCCCCCTCGCGCAGGGGCTCAACCCCCCCCAAGCCCAGGCCGTCGCTCACCACAGTGGGCCGCTCGTCGTGTTCGCGGGGGCGGGAAGTGGCAAGACGCGTGTGATCACGCGACGCATCGCCCACCTGATCGAGGAGCACGGGGTTTACCCAGGGCAGATCCTCGCGGTCACATTCACGAACAAGGCCGCCGGTGAAATGCGCCAGCGCGTCGCTGAACTGGTCGGGTGGGAACGCCGACCCTATTGGGTGGGTACCTTTCATAGTATCTGCGCGCGCTTGCTGCGCGACTACGCAGATCGGGTTGGCCTCTTGCAAACCTTCGTGATCTACGACGATGCGGACGCGCGCGCGTTGGTCAGCCGGGTGATGAAAGACCTGGGCCTAGACACCAAGCGCATCACGCCGAAGATGATCTCGGGCCGCATCGGACGCGCGAAGCAAGAGCTGCAGCGCCCCGGCGAAATGCCCATCGATAGTCCGATCGACGATGTGGCGGCACGCGTCTATGAGCCTTACCAAGAGCGCCTTCAGGCCGCAGGGGCTCTCGATTTTGGGGGACTCATCGCTCGCTGGGTATGGTCCCTCGAGGCCCAGCCAACCCTTCGACAAGAGGTGACCGACAGGTTTTCGCACGTGTTGGTCGACGAGTTTCAGGACACCAATCACGCACAGATGCGTCTGGTGCTTAACTTGGCGGGTAAGAAGCGCAATCTGTGCGTGGTCGGCGATGACGATCAGAGCATTTATCGTTGGCGAGGCGCAGATCGTCGCAACATCATCGACTTCCGCAGGCACTTTCCGGACGCCACCGTGGTCAAACTTGAGCAAAACTATCGCTCAAGCGCTCGCATTCTGCGTGCCGCCAACGCCGTGATCGGTCAAAACCGCGATCGCGAACCCAAACGCCTGTGGACCGATCGCGAGGAAGGCCCGCCGATCCTCGTCGTGCAGTGTGAAGATGAACGCGACGAAGCCACCATGATCGCGCGTGCTGTCCAAGAACTGGTCGGCGGTGGTCGAAGCCTTGAGGAGATCGTCGTCTTCTATCGCACACACGCCCAATCTCGCGTGCTCGAAGAGAGCCTACGCGGCCGCAACATTCCCTACCGCGTGATCGGTGGTGCACGCTTCTACGATCGGGCCGAAATCAAGGACGTGCTCGCCTACCTGCGAACACTGGCCAACCCTCAAGACGACGTTTCCCTTCTGCGCGTCATCAATACGCCTGCGCGCGGGATCGGCAAAACCACCGTCGATCGTCTGATCAGTTACGCCACCGAACGGGGCCAGTCGATCTACGAGTCCCTCGATGGCGACCTCCCGGACACACTCTTTAGGAAGGCTGCGCGACGAAAACTGCTGGATTTTCGTGATCTGATTCGCGAGCTGTCCGCGATGGTGCCGCAGACGCCGCTCCAAGAGCTGACCGAAACCCTGCTCAAGAGAACCGAATACCTTGAAGTGTTGCGCACTGCGGACTCGGCCGAGGCCGATGCACGCATCGAGAACGTGGAAGAACTCGTCGGGGCAATGGGCTTATTCGCCGAGCAGTACGAAGACGCCTCGCTGCACGGCTTTTTGGAACACACGGCGCTTCAGACCAACGCAGACGAGTCGCAGGCGGCCGAACAGCTCACGCTCATGACCATACACGCCGCGAAGGGGCTCGAATTTCCCCTGGTTTTCGTGGCTGGGCTGGAAGAGGACCTCTTTCCCGTCAAGAGCCAGGGCATGTTCGAAGACGAGGAAGAAATCGAAGAGGAGCGGCGGCTCGCATATGTCGCCTTCACCCGTGCGCAGGAGCGCCTCTTACTTTCTTACACACGGATTCGCCGCATCTACGGCCAGCTGCGCCCCTGCACGCCCTCTCGTTTTCTGGCGGAGCTGCCGCAGGAAGACCTGCAGTTTTTAGGTGATTCACCACGGTCGCACAGTTATCGGCCGCGCTCTTATTCGCGCAGCGCGCCCAGCCAGTCGCCCTCCTGGGACGACGACGCTTTCGCGTTTGAGCGCGCCAGCGGCGGAAGTTATGTCGATGTCAGCGACGGCGATTACGCGCAGGAAGGCCTCTATAAAGGCATGCGCGTTCGGCACGTCAAGTTCGGCGCCGGCCAAGTGCTCGATGTCAGCCCAGACGCGCCACCGCGGGTGCGGGTGCGCTTCGATCACGCCGGTATCAAGCAGATCGTCGCCACGCACCTGTTGCCCGATTAGATCACTGGAGCATGAGGTAGCCAGTCGGCGGTGCTCAGAACACGGCAAAAGCCGGATATGAGTGACCTCACAGGCCACTTGCTGGGGTCCAGACCGCCCGCATCACTGGGACTGAGGTGTTCTCACCCCAGGATCGCACCTGATACAAACCCATAAAACCCAATCATTCTAAGATGTAGGATATGGCATACAATGTGCTGTAAAAAGCTACATGGGAATTCGAACACATCGCATGGCTTGGGCTGGGAATCTTTTTTCTCGCTCAGAAGGTAACTCCAACTTTGCCTATCTCACCATCGCAGCGGCGGTTGCGGTCGGGGGTATCGGCGGTTTTCAAGCTCTCGGCGAGTCGACCGGCAAGCTCATCACCGAGCAGGTCCACAGCGACGCGACTGCGGCTGCGGGTGTCGACGACATGCCGATGAACGGCAACCCCAATGTCACGCTCGGCGGCTCATTTGCCGCGGCTGAAGGCGAGCCCGATCCGGCGCTTTGCCAAGAACTTCACCTCGATGGCGCAGGCTGCGATGCCTACCTCTCCGGAGAGGGCATCGACTGCGACCACACGCAAGAGGGCTACCGTAGCCAATGCATCGGATTTTTGGCCGGTGGCGGCTCGGTCATGGGCGATCCCAACGTTGAAAACGAAAACTTCGACCCCGACGAGTACGCAGAGCTTCTCGAGCGCATTGACGACCTCGAAGACGATAGCTGCAGCGGCTTTGGCTGCTTCGGCAAAGGTTTGGGCGACATTGGTAGCTCCATCGCAAGTGGCGTGAGCACCGCCTGGAATGTGAGCACCGACTGGGTCGCAGACACTGCGACTTCGGTCGCTTCGGCTGTCAGTGGCGCGGCTTCGAGCGCTGCCAGCTGGGTTGCGAGCACGGCCACCAGCGCTTGGAACAGCACGGTCGACGGCGTCACCAGCGCTTGGAACGCTACCACGGGCGCGCTTCGCAACGCTTGGGATACAACCTTTGAGTGGGGCCGCTCTGCGGTCAACTGGACCAAGGATGCTGGTATTTGGCTTGGCAATGGCGCTTGGAACGTCACCAGGGCAGTGGGTGGCGCCATCGGTGGTGCGATCGCACTCACTGGCTACGGCATCTACAAGGGCGCTGAGTGGGTTGTGACCTCGACTTGGGACGCTATCAAGGCCACCCCCAGCTTCCTCAACAAGCTGCCCGTTTACATGCTTGGCGGCGAAGACTCTCCTCTGTATGGCCTCGTCGACAACCTGACGCCCGGAACCGACCTGCGCTTCTCCGACATCTATTCACCTGAAGATGGCCTCCTTGGACACATCGGTGATGGCGCAAGCTGGGTCGGCGGCAAGACTGTGGATGCAGGTCGCACTGTCGCAAGCGCGGCGGACACCGCTTGGGACGCGAGCTACGAGTGGACGACCAACGCGGCTTCGACCGCTGCAGGCGCTGTCGCAGGCGCAGCAACCACCGCTGCGGGCGCGGTCGCCAATGCAGCCACTACGACCGCCGGCGCGGTCGCCGATACTGCCACTACGACCGCCGGCGCGGTCGCCGATGGTGCGACTGCGACCGCCGGCGCGGTCGCCGATGGTGCGACTGCGACTTGGAACTGGACCGGTGACCGTATCGAAGACGGTCGTCAAATCGCCGAAAACGTCGCTGAAGGCGTTGCTGAAGGCGTTGACACCGCCACCGACAATCGCCGCACTGCCGACAACATCCGCTCGGCCGTCGGCGACTCCGTCAGCGCTGAGATCCTCGAGCTTGCACATCGCTACCCTGGCAACGACAAGGCTGGCTCCGAGAGGATGGCAGATATCCGAGAAGCTGCCCGCGACTGGGCTGCCAACATGAGTGACAGCGAGCTTGAGGAGGCCATCGAAGGTCTGCAAGACCTTGCTGACTCCACCAGCTACAGCCAAACCGCTGACTTTGCCGACCTCATGGCCAATGAGCTCAACCGCACACTCAACCCGCCTGAACCCGTCCAATACCAAGGTGGTGGATACCTCCGCTAAACCCCTAACTTAACGGTTCGTTCGTACTTCCCATACCTACCAACTAACCGAAAAACGTGACGGCCCAGTCTCCAATGGTGGAGCCTGGGCCGTTTCGTTTAGGGTGAGCTCGGTACTAGGCGAAGACGTCGATGATTTGCTCGTCTGTGCGGCCCTGGCGACGCAAGAGCGCCCGATAAACCACGATGTAGAGCGAGTTAAAGTATGCACCGCCCGCGATGGTGACCGGTGCAAATAGGAGCGAGATGAGCACGTTCGACCAACCCGAGCTGGCCATCATGCCTTGCTCGCCGGCCGCGATTCCAGCCCCCACGCCCAGCACGCATGCGCCGATAGTGATCGGCAGGATGATGATGAGCATCGCCACAAGGAACACCACAAAGATCGGTAGCCAGGAACCGCGGGTGAGGTTGTAGCTTTGAGAAAACGATTCCACGACCGGCACGTCGTCGAAAAGGACGAGTGGAACCGCTGCGCACAGCGCGAGAAAGGCGATGACGCCAGGGACGATGCACAAGCACGTTCCGAGCATGATCGCGAGGCCCTGCAAGATGGCCACGCCCAAAAGCGGAAGAGCTTTTGAAAAGGCAAAGCCAAACCCTTCGCCAACCCCCCAGGCCTGATTGCGGAAGAGTTGTGCGTGCGCAACCGCAAGTCCTGCGCCGTACGCGACCATGCCGACCGGAAGCGTGATGGGTAGGGCGAACACGGTTAGCGGCAAACCGATGGCGGCCTCCCCCACCTGCGCGACCCAGCCTGGAACCGCGCCGATCAAAGCAATCAATGCCAAGGGTACAAAGCGAGACTTCATCAAGTTCCAAGCGCCGCCAAGAAGCTCAGGGATGACGAGTTGTTGCATGCATGGCGAGTATCATATTTTCCGAGCTCAGGGCATCTTCGAGACCGAGGACCCGTCCCGCTCGACGAAAACCCTCTACCTGGACTATGCTGCGCGCCCCCTCCCCCAGGTGAAAGGAAAAAACGATGACAGGCGTCTTTGCAGAAATGGACCACTACGATTACGGCGCCGTGCACCTTCGGCGTGACGGTGCCACAGGGCTGCACGCCATCGTGGCCGTGCACGACGACCGGCTTGGTCCGGCGCTGGGCGGCTGTCGCTTCATCCATTATGCGAGCGAACACGAGGCCATCGTCGATGCCCTGCGGCTGTCACGAGGCATGACGTACAAGGCGGCGATCACTGGCCTGCCTCACGGCGGCGGCAAGTCCGTGATCATCAAGCCACCGGGCGAGTTTGATCGCGCTGCGCTGTTTCGCGCATTCGGCAGCTTTTTGGAAAAACTCGGGGGGCTCTACATTACTGCTGAGGACAGCGGGACCAGCGTCGAAGACATGGAAGTCATTCGTTCGGTCACAAAAAACGTCACGGGTGTAAAGCCTGAGAACGGCGGGGGCGGAGACCCCTCACCCTTCACGGCGTTAGGCGTGCGACGTGGCATCGAAGCCTGCGTCAAGTTCGCGCTCCGACGAGACTCTCTCGATGGGCTCAAGGTCGCCGTGCAGGGTATCGGTCACGTCGGCTACCACCTCTGCAAAGAGCTGCACGCCTTGGGTGCGAAACTCACCGTCGCCGACATTGACCCCAACAAAGCCGAACGAGCTGAACGTGAGTTTGGCGCCGAGGTGGTCGACCTCGACTCGATCTCCGCAGTCGCATGCGACGTGTTTGCGCCGTGCGCACTCGGCAGTGCGCTCAACGACAAGACCATTCCGCGGCTGCAGTGTAAGATCGTCGCAGGCGCAGCCAATAACCAGTTGGCCGAGCCTCGGCACGGCGATGTGTTGATGCAACGCGACATCCTCTACGCGCCCGACTATGCGATCAACGCAGGCGGTTTGGTCAATGTCGCGCAGGAAGTCGCAGGCTATGACGCGGACGCGGCGCACAAAAAGACACTCAAAATCTACGACACCATTTTGGAGATTGCCGAGCGCGCCAAGGCCGACATGACGCCGACCAGCGTGGTCGCCGACCGCATGGCCGAAGAACGTCTCGGACGGGCTCAACGCTAGCCCCGTTCTCAGCGCCTTTTCAGCGCAACCAAGAGGGCTCCTTGCCCGCCTTGCTTGGGTGTCGCGGTCGCAAACGCATCGACATAAGCAGCACACAGTCCAGACTCGAGTTCGCTTCGCACCGCATCGCGAAGGACCGCACTTCCCGCACTGTGATGTCCCTGACCGTGAATAATGCGCACGACGTGTCGACGGCGTTCGCGCTCGGATCGGACCCACCGTTGGAGCATCTGCCGAGCGGCTTCTTCACGAAACCCATGAAGGTCGAGTGAGGCTTCTGGGGTCGCATTGCCCTTCTTGAGTGGCTCAAGTGCCTGCTTGCCGCGCGAGGCACGATACGCGCGCACCCCACCCTCGTCCTCTTCGACGACAAAGCGCACGCCGTCCGCGACCATTCGTTGGACGGGTCGCATCGCGTCCTCGCGCGGGCTTCGGTCGGGCGGCGGTTGCGGAGCGCGCTCGGGAGGTGTCGCCCCGGCCGAGGCGTGGGATGAGAGTCGTTTGACACCGCGATACGCTTGCTGAAGCGCCATGCGTTCGTCGTAGGTCTTTTGGTCGATCGATTTGCTTGATTTCGCCTCTGGCTTCGCGGGCGTCGACGTGGGCTCCTTGGACTTCGCAGGCGTTGGCGATGCTGTCTGAAGCGTGGCGCGCAGCTCCTGCAGAGCTCCATGAAGCGGCCGAAACTGGACCTCTTGTGGCTTGTCGGCCGCCCGAGAATCGGGTTTGCCTTTCTTTTTCCGCTTGCCCACGACCTTGAAGGTAGCACCAGAGCACCGCACCAATCACTCAAAATTCTAGCGAGATCTGGGAGCAGGTCCTAGATTCGACCCATGGTGCAAGTGACGCCACCCAGCGGTCCGTGCCCCGAGGCTCAAAAACGGGGGCTCGTCGGGGCAGCGCGTGAGAAGGCACGTTGCCTCATGCAGGACGTCGATGCCGTCTTGCGTCACGACCCAGCCGCCCGCTCTCGCGCCGAGGTGGTGCTCACGTATCCCGGACTGCACGCGCTGTGGCTGCACCGCGCGGCGCACGCCCTGTGGAAGCGCGAACGACCGCTTGCAGCAAGGGTCCTGTCCCACTTCACGCGAGCGGCAACGGGCGTCGAGATTCACCCCGGCGCGCATATCGGGCGTGGCGTTTTCATCGACCACGGCATGGGCGTGGTAATCGGCGAGACCAGCACCGTCGGCGACGGATGCTTGATCTACAAGGGCGTCGTCCTCGGGGGTACCACCAACGCCCGGGGTGTGCGTCACCCGCAGATCGGTGAGAACGTCGTGATCGGAACCAACGCTACGATTTTGGGGAACATCGAGGTGGGCGATGGCGCACGCGTCGGTTCGGGCTCGGTGGTCGTCCGCACGGTGCCGGCAGGCGCCACGGTGGTTGGCGTGCCGGGACGCGCTGTTCGCGGAGACGGCACCGAAGATTTCGAAGAGACGCTCGATCATGCCAGTCTGCCCGACCCGGTGGCGGACATGATTCGTGCGCTTCGTAGCGAAAACGACTTGCTTCGTGAGCGGCTTGAGCGCCTCGAAAAAGCGGCAGGGATATCGCCGCCACCCGAGCGTGAACCTGAGTCCGAGAACGAAAGCGAAGCGCCGGACGGTCACTCGCACCGCCAGGTCGGAGGCTAAATTCTGCTGGCTCTTCGCTAGGCTTTGTTCGAAGCAGCGATTTGCAACTAGCAAATCGGCTTCTCGGCAAAGACCGCTCATCGCGGCTCTGCTTACGGCTCTTCGCTAGGCTTTGTTCGAAGCAGCGATTTGCAACTAGCAAATCGGCTTC
>CAZAQV010000010.1:92774-181899 GCA_964487255.1 uncultured Polyangiales bacterium | reverse complement strand
AGTGCATGCCCGAACAGACGTCGACCGACGAGACCTGCAATGGGCTCGACGACGATTGCGATGGCACGGTCGACGACGGCAACCTCGACCCCGGCGGCGACTGCGAGACCGGTACGTCAGGTATTTGCGCTGCAGGACGCGAGCGCTGCGTCGACGGCAAGGTTCAGTGCGTGCCCGAACAGACGTCGACCGACGAGACCTGCAATGGGCTCGACGACGACTGCGACGGCAAAACCGATGAAGGCAACCTCGATCCGGGCGACGCATGCGCCTCCGGTGAGCTCGGCGTTTGTTCAGCGGGTACGCGCAAATGTGTCTCTGGCAAACTCACGTGCGTCGCCAACACGTCGGCCTCTCAGGAAAAGTGCAACGGCCTCGACGACGACTGCGACGGCAGCAAAGACGAGGGGAATCCAGGCGCTGGCGCGAGCTGTGATACCGGGAAGAAAGGTGTCTGTGCAGCGGGAACAACAGCGTGTTCCGGTGGACAAGTCGCATGCACGCAGAACAAGCAGGCAGCGAGCGAGGAGACCTGCGACAACGGCCTCGATGACGACTGCGATGGGCTGGTCGACGACGGGTGCTGCGAGCCCGGCACGCTCGATTGCAACAGCGCTGGTGGCTGCGAGTGCATCGGGACCGCTTGCTGCGGAACGGGTTGTCAGAGCGCGCATATGAACGGCGTCGGAGACTACTTTTTCGATTGCGAGCCGCTTGGCACACACACGTTGACCCAAGCTGCTGCAGCATGCCTCGCCCACACGGGAGACATTTCGAACTGCTTCAATCATGGGGCAGCTTGCGACAGCGGCACGACGTCAGCTGTGTGCAGTTCGGGCGATACAGAATGCGCGTGCTGGACCTATTCGGGCACCAATCCGGGCCGCGTCTTTTTGAACGCCGGTAGCACCAGTTGCTTGTGTCCGCTCAGCGACGATCCCATCTGGAACTAGGGTTCAGCGGATCATTAAGCTTGTAAATTCGTGCCTGCTTGCCATCCGCGGCGGCTCTCCCTAGTATCCGCCGCAGCATGACTGGAGAGGACGAACACTCAGGGCAGTTCTTGCGACCCAAGTCGCGATCGAAACTCTCCCCAACCGACGCGCCGAGTGTGCTCGTCGCCGAAGACAACCCAGACCTCCAGTGGCGTCTTGCACGCACGCTCACCATCGAAGGGTATCGCGTCGTGGGCGCAAGTTCCGCGGCAGGCGCACTCGCCCTGCTCGAGCAGTGGTCCGTCGACGTGGCTGTTATCGGTGAACGCGTGTTGGCAGCTTGCGGTTCCGAACTCATCTTCGGTCGCTTGCGGCGCTTACGCCCCAACCTGCCCATCATTGTCGTCGCGAACACCAGCCGCAAGTCCGGCGTGAGCGCAGCCCGGCGGCCCTACGACCTGGATTCGACGCTCGCGCCCGTCATTCTGCACCCTCCAATACAGCCGGAGAACGTCCGTGCAGCACTGACGCGGGCACTTCGACAGGGCGGCGAAGCATCCGGCTTGCTGACGGCAGCCCCAGCTGGGTGATAGCATTCAAACGTTTTGAACCGCCGTTATCTTTCTACTCTCATCACCGTGTTCGCGTTGCTGCTGGCTGCACCTTGCACCAACGCTCAGGCTACTCAAAAAACGATTTCCGTCGACGAGATCAAACCAGGCATGAAGGGCTATGGCCTCAGCGTTTTTCGTGGGACCAAGCCTGAGCGCTTCGAAATCGAAGTCATCGACGTATTGCACAACTTTCGGCCCGATCAAGACCTCATTTTGGTGCGCACACACCACCCCATCCTCAAACACGCGAAGGTCGTTGCGGGTATGAGTGGGAGCCCCGTCTACATCGACGGGCGTCTGGCTGGCGCCTACGCGTATGGTTGGACTTTTGGCAATGATCCGATGGCCGGTGTGACCCCTATCAAGAACATGCGCGTCGAACTCAAGCGCCCCACCAGACCACAAGTTGGCGAACCTGGTTTTGGCCGGAAAGAGCGCCGTGCGATCGCGAGCCGACTCAGCAGCCCAACGCAGACCGCTTTGAGTGCACTTCATACACAATCGCCGTCCGTGCGCTCCGAAACCGAACAGGGCGCGATGGTCTTTCGCGCGACCACGCCGGTCTCACTGGGCGGCTTCACAGATCAAGTCGCGCACTACTTGGCCGACAAGCTCGAACCCTACGGTTTGCAGGTGCTGCAAGCAGGTGGCGGCGGAGAAAAAGCCGTCAACGTGCCCAAGCGCTTCGAAAATGGGTCATCGATCGCCGTGCAACTCATTCGCGGCGACATCAGCATGGCCGGCACCGGAACCGTCACAGAGGTCGCGGGGGGGCGGCTTATCGGTTTCGGACACCCGATGATGAACGCGGGTGAGGTCCGGCTTCCCGTCGCAACGTCCAAAGTCCTCCACATTCTCTCAAGCCAACGAAGCTCGTTCAAGATCGCCGAAGCACTTGAGCCGATGGGCACACTCATTCACGACCGCCAGTCTGCGATCGTGGTCGACACCAAGCAAAAGGCCCCCGTCATTCCGGTGCGCGTCAAGATCGCCGGGGTGCAAGGCGCCCCGAAAACCGAGTGGAATGTGGAGGTCGCCGTCCACGAGCGGCTCACACCACTGCTCGTGTTCTCGGCGCTCGCCAACGCCCTCAGTGCAACCGAGAGCGGACAGGAGCCTGTCGTCGTCGAGATCGATAGCGCTGTCCAAGTCAGTGGCCACGGCACGCTGCGCTTTCGCGACACGGGCTTTACCATCGGTGGGCCAAGCGACATGGGTGCGCTTGGCTCGGCGCGCGTGTTTCCTGCGCTTCAGGCCGCACTTCTCAACCCGTTTGAGCAGACCACCGTTGAGCGCGTCGATTTGCAGGTGAGCGTGCGCTATGGCCGCGACGCCACCGAGATACTGGGCGCGGCGGTCGCTCAGGGAGAAGTCGATCCGGGCAGCCGCGTCCCCGTATTCGTACGGGTCCGCCACCTCGACGAGCCCGAACACACGGAGGTCATGTACCTCGACATTCCGCAGCGCGCGGCAGGGGAGACCCTCAAGGTGACGATTGCACCGGGCGACGACACGAGCATCTTGACCCCCACCCCCAATGACCTGGACGGGATTTTCAATGCGATCAATGAGCGCTACGGCGCGCACCAACTGGTTGCCACCATCAAAGCGCCTTCCAGCTCGTTTCAGTTTCGAGGTCATGTCGTATCGGACTTGCCGCACTCGGTCGCAAGTGCGCTCCATCTCACGCACAACACCTCCGACCGGGGCAAAAAGCTAAACACCACGTCGCACGTCGTGAAAAACACCAGGACCATCTTGTTCGGCAAAGCCGATCTGACGATTCGCGTTCGCGATCAAGCAAAGGAAACCAAATGAACCGTGCTCGTTCGAACTCTGCTCGCTCCACAGTGCGCTCAGCGCTCGCTCTGCTCGTCACTTTGGGTGCGGTGGCCAGCGCCCACGCAATCTCCACCCGCTACTTTACAGCAGACACCGAGAAGCAGTTTTCTGCCGGTGAACTCGAAGGCACGGCAGCGTTCTCCCACGGCGTTGTGCGCCCAGGCCACAGCAAGGAGCGCATCGAGCTCAAAGACACCGCGCTCGCGTGGTCCGTCCTTGCAGACGGCAACGCCGTTCTGGTCGGCACGGGCAACGATGGCAAGGTGCTCCGGGTCGAGGGCAAGAACGTCAAAGAATACGTCGCGACCAAGCAACTGGTCGTGACCGCGCTTGAGCGTGGTGCGGGCGGTGCAATCTATGCAGCAACGATCCCCAACGGAAAGATCTTCCGCATCGATGGCGGCAAGCTGCGGGAGTTCGTCACGCTCAAAGACGCCGCACAGATTTGGGACTTGTTGTGGGACGCAAAGAAAAGCCGCCTTGTTGTGGCGACCGGACCTGAAGGCCGACTTCTTGCCGTCTCGCCCAAGGGCGCGGTGAGCGAACTTCACGACAGTGAAGCGGGTCACATCATGACGCTCGCTCTCGATACCGATGGCAGCATTCTATTCGGCACGAGTGAGCAGGCGCGCGTCTATCGTCTTACCACAAAGGGGCAAGCGCGGGTGGTCGGCGACTTTCCGGGCAACGAAGTCACGCACATCGCGCTCGCGAAGGGTCGCCTGGCTGTCGCCGCAAACGCGTTCCCGGAGCCGCGTGTGGCAAAGAAAAAGTCGGACGACGACAAGAGTGATGGCAGCGCGCCCAAGCCGAAGACCGGACGGGGCCAGATCTGGGTGATCGATAGCGACGGTTCGAGCGAACAGGTGTTCCGGCATTCCAAGGCACACTTCACTCGCGTCGGAATTGATGACGACGGCGTGGTGTACGCCGCGACCGGCAAAGAAGGTCTCGTCTACCGCATCGAGCCAAACCGCTTCTATGCGACCTGGCTCGACCTCGAAGAAGAGCAGATTCTCGACATGCAGATGAATGGCGGCGCGCCTCTGATTTCAGTCGGGGACGGCGCCGCGCTCTACCGCCTTCAGTCAGCCCGCGGCAAAGACGCCCACTGGACGAGTAAGGTCTGGGATGCAGGCACCACGGCACGCTTCGGTGAAGTGAGCTGGCGTGCCAAGGGCAAAATCGCCATTCAAACCCGCTCCGGAAACACCGCCGAGCCCGACGAGGGTTGGAGCGAGTGGAGCCACCCCATCTTCACGCCAGGACCCATCCGCAGCGCGCCGGCGCGGTACCTACAGGTGCGCGCCACACTGCAGAGCGACGACGCCGAACTACTCGCCGTGCGCGCCTATTACCTGCGAAGCAATCAGCGCGCACTCGTGCGTTCCATCAGCGCTGAGATGAAGAGCAGCGACAGTGACGACGATGGCGTTCCCAAGCGCTCGAGCACATACGAACTCGACTGGGACGTCGAAAACCCAGACGGCGACTCGCTGCGCTACAGACTCCGCTTCCGGCACGAGAAGGACACAAAGTGGCGCCCACTGCTGCGAGACCACGAAATTCTGACGAAGAGCAAGTACCTATGGGAGACGAGTGCTTTGCCCGACGGCTATTACCTGGTCGAGGTGGAAGTCAGCGATGAGCTCAGCAACCCGGGCCCCAAAGCTCGCAAAGCGAAACTCATCTCTGAGCCCATCTTGGTCGACAACCACGCGCCGACGATCGAGAGCCTCAAGCTCAGCGGAACGAGACTGACGGGCGAAGCGCGCGACACCGTCGGTCCAATTGCCAAGCTTGAGTACGCGATCGATGGCCATGAGTGGATCCCGTTCTTCCCCGAAGACGAAATCTTCGACACCAAGCGCGAACGCTTCTCAGTCGAGCTTCCCCAGAGCGCCCGCGGCGCAATCGTCTCGGTGCGTGTCTTTGACAGCGCGGGAAATACGCGCACCGCCGAAACTCAGATGTAAGAACAATTGGCGATTCTCTCGCTTGCCGCAGTGCGGCGTAAACTCGGTCTTTGCCGCCGCGAAGTCGCGTGCTAAACGCTTTGGCATGAAAATGAAGCTTCATGTCTTTCTTGGTTTTCTCTGCCTTGCGCTGGTCTCTGCGTGTGGTGATGACAGTTCCGGCAGCGTCACGGACTCCGGCACGGATGATTCGAGCGTCACGGGCACCTCGTACAAGTACTTGGCAAGCCAAATCCGTATTGGTGAAGTCATGCAATCTGGCGACAACTCGATCGCCCCTGGCTTCAACCTCGACGGGTTCACCGACAACCCGTGCAACGACGCCATCGTGGACCACGTTTCACCTCCACCCGACAATGAACCGGGCGTCGACAATCAACTGATTACAATCGCCAAAGAGATCAGTGACCTCAACTCTGAGCTCGACCTCGACGCCTTGCTTCAGTCGGGCACGCTGGCCGGCACGGTCGGTATTTTGGTTGAAGTGGTCGCCGAGGACCTAACCAACGGCCCTGCCACGGTGAAGTTCCACCTCGGCCAGTTTGACGGCGAAGTGCAAACCAGCGGTGATGCCTTGTCACCTGGCCAAAAACTTACGGTCACACAGACGATTACCAGCGCCAATGGCACGATCACGAACGGCCGGCTCGAAGTCGGTGCAGACTCCCTTCCCCTGAGCTTCCCAGCAGAGACAGCTAAGTCGGGCATGATCAACCTGACTATCGAGCCTGTCAAAGCTCGCTTCACGATCAGCGAAACCGCACTAACCAACGGCTTCATCGGCGGTGGTCTCAACACCCAAGCGGTGATCGACGAGGTCATGGAGTTTGAAGCCATCCTCACCGAAGCCGGTTTCGATCGCGCGACCATCGAAAGCGCCGTCGAGCCGAAGTCGGACATCGAGCCCGCAGCGGATGGACAGAGCTGCGAGGCCATCTCCGCGGGATTGTATATCGAAGGCGTGACCGCGGACTTCTAGTCCAACAAGGTCTGGCACCCAGACCCTGCCGCGCTTCGCGTGAATTGACGCCCATGTGCCTGTGCACGTGGGCGTTTTTCAATGGCCTCCCCAACAATGATGGGCCGCCCTAACAATGATATAGTCGTGCGATGGCGCGGGACATTCGCCCGGTCGCGTTCTCTCCCGAACGTTTCGGCCGCTACGATTTGCTTCAGCCCCTGGGCCAAGGCGGCATGGCCGAAGTATTTCTCGCCCGGCTGCATCACGAAGGCAAGCCCGTCCCGGTCGCCATCAAGCGCATGCTCGACGTGCTCGCGGAGGACCGCGACTTCGTCAACATGTTCCGCGATGAGGCGCGGATTGTTGGCTCGCTCGACCACCCCAATATCGCGTCCCTGTTCGAGATCGGTCGAACAAAGAGTACGTACTTCATCGCCATGGAACACGTGTGGGGACGCGACCTCCTGCAGCTGGTCAACCGCTACCGCCTTCGCAACCAATGGGTTCCACCTGATGTGGTGGCCTGGATCGCCCGACAGGTATGCTACGCGCTTGAGTACGCCCACCAGCGCCGCGATGAAAATGGCAATCCACTCTCGATCGTGCACCGCGATGTCTCGCCCCAAAACGTACTTCTCGCTTACCGTGGTGACGTCAAACTGATCGATTTCGGTGTTGCCCTGGCGACGGCACGGCGCACGCAAACCACGGCCGGCACCATCAAGGGCAAGTTCGGCTACATGAGCCCTGAGCAAGCACGTGGCGACAACCTAGACCCACGCAGTGACATTTTCGCGCTGGGGATTTGTATGCATGAGTCGTTGGCAGGGCGGCGCTTGTTCTTGGGCAGGGACGACGTCGAGACGCTTAAGAATGTTCAGCGTGCGCCGATTCCATCGATTTCCAAACTGGTTCCCGGAACGCCGCTAGAGATTGAAACCATCGTCTACAAGTCGCTGTCCCGTGACCGCGGCACGCGCTATCAATCCGCGGCCGAGCTTGGCGAGGCTCTCGACAAATTCCTCGAACATCACCGAGGTATGCGCAGCGCAACCGAACTTGGGAGTATCGTTCAAACGCTCTTCAACGAAGAGTGGCGCGAAGAAAGCGACAAGTTCCAAGTCTGGTTTGGGCAAGACGAGTACGAAGAGCCAGACGACCCGACATTGCTCGTGGAACCCGAGGAGGTCGACGACGCGGATGCTGAAGTGTACTTCACCAACGAGGCGTACCCCATCCCCGAGGAGCCCTCGACCAGCTACACCCTGGACCCGAGCGACACCATCGGCGAGAGCAACGTCCGACACGATGCGACCGACACGTGGCAACAAACGCAAGATTCGCAAGCGATGTCGATGCCTCCACCGGAGAGTGACCAACCTCGCGGCTCATGGCGAGGAGTCCTGTTCGTCAGCCTGCTTGGGCTTGTGCTGGGGGCTGCCGGGGCCGCCACATACTTTCTGACCCGCCCTTCGGAGATCGAGATCCACGGTTTGGGTACCGACGAGTACGTGCGCATCGACGGTGATCTCGTACCGGCCGACATTCCACGCGCGCGCAATCTCGACGCTGGTGACCACGAGGTGTTGGTCGGCAAGGTCGGTGGCGACCAACGCGACTCGATTCGCCTCACGATCCGCACCAAGCCGGGACAAACTGCGCACGTCTGGCTGCGCGAAAAACCTTGATGGCTAGTTGTCGTCGTCGGACTCGGTGTCGCGTTCGCGTGCACGCAAGAAGCCGGGAAGGATCGAGGGGCGGTTCTGGCGTTTGGCCTCAAGCCCGAGTTTCAGGCGGCGGATGACCGCGTCCTTTTGGCGGTTCTTGTAGGCGGCGTGACTGGCTTCGCCGAGCTCGTTGGTTTGCTCGGTGTCGCGGTCGATGATCTGAAACTCGGTCTGCATGAAGATAACGCGTCCCATGTCGTTGCGTGGAGCGTTGACGAGCATGTCGTCGGGAAGCGCGATCGGCATGTCGACCACAAAGTGCACCACGCGATACTCAGGCGCGGTGAAGCGATTGTCTAAAATCCGCTCTTCCTCTTCTAAATCAGGCGAAAGCTGCAGCTTTGGAACGTGCTGCCGAAGGTTGTCATTGCGTTCGCAATAGCGGCGAAAGTCAAACAGCGAGTTCGTCGACTGCCCGGGAATCACATAGTTGAAAGGGAACATCTCCTGCATCAGGTGATCGAGCACAGGAAAGATGTCGTCTTTGTCGCGCGTCACGATTCGAAAGCGAACCTTGTCATAGATTTGGGCAGCGACCGTTTCAGGCTTCGAAAGAAGTTTGGTGTAAAGCGAGTCTTTATTCTTTCGCCCGCCGATAAACTCCACAACTGGAAACTGCTGCGCAAGCATCTGACCAATCACTCGATAGACTTTGCGCTCGACGAGCTGAAACACCTCTTGGTCGGAGATCGGCAGTGCGAAGAGCAGCTCGCGTGCTTCGAGGTGATAGAGAATATGCATCACCTTGAGAATGGTGCAGGCGCAAAGCTGCCGGTGACCCCGTGAAGATGCCAGCATGAGAAGTTCGGGCAACATGCATCTGGCAACCGGCTTCGGGATCGGGAAATCAAAGTTTCGCTTCAGGTAGTCTGTCGCGATGGCTTTGAGTTGCTCGGACCGGTCCCGATCTCGAACGTCTTCCCAATCGACTTCGAGAGCGCGCATGAAACGCTGCGCGTCAAACTCAGACAAAAAGTTCAGGCGATGCCAGTCGATCACCGAGCCGCCTCGCAGCACGAGCCGAATCGCCTCCAAGTCGGCAAGCCCCAGCTCGTCGAGTGTTCTGAGCCTTTGGCGCATTCCGCGGGGAGTCTACCTCAGCGTGTCCCGCCCCGGTGAAACTCTGGGCAGGGGGTAGAGCTGGGCAAGCTCACCCTTTGACAAGGTCGAGCGTTCCCACAAACAGCCCCGTAATCGCGGCAGTGATCGCCAAGAGCGACCAAACACCACCGACGAGTGCAGAAACTGAAATCGAGGCGAGTACTGTGGCAACGACCGGGAATCTCATAACGATTTGACGACTTTACACAAAAGGCACCAAACCGTCACGTTTTTTGAGAGCGCGATTGATCCCGCAATTTTATTCAAGATCATGACACTCGCAGTTGCACTGAGGGGCCAGTTTGAACGAAATTGCCAGCATGGATGAAAAGCAGGTGCTCGAGCTACCGATTCTCCCCCTCCGCAACTCTGTGCTCTTCCCTGCCGCGGTCGTTCCGGTCAACGTCGGTCGTGCTCGTTCTGTGCGTCTGATCGAGGAAGCCTTCGGGATGGACCGGCCGTCCATAGGCGTCGTCGCGCAACTTTCACCAAGCGTCGACGACCCGGATTTCGAAGATTTGCACCAGGTTGGAACCATCGCGCGGATCCTCAAGGTCATCCGGCTGAGTTCCGGAAACTACAGCGTACTGCTTCAAGGCGTCAGTCGGATGCGACTACTCGATTTTCTCAGCCGCCAACCGTGCCTGCGCGCCAAGGTCGAACGGATCCCCTCGCCGCAAATTCGTGACGTGGAGATCGATGCGCTCGCGACGCACTTACGAGAAGCGGCGCGCAAAGTGTCGGGACAGCTTCCCAGCGCACCACGCGAAACCGGCGCGACACTTGAAAACGTGCAGAATCCATCGGTGCTTGCCGACCTGGTGGTGTCGAACCTTCCGATTGAAACAGAGATCAAACAGAAGCTGCTCGAAACCGTCGACCTTCGTGAACGTATGCGCGAAGTCATCGCTCTCGTCACACGCCAACAAGAAGTATTACGCATGAAGCGAGAGATTTCGTCGGTCGTTCACGACGAAATGTCGCGCTCCCAACGCGAATACCTTCTACGCCAACAGATGAAGTCCATTCGACGCGAGCTCGGTGAGAGCGAGGACGAGGAAGACGAGCTGGAGATGCTCCGCGATCGCATCGTCAAGTCTGAGATGTCGTTCGAGGGAGAAAAGGCCGCCAAGAAGCAGCTCTCTCGTCTAACGCTCATGTCCCCGGCCGGTTCCGAGTATCACGTCACGCGCCAATACGTGGAGTGGCTCTGCGACTTGCCCTGGGCCAAGAGTACGGCTGATCGCATGAACGTCACGGAAGCCAGACGCGTGCTCGACGAGGACCACTACGGCCTCGAACGTGTCAAAAAGCGCATCCTTGAGTTTATTGCCGTGCGGCGCCTACGAAGCGACCATCGCGGACCCATCCTCTGCTTTTGTGGTCCGCCCGGTGTTGGTAAGACCTCTCTCGCGCGCTCCATCGCGCGCGCCACCGGCCGAAACTTTCAGCGCGTTGCGCTCGGCGGCGTGCACGACGAGTCCGAAATTCGCGGCCATCGGCGCACCTACGTCGGTGCTTTCCCTGGTCGTATCATCACAGCGTTGAAGAAGGCGGAGGCGAAAAACCCGGTCATCCTGCTTGACGAAATCGACAAGCTTGGTCGTGACAATCGCGGCGACCCCGCAAGCGCACTGCTCGAGGTCCTCGACCCAGAGCAGAACTCGACCTTCTCCGATCACTACATCGATGTGCCCTTCAACCTCTCTCGCGTGCTCTTCATTGCTACGGCAAACCAGAAGCACACGATTCCTGAACCGCTTCTGGATCGAATGGAGCTCATCGAACTTCCGGGTTACACGCGAGACGAAAAGATCGCGATCGGTCGCGAGTTCCTCGTGCCCAAGCAAATGGAAGAGCATGGCCTGACGCCTGAGCACTTCGAGCTGTCCGATGCGGCTCTGGCACGCTTGGTCGATGCTCACACGCGTGAGGCAGGTGTGCGATCGTTGGAGAAGAAGGTCGCGGCACTGTGCCGAGATGTTGCGGTGCAGCACGCGCACGGTGGCGCTGCCCTCGTCCACTTCAAGGGCGACGATGTGGACGACGTACTGGGTCCGCCTCGGTACGAAAAGCAGTACGCCGAGCGCGACGCACAAGTGGGCCTGGCAACGGGCCTGGCGTGGACCGCGGCTGGCGGAGACCTCATGCCCATCGAGTCCCGACGTATGCCGGGTACGGGCCAAGTGCACGTTACGGGTAGCGCGGGTCCGATTCTCAAAGAAGCAGCCGCCACGGCTTTCACGTACATCCGAGCACGCGCGTCCACCCTCGGCCTGCCCGAGGACTTTTTGGCAAAAACCGACGTGCACATCCACTTTCCACAGGGTGCCGTGCCCAAAGATGGCGCAGCGGCAGGACTGTGCATTTTTGTTTCGCTCACTTCGATGTTGACCCGGGTACCGGTCCGACCCGACGTGGGCATCTCGGGCGAAATGACGCTGCGCGGCTCCGTTCTGCGGGTGACCGGTATCAAGGAAAAGTGTCTCACGGCACACCGTGCCGGACTCAAAGTGGTTGTTCTGCCCGCACAAAATGCCGCCGATCTCGAAGAGGTGCCAGACGAAGTACTCCAGGAGCTCGACGTTCGCCTAATTTCGAAGGTCAGCGAGGTACTCGAACTGACACTCGATATCGCCAGCCAGAAATCAGCCGCCGCAGCGCCTCCGGCATAGGCGCGCTGCGTGAGCTCATCCGCACCGCTGCGAGCCGATCTGCCCGTCGCGCTCTGGGTCTACGCCGCCTTGCTCGGCGTGGGCCTCGCCCTGACGCCACTGCTCGGGGTGCTCGGCGCTGAAAGTTCTCTCGCGATGGGCGTCCTGCTCACACCGGCTGTCGCGGGCTATGCGGGACACCGTGCGTCGCTTGCCAACACCACCGGCGAACCGTCCGTGGTGGCGTGGACGCTCCTGGGCTCACTCATGCTTCACGCGCTGGCCGCCGCGCTCATCCCCGCCCTGATCCTCACGATCAATGCGCTTCGTGTGCGGAACTGCGCGTGGCTCATGGGTTGTCTGCTGTTTTCGCTCGGTCCGGCGTTTGGGTCCGTGCTCGCCGCCGTGGCAGGCGCCACCGTCGGGGCTTGGCTGCCGCGGCCCCGTCTCGCGCGCGTGCTCTCTGCTCTGTCCATCGTCGTGTTCTTTTTGTGGACGGCATCCACACTGTACCGGTCGCCAGCGGTGTTCGCGTACGATCTTTTTGCAGGCTACCTTCCCGGCACGCTCTACGACCGTGGCGTCGAGGTTCAGAGCGCCTACATCACTTTTCGTGGCGTGTCCGTGGTGTTCGGTATTACCTGCGCTTGCCTATACGGCATTCGAATGCGGGTGCCGGCCCGTCGTTTCATGCTGCTTATCGCCTGCTCGGCATGCCTGATCGCGCTCTTGGCCGCTTTTTCGCACGGTGCTGAGCTGGGCTTTCGTTCGAGTTCGCAGGTGATCGCCGACCGACTGGGCAAGTCCGTCACCGGAAAACGCTGTGTCGTTCACCTGCCACGCGAACGAAGTGTCCTCGACCGACAACGGCGCGTCCGCGACTGCGACTTCCGAGTCGCCCAGATGGAGGCGGCGATCGGTGTACGCATGCACGGCAAGCTTCATGCGTTCATGTTCCGAAACGCCGAGGAGAAGAAACTTCTGATGGGCGCGGGACACACGTACATTGCCAAGCCGTGGCGCAGAGAGGTGTACCTTCAAGACAGAGCGACACCGCACCCCGTACTCGCCCACGAAGTCGCCCACGTGGTCGCCGGAGAGTTGGTCCCCGGGCCGTTTCACATCGCGGGCTACCTTCGTTCGTGGCTGCCCGAGCCCGCGCTCATCGAGGGGCTGGCGGTGGCGGTCGACTGGTCCGCGCGCGACGGTCTCACGCCGCATCAGTGGGCACGCGCCATGAAAGAGGCCCAACTCATGCCGCCGCTCGAAGACGTGTTCGGGCTGTCGTTTCTCGCAGGGCAGAAGGGCCAATCGTACACAGCGGCCGGATCCTTCTTGCGCTATCTCTACGAGACGCGGGGCGCGGGTGTCGTTCGCAAGTTCTACAAAGACCCGGACGTCGAAACTGCGATTGGTGAGTCTTTGACCAGCCTCGAACGGGAATGGCATCGCTTCCTCGGCGCGGTGCCGCTTCCCGACGAAGCGCGTGACTTGGCGAGACTGCGCTTCGAACGACCGTCGCTTTTTTCCTCGGTCTGCCCGCACCAAGTTGCACGCCTGGAAGAAGACCTCCACGGCGACTTGGTCGCGGGCGATTACCGCGCGGCACTTCGGATCTGCGACCGCATCCTCGAAATCGACGCCAACGACCCTTGGACCCGCTACTACAAAGCCGAAGCGGAGCTGCGCACCGGCCATCAGCGCGACATCAAACCGGGTTTGGCGACGCTCGAAGGAGCGCCGGGAACGCTCCGTTCGCGCTTGTGGCAGGTTCGTGGCGACGAAGCCTGGCGCGCAGGCAACCTCGAAACGGCCAAAGAGGCGTATGCCAAGGCAGCCAAGACCCCACTTGATGAGGCGGCCAAACGCGCCCTTGTCGTGCGCCAACTTGCGCTGGAAGCGCCGGACAGTGAACGAAGCGCACTTTTTGCGATCATGGTCGGTGAGCAAGGCGTGCCACTCGGAGCGCCCGCCGTCGTCGTATATGCACAGCGGCTTACCCAGCTTCGCGAAGATGGTCTGGGACCCTACCTCGCTGCGCGGCGGCTCAGCAGCTACGAGCGTCGACTGGCGCTCGAACACGTCGAGCTGGCGATTTCAAGAGGCCTTCCGCACACCACGTTTGTCCGTGAAGCCCAGCGCATGCGGGGACAGCTGTTGTACGAAGTCGGTGAGCTCGACATGGCGCAAGCGCAGTGGAAGAAGCTGCGCAGAGAGCCCGAGGTAGGCGCCGCTGACATGGCGCTCAGCAACGACTGGCTCGCCCGCATCGCCTGGGCACGAACCCACAACTAATATGCTCTAGCCAGGGCCGGCGACGCGGCGGACCTGCGCGCCGAGGTCGCCCAGCTTGGTCTCGAGGTGCTCGTAGCCGCGGTCGAGGTGGTAGACGCGACGAATGCGGGTCGTGCCCTTGGCGACCAACCCCGCAACGACGAGCGAAGCACTGGCGCGCAAATCGGTTGCCATGACCTCCGCGCCCATCAGCTGCGCGCGACCGTCGATCACCGCCACCCGCCCGTTGGTGCTGATATGCGCGCCCATACGGTTGAGTTCGGGAACGTGCATGAAGCGATTTTCGAAAACGGTTTCGGTGAGCATGCTGCGGCCTTGCGCCAAGCACATGAGCGCCATGAACTGCGCCTGCATGTCGGTCGGAAAGCCCGGGTGGGGTGCGGTTTTGACGTCGACGGGTTTGTACTGCTCTTGCCCCACGACGCGAATGCCTTGGCCATCCATCTCGACGATGACGCCCGCCTCGCGCATCTTAGCGATAAGCGCGGAAAGCGGCTCCGCGCTGATGCGGTCGACGCGTGCATTGCCGCCCGTGGCCGCGATGGCGCACATATACGTGCCGGCCTCGATACGGTCGCTGATGATGCTATGTTCGACTGGCACGAGCGACTCGCGGCCTTCGATGACGACCGTGTTGGTGCCAGCCCCTTGAACCTCTGCCCCCATCTTGTTGAGCAAGCGCGCAAGCTCCTCGACCTCGGGTTCACGGGCCGCGTTGAGTAGCCGCGTGCGCCCGCGCGCCAGTACCGCCGCGCACATAAGGTTCTCAGTGCCCGTTACCGTGGGAAAATCGAGGGCAATCTCCGCCCCCTCGAGCCGGCCCTTGGGCACGGTCACCTCGACGTAGCCACCGGTCAACTCCACGACCGCGCCCATTTTCTCGAGGCCACGCAGGTGCTCATCGATAGGCCGCGCGCCGATCGCACAACCGCCCGGCAGCGAGACGCGAGCGCGCCCATAGCGGGCCACCAACGGCCCCAAGACGAGCACCGAGGCGCGCATCTTCTTGACGACTTCGTAAGGAGCTTCCGGCTCTTCTACCGGCGTCGCATCCACGGTCATGGTGCCGTCGGCGTACACAGCCTTTTGCCCCATGGTGCCCAGCAGTTCGACCGTCGTGTGCACATCGCGCAGGTTGGGCACGTTGTTGAAGATGTGCCGACCGTCCGCAAGAAGCGAGCTGCATAGTAGCGGCAAAGCGGCATTTTTCGCGCCGCTGATGCGCACGCTGCCCTCCAGCGGACGTCCGCCCGTAATCTCTATGCAGTCCATACGTCCTTCATAGCAGACCCATGCCCATCGCGAACACCGCAAAACTGACCACTGCGCTCAGGGCGAGCCAAGCTCGTTTTTTTCCCGCGCTGGCGATGGCGACGAGCACGCTCAGGACAAAAATGAAAAAGCCAGCCAGTCCGGCCAGCTTCCAAAATGGAGAAAAACTACGCCTGGCTTTGGCCACGTGCTCGACGCTGCGTCGCAGGTAGTGCGAGGAAGGATGCTTTTGCAGCTCGCGCTCAAGCATTGCCTGAGCGGCCGCGCGTTCAGGTTGCCAACCAAAAGCCCCACTTGCGACTCGCCGCGCATGCACGACCAGCTCGGCCGGCTGACGTTCGACCGCCTGCGCAGAACGCAGCACCTGTACATCCACGCGCCAGTAGGTCGCCGCAGCCACAGCTGCGATTCCCAATACAACGAAGCTCGCCGTCTTGATCAAACGAAGTCCCGTCTGCGGAAAATAAGACACGCAAAGATGAGCACCACGACCGCATAAAGCACGGTGTAGCCCGAGGTTGTCAGCAAGTAGGAGCCCGCGTTCTCTTGTGAAAGCAAATGGCGCCCAGGCACATAGAGGTTGGTGTTCGGGATGATGGGTACAATGGCTTGCAGCGCATCCCGAACGAACGGCGCGATCGCTTTGGATTTGATCTGCATCATGTCGTCCGCGGAGCGACCGACGATCCACACACCGAGGGTAAACAGCCCCGTTAGAAACGGCGTGGAAAAAGACGAGAACAGTGTGGCGATCGCAACCACGACACTAAGCTCGAGAAAAGTTAGCCAAAGCATGGACGCGATGACTTCGACGGAGACACTCAGGGAGTACGCGACAGCCCACATGGCGACCAGCCACAGGGCGGACCACGGCAGAAGCACGCTGGTGTGACGAGAGAAGCGCCACGCCCCAAGTCCGAGGAGCCCCCCAGCCAAGAGCGGGGCAAGCCACAACCAACGCGCCGCCCCCTCCGCAACACGCAAGCCGGCAATCCACAACTGGATACCGCCGGTCAAGCTGAGAAACACCACCCCCGTCAGCAAGATCCCCGCGTACTTGCCGAGCAAAAACTCCTCACGTCGGATTGGTTTGGGTAGGATTACGTAGAGTGTTTTTCGCTCGATTTCTTTGTACAGCAGCGACGAGCCCAAAAACACGCCGCTCGCCACGGAGAAGAGTGAGATGGCCGCCATGCCGACGTCCACGATCACGCGTTCTTGCTGGTCGAGCGAAAGCTCAGCCAACGCCAAAGTAAACAAGAGTACCCCCACAGCGGCTGCAACAACCCCGTACAGAACACGGTCACGAACCGCTTCGCGAAAGGTGTTGATCGCTACTGCGTAGACCCGACCCACCATGCCCATCCTAGAGCGTAATAGGAGATTACGCCGAGTACGACAAGCGCGAAGACGGACGCGAGCGCACCGCTGACCCAACGCACGCGCACATGTTGTTTGGGGCCGAGCGGAGCCCACAGCTCTACCCCGTGCGGAACGCTCCACACCAAGAGCGAGCAACTGGCAACCACGATCGCAACCGTGGGGACGAGGAACCAAGGCCTCCCTAGATGGAGCAGCAGCTCATCAGCAAAAGCTGCGGGGTCCGGGCCCGGTGCGAACACGATAAGAGCGGACATCGACACAACACCGAGGAGCGTCATGACGTAAAACGCAAAGGGCGCGCCGCGAAGCTCAGCCACGCTCGCACGCGTCGGCCGAGACGCAATGACGAGCCCAAGATGAACGAACGTGGGAACAAGAACGCCAAGCATGAAGATCCAGGTCAGCAGTTCCGCGCTCTGCAAAAGACGCTCGCGTGAACCGCTCGCGCGTCCCAGCACGGCGAAGTACACGAACGCAAGCAGCCACGCCACAAGCGCGCTCACCGAACGCAGTCTCAACATCGAGCGCTGCCGCGGCGTCTGGATCGTGCCTTCCACGTCTACTTTCCTATTGAAATCAGCCCATTTTGGTCAAAATAGTTGGAACGAAACAGCTTCAATTAGGGACGAAGCGGACTTCGTAGAGCACCGGCCACAGCTTGCCCGTCACGAAAAAGGTTTTCGCTTGGGGGTTGTAAGCAATGCCGTTGAGCACGTCGATTCCACGCGCATCGGGACGAAGCTTGCGGGCATCGATGACCCCCGAGACCTTGCCGCTGTCCTGCTCGATGCGATAGATGAGGTCCTCACGCCAGACGTTCGCATAGATCCGGCCGTCCACACACTCGAGTTCGTTGAGCTTCTTGGCGAGACGTTCCTCATGCATCCGCACCCGGATATAGCCCGTCTCTTTCATCGTCTTCGGGTCGCGGAGCGAAAGTCGGTCGGTACCATTGCTCATCACGAGCTGCTTGCCATCGAAGCACACGCCCCAGCCTTCGCCTTCGTATTGCAGCGGTTCCATTGCAGCGAGATCGGACGCTTTCCAGCGGTATGCGACGCCCGATTTCCAGGTGAGCTGGATAAAGTGGTCTCCGACTTTGGTAATGCCTTCACCGAAGTGCTTGCGCGGGAGGGAAGCGGACGCTTGCACAACCCCGTCCTTAACATTGACGCGACGAATGGTTGAAGTCCCATAGCGCCCCGTCCCCTCCCAGAGCGAACCGTCTTTGAACTCAAGACCCTGGGTGAACGCAGCCGAATCATGTGGATGCTCCTTGACCACCTCGACCGCGAGGCGCTCAAACTCAGCCTCGTGCGGCCAGTTGACCACGCCGATCGCCGAAACACCCGCGATCACCACCGCGATCGCAATCACCTCTTTGGCACCAAACTTCATGCCGGCATGCCTCGTCGTTTGCTAAGGCCTAGCAGCGTCAGGGCGTCCTTTGATACCGAAAAAGTCACCCGGTTGCCAAGCGTGAGGTGATGTTCCCGGTGCGGGCCATCGAGATAAATGCAGGTGCTGTGCGTCTGGGTCACGACCGACATGGCTTCTCCCGGTTCGAGCGACGCGACCATCGACCCCGGCGCCTGTTCGCTGTCACCGATATATGGTTCGCGCACGGCGTATTGCAGTCGACGGCTCTCCCACGGTAGGACCTCACCGCCCGCCGAGCGAATCGCGGCGGTCGAACCCGCTGCCGTAGCAACCCACACGCCACTTGACTTGATGAGACGGTCCGTACCGGAGGTATCGAGGACAAACTCTGTCGTCGCAGCGGGACACGAATGGGAGAACAACACATCGTTGAGCACGCGATCGGTGAGTACCGCGTCATTGAGGCTCACCCTCATGCGCGCCAGCTGCATCTCGGGAAGCTTTCCCGCGATCGCGGCCTCAGTGAGGTCCACGGCGTTTTCGCCAGCACAAAAATAGCCGACCGACGTTGTCGGCGAGGTGTTGACGGCCACCATTGGGAGCCGGCTCGACGCTGCATGAGATGCCCAGAGCAAGGTGCCGTCGCCACCCAAGGTCACGATGAGGTCCGCACTCGGCAAGTCCGCCCCCACCACGCGGTAGACGAACTCTGCGTCCATTTTCGCGAACGCGGCCTTCGCCTCCTCGACCGCCGAGCGGTGAACTTTGCGCTCTTCGAGCGCGCGCAGAACGGCTGGGTGTTCGTCGCCAAGACTTTGTCGCAAGCGCACAAGCGCGTGCTCACCGTAGTCGCGTGTCGGTTTATGCACCACGAGTACACGCATCACGAGCCCTCCGAGAAACGCCAACGGAGTGCCAGTCCCGGCTGGAAGGTCACCCAGTTTCGCGCGCCGCCATAAAACGAAACGCCCGCGCGCAGTCCAATGGCTGCCGCATCGCCGAGGGGCACTCCGAAAAAACCGCGCACGCCAAGATGGTAGCCCCCATCGAGACTTTCGTCGCGGCCCCCGACCCAGCCGCCGACGTCGAGCGCCAACTCCCACACCGGGCTGGAAAACCCGCGAAAAGACAGCGTGGGTCCCAGCGCCGCCCAGGCACGGGAGTCGGCCGCTTGGTCGGCGGTCGCCAGGCCCACCTGGAAGGAGCCGCCCACGGCGAACCCGCACTCCGTGGGCAGATCGCAAAACGGAACCTGCAGATCCGCAGCAAGCGAGCCCCCGTAGCTGCCGCGCTCGCCAACCACCGCGGCGCCATCGAGACCACCTTGGTACTGCGCGTGTGCGCCGATGGGCAGCAAGCCCAAGCACGTCAGTACCAGAGCTTGCGCAACGCGTCGCTTAAGATTTGGCTGCTTTCGCATCCGCGAGGAAGCGCTCGAGACCGATGTTGGTAAGAGGATGCTTGAGAAGCTGGTGTATGACTTTATGTGGAATGGTCGCGACATGCGCGCCGGCGAGCGCGGCCTGGACCACGTGTAAGGGATGGCGAATGCTGGCTGCAAGGACCTGCGTCTGGAGGCCGTAGTTACCGTAAATGGTGACGATTTGCTCGATCAGCTCCATGCCGTCGCCGGATACGTCGTCGATGCGACCGATAAAGGGCGAGATGTACGTCGCGCCCGCCTTGGCAGCGAGCAGCGCCTGGCTCGCGCTGAAACAGAGCGTGACATTGGTCTTGATGCCCTCGTCGGTGAACGTGCGCACGGCCTTGAGCCCGTCGGCGATCAGCGGCACCTTGACCACGATGTTGGGGTGCAGCTTGGCAAGCTCGCGTCCCTCGCGGACGATACCTTCGTAGTCGGTCGCGATGACCTCGGCACTGATCGGCCCATCGACGATTTCGCAGATCTCGGTGGCCACTTCTTTGAGGTCGCGCCCCACCCGGGCCACCAACGTCGGATTGGTCGTAACCCCATCGACGACGCCCATGGCGGCCACGTCGCGAATTTCCTCTACATCGGCTGAATCGATAAAAATCTGCATCGCCCCGGGTGATACCACGAATCTCTCGCCCCCACATCCTAGGGATTACCCGCGTCGAACTGCGATTTGTACTGCGTGGCTCACTTTGCTGGGCTGCTCCTTGCGGGTTAAGCTAGAAGGGTGAGTGACGATCGAAGGGATCTGGACTGGACGGGTTTGGGGCCTGTACAGCGGTCCGTGGCCCCGCTCACTCCTGAGACATTTCGAAAGAGGCTCGACCAGCTCACCGAAGCCGTCAACGCACTGGCAAAGCTTCGCCGTGCCATGCCACACTACGAGAGCGATCGTGCCTCAGAACTTCCTCAGTCTTCTTCAGCTTCTCGCTAGCCAGGGGATCGAGTTCGTTGTTGTCGGGGGCGTTGCTGCCACGCTTCACGGTGGTCGACGCACCACGTTCGACTTGGACGTCGTACCTCGACTAAGCTCTCAAAGCTGGGACAAGACCATTCGTGCAGTGTGGAAAGCCGGCGGTCGCCCGCGCATTCCAGAATCACTGGATAGAATCTCCGATGTCGAGAACGTGCGGCGGTGGATGGATGAGAAGGGGATGCGGGCGTTGACGTTCCGTTCGGCCGACGGCGTGATGGAGATCGATTTCCTTGTTCAAGAAAGTCATCGCTTCGATCAGCTACTTCAGCGTGCCGAACTGATTACCGTCGACGGAGTTCAGTACGCCGTCGCGTCAATCGACGACTTGATCGCCATGAAACGGGAAGCAGGTCGTCCGCAAGACCTCGTCGACATCGCCGAACTCGAAGCCATCAAATCCGCCCGCACCACCGCCGAAAAGAAATAGTACTCACACAGCGTCCCTGGCGGGATTTGAACCAGCAGTGGACGGCGGTAGAGCCGAGGCTAGTGTTGGAGAATCTTTGATGTTTCTGCAATGTACTGGCGCGTCGCGACGGGGTGAGTGATTTTTGACCGGATGTCATGCGTCTGAGCCATGTGACGATACGAGTCGTGCTTTGTGCGGCGCTCCTTGCGAGCGCGACATTGACCCGGGCGCAAGCAGATGGACGATCGAGACCGCCTGCTTCTGTTCGGACAGTTAAGACCGCCAAAGTCCAAAAGGTCACGCATCGAACCCAGGGCCCCAAAAACGCGTCGGACGCACGGCTCGGCCTGTTCACGCCGCGCGAACTCGAGCTGCTGCGCCCCTTCATCGAGCAGGGTCCGGTCGCACTGATCGAGTTCAAAGGCGAAGCGGAGCTCCCCGCCATCATCTTTGCAATGCAGATTCATGCACCGGTCGAGCAAGTTGTGGACGTGCTCACCGACCCGGGCGTCTTCCCGGAGTTCATGCCGGCCCTCGACAAGGTCGAGGTGCTCTCGCGTTCCGCACAACGCATCAACTACGCGTGGCAATGGCAAACCGCGCTCTTTGCAATGGAGGGGCAAAGCGTGATGACGGTCTTGCCGCCGCCTGAAGACCAGGCGCACCGCGGCTACCGCATCGCGGTTGAAAACCTCGAAGGCGACCTTGGCACCGGGCGCATGATGTGGCGCGTCAGTCCGGTCAACGACCAGTGTTCGCTCGTGGTTTTCTCTTCACGCATGGATCTGCGAACGGCCAACTGGGTCACGCGACAACTCAACAGTGGCAAGCGAAGCATCAACCGCACGATCAATATCGCGCTTTCGTGGGGCATGCTGCGCGGTATCCAGCGAGCTTCTGAAGCGCGCTCGCAGAAGAGCAACCTGGGCACCAAACGCACTGCATTGTCCGCTCCCCCGGTCGACACGCGCACGCTCGCGGCACTGCTCAACCGAGGAGACCTGGTGTTGGTCGACATGCACGGAGAAGAGCTCGAACAAGTGGCAACCGTCGGACGAATGTTCCGTGAGTACGACGTAATGCACAAAGTCATGCAGGATCCGACGCTGTTTGGGCCTGCGCTCGTACCCGGGGCCTTTGTCGAGATCCAGGAGAAAAAAGGTAAGCAGATCGACTTTCGCTGGGGAATTGATCTACCGCTAATTGGGACCGGAGGCGAAATGCGCTTTGTGGATCGCGGGACATTTTTCACGGTCGACGCCACCAAAGATGCGCTCAAGGGTGGCGAGTGGCACTTCGTGCCCGTGAAGTTGCCGTGGACCGAGGGGGCAGTCGTCACCTACGGCAACTTCGATCCTGCGACGGCGTCATGGCTGATCCGCGCATTTATTTCGTCCCACAGTGACCTCAGCCACGGCATCGTGATCGGCAGTCAGGTGATGCTTACCCGCGCGATCCGCTCCCGCACCCGTAAGGGCCATTGATCGGCTCATAGCCGCACATCTGCCGGCTTACCTCCTCGCTCCGGGCCTCGAAGTACCAGAACGTACGTCTTCGGCCCTGCACTGCGGGGGCGCACGACATCTGCACGACTCTGAACCGATCAATCCGATAGCGGCGATCGCAATCTACGCACGTCTGAACCGATCTTAGAATTGAAGGGCGGTGTTGATGCCGGCGTAGTTTGGAGAGAGCACGGGCGAGACGGAAACCTGGGCCCACTCGTCCTCAACCTCGACGTCTTTTTCGGCCTCGATCGACTCGTCGCTGCTGTCGTGCGTCACCCAAAGGATAATCGCCGTCGCGGCGCCCGCGATGGCGACGCCATAGGAAATGTCAGCCACCAACGCGTAGGCTTCGCCCTTGTCGGCGGTGTCCGCAGTCGGATTTGCATCGAAGTCGCTCTCGGCATCGAGTGCCAAGACGCCAAACACGATCCCGCTAATGAGCCCCGCGGCACCCACGCCGCCAGCAACCAGCGCACCAACCGGAAGGTCGGACGACGCTCCGGACTCCGTTTCCGCCTCAACTTCGATGTCCGTGTCGTCTTGGATCGCACTCTCAAGATCACTCACGGTGTCTTCTTCGATGGGACTGAGGTTGAACTCAACAACCTCGTTTGAACCGTAAACGACATCGATACGCTTGGTCATGTCCTGATAGCCATCGAGCGACAACACAAGTTCATGGACTCCCGGCTCAAGTTCAGCGGTGGTCGGCGTCACACCCGCCACGGACTTGCCATCGATGGTCACTGTTGCGCCAACGGGTGCCGAACGGATGGCGAGCTTACCCGGCTTCGCTTTGATCTCGGTAATGCGTCCCTCGATTTTGGCTTTGTCGGTCGCACCCGGGTTATCACGGAGGTACTGCTCGAAGGCGGATACCGCCCCTTCGAAGTTACCTTGGCCAACCCGGCTCTCGGCAATGCTGAGCAGCACGATGGGATGGGGACTTGCATCGTATGCGCGCTGAAACGCGGCCTCCGCCTCCACAAAGCGCCCCGCGTCGAAGTACTCTTGGCCTTTTGCGTAGTGCAGTTTTGCCTGCTCTTTTGCGGACTGTGCTGCGGCCGAATGTGGCGTTAGACAAACCAGCGCTGCGAACAAGCCAACAAGAAGAGCGTAGAAGGTGGTGAAACGCCAGTGCAACATGTCTGGAAGGATACGAGCGTCCTGGGCCACCGACAAGATTCGCGCAATGCCGCAGAAAACTGGACTTGCGCGCCCTCAGATGGGCATAGCCCTAGCCAGCGTCGCCAGAAGCGTCGGGCGCGCTCGCATCGACCTGGGCGTCAACCGTGGCGTCCGCAGAAGCGTCCGGCGTGATACTGCCGTCGATCGCCCCATCGCCTGCGGCCGAATCGGGCATGCTCATCATCGCGTCACCCGACGTCGCATCCGGCGTCGAGGCATCGTCGCGCAAATCGGCACAGCTCGCCGCGCACACCCCGCGAGTCGGGTTTCCGAAGCGCGCCGCGCCGCAACAAAGCAGTCCGTCGTCGCAGTCCGTCTCAACTTGGCATGGGTCGCCCGAGCCGCCGTCGCACGCGATCAATGCGAGCATGAGGGACGTCGAAAGCGTAAGCGCACAGCGAAAGCTTCGGAACCATTGGAGCATGCCCTTCCTTGTAGTCGCACTCGGCTCCGTACTCAAACGGATTCGACGCCCGGCGCAGTGAGGCGCCAGTCTAAGGGCTCTCCCGAGGATCGTAGGCGCAACGAAAGCCCAAATCGGCGTGACGCTGACCTTCGGGAAGGCCGTGCCGGCTGGTCACGCGTGCGCGGTGCACCGCCGTGTTCCACGACCCGCCGCGAACCACACGCAGCCCCGTTAGTACAGTGTTGTGTGGGTTGTGGCGCGGACCCCGGTGATAAAAGTCAGGCCCATACGCATCGTCCACCCACTCCATCACGTTGCCTGCCATATGATGGAGCCCGTATGGACTGCGGCCGGCCTCAAGCCCATCAACCGGCGCAAGGCGACGAAACGGATCGGTGATCCCACCAAGCAGCGGCTGGGCGATGTTTGCGTGTTCTGGAAAGAAGTTTCGTCCCCACGGAAAACGACGTCGGTCGCGCCCTCGTGCCGCGAGTTCCCATTCGGCTTCGGTGGGAAGCCGCCCCCCAACATACCGACAATAACCGAGCGCCTCTTCCCACGACACAAGCACTGCTGGCAGGCTCTCTCCCTGCAGGCCTTCACGAGAGGAAGCCCAAGGAAGCGGTGGGCAGTATCCGTCGCGCACGCAGCGTCGCCACTTCCGCTGGCTCACTTCGTAGCGGTCAATGCCAAAGTCGCGAAGGTAAATGAGCCGTTGCGGCGTCTCGTCGAGAAACGCAGACGGCGAGCAACGCGTCGCCCGCTCGTCGCGTACGCACTCTTCCTGCGTCTGCAAGATGTCTCGGTTCTGCGTGCCTCGCGTAAAGCTTCCAGCTTCGATCCACACAACGTCGCTCTGCTCCTCGCGGACGACTTCGGGCTCAAAGAACCCAAAGCAAAACGGCAACCAGAGCAGCAGCAGAGCACGCGACATTGCAATGAATACTGTACCCCGAGAACGTGACCTTCGCCTCTTGTGGCCCTATATTGCGGTTCATGCGGCGAGAGCAGATGTGGGAGAAGCTCCAGGGCGCCTCCGTGGACCTCTTGATCATCGGCGGCGGAATTACCGGCTGCGGCATCGCTCGCGACGCGGTCCGGCGTGGCCTGACAGTGGCCTTGGTCGAGCAATCCGACTTTGCATCGGGCACCAGCTCACGCTCGAGCAAGCTCGTGCACGGAGGCCTTCGCTATCTGGAGCAGTACGAGTTTTCGATGGTGTTCGAGTCGGTCAGCGAACGGCGCATCTTGATGGACCTCGCGCCGCACTTGGTCAACCCGCTCGGCTTTTTGTTGCCCGTCTACAAGAACTCGCGCGTGGGCCTGTGGAAAATCAACGCCGGCATGTGGCTCTACGACGGCCTATCGCTGTTCCGTTCACCGAAGATTCACAAAAAGCTCCGGCCCAGCGAGGTCGCCAAGATCGAACCGTCACTGCGACAAGCCGAACTCGTGGGTGCACCTCTCTATTACGATTGCGCAACGGACGACGCACGGCTCACGCTCGAAACCGTGCTCGACGCCGTCGAACATGGCGCCATCACCGCAACGTACTGTCGGATGCAAAGCTTCCTCAAGGGCGAAGACGGACGGGTGTGCGGAGCGACCGTTAAGAACATGTTCTCCGACGAGCTGTGTGAGGTGCATGCCAAAGCGGTTATCAACGCAACGGGTCCCTGGACCGACCGGGTGCTTGCGCAAAGCGACGCCGGGTCCACGGCCCCGGTGCTGCGCCCAACCAAAGGCATTCATTTCGTGGTCGACTACGAGAAGTTACCGCTCAACAACGCCATCTTGTGCTCCCACCCCGTCGATGGACGCGTGCTTTTCGTCATTCCGTGGTCCGACCGAACCTACGTTGGAACCACCGACACCGACTACCAAGGCGATCCTGCGGACGTCTATGCTTCGGCCGAGGACGTGCATTACCTGCTCAAAGCTGCAAACCATCACTTTCCAGAGCACCAGCTCGGCGAGGACGACATCATCTCCACCTGGGCCGGCCTACGCCCGCTCATTGCGCCCGAAGGCGAGGCCAGCGAGTCCGAGGTGAGCCGCGAGCACGAAATCCGCGTCGGCCGCGATGGCCTCATCACCATCGCGGGAGGCAAGCTCACCACCTATCGAGCGATGGCCGCAGAGGTCGTCGACAAGTCCGTGCGCTTGCTTGAGCTCTCGGGGAGCCTCACCCAAGAGCTCAAGGACCCGCGCACGCGCAAAGAACCTCTGCCGGGCGGCGTCGGGTGGCCTGCCGACGACGACCATGAGCGGGTCGCTGGCCAGGTGCTCGAAGCCGCCCAACAGCAGCTTTCGTTGCCGACGTGTCGCCACCTCGCCAACACCTACGGGATGCGTGCTCTTGAGCTTGCGGAGCGCGTTGTCGAAGACCCGTCTCAAGCCGAACTGTTGGTCGACGGTCGCCCAGAAATCATGGGACAGGTCGACTTCGCTGTCGAAAAAGAGCTGGCGGCCACGCTCAGCGACATCATGATTCGGCGCACGCAACTGTTTTACCGCGACCACGACCAGGGTCTTGGCGCCATGTCCAAAATCACGGCACGCCTCGCCAAACTCCTCGACTGGAACGAGACGCGATGCAACCAAGAACTCGAGTACTACCAGCGCGAAGTATCGCGTTCGCGACAATGGAAGGTCGATGCGCATTCTGGGAATTGACCCCGGCTCGGTCAAGACGGGCTGGGGCATGATCGAGCGTGAAGGCAATCGCATCACGGGAATCGCGGCCGGTGTCATCCGCACCCCAAAGGCGGCGCCGATGGCCGCACGCCTACTCCATATCCACCGAGGCCTGCTCGAAGTCATCCAACTCCACAAGCCGCACCACGCCGCAGTCGAACAAATCTTTCAAGCCAAGTACGCCGCTTCTGCGCTGAAGCTCGGTCAGGCGCGCGGCGTGGCGCTGTTGAGCGTTGCCCATGCCGAACTGGAGCTCAGCGAGTACGCGCCCGCCCTCATCAAACGCACGGTCGCAGGTGGCGGACGTGCGCACAAGTCGCAGGTGGCTCAGCTGGTGGGCACCATCTTGGGCTGGCATGCGCTGCCGGCCGAAGATGCCACCGATGCTCTCGCGGTCGCGATTACGCATGCACAGGCGCTGCGAGTCTCAGCTCTCGTAAACACTGTACGCTAGGCAGTTTCGGCCTCATTGCACCAGAATCCACGGCCTTTTTCGTGAACCCGGTGTGCTAGTCTATAGTAGGAGCTAGATGTCACTACGGATCGATCAAGACCACGCACGCTTCAAACAGATCGTGCGCGGTCGCATCCGCAAGAACTTGCGGAAGTACATCTCTCAAGGGGAGCTGGTTGGCCGTCAGGGTAAAGACACCGTCTCGATCCCAATTCCGCAAATCGACATCCCTCGATTTCGTTTCTCGTCGCAACAGCAAGGTGGCGTTGGCCAAGGCGATGGCGAACCAGGTGACCCGGTCGGAAAAGGCGAAGACGGGGATGGCTCCGGTCCCGGCGAAGCGGGCGATCAAGCGGGCGACCACATTCTCGAGGTCGAGCTCACCCTCGACGAGCTCGCTGAAATTCTGGGTGAAGAACTCGAACTGCCCAACATCGAAGACCGCGGGCAAAGTCGCATTGTCAGCGAAAAAGATCGCTACGTTGGAATCCGCAACGTCGGCCCCAACTCCCTTCGACATTTTCGACGAACCTTCCGCAATGCCTTGAGGCGGCAAATTACCATGGGTACCTATGACCCGAAGAAGCCGCTCATCATACCGATGCGCGACGACATGCGCTATCGCTCGTGGCGCACGGAGCAAGAGGCGGTGGCCAACGCCGTCATCATCTACATGATGGACGTCTCGGGTTCAATGGGCGACCAACAGAAAGATATCGTACGCACCGAGTCGTTCTGGATCGATGCCTGGCTACAGAAGCAATACGCCGGCGTCGAAACGCGTTTTATCATCCATGACGCCATTGCGCGGGAGGTCGACCGCGAAACCTTTTTCCGCACGCGTGAGTCGGGCGGCACCATGATCTCCTCGGCCTACAAGCTGTGCAACGAAATCATCGAAACCGAGTACCCTGCAGACGAATGGAACATCTACCCGTTTCACTTTTCGGACGGTGACAACTGGAGCGTCGATGACACCATGGTTTGTATCGAACTGATGCGCGACAAGCTGCTGCCGGTGGTCAACATGTTTTGCTACGGCCAAGTCGACAGTCCATACGGTTCCGGTCAGTTCATCAAAGACCTCCACGAGCATTTTGAGGAGGACGAACGCGTCGTCACGAGTGAAATTCGTGACCGCGACGAAATCATGGACTCCATCAAGGAGTTCTTGGGGAAGGGAAAGTAATCCGTGTTTCGCCAGGCACTGCCCGACTATTTGCGTGAGGAGCAGGCCCGCACCCGGGAAATCGCCATTTCCTACGGCCTCGACTTCTTTCCGACGATCTACGAGATGGTTCGCTACGACGAGATGAGTGAACTGGCGAGTTACGGCGGCTTTCCCACACGCTACCCGCACTGGCGCTTCGGCATGGACTTTGAGCAGATGTCCAAAAGCTCCGAGTACGGCCTGTCTCGGATCTACGAGATGGTCATCAACAATAACCCCGCGGTTGCGTACCTGCTCGAAGGCAACAGTCTGGTCGACCAGAAACTGGTCATGGCGCACGTATACGGACACGTCGACTTCTTCAAGAACAACTTTGCTTTCTCGGCGACCAACCAGGGTCTGGATCCCCGCACTGGACAGCCTGTCCGCAAGTGGATCGACACCATGGCCAACCACGGCTCGATCGTCCGCAAGTGGGTGGGTCGCGTCGGCATCGACAAGGTCGAAGAGTTCCTCGACCAGTGCCTGCGCCTCGAAAACCTGATCGCCCCACACGACCAGTACGAGCCGGAAAAAAAGAACGACAGCTCACAGTCGCAAGAGGAGGTCGAACGGCCCAGGGAAGAGCCTGGCCTGCTACGCGTCGATCGCGAGTACATGGCCAACTTCATCAACCCCGAAGACTTCGTGGAGCTCCAGCGCCAGCGGCTCAAAGACGAAGAGGAAAAGCCCCGCCGCGTACCGGACCGACCTGCACGCGATGTTCTCGGCTTCTTGATTCGCCACGCGCCGCTACAACGCTGGGAACGTGAGGTTCTCACAGTGATTCGGCGGGAAGCGTACTACTTCTACCCACAAATGCAGACGAAGATCATGAACGAGGGTTGGGCCACGTACTGGCACTCGCGCCTGATGACGGAAAAGCTGTGCGACGCCTCGGAGATCGTCGACTACGCCGACCGCTGCGCGGGCGTGCTCGCCACCAGCGGTGGACAGCTCAACCCCTACAAACTCGGCGTCGAGCTGTTTCGCCACATCGAGATGCGCTGGGACAAGGGCCAGTTCGGCAAAGCTTGGGAAGACTGCGACTCACTCGAAGCACGCCGCGAGTGGGATCGTCGCACGGGGCTTGGACGCGAGAAAATCTTCGAAGTCCGCAAGCACCACACCGATGTCACTTTTATTGATGAGTTTCTGACGCCGGACTTCGTGCTCGACCAGAAGCTCTACGCATTCGGCTTCAATGCGAAAACAAGCCGGTTTGAGATCGAGACGCGCACGTTTGATGCGGTCAAAAAAAAGCTTCTCGATTCGCTCACCAATGCCGGTCAGCCTTTTGTTTACGTGGTCGACTCCAACCACAAAAATCGCGGTGAGCTGCTGCTTCAACACGACCACCAAGGCGTTGATTTACGTCTCGACTGGGCTGGCGATGTCTTGCGCGCGCTCGAGCGTATTTGGTCGCGGCCCGTCACACTCCACACGACGCTGAACGAC
This sequence comes from uncultured Polyangiales bacterium, assembly GCA_964487255.1. Lineage (GTDB taxonomy): Bacteria > Myxococcota_A > Polyangia > Polyangiales > CAZAQV01 > CAZAQV01. The sequence goes on along the minus strand of CAZAQV010000010.1, from coordinate 152,018 downwards.
GTCCCTTCGCACATTCAGTGCGAGAGCGGCGAAATTTCCACCGCCGCCCTCTAGCTCAAGCCCTGGAACTTCGCAGTCTCATTCGGGCCCCGGCTCCGATTGAGACTCGGTCTCGCTGGCCTCTTTTGTATCTAGCAAAATCGTCTATTTCCAAGAGTCGCTGAGTGATAGCCTCTTTCCATGTCGGACGACTGGGACAGGGCTAAGCTGCCCCACGAGAAGCCATCATTTTCAATCGACTTTGATGGCACCCATGGCGAGTACTTCGGCGTGATCGTGTATTCCGATCATGGTTTCGTCTATGAACAACAGTGCGCAGGTCTGGTTTGTGATCAAAGGCGAGCACAGGGATTCTACTTTCCTGTAGGCGGCTACTCACCCAAGTTGGACCAGCGTTTGGACTGGCGGTTCTTGACTCCGGTCTTCCACCGGCATGGGGGATGTGGTGGTGTTCCGTTTTCCGAACAAGGGTTCGCAGAGCTCGCTGAAGCGGTTTCCTGTATTCGCTTGGAGGCGCGCGAGCTAGAACTCGACACGTCACATCCTGATGAGATCGTGGAGGCGTGGGTGCCGGTGCACACTCAGTTCGGAGCAGGCGTTCTCGTGTTTCCGAACTGCGACTAAGTGAGGTTGCCGTCGGAGAGTCACTGACTTCCGACCCCACTTACGGCAGTCTCATTCGGGCCCCGGCTCCGATTGAGACTCGAGTTCGGCTGTCGCGTGCTGACGAGCGTAGGTCGGTCCAGAGTCGTGCAGATGCCGAGCGCCCCCGCTCTACTTTTGGCTCTTCGCCGAGCGCAGCTCGGTCCAGCCGTGCGTAGATCGCGTGCGCCCCTGGACGAAAGGAGCGAAGGCGTACATCAGGTACGTCGAGCGACTGGAGGAAGCGGTAAGCCGCGAGATGCGTGCGGATGGGCCGAGCTAGAAGTCGAGGCGGATGCCGCCGCGCCCGTGCTTCCGCCCGTCATCCACGGACTTCGAAGTCGGCTTGGTCGACTGCGAAGGGCTCGACTTGTGCGTGCTCTTGGTGGGACTTGAAGAAAACGTGCGCCTAGTGCTTGTCGTGGCCTTGCGCGATGTTGAGCTGGCGCGCCGCGCCTCCTCTTTTTTCTTTTGAGCGGCCTCTTCCTCAGCCTTTTTCTGCGCGGCCTCTTCTTCGGCCTTCTTTTGTTGAAGCTCCTTGAGCAAGTCTTCCGGGCTTGTGCGCTCGGGGGAATCGGGCGCAAGATTGTCCCGCGCCTGGTCGCTTTTCGCTTCAAGAGCTAGGTCTTGCTCCACCTCTGCCGCTTGGTCTTGTTGTGGCGGGGCTGGCTTTACGTTCTCGGACGCTGTCGCAAACGGGTCCGCGGTCGGCATCGGCGCTCCGCGAGGCGGCTCATCCCTTTTCCGCAAGGACATCACGCCAAGACCGATCGCGATCGCAACACCTGCGATCAAGCCGATGACTTTCCATGGGATGGACGAACTCGGTTGCGGCGAGACGGTGGCTACGCTGTGTTGCGCAAACGGAGAGCCGACCGGCTCATAACTGGGCTGAGAACCCGACGATGGGTCATAAGGATCGACCGCCACCGTCGGCTCTGCGGCCAAGGCAACCGCTTCTTCGTTAAACGGCGCCAGTTGCGTCGCAGGATTGGGCGCGTCGCGGATGGGCGACGCACCAAACGACGGCGCCTGCTCCATCGCAAAAGTTGGACCGTCATCGTAGACGTCGTCGTCGTAGTCTTCATCACCCAGGGTGTCCTGACTCGGGTCGTCGTAAGGAGCGCTCGGCGAGGCACTGATCGGGTCAAAGGTCCGTTCTTTCGACGAAACGTCCCGCGTACCCAGCCGACGCGTCTCATGACCGTCGGTCGCCGCGGTGGTTTGATCGGTCGCAGGTCTCTCGGGCCCGCGCTGACGCTTAAGCTGATTGAGTTGGTTACGCCGAGTAATACCGCTGCGCGCATCGTTGGGCGCAGGAATGGACGACTGATCACCACGCGCGAGCGCTGCGCGAAGCGCATCCTCCATGCGCTCGATGCGATCGCTTGCCTCGTTTCGCACGTATGCGGAAACGTCCTTGCGTGAACCGCAGTTCGAATAGGCCGAGCGCAAAGCCATGGCGAACGCCATGCCGTCGGGGTAGCGCTCGTCAAGGTCGCGGGAGAGTGCGCGTTGCACCGCAGCGTCGACCGACTCAGGAACCTCGGGATTAAAGCGCCGTACCGACGGAATCGGCATGTTCATGATGCGGTCGAGAAGCGCCAATGGGTTCTCTGCCTTGAACAGCCGCCGGCTGGTGAACGTCTCCCACGCAACAATACCCAGCGCAAAGATGTCGGAGCGGCGATCGAGCGCACCGTCTTTGACCTGCTCGGGTGAGAAATAGGCAAGCTTGCCTTTGAGCTCACCCGTCGACGTATCCGAACGACGCATCATGGCGCGGGCGACCCCGAAGTCGGTGATGCGTGCACGACCGTCGACACCGACCAAAATATTCTGTGGTGACACGTCGCGATGGACAATTTCCAACGGATCGCCGAGCGGAGTTTTCGCATCGTGTGCGTCGTGCAGGCCCTGGGCAGCTTGCGCCAAGACCTCAACGGAAATCGGCAACGGCACACAGGTTCCGTGGCGCGCCGCATTGCGAAGGAATGACGACAGTGTCGAGCCGACGACCAGCTCCATAACCAGGTAAAGCGAGCCGTCGTCGGCGCGTCCTAGATCATGGGTCGTGACGACGTAAGGACTCGAGATATGCGCCGCGAGCCGCGCCTCGTCTAAGAACATGGCGCTGAAGCGCTCGTCCTCGGCAAGGTGCGGAAGCATGCGTTTGATGGCGACGAGCTTTTGGAAGCCGGCCTCTCCCCGTACACGCCCCGCGTACACCTCGGCCATCCCGCCGCGACCAATGCGAAGCAGGGCTTCATAGCGCCCAAAAGTCAATGGGCTCGTCCCCGAGTCGGAGGCGGGCTTCATGCCAGCAATTATAGCAGCAAAAGGGGGGTCTCGATCCAGCCAGAAGCATGCTCATCCCTGCGCACAAAGACATACAGGTGTGCGCTATGGGCCTGAGCTAGCATCTTCGACTGGTGTTTGTGCGTCGGTGCCCAGGTTCGAGGTAGCGTCGACGGCGGCATCGGGAACACCACTTTCTTCAGTATTAACACGGGCGTCCTGGCCGAAGCCTGCGTCAGGTAACGCGGCATCGAGGGTACCTTCTTCAACACAACTTCCGCCGCCGCAGTCGACAACGAGCGGCCCGGAAGGCAAGCCGTTGGGAATCAACGGGATCTCGATTCGCAGTCGCGTGCGTGCACCGATCGTAAAGGGTCGACGAATCAGAAACCACGCCTCTGACGGCGCAGGCTCATCGAGGCCGTCGCAGAACTCGGTAGCACAAAACTCGATGCGCAAGCCCAGATCGACTTCTTCTTCCCTGGACTCGACGCTCACCGATTGATCTTGGTTGCCTGGAAGCAACACGAAGTTCTTCTCCAGCCCGCGCCACGGTAACGAAAAGTCGAGCTCGCCGCTTTCGTCCGCTGGTAAGACGCGCACCACGGCATTCTGACGCATACCCGCTCGCCCGGGAAGGCCGAGCGTGAGTTCCAAAAAACTATTGTCCGCGCACCCAGCAAGGAGCGCACAGGCGACCCAAAGCGCATGGTGAAAGAACCGCATCGCAGACTTAGGGGAGACGCAAAACATTCCCGCTCTCCGGTTTGAGGTCCGCGTTGCTGTCGACGATAAAATAGGTTCCGACGCCCGCGCCCGCGATCAACACAGCGCCGGTCACGAGCCAAAACACCGGGCTCGAAAGCAAGCCGCCACCTTCATCGTCTTCGTCGTCCATGGGTTCCACATCGTCTTCGTCGGGCGGCAGTTCACGCATCGTGACGTCGACAACTTGAGTCTTGCCACGCGTCACCGATCGCTCCCACACGAACGGCTCGGAATCACCCTCGGCTTTGACCGAGACCCGGATGTCCCCCGGTTCGGCAAACACTTCGAGCGGACGCTCACCGCCATCAAAAACCTCACGCTCTCCAATGTGGATCACATACGCCGTGCCTCGCTCAAGGTTGACGAGCGAAATGACGACCAGGAGATTCTTAAGGTAGTCGAGCGTGTCACGCGCGCGGTCCCGCATCTCAGCGTCCGGCTGGTGGTTGCGCAGCAAGTTGTCCAGCTGTTCAGCGGCCTCACGGTTTCGATCGAGTTCCTTGAGGCTGAGCGCCCAGTTGAAGAGCGGCGATTCGCGCCCGGAAATTTCGTATGCCTCGCGAAAGTACCGTTCCGCTTCCTGCCAGCTTCCCGACTCGGCTGCCTTCGCCCCCTTGATGAAGCTCTCGCGCGCACGCTTGAGGTCGCCCTCGTCCTGGGCCGAGGCGAGAGTGGGCAGCGCGAGCGCATGAACCAAGATCGCGATGCCAAGGAAGCAGACAACCGTCTGACCAACGCTAGCGAGTCTCACCAACTGCCTCGCTTCTCCATTCGCGCCTCATGATCCACAGTAAACACGCGCCAAGGGTGCCATGTCCAGCCGCCCTTAACCAAAAGACCGCCTGCGCGGCAGGCCGAAAATCTGTAGGTGTGACCGCATAGAAGCCGAGCCCGGCTGCCACGCCCTGCGCCACGACGGCACTGCCGACGCCGGCCAGCAACGTCAGGCTAAGTGCACGGCTGACGTGATGCCCGCGCAGCTCAACGAGCGCAAGCACAACCCCGAAAAACGCGCACTGTTGCTTGAAAAGCGCGATAGGCCCCACCGGTACGCCGAGATGGACCCCGCTGTCGGGCGACTGCTGAGCCGCGATTTCGACCGCCGCCCCGAGCAAGGCGAGCAGCCATAGCACCAAACCCCAACCAAACAGCCGCTGCATCTGCTGCGCACTATCGGTTAAAAGGCTAAAGTTCGCCATGCTCAATCTTCGCTACGTGCTGGAAAATCTCGAAGAAGTACGCGCGGCCATCGGCCGGCGCGGAAGCATGGACGACGGGGTGTTCTCTCAAGTCGCGGACCTCGCCGAGCAGCGCCGTGACGCCATCGGAAAGCTTGAATCGCTTCGCGCCAAACGCAACACCGTAAGCGCCTCGTTGGCCAAGGTAGACAAGTCATCACCCGAGTTCGCGCGCGCACGCGAGGAGATGCGCGAGGTGGGCGCGCAGATCAAGGAGCTCGAGTCCGCGAGCAGCCTCGTCGAAAAGCGGCTCTCGGACATCTTGGCGACACTTCCCAATCCGCCACATGAGTCCACACCCGACGGGACAGGCGAGCAAGACAATATCGAGCTCTACTCCTGGGGGCAAAAGCCCTCGTTTGATTTCACCCCCAAGGACCACATTGCAATCGCAGAGGGCCTCGGCATCGTCGACTTCGAGCGTGCGGCGCGCATCAGCGGCTCGCGCTTCGCCGTTCTGTGCGGCTTGGGAGCACGCCTCGAACGCGCACTCGTTCAGTTCATGCTCGACACACACGCCGAGCAAAACGGCTACGACGAGGTTTGGCCCCCCGCCCTCGTGCGCGACAGCGCACTCTTCGGCACAGGCCAACTGCCCAAGTTCAAAGAAGACGTGTTCGCCATCTCGATGGACTGGGACGAGGCTGCCAGTGGCAAAGACGCCGAACGGCGACAGCTCTATCTCTCACCCACGGCAGAAGTGCAGCTCACCAACCTTCACGCCGGGGAAATCCTCGACCTCGAGTCTCTCCCGAAGCGGTATACAGCTTATGCGCCGTGTTTCCGCTCGGAAGCAGGCTCCTATGGCAAAGACACGCGCGGCCTCATCCGGCAACATCAGTTCGACAAAGTCGAGTTGGTTCACATCTGCAGCGCTGAGCAAGGCCTGGACGAGCTTGAGAAACTGCTCAAGAGCGCAGAGAGCATCCTTCAGGCACTCGGTCTGCACTACCGAGTCGTCAAGCTGTGCGCAGGTGACATCGGCTTTGCCGCCCAGATCACCTACGACCTCGAAGTCTGGCTTCCGGGACAAAACGCCTACCGCGAGATCTCAAGCTGCTCATGGTGCGGTGACTTTCAAGCGCAACGCGCATCGATTCGCTATCGCCCGAAGGCCGAGAGCGGCAAAAAAAACAAACCCGTGTTTGCGCATACGCTCAACGGATCGGGTCTCGCGGTAGGACGCACGTGGCTCGCGATCTTAGAACAATTTCAATGCCCGGATGGAAGCGTGAGCGTACCCGAGGCATTGCGGCCGTACCTGGGCGGCCGCGACAGCCTGACGTTGTAGCCGATCGGTGACCGTTTCGGGCTCGATGAGCGGTCTTTGCCGAGGACCGGATTTGGTAACACCGAATCCGGTTCGAACAAAGCCTAGCGAAGAGCTATAACCTTCGATGAGCGGTCTTTGCCGAGGACCGGATTTGGTAACACCGAATCCGGTTCGAACAAAGCCTAGCGAAGAGCTATAAGCAGAGCCATGGCAAAAATGAGCAAAAAGGGGAAACGCGTCGCGGTCGTTGCAGGTCTGCGTACGCCTTTTGCGAAGGCCAACACGGCTTATCGCAACATGTCGGCCCTGGATTTGGCAAAGCTCGTCGTCAACGAGCTGGTCGAACGAAACGGGGTCCAGGCGGACATTCAACAGGTGGTCTACGGGCAAGTTCTCCCTTCGATCCAAATGCCGAACATCGCGCGCGAGATCGTTCTCGGAACCGGCCTCTCGCAAGACATCGAAGCCTACAGCGTCTCTCGTGCATGCGCGACAAGCTACCAATCGGCGGTCAACGTCACCGAGTCGATCCTTGCAGGCGCCATCGACTGTGGCATCGCCGGAGGTGCAGACAGCGCGAGCGATGTGCCAATGACGATCTCAAAACGACTCGCACAATCGCTGGTCACCGCGAGCAAAGCGCGTTCGCTCTCCGACCGTGTGAACGCATTCCGCGATATCAAGCCCAAGGACCTCGTACCGGTTCCACCAGCCATTGCCGAAGCCGCAACCAATCTCAGCATGGGTGAAAGCGCCGAAAAGATGGCCAAAGAAAATGGCATCGGGCGCGTAGAGCAGGATGAAATCGCGCATCGCAGCCACGAGCTAGCCGCAAAGGCTTGGGCGGACGGACGGCTGAGCCAAGAGGTGATGCCCGTCATCGCGCCGCCAAAGTACACCGAGGTGATCGAACGCGACAACCTGGTGCGCGAAAACTCCGACATCGAGTCGTACGCAAAGCTCCGTCCGGCATTTGATCGCAAACACGGCACGATCACCGCCGGCAATGCCTCGCCGCTTACAGACGGAGCAAGCGCGCTACTACTCATGCGTGAAGACAAAGCGAAGGCGCTGGGGTTCGACGTCTTGGGGTTTGTGCGTAGCTACGCCTTCGCGGCACTCGACCCTCGCGGACAGCTGCTTATGGGCCCGTCCTACTCGACACCGACAGCACTGGGCCGTGCAGGTATTGAACTGTCGGACCTCGACCTTATCGACATGCACGAGGCTTTTGCCGCGCAGATTCTTTCCAACACCCAAGCGTTCGAGAGCAAGACGTTTGCCCAAGAAAAGCTCGGTCGGAGTAGCGCCATTGGTGAAATCGACTGGGACAAGTTCAACGTCACCGGCGGCTCGATCGCCATCGGACACCCCTTCGCAGCGACGGGGGCCAGACAGATCACACAGACGCTGCGCGAACTCAAACGACGCGGTGGCGAACTCGCTCTGTGCACCGCCTGCGCGGCGGGTGGTCTCGGCGCATCGATCGTATTGGAGGCAGCATGAACTACAAGAACTTTCACGTAGAACGAAATGAGAACGGCGTCACGGTGGTTCGTTTCGACGTTCCCGGCGAAAGCGTCAACACACTCAAAACGACGTTTGCAGACGAGTTCAGCACGCTACTGGACGAGCTCGAAGGTGACGAAGACACCGTCGCCATCGTCATTGCCTCAGCCAAGAAAGACAGCTTCATCGCAGGTGCGGACATCGGCATGTTGGCGAACGCAAAGTCGTTCGAAGACGGGGTTAAAATCTCCGAGCAAGCACAGATCGCAATGGACCGCATCGAAAACGCCACCAAGCCCGTCGTGGCTGCGGTACATGGCACGTGCCTCGGAGGCGGGTTCGAACTGGCCCTGGCTTGCCACGCACGTATTTGCAGCGAGCACAGAAGCACGCGACTGGGTCTGCCCGAAGTGCAGCTCGGCATCTTGCCCGGCGCAGGTGGGACGCAGCGATTGCCGGCACTGATCGGTGCCCAACAAGCCCTCGACTTGCTGCTCACCGGCCGGCAGATCGACGCCAAGAAGGCCAAACGACTCGGCGTCTGCGCAGAGGTCGTCGCGCCGGCCATCGTCGAGGACGTGGCAAGTCAGTGGGCGCTTCGTTTGGCGAACAAACCGCGCAAGCGTACTCCGTCGGGTCTGCGCGCCATCTTTGACGGCAAGTTCGACAAAGAAGAGCTGCAGCAACTCGCGCTTGAGGACAACCCCGTGGGCCGCAAGGTGCTCTTCGACCAAGCGCGCAAGCGGCTTCTTAGAAAGACGCGCGGCAACTACCCCGCGCCCGAGAAGATCCTCCAGGTTGTCAAAAAGGGCCTCAGCGATGGACGGACGGCTGGTCTACGCGCCGAGCGTGAGGGCTTTGCAGAGCTCCTCGCGACGCCTGAAGCTACGCAGCTGATGCAGATTTTCTTCGCCACGCAGGCGCTCAAAAAAGACTCGGGAATCGACAGCGACGCCCAGCCGCATCCCATCGATCGGATCGGGGTGATCGGCGCGGGTCTCATGGGTTCAGGCATCGCCTACGTCACGATCGACAAGACGCCGTATCATGTTCGGCTCAAAGACCGCGACCTTGCCAGCGCGGGTCAGGGATTGGCCGCCATCCGAAAGGTCGTCGATGGGCGAGTAAAAAAGCGGCGCATCACGCCCTACGATGCCGACCGCATGATGTCGCGCGTCACTGCCAGCAACGAGTACCTTGGCTTTGAGTACATGGATGTCGTGATCGAAGCCGTATTTGAAGACCTCACGCTCAAGCATTCGATCGTCAAGGACGTAGAAGAGCACGGCGACGAGAACACGATTTTCGCCAGCAACACCTCATCGCTTCCAATCACCAAAATTGCAGAAGGTGCAACGCGTCCCGAAAACGTCATCGGCATGCACTACTTTTCACCTGTCGAGAAAATGCCCTTGCTGGAGATCATCGTCACGCCCAAGACGGCCGATTGGGTCACGACAACGTGTGTAAAGCTCGGCAAAGACCAGGGCAAGACGGTCATCGTCGTCAACGACGGCGTCGGCTTTTACACCACACGCATCCTCGCACCGTTCATGAACGAAGCGGCCTATTTGGTGACTGAGGGCTACGCCATCGAACGTATCGACATGGCTTTGATGGACTTCGGTTTTCCCGTCGGCCCCATCAAGCTTACGGACGAAGTGGGCATCGACGTCGGCGCGAAAGTCGGCGCCATTATGCAGGGCGCGTTCGGCGAACGCATGCGTCCACCCGAGGGACTGGACCGGCTGGTCGCCGACGGGCGCAAGGGGCGAAAGAACGGGCGTGGCTTCTACAAATACGGCGCCGATGCCAAGAAGGGCGAAGTGGACGAGTCGGTCTACAAACTGCTTGGCGTCAAGCCCTCCACGAATGGTAGCAGCGTCGACATGGCAGAACGCTGCGCGCTGCAGATGGTCGGAGAAGCCGCGCGATGCCTCGAAGAAGGCATCCTGCGCACGCCGCGCGACGGCGACATTGGCGCAATCTTCGGACTGGGTTTTCCTGCATTCTTGGGCGGACCCTTCCGTTATATCGACAGTCAGGGCGCACAGACCATCGTCGACAGGATGCGCGCACTCGAAGAACGTTTCGGTGAGCGTTTCACCCCATGCGAATTGCTGCTTGAGCACGCAAAGACCGGAAAGCGCTTCCACGGCGAACAAGTCCCGCCCAGCAAGTCCAAAAGCTCGGACACAGCTCGCGCTACCGTATAGAAACGCCGCATACGGTAGCCGACAGCAAACCGCGAAGTTGCTGCCCCGCGAAGTCTCGCTCATCATTAAGGTATGAAGACAATCTCATGGTTGCCTGGACTCGCGCTTGGACTGGTCGTCGCTTCGTGCTCGTGCGACTCGGACGAGCCGTCACGGACAGCCTTCGAGTGCGCAAACGACACCGAATGCGGCACCGGTACCTGTACGGACAGTGGTCAGTGTACGTGTCCAAACGGAACCGACGAAGATTGCCCGTCTGGCTCGTATTGCGCATCGAATTTGTGTTGGCAGGACTGCACAAATACCGGGGGTGAATGCCGTGAAGGGCAGATCTGTACAAGCGACGGGCGCTGCATTGCGGACCCCAATGGCACCGACAGCGCAAAGCCGAACGGCGATAGCTCCACGATGGGAGAGAACTGTCCCGGCATTCTCGTCGACCTAGCCAACCAGACGCCGACCGTCATGTTGCTTATCGACCGCAGCGGCAGCATGCGGACCGACGACTTTGGAAGCCAAAACCAGAACCGTTGGGACGCCATCACAGAAGCGCTCGTCGGCGGTTCAGGTGTCGTCAGGACCGAACAAGCCAACGTCGTATTTGGTGCGGCGCTCTACGACAACAGCGACGGCTGCCCAACGCTTCAAAGCGTATTGCCCATGCTGAACAACCTCACCGAGATCGACAACCTGATGGACCGAGGCCCCGGAGGTAGCACACCGACCGGCGAGTCAATCGATGCCTATGTCGACACCTTCGACACGAGCGAGGGCTTTCCCGTGTTGGTGCTCGCGACCGATGGCGCGCCCGACTATTGCGCCAACCCGCAAGCCAACGACCCGGTGGGGCCCGACAATATGATCGACCAAGCAGAACTTGAAAAAGCCATGCAGATGTCGCGCGACGCCATCAAGCGCGCGTACGACATGGGAATCAAGTCGTTCGTGCTCGGCGTGGCGGGCAACAGCTCGAACGACGACGCGGTTTCTCCGCAGGTTTTTCGCGACCATCTCGATGAGCTGGCGCGCATCGGTGATGGACAGGACCAAGACACGGGCTCGGCGACGGCCTTTTCGGCGACCAACCCCCAGGAGCTCGCGGCCGCATTTTCGACGATCGTCGGCACCGTGCGTAGCTGCACCTTTGACGTCGACGGTATGGTCGACCTCGCTCGGGCGGCGGAGGGCATGGTCTCGCTCAACGGTACCCCCCTCACCTACCAAAACGATTGGCAGCTGACGAACCAGACGACGATGGAACTACTCGGCGCTGCCTGCGAGACCTTCAAGAGTGACGCATCACCGACCCTAGAGGCCAACTTTCCATGCGGCACCGTGGTCCCACTCCGCTAGAAACCCGCTAGGTAGTTGAGGGCGGCCGTGCACCTTCAACATTGCAGGGCAACTCAACGCAGATGGTCGCTCCAGGACCAGAGGTGCTTGAGACTTTCAGGTCTCCGCCATGTTCCTTCACGATCTGGCCCGCAATGTAGAGGCCGAGTCCGAGGCCACCGTAATGCTGGTGAGACACGGCGCGTTCGAACCTATCCAAAATTCGTTCCCTATCGTCTGGATCGATTCCCTGACCGCGATCATGAATGGATATCTCGGCCGTATTGCCGCGATCGTGAAGCTCGATGTCGATCGGTTTTCCCGCTCCAAACTTAAGTGCGTTTGACAACAAGTTCGTAAGAACTTGCTCGATCCGAACTCGATCCCAGCGTCCTAGAACGGGACCCGAAAGAGATAGTCGCAACTCGGAACCAGAGCGTTTCGCAAGTTCCTCGTGGCTCGTTGTGACCTCGCGAATGAGCTCTGCAAGGTCGAAGCTCTCTATTTTGAGCTTGAGCCCGCCAAGTGTGATTTGTGACACATCGAGAACACCTTCGATAAGGCTGGCAAGTCGACGAACAGTATTCCTCGCGCGAAGACATCGCTGCACGATCCGATCGTCCAATGAAGGCTCGCGTTGCTGAACGAGTTCAGCCAGTGTTGCCATCTGCAGCTGCAGAGCGGAAACTGGGGTCCGCAACTCGTGAGCGGCGACGCTCAAGAACTCATCCCGCGCGCGAAGCGCCTCTTCGGCCATCGACGCCCGGAGACGCTCCTCGTGCGCGATCCGCTCCGCTTCTAGAACCTTCGCGTCCGCACGGTGCTTGCACATGGCCATCATCAGCGTGACCTGAAGTTCTCGATCCTCGAAGGGTTTGAGAACATAGGCATAGGGGCCCACATCGGCGGCGCGCATGAGCGTATCTGGATCGGCGTAAGCGGTAAGAAATACGATGGGCACATCGAGAAACTGGTGAATTTGGCGAGCCGCCTCGATGCCGTCCATCTGGCCGCGCAGCCGAATATCCATGAGAATGAGATCAGGTCGTAGCGATTTGGCTTTTGCGATCGCGTCCACTCCTGTCGGACTGGTTCCGCAAATGCCGTAGCCCAAAGCGCGCAGGCTATTTTGAAGATCTTTTGCCACAATACCCTCGTCTTCGACGATGAGGATACGGGCGTGAAGCAAGGCGTCGCGTTCAGTCGGATCCACGGCTATGGTTTCCCTTCGGCGAAGCGCACGCGAATATCCGTCCCCTTCGAGCGCTCTTCAACGCGAAGGCGTGCCTGCAGTTGCTCGACCAAGGTTCTGACGAGTTCGAGGCCAAGCGTCTCTGCCGCATCAACGTTGAGCGTGGTCGGGAGGCCTACGCCGTCGTCCCGAACACGAAGCGTAAGGTGCTCGTCCTCGCCTCTTGAGATGCCAACGACGATCGTGCCTCGGCGCTCATTCGGAAACGCGTGCTTGAGGCAATTGGAGAGAAGCTCATTGAGGATGAGACCACAGGGCACTGCGGTCTCGATACTCAAATACACCGGCTCAGCTTCGAGCTTGAGCGAGATGCTGTTGCGATCGACACCGAAGGAACGAAACAACAGATCCGCCAAGTCCATGGTGTAATCGGCGAGGTCAATCCGGGAGAGCTCGCTCGAGCGATAGAGCTTTTCATGAACGAGCGCCATCGAACGAATGCGGTTCTGGCTCTCCGCGAACATTTCTCGGGCGGAAGGGTCGCGAATATGAGCTGACTGGAGTTTGAGCATGCTCGATGTCACCTGCAGATTATTCTTGACTCGGTGATGGATCTCCTTGAGCAGCACCTCTTTTTCATGCAGGGAAGCTCGCACCTTTTCATCGGCTCGCTTACGGTCGGTGATGTCCCGAATCGCAGCAGAAAACAGCGTGCCTTCCTCGGTGTGAAGTGGACTTAGACTGATCTCGACCGGAAATTCGGTTCCATCTTTTCGTCTGCCCAAAAGTTCCAGACCGACGCCCATCGGGCGCACTTTCGGATCCGTCGCATAGCGTGCACGGTGAGATGTATGCTTCTCTCGAAACCTGTCTGGAAGCAGCACCTCGACAGGTTGTCCGACAAGTTCGGAACGCGGATACCCAAACACGTGTTCGGTTTGGGAATTGACGAGGGTGATCATCCCTTGCGGGTCGACAATCACGGTAGCGTCGGGCGCAGCTTCGACGAGTGCACGAAACTTGGATTCTGCACGCTTGCGATCGGTGACGTCGCGAATCGCGACAGCGACAGCGGTACGTCCGCGCCCTGGTACAGGACTCAAACTGATCTCCGCGGCAAATTCGGTTCCGTCCTTGCGAAGCGCAAACAGGTCAATGCCCGAGCCCATCGGACGCGGCTTGGGGTTGGCCAGGTAACGTCCACGGTGCCCAGGATGAGCATCCCGGTAACGCACGGGAACCAGAATCTCTACGGGGGAGCCTAGAAACTCGTTGCGAGAATAGCCGAACAATAGTTCGGCCTGACGGTTTACTAGGACGATTCGACCCTCTTCATCAGCGACGACAGTCGCGTCAGGAGCGGAGTCTACGAGCGCCTTGAAAAGATCGGCGTCGTCCCAACCCGTCAAAATCCGGTCGGTACTCATGCAAGCCCCACTTGAAAGCTTTCACGTTGCAACACAATGGGCGCTCACCTCTCTGACCAGGACGTCGACGGGCACCGGTTTCGACAAATGGCGGTCTGGAATGCCAGGGTCCGTTCCGGAGAATGCTGTCACCACGATGACGGGGATGTCTCGATAACGTGCGTCCGAACTGATCGCGCGCAGAAACTGTCTGCCGTTCATGACAGGCATCATCCAATCAAGAAGGATGACGCAAGCCCATCCCGCTTCTTTGAGTACGCGTAACCCCTCGCGACCGTTCTCTGCAGACAAGGTGCGAAAACCTTTGAGCTCGAGTAACTCCTGCAGTGATTCCCGAGTGTCGTCATCGTCTTCGACGATGAGGATTGGAGAGATGCCAAGGGTGTGAGACACAACACTGGAATTTTAGTCACACTTGCTACAGTCGTCCAAGGCTGTGCGGCCGTTCATGTGTTACTAAATTGTTACACCTCATGGTATTGCGCTTGCTGCGTCGGACTGTGTGCGAAGCCAGCCCCGCGCTTCAAGAAATCGGCGCAGGTCCGGATCGTCCAATGACACGGGCCTCATGTAGTGGCCGAGCCACTTGCGCTGCCACCAGCTCTTCGAACCCGATGGCGCGAAGCGATATTCATAGAGTTCGATACGGATGTGCTTGGGACGCTCACCGTCAAAGGGGTCGCCCTCAAGCAAAGCCAGAACTTCGGGATCCGCTTGCAGCAGTTTGTAGACGAGATGAACAAGCCACGGCTCATGCTCGATCGAAGACATGGCGGCAAACCAAATCTGCCAATCCAAACGATAATGGTACGGCGTAATCCAACACGGCGGGCGCGTCACGCTCCCCGGCTTGCACTTGAACTCGTACGCCGCCCAGCGGCTTTGCTCGTCGAGGCTCTGATCGAGCGTCCCTTCGATCACGAGTTCACGCCGCACTCTTCCAACCGAGCCAAACGCCCCATAGCTGTTGACGAGGCGAAGGGGGTCGAAGGACGTGTTCATCATTTGACGACTAGACACCATGTTCACAACCGGCTGGATGCTGAGCAGCGCAACGACCACAACGAGCGCCCAAGTGACCACGCGGCGCGCCTTGGTAGGAGAACTTTGTTCAGAGCGCGCGAGAGCCCACTCGCGCATCGAGCTGGGCGCGAGCCTTGCCCAGAAACTGTCGTCGAAGCATCCGAGGGTGACCACCAAGGTCAGCCAGTTCAAAAAGGACAGGTTGCCACTGAGAATCAAGATCACTTGAAAGGTCACAATCAACGTTGCGCCAAGATGCCGAACCCGACGCGGCCCAAACAAAAAGACAGGCACGATGAGTTCGACAAAATGGTTGAACAAGACGCCGGCCTGATGAAACCAGAGCGGCATATGGTGAAAGACTGGACTCAGCGGGTGCGGATTGGGCTGCGTTTCGTAGTGGTAAGCCAGGCAGCTCAGATCAATCCAACAACCATCTCCCCGAAGCTTGATCAGTCCCGCACCGAATAGCACACGAAAGGTCAGCCAGCGCAGCAGCCAAAAGACCTGTGGGGAGGGATGCGCTCGACCCGAAAAGGGCCTTGGGTCCCAGAGGTGCGGCACAAAAATGGCCAAAAAGCCCGCCTCGAGCAAAAGGCTTTCCCACCCATAGCCATAAAAGACTTGTCCGACCTGCGCGAAGGACAAGTAGAGCGCCCACAAGAGGGCGAGCATCGGCACGTTGGCGAACCCAAGCATCACAGCGGCCGATAGCGCGACGCCGAGCCATGCCATGACGCCCATGAACCCATCGGAGTGCTCAAACCAAAACAGCGAGGGCAAGTCAGCGAAACCGAGCTCTAGCGTGTCTAACTTCTTGAGGTAGAGCGTGACGGGCAGTAGGCCGTTTTGCCCGATAAGGGGTCGCCACTGCAGCGCTGTGACCAAGAAGGCGACCAGATAGACAAGACCCATCCCGCGCAAGAAGACAAAACGCGTGAGCCAATAGTCGCTATGCGGCGGCTGGCGGCGAATGCCTTGCATGAACTCCGCTTCCAGCTGCTCTGCACCCTCGAGCCCCACGTCAAGGAATCATAGATCACTTCAAGCCTTTGCGCCCTTCCCCGCGACCCTCTACGCACGTGTCGACGTTGACACAAGATCGTGTCGACGTTGACACAAGATCGTGTCAACGTTGACACGCTCAAGGCTTTTGTCAGGGAATTATAGTGGTTTGCGCTTTGCCTGCTCACGAGCTTCTTCTTCGAGCAGCGCATCTGCGTCGTCGGCGACGCGCACACGAGCCCGCTCTTTGTCCGCCAGGGAACGGCGTGCCTCTTTGAGATGGCGGCGTAACGCGCGACCCAGGGCCTGCGCCTGCTCGCGCGGCAGCGCTGGAGACAATCTGAGCTCGCCCTGGATGGTCCGCGCCACCACCGTGTGCCGGTAGCGACCGTTGACTTTGATGGCACTCCTTCGCACATCAATCTGCCGGATGTCCTGTAGCGAAAGCGGTTCGATCTTTCGGGTCAGCACGCGCCCCCGTTGGACAACGAGTGTGTGGTCGTCCGCGAAAAGATGGAAACGATTGACGAGTTCTCGGATCAAAAAGGTGGCCCAAAACGCCCCGATGCTCAGACCACCAAGTAGTCCCAGCCCTGGATGGAGAAATGCGGAAAGCAGTCCGCCCAGCAAGAACGTGTTGTGAACCATCAAAAACCCGAACAAAAACGCCATGCTCCACGAAGGACCCTTGGTCTGCGCCCGCAGCTGCGCAAAGCCTTCGTCGCCCTCGCCTGCTTCGACAACCTCAACGTGCAGCTTTGACGAGTCGCTCAGGACCCGCGTCGCCGGTAGGCGATTGCGGACATTTGCGCTCAGACCCGCCCGGTCCTTGAGCGATAAGAACTCCTCGACGAGCTGCTCAACCGGCTCGCCGTCTGCTGCATCTTGCATTTCGTCGATGAGGACGTGGTCACGCCCTGCGGCGCGCAGCATGAGCGCCCACTTTCCCGAGCGCGGTGAAGGCCCCACGTAGAGTTGCTCGATGGCGCCGACCGCAAACCGTTGTTGGCCGCGCTTGTCCTCGACCGTGAGCTGAGAGGCATCGATATGAATCGTGGTCTCTTGCGCGGAGAACCACGCGAAACCGGGCTTTCGGTACACGACTTCGAGCGTTCGCTCGACCAGCCTCGCCGCGTCGCGATAACCCGCAGCCTGCATTGAAGCGGGCTCATACGTGAAGGACACGTGGCGCGGAACCTCCACCTCGCCCTGTAGAATCGACCCCCTCGCCCGCGCCTCTTGCACCGCCCGCACTCTATCACGGAGCTACGCGGCGTCTCACGAGCCATCACAAGTTCATTTTGACCACGGAAGTGCATGGAACCGCTCACTTGGAACAAGCGCGATTCATTGCCCCGCCATGGGCTCGTTGATTCAGATTTTTCAATCTATCCGCGGCTGCCTCCGCGCTGGATCGAATACTTCCAAAGATGTGTTGGATCGTGAGACGCGGCGTAGCGCACGCAGCTGCTACACCCAAGCTGCTCTGCACTCTCGGGCCCCACCGCGGGAGATGATAGCGAGCGTATTTCGTGATAGCGAGATCGGGTGAGGAAGAAGCACCGTATCTACACCACGAGTTTCGCCAGCGTATACCCGCACTACGTTGCCAAAGCGGAGCGCAAGGGCCGCACCAAAGCCGAAGTCGACGAGATTATTCGTTGGCTCATGGGCTACACACAAGAGGCGCTCGACAAACACGTGGAAAAGGGTACCGACTTCGAGACCTTGATTGCGAAGGCGAAGCTCAACCCCAAGCGTGAACAGATCACGGGCGTGGTTTGTGGCGTGCGGGTCGAACAGGTCGAAGAAGACACAATGCGAGAGATTCGCTACCTCGACAAGCTCATCGACGAGCTCGCCAAGGGAAAAAAGATGGACAAGATCCTCCGCACATAACACACCGCAAGGTCAGTTCGCATCGCAGTGTGGCCGGGCGAGGAAAAAGTTGCTTCTGGGGATACTCGCTCTGGTATCGATAGTTGAAGCCTGGGGACCGAGTCATCTCATTTGACCACGACACTCAACAGCTCAGAAGCGGAAGGGTCACTGCGGTAGACAGCGCGGCCAATCAGCCGGTGGGACGGCTCACCTCCTCGTTTGGAGAGATCAGAGTTTCCCCAAGCCACCCATTCTTCGACCGGCGAAGCGGCACCTACCTGCCCGTCGATCAACTCGAGCCAGATGCGCAGCTCGTGGCAATGCCGGACGCGCATACGTCCTCGGAAGTTGGCTCTTTCACCTACTCGTTGCACGGTCGAGCCGAAGTTTTCAACATCAGGCGGCTCCGAAGTCCGCGTTAGCGGCTCCGTCTGGGAAGGTCACGTCAGCTGTCCGGGCGCATCCAACGGTGACGGCGTTTGCATGTACCCGCAGAACCATGGCGGCACGGTGTACGTTCGGCCCGAACGCGAGGGCTCATGCACGGTCGAGATCGCCTCTCCACGCAAAACCCTCAGTCAAGAAGTGACCTTTCGCCGAAGCTATGGTTGCTGCGCTGGCATCCGCGCCGAACCACGCGAGTTCCGCATTTCCCGAGACGCCGGAACCGACCGCTAAGGTCCGCACTCCGGCTAGGTAGGCTAGCGCGAGGAGGAGCAACGAAACGCGAGCCTAAGCAGCCAAGTTGATTTCCAACGCCAAGTCGAGAGCATCGGAGATAGCTCGCAGGGTCTTGACAGTCGGATTGGCGCCTGGCGTCTCAAGTTTCTGGATTTGCGAAACCGACTTGCCCAAACGCTTGGCTAGTTCTCGTTGACCAATACCCTGCGCAAGCCTCGCCTGTCGAATCGCGAGCGGAATGGCAACGGTTTCATCCGGTGTCACCCAAACGTAGTTTTTCCCCTTGCGGACCTTAGCCTTTGGAACCTCCCATTTGGGGTCTCTTGCGCTTTCGAGATACAGAGAGAGTGCTTCAGCGGCGTGTTTGATCGCCTCGACTCGCGTGTCGCCCATGGAGAAACATCCGGGCAGATCAGGAAACTCCACCGAATATCCATCATCATCACGTGTAATTTTTGCTTGGTATCTGATCACAGCTTCACTCCTGTCTGTTTCTCGATCGCCTTTCGTGTTCCCTTCGGAAGGTCACGGTTTGCATGAATCGGTACAACCGTAGACAGATCTCCCTTCATGAGTTTTACGTGTGCCCCTTCTGAGAAATCTGCACCCACCCCGCTTTCTTTAGCCGTCTGACGGCTTCTTTCCCCGAGATGGGCACTTCTTACTGTACCATATATAATATGTACATCAACCCGCTATTTCGTATCGTTCATCCGCATACAAAGAGAACGCGCAGCAAACCCGCGATCGCTGACGTCACGAGCTAGGGAGGGTCTCGATCGCCGCACTCTTTACACTGACAGTAGCCAAACCCAAGACCCGTTTGGTTGCACTTTGTGGGTAGGGAGCACTCGTTATCTGTGCTGCAAGGACGCCGACAAAGCCTCCCGTCACAGCGGGCGCCAGCTGGACACTCTGCATCGCCAGTGCAGTTCGAAGAAAGATAACCTTCAGGATAGGCGGCCGACTGGAGACAAAATGCGATGCCGGGCTCTAAATCCGGCCGACTTATCTGGTCTTCTGGTGGCACGTAGCCCGCCGGAGAGGAATCAGGTTCTTCCGGCCACATCGTACTGGGCTCCCAACCATCCGAAGACGTGCATGCCGAACCCACGCTCAACTATGTGTTCTGCAGACGAACTCGCTCCCGTCCTGAACTGCAGGAAGCCAGCGTCAGCACCGCAACGAAGACGCCAACTCCTACGGCTATCGATCTAGAAGGCATCACTTAAGAAGGGGGCCGAACGGCTAGGTAAGCTAGCCGGAGCGTCGAAATGACGCCGAGTCGGGCGGATATGCAGGTGGCGCGATGAGCGGTGTTTGAAGGAGAACGCGATTTGCTATCTGCAAATCGTTCGTTCGGAACAAACCCTAGCGAAGAGCCAGTAAAGAAGCGCTTGCGGTCACGAGAAGACTCGAACTTCTAACCCCCGGTTTCGTAGACCGGTGCTCTATCCAATTGAGCTACGCGACCAAGACTGAACGCGCACCATAGCCAAACCCGCCGCAGGGTCAAGGCATTAAGATTCGAGCGAAAGCAGCGCTGCGCCGACCACACCGGCTTGATTGCCGAGTGTCGCCATCCGAACCTCCGGGCGCCGCTCCCGAAACTGAGCCCCATAGGCCTCGCTGACAGCGGCCTTGATGGGACCCAAGATGGGCTCTCCGAGCGCGCTCACGCCACCACCGACGACGATCACTTCCGGGTCGAGCACACACAGAAGGGAGTGGATGCCGAGCGCCAACCAGCCCGCGAGCTCCGCGATCACTTGGTTCGCTTGCGGATCGCCCTGCTCTGCAGCCCAGACCAGGTCACGCCCATCTGCGAGCCGACCCTCAGCGCGCTTGGCGATGACACCACCGGGTTGCTCGAACGCGATGTTGCGCGCGCGCGCGCTGAGCACCCTTCCGGATGCAAGCGCCTCCCAACAGCCACGACGCCCACACGTACACGGCGGTCCGTTGCGGTCGACTGTCAAGTGACCCACCTCTCCCGCGAACGAAGCGCCGCGGTAGAGTTTGCCATCGACGATGATCCCCCCGCCGATGCCCGTGCCCACAGTAACCATCAAGACGTGCGCAGCACCCTCGGCAGCGCCAACCTTCGCCTCACCAAAGGCCGCGACGTTTGCATCGTTATCGACGACAACCGAAACGTCATACTTGGCTGTAATGAGCGCACCAAAATCACATTCGCGAAGCGCCACGTTGGGCCCCCAGCGAAACTGCCCACCCGGGTTACTGACCAGTCCGGCGAGCCCAAGTCCGACACCGCGCACCTCGTCGGTGTAAAGCTGCGAGCACAGCTCCATAATCGCTGCCTCGGTCTCGCTACCGGTGTTGGGTACAGGGATTTCCTGCTCGGCGAGGATATCTCCAACTGCCGAAACCCGTGCGGCGGCGATCTTCGTCCCACCTAGGTCGATACCGATGGCCTGCATCGAAGGTTGCTCGACTTTGTCTCGGTTCAGCGACGAGCCGACTAGGAGTTGATGGGACCGGTGGGACAATCGGCCGGATTGCCCTTTGCCGTAGCCGCGGTGCACGCGGTGGCGACGGCCTCAAGCGGCTCGCGGTGAATAATACGCGGCGCCTCGTAAACTGTGGTTTCGGGTTGCTCTGCGGCTCCCGCGTGCACAGTGCTTTCGGCCGGGTTGCTACCCGAATGCTTGCTGTTGGACTGGCTCATTGTTCGGGTATCCTAACAGGCTCCGTGCCGCCCGCAAGTCTTCTAATAGCGGATGCTGAAGCGCAGCGGGTAGTCAAGAACCACGCAATTTCCGCCTCTTGGGCGGACCAACTTGAGCGCGCGCAGTACCCTTTCGGCGCACGAGATGGAGCCGGCCAAGCGCGGCTCTGACCGCACGACGTGGTCGGTAACTGAACCGGACTTGTCGACCCGCGCGAGCAGCTGGACATCGACCTGCGAAAGGCGACCCGCAACCATCTCATTGACGAAGCACTCGCGGAAGTCCGCTGCTGCGGCATCGAGCTGCGCTTGCATGCGACTGGCATCGACTTCGCCCGTGCATTGCCATTGGTTGCCCAGTACGCCCTCGATGGGCGTGGGCACCTCACTGGGCTGAATCGGTTGGGTGTCTGGCCCCGTGGGCACGACCGTGGGCGAACCAATCGCAATCGCCGACGGGCGCTCGGAGGCAACTTCGCCACCCTCGGAAGTCGGCGGAGCACCATCGGACGCGTGCGTCGATGCGCGCTCGTCACCCGCTCCGCAAGCCGTCACAAAAACAACCCACACAACGCAGAGACGCAAGAGATTGGCTCGACTTGATGGCATGCGCTCGGGACATGATACCAGATTCGTCGTTGCGGCAGAGGCTCACTCTGTCATAACGAAAGATAGTGCCCTCCACGCAAAAATCGCTCACCAAGCGCGCCGGAAACGACCGCAACTGGCTTGAGATGCGGTTTTGCGATCTACCCATTCAACTCGAAGGCAGCCCGCTCGAGCGTCGGGTCGAGCGCCTGCGCAGCGAACTGCGCGCGCAGGGCATTACCTTTCGCCCGCATTTTTGGCTCTCGACCGAGTGGTTCTCACCTGATGGTGTGCCGGGTATCGCACTGCCCTTTTATCTAGCCGACACGCGACTGACATCGCTTGAGCGGCGCATGATGGGCTATGCCGAGGGGCAAAGCGAATACGAAAGCATGCAGCTGCTGCGTCATGAAATGGGCCACGTGCTGTGCACCGCATATCGACTTCACTACAAGGCCTCGTGGCGCGAAGTGTTCGGACGCTTTGGTGCGCCCTACCCGTCGATTTACAAGCCCAATCCAGCCAGTCGCGACTATGTGCTGCACCTCGACGACTGGTATGCCCAAGCCCACCCGGCTGAGGACTTTGCGGAAACCTTCGCGGTGTGGCTTGGGCGCCCGAAGCGATGGCGACGCGAGTATCGGGGTTGGCCGGCGCTACAAAAGCTCGAATATATAGATGAATTAATGCATGAACACGTGTGCGGCAAGCGCGCCAAGGTCGTCACCCGACGTCAGGTCGAGCCTTTGCGCAGCCTACGCACCACCCTGCGCGAACATTACGCCGAAAAACGCGAGCACTTCGACAAAACTGGCGACGGCCACTTCGCCTTCTAGCTCGGTCATAGCCGCACAGCTGTCGGTTTACCTCCTCGTCGCTCACTCGCGGTACCAGAACGTACCGCTCCGTTCGACTCCTGCGGGGGCACACGACATCTGCACGACTCTGAACCGAGCTACGCCGTTCAGAAGTCGCCGAAGAGTTCTTGAATGCGCACATTGAGCGCGGAGGCGATCTTATAGAGCGACGAAATCGAAGCGCTCGATTCGGCGCGCTCGATCTGGCTCAGCAATGACACGCTGAGGCCCGTACGACGCGCCATCTGCTTGAGCGTGAGCTTCTGCTCCTTGCGGAAGGCTCGCACCGTTTCGCCGATCGTGCGGTGAAGCGTCTCTTCAGGCGAACGCAAAAAGCCCTTCTTCTTCATGACGCGGTCGATGACCTCACGAAAAGCTTCGGGCTTGAACGGCTTTTGCAAATAGTCGACGGCATCGAGCTTCATCGATTCGACGGCCGTGTCGAGCGACGGGTAACCCGTGTAAATCGCAACGGCAACGTCTTGGTCGATGCGTCTGATCTTGCGCAGCACCTCAACCCCATCCATGCCGGGCATCATCAGGTCGAGCACGACCAGGTGATAACCCTCGCGCACCTTGTCGACCGCATCGGTCGAAGCCGCGCAGGTATCGACATCGATGCCATCCTGATTGAGAAGCGTGCGCATGTAGTCGAGAATTGAAGGATCATCATCGACCACAAGGATGCGAAAAGCGGGTTGCTGTTTCATCGGACCTCTTTCCTGCCAGAGACAGCGGTCGAGGTCCAGCCCGCGCTCACCAAAAACGGTTAAGCGCCCGACAGTAGTCCTATTTCTTTCTCTTCAGCACCCTTGTCTGAGGCGCATCAGAACGTCAGCGCCTGGAACCCGTCGGGTTCCCAGCGGAGCGAGCCGCATTCCGATCTTGTTGGCTTTTGTCTGTAAATCCGTGCGTCGGCTGACAGGTACGGTCCTTGCCGGCCATGGAGACGAGGTGTGTATGGGAAGTAGAAAAGGGCTCGACCGAGCTTTGAGTTGTATGTTGTTGCTCGCGAGTGCGCTGGGTTGCACGGCCAATGTGCCGGACGATTCGCTCAACACTTCGGCTGAGTACGCCAAGGGCGGAGCGAAAGGAAAGAACTTGGCCGAGCTGGTGGTGACACCCAATCCAGCGCTGGCCTACCAAGACGAGGTCGAGATTCAGGGCTGCGGAATGAATGCCGATGAACCGACCGATGTGGTGATTCAAAAGCCGAGCGGGCAACAAAGCTTTTCCACAGCGACCGATGGCTCGGGCTGCTTCACAGCGACATGGCTCGTGCAAGAGGCTGGAAGCTATGCGGTTGAAGCCTATCAGGTGCGCGGCGAGCACAATACGGTGCAGGTGGGCGCGGGTTCATTTAACGTGGTGGAGCCGATGGCGAGTTGTGGCGACGGCACGTGCAATTCGGGCGAGGATTGCAGCAGCTGCGCAGCCGATTGCGGGGTGTGCGGCCCGGTATGCGGCGACGCGGTATGCGACTCGGACGAGGATTGCAGTGGCTGCACAGCCGATTGCGGGGCATGCGGCGACGCACACCTCGCTCCCGACTCGATTCTCGCCGACTGTTCTGAAGATGTCACGGCGGCGTTGAACACTTGGATCGCATCGGTGCCGGATGGCCAGGATGGTGCGCCCTCGGTGCTCGAGTTTGCTCCCGATGGCTGCTATCGTATTGATGACAAGCTCATCGTCGAGGATCGGAAGCACCTCGTGTTCGAGGGAAACAGTGCTACCTTCAGGGCGTACGGGCCGGGTCACAGCGACCGCAAGCAGTGGCAGGTCTACGCAGGGGTGGACATTACGTTCCGCGACATGACGGTCGAAGGTGTAAACCACAACGTTGAAGACGGAGCTTACATCGACCAATACGAATGGCAGCACAACTTCGACTTCTGGGGCACGCAGGGTGTGCTAATCGAAGGAGTGACCGGGAAATACGCTTGGGGCGACTTCGTCGCACTCGAAGCCGACTACCGAGCCTGCTGCGGTGCGACCGGCATGCCCCCTGTGCGGAACGTGGTGATCCGCAATTCGCACTTCTACGGCGCCGGACGCATGGGCATCTCAACAAACTACGTCGACGGATTGGTCATTGAGAACAACACTATCGATCGGGTCCGCTGGTCGAGTATCGACCTCGAGGTCGAAGACGTCGCTTGGTACATTCGTAACGTAACCATCCGCAACAACACCATCGGAGACGTGTGGCACCATTTCATCGCGGCGTCGGGCTATAACGCACCAGTGAATGATGTGACGGTTGATGGGAACACGATGACTGTTGTGCCAGGAACCAATTCGGCGAACATCATGGTGAGCGCGGGTACCGTGCGTCGTTCGAACTGGACCATCGAGAACAACACCTTGGTGACACGCGAGTTCAACATGGCGCTCACGAGGACCGATTCAGTGATCGTCCGCAACAATACCCTTCTATCGTGGAACGCAGGTTCCGTGGCGGTGTACGGGGTTGAATCCGAGAACGGAACCGTCGTCCAGAACACCTTAGACGCGGCGCGGACCGGTGCCGGTTACGACAATATTGTCAGTCTCGACAGTCTTTCGTCGGGCTGGACGATCTGTGGAAACGTCCTGCACGGGACTCCCGGCTCCCCAACCACTTGCTAGACCGAGGTCATCTAAGAATGGTCGAAGGATGGGCGTTCAGCGGGTTGGAGGCGGAGAAGCGAAAGCGAAGGACGTGCAACGCACATTCGAGCTTGAGCGACGAACGCATCCGGCTCACTGGGCGGTCAGGCTCGGTCAGTTTTAGCTGACCTCGGTCTGGAGTCGGGGCGAGAGGATTCGAACCTCCGACCTCACGGTCCCGAACCGTGCGCGCTACCAGACTGCGCTACGCCCCGTTTGCGATACTTCTGTGCTCTTCGGCCTAGGCCTCATCGCTGTCGCGCGAGCGTGTCACGCGCTGCGGCGAAGCGCAAACAACTGAAATCCGTCAGCGTTTTGCAGCCACGGACCCACGCGATAGACGCCGTCCCGAGCCTGTGCAATGGCCTGCATCTGCGGCAATTCCGCCAACTCGAAGCCACTGCGCTGCGCCTCGAACTTGGCCCTGAGGCCGGGCCCTTCCGCGCCCAAGAGCGAACAAACCGCGACCAGCAGTAGCCCCTCAGGGCGCACAAGTGCCGCGCTGTTGGCCAGGATCTTCTCTTGCAGACTCCCGAGCGCAGCCACGCGCTCGGGCTGCAAACGAAGGAGCAGCTCGGGCCGACGGTGAACCGTGCCGCTGCCCGAGCACGGCAGGTCGACCAAAACAGCATCGAAGGCGCCATCGAGGCCACCGATGCCGACCGATAAGTCGAGGGCGTGGCACGAAACCGGCGCCAGCTCGGCCTGGACGTCCGAAGGCAGCTTCGAAATGCTCGTCTCGAGCTGTGCCAACTTCTTTTCGTGCAGCTCCAGTGCGTGAACCTGCCCACCCGAACCCAGTCGTGAGGCGAGCACGAGCGACTTGCCGCCTCGTCCGGCGCAACAATCCGCAACCCGCATGCCTTTGGCGACCGGAAGGGCGTTGGCAACGATCTGCGAGCCAAGTTCCATCACCCGCATCCGTCCGCGGAGCGTCTCGGGCAGGTTTCGAAGGTCGCCGCCTTCCCGAAACGTCAGCGCGCTCGAAGGATACTCGCACTTCACAAGATCGCTCGCCCCACGGCGTTGGAGCTCCGCGTAGAATGGCTCGCGATCGTAATTCCCAAGTACGGCGATGCCACTGGGAGGCGGCAGCGCGCGCGAACGAAAAGCCTCAAGTTCGGGTTCCGTCAGATTCTCAGCGAGCGCCTGCTCGAGCCATGCTGGAAGCTCGATCGCGGTGGGAAGTATCGGCTCGACGGGTCGCGTTTTGGCCACCTTGCGTAGCACGCCGTTGGCAAAAGCCCCGAGTTTGGCCCCACGCTTGATCTTGATCAGCTCCACGGCGTGGTGGACTACTGCGTGAGAGGCCGAGCGCATGTGCAAGAGCTCGAACACCGCACAGCGAAGCACAGCCATCGCCCACGGTTCCACGGCACGATCCGGCCGGTGCAGAGCGGAGCGGATCCGGCCGTCGACGGCGGGCAAGACACGTAAAGCGCCGTAGGCGATCTGGGTCGCAAGTGCGGCTTCCCGAGCGTCTAAGCCCGCCTTCTGCACCGCCCGGTCGAGCACGACGGTCGCATACGCATCGTCACGAGCGACCCGGAACAGGACCTCGGCGGCAGCGAGACGCCCAGAGCTTTGCGCGGGATCCACCGCGCTGAGTCTAGCCCGCCACCGTCCGCAGGTCCCTCGAATATCGCGTTGTTGCCATTTTCCTCCCGCGAAGTAGTGTCGGACCATCGCTATGGCCGTGACGATCGAAGTTGGGGACGCTGTCTTCTCGTTGTCGCAGACCGCAGGCCCCGCGCGCCCTGATGTGCTCGAAACCGCCGCCAAGGCCGTTCGCTCCGCGGTGGGTCACGCTTTCGACCGAAGCGCGGCCAAGCAAGTGGGCCGTGCCCGCATCATCGGCAACTCGGCGCGCATGCAAGACCTATTCGACAAGCTCGACCGCCTCCAGCGCTCGTCCGCAACCGTACTCATCACGGGTGAGAACGGCACGGGCAAAGAACTCATCGCTAGGACCGTGCACGAGGAGTCCGACCGTGCCGACGCGCCGTTTGTCGCCGTCAACTGCTCGGCGTTCAACGAAAACCTGCTCGAGAGCGAAATGTTCGGCCACAAGAAGGGGGCTTTCACCGACGCGCGTACAGACCGCGCTGGGCTGTTTGAAAAAGCCAACGGCGGAACTCTCTTCCTCGACGAAATCGGGGACATGTCCCCGGCCCTGCAGGTCAAGCTCCTACGCACGCTACAGGACGGTCACGTGGTGCCGGTGGGCGCGACATCAGGTATCGACGTCGATGTACGGATCGTCGCCGCGACCAACCGCGACTTGACAGCAATGGTGGAGGAGGGACGCTTTCGCGAAGACCTCTTTTATCGCATCAATGTTTTTGCCCTGAGCATCCCGGCTCTTCGCGAGCGCGCCGACGACATTCCTGCCCTGTGCTCCCAGTTCCTGGCCGACCTTTCGAAAAAGCACGGCGACGAAAAGCGCCTGACCCCTGCAGCCATCGACCGCTTGATGTCACACACTTGGCCGGGCAACGTGCGCGAACTTCAAAACGAGATCGAACGCGCGTGGATCATGACCGGCAAGCGAACCGAGATCGACGCCGACGATGTGCTGGCCAAGCAACGCGTCACACCAAACCAAAGCACGCCCTCCGGCGATGTGCTGATGGGGCGTACGTTGCCAGAGGCCGTCGAGGCGGTTGAGCGCAGGTTGATCGCCCTTCAGCTCGAAGAAGCCAAAGGCAACAAAAGCCAAGCGGCCCGCGCACTTGGCATCTCGCGACGCAACCTGCTCCGCAAAATGCAAGCCTACGGCTTCGCCTAAGTCGGGCACGTTCGAGCACGCCTAGCCAAGCCAGGTCGCAAGCAGCCAGACCACAACAGCGGTGGCAAGGGCAAGCATCCCGGCGCCCACCCAGATCAACCACGGATAGGCCGGTGGCAGCGCAGGTGGCTCGCTCTCGCGCTGCACGCGGGCATGCGTCTTGGCTCTCGGTCGCTCGGACTTGGTTGAAAGACGGCTGCTGCGCGCGCCCTCTTTCTCAACATCGTCGAAGGGCGAGAGTTCGGCGGGCCTGTTGTCGGGCCAGTTCGACGACAGTGTATCGACGCTCACGCGCTGCTGACTCGGGCTCGTTCCTTCGTGTACCGCAAAACTACCGAGCATCTGCGTCTTGACGATGGGCTCGGCGGGCACCGCAGCCTCGCGCTCTTTGGATTTACGGTGCATGGCACGGTTCCAGGCCACACGCAGCTCCTCGGCAGACTGAAAACGAGCGGACGGCGTCAGGTCGAGTGCACGACCGATCAGCTCGACGAACGACGTTTCAATCTCCGGACGAACATCGCGCAACGCGGGGTATCGCCCGCCCAAGATCGCAACGATGAGGTCCGAGGGGGTGTCACCCACGAAGGGCGGCCGGCCCGCCAAAGCCTCGTACATGATGACGCCGAACGAGTAGATGTCGACACGGTGATCCACGTTGCGGTCACCGGAGAGCTGCTCGGGCGCCATGTAGCGAGGCGTGCCCAACACTTGCCCCGTTTCGGTCAGACCGTCGAGGGCGTAGTACTTTGAAACGCCAAAATCGAGCAGCTTGGCCACACCGTCGTCGCTCAGGAAGATATTTTCTGGTTTGAGGTCACGATGGACGACCTGCAGGTGGTGCGCCCGATGAAGCGCCGCACAGACGCCCATCACCGTGGTGTCGAGCTGTCGCGGCGTGAGGCAATCGTGTTCACGCATGAGCGCGCCCAGCGTGCCGCCAAAAAGCCTTTCCATGACGACAAAGACTCGACCGTCCGGCATCTCGCCGTAGTCAAACACAC
This sequence comes from uncultured Polyangiales bacterium, assembly GCA_964487255.1. GTDB lineage: Bacteria > Myxococcota_A > Polyangia > Polyangiales > CAZAQV01 > CAZAQV01. Next base: position 122,955 of record CAZAQV010000010.1, on the reverse strand, counting down.
GCACGATGTTAGGGTGGTCGACCGATTGCAGCATCGATCCTTCGCGCAGAAAGCGTTCGCGCAGCTCTGGGTTTTTCTTGGCCTTGCCGCGGATGATTTTGACTGCAACTTCACGGGACTCTTGGCGGTCCGTCGCGACAAAGACCGTGGCCATGCCACCGCGGGCAAGTCGCTCCTGAAGCTCGTAGCGACCACCGATCACTTCGCCAAGCGCTGCGGTCTCGATCACGGCTGCGCCCCAGCGCTCACATCGGCTCCGATCGAAGCAACACCACCACCCAGTTGACGAGCGCGGCCACCGACAGCCCCAGTGCCACACGGTCGGCCCGCAATCGCTCGAGGGTGGAAAAAACAGGTGCTCCACGCATGAGGCCCCACAGCGCCACGCCCATAAATAGCACGACCGAGATAAACAGGAGCACACCGAAGGGGTTCGCTTGCAAGGCCGCGAGCGGTGCCAGATCCATCATGTTTGCAAAACTCGTCGTCAGGCCGCACCCCGGACAGCGGTAGCCGGTGACGACCAAGAAGCCACACGGCGGCAGACCGAGTTGTGTATGCGTCCCGTGGCCGAGCGGACTGGGGCTCAGCCCCGCCGCGAGCGTGAGCACAACCGCGGGTATTGCAATAAGAATCACCCATATGATGCGCGCGTAAAGCCTGTTTCGATCAGGGTTTGCCATCCAACTTCGCAGCGTTGCTCGAGCGCCTGTCGTCAGCAGGTGCGTCGCTCGCGGAAGGAGGGTACCGCGGAGGCGCGAATGGGTCACCGATAAGTACTTTAGAGAAGAATTGTCGGGGATCGAGTAGTTCGCTTCCGCGATAGAGTTCGAAGTGGAGGTGCGCGGCCGAGCTTTTCATGCCGGTTCGCCCGACGGTGCCCAGCACTGCGCCCTGCTCGACCTGCTCGCCGTACTCCACGTGCACTTCTTCAAGGTGCATGTAGCAGGTGCGGTATTCGGCCTCGTGCTTGACGCACACGTAGCGACCACCGCGACCGAGTGCGTCCCGCGAGTACTTGGCGTACTGGCCTTTGCGCAGCTGCTCATTGTGTTGACTGCCGGGCAGATCCACGCCAGCGAAGACCACGCGACCCGCAGCCGCCGCACGAACCGGCTCGCTCGGGTTCGTCTCGACATCGACGCCGCGATGGGAGCGTGCCCCGCCTTCGCGGTCCGTCCCAAGGCCGCTGCTCACAACGCGCGGCGCGCCGTCCACCGGTGCCCGCCAGCGAACCATCTTTTTGACGAACGTGGGCGGTTTGCGCGCACCGTAGTACTCGAGCAAGCGGCGCCTCGCGTCAAAGATGGCGTCCTCATCGCGCGCGCTCCGAACACGATCACCCCAGATGAAATGCGACACGGCGTGGCGGTGTTTCTCTTGGCCCACATGTTGGTCGAGCCATGGGCATTCTTTACGCCACGCCGACAGTAGCGCTGCGCCAAAATAGATGTTGGCTTCGGACGTAAGCAGGCGCGGTCCACCGAAGGGAAACTTGTCGAGCTTGAGCTTTGCAACCTCAGGCGCTTCGGTCCCGGCCTTGCGGTAACGGTAGCTTCGCTTTTTGAAGGTGGCTCGGTGCATGCGGTGGTCAATGCCGAGCAGTCCCAGCCGATCGCCATCTTCGAAGCGCGTGTTGCAGCGGCTTTGGTGGTACATCACGGCGGCGAGCAGAAACGGGTCCTCGCCGAACTCGGCGCCGTACTTCTGCAGGTAGCCCGTGAGCTTGGCGGCTGTTGATGGCTTCATCCAACCGCAGATGTCGCGCAGGGCGGAAGCAAAGCGCGCCTCGTCGATCTGCGACGGTGCATCCGGCTCGCTGGGCCAGTCCGACGGCCGAACGCGACCGTTGGCCTGGTAGTTGGGCTTTTGGCCGCGGTGCTTGCGGCGATAGAGCCCGCTGTCGTCTGCGCCGACGGGAAGCGCGCTCACCAAGAGTGACAGTGCGAGGAGAGGCAAAACTGCTCGAAAACGGGACCGAACCATCCCCTCCTTAATACGGGACGAGCGGCTTTAACGCCAAAACCGCGCGTGGAACCAGTCTCATTCGGGCCCCGGCTCCCATTGAGACTCTACCGACGGTTCTTCGCTAGGCGTGTTTGAGGACCCAGGGCGCGATGGTGGCTTTTTCGTCGATCACGAAGTCCTCTTCGATGTCGGTCCAGTGCTCCGAGGCTGCGACCGTATCGATGACACACATGGCTTCGCCTGCGGCTTGCTCGCTGCCGATGCCGTTTTCTTCAAGGCAGGCGGCCATACGCCGCGCGACCGCGGCCAACGTCGCCCATTCGTGCCACGCATGCGCAAGGTTCGAGTCGGTCGCCCACTCGAGCGACCACAGTTCATCGATCAGCCAGTCTTGGAGCAAGGCCTCGATGTTACGGTCACCGGTGTCGCTGCGCTTGGCCGCTTTTTCGAAGTTCGCCGCCCACGGACGCTCTTGGGGACGGAGCGTCTCGCGTCCATCGCGCTCGAGCACGATCTGCGCAAACCACTGCAGCGCGGATTCAAAGCGCGAGCTGCCGTCGATATCCTCAAGGATCGATTCGGCCGCTTCTGCCCAAGAGCGGTAGCCGAGCGATGGAAACTCCGCCGCGCTCAGTTGCGACCACGCTTCCGCCGGGTTGGCAAAGACGCTCTGTTCGATCGCCTTCCATTTTTCAAATGCGATGCTCTTTCGCTTGGTGATCGGTAGCTTCTTGTCGAGTTCGCGGTCGGGGCGCAGGCGTCCCTTTCCCCCTTTGAGCGACATGCGTGCGTCCTGCTCGTCGATCTCTGGACGCGTGCCCATCGTCCGACACGGGCAGCGATGATGCGTCGAAACGCGACCGCCGTCGGGCGTCGCCACCAGCCGATACGGAAAGCGGATGCAACCCTCAGGCTTCGCCTCGGGGCCCTGTTCACCGTGAATTTGGCAGCCTGCCTCACACAAAAACACGCAACCCTGCCCAACGACGGCGAGCATGCGCTCCCCGTCGATGGTCTCGAACGAATCGGGTCGAAGCGACTCCACGAAACGCCCTTCTGCGGCCGTCAGAGGGCCTAGGCTATGGATATCGGTGCAGCAGAGCCCATCGCCAAAGCAGGTGTAGTGTGCACCTGGGCGAAAGAGCATCGGCTCGGACTTGGATTTGGGTGCTGAGCGGGCCATGACTTCTTTGGATCCGCTGTGGTAGACTGTCAGCGATGGGTCGTCAATCGCCGGTTCTTGGGTACAACACAAACGTGCGACACGGTGGAAAGCTCTTCCACATCCAAACCGAAGACTCCGGCATCAAGCACCCACACATCATCACGCACCTCTTTGCCGACGGCGGACGCATCGTCTCCACCAAAAAGACGAGCTATAAAGACCGGCTCGACGAAGAGAACTTGCACGATATCGTCAAAGGTTTGATGAAAGACCAGCACAAGGCGATGTTTATTTCGCTTCGTGATGGCACTTTCGACGAGGCCGAGGGCATCGTCAAAGAAGAGAAGAAAGACTCCGGCTTCGAGGAAGCGAAGCAGCCCGTAGCGGCGGCCGCCGACCCGTACGGGCACTTGCCTGAAGTGACGCTCGATCAGATCATCGTCGACTACGTCGCGATGGACCTCATGGCCTAGGGCTCAAAGCAGCCCGGCGCGTTTCCATTGAGCGAAGCGATCCTCGTCGAATTCCTCGCCCAGCGCTTCGCGCAAGATCGCTTCGGAGTGCTGGCCCTGTTTGGGCGCATCGTCGTTCCCTCCATGCGTGTCGCCAAAAGCCGCGACCGCCGCGCCTTGCATCGAGACCGCAGGCCCGCGCTCGGCGTCTTCACCGACGACGCTTACGCAGCAGTCCACACGTTCGGCAAACTCGCGCCAAAACGCGGTCGAGCGTGAAGCCACCGCCTTTTTCGTCGCCTCGATCAGCGCGGTTTGATGAGGCCCGGGCAAGGTGGCGCGCGGATTGGGGTCTAACCCAAGCTCACTGGCGAACGCCGACCAAAACTTGGCTTCAAGCGCTGCCACCGCGACGCGCCCGCCATCGGCGCTTTCATAAAAATTGTAGGCGGCCACCGCACCCTCGAGGAGACCCGCTGTCTTGCGAACTACGCCATCTTGCGCGGCCGCATCGTGCCAACCTGCCGCGTTGCCAAAGACGCCGAAACCACGAACGGCCTCGGACATCGCAACACGGATGCGCTGACCGCCCTGGCCGTGCTCGCGCGCGTAAAGCGCCCCACAAATCGCCGATACCGCATAAAGCGCCGCACCCACATCCGCAACTTGCGCCGTCGGCACCGTCAGACCTGCGCCCGCCGTCATCAGGCCGCTGCGCGCCACGAAGTTGAGGTCATGCCCGGCTTGCTGCGCGCGCGGTCCGTCTTCGGGGTAGCCCAGGATCGAGACGCTGATCAGCCGCGGAAACTCTTCGCATAGCCCATCGAGGCCCAGGCCCAGCTTGCGCATCACGCCGGGCCGAAAGGAGTCGAATAGCACGTCGTAATGCGCCAGCAGCTGTCGAAAGACGGACGCTCCCTCGGCTTGCTTCAGATCGAGCGCGAGGCTTCGCTTGCCCCGGTTGAGTTCATAGAAACACGCGCCGATACCCTGCTCGACATAGGGAGGCATGCTGCGCAGATAGTCGCCCGCGCCCAAGTCTTCGAGTTTGTCGACTTGCGCACCCATGTCGACAAGCAACCGGGTCGCATACGGACCTGGCAGAAGCCGAGACAAGTCGAGGACTCGAACGCCCGAGAGCGGACCGCGCCCCTGCACCACGACGCCTTACTCGAGCAGCTTCTGGAGCTTCGTTGCGAGCATGGCGTTGCCCGCCACCTTGAGCTTGCCCGAGAAGTAAAGCGACATCGCCTGCGAGGGGTCGTCGCTGATGGTCTTCCAGTCGTCAGAGTTCATCTCGAGCGTGCAGTCCGCATTGCCCGCGTCCCCCTCGGACACGCCAGGGCTATCCTTGAGGTTCACGGTCCAGGTGCCACCGCCATCGCCGGAAATGTTGAAGACGAAAACCGCGCCAATCTCCTTGGCAGCCTCAGGGTCGGCGGCGATCTTTTCGGGTAAACGGGTTCCAAAATCGGTTGCTGGATCAGCCATGGACCCAGACCTAACCCGCTTTCCCGCTTGGACGCAAGAGGCTAGCCACCGCCCAGGAGCTTCCCGAAGAGCAAGCCCGCGAGCAGTACGGGGAGGAGCAGGCCAGCGAGCACGATCGCTGCCACGAGGATCAGGATCGCGTAGTGCGAGGGCGGAGCGGGCTCATTGCCGCGGCCATGGCGCTTGACCAGCTCATAGTTGCGTTGGTTGGCCCGAAAAGCGACGTCGAACACGTCTCCGAGCAGCGGAAAGGCCCCCACCAGCGCATCGATCGCGATGTTGAGCAGCATGCGCATGAGCACAGGCAAGGGCACGCCTTCGCGAAGCGCCGTGACAAACACACCGAGAGACAGCAGCGCTCCGGCGCTATCGCCGATGCCGGGAAAGAAAAAGCCCAAAATTGGGTCGATGCCGATCCGGATGTCCGTCCCCGGAATGCGCACCGCGTTGTCCATCAGATCGACCCACTTTTCGATCAGCGGGGGTTCGCCACCAGGCTCGTCGGACGGCAATGTCACGGCGCAAGGGTCGAAACGGTCGGTTGCAGGTAGCCACTCAAGTCAGCCGGTTCGAGAGTGAAATGCACCTCCCCGCTGGACTCGGTCTCAAAACACTCACCATCCACCCGCTCATAGATGGGCTGGCTGTCCGCTTCGATTTTCCCGGTGACGCGCCAAAACCCGGACACGACCTCCGTGGTCGCCAGGCCTGCGCCCTGCGGGCTTTCGCATTCGCCCTGTTCAACCGCGTAGACCAACTCGGGGTCACGCCCTGTAATTGTGGTCCACGTCCCAACCTTCGCAATGCGATCACTGCAGGCATCATCCGAAAAACGCGGGTCGAACGACACATCGAGCGCAGCTTGTGCGGGCAAGCAGCGCAGGCCTTGCTCAGCGGTTTCCCACACAACGCAGCCTTCGCCAGCGTCTTCGTAGACGGTTCGTACACGCAGTCCGGAGCCTGACGACGCGAACGCCTGATCGTACGACTCATGGGCGACCACCCCCTCGGGCGTGGCGTAATAACGGGCGCGTACCGTCCCCTCGCCAATCGCAACCGGCAACAAGCGAGGCAGCGCAGCCAAGCTATCGCTGATTTCAAAAAGCCGACCGATGTAGGCGCGCGTCGACTTGATTTCAGTGACGCTGCGTGCAGCGCAGGTGTCTCCGTCTTGGACGTAGAGTACGTCGTCACCGGTTCGCTCAGGGCCAATCGTATAGACATCGGAACCGCTCTGCCCCCGCACAAAGCTAAACTTCGGCTCGCCGCTGCACTCGACGTCGTAGCTCGGCGATACATAGGCCGCGAGCCTCGTGCACTCGCTGTCGAGGAACGTCCCACTGCCCTCCTCGAAGGCCACATGTTCCGGCACACAATAATCAGTTCCGCGCTCAAGCGTCCGAAACGAGCAAGCGCCGGCGTCGGTCATATAAAGGCCCGTGACTCGCGATGCGCCATCGCTGCTCTCTTCGAAGCGAACTTGCAGCCCGCTGTCGAGCGCTTCGAGCCGGTACGTGAGTCGGGCAAAAGAGGACGGCGCGACTTCGCTGCTCTCGAGAAGGGAAATCGCGCCCTCTGGAGGGTCTGCAACGGCCACACAGACCCCGGTGTCATCGCGGCTGTACCCGCCACTCCACGGTTCGCTCGACCAAGACTGCACGCGCGTCGCAAGACCATTGTTCTCACAGCTCGCGAGCTCCTCGCTCAGCGCTTCACCCAGCAAATCGTAGGTCGTCGCGCCGCAAAGCTGTTCGTCGAGCAGCCCCGAACCGCCGGTGCAGTCGTCCGATAGCCGGACGGTCGCGGCGTAAACCGAGTTGACTGGCAAGCAGCGAATCGTGCCGTCGACCGCAGCCCGCGCGTGACAGGCCACGCCAAGCGCACTGTCGAACCAGCCCGCGAACACATCGGGCGCACCCGGGACCTGAAAGACGCGCGCGTGGAGGCGCGAGCCCGACTTGGCCATGGGCAAGTACCGCGTGTCGAGCTGCACCGGCGCCGCGTCGCCCGCAGCGTCCATGCCACCGTCCGTCCCACCCTCTGGCTGTGAGCCGTCGAGCGCACCGTCCTGTCCACCATCGCGTGAGCCCTCGGTGTCGCCGGAGCCACACGCCGCGACAAGCAGAGAACAAACCACAAGCCAACGTCGAAATTTCATCTGCAAAAGAGTGCGCGCAGCGAGCACAGCAAGTCAATGCATTGCGGGCGATGGCGTGCAGGCTATAGATCGACTTGCGTGATCTGCGATGCGTCGAGGTGATCTCCCAAGAAGCGATCCGCGAGCACGCGAAAGTCCTCGGGTTGGTCGGTGACCATCACCTTGAGCGTCTGTGCACCGGGCTGGCCCACTGGGGCCTGCATCGCGCGCTCGGCCAGTAACGCCGCAAGCTCGACGGACGTCTGCTGTCCACCGTCGACGACCGCGACGTCCGCCCCTAGGGCGGCCAGCTCCTCTTCGACCACGCCTCGAAGCAGTGGGTAGTGCGTGCAGCCAAGCACGAGCGCACGGATTTCTTCGTCCAGCAGCGGTTGCAGCAACCGACGAACCACCTCGCGCGTCACGCTGTCGTCGATCCAGCCCGCCTCGACCAACGGCACAAGCAGCGGCGCTGCCAAAGGCACCACCTCCACGCGCGTGCTCAGGGCAGCGACCGCCCGGGGGTACGCGCCGGAACGGACGGTTCCCGACGTGGCGAGGACACCCAACTTGCCACTGCCACAAGCTGCCACCCCCGCCCTGGCGCCCGGCTCGATCACGCCGAGCACCGGAATGTCGAGTTCGACCCGAAGGGCGTCGATGGCGACCGCGCTGACGGTGTTGCAAGCCACGACTAGCGCCTTGATATCGTGCTGTGTGAGGCGCTCAGCGCAGGCGCGTGCGTAGCGAACGACGGTCGAAGCGCTGCGGCTGCCGTAAGGAACGCGCGCAGTATCCCCGAGGTACACCAACCGCTCGCCCGGCAAGGTCGCGCGTAGGGCCCCCACCACGGTCAGCCCGCCCAGACCCGAATCGAAGACCCCGATGGGCCGCACATCCGTCATGTTCCACTCAGGATAGCGAAAAAATCACAGGATCTCGAACAATGCGACCGATGCGGAGTACACTTAGAGTTACCGTGGTCGACTCGGCACAGATCCTAAACCTCATTCGCGTCTTACTTGCCGCCGACAACACGCAAGACATCCTTCAAAAACTTCTCGAAGCGATTCACGAGCTGCGTTTTGGAGGCTGCGCCGTGTTGCTCTTCCCGGAGGATGCTCGTGCGACCGGCTTTGCGCTTCACGGGCATCCCTCAGGCACCGTCGAGGAGGACACGTTCGACCCCGCAGAGTTCGGGTCGCTCCAGTTTGACACCCCGACACCGCGCACACTTGCTGCCGAGACGAATCTGCCGTTCAAGCGCCGAGAGCCGTGGGCTAAGTGTGCGGTCACCGCCTTCGGCCTTCGCTGGAACGACTACCGCGGCACGCTTCTGCACTACAACGACACACCGCTTAGCGACGAAGAAACGCAGGAACTGTTGCTTATCGCCGAGGCGGCACAAGTCGCTCTTAAGCAGCTTCACGATATTCAGACGCTGCGAGACTCCACGCAAAAGGAGTCGTTTGCCCGTTTTGAAGCGGAGCGCTCGATCTCGAAACAACGCGAGAGCACGCGCGAGCTGCTGCGAACGAAGAACTTCCTCGAGAGCATGATCGCCGCCAGCGTAGACGGCATCGTCGCGGCCGATCTCGAAGGGAACATTATCCTCTACAACCAAGGTGCAGAACGCATCCACAAGCGCCACGGCGAAGACGTGGTGGGACAACTCAAGGTCACCGAACTCTACCCGGAGGGGGTTGCGCACGAAATCATGCGCATGATCCGTTCCGAAGAGCACGGCGGGCTCGGGCGCCTCGAGAGCACACGTCTCGACGCACTCGACTCCGACGGAAACCACGTTCCCATTTCGCTTTCCGCTGCGATGATTTACGACGAGCAGGGCAACGAGAAGGCTTCTTTCGGTATTTTCACCGATCTGCGGGAGTGGGTGCAGGTCGAAAAGCGCCTACATGACGCCCGCGAAAAGCTCAAACTTTCCGAGCGACAAGCCATGATCGCCGAGCTGGCCGGGGCTGCGGCGCACGAACTCAACCAGCCGCTGACGACGATTGTCGCATATTCCGATATGCTAGCTAAGAGAATCAAGGGGGATCCCCTGGAGGAGCGCGCCATCAAGGCCATCGTCCGGGACGCGGAGCGCATGGCGGATATCGTGAAAAGGATCGGGAGAATCACCAAGTACGAGACAACAACCTACGTTGGCTCACAGAAAATATTCGATCTCGATCGGGCCAGCGAAGATCAGTAAAGCAGCGAAAATCAGCAGAGTAACAACGTGACGGACGGCAAAGTGAAGGGCGAAGGAAGCAAGGTGCGCAAGACGCCGACGCGCACATCCGCAGTGCACCCTGTACAGAACAAGCCGCTCGACGCCACCAAGCTGTTCCTCAAAGCGATGGAACTGGGCCGCTCGACGACGGCCGAAACCAACGAAAACGAAATCGTCGAACGCTACATCGAAGTGTTTCGCGAAGTCTTTGCGGGTCGACAGATCACCGCGCACCTCTCGCGCCTCTCCACGGAGCGCATGGCGCTTTTTCAAACCAGCGTCGAGTCGATCGCGCCGGCCGGTCTTCAAACCGGCGCATTCGACCGCGTGACGATCAGCGTCGGTAGTTTTCGCGCTCGCGCGCTCGACCAGTCGGAGCTCGACCTCTCGCACGTCAATGTGCGCGACGAGAGCGACCGCGACGAGCATGAGGTTCCACTCGTCGATGGACGACGCGTAGTCGGTACCATCACCATTACTTACCCCGAAAACAGCGCTGAGTTGGGGTACTCGTGGGATGACGACCGCGAACTGTTCGTCTCGATGGCGATCAGTCTTGAATCCGCACTGCGCAACGCTCGACTCTTACGAGAGTCGCGTCAGCTCCGCGACTACCTCGTGCAACTCATCGACGCCGCCAACGCGCCGATCCTCGTGCTCAGCAAGCGCCAGTTCGTCAAGATGGCCAACCGGGCTTTTCTCGCTTCGACGGGTTGGACACGGGAACAAGTCGTCGGTCGTGACCCGATCGAGTTGATCGACGGTCGGGACTCGGTGTCCGTTCGACAGATGCTCACCCGTGCTTTTGCCGGGGAGACGATCAGCAATTTCGAAATCGCCTTCGCGCGCTCAGACTTGCACCAAAACGGTGGTAGCTTCGCGCGCTTCTCCATGAACACCGCACCGATGACAGGCCAACGTGGTGAAATTGAAGGTGTCATCGCAATCGGACGCGACATCACAGAAGTACGCGATCTCGAGGCACAGGTCATCCAAGCGGAAAAGCTTGCTACGCTGGGCCAGCTCGCGGCGGGCGTCGTGCACGAGCTCAACAATCCCCTCACTAGCATCTCCGTCTATTCCGACTTCTTGCTCACGCGCGCCGAGAAAGGTTCGCTTTCGGAAACTGACCTTGAGAAACTCAAGCGGATCCATCAAAACACGGAGCGGATCCTTCGCTTCACGCGTGACTTGGTGGCGTACGCCAGACCAAGCCGCGAAACCTCAGACCCCGTCTCGCTCCACGAAGCGCTCGACCAATCGATCGTGTTTTGCGAGCACGTAGCGGCTGAGCACGGCACGACCGTTGTTCGCAAGTACACCGACCAGGACTTGGTTGTCGTGTGCGACAAGGGCCAACTTCACCAGGTCTTCATCAACCTCATCACCAACGCGTGTCATGCCGCACCCGAAGGCGCCGGACACATCGAGATCCGCACACGCCTCAGCGGGACCAACGCCAGCGTACTGCTCATCGACAATGGTCCCGGTATTCCATCCGAGCTTCAGCGACGCGTCTTCGAGCCGTTCTTCTCCACAAAAGGCGAAGGCAAAGGCACGGGCCTGGGGCTGTCGATCGTCAAGAACATCGTCCAGCAGCACCGCGGAGAAATTCGCGTCGAGAGCGCACTGGGTGAAGGCACGAGGTTTGAGATCTTGCTGCCGCTCCACCGCTGACGGAAGCTAGATTTTGGTGCCGATGAGCAGCTCAAGTTCGCTGCCAACACCACGCACGCGATACGCAGGCGTACCTTTGTCCGTAAACTGAATCGTTAGCTCGGCATAGTCGCCATGATTGAGAATCATCGAACGACGAACGAGCGGATGGGATGCAGAAATCGGTCCCGCCCGATCGAGCGAGAGACTTCCGGGCACACGTACCACAAAGCCGTTGCCCTCGACGCGCCCCTCAAGGCGCTCGATGGGTCGACTCATGCGCAACCGGTAGGTCCGCGCGGAACTCACCTTGCTCGCACCAAACTCCACGCGACCTGGCTCAACCGGCGCCGCGGCCTCGACAACCTCAGGCTCGGCGAAGGTCATTCCATCGTCGAACGACGGCTCGCTTGGAAGCTCGGGAAGCGCAGCGGCGGGTGGCTCCGGCAGCGGCTCCATAAAAGAGTCTGCGACGGAGAGTTCCATCTGAGCCGGCTCGGCAAGTTCGACAGCAGAGGCCCCCTTCTCCGCTGGCTCCGCGTCCGCACTGGGCCAAAGCGCGTACGCCGCGAGCGCTAGACCGACGACCAAGGTCGCAGGACCCAGCCATTTTCGTTTGGCGACGGGCGGCTCTTCTTTGCTTCGCTTGCTTCGCTGCGGCCGCGCTTCGGGAAACTGAGAGGTTCGGCGTCGCGAGCGCATGGGAAGAAAGCCGGACACGGTTCGCGCACTTCGACGCACCCCTTTGAGTGCCTGGCTACCGACGCTTTTCGAAACCTCCTCGATCTGAGGCAACGCCTTGCGGCGGAACGTTGCAGCGTAGGTGCGAGACAGCGCCACCAGCACCTTCATCCAAGCCTGGACCCGGGTGCGCGCAAGTTCGATGTACGGGTTTGGGCGTCGGAGCGCAGAAATCGACGCCTCGAAATCGTCTTCGGGCTCATCGAAGAACATCTGTTCGGCGCTGCTCAGGCCTTGAACCTGATGCATGCCGGACGGCTGACGCACGCGTGGACGCACGGGCACATGCTCTTCAACCAGCTCTTCGGCGTGCATCTGATGCGAGGCTACCCTTTGCGACGCTGGTTCCACGACGTGCTCTTCGGGTTGCTCGTACGAGTTCGCATCAGGAATCGTGTCGTCAGGGTCCGCATGCACGGGCATGCCCTGAAGGATTCGCGCTTGCTGCGACTCATCGGGCGCAGGAATCCCAGGCGTCGTCGCGTAGTCGGCCGCAGTGCGTTCGGCCGCTTCGCGAATGATGGGTTCGGACACCATTGGTGCGCGGGGCGCGACCGTGGTCTGGAAACTCAGGTCGAGCAGCAACTTGGGCATATCGCCTTCAACGACCAGATCGACCGCAGAAAGATGCACCGCCCGAGGCTCGTCTTCGCCGTTGCGCAGATGCGCTTGCGCACCGATGCGCAGAAACGGCAGCGGTTGCTCGACCGTCACGCCACCCTGGTCCGACTCGACAATGGTTGCCACGATCGCATCGGATACACCGTCTAGATCGACGCTGATTTGCTGTGCCATACGCTTCATCGCTGCTTCGGGCGTCGGCGGACGGTAGCGGCCCCGAAGTAGCGACTCGAGCAGTGACTCGTGTTCGCTTGGCAAGTCGACGAAGCGCAAGCCGACCTCGCCGAGACGTTGACCTTGTGAGGAGGCCCAAACCACTTCGGTCCCTGCGACGATACATTTGGGTGTCGAAGACGGACTCGGCAGCGTGATCTTGCAAGCCAAGCGCTCACCCACATCGGGAAGAAACGGAACTCGCATCGCGAGCCCGCCCGTGCTCAGGTTCACACCACGCGCCTCGAAGGCTTTTTCCCATCCGTCTGCGATACGTCCCTCGACATCGCTGTGGTCCCAAAGCACGTCAAACCCGAGCGGGATGCGGTTTTCACCTCGGCGACGGTCGCTGGCTGGGTTGCTGTGGAGCGTTTGATTCATGCGGCTTTCCTCCGAGCTTCAGAGGTACCGAAACTCGCGTCAGGGTCCAAAAATTTTGCGTCTCGGCGCTCAGCTCATAGACAACCGAGGGGTGGGTCTACGCATCGAGTTTGCCGTCCGTGAGGGCGACCGAGACAAACGCCACTCGCTGGCGTTCGCCCAAGGACGCGTGATTGTGGGCCGCGGTCGGGGCACCGACGTTCAACTTCCCGACACCTCGGTAAGCCTGCAGCACCTCGCGCTCGAGCACGTGGGGGGACATTGGACCGCCACCGACCTCGATTCGACCAATGGCACTTGGTTCTCGGGATCGCGGCTGATACCGGGCCGACCGATGCGAATTGACGAGGCGGGCCCGTTGCAGGTCGGGACACGTGTACTCACGCTCACACTCGAGCCGGTGGCGCAAGGCGCCAGCGACGCCCAAACCCAATCGTTGGCCAAGGCGCTCCTACGTGCCGAACTCTGCGCGGATGGGGCGCCCGTGGAAGCTCCCTCCCTGCTCGTGCTATCCGAGCTCGCGAAAGGCGAGCGGCGCACGCTATCGGTGGGACAAGACCTGATGGTTGGACGGGGCGAGAACTGCGGCCTCAGCATACCGGACGCCGAATTGTCGCGCGAACACCTACTCGTCCGCTTCGATGGTCACACGATCGAACTGATCGACCAGGGCACAAAAAATGGAAGCCGCCTTGGCGGTCGAGTTTTCGATCGAACGCTCGTCGCCAGCGGAGAGCATATCCATCTGGGCGCAACGACGCTTCTCGTCGAAGACCCCATCGACGACCTGCTCGCTGAACGAATCGAGCTTCCCGACGACCGTGTGCCCCTCGCACGCGCATCGCGTGTGCCGCCACCGACAGCAGCCGAGGACGCGCTCAAGGCGGAAAGTCCGGACGAAAAGACCACCAGCCGCAGCAAAGAGAACCGGAGAATCATCGCAGGCGACAAAGCATCCGCGGCAGCCCTCGGTGGAGGGGAACGCCTATTGTTTGGCTTTGCGTTACTTTTGCTCATTGCGAGCATTGGCGGGCTATGGATCCTGTTTCGATAGACCGGCTCCATCTTAAACTGATCTTGGCTTACCTCCTCCGCCGGTCCCTCGAAGTACCCTTTCGTACGTCTTCGCTCCCTCTGTGCGGGGGCACTCAACCTCAGTTCAACCTGAAACCGGTCTAGTTAGCTGGTTCCGGCAAAGGTATAGCCAAACATCAAACTGAGCGTCGGAACGGCTTGCGGTCGTTTGAGGTCCCAGCGCGCGACCAACGTAAGCGCGATGCCCTCCCAGCCGTAGCGAAGACCTGTCTCCACAAACGCGTCCAACTCGCTTGCTGCGCCAGGCAAAACCAAGAGCGACGGGCCTGCCGAGACCAACGCACCCCGCAGAGGATCCCCGATCGGCCAGACGCTGACGCCAGCGCGAAAGACCGACGGCTTTTGAGCCCATGCGATCCGCAGTTCCCCCCAACCACTCATCCAACGCGTGAGGCGAGCCGTGAAGCGCATTCCAACGCGTTGGCGAAAAGGCGCCTCCAACGGGGTGTCGAGCGCCCAAAAGGACGCGTGTCCTTCGCGGTCGAGCGCAACTTCCTGTGAAGGATCAAGGGGTTGGGCGAAGGACGAGAGCGTGGACGAGAGGCTGACGAAGAGGGTGAGGACAAACACGGCTCGGGCAGACATGACCTGTGTTCGGCCCTCGAGGTCAGCAGGTTGCGTGACATTCGCCAAGTTTGAGTAAATAACTGCGTTGTGACTTGGCTTTTGCGTTTACGACCCACAGTCGGCTGGCTCACCGCCGCATTGCTCGTCGGCACCTTAATTTCAATTTCCACGACCGGCTGCCGCCGGCGCACATACCGTCCGCCCACCTATAACGGCGCCCCGGGGGGCGGCGCTGGCGGAGGCGCCGCGGACCTCGCGTCGATCGAGCGCTACCTCAATCAGCAGGGGTTCCGGCGCGCTACCCGGCCCGAACAAAAAGTGCTCAAGACCAATGAGTTCATGAGCGCCAACCTCAAGTTCAAAGGTCGCAGCTGCTACACGGTCGTGGCGCTGGGTCCTGCGGACGGAGATGTCAACATGGTCTTACTCGACCAAGACGGCCACGCCAAAGCGGACAACCACTTTCCCGATGCAAACCCCTGGGTCCACGTGTGCCCCGATCGCAGCATGCGTGCGACAGCCCGAGTCCATATGGCGCGCGGTCAGGGCAACGTCAGCGTCGTATCGTTTCGCGGGCGCAACCCGCAACCACCGCTTGCAAGCTACTTTCCCCCGACCGGAGCAACCCGCCCCACTCCAGCCAAGGCCAAGATCGATACGGAAACCAAAGCGCGTCTCACCAATTACGACGAGACGATGAGCGAAGAGAACTACGGCCGCATCGCAGAGCCTGCCGGCGTTCCACTACGTCGTGGCGTACGTCAGGATTTCCCCATTCGCGTGGAGGGTGGCGGTTGCTACACATACGCCGCGTTTGGTGGCCCTGGTGTCACGGACACACGTTTGGCGTTGGCCCTTCAGGACGGCAAGACCATCGCCGAAGACAACGAAAGCGACCCCGATGCTGTGGTTCGGTTGTGCCCGAAGGAAACGCTTCAGCTCGTCCTTCAGGCGAGCGTGCAAGACGGCAACGGGACGGTGTTTTTGGCAGCCTACGAACGCGGCGTCTCGACCGCCCAGGCCACGAGCGACCCATCGTCCAACCAAAGTGCGCCCGTCGGGCCGGCCCAAGCCAACCCCGGTCTAGACGAGAATGTCCGGCGTGTTGATGGCGACATCCGCGCTCGCGGCTACCTCCCGATGGGGCAACCGATGCAGTTCGCACTCGACCAAGGTGGCCTGCGAGAACTCGACGTCTCGCTGCAAGGCGGTCGCTGCTATGCGGTCATCGCCGTGGGAGACCGGGGCATCGAGAACCTCGATGTCTCTCTGTATGGCGCCGACGGAACGGCCATCGACCACGAGCTTGATGAGGGTTCGACAGCGATCGTGCGCGCTTGCCCCGACGAAACAGGGACACACAAGCTGCGCGTGTCCATGCTGCGCGGTGGCGGGCGCTTCGTCTATGCCCCGTATCACTGGCCACGCGGCACACGCGGTCCGTTCGGGCTCGCGGGTCTCATCTATGTACGTCTGATGGAAGTCACGACACTGCTCGGGATGGAGTCGTACGTCCCCGACGAAAACAGCGAGCCTGCAACGGGGTCACTTCGTCGCCGCGGCAGCTCACAGACCCATCAGTTCTCACTCGCAGGTGGGTCTTGCTATGCCCTACTCGCAGTGGGCGAACGTGGGCTCAACGACATCGGTTTGACCTTGCGCGAAAACGGCAAGGTGGTCGCGCAGGACGAAAGCACGACCGCGTTTCCAGATCTTCGCTACTGCCCGGGCCGATCGGGCGAGTACGTCCTGCAAGTCACCGCCGAAAAAGGCGAGGGAAGCTACTTCTTTCAGGTGTTTCGCCAGCAGTCCGAAGAAGAACTCCAACAACCCCTGTGAACGCTCTAGTCATCGTGGGTGCGCATGTTCCACGTGCGCTTGACGCGTCCGAACTGGTCGAAGCCGATGATAAGCACTGGCGGCGCGTAGTTGCTGCCCTCAGCCCCCATCGTGAAGTACCAGTCGTCGTCGAAGAACCCCTGGCGCTTGCACTCGCTGTGCCGCGAGCAATCGTCACCTTGGCCGATCTTGGCAGACACCTGCGCACGCGTCATGTTGGCAAACGCTCTTTCATTGAGTGCAGCCTCAAGAACCTGACTACGATGCGCGCTCTCTGATTGTGTCTCGACCGGGGTCTCGGTCATGCTTCGCAAACGCTTGTAGGTCTCGTCGGTCACGCGGCTGGCACCACCACACGCGAAGACTACCACCAAACCAAACGATAGAACTGCCCGACTACGCATGCACAGAGGCTATCCGATCTGGACCGCCAGCGCCTAGATTTGACCAACGTCTCACCTCGATGTCGGCGAGTCCGTGTCACCTGCGGTCTGCGCTACACAAACTCGATCTCGCCCTTTATTTTTCGCTTCATAAAGGGCTGCGTCGGCACGGATCTTGAGCGATTCCGAGCCCTCTCGGCCATCCCAAGTCGCCACGCCACCTGACACGGTCTGCGCAATGGGGTCGGTGCTGTCGACCTCGAAGGGTGTGTCGCGCGTTTGTGCGAGGATGCGCTCGGCAACATTGACGGCCATCTCCGCATCGGTGTTCGGCATGATGAGAAAAAACTCTTCGCCACCGTGCCGAATAAAGATGTCGTGGCGCCTGGTCGCGCCCCGCACGCGGTTGGCAAACTCTTCGAGAACCTGATCTCCCACCGCATGTCCAAACTGATCGTTGACAAGCTTGAAATGATCGAGGTCGAGCATCAACACCGACAAGGCCTCGCCGTAGCGACGGGCACGCTCCATCTCCTCTTCGAGGCGCGGTCGTTCATAACGGCGGTTGTAAGCCTGCGTTTGCTCATCGGTCAGAGCCAGTTCACGAAGGCGCGCTGTCTCGATCGGGGGAACGGCGCAATTCGCAAGTAACCTCACCAGGTCGAGGTGCTCAGAATCAAAGATGTTTGCCTGGTGGGCACTGGCAGAAAGCACCCCGATCACCGAGCCCGCAGACCACATCGGCGCGGCGACGATCGAAAGGACCTCGAACCCCTGATCCGACGAGCGCACGAAGCGCGGGTCGTCCGGCGCGTTACCCAAATGGATGACGCGACCGTTGTCCGCAACCCAGCCGACGAGACCTTGGCCCGGGCGAAACGACAGCGGCGCGGTGCGCCGCCCGCTGCCAGACCTCGCTCCGCACAGAAGCTCGGTTCGATCGGCGTTGAAAAGACGCACGGAAACGTGATCGGAGGGCAGAAGTGCCAGACCTGCGTCGGTCACATGCTGCAGGGCAGTGGGTAAGTCCGGAGCGTCGACCAACTTGCGGGTCATCTCGAGAAGGACGCGAATTTGCCGGTCTCCAGACATGGCGGAAGCGGTATACACAGCGTGGAAGCGCCAGGCGAGGGTGCCACGGAGCATTTGTTCAATCTCACCCTTACCTTGAGCACTTTGCCCTACATTATCAAGGTGGGGACAAATTGGTCAGGCTCGTGGATCTCGGTAGAATCCGTCTATGCAGAGTTCCTACTTGCGGCCCGTCCCATTGCTTGGTTTTTTTGCCCTCTTGGCAAGCTGCTCCGCGGTTACCGAATTTGATCGTTCGCGGATCGGCGCTTCCGACGGTGGTGAAGACGCAACGCTCGACGGAAGCCTAGACGCCTCCCCGGACGCGTCCGAGGACTGTCTCGGCGTCGACTGCAGCGCCTTTAACAATGATTGCGTGGTCGGCGTGTGCCGTGGGGGCAGCTGCTTTGCCGACCCACGACCGAGTGGCACGACTTGCGACGACGGCAAGGCGTGTACCGAAAACGACGCCTGCGACGGCAACGGCACGTGCACAGGTCAAACACGCAGCTGCGACGATGGCCTCACCTGCACCGATGACTCATGCGATGAGGTGGCGGGCTGCCAGAACGAAATCGTCACGGGAAGCTGCCTGATTGACGGCTCGTGCTTTGCCGACGAAGAAGCCAATCCCGACAATGACTGTCAGTGGTGTGCGGCCGAGATCGAAGCTGAAGCGTGGAGCAACCGGACCCTCGGTACGAGCTGTGACGACGGGCTCTTTTGCACCGAAATCGATCAATGCGACGGCAAAGGAAACTGCGAGGGCACGGAGCGTGACTGTAGCGACGACAACCTCTGCAATATCGACGGCTGCGATGACACTGCAGACGAGTGCACCCACTTGACCTCGACAGACAATTGCAACATCGACAGCATGTGTGTCGCCCGAGGCGTTGCGAACCCAGACAACTCTTGTCAGGTTTGCGACCCGGACACGAGCTTGTCGGAGTGGACCAACCTCGCACAAGGCGAAACTTGTAGCGATGGCGACGCCTGCACCCTCGGCGACCAGTGCAACGATACCGGAAGCTGCGTTCCAGGGACGAGCAAAGACTGCAACGATACGCTTTCATGCACCAGCGACAGCTGCAACCCAGCCAACGGGCAATGTCTCAACGAACTCTCCAACACCAAGTGCTTGATCGGCGGCGTTTGTTACAACGACAACCAGGGTCGAGCCGGCTTTCCCTGTCAGCGGTGTGAAGCCAATACCCCCTTGCAGTGGACGAATCGCCCAGTCGATACCGACTGCGAAGACGGTGATGCCTGCACGGAAAGCGACAAGTGCAACAGCTCTGGAACCTGCGTCGGCGGAGCGCCCCCGGACTGCGACGACGGCAACCAGTGCACCATCAATGGCTGCAACTCTGGCACCGGCTGCACTACGCAGGACCGCGCAATGGGGTTTGGCTGCAACGATGGTGACCTATGCACGACCGCAGATCAGTGTGACGGCTCGGGAAGCTGTGGCGGCACCGACGTAACCTGTACACAGGACGGCAACGACTGCACCGTGCACACCTGCGACGCCAGCGATGGCGCGTGCAAGCCCCAAAATGAGCCGAACACCAAAGACTGTGACGATGGCAACATGTGCACCACCGGAAACAAGTGCGACGGCGCTGGCAGCTGCGATTCGGGTGCGGCGGTCACTTGCTCACAAGACGCCAACGACTGCACCGTGCACGCTTGCGACCCTGGCGATGGCGCGTGTAAGCCTCAAAACGAGCCCGACACCAAAGACTGTGACGATGGCGACCTCTGCACCACCGGCGACAAATGCGACGGCTCGGGAAGTTGTGGCGGCACCGACGTAACCTGTACACAGGACGGCAACGACTGCACCGTGCACGCTTGCGACACCAGCGATGGCGCGTGTAAGCCTCAAAACGAGCCCGACACCAAAGACTGTGACGATGGTGACCTGTGCACCACCGGCAACAAGTGCGACGGCGCAGGCGCCTGCGACGCGGGAACTGCCGTGGATTGCTCAGGCGCCAGCGGGGAGTGCCAACAGATGACATGCAACGCCAACACGGGCACTTGCAACGTCGACAACGGCACGGCCTGCGGCTCGTCCATGATGTGCATGGACGGCAGCTGCGTCTAAACAGCATCCCCTTGGCAGCGATCCAAAACGCAATACCGCGTTGTTGCCTCCGGTGCCTGCGCACCTATTCAAACATAGGCTTACGCGGGCTCCTCGGCTCCGCCTTGTCTTGCGTTTGCCTCCCAGCCAATATGACGCTGTTTCCTCTGTTTAGAGGGCGCGCTTGATCAAGTCTTCGAGCTTGCTCTTGGGCGCCGCGCCCATGTGCTCAGCCACGACCTGGCCGCCCTTAAAGACCTTGAGCGAGGGCACGCCACGGATACCGTACTTGGCGGCTGTCGCTTGGCTCTCGTCGATGTCCACCTTGGCGACTCGAACTTTACCTACATACTCGTCGGCCAGTTCGTCGACGAGGGGCGCAATCTGGCGACACGGACCACACCAACTGGCGGTAAAGTCTACCAAAACGGGCAAGTCAGAGTTGACGACCTCGCTATCGAAGTTGAGGTCGTTGATCGTGAGGACGTTGTCTCCAGCCATACCCTTGTTCCTAAGAAGCCTAGGATAAACTGTCAACTACCTTCTTGGTCAGGCGAAGCTAGGCGTGGTAGAATTTGGCGATCGCGATGAGTGCCGAGGGTCAAAATCGTTTGTTTCTTTCCCAAGAGCGGCTCGATCTATGGATCGAATCCGAGCGCGCCGACTTCGAAGGCGACACGCTCATCCTCATCCCCTCGGGCTACATGCTTGAGATGAAACCGGGCGTGTATGTCGGCGAAGAGGCAACCGGGGAAGCAGACGCCCACGGCTTGGTCGGCAAAGCCAAAGACATGGAACAACTCGCAGAAATGGGCGCCGAGCATGTCAGCGGTTCGATTCTGCTCGGCGACAACGCCTACAACGTAGTCGACGGTTTCGTATGTCGCCCGTTGTTTGACCCCAACGAGCAATGATTGCTGCGGTCATCGTAGGAGGCGTGGCGTATCTGATCGCCACCGTCCTGTTTTTCGTTCACCTCTTGCGCGGCGTCGAGGGCGCCGTCCGAGGAGCTCGCGCTGTGTTCGCAGTCGGGGTCGGGGCGCACGCCGTTCATGTTGCGGCCGCGGTTGTTCACGGCCGTTTCATCTTTGACATCTTCGGCACGCTCTCGATCGTCGCGCTCGGACTTGCGGCAACCTTTCTCGTACTCTCCCTTCGTAAAGGGCTAGTGCCACTCGGGGCGTTCGTTGCGCCGCTTTGTTTGCTTCTCGCTGCTGGCAGCTTGGTCGGTCGACAGGGGCCGGAAGCCGCCCACAAAATGAAGTCGGCGCTGCTCGAGGCACACATCGGGTCGAACATCGCGGGACTCAGCTTGTTTGCGCTGGCGGCCGCCGTGGCGCTGACCTATCTCATCTCGGAGCGACTGCTTCGAACACGCAATGTGGCAGGCGTGTTCCGTCGCCTTCCGGCGCTCGATGTGATGGAGAAACTCAGCTTTCGACTGGTTGTGATCGGCTTTCCGCTGATGACGATCGGCATGGTCACGGGCGCGTTTTCAATCGCCCAGGCCGGGGGCCTGACGACCGAGCAGATCGGCGGCATCGTCGCGTGGGGCATTTTTGGCCTGGTGCTGATCGCCCGGCAGCTCATGGGGTGGCGCGGCCGACGAGCAGCCTTGGGCACGGTCGTCGGCTTTGTCTGCGGCCTGCTCGTCCTTCTCGGTTACGTGCTTCGCGCGCAAGGTGGGGCATGAGTGAGTCTGAGTTTTTCGTCGTCGGGCTCTCTCACCACACAGCGCCGATCGAAGTTCGCGAGAAGCTCTCGGTGGCAACCTCGGAGCTGTCGACCGAGCTGCGAGAGATCCAGCGCATGGGATTGCACGGCGCTGTCTTGCTCTCCACTTGCAATCGCGTAGAGATCTACGGCTCCAGCCCTCACCCCGCATCAGCGATCGGCGCCGCGCAATCCTATCTCTCTTCGAAAAGTGAGACCCCGCTACGCGACCTGCTGTACGTACGAACCGGAGACGACGCGGTGGAGTACTGCTTTCGTGTGGCCTCGAGCCTCGACTCGATGGTGGTTGGTGAGCCGCAGATTCTCGGACAAGTGAAACAGGCCGTGACCGCCGCCGAACGTACCGGGCCGCTCAGTCCGTTGGTCAAAAGTTGTTTTCAGCGAGCGTTCTCCGCCGCCAAGCGCGTGCGTCATGAAACGGCGATCGCCGAGGGAACGGTGTCGATTTCATCGATCGCGGTCGATCTGACGCGGCAGATCTTCGGTGACTTGGCCGGAAAGCGAGCCCTGCTGGTCGGAGCCGGCGAGATGGCGGAAAGTGCAGCATCCCTATTGGCCAAACAAGGTGCCGCGCTTACGGTCATCAATCGAAGCTCCGAGCGCGCACAAACGCTTGCGCAATCATGCGGTGGCATTCATCGACCCTGGTCCGAACTCGACATGTTGCTCTCCAACGTCGACGTGTGCGTCAGCTCGACCGCGAGCCCCGAGCCGATCGTGCGCTACGGCGAAATGAAAAAGATTGCGCGCACGCGGCGCGGTCGGCCGCTCTTTTTGGTCGATATCGCAGTGCCTCGCGACATCGAACCGAGGGTGCGCGACCTGTCCAACGTCTATCTTTACGACGTTGACGACCTTAACGCCGTCGCGCTCGAGAACCGTCAACAGCGTGAGCAGGCCGCAGAAGAAGCGCGCTCCCTGATTGAAGAGGCCGCGCGGGAGTTTGCGCAATGGAGGCGGAACCTCGTTCTTGGGCCCACCGTCGTCGCGCTTCGCGAAGGCTTTCGACAAATCGTGGACGAAGAGATCGCTCGTGCAAAAGCCAAGATAAGCAGCTCCGATCACGCACAGCCTGAGGTTCTCGATGCGTTGGCTCATCGCTTGGTCAACAAGCTCCTGCACGCACCGCTCACGGAACTCAAACGACCCGGAGAGAACCGCGAGGCACTCGTCGAGGCGGTCCAACGACTGTTTGCGCTCGAGATAGATCTTGGCTCAGAGGCGGAGAGCAGGCCTACTCGAGCCGAAGAAGAGGACGGCGCCCTACCCGCTCGCTCTGCGCCCGAAGGAAGCTCATGAAGATCACCATCGCCACCCGCCGCTCCGAACTCGCACTCGTTCAGACCCGATGGGTTGCCGGACAACTCAAAGCCCAAGACGAGAACACCGAGGTCGCCGAGCACCCTGTCGTCACCCAAGGGGACAAAATTCTCGATCGCCCACTCATGGCGGTGGGGGGCAAAGGACTCTTCGTCAGCGAGGTCGAACAATGCCTGGCGGATGGCAGCGCGGACTTGGCCGTGCATTCGTACAAAGATGTGCCGGCGGAACTGCTCGATGGTATGGATGTTCTTTGCGTGCCTGAGCGTCATGACGCGCGTGACGCGCTCATCACGCCCGGAGGTGTCGACCTCGATGACCTGCCGGCTGGTGCAAGCGTAGGCACCTCTTCTCTGCGCCGGACGGCGCAGCTTCGGGCACGTCGACCCGATCTGCGCTTCAAGTCTCTGCGCGGCAACGTGCCGACCCGGCTTGGTCGTCTCGAGAGTGGCGACTTCGACGCGATCGTGCTCGCCGAGGCCGGATTGCGCCGACTCGGACTCGACCCACCACGCAAAGTCCTTTCGCCCGAGTGGTGCATCCCCGCGGTCGGTCAGGGCGCCTTGGCCATCGAGGGCGTCGCATCGCGTAGCGATCTGCGCGAGCGCCTGAGCGCATTCGAGCATGTCCCCACGCGCATTGCGGTCACGATCGAGCGGGCCTTTCTCGGGGCGCTCGAGGGTAACTGCAAATCTCCCATCGCTGGCTACGCGCGCTTTTCTGAAGACGGCTCGCTCGTACAGTTCGACGGGATGGTCGCCTCGCTCGACGGAGACCAGCGCCTTTGTGGCTCGCGCTCAGAATCTCTGCGCAGGCCTTTTGCGCTAAGTCTTGGCGACGCTGCGCAGCTTGGCCGTGACGTTGCCCAGGCGCTTATCGAGGCCGGGGCACGCAAGCTCATCATCGACGCCGTCGCCGCAGCGGACCGTCTACAAGGCCTCAACTGAACGGCCAGCATCGGATGCTATCGAAACGCGCCAGCTGGCGTCTCGCTGGCGTCAGAGATCGGCGTCCCAGCATGCGTCCCTTTCACAACGACTCTGTTTTCTCCCAGCACGGCGTTGGCATCGAAGCTGCATTATCCCCCTCGACTCAGAAACCGACGACGCTTTCCGGAAAGCGTTTGCCTACAAGAGGAAGGTTCGTGTGGAATTTGGAAGAGCCATCCGCACACAGCACGGGTTTGTGCAAAAGGCGACTGGGCGGTGGGATCAAGTTCACTTGGATCCCAGGGCAAGAGGGTGGGTATGTTCCGCGAAGCCAGTGCTACAAGGCCAAAAGGCTAGCAAACTGCTCAGGGTCGCGGAGTCGGCGGTCACTTCCTCCCCAAACTCGCACGTAGTCGGGCGCGAGCCACTCGACGACAACCTCGCTCTCGTCCAGCTCGAAGCAGACGAGGTGTGTTCCACTCATCATCAAATCTGCTCCAACGTCCTCGGAATTGCTCACCTCCGCGGCCAACGACTCGATCGCCTGGCGTTCGGTGATTTTCTGCAACAGACCTGGACGCTTCTTCGTGTAATCGACGCCCGCGATGAGCACCACACGAGCTGCATCCTTCAGCATGTCCAGATCTGGGTCAGTCGTTCCGTTTCGATCCACTTCCTGCGACTCTTCCCCATTCTGGGTTTCGAGTCCTTCGTCGAAGAGCATGCGCTCCATGCGTTCGAGCAATGGATAGAGCGTCTCACGGTCCAGAGCCGAGACAGCGAGCGTGTCGGGACGTTCGGTCGCCCGCTGCACAACTTTGGAGTGTGCCTGGTCGACCTTGTTATACACGACGAGTGTCGGAACCTGGTCGAGATCGAGTTCACTGAGCAGCTGCTCGGTCGTTCGCACATGGTCGTCGTGGCAAGGGTCGGAGATATCGACGACTTGAAGCAAGAGGTCGGCATCTTGCGCCTCTTCGAAGGTTGCACGAAAGGCATTGAACAGGTCCCTCGGCAAGTCGCGGATGAAACCGACCGTGTCGGTGATGACGAGCTCACGCTCGCGCGGAAAACGAATGCGTCGCGAACGCGTGTCGAGTGTCGCGAAAAGTTTGTCCTCGGCGAGCTCGTCCGATTTGGTGAGCGCATTGAGAAGCGTGCTCTTTCCGGCATTGGTGTAACCCACGATGGCGACCACCGGAACACCCCGCCGTTGTCGGCGACGCCGACGTTGGACACGTTGTTTCTCGTGCTTTTTGAGCTGCTTTTTGAGGCGTGCGATGCGTTCGTGCGCACGCCGGCGGCCGATCTCTAGCTTGGTTTCGCCGGGACCGCGGCCGCCGATACCACCGGTCAGGCGCGAAAGCCCATCGTCGCGCGTGCCCAGGCGAGGCAAGAGATACTGCATCTGTGCAAGTTCCACCTGAAGCCGGCCATCCGCGCTTTGAGCGCGTTGCGCGAAGATATCGAGGATGAGCTGCGTGCGATCGATGACCTTGAGGTCGGTCATGACCGCAATCGCAGACCCTTGGGCGGGACTAAGGTTGCGGTCCACGACGAGCACATCGGCGTCGAGCTGCATCGCACGAATGACGACGTCTTCGAGCTTACCACGTCCCATCACAAACTTCGGGTCGACGCGCTCGCGAACCTGCAGGATTTCGTCGACCACGACCACACCGGCCGTCCGTGCAAGCTCGCGCAGCTCGACCAGAGAATCTTCGGCCTTTGCAGCTCCCTTTCGGTCGGTCACATGGATCAAAATCGCGCGCCCGTCTTTGGCGACCGCGCGCGTACGCCGAACCTTCGCAAACTCGCCCTCGAGCGCCGCGATGAGCGCGGGCACATCGACATCGACTTGTGCAAACGGAATCGGCCCGTGTTCGACAAAAGGCTTCTCATCCCCGCCCTCTTCAACCGGGGCGTTGTGGGCGTAGTAGATGGTCTGCGGTCTTGCCTCGGGGGACATGCACACCGCAACGACAAGATCGAGCCGGAGTCGTGTCAGGTCGACGAGGTCGTCGCGCGTGAGAGGCTCGTGGTTGAGGTGCGTGTGGAGCAAACGCAAGCCTCGAAAGCGACCTTGTGCGCCGCGCAAACGTCCGATGTCCGGCAACATCAGCTGGGAGTGATCGCCAAGAATGACCCACTGGATCTTGCCCTGTCGATCGGCGAGCACGCCGACTTGTCGGTGGGTCGACGCAGCGACCTCACACATCGCATTGGCCAGCTCACGAGGATACAGCTCTTCGAACGGCGCGCTGCGACGATACAGTCGCTCCAGTGCCTTCATTTGGGCGGGCGCAAGGCCTGCAGTATTTCCGAATACATCCACTCGACAATCTTGGGCGCGGGTACTTAGCCCACGAAGAGCGACGCGTCGAGGTCGACCGAGATGGGGCAGTGGTCGGACCCGAACACGTCCGGATGGATGCGAGCAGCCGTGATGCGGGGCGCCAAGCCGGGTGAAGCGAGCATGTAGTCGATTCGCCAGCCAATGTTACGCTCGCGAACACCTGCCCGCTGACTCCACCACGTGTAATGACCTTCTTCTTGCTGCCTCCGCGGAGGCAGGTTTGCGCGAAACGTGTCGATCCACCCAGCTCGGAGCCAACGATCGAGTTCCTCACGTTCAGACGGCAAAAAGCCACTTGTCTTGTGGTTTTGCTTGGGACGCGCGAGGTCCCATTCTTGATGGGCCGTGTTAAAGTCCCCTACAACGAGCCAGGGCACGCCCGCACGGAAGTCGTCGGCGAGGCGATCAAACAACTTTCGGTAAAACTCCAGTTTGTAGGGCACGCGGCTGTGGTCGCGTCCGGGGCCGCTGCCATTCGGAAAGTAGACGTTCGCGACGTTGAGCTGGCCAAAGCGCAGGAGCTGCACACGTCCCTCGCGATCGAATCGCGCTTCACCGAGTGAGGTCTCACAAGCGCTGGGCGCCTGGCGCGAAAAATAGCCGACCCCCGAATAGCCTTTGCGCTCTGCACTCGAAAACCCAGACTTCCAGCGCCCAGGCGCACGTAGATCGGGGTCGATCTGTTCAAGATGCGCACGGACTTCTTGCACGCAAACCAGGTGGCCGCGGGACCCCTTAAGCCACTCGACGAAACCTTTGCGCGCGCACGCACGCAGGCCGTTGACGTTCCATGAGTAGATGCGCTTTGTCGACTCAGCCATCGCGCTCCCCGAGCCGCTCGCTTAACCGCGACTTCAAGGCGCTGACGCCGGGGCTATCGAGCACGTCTTGCCACGCTCCTGGCGCGCTGGAGGGCATCGGGAAACGCTCGATGAGTGCGGCAACGCGCTGCCACGACTGGGCAACCCGCGCTCGGAACGTGGGGCTACGGACAGCCTCTGCACGAAGCGCTTCGCGTGCCTCCACCACCGCCGACTCCTCCGAACAAACCAGCAGCGCATCGCAACCGGCCTCGATCGCGGCCACTGCTGCGTCTGCGTACCCGTGGTGAGAGGAGATCGCGTTCATCTCCAAGTCGTCGCTGATGATCACGCCCGAGTAGCCGAGCTTCTGTCGCGCGACCGCGATCGCCGACTCGGACAGCGTCGCGGGGTATTTGTCGTCGATGCTCGTGAACAGGATATGCGCCGTCATCCAGGCAGGCAGGTCGACAAACTCCGCAAAACTCGCCAGCTCCACCCGTTCGAGGCGCTCCATGTCGTGCGCCAGCCGCGGCAGCGCCAGGTGCGAGTCGGTATCGGTGTCGCCGTGCCCCGGAAAGTGCTTGGCGCACGAAGCAACGCCCGCCTCGTGCAGCCCTTCGGCAAAAGCGCGTGCGTACGCGACGACCGTGCCCACCTCGTCGCCGAAAGCGCGGTCACCAATCACCGGGTTGTCCGGGTTCGTATTGACGTCCACGACCGGGGCAAAGTCCAAGTTGAAGCCAAGCGCGGCAAGAAAGCGACCTAGCTGCAGGCCCGCTTCGCGCGTGAGCGACGGGTTCCCCCACTCTTTCCAATGCGCCGCCGGCGGAAGCTGAAGCTCTTTGAGCCGCTGGACTCGTCCCCCTTCTTGGTCGACGGCTGCGATCATCTGCGGCTGCGCAGCGCGGGCCGCTGCAACGATACCTCTCGCCCCCTCCGCCCCGTCAAAGTTGCGTGAAAATAGGATGATCCCCCCTAGTGCACCCTTCTGAAGCCAGTTCTCATAGCGCGAAGGTAGGCTATTGCCGCGAAAACCAGCGATGATGAGCCGTGCTGGATCGAGATCGGTCATGGCACGACGATGTCAGAAGCGAAGCGGGTTCCGCAACCACAAGACTTATCACAGCGTTTTGCGCGCTCTGTGGTAGCATTGTGACAGCTTTCGACGGGCGAATCTCTCGAACACGCCATGGATGCAGACGCCAACGTAACCAATCTTGAGCGCGACAAGGCCTCAGAAGTCCCCGAACCCGCGGTCCACGAACAAGCCATCCCGGCTGACCTCATCGACCGCGATGCGGCAAAGGTCCTGCGTCGACTCAAGCGCAACGGACACACGGCCTACCTAGTTGGAGGCGGCGTGCGCGACCTACTGCTCGGTCGAAAGCCAAAAGACTTCGACGTAGCGACCAGCGCACACCCGCAGGAGGTCCGCTCCCTCTTTGGCAACTGTCGCATCATCGGGCGTCGCTTTCGGTTGGCGCACATTTTGTTTTCAGGCGGAAAGATCATCGAGACAGCAACCTTTCGCCGTGATCCAGGCGCGAACACCGGCGAACCGATCCGGCGTGACAACGTCTTCGGGGAGCCACACGAGGACGCACTTCGCCGCGACTTCACGATCAATGGTTTGTTCTACGACATCGAACAAGAGGCCGTGATCGATTACGTGGGCGGCGTTCCGGACCTCGAAGCCCAAGTCGTACGCATGATCGGCGACCCCGACATCAGGCTGCGCGAGGACCCGGTACGCATCCTCAGAGCGCTCAAGTTTAGCGCTCGACTCGACCTGGGTATCGACCCCGACCTTTACGACAGCATGCGCTTACACCGGACGACTCTGCGCGAGGCCTCTGCGCCGCGCGTGCTCGAAGAGATCTTTCGTTTGATGCGTGGCGGCGCTGCTCAGCGCTCCATCTATCTCGCCTGGGACACGGGCATTCTCGCAGAGATCTTGCCAGAGCTGTCCTCGCTGCTCGACGAGCACGCCCCCGGAACGAGCGCGCTCTGGCGGCGTCTCCAAGAAATCGACCGTCGCCACGCCGAAGGTGAGCAAGTCAGCGATGCCGTGCTTTTTACCAGCCTACTTCACGGCTCGATCCGCGAGTGGACCCAAGACAGCCGTCGGCCCGCGACAGCCATCGATTCCTTCTTTGAAGACATGACCGAGAGACTCACCGTGCCACGACGTCTCCGCGATCGGGTCCGCGTCATTCTCGGCGCGCAAAGTAGACTTCTGGCGGGCAAGGCAGACAAACTCACGGCGCGCGACTTCTACACCGACGCTGCAAGCTTCTGCGCCATCGAGGCCGCGGGTCGCGGCGACGAAGCGCCTGAACTGCCGCGCCCCAAACGCCGTCGTCGTTCACGCCGCGGTCGCTGATCAAGCAGCGCGCAACAACGCGCAAAGACGCATTGATGCTGTAGCTTTACACCATCGGATTTGCCGCGCACGCAACACTGGCGCGTGGCGCGTTCCGGTGAGGAACATCACGAGTAGCAGTCCGTCTCCAAGATCACTGACAATTCAATCTGGCCCACTCTTTGCTCATACCTGAATGCCCAGGAGGTTTGAATGAAGGTCTTATTTTGCGCGCTCGCTGCTCTGAGTTTCGTGGTCGTCAGTTGTTCCAACGCCGGCCCGAGTTCCTCGGCGCTGTACCTACACGACGCGGACGGCCAGCCTTGCGATCCGGACATGACCACTTTTGTGCCCAACGCACTGCCGCTTCGCGGACACAACGGCCAAGGCGAAGGGAACGGAGGGCACAACAGCCCTACCGGCATCGCAGGCGATAACATCGACGACCCGCATAGCGGAAAGGTCGACTGCTATTGGGATGGAAACAGTGGCCAAGGAAACGATAAGGGTGGCTGTCAGATCCCCGCCGGTTGCGACGCAGACGGCTGCTGTGTGCACGACGGCGATGA